>NZ_JBDUZQ010000001.1:0-369265 GCF_039943935.1 Paraglaciecola sp.
AAGGCTAAAACCTTACTCAAACGAGCCTAGCTTCAATACTTAAACAAACACTCTGCTAGCACAGTCACCATCAAGCCTTCGCTCGGCTGCAATTCAGGTAAATAGCCTAATTTTATAAACTGAAAATAGGCGTTTGTAATATTCACCCAAAGTCTCAATCCAGAGCCAAAAACTAACTCATATATTGGTAATTAAATGGACGAACTTATATAAGTATTTTATCTTGGATGTCTAGTTTGTATTCTCTAGTTTGTATTCAGTAAAAGTCCTTCTAGCGGGGTTCTAGATGAAGCTATTGCCAAAATAGATAAGAATACGAAGGCCGCAAAAGGCTCTGACATTATGGAAAACATGGCTTTAGGTTTGGTTGGGCTAATGTCTGGAACTGGATTTTTAAAGTTAGAGTTTGTTCAAGAATACGGAGAATTTTCAGCGGGTGACATTCAATATATGACGCATAAAATAACGTTCATCGAAACTGAAAACGGTTGGCAGGTTTACAATTAAGTAAAGCAGCTAACAAACAATTCAACGCACTCGCTTCGCTCGCTGGGACAGTCACATGGCGCGCCTTCGGCATTGTGCGCGCCATGCCCCTGCCCGTTAATTGGAGTGTTATACTTACAGGGAGTTATCTTGAAGGCCTGTCTACTTTTCTTGTTAGTCTTTTTAAATAGTGTTGCTGTCTTTGCGGGTCAAAACGAAGTAACGAACGAAAGGTTGAATGAGTATTTTAAAACTGATGTGGACTATGAGAAATTTTTCAAAGTACTAAAAATCTAGCTTACTTTCAGGTAATAAAGAAAAGGTTGCGACTCTAAACTTGTATCCAATTAGGGTAAATTACCCTTCAGGTGGAGTGTATTATGATTCAAAAGAAGCGTTTCTTGAAACTACGATAAAATTGTTAAACCTGAAATGCTTGAACGAGTTAAAGCACAAAATTTTAGTTCATTATTTTATAACTATAACGGTATGAATTTTGGAATTGGCGATCTCTGGTTTAGTGGTATTTGCTTGGATGGTGATTCGTGTAAAGACATTAATATAAAGGTTTGGTCATACAGTGTATTGCACATCGAGAAAAAGTAGGTATAACAAAAAAATCATGGTGGGAATTTTACTCGCTGAAACAGCGCTCCTAAAATCCCCATATGTTAAGCGTTAGCTATTCATCAAATCTGCATTGGAGTCATAATGAAAGAAGGGAAATCAATATCGGTATACGCAGTAAATGCAACGGTATACAAAGACGTTACTCCAACGGGTAAAGATAAATATATTATTAAACTAAACAGTAATGCTGGTGACGCTGTTGATCGCGTACAAAGTTGCCATGACTATGAATTGCCTTTATCATTTACCTTAATTACTGGGGCAAGAGTATTTAAAAATGATTATAAGTACATTACTTTTGCTATGTATCCTAAAGACAGCAACTCTAATTATTTGGTAACTTGTCGCTGTGCTCATCAAGAACTATCCCAAGATAAAGCATTAGAGTTAATTGAAAAGGGTATGGCTCAAGCTATTAGTGAATTGAATAGCTAACAAGTGACTATGGTGTCAATCATTGAATTTTCACCATATTCTCGTCCCACATCACTCCATCTATAACCTTAGAATTTAAGATAACAGTCATCTTTCTGAGACAGGCAATAATAGCTACTTTTTATGATGTTACCTTTAGCCCACATCCATTTGGCGAGCAAGCAACTTCATTTGCAGGGTTCGGTAAAAAACCTCCTATGAAACCCCTTCAAAAATTCGCTTCCTATTATTGAGGAAACACTTGATATCGTGGGTGATTTTACTGAGGTGGACGCTTCAATTGGGGTTTCACTAGCAACAATAACTATGATTGCTAAACAACTAGAAGAGTCTAGGCAAAGCGTATTGGCTATTTTGTAGCTGTTCCATAATTTATTTGGCTAACCAAGCTGATAGTTTTTGATATACGAAGTTATCTGATAAACCTGCGATAAACCGCAAAAGGCTCGCTTCTAAGAATCTGAATTTGATTTGAGTGTTACATCTCGCTCTCAATCGGTTTAAAAATATTCTATTCAAAAAGTAGGCGGTTATACTCAGCTGTTTTTTCAAATTTGCGAGCGGCTTGTTGTAAGCGCTTAACTATTTCTATATCAGTGGATTTGCTAATGGCGATATAACTAGTGAGTTCTTTTTTTGATTCTATTGCTTTGTAGCGCAGTGTAACACTCTCTTTGCCGCGCCTTTCTAGGATATGTTTAATACTATTAGGCTCTGCATAAATTAAGTCGACTTTACCACTTTCAAATAAAGTTACCATTACCTCCCAGTCAGGCACTCTGTAAAGGTTCTCTTGTTCTGAGAAACCATGTGAAATAAGTTCATTGTAGCTGGCCGAGTCTACAATAGTTGCTATCAACTTATGCTTAGCTTGCTGCATAGTATCTACGTAATTTTCTGGTTTGCTTGCTAAAGAGATAAAGACTCTCGACAAATTACTTACCTGAATAATCCAATGAAAATCTGCTTCTCGTTCAGGTGTTCTTATCATGCTAAAAATTAATGTATTGGGATTGTTTTTTGCGGTTGAAAAAGCTCGTACCCAGGGCATAAATTTAACGGTAGCATCGAGTTGAGCTTCTTTTAAAACAGCCTGAAGAATTTCAATAGAAGGGCCTTTATTTTCACCATTTTCATAATACTGAAGTAAGCGATTACTGTTTGCTACGGCCACTAAATTGTTCTCTGTGCTTTGTTCTTCAACAGCAAATAAAGATGAGGATGCAAATAGCATGAGTATAAGTAAGTGTTTTGTTAAACGCATACTAGGCCTTTTTTGAGTATTAGCAGAGCAAACTTTACTTGAATTCAACTAATAAGTGCAGTTATTTATACAGTCTCCAGTCTCTCTGACTTGTTGGTAAATAACTCATTAGGTATTTTAAAACCCAATGTTTGTCTTGGCTTGTGATTCTGTTGCTATTCTCTCAAACCTCAGCGACTTTGTTTTAGACGTAATGCTATTGCTTAAGTGTGTTTAAAATTTCGTGGCGAAGCTACACCGGCTATTAGAGTTCTCATGCTGGGAACTGGATGACTTTACACATGTCATTTAGGCAACAGTAACGTTAAGCCATCTTTGTTAACGAGACTGTAAGTTGGAAAACTAGGTGTGCGTGGTAAACGTTAATTCGGTAGACTTCTCGCCTTCCCTATAGTCTAAAAGTTGATCAAACCATGCGCTTATTAAAAACGGCTATTCATCCTGATGTTAATCTTCAAAGTACTAAGATTTTCAAGCGTGATGCGACTCGGGCGATTGTATTAAGGGGTGACAAAATATTGATGCTTTTCACCGAACGATACAATGATTACACCTTACCCGGCGGAGGAGTTGACCTAGGTGAAGACAAAATAAAGGGACTGCAACGTGAGCTAGCTGAAGAGACGGGGGCCACCGGTATTACCAATATAATACCCTTCGGCCATTATGAAGAGTTTAGGCCTTGGTATAAAAATAATTTAGATACTATGCACATGAATTCATATTGTTATATCTGTGATATTGATAGCGAGTTAGGTGCCACTCAGTTTGAAGATTATGAAGTGAGCAATGGAATGCGCCCAGTTTGGCTGAATATTTATGAGGCAATTGAGCATAACGAAAACACTATGATGCATAGTGAGAAAAAAGGTTTATCGATAGAGCGCGAAACCTTTTTACTGAAGCGTATTGTGGCTGAGTTGATTGCGCCTATTGTTTAAACTGACTCATTTGCTCAACTCTTGGGGTTAGGATATATTGTGGGTATTCTGTTGAGTGTATAAATGTTTTTTCTTAGGGCATTGAATTTTAGCGAATTTTTTGTTTTTTAGTCGCCAAGGTTAGCCAGTTTAGGCTAATTATTTTGTCATTTCTGCAAGTGTTACCTCTGCGAGGGTTTAAAAGGTCTGTTATGTCGAGACATTTACCACCACTTAATACCCTTTGGGTGTTTCTTACCGCTTCCCGTTTATTGAGTTTTACTAAAGCGGCTGATGAGTTGTTTATTACCCGCTCTGCTGTGAGTCGCCAGATAAAAAACTTAGAAGAACATTTTGGCTTTAAGTTGTTTGAGCGCCATAAGGTTGGCCTTGAGCTTACCGAGCAGGGGGTGATTTATGCGAATTCTATTTCTAACATTTTTGCTGATTTACGGGTGGCCACAGATACCTTGCATCACGGTAGCGAAAAATTAAAATTGAAGCTGGGTATTTCAGCTACGTTTAATTCTACGTGGTTGATGAGTCGTTTGCGTACCCTAGAGGAGTTTTGTCCTGATTTAACCCTGTCTTTTTATACCAATAGCCTAGACACGGGTAAAGATTCGGTGGACTTTTCTGGCGAGCATATGAATGCGGCCATTCGTTTAGGTACGGGTGACTGGCCTGGGTGTCACAGTGAAAAACTGTTAGATGTCTATGTTCAGCCAGTGTGTGCGCCCTCTTTATTAGATAAACAACACGACTTAGACGATGTTACCAGTTTAGTTAATTACAACTGGTTGCATTACGAGCATTTATCAAAGTTGTGGGAGCAGTGGTTGTCTAAAAGCAATCAGCCAGGGTTGCATACTGATAAAAAGAACATCACTTTTGACAATGTGGCTGTTGCGACTCAAGCAGCCGTTGACGGTTTGGGGATTATCCCTATGTACCGCCCCCTTGCAGATAATTTGATAAAAGAGGGCAAACTGGTTGTTGCCCATAACTACATGATGTTGAAGTCTGAATCTTACTACTTTGTGTGCCCAGAGCATTTTGAAAACAACCCCACTATTAAAGTTTTCAGAGATTGGTTGGTGGCCGAATCACAGGCATCGCAACAGCTTTGGAACCAAGCTCACCTTTAATATTTTGTAGTCTGGCGGCTAGATGCCTCCCATACACAAATATTTGATTTCGGTGTAATCGTCTAACCCGTATTTAGAGCCCTCGCGGCCATTTCCTGATTGTTTTACACCGCCAAAAGGTGCAACTTCAGAGGAGATAATGCCCTCGTTTATACCTACAATTCCACATTCTAAATTTTCTGAAAAGCGCCATATTCTTGCGTAGTTTTGAGTGTATAAATATGCAGCCAAACCTGCTTGTGTGGCATTGGCGAGTTGTAGCGCTTGTTGCTCGGTTTCAAAGGCAATAATCGGGGCAACTGGACCGAATATTTCTTCATTGAATACCCGCATGTTAGCGCTGACGTCAGTCAAAATTGTGGGCGGGTAAAAGTTTGTCCCTAGACTAGATAGTTGGCCTCCTAAGCGCCTATTGGCTCCTTTTTTGGCGGCATCAGATACCATTGAGTGCACGTTTGTGACGGCGTCGGCATTAATCATTGGGCCAAGGGTTACGCCTGTGTCTGCACCATTACCTAGGGTGAGCTGTTGAGCTGCAGCGACAAATTTGTCGCTAAATTCTTGATAAACATCTTGGTGTATTAAAAAGCGATTTGCGCAAACACAGGTTTGTCCCGCGTTGCGAAACTTTGACGCAATAGCTCCTTGAACCGCTTGGTCGATGTCTGCATCGTCAAAAACAATAAAAGGGGCGTTGCCTCCTAATTCCATGGACACTTTTTTTACGGTGTCGGCACATTGCTTTATGAGCAATTTACCTACCTTGGTGGAGCCTGTGAAAGATAGTTTAGTCACAATAGGGCTGTCTGTTAGTACTTTGCCTATGGCAATGGCATCGGTGCCTACTACTACCGATAGTACGCCTTTCGGTAACCCTGCCCGTTCTGCTAATTCTGCTAGTGCAAGTGCGCTTAAAGGGGTGGCTTCTGCTGGTTTGACAATCATAGTGCAGCCAGCGGCTAATGCTGGGGCAACTTTACGGGTGATCATTGCATTAGGAAAATTCCATGGGGTGATGGCTGCAACCACGCCTATTGGCTGTTTAATAGTTAACAGCCTTTGTGATGCCTGTTTACTAGGAATAACATCGCCATAAAGGCGTTTTGCTTCTTCTGCAAACCACACAAGATACGATGCGCCATAACGTATTTCGCCTTTGGCTTCTGCTAGTGGTTTACCCTGTTCGGCATTGAGTATTACTGCTAAATCGTCGATGTTCTCTAAAATCAAATCGTGCCAGCGTTTTAATATATCAGCCCGGTAACTGGCCGTAGTATGACGCCAACTTTGCAGGGCATTATGGGCGCTGGTTATGGCTAATTGTGTGTCACTTAAGCCTGCGCTGGCTATGTCGCATATTTTGCTGGCGGTGGCGGGGTTGTCGATAGTTAACGTGTTTTTTGAGTCTGCATTACGCCATTGCCCATTAATAAAAAGTTGTCGTTTTAATAACTCAGGATCGTTCAAAGGTAGCATGGGGTATCCATTTGATAGGTGTTAGAACTTGGGCTGCTAGCGATATCACTAGCACCTCCAAACTCTAAGGTAGTTGTTAATTATTGCGCTAACGATGCTAGCGTTTTTCTATAATGAGGTAAGCACTTACCCAGTAATAACGCTGAGCCAGCCATAGCTACACTTGTGACTAATAATAGTGAGTAACCAACCATTTCTGGTGAGCCAAAAATATAGTCTGTAGACAAGGCAACTAAGGTTGGGCCAAGTCCTAAGCCAATTAGATTAACGATGAACAAATACAATGCACTGAATTGGCCCCGCATATTACTAGGTACCACTTCTTGAATTGCGGCAGGCCCTAAGCCCATCATGAAATTAGCAAAAAAAGTAGAAACAGCCAGTATCACTAGCACAATTTGTAAGTTGGAGACCAGTGGGTATAGCAAAGTGGGAATGATACCTAAGATCATAGCCCACATCGCTACTCGCATTTTTGCATCGGTTTGCCCAGCTTTAAGGCGTTTGTCAGCGAGTATACCGCCCACAATCACGCCACCTGCACCACAAAAAAGTACAATTAAGCCGAAGGCTAACCCTACTTCGCCACCGCTCATTCCGTGTACTCGTATGAGGTAGCTTGGCACCCAAGCTAACGCGCCATAACCGGCGACTGAGGCAAGAGCTGCACCAAAGTTATGAAGTAATACTGTTTTTCTATTTTGCTTAAAGAAACTGATAACATCAGAAACAGGCACTGCTTTTTGCTGCAACTGAGGGCGCGCAGGCTCTTTTAATGTGTAAAGCAAAGGTACTAACAATAATCCTGGCAGACCTACGGCTAAAAACACCGCTTGCCACGGATAGACATCACCAATTATGGGCAGAGTGATAGATGAAAATTCTGATGCCCATTGAATTACCATGCCGCCAACAATTAGTGCTAAACCACCACCTAGGTAAATCCCCATGGTGTAGACACTTATGGCTTTGGCAAGGTGCTTTTTGTGTACGCTGTCGGCAATGAGTGAATATGCTGCGGGAGACAAACCTGCTTCTCCTACCCCTACGCCCATTCGTGCAAAAAACAAAGCCCAGTAACTTTTGGCTAAGCCACAGGCGGCTGTCATGAGACTCCAAATAAAAATAGACCAGGCTATAATTCCGCGGCGGCTTTTACTGTCAGCTAAGCGGCCTAATGGTAAGCCCATTAGGGTATAGAACAATGCAAATGACAGGCCTTGTAATAGGCTCATTTGAGTATCGCTAATACCTAAGTCTCGCTTCATAGGCTCAACTAATAAACTTAAAATTTGGCGGTCAATAAATGAAAAGGTATAAGCCAACAATAAGATAAAAATCAGGTATACGGCATAAATACTTTGCTTTGACGACGCAACTTGCTGTTGGGGCGTTTCAATTTGAGTGTGTGTGTCTTTAATCATTTATATACCTCTTTTAATAATGAGTCAGCATTAAAAGGCAGCGTGATATATAGATAATATATCTGCTTCTTTCATAGGCCTAGGATTGTTTACCAGTAGGCGTTCTTGCTTCAGTGCGTCTTTGGCGAGCATGGTTAACGCGCTTTCGGGTATGTCTAAGCTAGCTAAACGGTTAGGAAGGTTTAAATTTGTGATTAAGTCTTCTAGGTATTGAATGAAGGCTGCTGTTTTTTCCTCAGCTGTGGTTAGTGAAGAAGCTATGTTTGGAATAATGATATCGGCTAATTGTGCATATAAAGGGGCGGCTGCCGGCGCATTAAATTTTAAAACGTGAGGTAATACTAAAGAGTTACTGAGCCCATGAGGAATATGATAATGCCCTCCTAATGGATAGGCTAGGGCATGTACTGCTGCCACTGGTGCATTGGCAAAAGCTTGGCCTGCCATAGTGGCTCCTAACATCATATTGGCTCGAGCTTGTAAGTCACTGCCTTGGTGTACCGCCTGTTGAATGTTTTTAGACATTAACTTTAATGCTTCAATGGCTAGCATATCTGAGTATGGATTTTTTTTGATATTGCTGGTGTAGGCCTCAATGGCATGCACCATGGCATCAATTCCTGTTGCCGCAGTAATGTGTGGTGGCAGGTTAACCGTGAGGCTGGCATCTAGTAATGCTATGTCTGGTAATAAAACACTCGACACTATGCCCATTTTCATGGCTTCACCGGTTGTGACAATAGATATCGGGGTGACTTCTGAACCTGTGCCTGCTGTTGTTGGGATTTGAATTAGTGGCAATCTTTTATGTAAAAGCTTATCTACCCCAAATACTTGGTCAAGGGTTTGGCTTGAATAGGTAAGTGCTGCGATAAGTTTGGCTGTATCTAAAGAGCTACCGCCCCCAAGGCCTACCACACCGTCAATTTGATGTTGCTTCGCAAAAGATAGCGCATTTTCAATGACGCCCATTGGTGGGTCTACTTCTACTTCACTAAAGAGCACATAATCGAGTGTGCTTGCTTCTAAACTTGCCAACATTTTTTGGTGTAATCCGAGTTTCACAATACCTGGATCGGTCACCAATAAAACCTTGGTGATATTGAGATTTTGACAATATTGCGCCAAATTTAATGATGAATTTGGTGCGTTTACAATGGATTTTGTAGTGTTAAAAGTAAATGACATGATTATTTCTTTTGGTTTAAAAGAGGGGGGTAACCCCACTTTTATTGTTAATGATTGTAGGGTGTTAAAAAGCAAACTTAGCTTTTGCAAAGAACACTCGTCCTAATGGGCTATGCTGCTTAGGGTCATAACTTAAATTGCCAAAACCGTTAAATACTCTTGGTGGCGCTTCGTCTAATAGGTTTTTAATACCTAACGTTATGGTAGCTTCACTTTCCTCTGAGATACCAAAGGTGGCTGAATATTGTGTATCTACAGTTGTGAATGAGTCTATTTTAGCGCTTTCATTCTCTGGTAGAGCAATAGCAGTTTCGTAGCTTGATATATAATTAACGTTTACTGAGGCGCGTTGACTCTCGCCCACCCAATTAAGATTTAAGGTGGCTTTATCTTCAGGCAACGAACGAGCAAAATTATCATAGTTAAATGACCCTGCAGCTTCGACGACTTCGCCATTATCTTTAGTTAGCTCGTAGGTTAAAAAGTGAGAGGCATTGAAGGTTAGGTTGAATTGATCATTTATTTTCCAAACCGACTCAATATCAATACCTTTTACTGTTACCGATGAAGAGTTGAAGTAATCTACTTCTATAGCAGATAACAAACCTGCGGCAGTGCGAATGATATCCTCGCCATTTGGGTCATCAGCTATTTTTCCTTGGGCATTTTCAACGGTAATTAAGTCGGTGTAATCCACTCGCCAATAGTCAATTTTAAAGTCGAGACTGCTGGTGGCTTTAAAAATAAGCCCAAGGTTATAGTTTTTAGACTGTTCTGGCTTTAAGTCTTCATTACCTCTAGCCAGTACGCCTACAAACGCGGGTGATTTTGCTGAGCCGTCTGGATTGAAGTCGCTAATTCCGTTTATGGTTGCCGCGGTAGCATTCATTTGTGATAACGAGGCTTCTCTAAATGCTGTGCTAGCTGACGCTCTCACGATAAGCTTTTCTGAGGCTTGCCAGCGTAGTGCAATTTTGGGATCAAAACTTGAATCGTTTTCTAGTTTTTCGTAACGAACAGCTGCGGTGACTTCAATATTGTCTGAAACAGGTAATAAGCTTTCAGCAAATAGTGCGAATGAGGTTCTGTCTACATCAACTTCTGATAACCCAGCTAAAAAGATCAGATCTACAGGGATAGGATTACCATCTGCATCGTAATTAATTTCGTAAACATCATCAGTGGCAACGTGAAAACCCTCTTTTCTAGCTTGTATCCCTGCAGCAAAATTAACGGGGCCTGCTGGCATGTCAAATAACTTACCGTCAATGACTGCATCAAATGCTAGCAAGTCTGTATTTTTTTCTGATTTTGTAATATGTGTAAAATCTTCAATGATCGAGTCAGTAATGCTGGTGCGATCAAAAGGGTTAAACAACTCATCGTTGTTTAGACCACCTTCGCCTGCCAGTGCTGCTACCAGTCTAGAGCGCAACTGATCTTGTTGATATTGGGTGTAGGTATTTTTACTGTAGGTAAGTGCTGTGTCCCATCCCCAGTTATTTTCAAATGAACCTGCTAGGTTAAATGAAGCTCGAAACGTTTCGTTTTTGCGTGGTGCTAGGGCAGGGGCTTGATCCGCACCAAGTGGACGGCCAAGCCAAATAACACCGGTTCCAAATGGATTGCCTTCATGGGTACTGCTAATGAAAGGAAACGTTAAATCAGGATAGCTGGGCGACTGTGGGTTATCTTTTACTTTGTTTGAGCTCCAACTTAGGTCGGCAGATAACTGAGTGCCACCACTAAAGTCGTGAGATATGTTGGTATACAATTGTGTGCGGGTTTCTGTATTGACCAAGTTGTAAATAGGGCCATAGTTGAATCCACAGCGAGTACCACTTGCTTGTGGAATTAACACTCCTAATTCATCATCTAAACAGCTTGGGTCAGCTACATTTTCAAAAGGTGCGTAGGTCCCAGCATAGGGGCCTTCTGCAACTGTGATAGGAGAAAAGTCAAAACTGCCATCAGCTTGAATAGGGTAAAGTAAGAATGAGTTACCTAAAGAACTAAATGCATTGTCGCCAAGGTCTGGCCTGTCGGCTGTACTTAATGGTGTGCGGTCTAAGTAATGGCCCGATACTGTAATGTAAGTATTGTTAAATTCGGTACCCCACAAAAAACCAATATCAGTGTCTTTTTGGCTGCTGTCTGTTACTTTGCTTATACCAGCGTTTATTTCAAAGCCTTCAAAGTCTTTGCGTAAAATAAAGTTAACCACCCCTGCCACTGCATCTGACCCGTAGGTTGAAGCAGCACCTTCTTTTAACACTTCTATTTGTTCTATGGCATCAATTGGTATATGGCTGGTATCAACGAATACGCTGCCGTCATTAGTGATAGCACCTGATATTGTTTGGCGACGGCCGTTAATTAAGACTAATGTTGAGCTTAACCCTAGACCACGTAAGTTAACGTTTCCTGTGCCTTGTGTTGATGCCTGTGTGTACGAGTCTGCTTGGTTTTCAGCGCCTGATGATATGGCTAGTTTGCTGATGAGCTCTGCTACTGTAGTCGCGCCAGTAGATTGAATAAAGTTGTAGTCCAGCACTTGCACAGGTTCTGCGGCGTCCACAGCAGTACGTTTGATGTAAGAGCCTGTTACTTGGATGGTTTCTACCTTGTCTTGACCGTTAACTGAAAAAGTTAGGGCGGCAGATATTGATAAAGCGATAATCTTTTTTGAGGTTAATAACTGTGTCATTTTCATATTTCGTCCCATTAGAATAGTTTTAATTTCAAACTTGTCTTATTTACTGTTAGCCATCACGGCCTTGAGGGTCATTGCGCATTCTGTTACTGCGTCTTTTGCTTGTTGCAACACACCAAAATTAAGAAAGGCATGAAACATATCGGCGTAACAGGAGTGCTTAACGGTTACGCCATTTTCAATGAGTTTATCTACATACATTTGCCCTTCGTCGCGGAGCGGATCAAAACCACAGGTCAAAATAAAGGTGGCTGGCAAATGCTTAAATTCCGTTGCTTTTAATACGTTGAAGCGGGGGTCGTTTTCTTGCTCTTTTGTGATGTACAGGTCGTGAAACCAGTGCAGGAGCTTTTTTGTTAGCAATAACTTTTCTGAAAATCTCTCGCGGCTAGGTGTTAGATCGTTACCTACAATGCTTGGATAAATGAGCAGTTGAAAACAAGGTTTAAAATCATCTTTGTTTTTGTTGGCTAGGCAGTAGCCTGTTGCTAGGTTTGCCCCTGCACTATCACCGCCAAGGGCAATTCTATTAGGATCTAAATTTAAAGTCGGCGCATTTTTTACCAGCCAATCTACAGCTTCTTGTGTGTCTTCTACTGCGCCTGGAAATACGGTTTCTGGCGCTAGCCTGTAGTCAACAGAAATTACTACCACTTGAGATTGAATACTCAATTGTGCGAGTAACTTGTCGTAACTATCGATGCTTCCTAATACAAAGCCGCCACCATGAAAGTAGATGAGTGCTGGGCTGGGGAAGGTTGTGTCTAGCGTGGGTCGATATACCCTCGCTGCTAAGTCATGGTCTTTACATGAAATTATGAGCTGCTCTCTGACGATTTGCGGTACATCGTCATGCTCGTAAGGGTTTTCTCTATACTGTCGGGTATACGCTGGCTCAAATTCATAAGCAGGTGGAAGAGAGTGAATGTAATCTAGTATTTGTTGCCCTTTGTTATCGACACCGGAGGTTGCTGCACCGGCTGTTTCTAAAATGTTTACATGTGAGGATGTGGTAGCACCAAAAATGTCATTAACTGCAGTGTTGCGGTTTTTTTTAATAACTTCATCTGAATACATAGATTAAATCACTGTAAATTATATGTTAACTTTGGGTGCGCACTTTTTACATCTTTGTACCAGTTCGCTCAAGTAACATATAAGCAACGAGCTGTTGATATTTACTCACCAATGCGATAAAAAACCTTATATAACAAAGTTTTGGGGTTTTTAAGGTGGGTTTTTAGGAAGAGTTCCCATTATGAATATGTAAATTTAGTTTATATATTTAGTTAAATTTACATTAAGGGCTCATTTGCAAAAAAATGTTTTCATTACAAATGCCAGCAATTGACTGCATAATTGTTTACCCTTGAAACTCACGGTAAGCACTGTGAACTTCAATAGCAGTTTCTAGACTAATCATTAATTAATTCTTTTCATTCTAAACGAGCCTATATGTTAATTCCTAAGTACGATGCAATTTTATTCGATAAAGACGGCACTATATTCGATAGTGAGCGCATGGCTTTCGATGCTTGGATGAATACAGCAAGAGCATTTGGTGTATTGTTTAACCTTGATATTTATAAAACATTCATTGGTGTACCGACACCTGAGTGCTTTAACAGGGCCCGTAACTTATTTGGGAAAGGGTTCCCAATGGATAACTTTATTAGTGAATATCGCCATTGCATGAGTATTAGTAAGCAGCAAGGAGTGCCCATTAAAAAAGGGTTTACGGAGTTTTTTGAAGCAATAAAAGCTGTAAAGATACCTATTGGTGTGGTGACTTCGTCTTCGTATGACGCAGCAATGGATAGTTTTCAACATACTGATTTTCTGCCTGCACTAGATGTATTGATTACCCTTGATGATGTTGTTACCCCAAAACCAGCTCCTGATTGTTATTTGTTGGCTTGTCAAAAGCTATCGGTATCGCCAGAGCGAGTTTTGGTGTTTGAAGACTCCAGTGTAGGGATTAAAGCTTCACTTGCAGCGGGTTGTCAAACCATAGCAATTCCTGACTTAGCTGATATTGAGTCTGAATTATTACCGAAGTGTACCCACGCCTTAACAAGCTTTGATGACGCTCACTTTGTTTTAAAGTAACGTTTTATTGTTGCCTATGACTTTAAATATTTTAGTCAGCCTTTAAAATCAAATGATTTAGATGGGTGAGATAAGTCCTTTAAAGTACAAAGCCATAAGGGCTCGCGTTACCTATGGCTGTGAAATTTTTGCATTATCTTCATCAGGTTATAGGTCTGGTTTAAAAGCGTATTGGCCGTTCAAATTACAGCCAATACTTTATAAAGCGACGCTTATACCCCGGTGCTAGTGAAGATCCCATGGTGGGAATGGATCGGGCAAAGTCGACCACTCTTTTTTGCCTTCTAGCACTTCATCTTCACTTAACAAGCATGCGTGTAAACGCTTAGTGATATTGTCTTTATCTAGCCCTTGTCCTATGAATACAAGTTCTTGTCGCATATCACCGAAGGGCTCTACCCATTGCTCGGCAATTGCATTTAGATATTCAGGGTCATCAGGCCACTGTTTTTTTGGTACCGCCTTCCAAAATAATCCTGCCGCTCCGTATCTGGCCATGCCTCCGGCTTGGCTCCAACTTCCCGCCAGTTCTGGGCGTGTCGCTAGCCAGAAAAAGCCTTTTGAACGAATTAGCTTTCCAGCGATTTCTTTGCTGTGTAAAAACTCGTAGAATTTTTGTGGGTGAAAAGGTCGCCTTGCTTCGAAAACAAAACTGCTGATGCCAAATTCTTCGGTTTCTGGGATATGTTCACCACGTAATTCTTTCAGCCAGCCAGGTGCTTGTTGCGCTTTTTCAAAGTTAAATCTCCCTGTTGCTAAAACTTTTTTTACGGGAACATTGCCATTTTCGATGGGAATTTGTATTGCTTCTGTATTAAGGGTTTGCAAAATACTTTTTAAACGATTTAATTCTTTTTCTGAGACAAGGTCAGTTTTACTAATGAGGATTACATCAGCAAATTCTACTTGCTCAACCAGTAAGTCAGCCACACTCCGTTCGTCATCTTCGCCTAAGCTTTCACCGACCTCATCAAGGGATTTAGCTTGGTCATAATCCTGTATAAAGTTAAGGGCATCAACCACTGTTACCATAGTATCTAATCTTGATACATCTGACAGGCTTACACCGTCTTCATCGGCAAAAGTAAAGGTTTCAGCAACGGGTAGGGGTTCTGAAATACCGGTGGATTCAATTACTAGGTAATCATATTTTTTCGCTTGGGCAAGACGGGTTATCTCTTCGAGTAAGTCTTCTCTTAAGGTACAGCAAATACAACCATTACTCATTTCTACTAGCTTTTCTTCTGAGTGATTTAAACTCACCTCATTTTTAAGCATCGCTGCATCTATGTTGACTTCACTCATGTCATTGACAATAACGGCAACTTTTAAGCCATCTCTATTATTAAGAATATGATTGAGTACGGTTGTTTTACCTGCACCTAAAAACCCTGACAATACGGTTACAGGTAATAAAGAAGCTGAGCTTTGCATCTTGCTAGTGATCCTTCTTTGCATGGTGGATTATTTAATACAATCCACAACGTTAATATTTATAAAATGTTATAATATAACATTTTTCGTTTTGGTCGAGAAAAATAATGTTCGTTAGGTGGTGGGATTTACACTAATGCTTTGGGAGTGGTATTACGATAACTGAATGCTTGTGTAAAAGTGGGCTGAACCATAAAATGAAGCTGTGAAAAATAAGGCGTGCTTGCTTATTACTATTGGCTTCTCGGTGTGCCTTCTGCTTGGCCAATTAGTCACCTTTAGACTAGTTTTAAATATTCCAAATAAAAGGTGATTTTATTACAGGTGGTTAAATAGTGGTTGAAAACTGAATTAGTACTTAACAATCACATCGAAACGTCGATAAATTAGTACTCAAAGTAATGATCTAACAGAGGAAGAAGTTGAGATGACTAAGGTAAACAGATTATTTTTATATGTTCTTATTACGCTTTTAGGTTTAAGTGTAGTGTTTGGCTTGGTTTTTGGAACTTTGATATCTGGTCTGGTTATTGGTTTGCCAGCTTTATTGGTTCCTTTGTTTTTCTGTCGAACAGCGCCCGATTCAGCGATATCAAGGCATATAATTGCTGCTGCCGTTATGGTTTTTGCAGCACTACATATTCATCAGGCAAATGGTTTGATCGAAGTGCATTTTGAAATTTTTATCTTAATTGCATTATTGATTGTTTTTAAAGATTGGAAGGTATTTTTGACTGCTATTGTAGTGATTGCAGTACACCACTTATCTTTTTACTACCTTCAGGTCAGTGGCGCTGGCATTTATATTTTTGATGCAGATAGGTTAGCTTTTACAACAGTTTTAATTCACGCTGCATATGCAGTAGCAGAAGTCGTTGTTGGTGGTTATTTAGCTCGATTGATGTTTGCTGAAAGCCAAACGGGTAATGAGTTAGCAAGAGTTGTGCAAGCCTTAGCTTGTGAGAAAGGGTTGATAGACCTTAAGCCAAGGGCGAATGCAGATAACAATCCGACGCTATCGGCGTTTAACGAGCTATTAGATTCGTTGAGTTATTTGACAGACGGAATTAAGACGCAGGTTAATGTCTTGAATAATAATGCTAAAAACTTAGGCGTTGCTAAAAACGAGTTAGAAGAGTCGTCGGGTCATCGTCATATCGAAACCGATACAATAGCCTCGTCTACTGAAGAGTTATCTATGACAGTTTCTTCAATCGCTAAAGAAACCACTGAGCTGACAACGCAAATGCAGCGTGCCACTGAGTTTACTCAATCTACCGATAGAGATGTAGAACAAATTAATACACAAAATGAATCTCTTGCTCTTGCATTAAAAAATACTAGTAACGAAGTGGGCGAGCTAGCAAATTCTACTGTGACTATTTCTACTGTATTAACCGAAATTACTGGCATCGCAGATCAAACTAACTTGTTAGCATTAAATGCAGCCATTGAGGCAGCGCGAGCCGGAGAACAAGGGCGTGGGTTTGCAGTGGTAGCTGATGAGGTTCGAGCTTTGGCTAATCGTACTAAACAAAGTACTGATAAAATAAATGAAACTCTTTTACTACTGCAAAATTATTCACAGTCATCTACAGATTCAATGGAAAGTAGTATGCAAATAGTACAATCGGTTAGTGAGTCAGCAGATAAAGCTAAGAAACAAATAACCGATGCTTTAAGTATTGTAGAGAGAGCGAATGATATATCAATGACAGTTGCTGCTGCTATTGAAGAGCAGTCTAAGACTACTGATAGTATTGCAAAGAGCACGGAAACCTTAAGAGCTACTGCCCAAGTTGATAGTGAAAACGTGAGAACCCTAGATATTGAAACCCAGGGGATAAACGATACTTCAAATAAATTAGCTGAGAGTGTCTCCAACTTTAAATGATAGACACCTGGTCTAAGAAAAGGGTTCAATTTGGCGTTTTATTGGCTTGGGTAGCGTTTACCATTTTTGCATTTCGGTACTTTACTTTCGAGCGCTTAATTGAATTTGACTTGAATGGTCAATTGGAAGGAACAAATACCGCTGTATTTAGGACGTTATTAAGTCAAGAGTATTTTTCTGGTTTGGCACTTCCAGCCAACACCATTATCAATTTTATTAGTCCTGAATGTGGCTGTAATAAAGTTACTCAAATTCATATTAATGGCTTGGTAAAATCAGCCCATAAGCAGCGCATGTCGGTTTTGAATATGGAACCAAATCATTCATCATTAGTGACTTCTACACCTTCTGTAGTGATTACCAATAATAATAGTGAGGTGGTGTATTTTGGGCCTTATGGAGCAGGACTTGGCTGTTCAAATACTGAAGGGCTAGCCCAAACGGTTTTTGACAATTACATAAAAGGTTTTTCGGCCGACATGATAGTGGCTGACGTAAAGGGCTGTTATTGTCACTAATCTCTTATCCTCACCGATAATTTTAATCATTATCTCTAGTAAAATATTTTATATTTCAGAGGCTTGCTTGATACCTCAATGGGGTTTAATGGTTGGGAAACTCATCGAATAAATATCCAAGTATTACTCTGTACTGGCTAATTCACGTAAGGTGTTAGAAATCGCGCTGTAAATGTTATCCAAAAAAGGGGCAAGTTTACTTGTCCCCTTTTTAGTCAGTGTGGGTCTACACCCCGCCTTCTCATTTTACTGTACTGCACGGATAGTCAATTTTTTCCTTCACTACTATGCAAGATATCTTTTTTTCTTTTTGTTGTAATGCAAGTCGACTTCTAAGACTGCTTCATAAACTAAAAAATAATAAAGGTATTTTTATGATTACCAAAAAGCGTGTTTTACCACTGATAATTTCTAGTCTTTTTGCTACACAGGGTATGCCTGTTAACGCCCAAGAGAACCAATTTGAAAAAATAATGGTCACTTCGCAAAAAAGAGAGCAAGCCTTACAAGATGTAAGTGTAGCGGTGACTGCTTTTTCAGGGGACATGCTAAAAGAATTGAATATGACAGACAGTGTTGATATTGCAGCGCAAACTCCTGGGTTGAATATCGGTACACCTGTTGGTGAAGGTAACAACCCTTCAATCAGTTTACGTGGCGTGGGTCTTAATGATTTCAATGATAATAATGAAGGGCCTGTGGCTGTATATCGTGATGATGTATATCAGTCGGCAATGCCTGGTTTAACGTTTCAGTTATTTGACTTAAGTCGTGTTGAGGTGCTTCGTGGTCCACAAGGTACCTTGTATGGACGTAATGCTACTGGTGGTTTGGTGCACTTTATATCTAAAGCACCAACCGCAGATTTTGAAGGATATGCTGATTTATCTATAGCTAGTTATAACCAAGTAAAATTTGAAGGTGCGGTAAGTGGTAGCCTTTCAGATACTGTGATGGGGCGCTTATCAGTTGCCACAAACAATCATGATGGTTACGTTGAAAATCGCATCGGTAAAGATGCCAATGAAGCAGATAGTCAGGCGTTTCGCTTACAACTATCTGCAGATTTATCAGACTCAGTTAGTGCACTTTTGAATATCCATGGCGCTCAGTCGTCAACCGTGGCACCTAAATACCAACATGAGGCATCAGGTGATGTAGTTGATTTTTGGGGCTATGCAGATACTGATGGTGATAACTTTGCTGGGGATTATGACCGCGAAGGTATACTTGATATTGATAGCAAAGGCGTATCCTTGGTAATAGATTGGGCGGCAGATAACTTTGATTTTAAATCAATTACCGGTGTTGAATATGTAGATAAAATACACCAAGAAGATACCGATATGGGTCCTTATGCGGGTATCGAGCCTACTTTTATTGCTGATCTAGAGCAATTTAGCCAAGAAATTCAATTTAGCGGTCTTTGGGAAGATACTAACTGGCTTGTGGGTGCGTATTACTTTTCTTCTAAAGCTGATAATGCCATGGATTTAAATATTAGTTACTTTGAAGGCTTGGTTGAGTTTATTGATGCTGATTCGTTTGGTGGAGCGTTAGCTGCCCTAGAAACATATCCAGTCACGGGTGACCCAAGTACACTTACTCCTTTTGTGACATACGATATTGATTATGAGCAGAATACAGAGTCATTTGGCTTGTTTTTCAATACAGATACAGAGTTAACCAGTGATTTAACGTTAATTTTTGGCTTGAGATATACCACCGAAGAACGAGATTTTGATTATATTAATGCTTTTGGCACTCGAGATACCGATTCTTTAGCTGATGATGGCGCTGTTACTAACTTTTTACGTTTCTTAAATACACTTCCTGAAGACGATGCAGACTACTTTCCTGATAGCTGGTTCGCTTATCAAGGCGATATTAGTAACAACAATGTGTCTGGTAAAATTGGCTTAGATTACCGCCCTTCTGACGATATTTTAATTTTTACTAATTATGCTCTTGGTTTTAAATCTGGTGGGTTTAATGGCGGCTTTCTTGACCTTACTGATGGCATTTCACCTGAATCAACCCCTTATGATGAAGAGAACCTCAGTTCTTATGAGCTAGGTATTAAAACTACTTTGGCAGACGGCAAAGTGAGGTTTAACGCTACGGCTTTCTATTACGATTATGAAGGTTATCAAGCGTTAACATTTTCTGGCTTGAGTCAATTTATCGAGAACACTGATAGTACTATTAAAGGTATGGATCTTGAGCTTGTTTGGATGCCCACCAAATCTATTGATATTAACTTAGGTGCCAGTTTAATTGATTCAGAGGTAGGGGTGTTGACTATTCAAGGTGAGACCATATCGGGTACCGAAATGGTATTAGCACCCAATGTCACCTTTAATGGATTGATCCGCTGGCAAGCCACAGACGCATTAACTATGCAGTTAGATTTTAACCACCAAGGTGAGCATTATTTTGATATCACCAATAGTGACGTATCTAAAGAAGAGGCCTACACAGTAATAGGCGCAAGAGTTGGATATCAAATTACACCAGATTTACAGGTGTCTTTGTTTGCAAAAAATTTACTGGATGAAGAGTACCGAGTGTATACATTCGACTTTAGTTCGGCTGCAGGCTTTAACCAGCAATTTTACGCCAAGCCCCGTTGGGTTGGTGTGAATGTGAATTATGATTTTTAGTGTGTAATTTGCAGCATAATTTTTTCATATTAAAACGTATAAGCAACATAACTTATAGAGGTCTCCATGTCTGAGAATACAAAAATTGACTTTATTTACCTGTCTGAAACCGACATGATTAAAGCGGGCGTGACTGATATGCCCAAATGTGTCGATGTGATGGAAGAGATGTTTGTACTACTGCATAAGGGTGATTACCGGATGGCAGGGTCTAATAATGATTCCCATGGTGCGATGATTACCTTCCCAGATGAGTCGCCTTTTCCTAATATGCCTAAGCCAACTGCTGACCGCAGACTTATGGCTATGCCAGCTTACTTAGGCGGTAACTTTCAAACTTGTGGTGTGAAATGGTATGGCTCTAATATCGCAAACCGTGAAAAAGGGTTACCCCGTTCTATTCTGATGTTTATTTTGAATGATGTAGATACCGGCGCTCCCCTTGCTTATATGTCTGCCAACTTACTTTCAGCATACCGTACAGGTGCAATCCCTGGGGTGGGTGCTCGTTTTTTAGCTCGTCAAGATGCAAAAGTCATTGGATTACTTGGCCCTGGTGTAATGGGTAAAACCTCTGTTGCAGCATTTGTAGCGGCACGGCCTAAAATTGATACCCTTAAAATCAAAGGTCGCGGCCAAAAAAGTTTAGACGACTTTCTTGAATGGATTAAAGGCACATTACCGCAAATCACTAACGTGGAAGTGGTAGATGATATTGAGTCTGTAGTTAGAGGCTCTGATATTGTGACTTATTGTAATTCTGGTGAGGTGGGTGACCCGAATACCTATCCCATTGTTAAAAAAGAGTGGCTTAAGCCAGGTGCATTTCTCGCTATGCCAGCCAGTTGTACCCTTGATGAAGGCTTTTTAGCCGCAGATGTGCGTAAAGTACAAGACAGTAAGGGGCTTTACCAAGCTTGGTATGAAGAAGTGCCCAAGCCATCTCATACTGTGATCCCTTTAGTGGGCATGCAATTTATGGACATGATTGCAGATGGTGAATTGACTGACAACGATATTGAAGATCTAGCCGCAATAGTAGGTGGTGCAACACCAGCGCGTAAAAATGAAGAAGAGATAATTGTCCTGTCTGTAGGAGGGATGCCTATTGAAGACGTTGCTTGGGCTACCTCCATATACCGCACAGCCCTAGAAAAAGGGATTGGTGTTTCACTTAACCTGTGGGACGAACCAGCGCTTAAGTAAGTCATTTTGAACCCTAGAATTGAGGCTGAAATCCAGTTTCACATCTCCAACTCTATTGATAACGGCAGTAATATGAGAAAAATTATTAAAGTAAAAACAGGCTCTAAATTAGAAGAAGTAGCGAGCTATTCCCGAGCAGTGGTGGTCGACAACTGGGTGTTTGTCTCTAATACCGCTGGTAGAAATCCGATTACCAAAGAAATTCCTGAGGATATTTTTGAACAGACCGATCAGGTTTTTGAAAATATTGAAAGGGCCTTACACGCCGCAGGGTCTAGTCTTGAAGATGTAGTGGTGTCTAGGGTATTTATTCAAGATCCACAACAAGTCCCTGTAGTTATGGAGCACATAGGTACTAAATTTAGAGGCATTGATCCAGCTACAACTGTTACTTGTCCACCTCTTGGAAGTTCAGTTTATAAAGTTGAACTTGAAGTACAAGCCTATCTAGGTGCAAGCAATGCCAATGTTCAAGAATTAAAGTTAGCTTAATAATTGCTTTGCAGGTGATGTATGACTCAAACATTAGAAAGAATTAAAACCTCAACTGAACTTCCTGAGTCGACCTCAGTTGTCATTATAGGAGGTGGTATCGTGGGAATTTCTGCAGCCTTAACCTTGGCGGAACGAAATATCCCTGTAGTGTTGTTAGAAAAGGGCCATATTGCCTGTGAACAGTCTTCAAGAAATCTAGGCTGGATCCGTAAAACCAGTCGAGATGCCCAAGATGTCCCCTTGGCTCAAGCTGCTGACAAACTATGGCAAAGTATGCCAGAACGAATCGGTCAGTCTGTTGGTTACAAGCAAAGTGGCATTATGTTTCTCGCAAACACTACTGAACAGATGGAAGTCTATGAAAATTGGATTAAGTCAGTTGACGATCTTAATCTCGATTCTACTTTGCTCAGTAACGAAGAGATCGCTAAGCGCGTTCCTAATTCATCTAAAAAATGGGCAGGAGCGATTTATACTGCCAGTGACGGCCGTGCCGAGCCACATATAGCTACACCTGGGCTTGCTAAAGCTGCATTGCAGCGAGGCGCTAAAATTTTGCAAAACACTGCAGTCCGTTGCTTGATGACATCTGGTGGAAAAGTTAATGGGGTCATTACCGAAGCCGGTGAAATTAAATGTGAGCAGGTTATTTTAGCTGGTGGAATGGGATCAAGGAGGTTCCTTGGTAATATGGGAATTAACTTGCCAACTTTAGGGTTAGTTTGTTCTGTTATGCGAACGACACCCATTGACGGTCCTACTGATATTGCGGTTGGGGCTTCTAATTTTTCATTTAGAAAACATCAAGGTGGCGGTTATGTTATCACTCAACGTGGAGCACTTAAGGCACCTTTAGTATTAGACCACTTACTTATCGGTTACAAATACTTAGAACAACTTAAACATCAACGAAGCTTTCTTAGAGTGTCATTAGGCAAAGAGTTTCTTAGAGATTTAGCTTTGGCAAGGCGCTGGCAGGCCACGTCAGCTTCACCATTTGAAAGGCTTCGTATTAATAACCCCCCTACTGTGGATGGTTTAAATCAAGAAGCGCTTGCAGCTCTTCGTGAAGCTTGGCCAATCTTTAATCAAGCCAACATAGATGAGGCATGGGCGGGGCTGATTGATGTGACACCCGACTCCAACCCTATTATTGATAATATCGATACTTTACCTGGATTAACCTTGGCCACTGGATTTTCTGGGCATGGATTTGGAACAGGCCCCGCAGCGGGACAACTAGCGGCAGATATTGCAACTGGTGCGACACCATTAGTTAACAATGGGCCGTATAAGTTTTCCCGTTTATAGAATGTATAAGCCAATACAGAGATAATAATAAAATGGGCGCATTAAATAATTCTGAGAGTAAAAATAGCAAGCTTAGCTTAGTGAGTATGATAGCAATTTGCGTTGGTCTAGTAATAGTTCAAGGCGCAATGATATCGGCTTTACAAGGTATAGGTATAGGCGGTAGTGCATTTGTTTTAGCAATGTTTTGTGCTCTCATTATTGCGCAATGCAATGCCATGAGCTTTGCAGAATTAGCGCTAATGTTTCCTCAAGAGGGGACGTTGGCTACTTATACACAAAAAGCACTTGGGCATTTTCCGGCGATCATCGCTGTTTTTGCTGGTTATGTAGTTGTTGCCATTTTGGCAATACCTGTAGAAATGCTATTGGTAGAAGCCATACTTAACGAATTGCTACCATCTTTTGAATACAATAAGGCTATACCTATTGTGTTGCTAGGGGGGCTGACTTTGACAAGCTTAATTGGTGCAGATGTCTTTTCTAAAATACAAAATGTGTTGGCTTTTGTGCTTATTGGTGCGCTTATACTGGTAGGTTTAGTGGCTGTGACTGGAGGCTTACCAGAAGAGGGGGTAAGACAATCTAATGTGGTGTGGAGCTTAGCGAGTGCATGGAATGGTGGCTTTATTGGTTTAATCGCGCTAGCAATGTGGATGATGGTTGGGGTTGAGTTTATCTGTCCGATGATAAATCAGGTAAAGTCACCCACTAGAAATATCCCATTATCAATGCAGCTTTCATTGGTTATTATTTTCGTTATTTTTCTGATGTTTTCTTATGGCTCTACGCGTTTTCTTTCGGGTGAAGAACTGTTGCAGTCCCCTTTACCTTACTTAGCATATACCCAAGCAGTGTTTGGTAAAATCGGGTTGATTATAGCCACAATACTCGCAATTACAGCTACCTGCAGTACCATAAACACCGTACTGACATCTGTGCCTAAAATGCTCCATGGTATGGCAGAAAATAAACAAGCATTTCCCCAGTTAAAAGCAATTAATCGGTATGGCTCTCCTTGGGTCGCTATTGTTTTTTTGGCTGTTTGTACTTTAATGCCGTATATATTTCTTGAGATAGATTCGCTCTTGATATTAGTTATTGCTGCGACGACTAGTTGGCTACTAGCGTACATCATTGCACATATAGATGTTTTAGTATTACGAATTCGATTACCCAATATGCAGCGCCAATATCGCACTCCTTTTTACCCTATTCCTCAGATTATTGGCATTATTGCGATGATTTATGTGGCCTTGAACAATTCACCAGACCCATCAGTCACTAAGTTAGTTTATAGTATTACCGGTGGAATTTTAGTGGTGGTGAGTGTCATAGCTGCATTGTGGGTGAAATTATATATGAAGAAGGGACTATTTGATCCAGACATGGATTAAGGCTCTTCAGGTTTTGGGCTTGTGTAATTAACAAGCCAAAGCTGTAGTGCGATACTTGCGAGGAGTGACCTTGTATTGAGCCTTAAAGCAACGATGAAAGTGAGATACATCAGCAAAACACCATTCAAGTGCAATGTCAGTAATCGACATGTTTTCCATATTGGGTGAGGCTAACGCTTTTTTACAGGCTTCTAGTCTCTGTAACTGAATAAAACGAGAAACTGATATACCTTCATTTACAAATAATTGATGAAGGTATCGTTTACTGATTTTTTCTTTATCTGCTAAGTAATCTGGTGACAGATCTGGGTTATCAAGATTAGCCACTATATACGTTTTTATCGATTTAAGGTGAGACGCTGCTGTTGTTAATGTTTCGCTTTCATTTGGTAACTCAACAGCACTTAATGCCGTACCTAATAATTCCAATAGAATATGTTCAACCTTAATTACTATTTCTGGAGATATGGTATCGACTTTTTGTGCAAGATTGATAACGTATTGGCTTAATAACGAATTGGTCGTTTCGCTCTTATCAAACAACAATCCTAGATATTGATCTATATCAGGGCAAACCTGATGCATTTTCTTGGAAGGAATAACTAATACAGCATGTTTTACTAATTTTTTAAATTCAAATTTTATTGGTTCTTCGTTGTACCACACCATAAAATCGCCAGGTGTTAATTCTGCAACTCTACCATGATGCTCAATTCTGCCATTACCTCTTAGCTGAAATTTTACTAAATATTCTTTACCTGATAGGTGCGTATATTGTTCGTCTGAAGGTGTATCAACGCAGACTGCCTTGCTCTGCACCGTGCATAGGCGAATATGGTTTAACTCGTTATGTTCAAAACCCCCAATAAATGGCTGCTTTACTGGGCCGGTGCGAACAACATCCATCTTGCAGAAGCTGTCGCAAACATCGGCTTTCCAGTCTTCAAAGCTGGGTGATGGCATTGCGTTCATCAATATTTTACCTCAGTTATATGGAGGGATAGAGTGCAAGAAAAATGCCACTCACCATTATATCAAGACATGCTTACTTGCTGTGTAATTGCGGTAATATTTGATACATTAGGTTTGCTGTTGCGCACTACAATAGTGAGGTTACGCCAATTTAGAGTGCATAAAGACGCAAAGTAGACAAAAATATATGTTCGTAAATACAGGCCAGTAAGGTTGCAGATTTTCATAAAGTTTTATAAATAGCGCTATAGCTAGCCATCATAATCTAAACCCCTCTTACATGGGGTAGGTTATTAATGGTGATGAAAAGAAAGAGCTAGGATGTTCGACCTTTTAATACCCAATATTAACCCAGTAATTCTTTTATATATGACTGAGAATAATTCTAAAGCATTCATAATGTTTAGTGATGATGTAGGGTAATATCACCTTTTCTAATTAATTAAGGTGAAAAGGTGACTTGGGTCTTCTTTACATTAGGTGCTGTTGTAATGCAGACGTTTCGTAATGCATTGCAAAGTCAACTTAGTGCTAGTGTCAGTACATCAGGTGTGACCTTAGCTCGGTTTTTATTTGCTCCCCCAATTGCACTGGTTTACTTGTTAATCCTTTATTCTGTATCAGATCAAATCATCCCTACCTTTAATCAAGCATTTATCTTGATTGTATTTGCTGCGTCTTTGCTACAAATTGCAGCCACGTCTTTCATGGTCATTTTGTTTAAACAAAAAAACTTTGCTGTTGGCGCAGGCTTGGCAAAAAGCGAAGCGTTAGTGGCGGGTGTATTAGGCACGTTATTTTTTGGGAGCCAATTGAGCCTTTTTGGTTGGCTTGGGATTTTGGTGGGTGGCGCGGCAGTTTTTGTATTGTCTGGCGGAGGAAAAAAAGGTGGGCTTAGCCTTAAAACCATAGGTATTGGTTTAGCTTGTGGTACTTGTTTTGCCTTAACCTCTTTGTTTGTTCGCGAAGCAAGTCATATATTAAATGTACCGTTTCCCCATAGTGCAGCGTGGGTTTTGTTGTGGGTATTATGTATTCAAACTCTGCTAATGAGCAGTTATATCGCCATGAAAGACAGGTCTATTTTCATTGCGCTAAAAAACAATTCAGGCAAAACACTGGCTACCAGTGCAACGAGTTGTTTGGGGTCAATCTGTTGGTTTAGTGCTATGGCACTTCATCATGTTGCCTATGTAAAAACCTTGGGGCAAATAGAAGTTTTGTTTACTATGTTGGTTGCTATGTTTTGGCTTAAAAATAAGGTTGCTAGACATGAAGTTGTAGGGCTGTTGCTTATTGCTGCGGCAGCTGTATTAGTGATGTGGGCCTGATTGATGAGTATTGCTAGTTATCGAGTCCCAGCTCATGAGTGGCAAGTTGAATTAGAAGTAAAGCGTAGTAAGTTTTTAATCTTTGCTGCCAATACTGTAAATCGCGCTAGTGCTGAAGCTTTTATCAAGGGGTTACGAGAACAACACCCTCAAGCAAATCATGTTTGTTGGGCCTATATTGCTGGTGCTCCCGATACAACTATCAGGTCTATGAGTGATGACGGTGAGCCCAGCGGCACAGCGGGCATGCCAATGTTAAAAGTATTGGAGTATAGTGGCTTAGGCGATACTGCTGTGGCGGTAGTGCGTTACTTTGGTGGCACTAAGCTAGGTACTGGAGGTTTACAGCGTGCCTATTCTGATGCCGTATCTTTAGTCTTAAAAGATTTACCTACTATTACAAAAGTAGATCGCACCATACTGACATTAACCTTTGACTACGCCAATGACGGCGGAATCTCTCGCCTACTTGAGCGTTACGACATAAAAGATATTGTATCTACTTATGAACATCGAGTGGTAGTTAGTTTGGCAGTGGCCACGTCTGAGCTTGAAATGTGTAAATCTGAGTTAATCAACATTACAGCGGGTAACATTGTAATAAATACTACTTCCTAAACTGACATCTTCACTTTTGCAGAGCCGTCTTAGGTGAGAGCAATGTGATTATCAAAGCGCTTTGAATATTATTTCAGCAGACTTCAAAGATAAAAAAGCGCCACAGGCGCTTTTTTAACTTTTAGGTTCACTTACTGTTTGTGTGTCAATTGGAGACTGATATTTCACCTTTGGGTGATTTTCTATTTTTACCACTGATCATGCGCCCAATAAATACAAAACCTGCTTTCAAATCTTCTAAAATCATATATAAGCAAGGCACCAAAATTAGGGTAACCATTGTTGCATATAATACTGCAAACCCTAGAGATACCGCCATAGGAATGACAAATTTGGCCTGTAAACTGGTTTCAAACATTATAGGTAAAACACCTGCAAAGGTGGTAATAGATGTTAAGGTGATCGCCCTAAATCTAGCACAGCCACCTTCTGTTACAGCGGTTTTTATACTGTAACCTTGTTTGCGCCTTTGGTTAACGAAATCTGTCATAACTAAGCTATCGTTAATAACTACGCCTGATGCGGCTATGATGCCGAAGAGTGACATTAAACTTAAATCTAGGCCAAAGAAGAAGTGGCCCCAAATAGCGCCGGTCAAGCTAAAAGGGATAACCGACATTATAATCAGTGGCTGTCCGTAGCTTTTTAAAGGTATGGCAAGCAAGATGTATATCATTAGTAAGCCAGCTATGAAGAATGTCATTTGTTGATACTCTTGGGCCTGTTGTTCTTCTATGCTACCACCTAACTCAGATTTAACCCCTGGAAAGTTTGATTTAAGTTGCGGTATCAGTTTGTCTTCTACTTCACTAATCACTTCGTTAGGCTCTACTAGTTCCTCATCGATAGAACCAAATATATAGACGCTTCGATAACCGCCTTCACGACGGATATAATTAATACCAGGCTTCTCTGTTAATGTTGCAACATCACCTAACATAACTTCTCGGCCTTGTGGTGTAGTAATTACCGTATATTTCAATTCGGCAAAACGCTCCCGAGTTAAGGCTGGGTATCTAACCATTACTCGTACTTCTTCATCACCTCTGATAACTCTTTGAGCTTCACCACCAAAGAAACTGGCACCAACTTGCGTAGCAACATCCGCTAGATTCAGTCCCAAATCATAGCCAACTGGTAATAAGTCAATTTGAATTTCTTTACTGGCTGGGTCTATGCTCGAACTGATATCGAACAAGCCTTCTTGCTGTTGCAGCATGGCGATAAATTCTCGACCTGCGGCATTAAGAAGCGCTACATCTGCACCAAATAACATAAAGCCAAATTCACCACCTTCATTTCCGCCACTATTGATATCGTCGTAAATAGTAAGCGATTTTACGCCAGGAATGGTAGGCATAGCCTCACGCCACATTCTGGCTAGCTCAAAGGCATCGAAATGACGTTCACTTTCATCAACGAGGGGGACTATTATGCGCCCTTTAGTGCGATTTTCGTTGAACACCATTATGTCTTTCATCATAGGACTACCATGCTCATCTATAATGGCGGAATCTACGTCTAAGAGTGTTGACTCAATGGTCTTTAATGCATCAATAGTGGCCAGATCTGATACGTTTTCGTTCATTTCAATATTAATACTAGGAAAGTCATGAGGTACTTTGGGAGTCGGTACCATCCTGACATAATTACCTTGTATTAAGCCTGCACTTAACATTAACACTGCTACAAAAATGGCAAAGGCTAACCAGCGCCATTGAATGCAATTTTCTATAAAACGTTTATAGGGACCATTAACAAATCCAAAAAAACCTTTATTAAACTTAGCTCTCCAGCTTGTTTCTTTTATTGGAGAAAACTTCATATGTGCCAAATGCGCAGGTAAAATCCATTTCGATTCTATTAAACTAAATATCAAACATAAGATAACGACTGTCGATATATTGATAAAAAATGCGCTCTCTGGGCCACTAGAAAATAACGTTGGTGCAAAAATGGCTATTGTCGTTAAAACTCCAAATGTTGCGGGCGTTGCGACACGCTTAGCTCCGCGAACCACGCTTTCGACTCCTCCCCCTTTTTGCTCTATTTCGGAGTAGGCGCTTTCTCCAATTACTATGGCATCATCTACCACTATTCCGAGGACCATGATAAAAGCAAATAGCGACATAATATTAATCGTAATACCAAACACCGGCATCATCATCATTGCACCTAAGAAACA
Organism: Paraglaciecola sp.; assembly: GCF_039943935.1. GTDB lineage: Bacteria > Pseudomonadota > Gammaproteobacteria > Enterobacterales > Alteromonadaceae > Paraglaciecola. The sequence goes on from NZ_JBDUZQ010000001.1 coordinate 29,818, forward strand.
TACGGGTAAGCCAACCATGACCCAAAATGCTAATCTAAAGCGTAAGAATATTGTTAACATTAACGCGACCAATAAAGAGCCTTGAAATAGATTTTTAAGCATCATGTCTAGCCGTGCATTCAAATAATATGTGAAATCTACTAGTGTCTTTATCTGAATCCCTTGAGGTAAGGTCTTGTTGCGCTCTTCAATATATTGCTTAACGGTTTCTGCTACAGGGACGGTATTTTGGTCTTTTGTTGCTTTGACTGAGAGGTATATCGCATTTTGGCCAGAAAATTTAAAATATCGCTCTCCTTCTACAAAGCCGTCTTTAATTGTGGCAACATCTTCGAGTAATACTTTTGCACCGTTAACACCAATTTTGACTGGAATCCGCCTAAATTCGTGGCCATCGTATAATTGGTTTTCAACTCGAACAGCAATAATTCCAGCATCGGTACGTAACTGGCCCGCTGAAATGTTGGCTGAGTAACCTCTAATGGCTTGCGTGATATTAGCTATGGTTAAGTTATATTTACGCAAGGTTTCAGGGTTAATCTCAATAGCAATTTCGTCTTCAGGCGTATCAAGTTGAACTAATGACACGTTATTTAGTTGTAAAAGTTCATCTTCAACTTGCTTGGCAATTGGTTTTAGTTCGGTAATGGGGATATCACCAACTAATGACATTTCAATAACATCTTGCTTAAACTCAATTTGTGAAATGTTTGGGGGCTCCATTTCAGCTGGGAATGTGGCAATGCTGTCGACTCTGGCTTTTACTTTATCTAGTACTTCTGTGAGCTCTTTATCTTTTTGGATTTCTAGGGTGATGCTTCCAGAACCGCGAAATGCTCGGGAAGTGGCCTTTTTAATTTCGGTGATGTCTTTTAACGATTCTTCAATTTTGATTAATATACTCTGTTCTATTTCTTGAGGCGAAGCTCCTCGGTATACAGCGCTAATATTGATATAGTTAATTTCAATATTGGGAAACATTTGTCTTTGAATAGTGAAATAACTAAAAAGCCCCATAATAACGATGAACACCATCATGAGGTTTGCAGCAACAGGGTTGTTAGCGAAGTAAGCAATTAATCCAGTTTGCTTCGGCAAAGGCGACTCTGAGGTCAATTTTTGGTTGTTTGAATGTTCTATAGACATGACTCGCCCCCTATTGTGATTGCTGTAGAGCTAATTCTTTCTTCGGTTCAGCAATTTTTACTTTCATGCCTTTTTGAGGGTACTCCGGCAGTGTCATTATAAGAGTGTCTTGATTTTTTATCCCTTCACTAACTAGCAAGTACTCGCCCTCTTCTCGAATAATCGCCACTCGTTTTGGTTGCATTTGTAACTCTTCGTCAAGCACCCAAATGATACGGTTATTTACTAAGCTTTGGGGCAATTTGTAAACTTGGCTAAGTGTTTTACCTGCAAAGCTTACCTCAACGTAGCTACCGAATTTAAGAGGAGGGAGATCAGACTTTAAACTGTAGGGGTCTTCAACTCTTACTACTAATTGGCTCATGCGTGTTTGTTGATCAATTATTCCTAAATCTCTGGCTATCGTTCCTTCTCGAGTGATAGCTGAGTATCCTTTGGTACTCACTAATGCAGTTTTTTGGGAGATACTTGAAGGTAAAAACTCTTGGTCAAAACCAGCAATTGGAAAAGATATTTCTGCAGTTTCAATGTTGTAGAGCTCTCCCACTTGAGAGCCTTGATTAACATACTGGCCACTACCTAAAGTGCGAGAGATTACTAGTGCATCATATGGCGCTTTAATATCACAGTTATCTAAGTCTCTTTGGGCGATTTTTAGACGGGCTTGTGCTGATTTTACTGATGCCTGTGCGCTTAGAAGCTGTGGTTTTCTCAAATACAGGTCAGAGACTTTATTACCCTTTGCTTCTTGTTTGGCGACATCAGCTCGGGCTTGCTCTTCAATTAAATTTGCTTTTGCGACTGTTAAATCAGATTCTGCTTGTAACAAAGCAGCTTCATAGGTGCCTTTTTCAACGCTGAAAAGAATGCTGCCATTCAACACCAAACCTCCAGCAACAAAACTAGGGTGCCAGCTTATAACTTCACCTGAAACTTGAGATGAAATCATAGTGCTTTCAAGGGGGGTCACTTCACCATAGCTTGTGATGTTGACTTGATAGTCTTCAGCAACCGCTGTTTCAACTTTGACCGTAGGGCGTGTATCAATGGGATCTTGTTCTTCGTCATCATTACCAGATGCTTTAATAACGCCCATTCCACCGTAACCGATTATGAGTACTATTAAGGGTAATATCCTTTTGAACCATTTATTTCTCATTAACGCCCACCTCTCTTCCTTTTTATTGTTAACTTATATTAACTTAGGTTTGAATCTGAGGTAAGTTCGAATTGTAAAAATCTGTTAATATATAAGCTATATTGCAAAACAATTTAAATTAGATAGTGATTTACCGTACTTACTTGCTATTACTTTGAATATTCAAGACGTTACCCCATATTTGTTACACTTCTCCAGTTGCTTTAATTCTCTTACATACTCCCAATCTTGCTTTAATGGTAATAATCAAAGGCCAATTATAATTTTAGAGAATGCACTCAATACCGCCTCCAGTTGTTGAGTGACTAAGCTCAATCGAGGAGGCGTGTGTTAACCATAAAACACTTGATTTCGACCTTCACTTTTAGCTTGATACATACCTTCATCGGCTCTCTTTAGCATATCGCCTGCGTTGTTATCATCCTTTCTATATCCACTGACTCCGCCACTTGCTGTTATTTCTATTATTAAACCGTTTAGCGTTAAGGGCGTTTTTTCTATGGTCTCTCGTATTTTGTTGGCTAGATTAAAACAGTCTTCTTGTTTTGTTTGTGGTAACAGAATGACAAATTCCTCACCACCAAATCTAGCCGCGCAGTCTGAAGCTCTAGTATGACTTTTTAGGATGCTGCTGATATGTTTAATTACTTTATCTCCCACGTCATGACCATAGGTGTCGTTTATGGATTTGAAATGGTCAATGTCGAAGCTTAGCACCCCTAATTCATAATGATGTCGTTTACTTAATGCCAATGCTTGATCAATTAAAATTGTGAATGAGCGACGATTAAGTAAACCCGTTAAGTGATCGTAGTTTGCTTCTTGTTGCAGGTTGTCTGCAAAACCTCTTACTTTATTGACCATAGGTCGAAAAATAAACAAGGCTTCCAGTAAAAGCGTAAGTAATATGATAACCGACACAATTTGTTGGGCTAACCTTAATTTATTTATTCTTTCAACACTCTCGTTTTCGTACTGATGCACTATCAAGTCTAGATTTTTTAGAAATTGGTTTTTTGCCATTTCCATAAAGGCTAAGTTTACTTGTACTAACTTTTCTTCAATATGTTTGGAGGGAGTTTCGAGTGCCTGGCTAATGAGGTGTGTAAACTCTCTAACTTGGTTGTCGGTATCATGTGGCTGTGAAAAATATAAATCTCGAATTTCTTGTGAAATTAGGTGCTGAGTTGTTAGGGTATAGTGGTTATTATTGAGCTTATTCAGCGCTTTCTTTGCTTCCTCTTTACTCTCTTGGTGCCCGGTAGACAGATATTCCATCGTAAACAAACTAGCCCTTTGCGATAGCATTCGCTGTTGCCCACTTAGGTTAACAATTTTGGCTGAGTCAGATTGTGCATAAATAATTTTATCTAGCATGAAGTGCACAAATATCGATAATAAGGCAATAATTGACAATGAAACCATGTAGTTAAATGTCATTGATTTTGTGGGGTTACTGACAGGCATTGCAATATCGATACTGGGGTCTTGTTTATGCATATTTATGACCTCTTTTAATTATTTTTATAGTCTGGCACCCTGCCTTAGTTAAATGAAAAGTATCCTAATTTGTAAAGCTTTTAGTCGGATTCGTAAGTTTACAGCCTTGAATTTCCTATAGCTCAATTAGATTAACCTAGTTACTGAGGGACAAAAACAAAAAAGTGGATTTTTATAATTTGAAACTTAACCTCTAGGCAAAATGAATACCTTTACCTTTTAAAGAGCTTTGTTAAAAATAATGGCCATATGGTTACTTTTAGCGCGATTATTTATACCAGTTTAATTTTTCATGCAAGCTAACCACCGAGCCCACAATAATTAACGCGGGTGGTTGTATATCTGCTTGTGTTGCAATTTGCTGAATCGTTTCGAATGTTCCTGTTACCACTTTTTGTTGCTCTGTAGTGGCTGATTGCACCATAGCAATTGGTGTTTTTGCCGACATACCGTGTTTAACAAGTTGCTCGCAAATAATAGGTAGCCCTGTTAACCCCATATAAAAGACTATGGTTTGATCGGGTTGCGCTAAACCTTGCCAGTTTAAATTGATGCTGTTATCTCGCAAATGACCTGTTGCAAATACTACCGACTTCGCATGATCTCTATGAGTTAGCGGGATACCAGCATAACTAGCTGCTCCATTTGCCGCAGTAATTCCTGGTACAACTTGAAAGCTCACGCCATGCTCTATTAAGGTTTCGAGTTCTTCACCACCTCGGCCAAAGATAAAAGGGTCACCTCCTTTTAGTCTAACCACACGATTCCCTGCTAAAGCTTGTTTGGCAAGCAGTTCATTTATTTCATCCTGAGGTACCGAATGTTTACTCTTGGCTTTACCCACATAAATCTTTTCTGCATCGCGCCTAACTAATTCTAATATTTCAGCAGAAACTAATCTGTCGTAAACCACAACGTCGGCTTTCTGCATTAAACGTAAAGCTCGAAATGTCAGTAAATCAGGGTCTCCTGGCCCAGCTCCTACTAAGTACACTTCACCTTGAGTTTGGCTTGCATCATCACTATTTAATTTTTCTAAAAATTTTTGTTCTGCGAGTTGGTTATTACCCTGCATGACATTTTCGGCAATATCGCCATCTAGCACGTCTTCCCAAAAATAACGCCGTTCAGTAACTGTTTGCAATTTTTGTTTTACTAACTCTCTAAACTTTTCTGAAAATTGGCCTAATAAACTAATTTTTTGTGGAATTAATGATTCGAGTTTTTGCCGCATGTAACGCAATAAAACCGGAGCTACACCGCCACTACTCATGGCGATGATAATAGGAGAGCGGTCAACGATTGATGGAGTGATAAATTGACACAGTGGGGTGTTATCTACCACGTTAACAAGAATTTTTAGGGTTCGAGCTTCATCATGAATGCTTTTGTTTATTCGGCTATCGTCAGTAGCAACAAACACCATTTGTTTGTCGTTAAGATCATCAGATTCAAAAACACGTTCGATTAAATGGACTCTTCCCTCTGTTGCATATCGTTTTACTGTGTCACATACCCATGGAGCAACTACTGTAATTTTGGCTGAAGTTTTAAGTAACAACTCAATTTTACGAGCGGCTACTTCACCAGCGCCTACGACCAAACAGGTTAAATCTTGGGTATCTAAAAAAATGGGGAAATATTTCATATCTGAGCACTCGTGACATTCTGCCGATTAGTTTGCCTTGAATACCTTAAAGTGCAAACCAATTTAATTGGAATTAATATTCCATTAGGTTATTAGTTTTTGTTTTTTATAAGTGTGCGGAAATAAAAAAAGGGGCTAATAAGCCCCTTTTTAGTAAGTGTAGTGATTAATCACGGTTGGCTGGATTGCCACGTTTCTTTGGTGGTTGATCTGACCATTCACGCATACCAAGGCTGCGGCCAGCAACACGGGTTTTTTGCAATACGTCTTGAGTATTTTTAGGCATGTTTTTAGGTAAATCTACGGTGCTGAAATTATCATAAATTTCGATAGAACCAATATTTTTACTGCTAATGTTGGCTTCATTTGCAATGGCACCAACTATGTTGCCAGGTTTAACACCATGGGTATGACCAACATCGATGCGGTAACGTTGCATACCTTCACTAGGTGGACCAGATTTGCGTTCACGTCTTGGTGGACGATCACCGCCACGGCCGCCACGGTCGTTGCGGCCACCACGGTCGTTTCGGTCATTGCGGTCATTTCTAGGTGGACGTGCATTCAAATCAGGGCGGTCACTTTCTTTAAGAATAAGTGGCTCGTCACCTTGCGCAATTTTAGCTAGGGCTGCCATAACCACTTCTGGAGCCGCTTCTGTTTGCTCTTGAATTGATTCAACAATTGGAATTAATGTTTCAATGGATGAGTCACTCATAGCTTCAATTACACTGTTTTTAAAGCGAGATAAACGAGTTTCGTTTAGCTGTGAAATAGATGGAATTGTCATCGCATCGATTGATTGCTTAGTCGCTCTCTCGATTGAAAATAACATACGCTTTTCACGATGAGAGATAAATAATATTGCATCACCTTGACGGCCAGCACGACCAGTACGACCGATACGGTGGACATAAGACTCTGTATCATAAGGTACGTCATAGTTGATTACATGACTGACACGTTCTACGTCTAATCCACGGGCTACAACATCGGTTGCAACCAATATGTCGATTTTGCCTTTCTTTAGGCGGTCAACTGTTCTTTCACGAGAGTTTTGAGGAATGTCGCCATTTAATGGCTCAACGGCATAACCTCTAGCTGATAATTTTTCAGCTAATTCCATAGTAGCCGTTTTAGTACGCACAAAGATTATTGCTGCATCAAAGCTTTCAACTTCCATTATACGCGTTAAGGCTTCCATTTTATGATGGCCCGCTACTTGACAATAGCGTTGACGAATAGTGCTTGCTGTTGCGGCTTTAGCTGCAATTTTTACTTGCTTAGGATCGTTCAAGTAACGTTTAGTTATTTTACGAATAGCGTCAGGCATAGTTGCTGAGAATAAAGCAGTTTGACGTTCTTCCGGCGCATGGCTCAAAATCCACTCTACGTCGTCAATAAAGCCCATGCGTAACATTTCGTCGGCTTCATCTAGTACTAAGAATTTTAAGTTATCAAGTTTAAGCGTGCCTTTCTTAATGTGGTCAATGACACGTCCAGGTGTACCAACAACAACTTGGGCTCCACGTCTTAGTTGACGGATTTGGTTGTCATAAGAAGAACCACCATAAATAGGTAGCACGTTAATTTTCTTAGAAAAGCTTGCATATACTTGAAAAGCTTCTGCAACTTGAATAGCCAATTCACGTGTTGGTGCTAGTACCAACAATTGAGTATTCTTGTCATTTGCATCAACATTTGCAAGCATCGGTAAAGCAAAGGCTGCAGTTTTACCGGTACCAGTTTGGGCAGTACCTAACAAGTCATGGCCGTCTAATATAATTGGAATACTTTCGGCTTGGATAGGTGTAGGTTTTTCATAGCCGACTTTTTCCAGTGCTTGCAGTAATTCTTCGGGTAGGTTTAAATCTCTAAATGTAATTTCAGATGGGGTTGTCATCAAGTTTTCCCAGGGTACAGGCAGGCACAGCATTATATGAATCGGTAAAACAATTACTAAATTGGTAAAACAATTTTCTAAGGCGAAGCCGGCACGGTTTCAAAGGCTAAATTATATTCGATTACTGACATATACTCCATGTAATGATTTGATTAATTGCAATATTTTTATCATTTTTAGGTTTTAATTAATCACCTTGAGGTTTTATTGTTAATGTTGTCACCAAGATGTTTATTTTGGCTCTGTCAAATTTAACATATTGGTGTTTTTTGCTAACAATGGTGAATATTGGTGTGTTATTTTGGGGTGTTATGCAGATAAAAAGTAATGACGATAGGTTTATACCTCTTAGAAAGGCAGATGTTGTTCAAGCTTGCATTGAAATGGATAATTTACCAAAGGGTAGCATCAAGCAGTTTCAATTATTGTGTCAGTTAATCACTAGTACCTTGCACTTTGAGTACCATCAGAATTTGGAAACGTTAAAAGACAATTATGCGCCATTTGATCCAAATTCAGATGTTCAATCCATAAGAGTGTTCAGTGAAGGCGAACTAGAAGCAAAACAAGCCCTTTTTGCTAATGTATTTATCGAGGTTCTAAACGCTGCTAATTTTGAAAAAATAACTGAGCAGGATTTACGAGAAGCTTTAGAAGAAGAGTCTTTGTTTAAAGTAAGGTTAGCCGTTGAGTTTGATGACTTTTCAGAAGTGGTATTTTATCGCAGAGGAGAGCATCAAAAGACCGATACTATAAGAAAGTGGTGGGGGCTAAAAAAAGACACAATCACATTTACAAATTACGACAAGGTAGCTGTCTATATTAAATTTAAAGACAAGGATTACTTTAAACAGCATAAAAAAGCAGTTAGTAATTTTGAACCAGGCTCAACCATTATTAAATTATTTCAAAACGTACCTAAAGCAGATTTAGAAATGCTGTTTCCAAATAGCAAGGTTCGCATGAGAACCATTGATAAAGCTATTATTGGAGGGTCTGCAGTTGCTGGTGGAGCGGTAGTGTTGGTCACTAAGTTAGGAGCATCACTGGTCGTACTCGCTGGGTTATTTAGCTTTTGGCTAGGTTTCAGTGATAGATCGGTGACGATTACCAGCCAGCAATTAATTGTATTGGGCACTGGAATAGGAATTTTAGGTGGGTTTATTTTTAAAGAGTGGAGTAAGTTTAAAAATCGTAAATTACGATTTATGAAAGCACTGGCTGACAATTTGTATTTTAAAAATTTAGATAATAATGCAGGTGTTTTACATCACCTTATTGATGCTGCGGAAGAAGAGGAATGTAAAGAAGCTATTTTAGCTTACTATTTTTTGACTGTAGATGGGCCAATGAGTAGTGAGCAATTAGACTCTAAAATTGAAGCTTGGCTAGAGCATCAGTTTAATTTAAAGGTAGATTTTGAAATCAAGGATGCTCTGTTGAAGTTGCTGCGCTTTGGTATCGTCGTCAAACAAAATCATCATTACCACGCATTACCTATAGTTGCCGCGCAGAAACAGTTAGATGCCCGCTGGGATAGCCTTTTCAACTGCTAACGAGTAAGTATCGTATTAAATAACGACAAGTGTCATTATGTTTGTATTAAGAGATAAAAAGGAACAATAAATGAAACGGTTCATTGGTTCAAAAATAAGATTTGTATCGGCTATTTTAGTTTTAGGTATGGTGGTTGGTTGTGGCAAACAAAGTAGCGATGAGTATATCCAGGAAGCTAAGCAGTATCTTGAAGATGATAATGCAGCAGCAGCCATTGTGGCATTAAAAAATGCCGTTAAAACTGCTCCTAAGTCGGCTCAGGCTAGATTTGAATTGGGACGAGTCTATATTACCCAAAAGCAGTACGAAAGTGCTGAAAAGGAATTAAATCGAGCATTAGAGTACGGTTTTGAGCCCGCTAAAGTGTTACCTATGCTGACCCAAGCGTATCAGAACACTGGGGCCTATTCTGCGATGAGTAAAGTTGAACATGAGCAAGCTGGCTTAACGTCGGTTGAAAAAGCTAAGATTGGCTACTTTAAAGTGGTGTCTTTGACAAGATTAGACAAAATCACTGAGGCTAAACTACTGATAGAAGAGCTGCATAGTTTAGATACTCGCTCAGTGTTTAAAGGTTTAACGGACGCTTATAGTTTAGTTTTGGATTCTGATTTCGAAAGTGCGTTAGTTGCAGTTTCGGCGCTAAGAGATACATCCCCTCAAAATGCTGAAGTGCTGAAGCTTTTAGCGCAGTTACATTTAGCATCGAATCAGCTTAAAGAAGCGACTAACGTTTTTAAAGATTACGTACAATTTTACCCAGAAGATACTCAAACCACTTTCGTTTTAGCTAAGTTATTGGTGGATTTAGGTGAGATGAATGTGGCAGAACCTTATGTTGATAGTTTGTTAAATATTAACAAACAACATGGTTTATTGAACCAATTAAAGGCTGCTATCAATACTTCAAAAGAAAACTACGGTGATGCATTAAAACATGCAGAAATTGCAATTAGTCAAGGTGTAGATGATTTTTCACTAAGACTAGTTGCAGGTTATGCAGCCTATCAAGTACAAGACTTTACCGGAGCCAATCGTCATCTATCTTATATAGCAGGTTCATTGCCGAATAATCATCCAGGATTAAAGTTATTAGCAGCAAGTCAATTACAACTTGGGTTAACTACTGATGTAGGAGGGGTGCTAAGTAGACTAGACCAGCTTACTGAACAAGATGCCCCGTTGTTTTCTAAAGCTAGCTATGAACTGATTAAAGGTGGATACGAGAAAGATGCAGCTGTATTGATTAATAAATCGGGGAGCATAAGTCGTACGGCAGAAGATTTAACACGCTTGGGGCTGTTACAATTATCTCTCAATAACTTAGATGGTATCGTTAACTTAGAGCAAGCAGTGGCGAAAGCGCCAGAGCTTGATAGTGCTCAGTTAACTCTGGCAAAAGCTTATATTGTTACTGCTCAATACGATAAAGCTTTGGATTTAGCCAGCACCTGGAAACAGACGGAAATTGATGATGCAAGACCTTATTTATTAGCTGGCGATGTGTACATAAAGCTGGAAGACTTTGAAGCGGCTAAAACTGAATATACAAAGGCAAAAGAATTATCAAATGGTGCCGTAATTCCTAAACTAGCCTTGATAAATATAGATCTACTTCAAGGTAATTTGGAGGTTGCTAAAGACAGCTTAGATGATGTACTTCAGGAATACCCAACAGATGTAACAGCATTAGCGACCTTTTATTTGATATCTAAACGGCTAGGCGAGCAAGTAGTGGGGCTTGAGAAAATTGAAAGTACCTTTGATGAAAACCAAACCAATATTGCCATTAGACTATTACTTGCAAAAGTTTGGTTGGTTGAGCAACGCTATTCAAAGGTTATTACTTTACTAAATGCGATCAAGGACCAAGAAAACCTACCCAAAGAGTATTGGGCTAGATTAGGAAGAAGTCTCATTCGAGATAATCAACGTCAAGCGGCAACAAAGCACTATGATGAGTGGTTATCATTTGCGCCTAATGATAAGGATGCTGTGATTGGAAAACTATTCTTATTAGATAGTCAAATTAAGTTTGCAGAAGGAGCGAGGTTAACGCAATCATTTTTAGCAAATCGTGATGATGTGCAAATGCAAATTCTTGATACTCATTTTCTAATCATGAAGGGTGATTTTGAAAAGGCTCAAACGTCCTATGATAAGTTACCAGCTGAGGTGTTAGAAGAGCCTATGTCGAAAGGCTTTTTGGCTAGATTTCAGTTAAATAAAAAAGAATTTTCTGCTGCTTTGGATAATGCAGAAGTGGCATATCTTGCTACCAGAAACAGTCGTAATTTATTACTGCTTGTTCGTATCCATGACTTAATGGGACAAGCTGAAAAGTCTTTACTGTTTTTAGAAAAGCATCTTGAGGCAAAGCCAAATGACCTTGTTGCAAGAATGCTATATGCCGAGCGACAAATCGGTGGAGATATTGGTGCAGCAATGGCGACCTATAAAAAAGCATTAGAGCAAAACCCCAATAATTATATTGCCAATAATAATTTAGCGTATTTATACTTACAGCAAGGTGAAGTTGATATTGCTAAACAGTTTGCAGAAAAGGCCGCAGAGCTCAACCCTGATGATGCAGACACGTTAGACACCTTGGCGCAAATTTATGTGGCTGAAAAAAATTATGAAGAAGCACTAGCAATATATAGCCGTGTGGTGACTAATGATTTAGAAAACGAAGAAATCTATCTGAATTATATAGAAACCTTACTTTTTTCCGGTGATGATTTTCTGGCAAAGCGTAAGCTTGCTCAACGAGAAATGAAACAGCAAGAGTCTCTGGATAGGGTGCAAGCCTTAACTGTCGAGTACGGTATTGAATAAGTGTAGAGGTTATCAAATATAAAACGAACAATTAAATAGCCACTAGCTTTTCTAAAATTTGAGAAAAGCTAGTAATGCAGCAGTATTTAAGGGGAAACTGAGTTAAATAATTAGGGTTTATTAGTATTTTGTAAGTCTTGTATCTGGGTTTGTAAGGCCATTATTTGTTTAGATATATCTTTAAGGCTTGGCTCTCCTTCCTCTTCCATTTTTTCAGCTCTCGCTTTGGCATTCTCTTGCTCCATCACGCCTACCACTATACCTATTACCATATTCAAAAAAGCAAAAGCAGTGAAGAAGATAAAAGTCAGATAAAATAGCCAGCTTAAGGGGTAGACTTCCATGGTTTCGTACATTACGTCTGTCCAATCTTCGAAAGTCATGACCCTAAATAATGTGAGAAGTGATATTGTGATGTGTCCCCATAAATCCGGGTTTATAGTTCCGAACAGGGTGCTTCCTATTGCAGCGTAAATATAAAAGATGATGAACATCAATAACATTACATAGCCTAATTGAGGCAGAGCTTTCACCAAGGAAACCAATAGTATCCGCAATTCAGGGATGATAGATATCATTCGTAAGACTCTAAATACTCTTACTAAACGAGCAATTACAGCAAGCTCTGCGTCGTCAGCGGGGATCATACTTATGATCACAATCAGCGTATCAAATATATTCCAAAAACTTTTAAAGAATTTTCTCTTACGGGGCTCTGCTAGAAAGCGTATGGTAATCTCTGTTAGAAAAAACGCACTAATAAACCAATCCAAAAACAACGTAATTTTTTGCATGGTAGTAGACATTTCATAGGTTTTGGCACCTACCAGCAGTGCCGAAAAAATGATAACAGTAACAACAAAGATTTCGAATAATTTGTTGGAACGGATACGCAGAAACTTGTCTTGTAAGATGGAAGCTTTCATTGGTCTTTTATTTGTTTATTGGGAGCGACGTTAGGATAGTGTTTTGGTTTTTACAGTCAATGCTTTAATGAAAATTACCAAATATTTAATTAGCATCTTTTGCAGTATCATTAAAAAGGGCGCTAACACGCCCCTTTTGATTCATTTAAATTTAATCTGTTTTAAAGTAACTCAAATTTAACTTTCAGCGGTAAGGCCACGGTTAATATCGATTAAATCTTGCTCTTTTAATTCTCCTGCTGAGCGTTTTAACTGTAAAATAGCGCTGATAAAATCATAGCGCGCACTAGCAAGATTACGACGTGCATCAAATAGGTTTCGAGTACTATTTAATACGTCGACTATTGTTCTGGTGCCTACATCAAAACCAGCTTCAGTAGCTTTGAGAGCGCTGTCAGCAGAAACCACTGCTTGCTCTAAGGCTCGAATGGTTGATGTTGATGCAATGACATCATTATAAGCTGAGCGTACAGAGCGAACAGTAGAGCGATAAGTTAGCTCCATATCTTCACTTGCAGCTACATAGCGATAGCGCGCTTGGGCTGTTAAAGCCGTGGTTGACCCACCAGAATAGATAGGAACGTCAAGATTTAGAGCGATATAATTACTATTTCTGACAGGGAAATTACTGCTACCGTTTAATTTTGTATCATCACGGCTATAGTTAGCCCCTAAAGAAAGTGTTGGATAATGCCCAGCTTTAGCTGAGGCGATATCATCATTAGCAATCTCTTTGGTCATATTGCTAACCATAAGATTGAGGTTTTTCTCTTCTGCTATTTTCAGCCAGTTATCTACACCTGTGGGTGTTGGACGTGATGCGCTGAAGCTTTCAGTATTTAATACCGACACGTTATTTAGATATTTGCCTGTAATTTCTCGCATTTCTTCTAAACGAAGTTCTACAACATTCTCTGCTAAAATTTCTTGTGCAACAGTGTTGTCGAAATTTGCCTGTGCTTCATGTACGTCAGTTATTGCTGTTAAACCCACATTAAAACGCTGCTTGGTTTGCTCTAACTGGCGTTCGATTGCACGCTTTTCAGCTTGTACAAAAGTTAAGCTGTCTTTTGCCCTTAATATTGCTAAGTAAGCATTAGTTGTTCTTACTATTAAGTCTTGCTTGGCCAGAGCGAAGTTGATGTCACTTCTTTGTGCTACTTTCTCTGCTCGGGATAAAGCGACCCAGTTTTGACGGTTGTATAAAGAAAGAGTTAAGTCCAAGTCAATACCTAAAGTTTGAGAATCGCTTTCAACTATTCCTACAACCGAAGCTCCGCTTGCATCGGTAGTGAAGTTAAAAGACTCAGAGGTACTATCTGTATAACCAACTGCACCAGATATTTGCGGTAACAAACTGGCTCTACTAACAGAAATGCCTTCAAAAGCTTCGTCTTTATCCGCTTGGGCTCTATTAATAGTTGGGTCCTTTTCTATAGCCATTTGATAGACTTGATAAAGGTCATCTGCTAGAGCAGAAGTAGAAATACTCATGCTTATCAGAAATGACAAAAATGTTTTTTTCATTGGTGGTCCTATGTAGTTTTCCAATCCGATCTAGCTGTCGAATGTTTATCTATGGTAGAAGTCTAAGCAAATCAAGTGATAAGTGACAATACTTTGTAGTAACACAACATGTTCAAGTGTAACAGAATATTATTTGCTAGCGCAGGGATTGATTGCTTCATTTAGCAAATGAACTTCTAAATTATTATATGGTACGATTTCATTAAGTTTTCAGAATTTGGCGCTAACGTGCAAAAAAGTAATCACGAATCTAAACCGTCTACCTTACAGTTTTCTATTGAAGATGTAGAGATTGTTAGAAAAGAACCGTTATTTGAGGGTTTTTTTAAGATGATGAAATATGCTTTTAAGCATCGTTTATATGATGGTGGTTGGAGTAAGGAGATAGAACGAGAGGTATTTGAGCGTGGTAACGCCATTGCTGTCTTGCTTTATGACCCGATTTTAGAAGAGTTTGTGATGATTGAGCAGTTTCGTATTGGTGCTTTGTCTAACTTACAAAGTCCTTGGTTGTTGGAAGTGGTTGCTGGGATTATTGATGAAGGTGAGACGCCAGAACATGTATGCTGCCGTGAAGCAGAAGAAGAAGCTGGAGTGCAAGTTAAACAGCTTATTAAGGCTTTAAGCTATTTACCTAGCCCAGGAGGCTGTACTGAACGTTTGCACCTTTATGTAGGAGAGGTTGATGCAGCTAAGGCCGGTGGTGTGCATGGACTCGATCATGAAGGTGAAGACATATTAGTGCATAGAGTGTCAGTTAATGATGCAATGGCATGGCTCGAGGAAGGTAAAATTGATAATTCGGCGACTATAATTATTTTACAATGGTTCGCGATGAATAAACCAAAAATATTGGATGCTTGGTCAAATGAGTGATGTGTTACAGAAAAAGTATGTTCCTAAAGTAGCGAGCATGCATAAAGTATGTGAGTTTAATTATGGTCGTCTCTTACGACTTTTGCCTGACTGCGATACTGAAGATTTAGAATATCAATTTGAGATCAGTCCTGCATTACAATATACCATTAAAATTATCGAGTGCAGTCGCTATACCAGTACCATAGAAATGTCACAGAAGAGTCATGTTGGTTTTGAATTTTTACAACCTATTGTGCAAGTTAGGCTTTACCATGATGCACAAATGGCTGAGGTATTACAGGCTCAGAATATTGGCTCTTTAAAGCCGAGTTACCAATATCCAAATATTAAAATGTATCAAAAAAATGAAAAAGAAATGGTTAATTTATTCTTAGCTGAATGGCTACAGTTCTGTTTAAGTCAAAATAATCAAAAACAAGCTATTACCCGATAGAGTTTAACTTTTGAAAATCGTCCAAATTTCAGATTGCCATTTATTCGCAGACACAGAAAAAGTCGGTTATAACCACATAAACCCTTATCAAAGTTTACAAAAAGTATTAGAAGACGTCTGTGCCTATAAGCCAGAATTACTGCTTGTAACCGGTGACTTAAGTGGTGATGGCTCGATAAAAAGCTATCAACACTTTAAAACATTATTTATTGAGTCTAATTTAGACTGTGACCTGCAGGTATTACCCGGTAATCACGACTCATTAGAATATTTACTTGCCACGTTTTCTAAGAAAAGTTTATGGGTTAATTCTCCTCATTTAGATTGTCATGACAATTGGCAAATTCATTCATTAAACACCCAATTTAAAGGCGCGTTAGGGAAAGTGTCCGTCAATGATTTGATTGCTCTGCAGAAGCAATTGCAAGCCAACATAAATAAATATCATTGCATAGCGGTACATCATCATCCAGTTGATTGTAATGGTTGGATGGATAAACATGAGTGGGTTAATCGACAAGACTTTACTCAATTAGTTGAGTCTTTTTCAAACGTAAAAATTGTCGTATATGGGCATATTCATAGTGATATAGAAACGCTACAAAATGGCGTATTGTATTTAGCCAGTCCATCAACTTGTTGGCAATGGGCTAATACAGAATCTTTTGGCGTAAGTGATTTAAAGCCGGGATTTCGGGTGATTGAGCTGAATGATAATGCTCAGTTCAGTCACGTAATTAAACGTATTAATTAGGTTTGAAAAGTGGATTATTTAGTCATATATTTACATGGTTTTTTAAGTTCGCCGCACTCATTAAAAGCTACGCAGACTTTAGATTTTGTAAAAGAGCACTACTCTGATTTACATATGGAAGTGCCGCAGCTAGCGAATTACCCTCAAGATGCTGCAAAAATAGTAGAAGATATTATTGGGCGTTATCCTGATAGAAAATTACGCTTTATTGGAAGTTCGCTTGGCGGATATTTATCTACTTATATGCGAGAGAAGTATGCTGGGAAAGCGGTGTTGATTAACCCAGCGGTGAAGCCCTATGAATTATTATTAGACTACCTAGGCGAACATGTAAATCCCAATTCAGGCGAGCAATTTATACTTGAAAAGACACACATCGAAGAATTGATAGCATTAGATTGTGAACATGTGAGCACTAAAGAAAACTATTGGGTGCTACTACAAACCGCTGATGAAACCTTAGATTATCGTCAAGCTGAATTGAAATACCAAGGCTGTAAAATGACTGTTGAGCAAGGCGGAAATCATAGTTTTCAAGATTTTCAGCGATTCTTACCAGATATTTTTAGGTTTCTACTGCAAGACTAAATGAAGCTTGGTATAACATATCTTAAATGTATAAGTGCCCGCGTTTAATCCGTGAGTGTTTCATCCGCTATTTCGAATAATAAGAGCTCTGAATAAAAATTATGTCAAATCAATATAACGCAGATGCCATTGAGGTTTTAAACGGCCTTGAACCCGTGAAACGCCGACCAGGTATGTACACTGATACCACCCGTCCTAACCATTTGAGTCAGGAAGTCATTGATAACAGTGTTGATGAAGCATTAGGTGGTCATGCTACGTCTATTAAGATTGTTTTGCATACTGACCAATCGTTAGAAGTAACCGATGATGGCCGTGGTATGCCTGTTGATATTCACCCAGAAGAAGGTATTTCTGGTGTTGAACTGATTATGACTAAGCTACATGCAGGCGGTAAATTCTCTAATAAAAACTATCAATTCTCTGGTGGTTTGCATGGCGTGGGGATTTCAGTTGTTAACGCACTGTCTAAAAGAGTTGAAGTTAATATTCGCCGTGATGGAAAAGTGCATCAAATTGCTTTTGAAAATGGCGATAAAGTACAAGAGTTAGAAGTAATTGATACCTGTGGTAAACGTAATACAGGTACTAAAGTTCATTTTTGGCCAGACCCCCAGTACTTTGACTCCGCTAAGTTTTCAGTCTCTAAATTACTTCATGTTTTGCAGGCAAAAGCCGTGTTGTGCCCGGGCTTACGGATTCGTTTTGATAATAAAATTACCAATGAAACCAAAGAATGGTATTTCGAAGACGGGTTGCGTGACTACCTTTATCAATCAGTAAAAGAATATGTGACGCTTCCTGAAGATGTTCCATTTGTTGGGACGATATCTGGGAACACAGAAGCTGCAGATTGGGCAGTCATGTGGTTACCGGAAGGTGGTGAAATGATAACCGAAAGCTACGTTAACCTAATCCCTACAGCACAAGGTGGCACACACGTAAATGGTTTACGTCAGGGATTATTGGAGTCGATGCGTGAATTTTGTGAATTTAGAAATTTACTCCCTCGTGGTGTGAAGTTGACGCCCGAGGATATCTGGGATCGTTGTAGTTACGTGTTATCAACCAAAATGCAAGATCCGCAATTTGCAGGGCAAATTAAAGAACGTTTATCATCTCGCCAAGCAGCAGCTTTTGTATCAGGTGTAGTAAAAGACGCCTTTAGCTTGTGGTTAAATCAGCACACTGATGTGGCTGAGTTATTAGCCGATATGTGTATCAATAATGCGCAGTCTCGTTTACGAGCAAGTAAAAAAGTTGCTCGTAAAAAAGTCACGCAAGGCCCTGCACTGCCAGGCAAGCTTACTGATTGCTCAACGCAAGATACTACTCGTTCTGAATTGTTCTTAGTGGAGGGGGATTCTGCAGGTGGTTCTGCCAAACAAGCTAGAGATAGAGAGTTTCAGGCAATCATGCCTTTACGTGGCAAAATTCTGAATAGTTGGGAAGTGGACTCATCTCAAGTTCTCGCTTCGAATGAAATTCACGATATTTCAGTTGCCTTAGGAATTGACCCAGACTCTGAAGACTTAAGCGGACTGCGTTACGATAAAATTTGTATTTTAGCGGATGCGGATTCTGATGGGTTGCACATAGCTACTCTTTTATGTGCTTTGTTTGTAAAGCACTTCAGAACTTTAGTTAATACAGGCCATGTCTATGTAGCTATGCCGCCTTTGTTTAGAATCGACATTGGTAAAGAAGTATATTACGCCCTAGATGAAGGCGAAAAAGACGGTATATTGAACCGAATTGTCGCAGAGAAAAAGCGTGGCAAGGTGAACGTGCAGCGCTTTAAAGGGTTGGGAGAAATGAACCCGCTGCAATTACGTGAGACAACAATGGACCCTAATACTCGCAGGTTAGTACAACTTACTGTTGGTGATGCCGAGCAAATGCTAGAGATCATGGACATGTTATTAGCTAAAAAGCGCGCCCCAGACCGCAAAGAGTGGCTAGAGTCTAAAGGTAATATGGCTGAAGTTTAATGACAGCTACACAAGCTTGGTTTCTCTCTTCATTGAAGAATTGACTCACTTTGTTATTTTGGAATTGTCACTATTGATAAAATGACGATTAAAGATAAATGCCGTTATCAGGCCTTCAAATATCTACCGTTTGATTCTCGCCTTTAAATAGAGAAGAATTAATTGCTAGGTATTTACAAAAGCTAACATTCATAAAAAGCAGGGTAATTGAAAAAGGAAAGCTATTTGTTTAGGTTGTTGAAGTACCTAATTATATTGTTATTAGTCGTAATATTGTTAGCGACAGGCTTGTTTCTGTTTACTCTTGAATCAGAGCCACAAATAGATACCTCTAGTGCGACTCAGGTTAATCAAGCTGAGTCCGTAAAAGCCCTAATGCATCAACTGCAAGATAGTTTAAAACATAGAACCAACAAGCAAAATATCACTATTAGTGAAGACCAACTCAATAGTTTGGTTGGCTTTGCCCAAAGAGCTCACAATCAGTTTCAAGGTGAAGCGGTTATCAAGCCACAGTCATCTAAAGTGTTTGTGAGTTACCAGCTTCCTAATAATCCTATTGGGCAATTTATCAATTTAGAAGCATCTCTATTACCGGCATCTGGTGTCGCGGTAGAATATATCAAAATAGGGCCATTCTTTATTCCTGGAGATATTGCTCTGTCAAGTCTAGTGACTCTAGCTAATTGGTACACAAGTAGTGATATTGCAAGCCAATTTATTGAGCATATAGATAACGTTGCTATGACAGATAAAAATATAGTGTTGTCGGTATTACCACTGCAACAATTCTTGAAAAACTTGAATGAGATTAAGCAAGGAACTGGGGACGAAAAGGATGAAGTTTTGCGTCTGAAAACAGCCTATTACTTGAAGGAAATATCAGACTTAAGCATTTCGAAGCGTTATACATCACAATCATTGGCAAAATATATTGGCCCTGTCTTTAGTTTAGCTAAAAGTCGTTCAACTTCGGGTATGTCTGCTTCTATAGAGAATAAAGCGGCGATTATGGCCTTGGCTATTTATGTAGGGCATCATAGGTTTGCAAATTTAGTAGGTGATGTTCAACCCTATAGCCCACAGGTTGTATCGCCTAATTCAAAAGCAGTTTTAAAGTCTCGAGCAGATTTAAACCAACATTTTATTTTTTCAGCTGCTATTAAAATTTTTTCTGAGCAAGGTATTAGCTTGGCGATCGGCGAATTTAAAGAATTAATGGATCGAAGCCAGGACGGAAGCGGTTATAGTTTTGTAGATTTAGCGGCTGATTTTTCAGGTATAAAATTTGCCGAAGCTGCAACAAACCCAGAGTCAGCAATGTATGTTCAAGATATACTCGCTGGAAATTTAGATGAGAAAGCATTCTTTCCCAATATTACAGGCTTACCCGAAGGCTTGAAAAAAGCTGAATTTGAACGTAGGTTTATTCGTGTTGACAGTCAAGAATATAAACAAATGATTGCTAAAATAAACGCCCGTATTGATGCGTTGCAAATTCACAACCAGCCTATTTAGTTTGATGGTTACCTTAAATCTAACGGGCGTTTTTCTGAAATTGGTTGAGAGTCGTTAATAACATCTCAATTTTTTTTACTATTATTGGTAGTGCTGCTTTAATGGATTCGGCCGGTTGGCTTTCAAGCTCAAGCACTTCTTTTGCCAATTCTTCAACATAAGGTTTAAAAAATTTACTATTGGTTGCAAACCCTGCATCTTCTGTAAAAACCGCACTAAACTTGCCTTTTCCGCTTTGTTGCAGACGCCTAATAGTGTGATCTGCATCGATAGATTTACGATAAATTACTTGAACATTTTCACTAAGAGTTTGGATAATTGATTGCATATTAATTAAAGTTTGACTTCAGTTTGCCGATAAATTTTTTGATGCGGGCGATTTTGCCCGTTTTTGTACTTTGCTACAAGCAATAAGGAGCACTGTATGGATATTTCAGGCTCAGCTGCTAGTTCGACTCTTGAGATTAAGTCTCTGCAACTTGCTAAATCACAGCAAAAAGCAGAAGGCCAAGCAACACTAGAGTTACTGGAAGCTGCTGAAACACCTAAAGCTACATCTGCTAATCCTGCGATAGGGTCGAGTATCGACACCTATGCTTAGGTTATTAAGGCCTTACATTTTTGTAAATGCCCAATGACAACAGATGTCGAGTAAGTAGCGTATTGCCGAGTTATCTAGCGTTTTTGCTCTGATGAGTTTAAGTGCTTGGTAACTTGGTAATCGTTTTATTCCCAAGGTAATCACCAATCCCGTATATATAAAACTCGTCGCTTATTTAAGGGTGTAAGTTTAAATCAAGGGGGGTTTTTCCTGGCTGACCTCCTATCTCACGCACTAATTTAGGCACTAAGTAACCCGGCAAATTTTTAATTATGTCTTGCATCAGTTCGGTTGCAATTTTGTCTGGTAGGTCAAAGTGCTCAGCTCCAGATACCTTATCTAAAACATGCAAATAATAGGGCATCACACCTATCGAAAATAACTTTTCACTTAACGCGACTTGCTGTTCGGTTGTGTCATTTACGCCTTTTAATAATACAGCTTGGTTTAGCAAGGTTACGCCAGCTTGTTTTAATTTATTCATTGCTGAAGCAAATTCTAAGTCAATCTCGTTAGCATGATTTACATGTACCACCATAACGGGCTTCAAACGAGATTCACTAAACCAAGAAATAAGTTCTGGGGTAATACGAGATGGGATCACTACGGGTAATCGGGTATGAATACGTAGCCTAATAACATGGGGGATTTTTTCTATTTCTTGTGTGAGCCATGCTAAAAAGTCATCTTTGGCCATTAAGGGGTCGCCCCCAGAATAAATTACCTCATTAATTTGCGGGTTATCTGCAATATATTGCAAAGCTTCTTGCCATTGATGCTTGTTTAAATGATTGTCGCTATAAGGAAAATGTCGGCGAAAACAATAACGACAGTTAACGGCGCAACCCCCTCTTACTAGCAGTAACAGTCTATTTTGGTATTTATGTAGTATTCCAGGTTGAGTATTGTTTTGTTCATTTAGTGGGTCGCTCGAATAACCTGCCGAGTTACTAAACTCATGTTTACTTGTAAATACCTGTAAAAATAACGGGTCTAGCGCGTTACCTTTTTGCATTCGATTGGCAAAAGGACGTGGCACGCGCATGGGAAAAAGTTGCCTGGCAGCTATGTCTTTAGTGAAATTATCCACGGGCAAATTAAGGTAATTTAGTAAAGAAACGGGGTCTGTAAATGCCGTTGCCAGTTCTTTTTGCCAGTTACTCTCTACAGACAGCGGTTTTTTAGGTATTATTTGCGACAATTACTGACTCAACATAGTTATATTTACGGGGACACATGGCTAATTTCAGCACAAATGAGTTTAAAGCGGGCCTAAAGATAATGCTCGACGGCGAACCTTGCAACATTCTTGAGAATGAATTTGTTAAACCAGGTAAAGGCCAAGCCTTTAGTCGAGTTAAAATTCGTAAGCTTATTACAGGTAAGGTGTTAGAAAAAACCTTTAAATCAGGTGAATCTGTTGAAGGTGCTGATGTAATCGACACTGAATTAGATTATTTGTATACAGACGGTGAATTTTGGCACTTTATGAATAACGAAACCTTTGAGCAAATTGCAGCAGACGAAAAAGCTGTGGGCGAAAACGTGAAATGGTTAGTAGAGAACGACACTTGTACTATTACTTTATGGAATGGCGCGCCTATTGTTGTTCAACCTGCAAATTTTGTTGAGCTAGAAATTACCGAAACGGATCCAGGCCTTAAAGGTGATACAGCTGGCACAGGTGGCAAACCTGCTACCTTAGCTACGGGTGCGGTTGTTCGCGTCCCTTTATTTGTGCAAAGAGGTGAAGTGGTTCGTGTTGATACCCGTAACGGTGAATACGTAGGTCGCGCTCAAAAGTAGTTTTAATATGATTAATGAAAAGCTCACATAGGTGGGCTTTTTTTATTTATGGGTACTAAATGGTAACATGCTAAATCAATATCCTCAGACACCTTGGCAGCCTAGTGCTGACATAGTCACCCTTAAAAAACGAGCGCAACTTATACGCGCTATTCGTGATTTCTTTTATCATAAAAATGTATTAGAAGTTGATACGCCAGCCTTAAGCCACGCAGCAGTGACAGACCAACACTTACATTCTTTTTCCACGAGCTTTAATGACCCTATGTCACCGCAAGAAAAAACGCTATTTCTGCAAACTTCCCCAGAGTTTGCCATGAAACGTTTGCTGTGCGCGGGTAGCGGTTCTATTTATCAAATATGTAAATCTTTTAGAAATGAAGAAGCGGGGCGTTTTCATAACCCCGAATTTACTATGCTGGAATGGTACCGAGTTGGGTATGATCATCATCAGTTGATGGCTGAAGTTGATGAGCTAGTACAATTAATATTAGGAACGAAGCCAGCTGAAAGCATGACCTATCAACAGGCTTTTCAGCAACACCTAAAATGTGACCCTTTGACGGCGAGTTTAGATGAATTAAGGTTGCTAGCCGGTCGTTACGGTTATCAAGACATAGCCGTTAATGAATCATCTAGAGATACGTTGATGATGCTGTTGTTCAGCCAACACATAGAGCCACATATAGGGCAAGAAAGACCTTGTTTAGTGTATGAGTTTCCAGCGTCACAAGCGGCTCTTGCTAAAATCAGTAAAGATAATCCCTTAGTTGCTGAACGCTTCGAGTTATATTTTAAAGGGGTAGAGTTGGCTAACGGGTTCCATGAATTAAGTGATGCCGATGAGCAGCGCCAGCGTTTTGAGCAAGATAACCAAACGCGAATTTCTCAAGGGTTAGAAAGTATGCCCCTAGACAAACACTTAATTGCGGCACTAGAGCATGGGTTGCCAGAATGTGCTGGTGTGGCATTAGGTATAGACAGGTTACTGATGCTCGCGCTCAATTGTGTCAGTATCGACCAAGTCACAGCGTTTGAACATAACCGCGCTTAGCTCATACTTTAAACACAGTATCAATGCAATGATGAAGGACTGTACAATATGATACCCGATAACAACTTGTTAGCTTTACAGCAAGAATGGACCACCCTACAAACCCAGTTTGATAGTTACGAGAAGCACTCTTTGTTTATCAAACTGTTCAATGTCGCTATAAGTTGTGCACTATTATTTATTGTTAATATTGGTCTTTGGACGCTATTCATCTGTGCCCTTATTTGGATACAAGATGGCATTTGGAAAACCTTTCAAGAGAGAATTGCCCAGCGCTTAGAGTCGGTTGAACGTTCTATTAAATATTGTTCTTCTACTCAAAACCCTAAGAGTAATCTCGACTCACTCCATATAGCAATGCAATTTAACAGCGCATGGGAAGAGTCGAGGAAAGGTGCCATAGGCTTGGTCTTCGAGTACCTAAAAACCTCAATTAAGCCAACGGTGGCTTATCCCCATGTTTTATTGTTATTGATAATTTTTGCTAATAGCTGTTTAACTGGGTAGCTCTTGTACTAGGGCCTGATTACGACATTATTGAAGAGTTAATGGTTTAGCCTCAGTGACTATTAGATGTAAAAGTGGCATATGCTAAATTTGTAAAGGCTGTATTGGGCGTATGCACGTTTCGGCAAGGCAGAGGGGAGGATGAAAAATACATTAAATATTTATGAGATGTATGGTGATGAATATATCGCATTTTTTAATAGATGCCGAAGAGTGAATGAAGCCAGTTTAAGCAGTGCTCTGGGGAGTGAACTAGATAAAATTTATTGCATTTAGGTGAGTTATCACATCTCTTAGATGTAAGTAAGTTGTCTAATGTAACGTCATTTTCTGGTGAATGTTCGAACAAGCTGGCTTAA
Source organism: Paraglaciecola sp. (assembly GCF_039943935.1). Lineage (GTDB taxonomy): Bacteria > Pseudomonadota > Gammaproteobacteria > Enterobacterales > Alteromonadaceae > Paraglaciecola. The sequence continues at coordinate 54,512 of NZ_JBDUZQ010000001.1, forward strand.
AGAATTTTAGGCCAGCGCAGTGTAGATTTTTTATATCAAATTCATTAAGTAAATGACCACTTAGAATACGCCTAGTGAATTTAGAATGAGACGTCGCTGTAGTCGCTGTAAAGTAATGGCTGTTCCCTTATAGGTTACAAGGCATTCGAATCTGTAATTGGTGTCACATTGGCTTCGCCATCGGCAACTCTTTTGAGAACCTTTTGTGCTTTTTTGAGGTATTTATCTGGAACGGGTTTTTGTGATGATTGGTCTATTGCTACCGTCGTCATGGTATTCCATTCTGTTATTCTAGGGTCATCAGAGGTAGCTACGCCTAACATAATGGGGCCCCACCCAGACATGTTGAATTTTAAGTAATACTGTTTACCCGGCTTTAGCTCCCCTTTGGCAACAGCCCATGACCCTTGTACAGATACCATAAAGGTATGGACGCCAGGCGTTGCTTTATATTGAAGTAACTTTCCTGCCTCTAAGGTTCCGATGAACTGTTCTCCGTCCCATGCTTCTACTTTTGCTCCATCTCCCATGAATACAGCTCTTCTGACAATATTTACCATAGCCATGTCTGAAGCTATTTCTTTTTCGAACTGCACAACTTTCATCTTGCCTAAGCCTGCACACCCGTTTAGTCCAAGTGCAATGAGTATAAATGTGATACTGCTAATATATTTACGCATATTAAAATCCTTGTTTAGCCTTAGTGAGAAACTGCTGTGCCTGCAATTTATTGTTACTTGTAGTTCGTGTTTTAATAACTTATAAAGTCTCAATCGATATTATCTATAAGCTTTGTCGATGTAAATGTTTGAAGTTAATAGTTTATTTGTGATTTTACCCCTTAAGAGTGCTTATTTTATTTGTAGGGAATATACCACTAAAGCATCTGGTGTTGTTTGAATTACACAGGAGGTAAAATGATAACTTTTTTAAGTATCACTGGTTCAACAGGCACATCTGCCCAGCCATATTTAGGATCGAAGTCTGTTGCTATTGCTACGATTTTATCTAGTACCTCATAACCTTCCATCACACTGCCAAAAACAGCATAGCCCCAACCTCTGCCAGGATCTAAACTCTCGTTGTCAGCCATGTTGAAAAAGAATTGTCGATTCGCTGTATGGGGATCATTCTCTCTAGCCATAGTAATGGTGTACATATCGTTTTTAAGGCCATTACCTGATTCGTTAATAATTCTTCCAAATGATGGCTTTTCAACAAAATCAACATCATAGGCTCCGCCTTGAACCACAAAACCTGCTATCACTCTATGAAACATAGTGTCTTCGTAGCTACGCTTTTCAACGTAACGCAAAAAATTATTAACCGTAATGGGTGCTCTTGAGCGGTTTAATTCAACAATAATATCTCCCATTGTGGTTTCCATTTTGACTCTAGGATAAAAGTTATCGGGTTGAATATGAGAGCCGTCTAGTTTGGACTTAGCAAGGCTGGCTGTAGTCAGAATAAGCGAAAATAGAATAAGTAATACTTTAAGCATGGAAAGTTGACCTTTAAATACGATGATCATTTAGTAGTAGATAAAATACTGAATTTTTTGCCGGTTGCAACCACAGACGTGTTCCCAAACAGTCTTTTTAGTTTTTTGGGGTAATCTAAATGTCGGTTACCTACAACACACAACTGCCCACCTTTGTTCAAAGTTGCTTTCGCATCAGTAAACATTTGCCAAGCAATGTGATCGGTAATGGTGTTTTGTTGATGAAAAGGGGGGTTACAGAGCACTAAATCGACTTGGTTGTTGTTAGGCTCTTGTCTGAAGCCTTCTAGGCAGTTATCAACTCTAAACTCACATAGGTGAAGTTTGTCTGGGATGTTTTTTTCAATATTAAGTTTGGCTGACGCAACAGCCATATAAGATTCATCTACAAAGATAACTTTTTTAGGGTTGCTATCATTGAGCACATGTAAACCTAATACACCGTTTCCACAACCTAAATCCACAATGGTTTTGTTGTTAAAACTGGGTAACTTTTTGAAATGCTCTAACATAAAGCGGGCACCAATATCTAATTGTTGCCTTGCAAATACATTAGCTAGGTTGCAGATTTCAAATCGTGGTTTTTCTGTATACCAAATGGTTGGATAAGGGCTAGGGTTAGCTTTATCAGCTGTAGGTTCACAGAATACTAAACGCGCTTTCTTTTTAGCCAGTGATGTTGTTGTAGGGCCGAGGTGTTTCTCAAATAATGCCAGCATAGATTTAGGAATTAATGCGGCTTTGCCGGCAGCGATAACCTTTGTAGAGGAATCAACACTTGGCTGTAAATCGATAAGCTGTTGCTCTAACAAGGCATTTGTTTTGGGTATTTTAAGTAGTACGACATCAATTTTTTCTGAAACAGGGCTTACAGAATCATTAAATACAATGTGTGTTGTGTCTAGCTTGTTTTTACTTAGGTTTAGCAAACACGCTTGTTTGGCTACATAGGAGTCACTGACCCATGTTGGCTTAGTGCTAGCAAACCAACAAGTTAGTGCACCAAAGTCATCATTTACAATCCTAACTGATTTGCCTTTTGCGCCATCTAAGTGTTGTTCAACATGTTCAATTAGGTACTCGTCGGCGGCATCCCATGCTTGCCAACTTGGGTGCTGTAACGTTTCTGGATAACGAACTAACTGTATATTTTTATTTAATAGGGCTAAGCGTGTATTCATTTTTTAGTTGTGTACCTAAAAACAAGGTATGAGAGGTTATTGTTTGATGAGTAACATAATAACACGCTGAGAATGGTTGGGCTGCTGGTAGGTGAGGCAAATTTAGATGTTTGTAGGATATAGCTTGTAAATAGTTATATATGGTTCTGTTTTCTTTAACAAATTCTATGTTGCATAGGGTATTATTAGACGTTTAGGTAAATAATGTTAATCAATTGGTTAGTTTAATCAATATTGGAAATCCAATGAATATTCAAACGTTAATAGAAACAAAAATAGCTGAGCATTTTAGCCCTCAACATCTTGAAGTTATAAACGAGAGCTATATGCACAATGTGCCCAAAGGTTCTGAAAGTCACTTTAAGGTCGTTATGGTGTCTGCCAAGTTTGACGGTGAACGCTTGATAAAAAGGCATCGTGCCGTTAATGGGGTATTAAAAGAGCAGTTGGCGAATGATATTCACGCTCTAGCGTTACACACTTATACTGCCGATGAATGGGAAAAGTCGTTTGGGGAGTTTCCTCAATCCCCTAATTGTATGGGCGGTTCAGGTAAATAGGGTAGTTTTTGTTAATGTTTGAAAAATATGCACTAGGTTGCCAGCAATTTATTGATGGAGTTCATTACAGGTTATGCCAGCTTGTGAGTTGGTTGACCTTATTTATGGTGTTGCTTACCTTTGTTATCGTCGTACTTAGATATGGTTTCGATTTAGGTTGGATTGCCATGCAAGAGTCAGTGATGTACCTGCATGCCATGGTGTTTTTGTTGGGTGCAGCTCATACATTGAAGGTAAATGAGCATGTTCGAGTTGACATTTTTTATCGTAAAATGAGTGAAAAAAAACGACTCTATGTTGATATAGGAGGGGCTTTATTGCTTCTGATGCCAGTTAATGGATTTATTTTTGTTATGAGTTTCGATTATGTGCAAAGGTCTTGGATCTTGTTGGAATCATCACCTGAAGCTGGTGGCTTACCATTAGTATTTTTACTAAAAACATTTATCTTAATTTTTGCAGCAAGTATGAACTTACAAGGCCTTGCTGAGCTAATTCGCAATACCCTTAAGTTAATTCACTTACCTTCCAATGCGTTCACTAAGGACTGTGCGTGATGGAATATATTTCTATTTTAATGTTTGTTGTGGTTTGTGCTGTATTGTTGCTCGGTTATCCTGTTGCTTACTCTTTAGCAGGTACTGCATTGTTATTTGCGGGATTTGGGTTATTAACTGGGCATTTTGAACAAGCATATTTAAATGCACTTCCAAGCCGTTTATATGGCGTCATGACTAACCAAACACTTATTGCTGTTCCTTTGTTTGTGTTTATGGGGGTTATGTTAGAAAAATCAAAAGTTGCTGAAAACTTACTCAATGCGATGACCCAGTTGTTTGGTCAGTACCGAGGTGGGTTGGCCATTTCTGTCATTTTAGTGGGAGCATTGCTTGCTGCTAGTACTGGTATAGTTGGAGCAACGGTTGTGACGATGGGCTTGTTGTCCTTACCAACTATGCTTAAGCAAGGGTATGCCCCAAGTTTTGCAACGGGGAGTATTTGTGCAACGGGGACGCTAGGACAAATCATTCCACCTTCAATTGCCCTTGTGCTATTGGGTGACGTGTTATCTAGTGCCTATCAGAGAGCACAGCTCAATATGGGAATATTTTCGCCTGAATCTGTATCAGTTGGAGACTTATTTGTAGGGGCAATTGTTCCTGGGCTGATTTTGGTTTCTTTGTATTTACTTTACGTGATTGCCGTAACTTGGCTTCAACCTCATCAAGTCCCAAATGTAGCCCCAAAGAAGCACGCTGTTTCTTTGGTTGCTCTATTAAGTGCGTTACTTCCACCTTTAGTGTTAATTATGCTGGTACTTGGAGCTATCCTAGGTGGTTTTGCAACGCCGACAGAAGCCGCTGGTGTTGGTGCAACAGGAGCATTGATATTAGCTCTACTGCAAAAGCAACTTAGTTTTGCAAAACTGAAAGATGTGATGCTAAGCACTAGTAAAGTCACTGCTATGGTGTTTCTGATTTTGATAGGCGCGTCGATATTTTCGTTAGTATTTCGCGGTTATGGCGGCGAAGAATTAATTGAACAATTATTTAGTCAATTACCAGGGGGCGTTTTTGCTGCTGTGTTATTGGTAATGGTGGTAATTTTTGTACTTGGCTTTATTTTAGATTTCATTGAAATCACTTTTGTAGTCGTGCCGCTTGTAGCCCCTGTATTACTAGCTATGGGGATTGACCCTATATGGCTAGGAATAATGATAGCTGTGAATTTGCAAACTTCATTTTTAACCCCCCCTTTTGGATTTGCTTTGTTTTATCTGCGGGGAGTTGCCCCTTCCACAGTAAATACTGCTGATATCTATAAAGGCGTACTGCCCTTTATTTTAATGCAAGTTATGCTGCTAATTGCAATGGCAATTTGGCCCGACTTAATTACTTGGTTACCCAATCTCATTTATGGTTGATATATTATGTTGAAAATAGTTAAACGCTTTAAAGTTAATTTAACCGCCACCTCATTACTATTTAGTTGTTTGTTAGTAGCTTGTGGGGCTGAAAAGTCTTCGAATACCGCGTCATTAGAGCCACAAAAAAATTTCAAATGGAAAATGGTCACATCTTGGCCTAAAAATTTTCCAGGACTAGGGCGTGCTCCTGAAACATTTGCAACATATGTTGAGCAAATGTCCGGAGGAAGGCTTACCGTTAAAGTTTATGGTGCTGGTGAGTTAGTACCTGGGTTTGAAGTATTTGATGCCGTGTCTCAAGGTACTGTTCAAATGGGGCATTCTGCAGCCTATTATTGGAAAGGCAAATCAGCCGCATCACAAATATTTACTAGCATTCCCTTTGGTATGAACGCCCAAGAAACTAACAGTTGGTTTCATTATGGTGGGGGGATAGAGCTGTGGCGTGAAGTTTATAAGCCTTTTGGATTAATACCATTTGCGGGTGGAAATACAGGTGTGCAGCTGGCTGGGTGGTTCAAAAAAGAGATCAATAACATTGAAGATGTTAAAGGGTTGAAAATGCGTATGCCTGGCTTAGGTGGAGAAGTCTTGAAAAAGTTAGGTGGTGTGCCCGTTGCCTTGACTGGTGGCGAAATTTTTACATCATTGCAGTCGGGGGCAATTGATGCAACTGAATGGGTTGGACCATATAATGACTTAGCATTTGGTTTATATAAGGCTGCCGATTTTTATTACTATTCGGGCTGGCATGAGCCAGGATCTGCGCTTGAATTTATTGTTAATGAAGAAGCTTTCAATGCTTTACCTGAAGACTTGCAGGCTATTCTAGAAGTTGCAACGAAGGCCGTTAACCAAGATATGCTTGATGAATATACAGCCCGTAATAATGACGCTATGCAAACTTTAAATAAAAAACACAAAGTAGATATGCGCCCTTTACCAGAGGACGTAATGGCAGCGTTAAAACAAGCTTCTTTGGAAGTGATGCACGAGCATGCATCTTCAGATCCTACATTTAAAAAAGTATATGATTCTTATTCAAGCTTTCAATTGAAGGCAATGGACTATCATAAAGTATCTGAGTATGAGTATTACAAAAATCGTTCGGATATTCGTAACTAAATTTACAGGACAATATTATGCAAAAAGTTAACCCAATTAATCTTATTTTAGCTATATTCCTACCTCCAATTGGTGCGTTTTTACAAGTTGGTTTATCTGCACATTTCTTTATCAATATTGTGTTAACTTTGTTAGGTGGCATACCTGGCGTTGTTCATGCTCTATGGTTAGTGTTGACACAAAAAACAGGTTAACGGCAGACACGTATATAAACACGTCAGCTGTTCAGATGTGTTTTAGCTGGTATTGTCTATACAATGCGCTCACATTTTTGAATAGGATATTTTTATGATTGTTAAGCCGAAGATCCGTGGCTTTATTTGTACAAATGCTCACCCAGTAGGGTGTGCTGCCAACGTTCAACAGCAAATTGATTATGTTACGTCTCAAGGTAAGCTGCAAAATGCACCTAAAAACGTGTTAGTAATAGGTTGTTCTACCGGGTACGGGTTAGCGTCAAGAATTGTATCTGCTTTTGGCGGCGGAGCTAAGACTTTAGGGGTGTGTTTCGAAAAGCCCCCCACAGAACGTAAAACGGGCACCGCAGGTTGGTATAACACTGCTGGGTTTCATGCTAAAGCCGCAGCTGCTGGTTTATATGCAAAAACACTAAATGGTGATGCGTTTTCTGATGAGCTAAAACAACAAACTATTGAAACCTTAAAAGCAGAGATGGGTAAAGTAGATTTAGTCATCTATAGCCTTGCATCCCCTCGTAGAACGGATCCTAAAACAGGTGAAACATTTAAGTCGACTTTAAAGCCTGTCGGTGGGGCTTACACAACTAAAACCTATGATACAGATAAAGATAAAGTACATGACATTAGTCTTGAACCTGCAAGCCAAGAAGAAATTGACCATACTATTAAAGTTATGGGTGGTGAAGACTGGGAATTATGGTTAGAAGCATTAGAGCAGGCTGACTTATTAGCTGAAGGCTGCAAAACTACAGCTTATACTTATGTAGGTAAAGAATTAACATGGCCAATATATGGTCAAGCTACAATAGGCAAAGCTAAAGAAGATTTAGACAGAGCTGCAGCTGAAATCATAAAAACTAAAGCGAATAAGAACGTTCAAGCCTACGTATCTTCATTGAAAGCCCTCGTTACTCAAGCAAGCTCTGCTATTCCCGTAATGCCTTTGTATATTTCACTCATATACAAAGTAATGAAAGAAGAAGGTACTCATCAAGGTTGCATTGAGCAAATATACGATTTGTTTACTGATAAGTTGACTCAGGCAACCCCTGAAGTTGACGAAATGGGCCGTTTGTATATGAATGGTAAAGAAACAAATGATGCTACCCAAGCTAAAATTAAGACTTTATGGGACCAAGTTACTCAAGATAATTTTCATGAGTTAAGTGATTATACTGGCTATCATCATGAATTCTTAAAGTTGTTTGGATTTGATGTTTCAGGTGTTGATTATGAAGCGGACGTTGAGACTTTAGCTGATTGGTAAGCTATAGTTTTACTTAGTTATTAATTAAACCGTCAAGTGACGGTTTTTTGTTATCTAATAAAACGAAATTTGTAATTTTTAAGGTATATTTAAGAAAAACATTATAAAAATTACGGTTATACAACAATTTGCATGGAAGAATCGGTTCGGTTAATGCTAAAATTCCTAACTCAATTGTTTGTTGCCTGCACTTTTAGGGTTTCGATTTAAGATTGTAGCGGCTAAATTTAGATAATTGGTAGGTGTATCATTCTAAACCGCATGAAGTTGCAGCGGAATAATTTTAATAACAACTAATACTCATCACCATTAGGTTTTTATAGGTTTTGCCTAAACTAGGACGTGCCAAAGAGCCTAATGGTGTTGTGTATTAATTTAGAGTAGTGCTATTGCGTATGATAAAAATCACGAAAGGGTTAGATCTTCCTATCCAGGGAGCGCCAAAACAAGAAATCCATGATGGAAACTCTGTTACTAGAGTTGCTATTTTGGGCGAAGAATATAATGGCATGCGACCGACTATGCATGTTCAGCAAGGTGATAAAGTAAAAAAAGGCCAAATTCTTTTTGAAGACAAAAAGAATCCGGGCGTTAAATTTACCGCTCCTGCTTCTGGTACTGTAGTTGAAGTTAACCGTGGTGCAAAACGTGTTTTGCAGTCGGTTGTTGTTCAGCTAGAAGGTGATGAAAGCGAAGTGTTTGCTAAATATAGCAGTACTGAACTTGCCTCGCTTGATGCAGCTAAGGTACAGGAGAACCTAGTCAACTCAGGTATGTGGACTGCAATTCGCACCAGACCATTCAGCAAAGCGCCTGCCATTGATTCAAAACCAAACTCAATCTTTGTAAGTGTAATGGATACCAATCCATTAGCAGCTGATCCACAAATTGTGATTGCTGAGCGAAGCAAAGATTTTGAAAATGGTTTGCTTATATTGAGTCGCTTAACAGATGGCAAAATTTACATCAATAAAGCACCGGGTGCAGATATTGACACGGGCAGTGCTAAGGTAGACGTTAACGAATTTGCTGGATGTCATCCTGCAGGCTTGGTGGGAACCCACATCCACCACCTTGATGGCGCCGGGCAAAATAAAATGATTTGGCACGTTGGTTATCAAGACGTTCTTGCTATTGGTGCTTTGTTTACTACTGGTGAATTAGATAATCGTAAGGTTATTTCATTAGCTGGACCAGACGTAAAAAACCCTCGTTTAGTTCGTACTATTTGTGGCGCTGATATAGCAGAGCTCACATCTGGTGAAACTAGTGATGGCGAAATGCGAACGTTGTCAGGGTCTGTTTTACACGGAACGAATGCATCCGGTCCACATGGGTTTTTAGGTCGTTTTCATAATCAAGTTTCGGTGTTACTTGAAGGGCGAGAGAAAGAGTTCTTGGGCTGGATTAAACCTGGTGTTAATCAACACTCAGTAACTCGCGCTTATTTAGGGCATTTAAGTCCGAAAAAATTATTTAACATGACAACCACTACTAATGGCTCAGACCGTTCAATGGTTCCAATTGGAAACTATGAACGTATTATGCCTTTAGATATTTTGCCTACCCTGTTACTTAGAGATTTAATTTCAGGTGATACAGACGGTGCGCAAAGTTTAGGTTGCTTGGAGCTAGACGAAGAAGATTTGGCATTATGTACTTATGTTTGCCCTGGCAAATATAATTACGGTCCAATCTTGCGTGAATGTCTAGACCAGATTGAGAAAGAGGGTTAATCATGGGTTTAAAGGCATATTTAGAAAAAATTGAACCTGATTTTGAACCAGGTGGAAAATACGAAAAGTGGTATGCGCTTTACGAAGCTGCAGCAACCATTTTTTACACACCAGGCTCGGTGACAAAATCGACTACGCACGTAAAAGATAGCGTCGATTTAAAGCGTATTATGATAATGGTGTGGATGGCGACATTTCCAGCCATGTTTTACGGTATGTTTAATGTTGGTCAACAAGCGCAGTTAGCTATCATTGATGGTGCTGTTTGGGCTGATACTGCCACTGCATTTTGGCAAGCTGGCTTGTTCCAAATGCTGGGCGGTGAGTTAAGTGCCACTACTGGATGGTTTGGCTTAATGTTGTATGGTGCGTGTTTCTTTGTACCTATCTACGCAACTGTGTTTGCTGTTGGTGGTTTCTGGGAAGTGTTATTTGCTTCAGTCAGAAAACATGAAATAAATGAAGGTTTCTTTGTAACTTCTGTTTTATTCGCACTGACTTTACCGGCTACTATTCCTTTATGGCAAGCCGCTTTAGGTATTACCTTCGGTGTGGTTATCGCTAAAGAAATATTCGGTGGAACCGGTCGTAACTTCTTAAACCCTGCTTTATCTGGCCGTGCTTTCTTGTATTTTGCTTACCCTGCTCAGATTTCTGGTGATGCAATTTGGGTTGCTGCTGACGGTTATTCCGGAGCTACAGCTCTAAGTCAAGCTGCATCTGGCAGTATTACTGATTGGAGCTTAAATGCAGATTGGTGGGATGCTTTCTTCGGGAATTTACAAGGTTCTGTTGGTGAAGTCTCTACACTGGCATTAATGATTGGTGGTTTGTTTATTATTTATATGCGAATAGCATCTTGGCGGATTGTGCTGGGTGTATTAGCTGGTTGTGCAATCTTTAGTACTCTATTGAATCTAGTTGGTAGTGACACTAATCCTATGTTTGCTATGCCTTGGTATTGGCATTTAGTTACTGGTGGTTTTGCTTTTGGTATGTTCTTTATGGCAACGGACCCAGTATCGGCGTCCTTTACGAATAAAGGTAAGTGGGCGTATGGCATCTTAATTGGTCTCATGTGTGTCATGGTTCGAGTTATTAACCCGGCATTCCCAGAAGGTATGATGTTAGCGATCTTGTTTGCTAACTTGTGGGCACCTTTGTTTGATTATTTTGTTGCCCAAAGTAATATAAAACGGAGGATCGCTCGTGTCAGCTAAGAAAGAAACTCTAGGTAAAACCGTAGGTGTTGTGGTTGCTGTTTGTTTGGTGTGTTCCATCATTGTATCTAGCGCAGCCGTAGGCTTACGTTCATTACAACAAACTAACGCTGCTATTGATAAGCAATCGAATATTATCGAAGCTGCAGGTTTAACTGAAAAAGCTGCCGGTGATATAGCTGGTACGTTTGAAAAGTATGTGGAAGAGCGCTTTGTAGATTTAGAGTCTGGTGCATATGTCGAAAAGCCTGAAGATGGTTACGACATGTATAAAGCCGCGAAAGAGCCCGAGTACTCTGTAAAAGTTGAAGGCAGTAATGTTGGTTTTCAACAACGTGCTAGCGTAGCTAGTGTCTACTTAATCAAAGATGATGCTGGTGATATTACTCGTATTATTTTACCTGTTCATGGCAGTGGTTTATGGGACTTAATGTATGGCCTTTTAGCTGTTGATGCTGACGGTAATACGGTACGTGAACTTGTTTATTACCAACAAAAAGAAACTCCTGGATTAGGTGGAGAAGTTCAAAACCCTAGCTGGAAAGCAAAGTGGAATGGTAAAAAACTGTTTAAAAACGGTGATGTCGCCATTCAAGTTAAGAAAGGTGAGAATGCAAACAATGAGTTTGCAGTAGATGCACTTTCTGGTGCAACACTTACCAGTAATGGTGTTCAAAATACCCTTACTTATTGGGTAGGTAAAAATGGCTATGGGCCATACCTTAAAAACCAGACTTGGAAATCATAAGGGGTTTATACAATGGCTGAAGTAAAAGAAATGAAAAAGGTATTGTTTGGACCCATTCTGGACAATAACCCAATAGCGTTGCAAGTACTGGGTGTATGCTCGGCATTGGCAATTACTACTAAATTAGAAACTGCATTGGTTATGTCGTTAGCATTAACCACTGTAACGGCATTCTCTAGTTTATTTATATCTATGATACGAACACAAATACCATCAAGTGTTCGAATAATTATTCAGATGACCATCATTGCTTCTTTGGTAATAGTGGTAGACCAAGTGTTGAAAGCTTATTCCTATGAGATTTCAAAGCAACTCTCAGTATTCGTGGGCTTGATCATTACTAACTGTATAGTTATGGGTAGGGCTGAAGCTTACGCTATGAAAAGCCCTCCTATGATGTCATTCCTTGACGGAATTGGTAACGGTCTTGGCTATTCTATGGTGTTGATTGTTATCGGTACTATTAAAGAGTTGTTTGGCTTTGGAACTATATTAGGTTTTGAAATATTGCCTTTAATTCAAAATGGCGGTTGGTATCAAGGTAATGGTTTATTGATTTTACCATTTAGCTCGTTCTTTTTGATTGGTGGCTTAATCTGGGCAATTCGTACAATCCGCCCAGAACAAGTGGAGCCGAAGGAGTAATTTATGGAACATTATCTTAGTATTTTTATAAAATCTGTTTTCATTGAAAACATGGCTCTATCTTTATTTCTAGGGATGTGTACCTTTTTAGCGGTGTCTAAGAAAGTAAAAACAGCTATGGGGCTAGGGGTTGCTGTAATCGTTGTTTTAGGTATTTCAGTACCTGTTAACCAAATTATATTTACAAACATTCTTGCCCCTGGAGCTCTTGGTTGGGCTGGCTTTCCAAATGCCGACTTAAGCTTTTTAAGCTTTTTGACCTTTATAGGTGTAATTGCTGCTTTAGTACAAATCTTAGAAATGAGTTTGGATAAGTTCTTCCCTGCACTGTATAACGCACTTGGTATTTTCTTACCATTAATTACAGTTAACTGTGCAATATTTGGTGGTGTGGCGTTTGCGATACAACGGGAATACAACCTAAGTGAAAGTGTTGTATACGGTATTGGTAGTGGTTTTGGTTGGGCTATAGCGATTACGTTACTTGCTGCTGTACGTGAAAAACTGAAATATGCTGATATGCCCGAAGGTGTACGTGGTTTAGGATCTGTATTTATGATCGCTGGGCTTATGGCTCTTGGTTTTCAATCATTTACCGGTATTGCACTGTAACCGGCCCACTGAGGAATTATTATGAATTCAAATGAAATTTATCTTGGTGTAGGCATGTTTATCGCTATTGTATTGGCGCTAGTGTTTATCATCATGTTTGCGAAATCTAAATTGGTACCGGAAGGTGAAGTCACTATCACTATTAATGGTGGGGCTCAAGAATCTATTACAGCTCAACCTGGTGACAAACTTTTGGGTGCATTATCCAATGCAGGAATTTTTGTTTCTTCTGCTTGTGGTGGCGGTGGCTCTTGCGGCCAATGTCGTGTTGATATCAAAGAAGGGGGTGGAGAAATCCTTCCTACTGAACTTGACCATATCAGCAAGAAAGAAGCTAAGCATGGCTGTCGTTTATCATGTCAGGTCTCTATCAAGCAAGATATGAATATAGAGTTAGAAGAAGAAATCTTTGGCGTTAAAAAGTGGGATTGTGAAGTTATTTCTAACGATAACAAAGCTACTTTTATTAAAGAATTAAAGCTTCAAATTCCTAACGGTGAAAGTGTTCCATTTAAAGCTGGAGGTTATATTCAAATTGAAGCGCCAGCTCACCATGTTAAATATAAAGACTTTGATGTTCCAGAAGAGTACAAAGGCGACTGGAACCATTTCGGATTCTTTGATGTTGAGTCAAAGGTAGATGACGAAACTATACGTGCTTACTCAATGGCGAATTATCCTGAAGAAGAAGGGATAATCATGTTGAATGTACGTATCGCTACACCTCCTCCAAGAAACCTAACACTGCCTGCGGGTAAGATGTCTTCTTATATTTGGAGTCTTAAAGAAGGAGATAAAGCGACAATCTCAGGTCCTTTCGGTGAGTTCTTTGCGAAAGAAACTGATGCAGAGATGGTATTTGTCGGTGGTGGTGCAGGTATGGCGCCAATGCGTTCACATATCTTCGACCAATTACGTCGTATAAAGTCAAAGCGTAAAATGACTTTCTGGTATGGTGCTCGTTCTTTACGTGAAATGTTCTATGTTGAAGATTTTGACATGCTTCAAAAGGAGAATGACAACTTTACGTGGCATGTAGCGCTATCTGATCCTCAGCCAGAAGATAATTGGGAAGGTGATACAGGGTTTATCCATAACGTATTGTTAGAAAATTACCTTAAAAATCACCCCGCTCCGGAAGATTGTGAGTTCTACATGTGTGGTCCTCCTATGATGAACGCAGCTGTTATTAACATGCTGAAAGAGCTGGGTGTAGAAGACGAAAACATCATGCTAGATGACTTTGGCGGATAGTATAAAAAATTCGTTTTGTAAAAACTTTAAAGGGGCCTAGCGCCCCTTTTCTTATGCGTTAATTTGGAATGTTGTCGTGAGTTTACATAAAAGTAAGATTAGTTATTTTTGGCTGTTGGTTGTATGTTTTATTACTCTTATGGGGTGTAGCCAACAAAAAAGTGAGATTCACTTTTCTGGCCCTACTATGGGAACGACATACAATATTAAATATGCTGTTTCTGAACAAATAACACCAGGATTATTACAAGCAAAGGTTGATGACGAACTAGTTAAAATCAATGAGCTTATGTCTACATATATTCAGGACTCTGAATTAAGTAGGTTTAATCAGTGGCGTAGTAGTGAACCTTTTCATTTATCAGCACAAACTTTGTTGGTTATGAATGAAGCTAAGCGACTTGGCGACTTAAGTAGTGGTGTTTTAGACGTCACCGTTGGGCCGTTGGTCAACCTATGGGGGTTTGGCCCCGAAGCTAGGCCTGAAAAAATTCCTACTGCAACTGACATTCTGGCCGCACAGCAAAAAATCGGCCTAGATAAACTTATTTTATCTGAAGAGGCTGCTGAGAAAACACACCCAGAACTTTATGTTGATCTCTCGACTATTGCCAAAGGGTATGGAGTTGATAGGCTAGCAGAAATTTTAGAGTCCCATAATATTGTTGATTATCTTGTTGAGGTGGGCGGTGAGATGCGTCTATCTGGTAAAAAATCAAATGGTGAAGACTGGCGCGTGGCTATTGAAAAACCGTTAACCAACGAACGTGCAATCGAACGAATCATTAGTGTGGGAGATAACGCTGTAGCCACTTCTGGGGATTACCGTATTTATTATGAAAATGACGGCGTACGCTATTCTCATTTAATCAACCCAAACACAGGTAAACCTATCACTCACAATTTAGTGTCGGTCACTGTTGTGCATCCGTCTTCTATGACTGCAGATGGCCTCGCTACAGCTTTGAATGTAATGGGTAAAGAACAAGCATTAATATTGGCAGAAAAGCATGACTTAGCCGTTCTATTGATAACTAAAGAAGAAAACGGCTTTAAAGAGTATACTAGTTCGAAGTTTGATGAACTTGTCACTATTCACTAAAACTTTTTTCATTTAACCGGAGATTCATTATGAGTACCTTTATTCTAGCCTTCGTCTTTTTTATTGTCGTTGCTGTGGCAATGTCTGTAGGGTATATCTTTCAACAAAAGTCCATTTCAGGGAGTTGCGGAGGCTTAGGTGCGTTAGGTATTGATAAAGCGTGTGATTGTCCCGAGCCTTGCGACCGTAAAAAGATGCGTATGGAAAAAGAACAAGCCAGAGAAGCGAAACTAAATGAGTGGAAGAAAGACCAAATTTTATAAATGGCTACTTATAGCCATTTTTTAATACAAGTCATCTAAATATAAGTCAGCCGGTCTGGCGTTTATTGTATATAAGTCTAAATGGTAGATACTACCAAGATATTCTGTCAAAATACTGTTTTTACATACAGTTGGTTGGTTTTAGGTGTGCGAAAAATAATTCATGTAGACATGGACTGTTACTATGCCGCTGTCGAAATGCGTGACAACCCTGAATATCGAAACGTGCCTCTTGCAATTGGAGGTAGTAAAGATAGAAGAGGGGTAATTTCTACCTGTAATTATCAGGCTCGACAATATGGTGTGCGCTCTGCCATGGCTACTGGTCATGCTTTAAAGTTATGCCCCAACCTAGTATTAGCTCCAGGCCGAATGCGGATCTATAGCGATATCTCAAAGCAGATTAGAAGTATCTTTAATCGCTATACCGATAAAATTGAACCCCTTTCATTAGATGAGGCATATTTAGACGTGTCTAACTGTACTCTCTTTTCGGGCAGTGCAACCTTGATTGCTGAGGATATTCGACGAGCAATATTTGAAGAAACACAGCTAACAGCTTCAGCTGGCGTCGCACCTTGTAAATTCGTTGCAAAAATAGCAAGTGATGAAAACAAGCCAAACGGCTTGTGTGTGATAACCCCAGAGAAACTTGATGAATTTGTGTATCACCTAGCGTTAAGGAAACTGCCCGGTGTGGGTAAAGTAACATTAGAAAAGCTTAATAATATGGGGTTATATACCTGTGCTGACGTAAGGAAGTTTCCCTTTGAAGACTTGGTAAAGCGCTTTGGAAAGTTTGGTAAAGTAATTTGGGACAGAAGCCATGGCCGTGATGAGAGGGCATTAACTGTTGAGCGAAAGCGTAAATCAGTAGGTGTTGAGCGCACTTTAGCTGAAGACATCCGTAGTGAATTTGATTGTATTAAAATGATTGATACCCTTTTCCCGTTATTAGAAAAGCGTTTAGAAAAAACTAATAAACAAATTCAAAGCCAAGGTATTAAACTTAAGTTTAGCGACTTTCAACAAACTACTGTTGAGCACAAAAGCAACATCTTAGATAAGGGGTATTTTTTAGAGTTATTAACAGAAGGTTTGTCTCGACAAGATAATCGGGGAATAAGATTAGTAGGGTTGAATGTTGGTTTAGCAGAACCTAAAGAAACTAACCAACTGTCTTTGCCTTTTGTTGATTAGGCTTTTATAGCAGTGAAATTTACATTGTTTATTCGTTATATATAGCTAACAACTTTAGGTTACTTAACAGATTAAAGAAGGAAATGAGGTTTCTATGTCAGTAAAAATTGGTAAGTATCGTCATTATAAAGGTAACGAGTATGAAGTTATTGGTGTAGCAAAACATTCTGAAGATGATTCAGAATTAGTAGTTTATCAGCCTTTGTATGGTGAGCGCGGACTATGGGTTCGGCCGTTATCTATGTTTATAGAATCGGTAGAGGTTAATGGTAAACCCAAATCTAGATTCGAATTTATCGGTTAATTTTGTCTTTTTAATTATTGAGGTTTAACGGTTATTTTAAGGTCTAATTTACTGCTATGAAATATAGGTATTAGCATTATCACATGCGAAATAATGACAAACATAACTTCAAAACTTCTCTCTATTATCGTTTCAGCTGCAGTATTAAACCGTTGTAGCCTCTGTGCACAGGCAGACGACCAGCCCTAGTTTTTAATAGCTATAAAGTTAATTGTACTGTTTACCTTAAAGGTTTGGCGTCAATATAGCTACTGAATGCAAGGCCTTAAATACTGATAGTCTAAATTGCTATTTTTTATCCTGACTGAATCGAAAAATCAGTTGAGTTAAGTCTCATTAGACAGGTTTATACGCTATTGTTGAGATGGTCCTATCTTCTGAAAGTACATTTGAATGACTAATCTTCAGGTTGCAATAGTTATTTTATCTGCGGACATAAAAAAGGCCAGATGAAGAAGAGGATTACTCTTCAATATCTAGCCTATGTATTTTTAAAATAAATATAATAAGAGCAAAGTTACCCTTGCTCTGTATTAGTAACTACTTACTGGATAAGCACATTTTTAGAGCCTATCAGGTTACCATCTATCTTAGCTTCTAATGTATATACACCTACTCTGCGAGGACCAGCTATAACCAACAAGTAAGACCCGCCTCTTGCATTAATAGCTCGTGGAGTAAATTTTGCAAGAACTACACCATTTGGTGCTACTAGCTCAAACTCAACGTCTGGTGAGTTAGTTTGAACTCCGTTCTCTGTTAAGGTCATTAAGGTGCTAATACGCTCATTTAGAGCATAACTTGTCTGACCAAAGAAGTTAGTCTCGTATTCAGCTATAGCATCGCCTTCAACTACGACTACCTCAGTTTCTACAACTTCAACTGAACCGAGGCTATCAACTGTACTTGAAAGTTCAGCAATAACAGTTTGGCCAGATGAATCAGCATCAGCAACTAGTTGATAAGTTAACTCTACTGTCTCAAAGGAAGGCGATACCAAATCAAAACAAACGGCCATACCATCAGAGATAGCTACATCATTAAATGCGAATTGTGTACCAGTAGAGCCTGTAGAATCTTCTACACCAATAGTACCGTCAGTTGAACTAACATTCACATTATCAAAAGCAACCATGATTTCATAGACACCAGCTGTATCGTCAGCTACACCAGAGATTGCCATTTGGAAATCAACGCTGTCACCGGCTCCACCTGGATATAACTCCATGTTGTCATATTCAATAATGGTTAAATCCGTACCAGCACTTGCCAAGGTTACACCAGCAACAGAACCTGCTGTAGTACTTGGCTCTGGAACAACCATATCTCTCCATAGCATTGCTATTAGACTATTAGGGTCTGTAGCATCTGGAATAGATAAATTAACCCAAGGTGAAGTGCCTGACGTAGAGTTAAAGAATACGAATCCATCATCTGTGAAATTGAAACCTCCTACAAATGATTCACCGTAAAAGTTGAAGTTTTGGCCGCTGAATGCTGAATATGCAATCGTGTCTCCTGTTATACCAGTATCAGGTAGCAAACCGAATTGTTCTAAGTCTGTATAAGCCCCACTATTTGCAAATGGAACTGCACAGGCGCTATCTTCGAAACTTGTAACAACATCGTAAGAAGGCTGAGCGTTAGCGACAGACGCTTGAGATATACTCCACTCGATAGAATCATTCGTGGTAACACCACCTCCGGTTACAGAGCCTTCAACTAAGCTAAAGCCTTCAGGAATACTTGCAGAAATTGCATAGTTTCTTTCTTCTGGGCTTTGGTTTGTTGCAAGGTTAACTGTAAATGTAAGAACATCACCTACTGATGCAGTATTGCTACTTGCAGTGAATACTACGTCATCTACTCCACGGGTAATTGTAACTGGCACAACCCCTATACTTTCTGGGCTTGATGCGTCAGCGCCTAATGTTAATGTACCAAAGAAAACGTCACCCTCTTCAGA
Source organism: Paraglaciecola sp. (assembly GCF_039943935.1). GTDB lineage: Bacteria > Pseudomonadota > Gammaproteobacteria > Enterobacterales > Alteromonadaceae > Paraglaciecola. Next base: position 73,323 of record NZ_JBDUZQ010000001.1, read on the forward strand.
ACCCGAAAGGTCGTAAATTAGACGAAGGTCAAATGGCGTTAATTCAGGAACCACTGAAGGTGCATCAACTGTTAGGTTATCATTATCTTCACCAACAACAGCTGTGTAAAGCGTAAATGCATCTGGTGAAGTTTCAGAAGGTGTATAGTTTTGTACCGCTACCCAGTAGGTACCGGTTTGTAGTTCTGTAAAGTCACAAGACTCTGCAGCAGTCGCTGTGGCACTAATACAAACTAATTCAGATTCATCTGGCATGCCGTCAGAGTCAGAGTCAAAGCCAACAAATAGGTCTAAGTCAGGTGACTCTGAACTTTCATCAGTAGTAAACGCAACTAAGCGTGTTGCATCATCTGAAACTGTTAGAGTGGTGTACACAACGCCATCAGCCAGATTATCGAAAGGTGAATCAACGTTACTGTCTCCAGATAAGCTAAATTCCATACCGTCTGCAGCAACTAAACCGCCTACTGAAATTTGTAGATCAGTAATTTCACTCGACTCAATGCCAGCGACTAAATACGAATCTACATCTCTGGTTGCTTCGACTAACACTTCTTCCGGTATTTCGCCTGTAGAAGGCTTGAATGAAACTGTTAGATGTTGCTCAGGCAAATCGCCAGCAGGAATTAAGTTTATAGCTTCGTGAACCCACTCGTCTGTAGAGAACTCACTGCTATCTACTGTAACTACTAGGCTTTGTGTTTCACCAGCAGCTAAGCTAAAGCTTGCAGGGCTAACAGTAACCGCAGTATCAGTTGTTGAAACAGTCCAAGAACCATCAGTTGTAGCCTCTACGGTACGAGTCCAAGAGCAACTAATTAAACAAGAGCGATTAACCATACCTGCAACGTTCAACGTTTTAGGATCACCACCAATTGCAGGGTTAGCTGTTTCAAAGTTAGCTGTTGTTTCATCTAATAATAAACCAGCTTGTACGGCTAGGTCAGTACGGATCATACCGCCACCCACATCAAATGGGGTCGCATCAGTTTCACCGTCTTCTTTTATCGCTGAACCAGCTGTTGTTGCTAATGCAGACTGTACTTCTGCATCAGTCCAATCAGGACGTACTTGTTTGACTAGCGTACTTGCACCAGCCACGTGTGGGCTAGACATAGAAGTACCACTAAGAAAGCTATACTCAATTCCGCTTACATATGCTGCGTAGATATCTACACCAGGTGCACCAACCATGACAGGTAAATAGTCTTGGCTAGTATTTGGTCCGCGCGAACTAAAGTCAGCCATGATACTACCGAGAGCAGGGTCAGTAACAAACGGTAATAAACCGTCAGTAATCGTCGCCATATGCTCACTACCAGACGCTAACCAGTCTTTCAAAGCATTACCAGAAGCTGCGTTAATGTGAATAGCAGGAATGACGTGTGCATCATTCGCAACTGATTCAGCTCCTCCGTCGATATTCGCTAGTACACAACCTGCTGCACCACCATTGCGAACGTTAATGCATTTCTGTGTACGAGCGATTTCACCACGGTCGCAAACTACAATTTCATCATTAGACCAAGTGCCAGCAGGGAAAGGTGTTAAACATTGCTCCGGGTTTGAATCACCATTACTGAAGTCACCAGCATATACTATGCTAGTAGGGCCATAAGCTCCAGAAACTGAGCCGCCTTCTAAATCTGCAGGGAAACTTGTATCTCCACCTGAAAACTCATTAAGAAACTTTGGTTGAATCGCACGGTCGTGAGTAAGCGCAGCAACATTCGTCATCCATGGCGCGCCTGCACTACCAAGTGTTGATGGTTCGGGGCCGTTATTACCTGCCGAGTTGGCTACAGTAATGCCAGCTTCCCTTGCAGCTAACCATATTAACTGTCCTGAATCATCCCAAGGACTAGAGTTGATAGGTGTGCTAGAACCTATTGAATGGTTAATTACATCAACTACACCGTCTAGGATAATTTGGTCTACGGCAGCAATTCTGTCGCTGGTAAAACAGCTAGGAGCACATACCTGAAATGCCATTATATTAGCATGCGGAGCAACACCAGAAATGGGAACTTCAAGGCCTGTAGGGTTGCCTTCAGCATCAAAAATTGGGGCATCATCTAAGTAATTACCACCTGCTGTGCTAGCCGTATGAGTTCCATGGCCATCTGTATCTTCAGAGTTAGTTTCTGTTGGCGTGCCATCTATAAACAAATAACGACCAATTAACTTGTTGTTACATTCAACTGCCGCATTGTAATCAGCACTAGTTGAATCACATTCACCTTTAAATACCCCGTCACCAAGAGGGTTAACATGCTCATAACCATCGCCACCAACAGCTGCGAATGAAGGGTGGCTACCATTAATACCGCTATCTAGGATACCAATTACCATGCCCTCACCTTTAGCAGCAACACCAGTTGCTGACCCGTCCCAAATGGCAGGAGCTCCAATATATGCCGGGCCACTGTCTGTATCAGGGAAAGTCTCATGATCAATTTCAATGCGTTCGATTCCAGCTAAGCTGGCTACACGTTCTGCTTCGTCTTGCGTCATAGTGACAGATAGACCATTTAAGGCCGCTCTATAACGCCTTTTAATATCTAAAGTGCGGCCAAGGCGGGCACTCATTTCCTCTTCCATTTTAGCATGACGTTTAGCTAAAAAAGTAAGATATGCTTGGCTTTCAGTGCTGCGTGAGTTTAATTTTTCAGCATGACGTTTACCAGCAACACGCTTTATGTTTGCAGCTGTCGCCTTTAATCCTGCAATACTTCCTCGATATGTCGCGAGGGGTTCTTCATTAAATCTAACGATATATTTTTGTTCGCCAACTAACCCTTTTTGGCGAGTAAATACTTTGTTTGAATAACGGGTTGTGGAGGTAACTAATTTGGCGGGAGCCGCTGCTTGTAGTTTGTTGGATTGCTCTGCTAAGTTTTTAGCGGAGCTTATTTCAGCTTGCGATGATAGTGCAAAACCACTGCAAAATATCAAGCTAGCTGAACTGAATGCAATCAGTTGTTTCTTCATTTCGTTTCCTTCTCTGCTCGAATTTTATTCAGCCATTATGTTTTTATAATCTTTGGCCTTATTTTTTTAATTAGATTAACACTCGCTTTAAAACTGTCTTATCCTAAGACTTGAATGTTAACCCGCACACTGTAGCAGCAGGTTAATATTCATCCAAGGCTTACTGCCATTATTTAGAAAATATTTATAGTTATATTACTAAGTAGTAATTGGCGTTTTTATTATAAGAGGTTGAGCATGCATTCATGATTAACGTGTTCAGTCAGGTATTGGTGCTTGTTCGCATCAATCATTTGGAGCTTTGGGTGATTTTATTTATAGAAGTAGTAGCTGAAATTTAAGTTGGTTGTCAGTAAAACTAATAAAGATTACAGAGGTGTTTAACTTAATTGTTCTGAATTTCAGCCAGACTAGCTTAAAATTATTTTTACTGGTTTATCGACATCAAGATGCTAAGTAGCAGAGTATTAGTGTTTTCTATTTTGGTGAAGGTTACTTTTCTGGATAAATCCCAAAGCGAAGTAAAACGTTATGAAAAGTAGATACATTGGTTAGGTACAGTACATGGGTGTATCCTTTTTGCATCATTTTAAGTTTTTGATAGATGTCTAAGTCAATTTTAGATATCTCGGCGAGTCGCTTCTTTGTCAAGGGAGTTCTGTGCTCTGAACATTTTATCGCTATTAAATGCGACACAAATGCTTCTGCTGAGCGTTTTGAAACAAGTTCACTAATCTGGTCTCTTACTTTTCCATGTAAGAACTCTTCTTGCTCTACAAAAATAATACGCTGATCTTTAGTTCTTACAATGTGAGTGACATGAGAGTCTCTTTGGCTGTTTCTTAGCATTTTATCTAAAAGACTAGATTTTGGGCCTTTGATATTTTTGTCAGCAAAAAAACCATGCAATGGCACCTCATTACCCAAAGCACCAAAGGGCTTCAAATCGTTGCAATCTTCTTTGTGATAAATGGTTTTGAGGCGATCGATAGTAAACCTATTATTGGTGATTAAAATTGATGCGCAAGTCTGATTACGTATACCCAGTTCCCAAAGAAAACGATGAATATTGCTCTGTAAAATACTCAAATCTCTTGGTTTGAAATATTTAGTGTTGGTTTGAAATAAACGTTTTAGTTTTTTTCCTTCAGTGGATGCCAACTCTTTTGGAAGTTTAAGTCTTAAGCTTCCTGTGGCTTTGTCGAAATGAGCTACTTCATATTTATAAGATTGCAGTTTCAGTTCTTTGACTGAAATTTTAACCGAGCTATCCAACTTTAGTGTGGCTGCATCTGCCACCGTTAGTTTTAATCCGTTTGCAGAAATATCATTGAGGGTGGCGTCAACTTGACTAAACAACCCTGTTTTTATTTTTGCTTGGGAGTTCATAGAATACCGAGGTTCTAATCGCCTATCTGCATTCGACTCCATAACAAGCTGAGTTGGCCATTTATTTTTTTCTTTAATTATTGCCTTTGGTAATGGTTTAAACGGTTCTGGTTGGCTTATTTTTAAGTTACCTACCCAATCAGTCACATCTTTACAAAGTAGTATATGACTAATACTCGTTAAATCTGGATAGTCGCTGAAGGTAATATCATGAATATCGAAGGCAATATTTTTGTGCTCTTCTTTTATTGTTTGTAATCTAAGCTGAACTACACGTAACTGGTTAGACTCTGTAGCTAGCTCGATGAATTGCTTCATTAACCCTGTTTTTGCTAATTGGCGGTGAGTGACAGCTACACTTATATCTTCTTTTTTTCCTTTAATATTGCCACTTAATAAAAATGTTTCTTCATGGCTTAATAATTCTTTCAATAAGCTTTGAAATATCTTTCCGGTCGGCAGATCATTTCTCACGCTAAAGTACTTATTGTACTCAATATTTTTTGGGGTACTCAATTCGTATAATGGCGTCAATTGACTTTTTCTTGACGCTAAAAATACAGGGATCCAAGGGCTATTAGCAAATATACGGTCGCGCTCAAGATTCTGTAGAACCCGTTCTATTTCTAATTCTCTCTCAAGAGGAAAATGATTAGCGACACTTTTTACGTAGTGAGTCCATTGTTCAATGATTGCCTTTGGTGTGTCACTTGTAAATTTAAAGTGTGTTTCTGTTATGAGTAGAGCCTTGTTGAAATGGCTCTCTTGCATTTCAAACCTAATGTCAACTGCCTTATCATGCAGACCTGCGACGATTGGAAACGTAAATAGAAATATTTTAGGAGCTTCGGAATCTATTTCTATTATAGGTTGACGTTTTGTCAGTACAGCCATCCCTTGCTGAGACAATGAACTTAAAGGGCACTGCTTACCATTTTCGAATCTAGGGCTTGAGACTGTGAAATTTGGGCGAATAGCGAGGTCTTCACCAAAGTTAATATCCTGAAACGTCTGAGACTCAACTTTAAAAGCCTTAACAATCTTTTGATGCTGTTCCTTTCGTATGTGGGATTGATAATGCTCTGAGTTCATCACTGATTCAAATACACCCACCGTGTACCTATCATCGAAGCGACTGGTTTCCTTAGCTAAAATTTTCTGCCCAACTTTGTCGAGCCGCATTGGGATACCAAAATGTTTGAACTTTAATATGGGAAATTTCGCAAACTCAGAATTATCTGCTACCGCATCAGTCAAAGAAGTAACACGTATAACCTCTTCCTTTATTATCGTTCTGATCCTAGGGGGAAGCATTGAAGAGAATTTATTCAACCCTTCAAGAAGTCGGTTTTCATGCTGCAAAGGGATTAATTTGTCGATTAAGACTTTGTATTTCTTAATAATGGCAGCGTCATCATCGCTGCCATCTATTGTAGTAGAATCGGACAAAACTAGACCTCTTTTTAGGTAGTATCTGATACCTACCTGTTTGTTACCGTACTTATTAGATTTAGAAATACATTATTGTTACATTTGTGCAACTTAAAATCTACGTCGAGGGCCTTGCGAATATTAGGTTTGGTAATTTTTGTTATCGAATATCCAAGTTTATAGGGCTTGTTTTTTCTAAGTGTCTTTTTGTGCAACCGTAAACATATCTCGGTCGATAAAGATAAAAATAGCCTATTTCCTAGAAGCTAAGCCCTCTAGAATTGCTTCTCGATGGGCAGCATATGCTCCAGCACCTTAAAGTTTTTTTACTGGTAATTAACAGAACAATATTTTCAGGCTCGTCAGAATATGAGTCTAACAATGTTGAGTAGAGACTACTCTAGAATCCTACTCTATTCGTTTGAATACGGCCAATGATTGGGTAAGTACTAACCGATAGCGAGTGTTTGGCAATATATTTCCGATAGTAATTAAATGTAGGCACTCTTCCACTGGCAAAATGTACACTGGATGTTTCTTTTTTTTGGAATGTTTTTTAACCGCTATATTTGATTGTACCGACAGGGCGGTGTCAGGTGCTTTAAGTAGATATGGATTTATTAATTCCATTGTATTATCGACTAATACACTCATGAGCTAGCCTTGTCTTGTAAAACTTGATCATAATTAATGAAGGCTAAAGTGAGCCTTTGCTAAAGGCTTGGTAATGTTTTTAGGTGATCTTCGCTCCATATTCTTAGCATTTTTTGTTGGTCAATATTGCCACCTGATAAAACAACCAGTACTTTTTGTGGGCTACTTTGCTTTGATAGCCATTGGGTAACGGCCTCCATGCTCATGGCACAGGTAGGCTCAACATGGATTTTTAATAAATGCTGCAGCCATTGGGTCCAATATGCGATTTGCGTTTCATTGACTTCGTAAAAGTCGTTGAGGCTTTGTAAATGCTCGAAGGTTTCAGTGCCTACCTTCAGGGTGGCTGCGCCGTCTGCTAAGGTGTTAGGTTGTGAGGGTAGTGACTGTATGGTGCCCTGTCTCAGAGATTCTGCAGCATCATTCGCAAGTAAAGGTTCTGAACCAATCACTTGAATATTTGGAAATAAACCTCGTGCACTAATGGCAGAACCAGACACTAACCCCCCTCCACCTACTGGCGCAAAAACGGCTTTAACTTCTCCGGTTTCTTTTAGTGCTTCAAGGGCAACGGTTCCTTGGCCAGCCATAATATGCGGGTGATTAAAAGGCGGTACGTACAACACACCTTCTTCTTTTGCTGCAACTGCCACTCTTTCATCTGCAATTTTACGAGTAGGGCTTAAATTAAGTTCTGCTCCATAATATTGGGTTGCTGCAGCTTTTACTTTTGAAACATTTTCAGGGCTAAAAATTGTGGCTTTTATACCAAGCATTTTTGCACCATAGGCAACGGCTTGTGCGTGGTTTCCAGAACTATTTGCTACCACTCGGTTACCTAACCTGCCCTCTTCTTTGGCTCTAAGCATCATATTCAATGCGCCACGAAGTTTAAATGCACCTGTTTTTTGAAAGCACTCAACCTTAAAAAGTATTTGATGGCCTAACCAAGTATTTAATAACTGTGATTCAACAATAGGTGTGCGCTTGATGTAAGGACTGATCCGTTTTTCTGCGGCTTGTATGTCTGTAAATGTAACGTTTGGCATAAGGCAATGTGTCAACTGATTATAAAAGGCGAGAGGAATAGTAGCCTGTGGTTGCTATTTTCGCATCAACATTTATGCTAATCATCTAGTTATTCAATGGGAGAATTAAATGGGATTGTTAGACGGCCTAATGGGCAATGCCTCAGAAGTAAATATCGAAGAAGTTGCCGAGGAATTGGCCCCTATTATTGGTGAAACAGAGAATATTCAACAAGTATTTAAAGTGATCCGAGACATGTATGTGTTCACTAATAAGCGTTTAATCTTGATAGATAAACAAGGCGTTACTGGTCGTAAAGTAGATTACCATTCGATTCCTTACCGGGCTATCACCCACTTTAAAGTAGAAACAGCAGGGCACTTTGATTTAGATGCAGAGCTTAAAATATGGATATCAGGGCGTGATAACCCCATTGAGGCAGAACTGAAAAAAGATTCTGTTGTGGGTATTCAGCAAACCCTTGCGACCCAGATGTTTGCTTAATTTACTATAAGCTTTGGACATAGCCGTTTTGGGGCTTGCACCCCGAAACGGCTCTTGTCACTAGTCCATTTCTAAATGCTTATCGAAGAAGTTGGTAATGGTCTTGTATAAATGTATGCCGGTGTTTTTGCCACGGATACTGTGTTTTTTACCGGGATAATCCATACTTTCAAAAGGTATGCTCAAGTCTTGTAAATGCTTATACAGTTTGGTGCTGTGAGTGAATAATACGTTGTCATCAGCCATACCATGATAAATCAATAAATCACCTTTTAAATCTTTAGCATAAGGAAATACTGAAGAGGCGAGATATGCGTCAGCACCCGTTTTTGGATGTCCCATAAAACGTTCAGTGTAATGGGTATCGTATAGTGCCCAGTCGGTTACAGGAGCGCCTGCCACGCCTGCGGCATAATAATCTCCCCCTTTAAACATTGCCATAAGTGTCATGTAGCCCCCATAGCTATGGCCATAAACGCCAATTCTATCTTTATCTACGTAGGGTAATGCTTGTAAAAACTTAACCCCCTCTATCTGATCAGCTAATTCAATGCTGCCCATTTTTTTATATATAGGGTTTTCAAATGCTTTGCCTCTGCCTTCTGAGCCACGATTATCTAAGCTAAAGACCACGTATCCTTTGCTTACCCAGTATTGCATTAGCAGACCACGATTACCGCCCCAACTATCGGTCACGACTTGAGCCCCCGGGCCACCATATTGATAAACAATAACAGGGTGTTTACCTTGAACGTTTTTAGGTTTGTATAAGCGATAGAATAATTCAGTACCATCACCTATAGTAAAGCTAGATATAGTTGGCTTTATCCAATCTTTTTCATAGGGTTTGAGAGGATGATTATTGTCTACTAGGTTTTGACTTAACCAAGTTAACTGTTCACCTGATGCTTTATGTAAGCTAACTTGCTGCGGAGTGTTTGTAGTAGAAAAGCTATCAACATATACACTTGCATCGTCACTAAATGAAATACCATGGAAACCACTTCGTTGGGTTATTTTTTGTATGTCACCGCCATTCAACCCTACTTTATAAAGATGGCGCTGGGTGGGAGTATCTGCTCGGCCAGTGAAGTAAATGAGTTGGTTTGTTTCATCTATGCTTTCGATTTTATCAACAATCCATTTACCTGATGTTAATTGGCGTACTAGTTCACCGTTATTTTTATATAAATACAGATGCTTAAAGCCGTCTTTTTCTGATGCCCAAATAAAGTGTTGTTGGTCATTTAGAAAATGTAAATCTTTGTTTAGGTTGATCCAAGTGTCGCTGCTTTCTTTTATTAAAGAACGTTCACTCTGATCTAGGGTATTAAAAGCATTAAGCTCTAAAGTTTGCTGGTCACGGCTTTGTTTTTGATAGGTAAGAGTTTGGCTGTCTTTCATCCAATTCACTCTTGCTAGGTATATATCTGGATCATCGCCTAAGTTTATCCATTGCTTTTGCTTATTATTAATATCAACGGTTGCTAGCTTTATGACCACATTATTGGTACCTGCACTAGGATATCTTTGGGTGATCATTTTTATTGAATCAGCGTAGATTTCACTTCGCGTAATTTCTTCAACGGGCGTTTCATTTATTTGAGTAAAAGCAATCTGAGACTCATCAGGTGACCACCAATAGCCTGTTCTTCTGCCTATTTCTTCTTGAGCTACGAATTCTGCCATGGCGTTTTTAATCGGCCCTTTGCCATCATAGGTTAGGCGTGTTTCTACGCCAGTTTTAATGTGCTTGATAAATAAATCTTGAGATCTCACATAAGATAAATAGTTACCTTTAGGCGAAAGTTTTAAGTCTGTTTCAAACTCTGGTGTTTGCAATAGTTGCAAAGCCTTTTTTTCATCGAGGCGGTAATAATAAGCATCTCCTGCAAGAGGGAATAATAATGCTTTGCCATCTGCCGACCATTGGTAGCTGACAATTCCAGAGCCACTTAAACGCATACGCTCTCTACGGCCTTTTTCTTCGTCAGACAATACCTCAGGCCCTGAACTCAAGACATTTGAGTCCAACAATAGCTGAGTTTTACCGCTACTGATGTCGTACTCCCATAAATCAAGCCGTTCGTAATCTGTCTTTTTACCCTGCAAAAACGTGACACGTTTACCGTCAGGAGAGACCTGTAAATTTCTCTGTGCAGTCCCTTGTAAGGCTGGGGATTGAAAGATTCGCTCGATAGTTAACTGTTTGGAGGTGTCAGTTGCGTTTGCAAAATGGGGGAGTAAGCCCAAAATTAAAAGGCTCGCGATGTTTTTCATAAATCGTATTTCCCTGAAGTAAAATATTGTCTTATAGACCAGCGTTTGAACTGATTAATTTTTTTATTTTTATATGGAATGAGGTTTTTCTTGATATCTTGTACCCATCAAGCGTCCCATTGTATGGGTTTCAAACTGATTGGTAAATTCAAAAGGCTTAGAATATGTTACAAAGTGCGTTGGTTCTTGGAGCCACTGGATTGGTAGGTAAAAGCCTAGTTCAGCAGCTTTGCGTTGATGATAGATATCAAACTATCATTTGTTTAATACGTAAGCCTTTACCCAATAACTTTTTCTCAGTTAAGTCAGATAAGTTGCAACTAATTGTAGTCGATTTTGATTGTTTAGGTGATTATCAAGGGTATTTTTATAACTCTCATACCTATGTCTGTTTAGGAACGACCCTCAAGCGCGCAGGCTCAAAAGCTGCTTTTCGTAAAGTTGACTTTGAATATATTCATGTAGCGGCGCAACTTGCTAGAAAAGCCCAGAGTTTTGTATGGATATCTTCAGTAGGGGCGAACGCCAACAGTGGTAATTTTTATTTAAAGGTAAAAGGTGAATTAGAAAATGCCATTTTAGGTATGTCTCAACTAAAACATGCTTCTGCAGTCAGACCCTCGTTGTTGTTAGGAGAGCGTCAAGAATCTCGACCTCTAGAAAAAATAGGTCTTTTTGTAAGTGGTATTTTATCCCCTTTACTTGTGGGCAAATTAGCGAAATATAAACCTGTACAAGCTAGAGATGTGGCAAGACAAATGATTCGATTGCAGGTCTTTTAAATTGAAGAAAAAGGGGTTTCAGTTTAAACAGTTCTTCATTGAACACACCCATTGTGCCATGAAAGTGGGGACCGATAGCATTATGTTGGGTAGTTGGGCTGAGCCAAATACTTCAGAGAATATTCTTGATATTGGCACCGGTAGTGGTTTGTTGGCTATTATGTTGGCCCAAAAAGCCTCAGATAACTGTCGTATTTATGGAATTGATATCGACCCAATAGCTATTGAGCAAGCTAAGCTTAATGCAAGAAATTGTCCTTGGTATCAGCAGCTTTTGTTTGAGTGCCGACCTTTGCAAGCGCTTTCAAGCACGTGTTCCTATGATTTAATTATTAGTAACCCACCGTATTTTCCAATTAATGCTGCGGCAAACAAAAAACAATCAAAAAATACTAGAGTTCATGCGCGACAAACGATAACGTTAGAACATCAAGTCTTGTTAGCACAGGTAATAGAGAATCTAGCCATTGATGGCCGTTTTTATTGTGTATTACCTTTTGATGTTGCGCTTACCTTTATCGAAAGCGCCCAAAGTATCGGGTTGTTTTGTATTAAAGAGCTTCAAGTTAGCACTACACCCCAAAAGTTAGTCACTAGGGTACTTTTGGCTTTTAGCTTAAAATTCACCTCAAGGGTTACCGAAAAAATCAATATATACAATGAGTTAGGAGGGTATTCAGAAGAGTATGTTTTACTCTGTAAAGACTATTATCTTAATTTTTGAGCATTTTTTGTAAGTTAGTCTGTCTATGTAATAGGAACACTACATTTAGGAGGGATAATGAAAACATTTGAATTACCTAAGTCGATTTCATCACTTGCCGAAACGCTAAAAATTGTTCAGATGACTTGGCAAGGTGTGACAGTGCAAATTCCCAAGTTTGCAGTATATGCCACTATTGATAACCCTGTTTTTGATGGTGCTGTGTATAGGCAAGGTCGCAGAATTGCCTTGATGAAATGTGGTCGTTACCAGGTACCTATTTTGGATCCCTTTCGTGGTGATATTAAAAATAGTGCCCGTTATGCACTTATTATTAGCCACAGTCGTGGTAATCGTTTTGGATTATATGGCTATCCTGCAGATGATATAAGAGCAGATCTATATTTGTCTGCGTCCCATAGTTGTGCTCTTGAGCTTGCTCAAAACTATCTGTAAATAACCAATCAAGGTGCTGTTAGGCGTCTCTGGACAGGCCTTTTTCGACACTGCGAACGAGCCTTTGTGTGAGCCTACTAGTTGTTTGGGGTTGGCCTGCTGTTTGTTGTTGTAATGCCCATTGAATATGTTCTGCTACCAGAGGTGATGCGTGCACTAATGCCTTATTTAAACTATCAATAATGGCTGCAGAATAGGGCGCATTACCTAATCCCACTGCAATATTACGTTGCCAACGCTCAAAACCTATTCGGCGTATTGCCGAGCCTTCTGTGTTTTTGAGAAATGTCACTTCATCCCATGTGAAAAGCGCCAGTAAGTCTTTACCTTGTAAGGTCGCTCTGGGGTGAAAGTCATGCTCGTCGGTGATGTTAGCGTAGCGGTTCCAAGGGCAGATGAGCTGGCAGTCGTCGCATCCATATACTCTATTACCTATAAGTGGGCGGTATTCTTCTGGGATGGCGCCTTTTTGTTCTATGGTAAGGTATGAAATACAGCGTTTTGCGTCTACAACATAAGGTTCTACTATCGCTTGGGTAGGACAAATTGTGATACAGGCCGTGCAGTCTCCACAGCTTTCTTGAATAGCGTGATCTATGGGTAATGGGATATCGACAAATAGTTCTCCTAAGAAGAACCAGGAGCCAGCTTCTTTATTAATGGTAAGAGAGTGCTTGCCTGTCCAACCTATCCCTGCTTTTTCTGCGATGGCATGTTCAAGTACAGGAGCGGAATCAACAAATGGTCGAAAATTTAAGCCAGCACACTCTGTACGTATCTTTTCTCCTAACTTTTTTAAGCGAGCCCGTAATAGTTTGTGGTAATCACGTCCAAGGGCGTAACGGCTAATATAAGCTTGTTCTTTGTTTTTTAAATTGTGAGCAAATTTAGCATCTGGGGGCAGGTAATCCATACGCACGCTTATGATTCTAATCGTCCCTGGTAATAATTCAGCTGGTCGGGCTCGTTTCATGCCATGGTCAGACATATAAGCCATCTCCCCAGCAAAGCCTTTATCTAGCCATTGCTGTAGCCGACCTTCGTGTTCAGATAAGTCCACATCGCATATTCCAATTTGTTGAAATCCTAGCTCTTTGCCCCAAGCCTTGATACTTTCAGCCAATGTTGACAATTCTGAAGCGCTAAGTGATGACATTACCTAACCTGTTAAACAATAAATCGGCAGCGAGTTTAGCACATAACATTGTATGTGCTGAACAAGTTAGGCGCTTTGAATCAGAGGCGGCCATGGTTGTCGGTTGCAGCTTATATCAACTTATGGAGCGAGCAGGCGAGGCCGCCTTCGATGTCTTGGACAGTCACTGGCCCAATACAAAAAATATATTAGTGATTGCCGGTAATGGCAATAATGCCGGTGATGGCTATGTAGTAGCAAGCCTTGCCCTGAGCAAAGGAGCTCAGGTTATTGTGGCTTGTGAAGACCCCATTCGAGTCTTAGGTGGAGATGCTCAACGGGCTAAAAGTGAATGGTTAGCAGCTGGTGGAGAGCTTGTCAGTTTTGCTGATATGGAGTTTGAGGGGGTTGATTTAGTGGTTGATGCATTACTGGGTACTGGTGTTGCAGGGCCTGTTAAAGAAAGCTTTCAAAATATTATATTAGCCATCAATGATAAGAACCTTCCTGTATTAAGTCTCGATTTACCTTCAGGCATGAATGCTGACACGGGTACCCCTTTGCCTGTGTGTATTAACGCTGACATAACAATAACTTTTGTGGCGATAAAGGCTGGCTTGGTGACGGGAAAGGCAAAAAGCCTATGTGGAATACTCAAATTTAATGATTTAGGCATAGGTCCTTCTTTTTTCGAATTGGCGACTCTTCAAGGTAAAACAGTTAATTGGAGCCGCTTACAACCTCTGACTCCTCGGCTTCCCCATGCTAATAAAGGCCACTTTGGTAAGTTATTATGTATTGGTGGAAACGTAGGTATGCCAGGAGCAATACGATTATCAGCCGAAGCTGCGTTACGCACTGGTACTGGGCTTGTAAAAGTATTTTGTCATGAATCAAGTGCAGCGCTTATTGGTGCTACAAGGCCAGAGTTGATGGTAACAATCTCTGATTTACAAGAAGCTTTAGACTGGTGTACCAGTATTATTATTGGCCCCGGGTTAGGCCGTGATACATGGGCTACCAAACAATTTCAAGCCGTTATAGCGCATCTAGAGCAGCAGCATAAACCTTTAGTTATTGATGCTGATGGTTTAAATCTGTTGGCTTTGAGTGATGAATATACTAAAAACGTGGTTCGTGAGCTGCCACACTGTATTTTAACCCCGCACCCTGGTGAAGCTTGTCGCCTATTGAACCAGAGTATTAAGGACGTTGAAGCTGACCGTTACGCTAGCTGCCAAACGTTAGCGCTTTCTTTTAAAGCCACAAGCTTACTAAAAGGGGCGGGAACTGTTATCTGTACTGATAGTCATAAAGTAGACAATAGACAGATGTTTTGGGTATGTGATGGTGGAAACCCGGGTATGGCTACTGCCGGAATGGGGGACCTGTTAACGGGGATTATAGGGTCGTTTTCCGCTCAAGGCATTCCGCCGCAACAAGCGACAATTTATGGTGTTTGTGCTCATGCTGAGGCTGCAGATAAGGTTGCCAGAGAATATGGAGAACGTGGTATGATTGCTTCAGATCTATTACCTGCTTTAAGGGCTACAATTAACAGCTTATGACCGACACTGAAAACCTAATAACCGAAAATTGTGAAATACTTACCCGCGAACTTATCAATGAAGAGGCGACCGTTACCTTTGCTGGTGAATTGGCTAGAAACTGTGACACAGGTTTAACTATTTACCTTGAGGGTGATTTAGGGGCAGGCAAAACGACTTTTAGCCGTGGGTTTATTCAAGCTTTAGGTCATAAAGGTAAGGTTAAAAGTCCTACATACACCCTAGTTGAACCATATGAATTAGATGATTGGCGAGTGTTTCATTTTGATCTATACCGCTTGAGCGATCCAGAAGAACTAGAATTCATGGGAATTCGAGATTATTTTTCGCCAGATTGTATTTGTTTGGTTGAATGGCCAGACAAAGGCGAAGGTCTATTGGCAGCAGCAGATTTACACATTAGAATTGAATACACATCAAAGGGGCGTAAATTGTTTGCAAAAGCTAAATCGAACTCCGGGGCGCAGTTACTTAACCGTTTACATTAGACATTTAAAATGCAGAAGTTCGGGATAAACACAGTCAAGTTCGTATTAATCAGTATATTGCTGATGGGGTTTGGCCCTGTAAGCTTTGCTAAAAATACCATTGAAGGGTTAAGAATTTGGCCTTCTCCTAACACTACTCGTTTAGTCTTCGATTTATCTGATACTCCGAAATATACCTATTTTACACTGCAGAGCCCCTATCGTTTGGTGGTAGATATTGAGAATACTCCTAAAACTTTTGATTTTTCGAAAGTGGCTAACGAAAGCAAATTAGTTAAAAAGGTACGCTACAGTAAAGCTAAAAATAGTGGCTCTGTTAGAGTTGTCGTAGAGCTAAGTAAAAATGTAGAGAAAAATATTTTTGCTTTACCTCCAACCTCTCCTTATGGAGATAGGTTAGTGATTGATTTAAACGACCCTACTGCTTCTGTCCCTAAAGTTGTATTAGATGCTCAATCTAGTACAGATAGGGACATTATTATTGTAATTGATGCCGGTCATGGGGGCGAAGACCCAGGTTCAATAGGTCGCGGTGGAAGTTATGAAAAAAACGTCACATTGGGAATAGCTAAACGTTTAGAGTCTCTAATCAAAAAAGAGAAAGGTTTAAAAGCCGTCATGACGAGAACCGGTGATTATTATATTTCTCCTAATAAACGCCCACAACTTGCAAGAAAACACAAAGCAGATTTGCTGGTGTCGATTCACGCCGATGCATTTACTACTCCCCAACCAAATGGCGCTTCGGTGTGGGTGTTGTCTATGAAAAGGGCGAATACAGAACTAGGACGTTGGATGGAGAGAACAGAGCGACATTCGGAGTTACTAGGTGGGGCCGCTGAAATTATTCAAGATACCGCGAACGAGCGCTATTTAGCACAAGCATTACTCGATATGTCTATGGATCACTCCTTAACAACCAGCTATGACTTAAGTCGTGATGTGATTAGCCATTTGGGTAAAGTGACGCGACTTCATAAAAGTAAACCTCAAGCAGCAAGTTTAGCTGTGTTAACCTCACCCGATATACCCTCTGTATTAGTCGAGACAGGGTTTATTTCGAATCCTAAAGAAGAGAAGAATCTTAATTGGTCTGCATATAGACAAAAGCTAGCTCAATCTATTTTTGATGGTATAAAACAACATTTTAAGAGCTCACCTCCAGATAGTTCTTTATGGGCTAAATGGAAAAGTGAAAACCGAACACACAAGGTACGCAGTGGAGAGTCATTATCGTTATTAGCACAGCGCTATAAAGTGAGAGTGAGTAGCATCAAAAAAGCAAATAATTTAAATACTAGTGTTGTTCGTATAGGTCAAGTGCTGACTATTCCTCGTAACTAATTTCACGCATTATAAACAAGGTACTGCTTTGCCCATTCAAATTCTTCCAGCAAGATTAGCCAATCAGATAGCCGCCGGTGAAGTTGTCGAGCGTCCTGCGTCTGTAGTCAAAGAGTTGGTGGAAAACAGTTTAGACTCTGGCGCTTACAACATTGATATTGAGATTGAAAGAGGCGGTCATAAACGGATCTTAATTCGAGATAATGGCTGTGGTATTGCTCATGAAGAGTTAGCACTGGCTTTAAGCCGTCATGCTACAAGTAAAATTAGTAAGTTAGATGACCTTGAAGCTATATCGAGTTTAGGTTTTAGGGGGGAGGCACTGGCAAGTATTAGCTCTGTTTCTCGTTTAACCCTTAGCTCAAAGCCAGAAAACCAAAGCCAAGCATGGCAAGCCCACTGTGAAGGCCGAGATATGGAAGTGCAGCTTAACCCTATCGCTCATCCAATTGGAAGCAGTGTTGAGGTTGTGGATTTATTTTTTAATACTCCTGCAAGACGTAAATTTTTACGAACCGAAAAAACAGAATTTACGCACATTGATGAGTTAGTTCGGCGAATTGCTCTTAGCCGTTTTGATGTTGGCTTTACCTTAAAGCATAACGGTAAGTTATTGCGTAAGTATCCCGCTAAAAGTGCAAAAGCCAATGGAGTTAAACGGGTGGGCGCAATTTGCGGGCAAGCCTTTTCTGAGCACAGTATAGAATTAAATAGTGAATATGAAGACTTTAGGTTAACTGGGTGGTTTACGCCTCCTGAGTACGCCAAACCTCAAGCTGATTTTCAATACGTCTATGTCAATGGACGTATGATGCGTGACAAGCTGATCAATCATGCTTTACGCCAAGCCTTTGAAGGTGTTATTGCGGACAATTGCCAAAGTGCTTATGTGCTGTATTTAACCTTGCCTGCAGATCAGGTCGATGTAAATGTTCACCCTGCTAAACACGAAGTGCGCTTTCATCAAGCGAGAATCGTTCACGATTTCATTTTCAGAGCGCTAAATGATGCATTGAATCAATACTTGCAAGGTGGTAATCAAGACCCGAATGTTCAAGTATTAGAGCCTGTAGTACCCAATCATGATTATATTACACCACTGCAAATAACAACTGATACTCCAAAAGTCGAGCCGCTTCCTAAGCCTCTTTCCAGTAGCAATCATTTAGGTCAAAAATTAGTAAGCCAAAGAAAAGTTAACAGTGCTCAGGTTGTAAATGAATCTGCTAAAAATTATCAGCAGTTGATGACACCTACTTCTCACGTTGCCACTAGTAGTATGACTCAATTTGCTCAGACATCTGACTTAAGTGAGAAAGGAGCTAACAAGTTTGCTCAGGTTGTTAACGTTGGGCAGTGGCTTCGAGTAAATGATAAGCAGATGTTAGTTAGTTACAATAACGCTTTCTATTTGTTAAACATTTCAGACCTTCATCAACACGTTTTAGTGGAACGATTTGTCAACCAGATGCCTACCATGCAACCTTTACTAATGCCTGTCTCCATTCAAGCAACACCTGAACTGTTGGAGCAAGCAAAAATTCTTTATCAGCCCTTGTTAAAAAACAGTGTGGAAATTGGCTGGACATCTAATCGTATTCTGCTGCGAAAGGTTCCATCAGAGTTTAGACAGTCTCCTTGGGTAGATATATTAGAGGCAATGCTTAGCTGCAAAGAAACAAATGTTAACAATGTATGTAAACACATTATACTTTGTATTTCTGAGGTAAGAGAGTTTTCCAGCCAGCAATGTCAGGATTTGTGGTTGACACTGTCGTCTAAAAATACAGATTTACAAAGAGACCTAGCTAGAATAGCAATTCCTGTCCCAATGAAAGAGTGGATAAACAAATTACTGTGACCAACCATAACCTTACTCAAAAAGAGAAATTGCCCCCTGCATTATTTTTAATGGGCCCAACTGCATCGGGTAAAACAGACTTAGCGATTGAGTTATGTGACAAGCTCGGATGTGAAATTATTAGTGTTGATTCTGCTTTAATTTATAAAGGTATGGATATCGGTACTGCAAAACCAAGTATTGAAGAACAGCAAAAAGCCCCCCATCAATTAATTGATATCTTAGACCCAGCTCAAAGCTATTCTGTAGCTGAGTTTAGAAGAGATGCTTTGGAAGCAATGGATAAAATTACCAGTAGGGGTAATATACCTTTATTGGTAGGTGGCACTATGATGTATTACAAAGCACTCATAGATGGTCTATCTCCTTTGCCAGAATCTGATAGAAATGTGCGAGCAAAGTTAGAAAAACAAGCAAAAGAACAAGGTTGGAGAGCATTACATGCTTGGCTAAAAGACCTTGATCCTCAATCTGCAGCAAGAATTCACCCTAATGATCCTCAACGTTTAATAAGGGCATTAGAAGTTTATCTTCTAACTAATCGCACTATGACTGATTTGTTGGGTATAAAAACTCTCCCAATACCTTATGACATTAAACAGTTTTGTATTGCACCGAGTGATCGTAAAGTATTACATCAACGTATTGCCTCACGGTTTAACATGATGATGACATCTGGGTTTAGGGAAGAAGTAGAAAAATTAAGGGCTCGGGGAGATCTTCATCTAGATTTACCGTCCGTTAGGTGTGTTGGTTATCGTCAAATGTGGCAACATTTAGACGGTGAATTTACTGTGCAAGAAATGCAAGAAAAAGCAATTGCAGCTACTCGCCAGTTAGCAAAAAGACAATTAACTTGGTTAAGGGGCTGGGAAAATATT
Source organism: Paraglaciecola sp. (assembly GCF_039943935.1). Lineage (GTDB taxonomy): Bacteria > Pseudomonadota > Gammaproteobacteria > Enterobacterales > Alteromonadaceae > Paraglaciecola. The sequence continues at coordinate 92,819 of NZ_JBDUZQ010000001.1, forward strand.
CACTCGCTTGATACCTTTGGGAAAGACAATCTTAATAAAGTGAAGACGCTCGGCAATATTCAGCCCTAGTGTGTCTATACAGGTATATGATTTACTGTATAATCTTTATTGGAGTTTTTTCTAAATAATAAAAAAAAGGAAATACAATGGCTAAAGGGCAATCGTTACAAGACCCGTTCTTAAATGCGCTGCGTAAAGAGCGTATTCCAGTTTCTATTTACCTAGTTAATGGGATTAAACTCCAAGGACAGGTTGAATCGTTTGATCAATTCGTAATTTTATTAAAGAATACAGTGAGTCAGATGGTGTATAAACACGCCATTTCTACTGTAGTTCCATCTCGCGCGATACCAATGCCAGCGACTGGCCCAGCGGAATCAGACGACAGTTAAAGTGTTAGGAGAACGGCTTGTTTGACCGTTATGAAACTGGTGAACAGGCAGTTTTAGTACATGTAGATTTTTCAGATGAAAATAGCAAAGAAGATTTACTAGAGCTTCAGCTCCTTGTGTCTTCTGCTGGTGTAAATGCAATCGATGTGGTGACTGGTTCACGCCAAGCACCGCAAGCTCGTTATTTTGTTGGCAGCGGTAAAGCTGAGGAAATAGCTAATGCAGTGCGTGCACAACAAGCTGATATTGTTATTTTTAACCATTCTTTGTCCCCTTCCCAAGAGCGTAATCTTGAACAGTTGTGCAAATGTAGAGTATTAGACCGAACGGGTCTAATACTAGACATATTTGCCCAACGTGCTAGAACTCATGAAGGTAAACTGCAAGTAGAGTTGGCTCAACTTAGGCATATTAGTACTAGACTAATTAGAGGCTGGACGCATCTTGAAAGGCAAAAAGGTGGTATCGGTCTTCGAGGGCCAGGTGAAACTCAGCTCGAAACTGACAGGCGATTACTAAGAGCGCGTATTAAAGCGATTTTACGACGCTTAGAAAAAGTACAAAAACAACGAGAGCAAGGCAGACGCTCTAGAGTTCGAGCAGAAATACCAACTGTATCTTTAGTTGGGTATACCAATGCTGGGAAGTCTACTTTGTTTAATACAGTCACCGAAGCCTCTGTTTACGCTGCAGACCAGCTATTTGCAACACTAGACCCGACTCTCAGAAAAATTCAGTTACAAGATGTAGGATCAGCAATTCTAGCTGATACAGTTGGTTTTATACGACATCTCCCCCATGATCTAATTGCAGCTTTTAAAGCGACACTTCAAGAAACACAGCAAGCTGATTTATTATTACATGTTGTGGATTATTCTGACGATCAGTTTCGTGAGAATATAGACGAAGTGAATGATGTTTTAGAAGAGATTGATGCACACGAAATTCAGCAGCTTGTGGTCTGCAATAAAATAGATCGAATGGATGGTGTGAAGGCCAAGATAGACAGAGACGATACGGGGATGCCCATCCGTGTTTGGATATCAGCTCAGCAAGGTATTGGTATAAATTTATTAAATGATGCGATTACCGAGTGTTTGTCGAAAAATATGGTGCAGCATAGTTTATGTATTCCTCCATCGAAAAGTAGTTTACGTGGGGTTTTTTTTGATATGAACTGCATTGCCTCACAAAGTTATGCAGAAAACGGTGACTGGCAAGTTGATGTTAGAATGGAAAAAAGTGATTGGCAAAGATTGATTAAGCGAGTGGATACAGATTTAGAATCGTATATAGTGGAATATTAAAAGATTAAATATAGATCAAAAAATTAAGAATTACGTATTGTAGATAGGTTTGACCTATTTTGAATTAACTAGCTGGAGAATAACAATGGCTTGGAATGAGCCCGGTGGTAACAATAATGATCCTTGGAAAAATAAGGGCGGCCGCGATCAAGGTCCACCTGATTTAGATGAGGTGTTCAAAAATCTAATGGGTAAGATTAGTAAATTTGGTGGTGGCGGCAAAGGCGATTCGAATGGCGGTAAAGGGCTAGGCGGCATCGGACTGGCCGTGATACTAGGTATCTTAGTTGTGGTTTATGTCTTTAGTGGTTTTTATACCATTCGAGAAGCTGAGCGAGGTGTTGTTCTTCGATTTGGTGAGTTTAATAAGTTTGTTGAACCCGGACTTCAATGGAAGCCTACCTTTGTAGATAAAGTAATTCCAGTAGATGTGCAAACTGTTCGCTCGATGCCTTCTTCAGGCTCTATGTTGACCGAAGACGAAAACGTAGTTCGTGTAGAAATGGAAGTGCAATATAAAATTTTAGAACCTTATAAATACACCTTTGCCGTCACTAGTCCAGAAGAAAGCCTTAGTCAGGCATTCGATAGTGCCATACGGTATGTGGTGGGACATTCTAAAATGGATAGTGTGTTGACTGCCGGTCGTGAAGGTGCGAGGCAGAGTGTTCGAGATGAGCTTATAGGAATTATTGAGTCCTACGATATGGGAATTACAATTGTCGACTTAAACTTTAAAGACGCTAGGCCTCCGGAAGAAGTTAAAGAAGCGTTTGATGATGCTATCGCTGCTCAGGAAGATGAACAACGTTTTATTAACGAAGCAGAAGCCTACTCTCGTGAAATTGAGCCCCGTGCCCGTGGCCAAGTAAACAGAATGGCGCAAGAAGCACAAGCGTATAAAGAGCGTGTAACCCTAGAAGCACAAGGTGAAATAGCTCGTTTTGAAGAATTACTTCCTCAATATCAAGCAGCACCTGAAGTTACCCGAAGTCGTATATATTTAGAGACGTTAGAAGAAGTTTACAGTAATACTAGTAAGATTCTGGTGGATACTGAAGGTACAGGAAATATGATGTATTTGCCTTTAGATAAAATATTAGAACGTCAAACTGGCCCAAGTATTCCAGCTAATATCCGGAGTACATTAGAAGGTTTACAAAATCAAGATGATAGTAGTCAGCCAGTATCAAGTAACACCAGAACCACTCGTGGCAATGGCCTACGTAATGGGAGAAACTAAGCTATGAAAAATTTTATTGGAGTAATTGTTGTAGTTTTAGCTCTACTTGCGTCTGGTTCACTTTTTGTTGTCGATGAAGGTACCAAAGCGATTGTTATTCAGTTTGGGAAAGTTCAACGAGACAATGATACTGGGGACACGGTTGTATTTGAGCCAGGCCTTCATTTCAAGTTGCCACTCTTTGATCGAGTGGTTAAATTAGATTCTCGCATACAAACCTTAGACGAAGCGCCAGATCGGTTTGTTACATCCGAGAAAAAAGACTTAATCGTAAATTTATACGTGAAGTGGAAAATTAAAGATTTTGCTACCTACTATCTAGCGACTGGTGGAATAAAAGGTAATGCAGAAGTGTTGTTACAACAGAAAGTAAATAACGGTTTACGTTCTGAGTTTGGTACTCGAACTATTCAACAAATTGTCTCAGGAGAGCGCTCAGAGTTAATGGACGAAGCAATGGAGCAAGCCTCTTCCAGTTCAGATGAGTTAGGTATAGAAATTGTAGATGTGCGAGTTAAACAAATTAATTTACCTACTGAAGTACGTAATTTCATCTTCCAGCGTATGCGTACTGAACGTGAAGCAGTTGCTAGAGAGCATAGGTCAGAAGGTAAAGAGAAAGCTGAGTTCATCAAAGCTGATATCGATGCCAAGGTGACGGTTATGTTAGCTGATGCAGAACGTAATTTACGTAAATTGAAAGGTGAAGGTGATGCCCAAGCTGCGCAAATTTACGCAGAGACTTATACAAAAGATCCTGAATTTTACAGTTTTTTACGTAGTATGGATGCCTACAAGAAAAGTTTTAGTAGTAAACAAGACGTGTTAGTGGTTGAACCTGATAGTGACTTCTTTAGATATATGAAAGGTCAAACGGGTAAATAGTTAACCGATATAGTAAAAAAGCGCCAATAGGCGCTTTTTTAATTCCTATATTTTAGGATTTTGCTACTTGTATTGAGTGCAATTCTTGCAACTTTACGTAAATTCCCACACTATAAATCCCATAATAAAAATTACAATAGGTTTTCTTAATGAGTTTCTTTGCTGGTTTTATGACATTTTTTGTTGCCGCTCTACATTTTAGTTTTTTAGTATTAGAGATGTTCTTTTGGAATCATCCCGTCGGTCATAAAATATTTTCAATGACCGAGGAGGTTGCTAAGTCCTCAGAAATATTAGCAATGAACCAAGGCTTATATAATGGTTTTTTGGGACTAGGGTTATTGTTAGGATTAATAACAGGTAATCAAACTTTAAAAGTTTTTTTATTACTTTGTATTATTGTTGCAGGGATCTTTGGTGGGCTTACTGCTAAAACAAGCATTCTATATATTCAAGCTTTACCAGCGTTTATCACTTTGTTACTAGTAATTAAAAGCAAAAGGCGCAGAGCAGGAGAGCAACGTTTGTTTTCTTAGAGGGGCAATCTAGTTTTATTTTTTAGTAGTTGGCAAAAATCTATGAATGGAAGTGGGGGGCTGAATAGATAACCTTGTGCCACATTGCAATTGTTTGTGACTAAGAAGTTGCGCTGGACTTGAGTTTCTACTCCTTCTGCAATGACTCCTAAATTCAAGCTTTTAGCCATAGATATAATGGCAAGAATTAATGCAAAGTCCTCCTCTTTGCTAGATCCCGTTAACTCTTTAATAAAAGCTCTATCTATCTTAATGTTGTCAATTCGCAGTTTTTGTAAATAAGATAGAGAGCTATATCCAGTTCCAAAGTCATCAATAGATACCTTCATACCTAATTGGTGTATTTGTTCGAGAAGCAAGTGTACCTTTTCATAATTGTCTATCAGTACACCTTCGGTTAGTTCGAATTCAACTTTTTGCGCATTTATTTCATACTTTTCTACATTATTTTGAATAAACTCAAATAATTGGCGATCACTTATTTGACGGGGAGACAAATTTATTGAAATAGCAATAGACTCCCCTTGTTCGTTAAGTTGAGCTAGTAGCCTAAAAGCTTCGCTGATAACCCACTTTCCAATTGGAATAATTAAACCTGTTTGTTCGGCAAGGGGAATAAACTCTTGAGGTGAAACCAGTACGTTTCCATTCTGACGCCAGCGTATTAAAGCTTCTGCTTTTACAATTTGATTGTTAGACAGGTTTAATATTGGCTGTAAAAATATTTCAAATTCTTGATTGTTAATCGCGTCTCGCAATGCATCTTCCATCTCTATACGTTTACGAGATGCTTCAATAAGTTGTTTTGAGTAGAACTGAATACTGTTCTGACTTTTATATTTTTTGGCTGAATATACAGCTAAATCAGCGTACTTCATAAGCTCTTCCGCATTGCTGGAATCTAACGGAAAACTCGCTGCACCTACATTTAGCCCTATCTCACATTTTTGACCTGATGCTGGGTAAAATGGGATACGACATGTGTTGATTAATTCTTCTGCAATTTTTGAACATTGTTCTTGATATTTTACATATTGATTAGGATTCCCTTCTTTTAAATTTACTATTACGGCGAATTCTGTGCCACCAATTCGAGATAGTAAATCATTTCCTTGGGTAATCGATTTAAGCCGACTGGCTAGCTCCTTAATGACTTGATCACCAATTTGATGACCATACAATTCATTAATACGTTTGAAGTTTTTTATATCACAATACAACAAACAAAAAGGGAAACCTTGGTTTACTTTTTCTTCAAGCTTTCTCCAAAAAAATTGTCGATTTGGTAAGTCCGTAACCGCATCAAAGTGAACTAATTTTTCATTACGTTTTAGTAGAAACTTAATTTGAGTTATATCACTTACGCTCAATAGCCAGTATTGTATAACCTGATCAGCAGACATTATTGGATGTATGGTCATCTTTAACCATTTTCCATATCTCGGTGGGTTTAACCAATAAAGCTCTCCAGTCCACGTGCTGCCAGTTGAAAAAACTCGCTCGCACTCTGGGTATTGAGTTCTAAATAGCTCAATCACTAACCTATCTTCGGGTAAGTTCATTTTTACATTTGAGTCAGTGAATAGAACTTTTAAAGCTGGGTTACTCTTTACCAATTGTAATTCAGGAGTCAGTATTGCCACCCCTAAGTCTGTTTGCTCTAAGGCTTGAGATATCTGTTGTTTTAAATGAAATGTTTGAGAAGGGCCACTGAGCAATTCATCCATTTTGGCATGTAAATGCTCATGCAGTTCTGAGATTTTGTCTGCTGAAAACATCAGCTCTCTAGCTATTTGTAGCGTTTTTTGCTTTTCCTTAAAGCTAGTATCTATTTTATTTATTTGTAGGAATTGTCTATTATCTTTAAAAATAGCGGTGGCTTCTAGCCTAAGTATCTGGTCTGGCAGTTGCTCCGACCAGATACCGGAATCAATTTTTCCATCTTTTTCTGATTCCCATAGAATTTTTGCGTCAGTCAAAAAATCTAACAGGTAAGGAGATGAGTCTTCACTAAAGTTAAATATCCCTACTGCTTCAGGTAAAAGCTCTGCTGCCCATCTATTGGATGTATACAACACTTCAAATTCATTTGTGCTCAACCGCTGAATAATAATACAATCCAGCAAATCCAATGTTTTAAGAAGTGATGCGTCCATGCTTTATTTTACTCTGCTATTAGTTGAGCTAGGTGATTGAACATGGTTTCTACATTCTGACCCGTTTTAGCACTAGTATGGAAAGTTTTTTCATAACCACTTTGGATTTCTTCAACTTCTTTATCGCTCCAATGCCAAACTTCTGGTAAATCAGATTTATTAATGGCTAATATCCCAGGAATATCGGTTACTTCTTTTATCATTTTTTGAATCTCAACACCTTCAAGTAAAGACTGAGATCGGGTTTGGTCAGACACTATAATATAGGCGGCAGCACCCCTAAGGTATTTTGGTTGGAAACCACAATAACGATCAATACCTTCGATGTCCCAAATCATCAATTTGACTTGGCCAGATTCAGTTTCTACTTGTTTTTTATCTATTTTAACGCCAATTGATGTAAGGTATTTTTCGGAAAAAATACCTTCAACATATTGCTTTATTAGACTGGTTTTCCCCACCCCAGATGAACCAAGTAAACATATTTTTTTTTGCATCATGGCTATACTGAGGCCTCTGTACCTTGTGTACTTCTCATTATCTACTCGACGTTATTTTATGGATTGCCGGTGTTAAAATATACCACATTTATTAATACCATCCGTGCGTCTTTTTGTGACGTATCTAAATCTATTGCACCTAATCCTATTGCATTCAAGCGTTTTTCGTCAATTCCTAGTTGTTGCAATTTAGACTTTATACTATCTGCCCGCATTTGACTCAGTACTTTGTTATATTCAGAATCACCAGACATATCGCTGGTGCCCATTAATATAAGGCTGATGGACAAGCGTAATTTCTGAGCTAATGACTCAAGCTCTTTGAAATGTTGTGTTATTGAAAATACCGTATTTTCGGCACTACGGGATAATTCACTTTCACCATAGGCAAATGTAATTCGCAGCCTATTTATTTCGGCTATTTTGATATCCAGAATTTCTTTTATTAGCTGTATATCTTCTACAGGGTTTGTGTCAACAACTTCTATAGATAACGCATTCATCCAATCGCTTTGAAAGTTAAGCCCAGCGATAGCTCGTAAATCTGTTTCTAGTCTTCGTTGTTCAGATATGGCAATTGTTCCTGTAAAATTAGGCTGTTTCATCGTCCAATCTATTTTTATATTAGGGAATTTTTTTAACACGTTCATTACTTTAGCTTTCACTAGACTGGGTTCTAAGGATAAAAACGCCCTTTCTTTTATCTGCAAATGTTGCTGAGTAATATTCTGCTTCTGTAACCACTCGCTAATAGGTTGTGCTGTAGGATCTCTTAGCACATTCAACTGTACTTTATTTAAACCAAACGTAGAGATATCGGTAATCAAAATACCAGGTTCATTGTCTATTAGTTTTACTTTTTCTAATAAGCTATAGGCTTGCCATTGCTTTGCAAAAAGGTACCCAATACCACTCAAAAAGATGATTACCACTACCCAGGCAAACCAAGGTTTTTTCTTTTTACCTTGATGCTCTGGTTTTAGCTCTGAAATTAAACAAGTTCGCAATTGATTTTGTGTATGTTCAAATGGCACAGCGTCGCCATTAAAGCTTGTTAATTCTTGGTCGTAGAGGCTGTGAATTTCTTCTAAAGTTTGCTGTAGTTGGTTTGCCACACCTTGCGGCATATTTCCTGTAATAGATGCCACAACAACGGCCTTAGGCCCAGGCTTAATCAATAAAGAAAAATCACTAGTACGAATAACGTTTAAGTGTTGTTCGCTAGAGTCTTGATTAGGTTTAAATGAATCTGAAACAAAATCATTTATTGCCGTTAGCATTGACGACATTAAGTCAGGATCTGTCCCTGTATCTAAGCCATAAGATACTGAATTCAATAACAAGCCTGTTTCACTGTGAATCAAGAAAACTTGCTCTACTCGAAACGCGAAGGTTTGACTAGCCGCATATTGGGAAAAGCTGACACCTGACTGCCATGCTTTAAATCGCCATTTGAGTCCTTTAATCGTGAAACTATTTTCTAAGAGTGTATTGGTTTTTTCTAAAAATTCAGTAATGAATGCCGTGACAGATTTACGAACTAAGCTACCGACTAGAGGGTATAGATAGCCTACAAATTGTTGACTATGATTAACAATAGAGGTTTCAACAGACTTCTCGACAAGTGGAAGTAGTACGGTATTAACAGAGCCATCTAATTTTTCTCGATCATGTAAGGCTTCTGATAAAACGTCACTTACAATGCCTCTTGCATTTTTATGTAGTTTTTCAGTAACGTGCTGACCGTCAGCACCTAACACTATCTCACGCAACTTATGCATTTGTTGCTCAAGCTGTTGTGATGATGCTTCCTTGTTATCTGGCATTCTTGTTACTACTCGTCGTCGCCAGTTTCAAGATTAGAAGCAACGGTTGCTAATAGTTTAGCGAGGGTTTTACGGTCTGTTTTACTTGAATTTAACTCTGAAGATACCTGTGTCAGTTTTGCCAGCGCTTCTTCAAGTTGATGGTTGAACTTAACAGTCAGTTCGTTTACTTCACTGTCGATTCTTTTATGTAGCTCGTCCGCTTCTTGTTTGTTGTTTGTTTCAGCCATTTCTAACTCTGAGGAAATTTTGTCGGCATAAGCATTAAGCTCTGCTGACTTTTGTTCTTGCCCTTGGTCAGCTAACGCGAGCTTATCTTCTAACTGATTAAACCCATCTTGCATACTTGTATGTAAAGACTTTGTATTTGTTTCAACTAAAAGTTCCATTTTCTTAAAGCTATCTTGAGTGTGTTGTTCTAAAGCAGAAATTCGTAGTTCAATCTCATTTTTTGCTGCGCCAAAAACTATATCTCTGAGGCTATCTAATTCTGAGCCTAGATGTGATTGACTATCTACATTACTTTTTTTATTCGCCATGCTGTAACCCTCTACTTTAATTCAAGTTCCTTAGTGCATCGATAGTCTAATGATGCACATGTTTCATCTAAAATCATACTGATTTTGTTGCCATTAGAGTAAAAAATAGGGCTCAATAAACTAGATATCTAATTGATTTTTATCTGCAATGGTCCAAAATGCTATGCTAATCGTATTTTCAGACATTATATGTTGAGTCAGGGCTGGTTTGCCTTTGGCTTTATCGAGAGCTTTTTCATGAAATATCAAGGCAACCCTTCGTTTAGTCACAGCCAAAGAGATAAAGTTGGTGTGTTAGTCACCAATTTAGGCACTCCAGATGCCCCCAAAAAAGCAGAACTTAGACGCTACCTAAAAGAGTTTTTATCTGACCCGCGAGTTGTAGAGGTGCCCAGGCTTATTTGGTGGATGATATTGAACTTTGTTATTTTAAATATTCGGCCTAGTCGTTCTGCCAAAGCCTATTCTGGAGTATGGACTGAGCGGGGCTCACCATTATTATTTCACACTGAAGACCAAGCAAATGCGATTAGAGAAAAGTTAGTTTCAGAGTATGGTGACCATATTGTGGTGGAGTTTGCTATGCGCTATGGCTCGCCATCAATTAACTCTGTGGTAGACAAAATGCAGCAACAAGGTGTCAGAAAGTTATTAGTATTACCTTTGTATCCACAATATTGTGCATCAACCACAGCATCGACTTTTGATGCTGTAGCGCAACATTTTATGAAGAAGCGCTGGATGCCAGAGCTAAGGTTCATAACTCATTACCACGATAATGATGGATATATTGAAGCTGTGTCTGAGAAAATTCGTGAGCACTGGAAAGTAAACGGTAAGGCAAACAAACTTGTTTTTAGTTATCACGGTATTCCTAAAAGGTATTTATTGAAAGGTGACCCTTATCATTGCGAGTGCCATAAAACCTCTCGCTTAATTGCTGAAAATTTGGGTTTAAACAAGAATGAATATTTTACAAGCTTTCAATCTCGCTTTGGTCGTGAGGAGTGGCTTACACCTTACACCGATGAGTCATTAAAATCATTCCCGGCTCAAGGAGTTAAGTCTGTCCAAGTTGTGTGTCCTGGATTTTCTGCTGATTGTTTAGAAACTATTGAGGAAATTGGTGAAGAAAACAGAGATTATTTTTTGGAAGCAGGTGGAGAAAGATACGAATATATAGATGCCCTAAATGCAGATGCACAACATATCGAAGCTTTGCACCATATTTTGGTTGGTAACCTCAGTGGTTGGTTGTCAGTACCAGAAGACACTACTCAAAGAAGTGTATTATCAAAGGCAATGGGTGCAGGGTGATTGCTATCGTCCCAATTTTTACAAGATTAAATATTACCATGCCTCCTGTTACGTAAGGCTTGTGTTAACATAACGTTAATGCAGTGGCTGCTTTTTGGTGGTTTGTTATAAAAAAATAATTATAAAAGTCGCGTTAAATTTTAAGGATAATGCGATCGCAAAACAGGAATCGTTCATGTCAACACTCACAATTACAGAGCAAGCAATAGCTCATACTCCATTATTCACAAACGACGCTACCATAATGGGGATTTTGGCCATTCTACTTGGTTTAGTTTTTTATACCGCCGGTAGTGTGGCCTCTTTTTGGCGTAAATTTTATATGTTTGTGCCTTCAGTTTTACTTTGTTATTTCTTGCCTTCATTGTTAAACACTTTTGGGTTAATTGATGGAGAAGAGTCACAGCTTTATTTTGTGGCATCCCGTTATTTATTACCGGCATGCTTGGTTTTACTAACCCTTAGCGTGGATTTAAAGGCGATTTCTAAGCTAGGCAGTAAAGCGGTTATTCTGTTTTTTACTGGTACATTAGGGATCGTCATTGGTGGGCCGATTGCGTTATTAATTGTGGCTGCTTTTGTGCCTGACTTAGTTGGTGTTGACGGACCTCAAGCCGTTTGGCGAGGTATGACTACCGTAGCGGGTAGTTGGATTGGAGGAAGCGCTAACCAAGCTGCCATGAAAGAGATTTATGGTGCAGGAGACCAGATGTTTTCAGCCATGGTTACAGTAGATATTATTGTGGCTAATTTATGGATGGCTGTGTTACTAGTGATGGCGGCTAATGCTAAAACCATTGATGCTAAAACGGGTGCTGACACGTCAGCAATTGATGAGTTGAAAGACAAAGTGAGTAGCTTTGAGGCAAAACATGCCAGGATACCAACCGTTGCCGATTTAATGTTAATTGCCGCAGTGGCTTTTGGGGTGACTGGGGCTGCACACCTTTTTGCAGACAATATCACCCCATATTTCGTTGAGCAGTTTCCAAATCTAGCGAAGTTTAGTTTCCACAGTAAATTTTTCTGGATGATTATCTTTTCAAGTACGGTTGGTATTGCACTTTCTTTCACAAAAGCTAGGAGACTAGAGAGTGTTGGAGCCTCTAAATTAGGTTCTGTATTTTTGTATATATTGATTGCGACCATTGGTATGAAGATGGATGTGACTATGATTATAGAAGAGCCTGTGTTTTTCGTAATCGGTGCGATTTGGATGATAATTCACGCTTCTATGATGTTGATTGTTGCTAAGTTGATAAAAGCTCCACTGTTTTATATGGCTATTGGTAGTCAAGCGAATGTAGGTGGTGCAGCATCAGCGCCAATTGTTGCCTCGGCCTTTCACCCATCTTTAGCTCCTGTGGCAGTTATGCTGGCGGTATTAGGCTACACAGTAGGAACCTATATGGCATGGTTCTGTGGCCAAATTTTACAAAATATAGGCTAACATATGCAGGGTGATTTTTGTGCTCCTACGGAGCTTCTTAAAGCTCAAGCTCTGGCTAATTTAAGTGATAATAAAATACATATTCCAGTGATAGGTATTAGATTAGGATTAGACTTTATTATTGGCTTAATTCCAGTAATTGGAGATGTCATTATGGTCGCTGTATCATTAAATATAGTTCGCTTGGCCAGTAAAATTGGCGTGCCTAAGTATTTGATTTTTAAAATGTTAAAAAACATTGTCATTGACTTTCTAATTGGCCTCATTCCATTTGTAGGCGATATTTTTGACTTGTTTTACAAGAGTAATGAGAAAAATGTTCGCATCATGGAAATGTGGTGGGTAAACCATAAGCATCAGGATATTAAGAATTATAGCAAAGAGAAGTTAGCAGCTTGGGAAAAAACGCAAAATTAGTCATAGCTCCCTCACTACGCTATTTTATTAGTTCGTTATCAGCAATAGGTTGAAAATAACGCAGAATAGGAAGATTAATAGATGAAAATTTACGATGCTAAAACAGCACCATCGCCAAGACGAGTGAGGATATTTTTAGCAGAAAAAGCCATCCCCATGGAATATGTTCAGGTCGATCTCCAAAAAGGTGAAAATTTGTCTACAGAGATGCTTACTAAGAACCCTGTTGGAAAAATTCCCATACTGGAATTAGACGATGGGGCATGTATCAGTGAAGGTGCATCTATCTGTCGGTATTTTGAAGAAATTCAACCTGAGCCAAGCTTAATGGGGGCCACTGCCTTAGAAAAAGCGCAAATAGATATGTGGCATAGGCAAGTCGAATTGTACTTTTTTGGACAGGTTGGCATGTGCTTTCAACATAGCACTGGGTATTTTAAAGACCGTATGACACCTGTTAAAGAGTATGGTGAAGTTGCAGGTAAAAATGCTACTGGATTTCTCAATGTCTTAGAGAGACGGTTAGCTGAGTCTGAATATATCGCTGGTGACTATTACAGTATTGCTGACATAACGGCTTTATGTGCTTTGGATTTTGCTCGGGTCGTTAATATTCAGCTAACTGAAAAACATCCTAATTTGAAACGTTGGTACGACCTAGTGAGCAACCGACCCAGCGCTAAGGCTTAATATAAAACATCTTCGATTAGCTTGGGTCCCTATGCCATTTAAATAATGGTGTAGGGTGTAAGTAGTTAATCACGCCAGCGCTTAGTTATGTCATTGTATGCATCAATTCTACGATCTCTAAAGTAAGGCCAAATTCTTTTTATTTGCTCTGTTCTTTGTAAGTCTATTTCAACAATTAAGTTCTCTTCCAAGTCATCACTGGCTTTCGCAAGTATTTCACCTTGAGGGCCAACAACAAAACTTTGCCCCCAAAATTGAATGCCCGGATCTTCCGCTACAGGCGATGCTTCAAAGCCAGTTCTATTTGCCACGATAACGGGAATTGAGTTTGCTACAGCATGGGAGCGCTGAATGGTTTCCCATGCATCATGCTGGCGGCTTTGTTCTTCTGGCGTATCGTTTTTGTCCCACCCTATTGCCGTTGGATAAAACAACATATCTGCGCCCGCCATAGCCATTAACCTTGCGGCTTCTGGATACCATTGATCCCAACATACAAGCACACCTAGCTTACCAACACTGGTTTGAATAGGCTCAAACCCCATATCGCCTGGTGTAAAATAAAATTTCTCATAAAAACCGGGGTCATCTGGAATATGCATTTTACGATACTTTCCTACTAACCCTAAGGCTCGGTCAAACACAACGGCTGTGTTGTGGTAAAGCCCTGAGCCCCGCTTTTCAAACAAAGAGGTAATTAAGACGATATTCAACTTAGCTGCTAGTGCTGCAAAGTACTCAGTCGCAGGCCCAGGAATAGGTTCAGCTAAATCAAAGTTATTGGTGTCTTCTTGCTGACAAAAGTATAGTGTGCTGTGTAGCTCTTGTAGCAAAACGAGTTCGCAGCCTTGCTCTGCCAGTGATGTGATTTGTTCACTACTACGCAGCCAGTTTTCTTGCTTATTGTTGTTTTTGATGGCTTGCTGGACAACGCCTACTTTAAGATTATGCTGATTCATATATAAAGACTCCATTTGAGACGCTATGTAAAATTTCAGGCTTAAGTACCCCTTCTGGCACCTGCATGGTTATGCAGTGTAAACTACCAAATTGTTGAACCAAAGGCAGGCAGTTAATTCCGATTATTTTAAAGTTTGGATAAGCACTTTTTATGATATCTAAGGCAAGCTCATCTTCCGGCTGTTGGTAAACTGGACACAAAATATGTTTATTAGATATGAGAAAGTTAGCATAAGATGCAGGCAACCTGTCCCCTTCGTTATTGACTATATTGGGTAAAGGTAATTCAAATATTTGATGTCGTGGAAAAGCCGCTTCACATTCTAATAATAAATTATGTAAACCCTTAAAATGTGGATCCTCTGGATCATTAAAAGCAGTTTGAATGACTAAGCCATTAGCTGCTGTAAACCGTACTAACGTATCTATATGGCCATCTGTGTCATCGCCTTCTAGGTGGCCGTGCTCGAAAATAGTGCTACTCGTTGCCCCCAGGTTAGATGCAAAGTCTTCCTTATATTCAGCTAGGGTTTTATTTCCATTACGTTTTGGATTCTGTAGACAGAGAGCAGTGGATATTAAGTGCCCATCTTGGTCAATTTCAATCGCCCCTCCTTCTAAAACAAGGCCTATATTTCGAATATACTTTTGACATAGAGGCTGCAGCGCCAAGCGGTTAATTTCATTGTCTTTGTCTGCATTGAACTTTTCACCCCAGCCATTAAACCTGAACTCCACAGGGTGAACTGACTCTCCGTTTGAAAGGCTTAAAAATCCATAATCCCTAAGCCAGGTATCATTATAATCAGCAGCAACAAGTAATACCTTTAAGGCCTTTGTATCTGCTGAAAGTAAACGATGACAGGATTCTATTTCGTTCTGCCTGACTAACAATATGACAGGCGTATTGGCTAAATTTAAAGTGCTAATAATCGTTAAATAAACGTCTCTTATTTGACTTAGCCAAGGTTGCCAATCTGTTTTTTTATCTGGCCATGCAAGTAAGACCGCTTCTTGTTTAACCCACTCAGGGAGAAGTTTGTAAGTGTTAGTCATAGTTAAAGTTGCAGGTGAAATTTTCAAGGAATTATAATCTTTAGGTAACTTGGCGTCTCTCTTATTATGTATTTAATTTAGAGTAAATATCGGAGTACCTATTACAAGTAATACATAAGGGTTGGCCGAATATTAACTTTAGTATGTTTTTGAGCAGGTAGTATTTGTACTCATAATTAACAAAAGTTTGTTAATTTTTGTTAATTATGGTTTTTATGCCGATCTAAATATAATTACCTTAGATTTTTATAGAATTATTATTTCTGAAATGTTGGTTTTATATTTCTTTTTAGAATAATGTTTTATGTAAAATATAATAATATCAGTACGTTATGTTTTCTATGAAAGTGTAATGTTACTTTTTACATGATATTCACTTACTAAAAACAATAATAAAACAGTATTTTCATTCAAAACAGGAGTTAATTAATTGCGGCTAAGCGTCGTACAAACCGAATGTTTTAACTTATGTAGGGTGAAATGAAATGAAAAAGATAATCGCTTTATCTCTAGTATTTGCTGCTTTGGGAGCAAACGCTAAAATGGGTAATGATGAAAAAGTAAAATATGTTGGTGATTTAAATTATCAAGATTTGTGTGAAGCTGTAGTAAAAGATGACGTTAAAATGTTAGAGCGCAGTTTAACTAGTCGTATCGGTGTTGTTGCTGGCTCTTCAAAACGTGTATTGAAACGATTAACTGCTGCTAATGGCATGCGTTGTAATGGTGTTGATTTAGTGTCTTTTTCTAAAGAGCGCGAAGCGACTAAAGTGCATTCTTTTTTATCAAATGAAAAGTAATTTGTTAAGTTCTAACAATACAACCCTGAGCAAATAGCTCGCCAGTCGGGCTATTTTTTCTACTTTTTAGGTTTCAGATATTTTAATCTGTTACTTTCATTTTTATCTCTTTCAGTATTAATTCCCTCCGTTTTTAATCGATAGCGAAACCTTTTTATTTTTCAGTGATTAGTCAATTGAATTTATGCTTGATAGGATAAGGTAGATATTCAAAGGTAATCTTTACTATGAGCTCTAAACGCAAAACACCGTTTTGGTGGGAAACAGATTGTATTAAATGCAAAAGGCTCCGCGCTATGGTTGTTTGGGCCGTTTTTGTGTGCGTTATTTATATGCTTGTCTGGGGGTAGTAATGGAAGACGTAATTGAAATTCGTAGCCATGGTAAACGCAATGTCATTGTCACTGGCTTAATTGGACTAGGCTTATTTGTGCTATCTGTTGTTATGTTGGCCGCATTACCTGAGTCATTTTATTTGGTTGGGATCTTTTTGTTAAGTGCCTCTATTATTGCTTTTTTGATTGCTTGGGTTAAATATCGAGAACCTCAGTTTAGCTTTTTGTTAACCAAAACATGCATTTGTTATCACCATAAAAACGGACATTGGACTTTGCCTTGGAATAGTATTCAAAGAATTGATGTTCCCCTTGTTACATCTGGTCTAGAAAGAAAAAACTTACACATGGTTGCCATTAAGGTAAAAGATTACTCTCTTTTATTAGAGAATATGTCACCTCGTTTAATGAGTAATATTCTTATGGAGCAACGCCCTTTGTTGTTTCACAATATGCCATCTGAGTCGGAAAACTGCGCTACCGGTAACTGTTATAGTGATGAATTACTTGAAGATGATGTTTATAAACATGCTCAGGGTAAAACCTATAAGGGTATTCAGGGGATGTTCGCTAACCGAATGACTAAGTTACGACAACGGTTAGGATATGATTTATATATACCTGTGTCAGAATTAGATAGACCGGAACATGAGTTTGTTGCCTTGTTACAGCAATGTCAGCAACAAGTGTTATATCCGACTAATCTATAGTGTTTGCGTCTTGTAAAATCTTAGATTGTTCAACAGAAAGCTGTACATTTAAGGCTTCTGTTTTTAAATCAGGTGCTTTGTAAAAAGCAGCTTCATAATGTTTTGTTTTTAGAGCACTTTCTAATTGTTCACATAATGAGTGTAGCGCCGGAACGCCGGTATAACAGCAAGCGCCATGTAGTTGGTGTACTTTTGCTAGCATGTCTTCGTAAAGTTGTTCTTGTCTTGAAACAAGAATAGCTTCTGTTAACTTTGGTAACTCTTGTATAAATTTTTGTAAGATATCTTTTGCTGCATCTTCATTTTGATTGGTGCGTTTTAGTGCTAATTCCCAATCAAAGCTAACCTGTTCAGAGTCCTTAGAACCACCGATTTGACACCAGCGTTTAATTAAATCAATCAGGTCAGATAAATTAATGGGCTTAGGTAAATAATCGTCCATCCCTGATGCTAGTAATTTGTCTTGTTCTTCTTTAAATACGTGAGCTGTTACGGCAATGATTGGAGTGCCTAAATTTAATTTAGTTTGCCTTATCAATTTTGTAGCTTGCAATCCATCCATGTTTGGCATTTGAACATCCATCAAAATTAGATCAAACTCAGTCTCTTTGCATTGTTCAACGGCATCACTGCCGCTAAATGCCAATGTAAGTTGCAAATTGGTGTTTTTTAACCAAGTAGTGAGTAGCCGCAAGTTAATTTCCATATCATCGACCGCTAAGACCCTTGCCGCTGGAAGCATTTCTAATCTTTGTTGAAGTTTATTGGTTGGGCTTTCCTCTGGTACATGCAATAAGCTGTTAAGTTTTCTTAAGGTTAAAGGTAAACGGATTTTGTGAGAGAAATATTGTGCTAAGTCATCTCTTTTAGATAAGGAGCCTTCACCTGAGTATAACATTACAGTTGTTGATGCGTTTAAATGACGAGTTGCTTCAAGAATGTTTGGTAAAATATTTTCTTTATTATTAGGGACGCTTACAAAAACCAAGTCATATTGAGTTCGTAATTGACGTAAATACAAAAGTGACTCAACCCCAGTTACTTTTACGCCCATATTCTTTAATAGCTTAACTGCAGCGTGACGCGCTTGAGGATAAGGGTCAAAATATAAAATAGTTTTATTTACCCAGTCACTACTTGAATTAAGAGATAGGTTACGGTTGAGCAAGTTGGTTCGTAGTGTAACGGTAAAAGTACTCCCTATTCCAGGAGCACTCCTTAACGTAAGTTCACCTCGCATTAAATTAACTAATTCTTGGCAAATCACTAACCCCAATCCAGTACCTTGATAGGATCGATTTAGCGCATCTTCTACTTGTGAAAATGCTGCAAATAGCTTTCTTTGATCTCCACGACTGATACCTATTCCAGAATCTTCAACTTTTATTATCAGTTCATAGATACCGTGTGCCTTTTCAGAGCCCACCGCAGATAATTTTACATATCCATTGTCAGTAAATTTAAGAGCATTACCGAGTAAGTTATTTAGAATTTGTTTAATTCTGTAACTATCTCCTATTAGCTTTTCGGGTAAAGGATCAGCATCATAAATAAACTCTAGGTTTTTTAGATGGGCTGATTTCGCCATAATACTTACCATGTCTTCTAATATGGCGGTGGGAGAGAAGGGGTGATTGTTAATTTTTAGTTTTTTAGCTTCAATTTTAGAAAAATCGAGTACATCATTTACTATGCTGAGTAGGTTGTCAGCCGCTGCATTTATAATGTTAACTTGTTCTTGTCGTTCTGGCGGTAAAGACTCTGAGTGAAGCTCTTTACTAAACCCAAGAATGGCATTTAGTGGGGTACGAATTTCGTGACTCATGTTTGCCAAAAATTGAGATTTGACATGGCTGGCTTCTATGGCATCTTTTCTAGCGATATCTAACCGTACATTTTGCTCTTCAACCAACTCAATATTATTACGTAAATCGTCGGTTGCTTGTTCAATGTCTTCTTCCAGCTTATGTCGACTTTTACTCACTAGCGCTAATGAAAACAAACCTGCTTGTGAAAATAGCCCGATCTGAAAAGCGTAAGCAGTGATCATATTTGACGGATAAAGGGACAGTAAGCTGCCTAATCCAATCAACATGCAAAAATCAAAGAGCAACCATGCGGCAATAAAATATATAACAGCATCAATGTTCTTTCTTTTGTTTTCAAACCCAGCATAAGTGTATGTAACAGTTGAAGATACATAGGTAAGTAACACCGTTAGCATTAGCCAAATTGGTTCCAAAATATTAAAAATAGACACTAGGGCTAAAACAATAAATACACCCAAAAACACACGGATTAATAAATATGAATAAAGCGCTTTTTGCCTGCTTTCTAAGAAATTTAAAGTGAAAATTCCTGAACCAACACCTAATAATACAAATATCAAATCAGTGTGTGCACATATCCAAATTGAAATTGTAGGTGATACAACTTGATGTACATGTCCTCCCCAAACAAATTGCCATACTACAATCGCAATGGTGTAACCGATAAATGCGAATAAACTACTGTCTTTAATCCATAAAAAAAGCATCAGATTATAGAAGGCAAGCATGAGTAAGCCGCCGTAGAATACTCCCCAAAAAAGGTTATCAAACAATAGCGCATCTGCGTGCTTGTCAGCCGTCTGTAAATCGATAGGTGCAATTAGGCTAGAGTGTTGGCTTTCAAGGCGTATAAATACCTCTACGGGTTGAGCGTAAGGTAAAGATACATGTAAGGTTGGAAAACGGTACGTGGCGTTTGCTCGTAATTTTCCTTGATTTGTTTGAGCGATTAGCTTGTCATCGGATATTACATAAATATCTACTTTATCTATCTGTGCATAGCCAAGGTCGATCACCCAGTCACTAACGTCTGTCACATTGTTTAAACGAGTATATAGCCACACACCAGAATGTGAAAATCCATAATTTTGTTTGTGATCAGGATGCCAAATGAATTGACTTTTCTGTTCTTTAACGTCGTGTAAACTTAATTGAGTATCTGCTTCCCTTAGTACTTTCAATTTTGATGAAAGTTGAATGACCTCATCTGTAGATATCAGTTGTACATCACTTAGCGCGTATACCGAATTCGGTAGTAGCAATAAAATGAATACCAAGAAGTTAAAAAAGCGCAGATGCATTTAATTAGGTCGATAGCTGTATTTGAATATGAACATTAAACCACTCGTTTAGGTGACAAGGCAAATTAACAACGGGAGTTAACACAAAGGTTTAGCTGAACTATTTTAATTGAAGGCATTTATAATGTAATCTAGTTGTGCATTAGTCAGCTCACATTGACAACAACTAAAACGACAATAATAACGGTGAAAATAGCCCCTCATGAGTCAAGACACAATCATTAACAAAGACGGTATCGAACAGTTATCGATGCATCGCTTTACTGAAGAATCTTACCTTAATTATTCAATGTACGTCATTATGGACAGAGCCCTACCGCATATTGGTGACGGTCTGAAGCCAGTACAAAGGCGTATTGTATATGCCATGTCTGAGTTGGGTCTTAATAATGCTGCTAAGTATAAAAAGTCTGCTCGTACTGTCGGGGATGTATTAGGTAAGTTCCATCCTCATGGTGACTCAGCGTGTTATGAGGCTATGGTATTAATGGCGCAGCCTTTCTCATATCGTTATCCACTGGTAGATGGACAAGGGAACTGGGGGGCGCCAGATGATCCTAAGTCTTTTGCTGCTATGCGTTATACCGAATCTAGATTATCTAAGTTTAGTGAAGTATTACTCTCTGAGTTAGGTCAAGGCACTGTTGATTGGCAGCCTAATTTTGATGGCACTTTGGATGAGCCTAAAGTCTTACCGGCTAGGCTTCCTCATATCTTATTGAACGGTATAACGGGTATTGCTGTAGGTATGGCCACAGATATTCCCCCTCATAATGTTAGGGAAGTTGCCAATGCTTGTGCGCACCTATTAGATAACAGTAAAGCAGAGTTGTCTGACTTACTAGAGTTTGTTGAAGGGCCTGATTACCCAACAGATGGTGAAATTATAACGCCTAAAAAAGACATTGCTAAAATTTATGAAACCGGGCGTGGCTCTATAAAAATGCGAGCGGTTTATACTGAAGATAATGGCGACATAGTAATTACCGCATTGCCTCATCAGGCCTCTGGTGGAAAAGTATTAGAGCAAATCGCCTCGCAAATGCAAGCTAAAAAGTTACCTATGGTCAGTGATTTAAGAGATGAATCTGATCATGAAAATCCCACCAGATTGCTCATTACACCCAGATCAAACAGAGTCGATACAGAGCAGTTGATGCAGCATTTGTTTGCAACTACAGACTTAGAGAAGAGTTATCGCGTCAATATTAATATGATTGGCTTAGATGGTCGTCCTCAAGTTAAAGACTTACGAACTATTTTAACGGAATGGCTTAGTTTCAGAAAGGAAACCGTCACTCGAAGATTGCAGTTCCGTTTAGATAAAGTTTTAGCAAGACTTCATATTCTTGAAGGTTTAATGATTGCATTCTTAAACCTTGATGAAGTAATACGCATTATTCGCTATGAAGACAAGCCTAAGCAAGAATTGATAGCGCAGTTTTCTTTAACCGATATTCAAGCTGAAGCGATACTTGATTTAAAACTTCGTCACCTTGCTAAATTAGAAGAAATGAAAATCAAAGGCGAACAAGATGAGCTAGCTAAAGAGCGTGATGAATTACAAACACTATTAGGCTCGGACCGTCGTCTTAAAACATTAATCAAAAAAGAAATTCTTGCGGCTGCAGAGCTATACGGTGACGATCGGCGCTCTCCCATTGTGGCTCGTGGAGAGTCTAAAGCGTTAACCGAGAAGGAACTAGTTCCTTCAGAAGCCGTGACAGTAGTGTTATCTGAAAAAGGTTGGGCTCGGTGTGCTAAAGGTCATGAAGTAGATGTAGAAGGTTTGAGTTATAAAGCAGGGGATTCGTACCAAGCTAGTGCCAAAGGTAGAAGCAATCAACAAGTGGTATTTCTAGACTCCTCTGGTCGTGCATTTTCTTGTGATGCTCATGGATTGCCGTCTGCAAGAAGTCAAGGTGAGCCGTTAACTGGCCGCTTTAATATAGTAGGGGGTGAGATCGTTGAGCATGTTGTCATGGGATTAGACGAACAAAAATATCTAATGGCATCAGATGCTGGTTATGGCTTTGTGGGTAAGTTCAGCGACATGATCAGTAAAAATAAAGCAGGTAAAGCTTATCTGTCATTGTCTACTAGCGCAAAAGTCTTTCAGCCTCAGTTGGTTCATGATCTGAAAAGCGATTGGTGTTTGGTGATTTCTAACGAAGGACGTATGTTAATGTTTCCGCTTCGTGATTTACCGAGCTTAGGTAAAGGTAAAGGCAATAAGCTCATTAGCATTCCTTCAGCTAAAGCGCAATCTAGAGAAGAATACGTAAAAGAATTAGTTGTGGTACCTGAAGGTGCAAATGTAAAAGTTTTAGCTGGCAAGCGAGGTATGACATTAACAGCTGCTGACTTAACTCACTATCAGGGCGAAAGGGGTCGTAGAGGTAATAAGTTACCCAGAGGTTTACAGCGTGTTGATGGTGTAGAGGTGGAAACTTCTGCCCAAGTGAATAGTACTGCTGAAAGTTCTGAAGATAAACCTTAGTTGGTTTACCAGACATGGTTGGCTGTATTGTTTTAGAATTTGCTATCAGATTTAAGCTTTGGGCCTTCTTATCGAGGGCCCTTTGACCAAATTAAGATTGCGTTGAGCTAGTTACAGAGGTGGCAGACTGGTTTGCATGGTTACTGGTAATAGAGGATTAATTGCTCATTAGAAAGTGTGAGGTTTTAACACCTTTTACGATTAAAGACCCTAATAAGAAAGTTCATTGCCTTGGAGTGGTTCTACAATCAATTATCCACGGTTTTAAAGGCTCAGACATGTTGTCGTTACCCTTAAAATTATAACAACTACCTTTTAGCCATTGCTTGTGCTACTTACTTAGGTTCAATCTCTCTTACATGTCGTTTTACCGACATTAAAGAGCCGCTCAAACCTAAAAATACTGATATCCCTATTACCCATAAAAAAGTACTGAAATCTACCCCAGTTATCTCAAATTTCTTTTGGTAGAGTGCACTAACCGCAGCTACGCTGTTACTCATCCACAAAAGTAACAATATGACCGAGAACCAAGCGAGTAACCCCCCTAAAAACCCATACCAGAAACCAGTATACATGAAAGGCCTTTGGATAAAGGCATCGGTAGCACCTACAAGCTTCATTACTAGAATTTCATCTTTTTTATTAAGAATGTTGAGTCTTATAGTATTTCCAATGATGAGCACAACAGCTAAAAATAATAAGATTGCAATTACAGATACTAGGTTTTTAACCACATTAAGTAAGCCGTGAAGACGCTCTAACCACTCTATATCTAACTTGCCAATGTCAACTTCTCTTTCATCTCTGAGTTTATCCAGAAGTAACCTAGCGGAAACCGGGTTTGCATACTTGCTGGTGGGAGTGACAAGAATTACATCAGGTAATGGATTTTCATCTAAATAAGAAATTGTATTTCCAAAACCAGACATGGTTTTAAACTCAGTTAATGCCTGGTCAGCGGATATAAAGTTGATGGAGTCTATTTCTGGCCACAGCTGGATACGTTTTAATAACTGGTCTATGTCACCTTGACCAAGGTTAGGTTTTAGAAATAGTGAAATTTGAGAGGCTTGCTCCCATCCAGAACTTACATTCTCTGCATTTTTAACCATGACATACAAGGTTGTTGGAAGGGTAATGCTCAAGCCCAGTACACCAATCGTCATAAGCGAGGCAGCTTTTGAGCGCCACATCGCACCCAAGCTACTTAGTGCTTGCCTTACATGGCTAATAAAGAACATTACCACTCTTTGATAAAGTGATATTTGAGAAACTTGTGCGCCTTGCACTCGGCCTTTGAATAAAATACTCATAATGATATTTTCTCTTTAAAGAAAGAGCTTGGTATTTGTTGTGGCATCACTTTAAACATAAAGTTCATCACTTTGGAAGTCTTCAGTTAGCCCATCAGTTATCATTTGCCCCTGTTTGAGTGTGAGAGTGCGATACCTCATACGAGCAATGAGCCCAAGATCATGAGTGGCGATAAATACCGATACCCCAGCTTGATTAAAATCTTCAAATAGACGAATAATTTCCATTGATAGCTTAGGGTCTAAGTTACCGGTTGGCTCATCGGCTAAAAGTAAGGGGGGCTTGTTAACAACCGCTCTGGCGATACCCACTCTTTGTTGTTCTCCACCAGAGAGCATCATAGGTAGGTTTCTGACTTTGTCTCTAAGCCCAACCATTTCAAGGGCCGCATGAACTCGTTTGGCTATTTCTTTATGTGAATAACCTTCAATGACTAAAGGCAATGCAACATTATCGAAGACGCTTTTATCCATAAGTAACTGATGGCTTTGAAAAATCATGCCTATATCCCGACGAATATAAGCGATTTGTTTACGTTGAATGCTACCCAAGTCGTGGCCATTAATAAGCACTTTACCAACCGTTGGTCGCTCCATGATAGAGATAAGCTTTAATAATGTACTCTTCCCTGCACCCGAATGCCCAGTAAGAAACGCCATTTCTCCAGGTTCAATATGGAAATTAACCTTTCTGAGTGCTTGTTGGCCGCCCGGATATGTTTTACTAACGTGTTCAAACTTAATCATATTATGGGCTTCATGGTCTAGTTAGATTGATCTTCAGATTCTGTAAACAACGCATCTACAAAATCTTTGCTATTAAAGGGTCGTAAATCATCGATACCTTCACCTACGCCTATGTAGCGAATTGGGATATCAAATTGGTCAGCTATTGCAAAAATAACCCCACCTTTAGCTGTTCCATCTAGCTTTGTTAAGCTAATACCGTTTAAGCCAACGGCTTCATGAAACAGTTTGGTCTGGCTAATTGCGTTTTGCCCTGTACTTGCATCTAACGTTAGCATGATTTCGTGGGGCGCTTCTGGTGATATTTTTTTCATGACGCGAACCACTTTTTTCAATTCTTCCATCAGGTGGTCTTTATTTTGTAGGCGGCCCGCAGTGTCAGCTATTAGCACATCAATATTTTTGGCTTTTGCTGATTGAAATGCATCAAATATTACCGACGCACTGTCAGAGCCTGTTTGCTGTGCAACCACAGGTATATTATTTCGCTCGCCCCATACTTGTAATTGTTCAACGGCTGCCGCTCTAAAGGTATCGCCAGCAGCTAGCATAACTTTTTTGCCTTGCTGTTGAAATTGCTTAGCCATTTTTCCGATAGTAGTGGTTTTACCGACACCATTAACGCCAACCATTAAGATAACAAAAGGACCTGACGGTGCACTCAAGGAAAGGGGGGCGTCTACACCATCTAAAATGTCAGCCATCTGAGTCTTCATGACTTTATAAAGAGCATCTCCGTCTTTCAATTGATTACGACTTGAGCTTTCTGTCAAATGTTTGATGATCTTAACAGTGGTGTTCATGCCTACATCAGCCATCAACAATTGTGTCTCTAACTCTTCAAATAATTCATCATCTATAGCTTTGCCGCGGAACAAGCTAACGATACCGCTACCAATACTTTCTTTAGTCCGTGATAACCCTTGTCTTAGGCGACTAAAAAAGCTTTGCTTTTCATTAAATTCTGCTGCGGTGGAGTCGCCGGTAGGCTCAGGCTCAAGTTCGGAGGAAAGCTCAGGTTCAATATTAAGGTGCTCAGAATCTTCAACAACTATAGGTTGGCTTATTTCGTTTGCAGGCTTTAGTGACTCTTGTTTACTTTCAGGTTCAACTTCGGCCGCAACTTCGGCTTCAGCAGCTTGAGGTTGCTCAAATAAACCTTCTTTATCATTATCAGAATTTATATTCTCTAATTCTGCGTCTTCTAGTATTCCAGTTGCGCTAGTTGTTTTTAGCGCTTCTTCTTTGTTAGCTTCTGGCTCGCTTTGTTGCTTATCTTTTTTTAGCCATTTAAAAAACTTTGACATACCGGTGAGAAATCCTTGAACTAATTGAGTACACTAATTACATCTTATTTCTAATAATAGCATTTCTACCTTTCATGAAGCGAGGCGTAAAACAATCAATCAAGCACAAGAGCAATAAATACTTGAAAACCACAGGCTCAGTGCGAATTATCAGTGGTCAATTTAGAGGCCGAAAGCTACCTGTAATTAACGTTGCAGGTTTACGGCCAACAACAGATAGAAATAAAGAAATGTTGTTTAATTGGTTAATGCAATATGTCACAGATGCAAGGTGTTTAGATGTATTTTCTGGTAGTGGAGGCCTAGGGTTTGAGGCGCTTTCTAGATATGCACAGCATTGCACTTTCATAGAATTAGACCAAGTAGCGGCTAGAAAATTATCTGAAAATGCAGAGTTATTATCTTTATCCTCTGAACAAGTGGATATCTTGAAGGGTAATGCGCTTAATGTATTAGGCCAATTAACTCAAGCTTATGATGTGATTTTTCTTGATCCACCTTTTAATCAAAAGTTATTACCCAATGTAATCGAACTTATTGTCCGCCAAGATTTATTGAGCATGGAAGGACTCATCTACATTGAATGCGAGCCTGCCGCAGGATTATATACTGTTCCTTCAAATTGGCAGTTGCTTAAGGAGAAGCAAAGCTCACAAGTTTTGTCGAGATTATATCAGCGAGAAGATTATTAATTAAAAGTAGATTATAGGCCTACATCTCTAGGCCTATATTGCTCATACCTTCGCTGGTTGCTAACGCTTTTAATTTTTTACAGGTTTCTGAATTTTTGGGACAATTGCTTAGAAGTACCAATAATTCTTTTTGAGTTTCAATTTCCCATAACATAAGCGGATGTTGCTTAATATCAGTAGCGGTTACTGTTTCTTCACTGCTGGCCTCAATAAATGCTTCAACACCTCCTTGAGATAGCTTGCTTACAACCACAGCCCCTTGAGGATCTTCACCTTGAATCAACATTATGGTGGCTGACATAGACATGGCTACATCTATTGCGGGGTAAACACCATAATTGTCAAAGTCGCTGGCATCTGGAACCGCTTCTTCAATTTTTTCAAGTTGAGCAGCAAAGTTTATTTTTGCTTTAGGTGTGGCTAACCACTCCCACACTGTATTTAAACTATTTCTGTATTGGGTAGGATCAGCAAATTCTGTAGTTTCACAGAACAAAATATAGTTAGGTAGCATTCTCTCCAGAAGGGTGGCTGAAAATGCAATGGCATACCAACCTTCTAATTCTCTCACTTGTTGGAATATATTTAATTTTTTATTCAATCTAATCTCTTTATCTATATTGAAAGGAGTATGGATATACTCGTTAATCATTGATTATCCAAACGAATAATAATGCCCAATGCCGTCTAACAACATTTGTATGGATATCATGATGAGTATCATGCCCATCAACCTTTCTATTGCCGTTAAGCCTTTTTCACCTAACAAACGATGTAATGTTCCAGATAACATTAGTATAACAGCAGAGACAAACCATGCCGCTCCCAATGCTAGAGACCAATCTAGCATTCTAGTGCTGTCTTGGTTGGCTAGTAAAATTAACGCTGCTAAAACTGAAGGGCCCGCAATCATAGGGATGGCTAAGGGTACAATAAAAGGCTCCTCTCCTGAAGCCAGACCTGTAATACCTCCAGGTTGTGGAAAGACCATTTTTAAACCGATTAAGAACAGGATAATACCGCCTGCAATACTTACGCTTTCTTGCCTGACGTTCAAAAAATCTAATAAAGCTTGTCCGCTATATAAAAAAGTCATCATGATAGTCAGAGAGAATAATAGTTCTCTAGCGAGAATAAATTTTCTTCTTTTGGGTTCTATACTTTTAAGTACAGACATAAACACAGGCAGATTACCAAGTGGGTCCATAATCAGAAATAGGGTAACGGCTGCTGACCACGTATCCATAGAGGACCTCATTATTTCATTTTCTACTGGTCGACTATTGTCGGTAATAAACTAGAAATGAGCAATGCCTGTTAAACGATTACTGTTAAGGATTCTAAACACTTAAGTTTGCATTAGTTATCTGTTTACATAACTTAACTTGGTTTTTATATACTAAAAAAAGTTTTAATTTCAATGGCTTGATGATTTAATAAGGTAAATTAATTCTATAATTATTTATATGTTTACACACTATTGATAATAGTTTGTAGTTGCAATATTTAATGGTTGCACCGCGAATGCCCTATCAATTAAACCACTAATTTAAGAGGAATAAACAATGAGTTTGATGACAGTTGATCAAGTAGCAGAGTATTTAGGTGTACAAAATGTAAGAGTTGAAAGGCTTGAGAGAGAGAGTTTATTGCCTTCTGCAGATAAAGACGCTGACGGTAATCCATTATTTGAAAAGGTTGCAGTAGAAAAGTATAAAGTATTAGCTGAGCGTTTAGGCGGCTTATAATGTTATAAACCGCATACTTCTTTTGAGTAATTTAATGTCTTGAGTAAAATTTTTATTGCTCTAAAAGTGCCCGCGCGATGGTTCTTACTCCTTGAGCTGTGCCTCCGGCAGGCAACATGGTATTGCTGCTTGCGTTGTAGGCAGCTGCAAGGTCTATATGTAACCAACCTTTACCTTGGTTCCCTACAAATCTAGATAAAAACCCGGCTGCGTTAGATGCTCCGCCTGAGCCACCTCCTTTTTGAGAGCGACTATTTGCAGTATCTGCAAAGGGAGAGGGGCATGCATCTTTATGCCAAACTTCTAATGGTAAACTCCATGAAGGTTCAAACTCCTGCTCTGAATAGGTTAATATTTTCGAGCATAAGGTCTTGTCTAAAGCAAAAAATGCATTGAAATCTGTGCCAACTGCAACTTGAGCCGCACCTGTTAAGGTCGCTGCATCTATGATTAGTGGCGAGTTAGTTTCTGTGGCCGCCATTAGTCCGTCTGCTAGTACTAGTCGTCCTTCGGCATCGGTATTTACTACTTCGACCGTAGTGCCATTTTTGTATGTAATAACGTCTCCTAGCTTGTATGCATGACCGCTGATAAGGTTTTCAGCACAGCATAAAAATAATTTAACACGTTTATGTAGTCCTCTTAGAATGGCAAGCCCCAAACCACCTGTAACGGTAGCCGCGCCTCCCATGTCGCATTTCATACTTAACATTCCTTCACTACTTTTGATGCTATAACCGCCACTATCAAAGGTGATACCTTTGCCAACTAGGCTCGCTGACACTGGTGCATCAGGGTTACCGGTTGGATTATAATCAAGTTCTAATAAAACAGGTGGGCGTGTACTACCTCGTCCAACATGATAAATGCCCATCCAGCCTTCTTGTTTTAACTCCTCTCCAGTCCATCTTCTAACGCTTACATTTTTGCTTGCTAAAGATGAAATCCACTGGCTACACTTATCTGCTAAATCTGAAGGAGATAGGTCTTCAGGCGTAACATTGACTAGATTACGAGTGAAAATCATTGCTTGGTAACGGTTTTCAAGTTCTTTAACGTCAGAGTTTTGTGCCCAAGTTATCGTATTTTGTTTTTTGATAGAGCTGTAGCTTTTAGCAAACGCCCATTGTTGCTCTATTTCCCAATCACCTATGAATTTGACTTTTAACACACCTAAACTATCAATGCTTCTTGCTGCTTTTTGGATCTTACGTAAGTCACCCTTCGGCTCTGATATGTGAATGGTGGCATGTTGTGCTGTGATAGAAAGAGCCGTGCCCGGTGCATAAAAGTCTGGGGCTGGTTGAGTTGAAAGTAAAATAGATAGGATAGACATAGTAATTCCAAATGGTTTATGTGAGCTCTGTTTTATGATCTTTGGGGATGAGCTAGATTAGGTATACAATACCATGCTCTGATAGTTGAGCATCTAAAAAGTAGTCATTCATGGAATTCCCGTTACCTCTCATTAAAGGAAAGTTGCTAAAACGGTATAAACGTTTCTTAGCTGACGTTGAATTAGAAAGTGGAGAGTTAGTAACTGCCCACTGTCCGAATACTGGTTCAATGACAGGGTGCTCTGAACCCGGTTGGGAAGTGTGGTTGTCACCTAGTACTAATCCAAAACGAAAATTAGCATACACATGGGAAGTGGTTCTAACTAACCAGCAGCATTGGATTGGCATTAATACTCACAGGGCAAATGCTCTTGCGAAAGAAGCTATTCAAAGTGACTTAATAAAAGAATTATCGGGTTATGAAAAGATAAAGGCAGAAGTAAAATATGGATTTGAGAACAGTCGCATTGATTTCTTATTGTCCAGTCCGAACAAGCCAGATTGCTTTGTTGAGGTTAAGTCAGTGACTCTTCTGGAAAATGAGGTGGGTTTTTTCCCCGACGCTAAAACAGCTCGTGGACTAAAGCATTTACGAGAGCTACAGCACATTATTAAGCAAGGAAAACGAGCCGTTTTGCTATTTTGTGTCCAACATACTGGTATAGAAAATGTACAGGTGGCAGAACATATTGACCCTGCATATGCTAAAGAGCTCAAGTTAGCCATTAAAAATGGTGTAGAGGTTTTATGTTACGGCAACGCTATTAATTCAGAAAAAATCTATATAAACCAATCGCTAACATTTAATAATTGAGTATAAGTTGATTTATTAAACATAGTCCCAATATCTTCTGGTCAAAATTGTTTTCTTTTTTACTTATTACTAACGAGCAAAAAATTGCCTGTTAAGCAGCTTTCTGGTATACATAGCCGCTTGCACATGCAGCCATGCAGTCGTTTAGGAGATTTGGCAAATGCCAACAGCAAAAACAAACAAAACACTTGGATTATTAGCCTTAGCCGGCTTAGAGCCTTACGAAATGAAAAAAGGCGAAGAGTACATGAGCGAAGCTCAACTAGAGCATTTTCGTTTGTTACTGACAGCTTGGCGTGATCAGCTTCGTGAAGAAGTTGACCGCACTGTTCATCATATGCAAGATGAAGCAGCGAATTTTCCTGATCCAGTAGACAGAGCCGCTCAAGAAGAAGAGTTTAGCTTGGAATTACGAACTCGTGATAGAGAACGCAAGCTTATCAAAAAGATTGAAAAAACATTGAAGCGAATCGAAGATGACGATTTTGGCTATTGTGATGCCTGCGGTATAGAAATTGGTGTCAGGCGTTTAGAAGCAAGGCCAACTGCAGATATGTGTATTGATTGTAAGACTATGGCTGAAATTAAAGAAAAGCAGCTGCAGGGTTAATACACTTACTACCTGAGTAATAGCCATTTGATCGATGTTTACTGCTCAGGTTTAGGTTGTACTTAAGTTAGAATGTCCCGTTTTCAATGCAAATATTTTAGTTAACTTTAATCAAACATGCCTCAATACGTTGGACGTTTTGCTCCTTCCCCTTCTGGGCCTCTGCATTTTGGGTCTTTAGTTACTGCATTAGCAAGTTATATACAAGCTAAGTCTCAAAAAGGCCGTTGGCTTCTTAGAATAGAAGATATTGACCCTCCAAGAGAAGTAAAAGGTGCCTCAGATAACATATTAACCTGTCTTGAAGCCCATCATTTACTTTGGGATAGCGAGGTTGTTTATCAAAGTGCTCGTACGGACTTTTATCAAGAAAAACTGCATTGGTTAATGGAACACGGGCACACCTATCATTGCGAATGTACTCGAGTGCAACTATCTTCATTACCAAACGGTAACCTGTGTGACTGCGCAAAATCAATAGTATCTGCACAAAACTCTGCGATTAAGTTTAAACACCTTGAGCCTATTCTAACGTTTCAAGACACGTTGTTAGGTACTCAAAAGTTTGATAAAAGTGCTTCGCCAGCTCAGTTTTCCTTAAAGAGAAAAGATGGCCTGTATGCATACCAATTGGCTGTAGTGGTAGACGATATTCAGCAAGGTATTACTGAAGTTGCAAGAGGCGCAGACCTTTTAGATGCGACCATGTTTCAGTTAGCTTTGTTTAAGGCATTTCAAGCTTCTCCTCCTTCTTATATGCATTTTCCCGTTGTCGTTAATCAAGAAGGTAAAAAGCTTAGTAAACAAAATCATGCGAAGGCAATTGATATAAAATTGGCTAGTAATAACTTGTGTGATGCTTTAAGGTTTTTGGGCATGAACGTACCTAATAGTTATCAATTAGACAGGCCGCAAAATGTAATTACTTGGGCAATTGAGCATTGGGATTTAAGACAGGTAACTGCAAAAACTGCACGTATTGATAATAGAATTGGAGAGCTAGACAGTATATGATTAGCGCCGAATTTTTCGTCACATTTTTCAGCCCTGTATTTATGGAGTAAAGCAATATTATTTCTCGTGTAATCGACAAAGTGAAAGGCGCATTTCGTGGCAACGCTAATTCAGGTGCTGCCCCTCTTGTTGCCACCATTATTCCTCGAAGCGAACATCCTGTTTCTAGAGAAGCGATTAGTGATAACGCGTTAAAAGTTCTTTACCGCTTGCATAATAGCGGCTACCAAGCGTATTTGGTTGGTGGCTGTGTTAGAGATATTCTATTAGGAAAAGAACCTAAAGATTTTGATGTCACTACTGATGCCACGCCAGAACAAATAAAAGACTTATTTAGGAACTGTAGACTAATAGGCCGTCGCTTTAGGTTGGCACATATAGTTTTTGGTCGTGAAATTATCGAAGTGGCAACATTTAGAGGGCATCATCAAAATAATGATGACGAATCAAAGTTAAGTAAGCAAAGTGATCATGGTCAGCTATTAAGAGATAATGTTTTCGGCTCAATTGAAGAAGATGCTCAGCGCCGAGATTTCACTATTAATGCCATGTATTACAATATTGCAGACTACTCAATTAGAGATTTTGCAGGTG
The DNA here is from genome assembly GCF_039943935.1 of Paraglaciecola sp. Lineage (GTDB taxonomy): Bacteria > Pseudomonadota > Gammaproteobacteria > Enterobacterales > Alteromonadaceae > Paraglaciecola. The sequence goes on from NZ_JBDUZQ010000001.1 coordinate 125,747, forward strand.
GAATGCAGGCTATTAAAAATAGAAAAATTGCTTTAATTGGTGATCCTGAGACTCGCTACAGGGAAGACCCAGTGAGAATGCTCAGAGCGGTTAGGTTTACAGCAAAACTTAATATGAGCATTAGCAAGGAAAGTGCTGAGCCTATTAAAGCTATGGCCCCTTTGATGGCCAATATCCCTCCTGCTAGATTATTTGAGGAAGTTCTTAAGCTTTTATTATCAGGGCAAGGTTTAGATACCTACAGGCTACTGAATAAGTTTCATTTATTTGAACCATTGTTTCCACAACTTGCTCCGTTGTTAGTGCATCAAGAAGGCAAAGAGTCTAAATTTGTGGAGTTGGTACTTACTAATACAGATAATCGTATAAATACTGGGCAACGAGTCACTCCAGCTTTTATTTTTGCAGCGTTTATGTGGTACCCATTAGAAGAGCGATGCCAGCAATTAATGGCAGAAGGAGGGTTAAATCATTTTGATGCATTTAACTTAGCCATGAATGATGTGATGCACCGTCAAATTCAACGTATCATGATCCCTAAGCGGTTTAGCATTCCTGTTCGTGATATTTGGCAATTACAGAACCGTTTACCTAAGCGGTATGGTCGCAGAGCTTACCAAATGCTTGAACACCCTAAATTCAGAGCAGCTTACGACTTCTTATTAATGCGAGGTCAAATTGAAGGTGGACAATTGCTTGAGTTAGCAGACTGGTGGACGGATTTTCAAGAAGCAGACGAAGGTAGCCGTAAAAATATGCTAAACGTACTGCGCGAAAAAGAAGGCGGCGCTACTAGGCGTCCACGAAAACGTCGTAAACCGAAGCCTAAACCACAAGCATGATCCAAGTTTTTATTGGCTTAGGTAGTAATCTAGCTAAGCCTCTACAACAGCTAAAGGTTGCAGTCGATGCTTTAGGGTCTTTACCTGATTCGCGTCTACTTAAGGTGTCGAGTTTTTATTCCAGTCAACCTATGGGCCCCCAAGATCAACCTGATTATGTAAATAGTGTCGCCTTGATAGAAACTCAATTGTTACCTGATGTGTTGTTAGACCATACTCAAGCTATTGAAAATGAACAAGGTAGACAAAGAAAGGGTGAGCGATGGGGACCAAGAACCCTAGACTTAGATATTTTGCTATATGGCTCACAGACAATTAATACGGAGCGTCTAATTGTTCCTCATTATGGAATGCAGCAAAGAGAATTTGTGTTGTATCCAATGTTTGAAATCGCACCCAATTTAATTTTACCCAACGATAAAACCTTAGACGACTTAATCAGCATTACTCCAAAAAATGGCCTACATAAAATACAGCTAAGTACAGATCTCTAGAAATTCAGAAAAAAATCCGTATAGTGCGCATACCTAGGCAACAGCAGTTGTCGGTCATCAAAATGTTATTGATCAAAAAAAGATATTGAGGTACCTCAAATGAAGAAAGTGACGACTTCAACCTTGCTAAAAATGAAGCAAGACAACACAAAAATCACCGCACTGACAGCGTATGATGCAAGTTTTGCAAAATTATTTGATGAGCAAGGGGTAGACGTTTTACTGATTGGTGACTCTCTAGGCATGGTGCTAAAAGGTGATGACGATACCTTGAGTGTGACAATAGAGCATATCGCTTATCACACGCGCTCGGTACGAGCAGGAGTAGACAGAGCCTTTGTTGTTGCCGATATGCCCTTCATGTCTTATTCCACACCTGAACAAAGTTATTTAAATGCTGCCGAATTAATGCGTGCTGGCGCGAGTATGGTGAAGCTTGAAGGTGGCGAGTGGCTATTAGAGACCATTAAAGGATTACATGAGCGAAGTGTCCCAGTGTGCGGTCACCTGGGCTTAACGCCACAATCAGTGCATGTGTTTGGAGGCTTTAAAGTTCAAGGGCGTAACGACTTGCAAGCAGAGCGAATTCTCGATCAAGCCATTCAGTTAGAACAAGCGGGTATTCAGATGTTAGTGCTGGAATGTGTCCCAACAGATTTAGCCGCTAAAATATCAGATCGCCTAAGTATTCCTGTTATTGGAATAGGGGCAGGAGCAAAGACTGACGGGCAGATTTTAGTGATGCACGACATGTTTGGTATCAGTGCTAACTACATGCCAAAATTTTCGAAAAATTATTTACAGCACACTACCGATATGCGCGAAGCAGTCAGACATTATATTCAAGAAGTACAAGACGGCAGCTTCCCTAGTGATGAACATAGCTTTAACTAAAGCTAGTAAGGTAAATTAAGTTTATGCGAGTTATAAATGATATCCCAGATCTCCGTGAAGTTAGGCGCACTTGGCAAAATAGCGGTAAAATTATCGCGTTTGTTCCCACCATGGGAAATTTGCACCAAGGTCATTTGAACCTAGTAAGAGAAGCTAAAAAGCATGCAGATATTGTTGTTGTTTCAATCTTCGTTAACCCCATGCAATTTGGACCTGATGAAGATTTAGAGGCTTATCCAAAAACGATTGAAAACGATAAACGTTTATTAGAAGAGTTAGCTGTTGAAGCCTTGTTTTTGCCTCAAGTTAGCGATATTTATGCAAGGGGCCTAGAACAACAAACCTTTGTTGAAGTCCCTGGTATTTCTTACATGATATGTGGAGCAAGTCGCCCTGGGCACTTTAGAGGCGTGGCCACTATAGTATGTAAACTCTTTAATATGGTACAACCCAATTTAGCTTTCTTTGGCGAGAAAGATTTTCAGCAACTACAGGTTATAAAGGCCATGGTGACTGATTTATCTATGAACTTAAAAGTGTTTGGTGTCCCGACTACTCGTGAAGACGATGGTTTAGCTATGAGTTCTAGAAATCAGTATTTAATCGATGAAGAGCGTAAGTTAGCGCCTACTTTATATGTAAAAATGCAGTCTATGGTAAAAGAAATCATGGGGGGGCGACGAGATTTCAACAGGCTTACCGACGAGTATAAAAGTCAGTTAGCCGAGCTAGGCTTTAGCCCTGATTATTTAGAAATTCGTAATGATGAGACTTTGCTACAACCTGGCCATGAAGATACCGACTTAGTATTATTAGCTGCGGCATTTTTAGGAAAAACAAGGTTAATCGATAATATACAGATTAAATTGTAGTGTTTACTAAGCATACAGAAGCGAGCAAATCAGCTCGCTTTTTTATGTTTATAACAAAGATCTTTCCATACCTTTGTGTTGGTCGCTATAGCTATTTGTTCATCCAAAATATTTTGTAAATCGGTTTCTGTCGTTAATGGATTCGCTAATACTACCCGAAAAACCGTAATTGCTTGATCTGGATACTTTTCTGTTTGTAGGCGAGTTCGAGATACGAATGATTTTCCGGCTTCCCTTTGTTGTTTCTGGACAGATACCGTTAATTTATCTAACTCCATATTAAGAGCATGACTAATTTGCGGTTGGGCTTTAGTTTTCTGTTGGACTTCTTCAGGGTTAACCCGGTAGGTTAGTAATGACAAAGTAGGGGAGGTTACCAGTTCAAAATCAGGGTGAGATTGGATCATTCTCGCAAAGGTTCTGGATTTATCAATACTCTGATTAATTAGCAGCTCATACCCTTTGCGGCCAAATATATGCAATGAGGCATAGACCATCATTGCCATGCCGTTGCGAGACCCTTCGATGGTAGTTGCTCCAAGGTCTTTTGAGCCAGCTCTTAAAATATATTGGGCATGGTGACGGACAGTATTGCTATCGTTAGGATCTTTAAATAACACCATACCTGCCCCCATGGGTACGTACATTTGTTTATGAGCATCTAATGTCACAGAATCGGCTCTAGAAATGCCTTTTAATAGTTGGCTATGTTCATTAGAAAATAATGTGGCACCGCCCCAAGCTGCATCTACATGAAAGTGACACCCTAGTTCTTCAGCAACGTCTGCCAATTCATTAAGTGGATCTATATGCCCAGTTTCAGTTGTGCCAGCAATACCGACTATGGCTAATACTTTATTCCCTGCTTGTTGATACTGACGACCAACTTCTAATGTTTTTTGGGGGCATAAACGTTGCGACGGTGAGTCGATAGTAAGCATTTGCTGTCTACCTAAGCCAAGAACATCAACAGCTTTTGAAAGAGAATAGTGCCCTCTTTTGGAAGAAATTATACCCATTTTCTTGTAGCCATGATGGATCATACCTGCAGCTAAACCGTCTTGTGCTACTCCTTTAAACTGTGTGGTTGCGGGCAGTGCTTTGTTTCGGGCTACCCATAGAGCGGTAATGTTAGCTAAGGTACCACCAGAGCAAAAAGCTCCGAGAGCGTGGTTTGCGCTGTGTAGGTAAGTGTTATAAAAATCATCCGATTGTTTGTAGACTAATTCATGCATCATGCCTAACACTTGACGTTCAAGGGGGGTGAAGGCTTTTGATGTCTCTATTTTCACCAGGTTTTGATTTAAACCCACCAAGAGCTTAGCTAAAGGTAAATGAAAATAAGGCAATGCTGATGTCATATGGCCTATAAATGAAGGCGAATAAGTATTAACAGAATTAGCTACAAGTTTATCAAGCAAGTCTTCCGCATGTTTTGAAACAAACTCTGGATCTTCTGGAACGCTACTTTTTGAAAAGTGCTTTTCGATTTGCTCCAGTGATTTCACTTTAGTCACAACGTGTTGAGATAAGAAATCTGATAAGTTATCCGAAAGATGTTGTTCAATTTGTGCAAGCTTAGAATCTTTGCCTTCAGGCATAGTAAATACCTTGTACAAATGATCTAAACTAACCTCAGCTCCACTCACGTTGTTACCTTATATGAAATCGGATGAGTCGCGAACTTTACATGAAATCGTCTTATAGACCAATAGGTATAGCTAAGAGTATTGGGGCTTGTAGCAAAATTTCATGCAAAAAAAGCATTCTGTATTGCTCTTAATGGTTTGAGTGAGGAATCGTTAATAAAAATGGGGGTAGTTTAATATTCAAAGGAAGTGTCTATAGTCGCATGTTTTGCTATGTTAACTTTGTAAACAAGTTGTTATATTAAATGACGATCACTTAAAATCATTAGTTACAAATATGCAAGTCACGGAAGTTACAGATAGTTTTAGTCTAGAAAGCGTCGTTCCCTTTTTTCAGCCAATCATAGATTTAGAGAATAATACTGTATGGAGTTATGAGTGTTTAGCGCGTTTAGTTAATCTGCATGACAACACTTACCTACCAAGTCAGTTTTTGTTCTTGGTAGAAAGGCACCACACTGTAGCCCAGCTAACAGAAACTATTTTTAAGCGAAGTGCTAGCTATTTTAGGGACATTAACATGGCATGGAATATTAATGTTAGTCTTTGTGATATGACAGACTCTGATATTATTCAGTTTTTCCGGTCTCAGTTAAGTGAATATCCCAACCCTAATAGGGTATCTATTGAAATTACCGCTCAAAATGCTCTATCTGAAGTAGAAAGCTTTCTGTCGTTTGCGCAAATGTGTGCTGAGTACGGTGTGAAAATTATCATCGACCATTTTGAATTGAGCAACGAGAATGTTCAAAAAATCCTCAAGCTTCCTGTGTCAGCGATTAAAGTGGCGGGCAGTTTATTCGAGTCTGATGACGGCAATTCAATTGTTGAACTTGAATTACTGATTAGTGCATCAAGGAAGAATGGCGTCATGCTTATTGCTGAACATATTGAACAGCAAGATACCCTTAAAAAAGTAAGAGAACTAGGTCTAAAATATGCGCAAGGCTTTTACTTTAGCCAGCCTAAAGCAGATGCCAATTAATTATGGGAAGTTATTAGGTGTAGATAGCAGGGAGGGTAGCGGTTACCTTCCAGGCATCTTGACCACTTTCCCAATACTTTCGTTCAAATGGGGTCATAGGAGTGATTTTTTCAACTTGAGTGATGTCACTTTGAATATTTGCGATATGTAGAGCATGTGCAAATTCTTCTATATACAACTTCCAATTACTTCTTACCTCGAATTTACCACCTAACTTTAGTATGTCTGCGAAAGTAGAAGAAGCATACCATCTGCGTTGTAAGTGAGCAGATTTAGGATATGGGTTTGGATATAAAAGGTAATGTTTATATAGCCTTTTATTTTCAAGAACAAGTAATCTTAAAAAGTCTTGTAAATCAGCTCGAACTACGAGGTAGTTGTCTGTCTCCACTGAGTATACGTGATGTTTTTGAGTCCGTAGTGCGGATTTATCAACACCTATTACCTTAGCCTCTGGGTGTGCTAAGGCAATATTGGCTGTGCTTTCTCCTACCCCACAACATGAGTCTAATATAAGATTGCCTTGCCAATCACCTAACCATACTAATACTTCTTGAAACGCATCTTTAGTGTGATCTGATAATGGTTTTTGGCTTGTAGAATTGAGATGGCGTCTTACCACCTTCTCAAGGTTTTGATGTACACCAACTTGGTTGGTGGTAATAGAGCGAGCTGAATTTTTCATATCAATTCTACTTAAATCGTCATTAACTACGGATACCTACGCCACGTTTAATCAAGCTATAAGCAAAGGCGAGTAGTGCGATATTAAATATCACTAATATACCCAAAGAGATGTATTGACTCATATCCGATACACCTAAAAAGCCGTATCTAAAGCCGTTCACCATATATACGATAGGGTTAATTTTACTTACCCATTGCCAAAATTCAGGTAATAAAGACAAAGAGTAAAATACACCGCCTAGGTAGGTGAGCGGCGTTAAAACAAAAGTAGGCACTATGCTGACATCATCAAAGGTATTAGCATAAATTCCGTTTATGAGTCCTGCGGTAGAAAATAGAACCGCGGTTAAAAACAAAGTCACTAAAATGAGTGTTAGACTGTGAACGTGTATATCAACGAATATGAGTGAGACTAAGGTCACAATAACTCCTACTAACATGCCTCGAGCCACACCGCCCCCCACGTAACCGGCAATAATAATCCAATTTGAAACAGGAGCGACTAGCAGTTCTTCAACATTACGCTGATATTTAGCACTATAAAAAGAAGATGACACATTCGCATAAGCATTGGTGATTACTGACATCATAATAAGGCCTGGTACGATGAACTCCATGTAGCTAAAGCCTCCCATATCGCCAATACGACTGCCAATCAAGTTACCAAAAATCACAAAATACAAAGACATTGTAATGGCTGGTGGTAATAATGTTTGGATCCAAATTCTCAAGAATCTTGTGCACTCTTTAATCCAAATTGTTCTTAGGGCCACCATACTTAATGAGTTCATGAGTGTGCTCCTGGATTAGATGCAGTATCTTGAGCGGTATTTTGTTTCTCTGCACGGCCAGACTCTACCAACCTTACAAATAGCTCTTCTAAGCGATTAGACTTATTGCGCATACTCAAGACTTCAATATCTTGATTCGTTAGCTGCTCGAAAACATTGTTCAAGCTGGTTTTTTTAGGTACGTCGACTTCGAGGGTATGTTCAGCTGTTAATCGGCTTTGAAACCCTTCTATAGTTAAAGAATTAATATTCTTAGACAAATCTAGTACAAAAGTTTCAATATTTAGGGTGGCAAGTAAAGCCTTCATACTGGTGTTTTGTACAATTTTACCTTTATCAATTATGGCAACATTACGACATAGCATTTCAGCTTCTTCTAGATAATGGGTAGTGAGAATAATTGTGACACCTTGCTCGTTAATTTCTTTTAAAAATGTCCACATGGAACGTCTTATTTCGATGTCTACACCCGCCGTTGGTTCATCTAGAATAAGCATTCTTGGTTCATGCATTAGGGCCCTTGCTATCATTAAGCGTCTTTTCATCCCTCCAGACAGCTGCCTTGAAGGTGAGTTGCGTTTTTCCCATAGATCTAGCTGCTTCAGATATTTTTCAGCCCTAGGTTTAGCAAGATGCCTAGGCACTCCATAGTAACCTGCTTGATTGATAAGTATTTGTGACAGTGTTTCAAATTGATTGAAGTTGAACTCTTGGGGTACTAGTCCAATACAAGATTTGGCTTGAACTGGCTGTGCAGATAAGGAGTATTCAAATACATCTACCTCGCCATCTGTTTTATTGACTAGAGAGCTAATAATACCGATGGTCGTAGATTTACCCGCACCATTTGGCCCAAGTAGTGCGAAAAAATCCCCTTGTTTTACTTCAAGGTTGATCCCTTGTAAGGCTTTTGTGCCGCCTTTATAAGTTTTGGTCAACCCTTTAATGCTAAGTGCGTTCATATAAACTGCCAGCTAATGTGTTAAATCGAATTGTATATTGAACTCTAGCGGCTAAAACTTGCTAAAAGAACGTGATAGAAGTGAGAGCTTGGTTTGCTCAGCGTTAATGATATTGCGTCTGTTTATACCATTTCAAGTTAAGATTGTGCTTATCTTAGTGCTAACACAAGTTAGTCCATCAGTTAGGTTGAATTGTGACTTAACTGTATAACTTTACCCACCCCGTTATTCTACCGTATACGACCTATTGCTTATATGCCGTTTATCGATAATTACCTACCCTGCGCCCCATACAGTCACATAGCTTCTGCTAAAAAACTATAGTTAAAGGTTCCCATGAAGAACATAAGTCAAATTGAAGCTGGCACTGATACATCCAATTTTACCGAGGCTGAGGCGGGTTACAGTAGTTACGAAGAGCTCCATAAACCTAGTTCTGAATTCAATAGTAAAGATGTATATCTAGAGCATGTATTGCCAAATCATGCAGCCAAAACGTTGGCGGCCAAACTTCCCCATAAAAGGTTATCGGTTTGAAACTGAAGACACTATTCCTGCCATGGCTGCTACTATTGGCAAAGTAGTTATGGTTGCTGCTATTGCTAAAACATTTGCTAGCACTTTAGGTTTAGGTGATGGCTTCTTTCTTACGATTCGGCTTTTATTACTGAGCAAGAAATAGCAATTGATGGTGGGTACACTATCAGAGGAGTAAGGCTTTGATTATTTGATATAGGTCAAACATCCAATATGGTATTGAAGCCTCCGTAAATAAGCCTTTTACCGTCGAATGGCATAGGGTTTTCATCTGGCTGCATGCGTGGATCTTCCATTACTTTTTGCCATCCTGAGTCACGAACTCCTTTTGATGGCCAAACTATCCAAGAAAAAACTATAGCTTCATCTGGTTGTTTTTTGACTGCCATTGGAAACGAGGTGACTTCACCATCGGGAACCTCATCTTCCCAATTTTCTACAATCTTGAGTGCACCATATTCTTTAAATACAACTGCTGCACTTTTAGCGTGCTCTATATATTTATCTTTGTTAATTTTAAGAACTGAGGCTATATACCCATCTACATAAGACATAAGAGTCTCCTTATTTTAACATTCTAAACTGAGAGTTTAGACCATAGCACAGAACACATAAAAGGCGTTTAAATAAGGTTGAAAATGGAATAGTTGGAAAGAGAATGAGGTAAAAAAACAACAAAAAAATTGCGTGCTTCTTTGTTGCTTTTTATAGACTAATTTACTTTGTTAAATACCAAGCGTACTAACAATCTTTTGAGTCTTCATCCATTTTTTCTTTTGCTGCGATACAGGCTTCTTTCATCTTTTCTGCGGCATCAGCTTTTAATTCAGAGGCTTTCTCTTTAGTAGTGTCCATAACTTCACTTGCTTTTTCAGCCGTTGCGTCATAGGCATCGCTGGCTTTTTCTTTGGCTGCATCATAAGTTTCAGATGCACTCTCTTTCACATCTTCTGCCATTTCTGTAGCGTCATCTACCAGTTCAGAGGTTTCAGCTTTAGTTTTTTCATATAAAGTCACCGATTTTTCTTTAGCTTCTTCCATGATGCCTTTTGCGTCTTCTTTAGCAATTTCAGTGGCTTCTTTTTGGCTTTCTGTACATGCACTTAAACTTATGCTTAGAGCAGTTAAGGCGATTGCTAGTGACGTTTTTGATAAATTCATTGTTGATTCCTTTTATTATTTTACTCAGCGGTTAGCCGCTTTACTTGCGTTATTAAATGTATAGCGAAATCCATTCCATATTTTTAACTGTTTGATATACAGCAAGTTTGTAGAATTAAACTGTTTATTGTTGCGCAATTCATGATTTCCTGTCTGTTATTTACTACAGTCAAATGGCTATGGCTCTAACTACATATCTATGGTTCGGGTCGGGTAATATACTATCAAAGGGGTAACAAGTAATTAGCGTTAAGCTTACTCCGTCAAGCGCTACACCGTTAATGGTTTCATCATTTTGCAAATATTCAACCTGTGATTCATGGGCAATTCGTAATTGTATAATCTGAAACCTTTGTTGCTTATGGCGAGTGCTAATGTCAATAATGTCGCCTTTCTGTAATGTTTTTAGACTGTTAAACTGGGTATCGCGATGACCCACAATTACGCTATTGCCACTTTGGCCTGGTTTTGGAGTCGCACTAACATGACTAGGTGCAAAGGCCAAATTACGCCCACTTGCTCCTGCTAGTACAAACCAAGTTTTATCCTTAATATGTAACTCAGCTATAGGGTGTGTGTCTGCCCATGGCCATGGTTTAACTTGCTCATTGAAATCAAGGCTTTTGTGCCACGCCCTAGCAATTAGTCGTTGTGCTAATTCTGCTTTAGCAAATATATAGATACCATTGGAAAATTGATAAGCCCCTAGGAGTAAAACCAATGTTATCCATTTATATTTATAGATAAATGAGGTGAGCCTTCGGCTTAAACTTTTCTTCTTGTAAGTAAGTGCATACATATTGCTAATCCTAGTATAAATAAACCCATAATCATTTTTAATTCTGCGGTTGTAGCAGTTTTGGGGAGGCTACCTACCATTGTTGCTGCTCTATTTTGTTTAGCTTTAGCTAAATAGTCAGCCTGCTTTTGTGTGTGGTGATGTTCCGTCATCGGCTTTGTAGACGTTACGTCTAAAGCTATCAAGCTGGTATATTGACTGACTATATGATGCTCGATAGCAGTCTTGGTGATCTGGGCTTGATATTCGCTTTGTAGGTCTGCTGAATGTGTTGGCTGCATTTGTGCTCGTCTTTTATCTTGGGAGAGTTGTTTTATTTTTTTTCTTGCCCATAACACATTGAGTCCAGCTTCTCTTGAGGTAACGGTTTTAGGTAATTGTTGTTGCCAATCTTGATCCCTGTAACGGCCAGTTAAGGTGGTTTTACCAAATGAGTCTTCAGTTTTTATTGAGGGGTGAGATACTTTATAACTTACAATTAATGGCTCCCCTAGATATAGGTCACTAATCTTCTTCGGGTATATTTCTATTTTCTGTTTTGAATTTTTAATAGATGAGCTTAGTAATAACTCTATATCTGTAAGGGTAGGGTGCTTTAACTTGGTAAGTAAGCCAGCCATTTTCTGTTGTACTTGGCTGGTAGAGCCAATATAGGTATAGGTACCTCTTCCCATTTCGGCAGCTTCACTCATAAAGTAAGTATTAGGAGCACTGCCGATACCCACTGTAAATAATCGAGAATAACCAATCTCACTTTTTATCAGCTGCATCAATGACTCTTCATTCCCTACACTGCCATCTGTTATAAATATGATTTGGCTCATACTTGATTCAGTTGTTTGATTTGCGCTAAGTGAGAAAGCCAAGTTAAGGGCTCTGTGTATTTCGGTGCCGCCGTTGGCTTTTAAGCTAGTTACAAAGTCAGCTGCTTGCTTTTTGGTTGTGGCTGTTACTTTTTTAGGGACTCGCCATAAATTTTGCGCTCTGCTATTAAACTCGATGAGATTAAAGCTATCTTGTTCGTTAAGTTGTTCAATGGCTAATAATAGAGCTTGTTTGGCCTGTAAGATTGACTCACCCTCCATCGACCCCGATGTATCTAATACAAAGATAACCTCCCTTGGCAAAGCCGAAACAAATTCTTTACTGTTAGGGGCATTAATCATAATTAGTCCATACTCATCTCCATTAATCTGCTGAGTCAAATGGGCAACCTTAGGATCCACCCCTAATTCTGGCTGCCAATGCAATACAAAGTCTCGATTTACTTGAGTATCGTTATTTAAGGTTATGTTATAGCTGCCATCAGGTAAGCGGCTTTGAGCTATGGAGTGGAACTCACTTTCGATATTATCTAGCTCAAAACCCGCCTGTAAATTAACTGATAACTGAATATTTTGGTCTGGACTGATATCAGTCATGGGTATTGCTGTATCAATGATTTCGTCTGAATTAGCTGGGGTATATCGAGGTGCCACTGTCATGGGGAAACGCAGACTATATTCTCGTTGTTGTAAATCTAAGGTTTGTTGATACTCGATACTGATTTCTATGGTTTCATTTGGTCCAATATTCGCAATTTGATTACTAAATATATTAGGGCGATGTTGTGCGACTAGACTCACTTTTTTGCCTTCGGATTTGGCTTGAGTAAACAATTTTTTTGCTTGTGACTTTTCTTGTATTTTCCCTTCGATTTTTCGGTCTCCAATTGTCATCATTAAATGATCAACTGCTGCATTTTCTGGTAAAGGAAATACATACATGCCGTTAACCCAATTCTCACTGGCATTTTTAAAGGACTGAGTGAGTTTAGTACGGGCGACAATGCCATTTACGTTTATTTCTACTTTTGTATTAAGCAACGGACTCATAGTTGTTTTGGGTATGTTTTTGTTTCCTTCAGCCCCTTGAATGAGCTCGTCTGTTATTAAATATAAAGTTCCGTTTTCTGTATCTTGATAGGTTGTGACAGCCTGATTAGACAGCACGGTTAAGTCTGCTAGTTGTGGTGCGTTTGAAGGTTGAGCGTCTACTAGTTTGGATTGCTCGCCTGTAAAAGCGGGCACTGCTTGTTGCAGCGCCCCTATGGCAATAACCACTAAACTAACAAGAGCAAGCTTAGGTAGTGATAGCATCATTGTGTCCTAAATTAATGGTCTAAATGAGTCGCAGCTGTGGCCATTTCTGGTTGCTCACTTGATACTTTCAACATTACCCTCCTGTCAAAAAAGTCCCCTTCATAGTTACTTTCTGCATTAACTAACAATGATTCACCATAAGAGTTAGTGATTACTTGCTTGTTTTTTACGCCTTTATCTTCAAGATAGTTTTTTACTGTTATGGTGCGTTGTTCTGACAATGCTTGGTTCAAGGTGCTGTCACCTCGCTGGTCGGCAAAGCCAGATAAGCTTATGCTCAACTTGGGGTTTTTTATTAGGGTGTTGGCAATTAAATCTAACTGAGATTGGTAGTGCTGTTCCAAGGCATATGATCCAGTTTTGAACTGAATGTTGCTTTCTATTTCAGAAATACTCTGTTCCAAGGCTTGATCCATTGCGGCGAGTTGTATCGTGGTACGCTCTTTGGTTTGTTGAAAATTTTGTTGCAAGGTGAGCAACTGTTGGTCTTTATCTGCTAATGACAATTCAGCCTGAAGTAGGCGTTTGTCCGAGTTAACATCTTCGGCAATCATGGCACCAAATACAGCTGCAACAAAGCCTCCTACAGGACCTGCTAAAACTGTTCCAATTATAGCGCCTGAGCTAACGCCTATTATTTCGTTGGTTTGTTCTTCTTTAGTGGCTGCTTGTGCAAATGTGCTACCCGACAATAAACAAGTAAAGGTGATGGCGGCTGTGATTTTTTTACTGATTAGTTTCATTGTTTTCTCCAAGAGTGTTGTTTGATTCCTCTCTAGTAAACAAAGTTTGTGTGGCCGGTTCAGGGAGACAAAATGGCAATGTTGAGGGCAATTGTGGCGAAAAAATGGAAATTGCATTGGCCTTGGTTATAAGGCCTCACCTAGTCAACTTTTTACGATATAGTGCAAATATATTATTACAGAGTGAAATCATGTCTAAACGTATTGCCCTAGTAGAAGATGACCTAGCCCTTAGAGAAAACTATATTGCAGCCCTAACGAAACAAGGCTACGAAGTGCAAGCCTATGGTAATAGAACTTTAGCAGAACAGGTATTCTTACAGCGTTTACCAGACTTAGCGATTATCGATATCGGTCTTGAAGATGAAATAGACGGAGGCTTTGCTGTGTGTCAACAATTGCGAAGCTTGTCTAAAACCTTACCCATTATTTTTTTTACCGCAAGAGATAACGATTACGACACCATTTGCGGTCTGCGTATGGGAGCTGATGATTACCTTACCAAAGATATTAGCCTGCCTCATTTGTTGGCCCGTATTGCTGCACTGTTTCGAAGAACTGAACTGTTAACCATGCCTCAACTCCCCAGTGATATTATTCAAACTGGGGATTTAACCGTAGACAGTAAACGTATGACGGTAAGCTGGAAAGGCCAAAGTATTGAATTAACAGTTACAGAATTTTGGATGTTACACGCCATTGCAAAGTATTCGGGTCATGTGAAAAGCCGTCAGCAGTTAATGGATGAGTCAAAAATGGTGGTAGACGACACCACTATTACTTCGCACATAAAGCGTATTCGTAAAAAGTTTGTACAACTAGATGATGAGTTTAGTTGCATTGAAACCGTATATGGCATGGGTTACAGATGGAAGAATAATTAGTCATGAATATAAAAACGATTGAATTTCAATCTGTTAAGGCTTTTAGGCAATGAGCCGAGTAAGGTTTGGGTTAAGAACTAAACTTCTATTTTTCTCCTCCTTTTTACTGACTATCCCCTGGTTGGGGTATCAATATGTATGGGAAATGGAAACCTATTTACGTATTGGACAAGAGCAAACTATGGTGGGTACAGCTCGAGCGGTTGCTACTGCGCTGCATGAGAGACCTGCTTTATTTGATAATCAGTCGGCTTACTTAAAAGATGTTAAACATGGTACAGATTTGTATGCCTATAAGATTGCTTACCCTATTCGGCTCGATGGCAGGCTAGATGATTGGCAAGATTATAAACAATTGACCATAGAATACGCCCAACAAAACTTAATTGACCAAGTTAGCGATTATGAGGCTAGTAGTTTGCACTTTCGGCATATGGTTGGACAGTATGACCGCTATCTCTACGCCATGTTTGATGTCACAGACAATACAGTCTTGTTGCGGCCCAAAAGTAGCTTGCGTGTCGACAAGAATGATCATTTACAAATTGCAATGACTGACTCCATAGGGGAGTTTCAACGGTATATTGTGGCGCCCTCAGAAGAGGGTTGGGTTAATGCTTATTTGCTAAAAGATGATTTAGAGTCTCTGCAACCCGAAAGGTTAGAGAGGCAAATTCAAGGACAGTGGCGCAACACGGATAATGGCTATCAGTTAGAGTTGCGGTTTCCATTAGCCATGATGTCGAGCAAGATAGCCTTTGCAATTGTTGATGTGGACAACCCAGTTACACGGGAAGTAGAGAACATAGTGGGAACTGCAAACACTTCAAAGGTCGACTCGTTAGGTACAGTTTTGGTGCCTTCTCCAGAAATTGAAAAAATATTAAAAGGTTTAAAATATTCGAACGCTAGGGTTTGGGTGGTAGATAAACACATGCGGGTACTTGCGCGTTCGGGTGATATAAGCAAAGCTCAAGGGGTAAAGACTGATGTAAAAACTGATGCATCACAAAGCTGGTGGAAATATATAGAGACTAACTGGTTATTGCCTTTGTACTATCAAATATTAACTAAGCCTCCTGCAGACTTTGTTGATGATTTGCGAGATGCTTATTCTTTGCGAGGGCAAGACATTATTGAAGCCTTAGCAGGTAAACCAAGTTCTTTATGGCGATTAAGTCCTGATAATAAAGCGGTAATTATGTCTGCTGCACATCCTATTTTTATCGACGATGCTGTAATGGGAGCTGTAGTTGTAGAACAAACCACCCATGGTATTCGAACCTTAAGAAATAACGCCTTAGAAAGACAATTTCATTATATTTTGCTCGTGATCCTCTTAAGTACCATAGCTTTATTTTCGATTGCTTCAAGATTGTCTTGGCGTATTCGTAAATTACGCAACGAAACTGAAGGCGCTATTGACCAACAAGGAAAGATAATTGGAGACATTGTGCCGTCTCATACTCGAGATGAAATAGGTGACTTATCTCGTACCTTCACAAGTGTGCTGAGTAAGCTGAGCCAATACAACTCATATTTAGAGAATATGGCTTCTCGATTGTCCCATGAGCTGCGTACCCCAGTGGCTATCGTTAATTCCTCTTTAGATAATTTATTGTTAGAGGAGCAAAGCAAAGATAACAAACAATATCTTGATAGGGCTAAACTAGGTATTACTCGGTTAAGTAAAATTTTGTCAAATATGAGTGAAGCCACTCGTTTAGAGCAAGCTATGCAAAGTAATGAACGAGAACAGTTTGAATTGGGTGAGTTATTGGAAGGCTGTGTGGCTGGGTATGAATTAGCTTATGCTAACCGGGTGTTTGACTTAAATATTTCTAAGACGGGAGTAACTGTTGCTGGGTCTCCTGAGTTGTTCGCACAAATGATGGACAAAATTATTGCCAATGCCGTGGAATTTAGTGAAATGGGATCGGTCATTACAGTGAGTTTAGATGATCAAAATCAAGGCTGTATTCTAAGCATTGCTAACCTAGGCTGTTTGTTACCAGAAAACATGCAAGATCAATTACTTGATTCTATGGTTTCCGTTCGTAAGAAACAAAACTCAACGCAAACTCATTTAGGGTTGGGGTTGTATGTCGCAAAAATTATTGCTGAATATCATAAAGGAATATTAGATATAAATAACAGTAAAGGAGACAAAGGGGTTGTTGTTAGCTTAGTGTTTAGTCGGTAACTCAGGGGGAAGCCAATGAGGTAAATTAAAAGCACCGAACTTAATCCTTAAACAGATGGACACTCAAAACAGGTCACTCAAAATACTATAGTAAAGGCTTACTAATATAATGGGCGTCAGACTGACGTCCTTACTGTTGCATTAAATATTTAGCCTTGTGATACTGCATCAAAAATGATTATGGGCGTCGCTACCACTTACCCTGCCGCTGACAACAATAGTAAAGTGATAGATATACTCCCTGGTAGAGATATTCTGAAGATGCGGGATCTAATATTAAACGAGACGGTCTAAAACCAGCAGTTTAATTCTTGGGTTATATTCATAAGTCTTGCTCTGTATATAAGCTTGGATTAATAAAGGGTGCCAATGCGAGTGTGGTAGCTAATGAATATACGCTTTCTCTAGTGGCAAGGTTTTTAGTTAATAGACCTATGGCTCCTTCTTTTTGTTTAACATTATCTGTCTTAAATAGGTTGTCCATCACAGGACCTAATTCATCGCCATTAAGTAGCGCTTTATATACGATTGGCGGTAGTGGTAAATTACTGCTGCGGCCTACAGAGCTTCGCTCGTGATTGGCAATAACGACATATGCAAATGTGGCAGGGCCGTATTCAAAGTTATCTACACCACCCTCAATTGCTACATAGAAGTCGGCTGTGCAATGTTTTTGACAATATTTGACCCTGTTAACCGCCCCTTTTAGAGTTTCATCACTCGTCATTGGTTGATCGGCAACATTCGACTCTGCTTTGATTCCAAAACAATCAATCGTTTGATTTGGCCATACCTCTGAGGTAGCCATTTTTACCGCATTTACTTTTATGGGGTTAGTAGAACCTATTGCAATTTTTATCATAGTTGTATGAATTTCCGTTGTGTTGGCTGCGAGGCTTTTAGAATCAAGCCTTTGGATATTGCAACATAAAATGTGTGATATTGTTACAAAAAATGGCTTCATTGAAACTTGCCTTGCAGGATATACTAAGCGAGGACTCACTACTTTTAAAGACCATTTGATACATGAAAAATGCTCCACCAGAATCATTAATTCGTACTTGGGTATGGATGATGTCAGAAACAAAAAATCCTGAAATAATGAATAAAGGCCGTCAAAATTTAGTTAACGCTTTTGGAAGTTTGCAAAATGCTATTCAATATATAGAAGGGCAAGTAGACCTCACAGAAAAAACGCCTCCTTCTAGTGATTCAGTTTAAATTTAAAAACAATGCTATGTTTAATTCCTTTGTTCATTTGATTAAACTGTCATTGCACTTAATTAACTTAGCTCTTATTTCTTAGCTGCAGGGGCATAAAACTGCACATTAGAAAGCCTTTGTTCTTTAGCTTGATACATAGTGTTATCTGCATGCATTAATAACTCATGTAGGTCATGGCCGTGAATTGGAGCTATCACTAATCCAATACTTGCGCTTATAGTGCAGCTTATATCAGATTGAATCTGTATCGGTTGTTGTATTGCTGAGAGTAAAGTTTCTGCATGATTTTTAATGGTTTGATGACTCTCATCATTATAATAGGCAACTACAAATTCATCTCCTCCCCAGCGAATGCATACGTTTTGTTCATTGCTATATAATTGCGTGATCCTCTGCGTTGTCTGGAGCAGAACTTTATCGCCAGCTTTATGGCCATAGGTGTCATTGATAGGTTTAAACTTATCTAAATCAATCATCATTAAAACCAAAGGTTGCTGGTTTTCAAGGCTGACTGTTAGCATTTCTGTGAGCCTATCTTCGCCAGCCCGTCTATTTAACAGATGTGTGAGTGGATCATGATCGGCCTCGAAGCGAGTTTGATGCTCGCGTTCGGTACGCTCTGTAATATCATATAAAATAACTTCGATAATAGAGTCTATATCGTTTCTACTTTTAATACGTTGCTCTGTGACTTTAGCAAATAAGCAATGCATCCATTTCTGTTGGTTGCCATCAGAATATTCAAGGTCTAAGGCCACTTGATCCAATAAAGGGTCATTGCGCATCGAACTTAGAATCTGTTCTAAGTTATTCTGATTTACAAATAGGCTAGGAAAGTGCTTAAGGTTGAGTGTCTCGTTATTAAAAGGAGTAAAATATCTGGAGAAAGCAGGGTTAAAGGCCGAAATATTATTGTTTTGATCGACTAAGCAAATCCCAGCGCTGGCTTGCTCAAATATAAGCCTGAATTGGTTTTCTAGATTTTGAGTTTTAATCCGTAAATTTTTTTCTACACTAAATGATTGATGCAACCCTTGAATTAGGGTGTTTATACCCTGAATGAGTTTACCTATTTCATCTTTATTTTTGTGAGGCAAAACTTGCATTGTTTCTGGATGGTGTGGATCTATATGTTCGAAGTTATCAATTAATTTTTGAATTGGTTTAGTTAACTTCCGATGAACAACTAAAGAGACAAAAAAAGCTAATATCAATGATAAAAGTAGCTTAATAAGAGTTTCTTTTATAATTTCTTTTTTAGTTTGTTGCTCAATATATTTTTGAGCTAGATAAACGTCTAAGGAACCTACTTTTTCTTCATGAATGAAAGGGTGAGCCAATCGGGTTGAAATTTGCTCGTTTTGACCACCTAAATCACCAGATATAGCTTCTAAACCAACGTCAT
The DNA here is from genome assembly GCF_039943935.1 of Paraglaciecola sp. Classification (GTDB taxonomy): domain Bacteria; phylum Pseudomonadota; class Gammaproteobacteria; order Enterobacterales; family Alteromonadaceae; genus Paraglaciecola. The sequence continues at coordinate 145,020 of NZ_JBDUZQ010000001.1, forward strand.
TACTTAGTTTTACACCTTGTATTAAGTCATTAATAACTAGCCCATCTACTATTTCCTGAGCAAGGTCAGCATCATTTATGTAGGCCGCTACAACAGCCGTTTTTTCGACTGTCTTAGATAACTGCATGGCTAATATATGACTGGATTGATGACGAGCTTCCAACCCAAAATAATAAGATAGTGCAGATGCGAGTAAAGATATAATTATGGCAATAAGAGCAATAGCGAGTGCTACTTTTACATACAGTTTTTGACTAATTTGAAACAACTTTAAATACCACTTTTACGCCTTCTGTTACCTCAGACTCTGGGATATATGCAATCATGTCCTTATTTGCACGAACGGTATTAATAATGTCTTTTACAGACTTTATTGTTGTGGGAGGCGTTGCATTTCCTGAAAAAAGTAAACGAGCCCAATATGTATTCACCTTTCTTTCATTCTGTTGCAAGAGCTTCATATAAAACTGACTCTTAATTGCTGACTGTGCAGGGAAATCAATTGGCGTCGCTTTTTGACCGTCAGGGAATGTGTTGAATCGACCCATGTAAATATCTATCACTTGTCGTTTGGTCAGATTATCAATTTGGTTATTTTCGTTAACGACAATAACGAGCCCATGAGCTTGTGTTGAGCATATGAATAGAAGCAATATGTAAAGTTGTTTTAGTTTCATTAGAACAACACATTAAAACTTAGACTAAGTGTATTTACTTTGTCTCTTGTTGTTAATATTTCAGGTGTTTTTGTGTTCCAAAGGCCATACCCTTTAGGACTAATATTGGTATGGTCCAGTTGTAGTTTTATATTCATACTTGATGTTAAATCAAGTTTTGCACCAGCGCTTATTGTTGTTTGTCTAGCGGTTATGGAGTCTAATATGGTTGTGAGGGTATCACTAATTGCGTAGAGGTATGCGGCTAGCTCTGGAGGAGTGTTCGCATCAAATATTGGAGGTGAATAAGTCGGTATTTTATCTGAATTTTTAATAGCAGATAGACTGATAAAATAGGTGATCTGCTCTTGTATGTATCCCAACGTGGCATAACCGGAATTAGAAGAGCTAAAAGGTAGCCAGTCATTTTTTGATATCCCCCCCTCAGAGTAGAATAACCATGACTTACTTTCATAAGAAATACCTAAAGAATCATAAGATGAAGATTTACCAGAAATTTCAAACTTGTCTAATATCTCAACCTTTGCAGGCCATATATCGTCCGGAGTTTGCTCTAAAATAAGTTGAGCATCAGAAAATTCAAAGGCTCTTAAATCGTCAAAGTTTGATTGACTATGAGTCAAGCGTATTAACCAATTATTGAGTTGGTAAGAAGCACTAAGTAGGATCAAATCTTTGGATGTAAAGCCAAACCGATTGTCCACTCCTTGGAGTTCAGGACTAGTTTGTCCATACCCTAATCGAAATCTGAAGAAACCATCAGCTATATGATTCTTATATTCGAGATCTACCCCATCAAAATTGTTGACGGGTGAAGCAATAGAATAGAACTCATTGGGTGGCCTGCTCCAAAGGTAGGCATACCCAACATAGGGGTAATCAGATAAAAGGTATAAGTCACTATTTACTCTTCCTGCTCGTAATGACCAGTTTCTATTTGGGCGGTAGCGAATGAAAGCTAGTTCAATAAATTCATTGAACGTTTTACGGTTTCGATCCTGAAACACAACTTGACCTACTGCATCCCATTTGTCTGCTAGCGCCAGGTTCGCTTGAAAGCCGACTTTAGATTCATTTAGAAAAGTGAAGCCATCATGACTAGTATTTAAAAAGTCAGTGGTAAGCTCTAAATATTCATTATCTGAATAAGTCGCGCCAATAGTACCAAAACCACTAAAATTGACTTTAGAAGCGAATACCGAGCTCGTAAATAAGTATAGTGCGGCACATCCAAGCCCAAAAAGAGACTTCATACTAACCTTTTTATTTATATATTTTTTAAATAGATATTTTGTATTTAGTACCTTGAATGGACCAAACGCAATTAATAAGACTTAACTTTTTTAAAAAAATAACACGTTTTGATTGTTGAAAAATAGTTTTTATTAGAATAACAAAGCATTTCTTTTGCAAATTTGTATTCGCTGAAGATAGAGAGGTAAATATTATTGACTGCCAATGCGAATAGAAATTATATGGATGAGAAAGAACAACATACACTCAGAAGTCAGCCAGATTATATTAAAAAGATTCGCTAATAGCGGCTCATAACAATTTTTATGATGCCCTGTTAAAGCTTGTTTATTCAGGGCGTTATTTTAAAATATGACTAATTTACTCTGGGGCACCTACTACCATTTGGCCTAAGTAGTCTTTCTTACCGAGTGGTACACCTTTTATACGTAACATGTCGTAGATTGTAGTGGTGTGAAAGTACACATTGGGTATAGCAAAGGACATCATAAAGTTTTCTGTGGTGAAGGGTAAATCATAACCGCCTACTTTAAAGCGCAGTGTCTTTCCAAATAGGGCGTTTACTTTCTCTTCGTCGAACACTTTAAGTGTGTCTACAGTTTTCTCAAAGTGTGCAATAAGTGCAGTGTAATCAAGGCTATCAAGGGAAATTTGCGGGGGGGTAAATTCTCCGTCGAATAACGCCTGAATTGCACCTGCTGCATTGTGTGAGGCGATATTCACCTGAGCACTAAAAGGTAACATGTCTTCTGCTAAGCGCATGGTTACGATATCGTTTGGATCAATGTCGTGTTCCTTAAAAAATTCTTCACCTTTTTTCATCACAACAATCGTGGCTTCTAATGTGCGCAAGAAGTTGCTAATGGTAATATCGTATAAGCTAAGCATGTAAAAATCCTTTGTTAAATATTTTGACTGAGAAATATAGTGTCACCTAACTAGAGGCCTTATGCCTTAATTATATTTCAAAGTTTGTTATTTTTAATGAAAGCGTAAAATTAAGCGATTAATACATTCATTATTCAGAAGTTAAATTAAATGCTTGCTCTAGCGTCTCACAGGTTTGCTGGGCTATCTGCTGGTTATCAGTAATAAACTCTATTCTGGAATCTGCTGCTTCCTGAGCGACTATATTTACAGATACACAACCATCGCTGATGTTACAGGCAAGCACACCTTGCTCAGTAATTAGTACTGCCTTTAAACGGTCTATAGTTAAAGTAAATAAAGTATCCATTACTAGCTTGTAATTGAATATCAGCGTGGGTGCGCAAATCCACCCATAGGAGTAATGTCCTTCACCATTGTTGGCTACTTTTACGGAGCCTAACTCCGGGGCTGTAATAGTTTGATTCTGTGAGATAGAGCTATGCGAATGTGAATGAGAATGGATATTTTCGTTTACTGTCTGTTGATATTTAGACTGCCCAAACAATATGTTTATATCAATTTCACCTTGCTCTGCCATACTAATAGGCGTGTCAGTAATCTCTAGTGTGTTTAAGTAAGCTTGTAGCTCTGGGATCAAGTCTTGCTCATACAAATCAGATTTAGTCGCAACGATATGATCTGCTACTTGTAACTGTTCTTGAAAAGTTTGATGCTCGCGCCAGCGCTTGCTTGCCAATTTTCTCGGGTCGATAAGAGCAAGTGTTGTACCAACATCTAACACACCTTGGTAATGCTCTGCAGTTAACGTTTGCAACACCTCTTTAGGATGTCCAAGTCCAGTTGGCTCAATTAGTAATCGGTGTGGTTTGGCTTTGGCGAGTAGCATATTTAAGGCAATTTGCATGGGCAACCCAGAGGTACAGCACATACAGCCACCTGGAACTTCTCGGATAAATACGCCTTCTTTTTCAGGAGACGTTAACAAAGCCCCGTCTACGCCAATTTCTCCAAATTCGTTCACTAACACAGCCCAGCGTTCACTCTTGGGTTTAGCCATTAATAATGCTTGGATAAGTGTGGTTTTACCCACCCCAAGAGCCCCTGTAATTATATTAGTAGGGACATGCTCTAGCTTATCCATAAAAGGTTTGCCATGGTCCAGTAATCGCTAAGGTAACAGTGGGAGAATATAAATTCACAAATAATACTGAACCATCTGGCGAAAAACAGACCCCAGCAGGTTCCGTTTGCCAGCGAACTTTTGCGAAATCGTATACTTCTCCTTTAGGCGTAACTCCCTTAAGGTGGTTGTCTACTATGGTTGTATATTGGTCTTCGCACACCATTAAATGTCCGTTTGGCGAGACTGTTAAGTTATCCCCATAATTAAAGGTAGTGCTGTTATGGCTTTCTACAAAGAGGCTTAACGTTCCGGTTTGTTCTATGCTCTTTTGGTCGTTAGTTAAGGGGGTAGGAACATAACGCATAATTTGTCCTAGTGCTTTTTTACCTCCACTAGTACAACAAAAATATATCTCACTATCAGCAAAGTGAATACCTTCACCACGGGCAAATAAAGCAGCACCTTTTGAAAAACCTCTATGACGTAAATCGTCCTCTGGGCTCTCCACATTGTCTAAATCAATCCATTCACAAGAATAGTCTTGTTTTTCTTCCATGAAGGGAGTGGTGGTGTTGCGTGTATCAAATTTAGGCTGCCCTGAAACCACTAAGGCTTGCAGCTTGCCACCTGCTTGTAACTTCCCTGGGACATTAGGTATGTAGCGATAAAACAAACTGTCTTGTCTGTCTTCGGTCAAATAGACAATGCCGGTAGTTGGGTCAACACATGCCGCTTCATGATTAAACCGGCCCATATCTTTTATCGGCTCGGGATCGACTAACTCTCTTGCAGAGGCGGGTACTTCAAATACATAACCATGATCTTTACCTATATTGTTTGAAGCTTTTTCAACTGACTCTTCACAAGTGAGCCAACTGCCCCATGGTGTTACACCACCTGAGCAGTTTCGAATGGTGCCAAGTATAGACATGCACTGATGTTCAACTTCACGAGTTTGTAGGTTATAAACCAAGCTACTTGTGCCCCCAGCTACAGGCAGTCCAGATGCATAAGTATCATATGATTTTAATACTTTACTTGGCTGCATTTTATCACTAGCTCTCTGTGTTTTTTTAGACAAAGGAATTTCGTGATTTCTTACCAACACCACTCGGTTTTCATCGATTGGAATACAGCCCATACCATCTGCTCGGTCTGGTACAGTTAAGCCGTCGTTCATAGAATCGTCGAGTTTTGAAATAACTTGATAACTAAAACCTTCGGGTAAATCAAGTATCCCATTTGGATCGGGTATTAACTGAGAATCGCCAGATAGTTTAGCCTTTTCACTACTGAAAAGGGTCGCTGAATTTAAATTTGCGGCAAGGCCACCTAATGCAGCGGCTACGACACCTTGATTAAACTGTCTGCGAGTAATCATATATTCTTTTCCTTAAATGTGTTTTACCAAGAGCCATACATTGCGTTAGGTAAGATAAAAATACTTTTGTTTAAACGGTCACCCAAGGCATTAATATCTGCGTTTTCTTGAGTGATTTTATTTACATCTTCTATATTATCGCCGACTTGCATCACTATTGTGTGAGCTTTTTGCCAACTGGGTAGCTCTGCATGATTCGAAAAGCAATCTGCAGTGCCATCGATTAATTTTTGACGGCGTAAGTCTTTGTCATTGATGATAGTGTGTTCATTGATAGCGTCTTTGTCTGCTTGAGTACGTCCCATTAAACAGGTATTTTCGAAAGTAACAGGTATTAATGCTAAAACATTTTCCCAAGTGTAAGCATCAAGGCTTTTTTCGCGGTTAGTCACTAACGCGACTTTTCCACCCAATGAATAAACTTTTTTCATAAAATTTGCTGCACCAGGCACTAGAGTCGCCTCTTTGGCGGCTATCCAACTTGCCCATGTTTCTGAGGTATAGTGACTATTTGTTTGATCTAACATCACTTGGTATTGACTATTATCTAGGACTGTTTCGTCTACATCCATCACGACTACCCAAGTTTCATTTTCTAATGCAACTTTTGGTAATTGTTGTTCTGCGTGCAGGTATATCCCTTGAGTTATGAATTGATATTCTTTACTAGTGGTATGCCACTTAACTGAATTAGATAGGGAGAGAGGTGTAGTATCAGCGGTTGTTTGAGATTCCACCCAAGTGTTTTTATTTTCTTCTGGTACTATATTACCAGCACAGTTTGCTAATATAGTTACACCGAAACACAGTGTTATTAATTGTCCTGCTTTGTTCATTTTTTATTACCTAATTAAAATCCGTACTGAGCGGGTTATGAGCAAAGGTTTACTCTGTCCATAACCCTTTCAGCTCTATTCGTGGTCGTGCTCCTCTTCTACAATTCCTAACCAAGTTAGTGATGCAGGTGAAAAGTCTATTTCTATGTCACCTGTAATAGTCATGGTTTCAAGGTCAATTTGCAATATATGCTGTGCAATAGGGTCTGAAACGTACACATAATGGCCGTTTTGGGCAGCAACAAAACTAAATGACATGCCTTCTGGCATAGTAGAAAGATCTTCATCAGATATATCTATACTAGTCTCTAATTCCCATTCAATTTCGCCATCATGATCATGGGCACTAAGCACATTAAGGAACCCTAATTCATCTAGCACAAGAAAGTGCTCGCCTTCATAAGCAAACCCATAAGAGATTGGAGGCGCCTCAATTTCTGGTTGCCACTCTAAAATTTCCATGCCACTTTCGGGGGTTATGTTGACTAAAGTTACGCCTTCTACACCATAGGCAGATGCAACGCCAATAAATGATTCATTCTCTTCATGGCTGTAAATATTGCCAATACGTACACCATCTAATTCATCTACATTGATAATTTTTGAAGCGTTGTATTCTTCGCCATCTCCTTGACTTGCAACTAAGACCCCATCACTACAGCCGAAAACGGTGTAGTCTTCATTTTGGGCGGCTCCATGCAAGTCAGGGCAGGTGACATTTAACACTTGTTCTTGCTCATACTCGTCATCATGTAAATGATAAACGCCAACTTGGTCTGGTAATATAGTAGTTGCGGAGGTGGTTTCGGTATCATCACGACGAATTGTTGATAGTAAATGGTCACTATTCGGTTCTGCAACACCATGCATGTTTGTTGTGTACTCTAGCGTAGCAATGTCAGTTATATTACTACTAATGTCAGTGTCGGTTACTACTTGAACTGATGCAGCGATACTTGTTTCTGCGTCACCATCAAAAAATACTGCAGTTTGGCCATCATGTTTAATGACATGTGTTGGGCGACTACCTGATAACTCAAAGCTGCTCATTGTTGGTGATTGTTGGAAATCATGTAAATGCTCGACATGATCTTCACGCCATAAACCTCCATCAATAAAGCCTACGTAGTCATTACTGCGGCTGGTGATAACTGCAAACCTATAATCTGCTGACGCAGTTAGTGAGTTGGTATCGTGTATTAAAGTGAAGGTATCTAGCAGCTCACTGTCATCTAAATCAAAAACAGCGGTCTCGTTAGTCTCTGCCGATAATACGGCAAGTCGTCCCATTGACTCAATCGTGTACTCATCATCATCATCGTCATGGTCGTGCTCATCTTCATCCTCAACGATGGGGTCTTTCTCGATGATCTTTGTTGTTGCATCACCACAGCCGTATAACATTAAACTTGCGATGGTCAATGCCAGCATGTTCATTTTTGGTAGTTTGCTCATTGTGTCTTCCTGAAATTTTTATAAGTTGTAATGGGATGCTAGAAGTAACCTCTAACACCCACTGATATGTTTCGTCCCGGACGTGGGGCAACATCTTTGATAAATGAGCTATGCACTCGGGCTTCAGTATTAGTTAGATTGTTACCTTTGAGATAAAGGGCTATATCTTGATTGAAAACAGGAATGTCATAAGACACGCTAGCATCAACTAAAGTGTATCCTTGGGTAACAGTTTCATCAGATGCAGTGCGGTCTTGAGTGTCATATCGTGTGATATCTAAGTGAGCACTAATACTTTCGTTTTCATAGCTAAGCTGCGTTCCAAACCTAAGTGGTGGAGTACGTGGCAAGTTTCCGCCATCTTTGAGGCGTGCTCTCACATAATCAGAAAAGAAGGTTGCCTTAAATGTATTGGTAGCCTGCCACGCCACTTGAGCCTCAAACCCATGTAGGATCACATCATCAGTTTCGAAAATATATACAGGTAGTAGTTCTTCGCTGCTTTCTTCTTCAGCTTCTTCTTCGTCGTGGTCATGGTCATGACCGCTTTCGGCCGATAACCCTGTAAACGTTTGGTAATAGTAGTTATCAACTTGGTTGTAGAAAGCGTTAAAAACAAAGGCTACATCACCTTCAGTTTTACGGAAAGTAAGGTCAATATTGTTAGCTGTCTCTAAATCAATTTTTTCAGTAGATAGACCAATGTAAGCTTCGTCGTCTGTTTCAAACAAAGCAAACAATGCGCCTACTTCATAGTTTCCCGTTCCAATGTGTGGTCCAAAAGATAAGAGCTCTGATGCTGACGGGGCGCGTTGGGAGCGCGACATTGAAAGGCCTAAGTTATAGCCTTGAGTGAAGTTCCATACTAAACCCGCAGACAAGCTGACTGGGGTAAACTCGTGACTTACTGCGAACACTCGAGTGATGCTGCTCTCTTCGTCATGATCATGGTCGTGTTGATCTTCTTCTTCGCTGTGTGCTTCTAGCGTTGGAAGCAATACGTTATTAGCGTCTAAAGTTACTTGTTCTATACGTCCACCTAACTGTACTAATACGTCACCAATGTGTTTTTCTTCCATTACAGCTAACGCAAAGGTTTGCGCTTTAGATGGTGGTGTAAAGGCTTCTTCACCTTGGGCTGCCACATCACTATTTTTGAAGTGAAGGCTTATGCCGCCATTCCAATCAGAAAAAGTACTGTGAATAATATCAAGCTTTAGTTCGGAGGTTTGGTTTTCAAACAAAGTGCCTATTTCGCTATTTTCCACTTCGGCATGTTCATAATCAGTAAAGCCTCCACGAAAGTTGATTGTTTTGATCCATTCTCCGTCGGCATTGTACTCACCAAGTAATTGCACCCTAGTTTGTTCTAAATCTGCAAATACGCTTTCTTCTTCCTCCTCTTCATCGTGGTCGTGTTCTTCTTCACTGCCATGTGTATGACCGGGAATACCGTATTCACGATTAAACTGCTCTACGGCTACCCCAAAAAAACCTTTATCAAACAGGTAACTGGCTCCTAAGGTGATGCCGTTAGATTCTTCGGCACTATTCTCAACTGAAAAATCATTACCTTCATGTACATCTTCATGGTCATCTTCATGATCATCATGTTCAGATTCCGCTTCTACGGGAATATCGTAGTCATTTGATTTTCTCCAATAACCATCAGCATAAAATCCAAATGATTCTGTACCAGTAGTGACATTAAATGAGGCTAATTTTTGATCGTTCACTGAACTATTCTCAAGTAACCATTCGCCACGAGTGCTGCTATCTGTTGGTACACGGCCGTCTGCTACATTTACGACTCCGCCAATTGCACCACTGCCGTAGAATAAGGTGGCTGGCCCCCTTAACACTTCGATTTGTTGCGAGGTAGATGCCTCAGATGCAACTGAATGGTCAGGTCCTACTCTTGATACATCACTGACGTCCAAGCCATTTTGAGCAATTAATACACGAGGTCCGCTTAAGCCTCGGATAATAGGTGTACTGGCAACGTTGCCATGGAAGTTACTTTGCACACCTGGGAGCTTTTCTAAACTATCTCCTAATGTAGCGGCTTGTTGACGACGTAAGGCTTCACCATTAAGAACACTAACAGGCGCGGCTGATTCCATTACAGACATGTGAATTGGTGTTGCCACTACATCAACCACTTCTATCGGGGAGCGAGTCAGAGTTAAAGTAAGTGATTTAGATTCGTCTTCAGAGAATACTATGTCAGTATGTAGATGTGCATAACCTGCAACCGAAATGTGAAACTCGTTGTTTCCTACATTTAAATTGTCGAATACAAAACGGCCATTTTTATCGGTCGTCGCATCTAAGTTTGTGCCTTCAACCCGCACCAGAGCTCCTGGTACAGCTTTTCCAGTGTTGTTTTCAACTAGGCCTTCGAGTGATTGGGCCGCAAAGGCGCTTGTGGGTAAAAGCAGGCCCATGAGAGCTGCAATGCGAGATAAGTTATACATTCGATTCCTTTGGTGGTGTTATAGTGTAACAATAATAGTGGTTATGTTATATTGTAACATATAGGCTTTCAATCATTTTCTGGCAGCCGCGAGCCTAGGTTTGGTAATGTCTATAGATGAATAGTTCTTGAATTTGTTGAGGTTAAAAAATGAAATTTACAAAGCATTTAGTATGTATGAGTTTTTGCTTTTGTAGCGTAGCTACAGCTCAAGAACATGTCCACGGTGCAGGCAGTGTTTTTGTCGTACAAGACGGTAACAATTGGCAGATGCAATACGTGGTTCCGGCGGCTGACGCCTTAGGATTTGAACATGCGCCTGAAAACAAGCAGCAAAGAAAGAGTCTTGCAAATCTCGGCCATACCTTGGAGCAAATTGAAAACTTAGTACTATTAGAAGGTAAATGCGCTCAAATCGACTACTCCCATAATCTAGATGTGTTTGGAACAGAAACTTCAGAGCATGGTAGCCATCATGAAAGTGATGAAGCACATCATCATGACGAACATGACGAACATGACGAACATGACGAGCATGAAGAACATGACAAGGGACACAGTGACCACGACGGCCATGATGAAGAGCATGAAGTTCATCATCAAAATATTGAGGTGTCTTATACGTTAAAATGTACAAGTCAGGTTAAAGGAATGTCTTTTGCAATTTTTGACAAGATGCATAGTCTACAAACACTTAAAGTCCAATGGATTCTTGCTTCAGGACAAGGCTCTGCAACCCTTACAAATGATGTTACAGATTTGGAATTTAATTAATGGTAATCATTAGTTTAAATTCCTTACACCAACTGGTTTTTCAGGAGGCTTTTTGGGGGCATTTAGGTAAGGAGAAAGAATGTTTAAAAAGATTGTAAATATTGCCGATCGTTCAGCCATATTGCTATCTACGCTCTGTGTGGTTCATTGTTTGTTAATGCCACTTATTTTAATTCTATTACCGACTTTAACTAGCTTGGTTTTCTTTAGTGATGAGCGCTTCCACACTTGGTTGTTATATGCTGTTATTCCAATTAGTGCATTTGCAATAGTACTTGGATATTTCCATCATCGTAATTGGCTTGTGGTATTGATTACATCGATAGGTATGGCAGTTTTAGTTTTGGTGGCAATTTTAGGGCACGACGTTTTTGGTGAGAGAGGTGAAGTGTTTGCTTCAGTCGTGGGTTCCATTGTAGTTGCATACGGTCATATCATCAATTTTAAAACGCGACGGCAACTAAGCTAGTGTTGCCAACTATCCCCATTAATATTGTTAACTAATAGTGGAGTGAAATATGCAACCCCAGGTTGTATTAAAAGACCAAAAGAGTAGTAACCTCTTTAGGCGTTCGGTTTGTTCTGCTGACCCTAGTATTCTTACAGAGATCTATGATGAGTCGGTAAACATGGCCTTGTGGCAAAGGAGTTTGAGTCGCGAAGTCAAAAGCGAAGTCACTGGCTTTATTGACACAGCTACTCACCTTGATCGTTCAGCGTTTATTAGGGCGCAATTTATTGAAGATGATATTCGTGACGAATTAAAATATACATCTTTAGGTGATGCTTTTATGAGTAACACCACTGAAGTGATAGACATGTTTTGCACTTTATTTGATTTAGACCAAGTAGGTTTCCGCATTCGATTGCTCGATTCACCCATGTGTCCAAAATTCCATATTGATAGGGTACCATGTCGTTTAGTCACTACTTTTTGTGGGCAGGGCACGCAGTGGCTAGATAACAATAATATAGATAGAAGTAAATTGGGGCATGGCAGTAAAGGGCAAGAAGATAGTAAGTCTGGGCTATATTCATCTGATACTACGATAAATAACTTTACTGCTGGTGATGTGGCCTTGCTTAAAGGTTCTGCTTGGATTGGTAATGAAGAAACAGCAGTGGTTCACAGATCACCACCATATCGTGAAGGTGAAAAACGTCTATTATTGACGTTAGATTTTTTGTCTTAGCACCTAAAACACCTTTTAGATAAATGGCTAATGTGTTCGAAAATCATCGGGTTGGCCGTAAAAAGGTGTAATAGAAACCAAATCTAGGGTGTACGCTGACGTTCCCATTAAGTCTTCAAATAACTCAATGTTTAGTTTGCCCATTAAAGTATAGGTTTTAGTGATATCTACATCGTTAAAGCCTGCCTCTAGTTCAACGTATATCATTTGATTTGGTGGTGGTGCAGGTAAGTGTATACAGGCCCCAAAGTAAGGTACAAAAAAGAAGCTTTTAACGCTTTTATCATTATAAAAATCAATAGGCACAATAAATCCTGAAATTGTCACTATCTGATTTTCAAATTCAGCCATTGTATTGGTTGATATTAAGGCATCTTGATAACTTTGGTCTTTAGATGCATTGATAGAGCGCATCACTTGCGCAGTCATTTGTTCTAAATTTTGAGCTTGTGAAGTTTGATAGTAAGCAATTACTTCATGCTCTTCAGCTGGTAAAAGTGATGCCCACTTTAAATCTAAAGGGCTCACTTGGTTAGGCAAAGATTGAAGTGCAGGATCAGATGTTGAATACAGGGTATTCTTATAAACTATAGCTTGTTTGATGTTGGCCCAATTATCTAAGGCTATGCGGCCAAGCCACACCCCTAAACCTATGCATACTACAAAGGTTAGGGTAATTTTAAACTTATATTTTAATTTTGATTCCATTATTGGTAAGTGAAAGATTAACTTGATGCTAAATTGCAGTCACACTTACCCGTTGGATCTTTGAGTAGGGTCTGTAGCTTTGAGTGGCATCAATTCTAACTATAATAAAATGTTCACCTGGGCCAATTGCTTTAAAGGTGACATCTATCAAGCCTCTATCTTTAGATAAACTTAGCGGGGATGAGTTAGCTAGAATGACATTTTTACTTGGAGTGAGAATGACTTCTGCATTGGTATAGTCGTCAGGTACAACATAACGTAATTGCAGCTTAGCATCTGTTGCTGCGGTCACTTTTAGTCGGTTATCATGAGTTACTTTTAGCTCGACAGGTACAGAGTTATCTATATGTTGTTGTGCGAGTGGATGAAATTGCCCAAAAGAGCCCATTCCAAAACCACCACCTCCGTGAAATTCACAAGCCCAGGCATGCATAGTGCTAAGTAGCAATAATAGTAAGGTGACGAGTTTAAGTTTCATTTAACTGTTCTCTATTCGTAAGCTTGAATGTTGTCTAAGGACATACCATAAGCAGATGTACCTGTAGTATTGCTCATGGTTTCTATGTGTATCACACCTTCAAACCAAAAAGGTTCAGTTAGTTGGGCTAGTTCAAAGCCAGTTTCTACCTTGCCGTGTATCATTTGATTTGGCGGTGGTGGTGGCATGTGTAAACAGGCTCCAAAATAAGGCACAATAAAAAACTCGGTGACTCGCTGTTGTTCATCAGACTTTAAAGGGACAACAAACCCTGGGATTTTTATGGGTTTATTATCGAACTCATTAATAACTCTCACAGACGTTAACGCATCTTGAAAACGTTGTGTTGTGACATCTTCACTTACCATACCAGTTAAAGCTTCAACCGAGTCTTCTTCACTGCCATCTTGAATATTAGCCAGATAGTCAGGCGGATTTAGTAAGGCTTCTAAATCATCTCTTGGCATGAGCTGTATCCACTCAACCTCTTGATAGGTCTGTGTTTCATTTGCTTTTATATTTGCAGTGACTAATAAAAGCGTAGCCACAAAAACAAGACTAAGGCTTTGCAAATAATATAATTTTTTAGTGTTCATGATTGATTGTCAGGGTGACCAGTAATACTATGAACAATGTTATATCATACCAATAATCATAAGCGCTAGCTCCATCTCATCTATGACCTTAAAAGAATACAGCTCAAACGATAAAATTATTTACCATGATGCCGCTATTGAATTGCAGAGTGTGGTGCATACCTATGGTAAGCAATCGGTCAATAACAACTCTTTACAATTTAGTCAGTGGAAAGTTGAAGTAGGTCAACAAGTATTCTTGTTTGGCGACTCTGGATCGGGTAAGTCAACCTTGCTTAATTTACTCTCAGGAATCTTAGCTCCCCAACAGGGTAGTATTAAGCTATTTGGAACCGAAATGAGCGACTTGTCTAATAGCGCCCGAGATCGATTCAGAGCCGAAAGTATTGGTGTTGTGTTTCAGCAGTTTAATTTGGTCCCTTACTTAAGCGTTGAGAAAAATATTGAGTTAGCTGTGTATTTGGCTAAATCCTCAAAACAAAAACTAGCTGAGACTTTGCAGGAGTTAATGGCCGCCCTGAAATTACCTAGCAGTATTTTAAGCACCCCTGTTTCAAATTTAAGTGTGGGGCAACAGCAAAGGGTGGCGATTATGCGAGCCTTTATTAATGCGCCTAAATTACTCTTGATTGACGAGCCAACCTCAGCACTTGATAATTCTGCTAAACATGGATTTATGACCTTGCTTTTAGAAATGTGTCAGGCTCACAACACCACTATGATTTTTGTGAGTCATGATACTGGCTTAGAGCCCTTTTTCTCACTACGCACTCCCATTGCATCTTTTTGTAATAGTCATACTAAAACGGTAGTTGGTTAATGCTTACTTCAATCGCATGGCACAGTCTTGTAAGCCGAAGAAAAACTGTATTTTTAACGTTTTTATCTTTGGTAGTGAGTATTAGTGTATTGATAAGCGTTGAGCATATACGTTTACAAGCAAAAGAAAGTTTTAACAGAACCATATCGGGAGTGGATTTAATAGTAGGAGCACCTAGCGGTGAGTTAAATTTATTATTGTACTCAGTATTTAGAATGGGTAACCCTACTAACAATATCGATTATGATAGTTTTAACATGTTAAAAGCCAATAAATCTGTTGCCTGGGCTATTCCGGTCTCTTTAGGTGACTCCCATCGTGGTTTTCGTGTTATGGGCACTAGCACCGATTATTTTACGTACTTTAAGTATGGTAATGACAACCCCCTAGCTATGGCTGCTGGTAAAGGTTTTTCTAGCGCATTCGAAACTGTTATAGGCGCTGATGTTGCCAAAGAGTTAGGGTACAAGCAGGGTGATAACATTGTTATTTCTCACGGTATTGGCAGTACTAGCTTTGTAAACCATGACCAAGCGCCATTTACTGTGAGTGGCATTTTAGCCCCAACCGGTACCCCCGTAGATAAAACAGTGCATGTCAGCCTAGCAGCAATCGATGCCATTCATTTACCCCCTAGCCAACTTAAAAAACTGCTAGATAATCCTGATATGCAGCTACCACCACCTAAAAGCATTACTGCTATGATGTTAGGGTTAAATAATAGATTTGCTACTTTCACCCTGCAAAGACAAATCAACAATTATAAAGAAGATAGATTAATGGCTGTATTACCCGGTGTAGCTATGACACAGCTTTGGCAACTAATGGCGAATGTTGAGAACCTTTTACAGGTTATTGGTTATTTGGTTTTGTTGGCGTCATTATTTGGCCTAGCTACTATGCTGTTAGCCACCATGAACGAACGTCAAAGAGAAATAGCTGTATTTCGTATATTGGGGGCATCGCCCAAGGTCATTGTATCTTTGATCATACTTGAGGCTTTAATCATAAGTGTATTAGCTTTGCTTTTTTCAATAGGGCTGGTGACCTTACTACTTACCTTGCTAGAAGGATGGTTAACGGCTGAGTACGGTCTATTTTTAAGCAATAATTTGTTTACTATAGAGCTATTGATTTTGTCTGCCATTATTACCACAGCGACCATTATCACAGCCTTAATACCGGGACTTGAAGCGTATAAAAACGCTATTCATACTCAGCTATCGGGGCGATAAGTCCCTTTAGTCGGGTTGTTGAGTCAGGGACAAAGCCACGGCTTCGGCAATGCGAATGCCGTCTATGCCTGCAGACCAAATACCTCCAGCGTAACCCGCGCCTTCGCCGGCTGGGTATAAACCTTGTACATTGACACTTTGAAAGTCTTTGTCTCGCTTAATACAAATAGGTGAGGAGGTGCGAGTCTCTACTCCAGTTAATAACCCATCTGCGCGAGCAAAACCTTTTATCTTTTTATCAAAGGCTGGTATGGCTTCGCGAATGGCTTCTGTTACAAAATCAGGCACCACTTTGCTTAAATCTGTGAGGGTGATACCAGGAGTATAAGA
Organism: Paraglaciecola sp.; assembly: GCF_039943935.1. GTDB lineage: Bacteria > Pseudomonadota > Gammaproteobacteria > Enterobacterales > Alteromonadaceae > Paraglaciecola. The sequence goes on from NZ_JBDUZQ010000001.1 coordinate 161,247, forward strand.
GGGTTTGACTTCACCTTCTGCAGTCGTAGCGCTTGATTTTTTTGCTAAAAAGTCACCTATGTATTGGGCCGGTGCATGGTAGTTTTCACCACCAACGTTGAACGCTAGGGACTCTAAGTTACGCTGTAACTCTATGCCCGCTAGCGGATGGTCTGGGTAGTCTTTCTCGGGAGTAATACCGACAACTATAGCGCTGTTGGCGTTACTTTCGTGCCGTGAATATTGGCTCATGCCATTGGTGACAACACGGTTGGGTTCTGACGCTGCAGCCACTACTGTGCCTCCTGGGCACATACAGAAACTATATACAGAACGGCCATTCTTACAGTGGTGTACTAGTTTGTAGTCTGCAGTGCCTAGAATAGGGTTACCCACATTATCGCCAAAACGGCAGCTGTCGATCATGCTTTGTCTGTGTTCAACTCTAAAGCCAATAGAAAATGGCTTGGCTTCAATATAAACACCTTGGTCGTACAAGGCTGCAAAGGTATCGCGAGCACTATGGCCTATGGCTAATACCACATGTTTACAGCTTAGGTATTCATCGTTAGATAAGTACAAGCCTTTGATTTTTTTGTTGTTATCTGGGGCGCCTTCAAGATCAAGCTTTTCAACTCGGGTACTAAAGCGGAATTCTCCGCCCAACTCAATTATGGTTTTACGCATGGCTTCCATCATATTGATTAGTTTATAAGTACCAATATGAGGTTTACTGACATACATTATTTCTTCTGGTGCACCGGCTTTCACAAACTCTTTTAGTACCTTGCGACCATAATGCTTGGGATCTTTAATCTGGCTATAAAGTTTGCCATCTGAAAAGGTACCTGCGCCTCCTTCACCAAATTGCACATTTGACTCAGGATTAAGGTCATTTTTTTTACGCCAGAATCCAAAGGTGTCTTTGGTACGCTCTCGTACTACCTTACCGCGCTCTAAAATAATGGGTTTAAACCCCATTTGTGCCAATGTTAAAGCTGCAAGTAAACCACAAGGACCAAGGCCAACTACCACGGGGCGTTCTATCAATTCTTTGGGGGCTTGGGCCACAAATTTATAGACCATGTCGGGTGTGAGTCGCACATGTTGGTCTTTTTCAAACTGGATGAGTAGGGCGTCTTGATTAGTGACTTCAACATCTAGGGTGTAAATCAGTTGAATGTTTTTGTTGTTGCGGGCGTCGTAACCTCGTTTGAACATATCAAATGACACTAGTTCGTTTTCACTAATGTTAAGTTTATTTAGAATCGCAAGCGCAATGGCCTGTTCGTCATGCTCTAGGGGTAATTTGATATCAGTTAAACGCAGCATAATAGACTTACTCTTTAAAACGCCGGACAGCCTCTCTGTCAGGGCGCTGCTATTTTAAATCAGGCTTTGTCCGATAGATAGCCCTGTTTAAAAACCAAAATTACGCAGCTGGTAAACCTAATAAAAGTACCATTAAACAGGTAATAGAAATCACACTAAAAAAAGTGATTTTCAAAGGCCTTTTGGTTACTGTTTTAGTTTGATAAGCAACAATGGCTGCTGTGGCGGATTGTAAGGTGTAGAATAAGGCAACGCACGAGATGTATAGGCAATGATAGTGTTGACATCTGTAGCCTAAGTTAGCATTACGGTTACAACAAGTACTAATAAATAGGCATGTTTAAGGGGCATTTTTTGTTAGGTAATATCTTGCAGGTCTATGGTGGAGTTAATTTCAGGAAGGTGCCTATTCGCCGTGACCTTATATTAATAAAACTACGTGGTTGGTATTTAATTCTTGTTAAGTTTGACGCTTAAACTAATTTTTAAGCCTGTTGGTAATAATAACTACCCTTTAAAGCCTTTGCCTACCACGTAGACCTCTCTCGAGCGGGGACGAGAAGCTTCAGGTTTGCGGATCACGACTTTACTAAATGATGCACGCACATCTTTAACATAAGCTTCGTAACCTACACCCTGAAATACTTTGGCGCAAAAGCTGCCGTTAGGTTTAAGAACGTTGCGGGCCATATCTAGAGCTAGTTCTACTAGATAAATAGATGAGTATTGATCAGTGGTTTTTACGCCACTTAAATTAGGTGCCATGTCAGACACCACCACATCGACTTTTTTGTTATCTAAGGCGGCTAATATTTCGTTGTAAACTGACTCTTCAGTGAAATCACCTTGAATAAAGTGAGCGCCAATGATGCTATCCATTGGTAGGATATCTGAGGCGATGAGTTGCCCAGAATCGCCAATAACAGGGGCTATCACTTGTGACCAACCGCCGGGGGCCGCACCTAAGTCCATGACTAAATCACCACTTTTGAATAGTTTGTCTTTGTTATTGATTTCTATGAGTTTATAACTTGCACGAGAGCGATAGCCGTCAGCTTGAGCTTTTTTTACATAAGGATCACTGACGTGTTCGTCCATCCATTTTTTACTGCTTGCTGATTGGGCCATACTTTACTCTGCTGTTACTAACTCTAAAACGACACATATTGTAAGCCCCTATCGTATATTTTCCAATTCAATGGGCTGACAAATGCGCCATTAATTGCAATTAAAAGGCTTAGGGCGGTTTTAGCCTGACTTGACTTAAGCAAACAGATATAATTTGGCCTATTGAGATCCCCAGTAGGCTTGTTAGGCAAGGCGATATGAAGTTAGACGACGTTAAAAAGCTACATCAAAAAAAATACCGCACCCAATTAGGTTATTACTTAGTAGAGGGGGAGCACCTTATTCTTGAGCTACAAAAAGCAGCCTTAACGCAACAACATCTTAAAAATATTACCCTATATGTCACTGACGACTACCAAGGCTGGGTAGCCAATTTGCAGTTCGAATTTTCGCTGGTGGCTGTAACAACTAAACAAATGTCGCAGTTAAGTAATACTAAATCACCCCAAGGGATTGTTGCCTGCGTGCCCTTACCCAAGGCAATTGATAAAAAACTAGAAAGCCCGGTTGACGAGACTTGCATCTACTTACATGAGGTACAAGACCCAGGTAACTTAGGGACTATTTTAAGAACTTTGGCTTGGTTTGGGAATTTTAGGTTATTGCTTAGTGCCAATAGTGTTGACCCCTTTAACCCTAAGGTGGTGCGCTCCAGTATGGGGGCAATTTTTCATGTACCTATCGAATTAGATGTCGAGCTTGATGCATTACAACAACGTTTTGATAAGTTTGCTTACCTAGATATGCAAGGTAGCCCAGTGAATACAGCAGATTTTGCCAATTACGATTGTTACCTATTCGGTAACGAAGCTAGAGGAGTGCCAAAAAACGCGCTAACTCAATGCAATGCAGACGCATTTACCATACCCGGTAATGGCACCATTGACTCACTGAATTTGGCCAGCGCAGTTAATATGTGTGTTTACCAGTTATCGATTTAATTGTACAAAGTTATTGCACTTAAAACTCATATCCGTGCATAGCAATTTCTAGAGAAAACGCCTGCCCAATATGATCTTTTTGCTCTGGCGCATATACCTCTTGATACGGACGTTTGTCAGCACGGTACGCACCTTTAGCTCTAACATTAAGGCCATTTTCAAAGGGAATAGAAAGCTCTTTGAATACTTCGCCTAAATGCTGCTCTAATGATTCAAATTTGAGTACTCGATCCACCATTAAGTTACCTCTATGGTCCATATATTTGGGAGCGTTATGGCAAAGTTTACCGTACTTAAGGTATTGGTCGAAAGTCATGGTATCACCCTGGCGTTTTCGCCTCATATGATATTGAGATAGGGACTTGTCCCAAGGGTTACGGTCTACACAAAACTTATAATAACTGTTCCAAGTTGTTGCAGGTATACGATGTTTTATATTCATGGCTGAAGAGTGGTTTCGGAATTTTTTAGCTTTCATCAAATCCCAAACAATGGATGCTTTCTCTTTTGTGGGGACTTTTCTTAACTCAGGAAGTGGGTTCCACAAGCCTTTATGATACTGGGCTTTGTGTGGCTCAACTCTAGGAAAAAGAGGGGTAAGTACATCCTCCTCACCACAAAATTGGGAGAGATAATGCTCGATGCTGGTACCGGCTGTTTTAACTGTCTTGATGAAAATGAATTTGTGTTTGTGGCTAATTATCACTGTATTAAACCATGCTATAGACAAATGTACTGTTGACTATGACCATGAAAATATAAATAAGTTTGTATTATTTTTATGCATTAGTTTGATTGATAGTACGTGGGGTTTACAGAGGTATTAGATAGTAATTGGTACTTAATTTGCCAGAGTGAAACCATGGTTCAAGGTAGTATCTATTTTAAAGTAGTTATTACTTACTTCGTCTTTATGTCTTCTTTTTTAAGTTATCTGCCATCTCGAAAATTGAGCTCAAGGATGAAAATGCGTTAAATCTAATTGGCGTAACAACGATTGACATAAACAGACTCAGGTTATTCATGTTAAACCTTTAAGTATTGCTTTTCTAAACGTTTCATCATGGCCGTGTATCGCCAAAGTGTGAGTTTATTCAACTTTAACTTTGCCAAAATTGCTGAGGGTAGAATGTCTCTAAAATATATACTTTGGAGTATATTGGATTTGTTTCCCTTATTATTGATGACCTGTAATAATTTAGGTGCAGTGTCGTAATATCTATCGATTAGCGAGTTGCCTTTGGGGAGTGTCAAAAGATAATTGTCTCGAAAAGCTCTTAATTGCGTTAATTCCCAGCAGTCATCCGTGAGACCAATATGGCCACATGTTGCACTGGAGACAAAGCAATCATCATATTCACAAAGATTTTGAGCTAATTTTTTAGCTATAGGTGTGTGAATTTCTAGCGATTGCTTTATTAATTCAGCTAGCCCCTGCATTGGGATGTCTAGGTAATACATAGGCTTGTCATCAAAATAATAGGCTAGTAGGAGTTTCTGTGATTTAAGCATATGTTCAATATCGAAACTCGGGATCATGCTGCTTTGTGAGGTGTCAGCATTCCATACTTTATTGATGCGAGGCTTTTGCCCATCCGTTATAAGGTGCAACGTAGCCATTGGGTCTTGGGTTATTGGTTCATCATTTACAATATATAGCCCTGGCTCCCCTGGTTTTTTACTCACATACCTAATGCTGTTTCTAGAGATATCGATATTTTGTAATATATCATTCACCACAAATTCTAACTTGGGGCGGCCATTTTTTATGGTAATAGTTATCTCAGGGTTTAGTGGTGCTTCACGATAACCGAATGGACCTGATTCGAATATACCCTCTCTATAGACCTCGATGTATTCAGTCTGGTAAGGCGAATCGGCACTTTCAGAGCCTTGATAAATAGATTGCGCTTCAACAGGCATAAAGTGGCTTTTACTATTTTTGAGAGTAATTGAAATTTCGCGGGCATCAATCTGCGCTTGCCAAGCGCCTTGTTGCAAACTATCGGAATCACAGTTAGGTATTGTTGTTTGTCCAAATACCAGATTCGATTTGGTAAGTGTTAATGGTAGCAGGCCAAGAGCCCCTAAAAAACGACGGCGAGTGTTGGACATATAATCCCTTATAGTTTTTGATGATGTTTCAAAACCATAAACAAGTTGCTTAATACCTGTCAATAAAAAGGGCGGTAGGGAGAAATCTCCGATCATACGTGGGTATAACAAAAAGCGACTCTAGCCAGGTTGTATTGACTACTAATTAGGTTGCCAAGACTATAGGCAAGAGCAAATGAAAGTTTTTACTGTAAAAAAGGTCTACTGTGCAACACGGTCAAAATTGGTGTACCCCTTGATATGGTTATCACGAGCAAACAAGTTAAAACAGCCGCTTATATTAGTATTATTGTTGGCACCATACTCACCTTGATAAACCAAGGTGAGGCATTTTTTGGTGAAGGTGATTTAAATTGGTTCAAAGTGATCACCACCTATATCGTTCCCTTTTGTGTCTCTTTGTATTCAAGCATCATGGCAACCCGAGGTACTCCAAAAATATAAATAGCATTTACGAGTATGTAAAATCCGGTATGGGCCTGATAAAAATGGTGACACCGGTTCAAGAAGTCATGCGTGAAAGAAATCTATTTTACCTCTAAAGTGGCGAAGCGTTTATGTTGATTAAAGAATGTGAATATGACAGCACAATTTACCAAATTGTTGAGCGAATTAGACCCAAAGTCGCTAGTATGAAATTTAACATAGACTGCGCTTCTAGAAGTTTACCGTGAGCATAGGGCCCCATGCTCCAACGTATTCAAACATGCAATACATCATCGCAAGCAGTGTACTTCAACAGATTTTGGCTTTATGTCGATGTTATCGACATAAGCGCTCTATATGTGTATGAAATTAACTTTTATGTACACGACTAGCTCCATGTGTATAGTTTTTTAGATTTTCTATACATGTTCTGCTTTTATGTATAGATAATAGGATTTACTGTGTTTGCAGTTTTTCTCCGTCTAAGCTGCATTACATCATTGCAGGCTCAATCGGACCCTTTTGTTCCCTAAATTTTTTAGTGAATAGCCTTTTTATTAATTAACAGGAAGTTAAATGATAATAAAACGATATTGTGATCTATTGCTTTACACAGTCATTAGTTACCTCTTCTTATTATTTGTTGGTGATACTAGTTTGTGGAAAGAGTGGAGTTCTTTTTGCCAAAAAATCTATTACACTCAAAGCTCACCTATTTTCTCTAATGTCATTTTTGTTGTTGCTGGGCTGCTTATAAATATGTTGGCGACTCACTTTCATATTTATCATCCAAATAGAGCCTTGAATCCTTGCTGGCGATTTCCCCCGCTAACGTTTTCAGTTGGGGTATTAGTTTTATTCTGGGGTTTTCAGTCATCACATCAACTTGTAACTCTGATGGTTAGTAGTTGGGGATTGTTTGTTGGTTTATTAATTCTGCCTGCTTTGCATTTTTTTCTTTGTAAATTCCCTAGGTTTAAGGAAGCTAGTATCCAACCCCCTGATTCACCAAAAAGTTTGGAAGAGCTGGATTCAGAGCCAAAACATGCGGCTGAATTACTACTGGAGAAACTTGAAAATGGTCAACACCATATTGCGTTGTGTGGTGCCTTCGGAACGGGTAAAACAAGCATAATTGATGCGGTCATCACTAAACGAAAAGAAGACAATAAAAATTCTCTTATACATTGCAATATCGATTTATGGGGAATTACAACCAGCTCAATTGTGGAGTTTGTGCTGGACGAGATTACACTAGCATTATCTGAGCATATGGATGTAAGTGGGCTTAAGCGATTACCAGCTCATTATTTGGAAGCAATAAAAACTAGTAATTCATCATTGAGCTTTCTTTCATCGTTATTACATAAGCACGAGTCTCCAGATAGTTTGCTTCAACATTTAGCTCAGTTGTTACAAATAACCGGAAAAAAACTTGTGGTAACCATTCAAGATATCGATAGAAACGAGGATGCAAAGGCCAGTATGTCGCTACTAGCTGGATTACTAGAGCGGTTAAAGTCGCCTAGAAATAACATTACCTATATTTTTGCTGCAGAGAATACACCAGAGTTTTCTGAAACTATTCGTCGAATTTGTCCAGTCCGTATCGATGTATTAAAGCCAATCTTAAAACAGCAGGTTAAATCATTACATGAAGAGCTAGTTGCTACCTTGCCAAAAGGATATCTAAAGGACTTGTCGTGTGATAGAGCAAAGCTCTTTGATGCAGAAATAGCTGCAGGCATACTGCCTTCTTTCCGAGCCTTTGAAACGTTAGAAAAAATGGTGCGCCAAGTTTGGGGTAACGTTGATGATGCAGGGAAGCTTCTCTATGGGGAAGTTTACCCTCATGAGCTCATATTGATGTACGCTCTCAAAAATGAATACCCACAGGTATTTGATTTAATTATTCATGCATACACAACTGTTACCGAAAATACTCTAGAGGAGTTATTAACTAAATATATGTCACAGGCTTCTATGGCGGAGAAAGATTTTGCTATAACTATTTTCAGCACTTTGGGTTTCTTAAATGATTGTGAATATCGTGATGTTCCTGGACCATCTAACGATGATATAAAACAGAGAGATTTAGATCTTCAAAGATCATTTGAGTCAGCACCCGATGTCTTGTCTATTGTAAACCAAGACCGCAAGCGCTTGATCATTCAAGGTGGTTTTATTTCGGAGAATTCCTTAAGTCACATCGAAGCTTATGACTTATTCAAGGCGATAGCTCAAGGTAACTTGGAGAAAACGGATACTTTGATTTCTAAAGTGTGTAGCGACAAGCAAGACAAATGGTTAGCGGTACTAGAAAGCTACGGCATCCCTATTCTTTTCACTTCCAATCAATGCCAAGAGGTACCGCAAAAAATAGTTCATGCATTTTTATCAGTGCCTAACTCAGAACTATCTTACAAATTAATAAATAGCATTAAGCCCAAAATTGAATTTTTTGCAAATTCTGAGCTTACGAATTGCATTGTTCCTTATTTGATATCTGATCAATTTAGTAATGATATACAACTGTGGATGGAACACTTAAAAGTAGAAGTGCTCGACGATATTGTATTTATTATAAGCCAAGTTGCTAAATTTAAAGAAGGGCTGGGTGTTGAAGATGTAAATATTCACTCTGTGATACGCAGAATAGTTATGGGTATCGCTAAAGATCGCTCTGATAAGAGCACAGCAATATTGATATCACTTTCCTACTGTAGAATTTTAGGAAATGCTCTTTCAGACCAAGATATTCAATATATAAAGCAACAGCTTGAAAGTGTAAATTTAGAGTCTGTTAGTTTATTAGTAGCGTATCAAGGGTTGTATCCAGAATATGATTCTATTCGTTTGAAAGAATTGAAAGAATTGAAAGATGAATATCGTTCGGCCTTAGCGGGATTAGAAAACATAGCCAAAGTAGAAGTTGATAGATAAATTTCATCGAGTATCAGCTTTACGCTGTAGCTATAAATTTAAAAGATAAATGTAATGGCAATCATTGGGGTCCAAATCCTAAATGGTAAGGTCCTTTTATAAAATTAGTATCTGGTGCGCTAGGCGAACAGCATCAATAATGAAAGGTAGAGTAATGCAGGGTGCAGTTGCCGAGATGTCTTGTCAAACTCGAAGTGAATTAGGCTAAGTGAAGTGTCTAACTGGCGCAGCCAAGCTTAGAGTACGAAGCAACTACCTTTAGGCATTGCCATAAAAAAAGACGCTTTCGCGTCTTTTCTCAAACAAGCATTAAATCTAAATGAATTATTCGACTGTGACTGATTTTGCGAGGTTTCTGGGTTGGTCTACATCTGTACCTTTTATTACTGCTACGTAGTATGACAGTAGCTGTAGGGGTAGGGTGTAGACGATGGGGGCTATGGCTTCATTACAGTGGGGTACGTTGATTACGCGCATGGTGTCGTCACTTTTGAAGTTGGCTTCTTTGTCGGCGAATACGTACATTATGCCGCCTCTGGCGCGAACTTCTTCGACGTTAGATTTTAGTTTTTCAAGTAACTCATTATTAGGGGCGACGACTATTACTGGCATTTCGTCGTCTATTAAGGCTAATGGGCCGTGCTTTAGCTCGCCTGATGCGTAGGCTTCGGCGTGTATATATGAAATTTCTTTGAGCTTGAGTGCGCCTTCCATCGCAATGGGGTATTGGTCGCCTCGACCTAAAAATAGACTGTGATTCATGTCTGCAAATTCTTCTGCTAGGGCTTTGATGCCGTCCGTCAGTTGTAGGGTTTCTTCGAGTTTTGCAGGCAGGCTGTGTAGGGCTTTAACTATATATTGGTGGTCTTCTTGGGCCATGTTGTTGTGCTTACCAAGTGCCATCGTTAGCATTAAAAAACCGGTTAATTGGGTAGTAAATGCTTTGGTTGAGGCTACGCCTATTTCAGCCCCCGCTAAGGTCATAAATGCGAGGTCTGATTCGCGCACCAATGATGAACCGGGTACATTACATATGGTTAAACTTGCGGCGTAGCCTTGTTCTTTGGCTAAGCGCAGCGCAGCTAGGGTGTCGGCGGTTTCGCCAGACTGTGAAATGGTCACAATTAAGCTGTTGGGGTGTACAAAAGATTTTCTGTATCTAAATTCTGAGGCAATTTCGACGTTACACGATACATTAGCATATTGCTCTAGCCAGTATCTTGCTGTCATACCTGAGTGGTAACTGGTTCCACAGGCTATTATTTGGACGTGTTTAACGTTGGCGAGTATTTCGTCTGCGCCATGACCAAATATATTGGGGCTGATGTCATTATCATGTAGGCGGCCACTAAGCGTGTTACGAATAACCGTGGGTTGTTCGTGAATCTCTTTTAGCATGTAGTGACGATATCCGGCTTTATCGCCAGCATCGTGTTCTAAGTTTGATTCTTTAATTTCACGCTCGACTGGTTGGCCTGCACTATCAAATACTTGAATACTGGTGCGTGTAATCTCGGCTACGTCACCTTCTTCTAAAAACATAAAGCGGCGGGTCACGGGGAATAATGCCATTTGGTCAGAGGCGATAAAGTTTTCACCTAAGCCAAGGCCAATAACTAGTGGGCTGCCTGAGCGGGCTACAATGACTCGGTCTGGGTCATTCGTATCTAGAATAACGGTGCCGTACGCGCCATGGAATTTTTTAACAGCATTTTGAACGGCTGTTAGCAAGTCGTCGCAGTTGTCTAATTCAAAATGCACTTGGTGGGCGATGGTTTCGGTATCGGTATCAGATGTGAACCCATACCCTTTTTCTGTTAGGTCTGTACGTAGGCTCTCGTAGTTTTCAATGATGCCATTGTGCACTACCGCTATACGTTCGCTTGAAAAGTGTGGGTGAGCGTTGGCTTCGGTTACGCCGCCATGAGTAGCCCAACGAGTATGGGCAATGCCTGTAAACCCTTTTATTGGGTGGTGTTGTAGTGCGTCAGCAAGTTCTTTTACTTTGCCTATTTTACGGGTCCGTTGCAGGTTACCTTGGCCGTCAAGTATTGCTACGCCAGCTGAGTCGTAACCTCTGTATTCAAGGCGTCTTAAACCTTCTAATAGAATGGGTACTACGTTTCTTTCTGCGATTGCGCCGACTATTCCACACATAAATTTGCTCCGTGTTCATTGAGTTGAGGCGCACATAACGTTCACGCCGTATTGTTCAATTGTCTGTTTGGTTGTTGCATCAATCTTGTCGTCGGTGACGAGCACCGAAATTGATTGCCAAGGTAATTCCACATTGGGAATTTTACGTTGTAATTTTTCTGATTCTGCTAAAACGATAATTTGGTTTGATACTTCTGCCATAACACGACTAAGGTGGGTGAGCTCGTTAAAGGTTGTGGTACCTCTTTCAATGTCGATACCTGCCGCCCCTAAAAAAGCTTGATCAAAGTTGTATGCTTTTAACATTTGCTCGGCCATTTGCCCTTGAAATGAATGAGATTGGCTATCCCATGTGCCGCCTGTCATGAGTACTTTAGGTTCGTTTTCTCTCTCTAAGACTGACGTTGCCACATGCAATGAGTTAGTCATCACCACTAAACCTAGTTTATTTTTTAACTCAGGTATGAGTGCTGAGGTGGTGCTGCCGCTGTCAATGATGATTCGGTTATGATCTTTAATTAAGGTCGCGGCTAGTTTTGCTATTGCTATCTTTCGAGTCGAAACTGTTTCGTTAGATAACTCGGAAGATTCTTTGGGTAATAATACGGCACCGCCAAACTTTCGTAATAACAAGCCATTGTTCTCTAGTTCGGCTAAGTCCTTACGGATCGTGACTTCTGAGGTAGAAAATACTTTTGAAAGCTCATCAACAGAGACTTCACCTTCATTATTCAGGCGTTCAATTATGGCTCTTCGTCTTTGTTGGGTATTACGCTTTTGCATTTCGCATCAAATAAAGTTTCGATTTGAAATCAATTTTAGTTATTATCTTTCGAATTTCAAGTATTTCTTTCGAAATGTAAGTATGAGGTTTTGTACCTAAACTCTTTTGTTATTTATAGGTAGTAGGTCTATGCATGCAGAGTTTGCAGTAAACCTTAGATTCTAGTCGGTGTAATACACCTCTATTTTTACTACATAAGTTTACATTTAATGAGCTAGGTTAATAGTTGTAACCTGTATGGCTATTTTCTAAACGGTAGAATGTCGCTTGAACATAATCTTTAGGGTTACCTGAGTTGTTTTGATTATAGACTCCAGCTTTGAAGTACATGTATTGATCACGCTTGTGATAACCACTGTCTGTCATGTCGATGACGTGAGTAATATCTTCTTTGCCTTCTCGAATAAGAGAAACAGTTAAGGTGTTTCCTTTCACATCAATTACATAACTGAACCTTTCATTAAGGGCGATACCATCTATTGGGTCTTCTATATTGCTGGCTCTAGAGCCATTGAATTCGTAGTACTGTTCGTTACCTTTGCGTGGCTCGTGTGCTAGGTAAATCACTCCCTTAGTATTATTGGGTAGCTTACGATAGTACAGTCTCGCTGGTTCATCATCTTTAGCATGAATTTGCCCAATAATGACGCGGCCAACTTGCGTAGTCTCGCCGGTTACAGTGACATTGTTGACTGCAACGGTAGCTTTGAGGGTACCGTCAACGCCTCCCGCTTGCCTTTGGGTTTGGCCCCTCACACTACTAAATACCCAATTGTTTTTAGTGACACCTTTGACGTTAACTGAGTTGTCACCTCTTCTTAACATTTCTCGTAATTCGCTGCGTGTGTATTTCGTATTTTTAGAGGTTTTTACACCTTCAACAAATGCAGTAAAAACCATACCGCCGTCATCAGCCGTATAAAAATAGGGTTTGTATTCAAATCCTTTTTCTAAATAAACCGCGGGGATAATATCGACTTGGCCATCTTTATTGGTATCAATAGGCAGGCTGATATTCCAGTCTAGTAGCTCAAAATTATGTCCAGGAGGAAGTGCTGCATTAAGTGTATGTTTTTCGTTAGCTATTGTTGTACAACACATTATTAAAGAAAATAATGATGGGATTACAGCAGGTTTTTGTAAAAACATAATTCAACCTTTAAAAAATTTAACTTAAGCCTTGCTACCTAACTAAATGAGTTGGTAAGTGTGTAAATAATATTAACCCATTCCAATTGGTCATGGCGTTGCCTGTAAATTGGTATTACACAAAAGGAGGATATCACTGCTGCGCCCACTAACCAAAGGAAGTCGATAAGTTACCAGTAATAAGATAGTTTGTAAAAAAAATGTATAAATACGTTAAAATTGGCTAGTAAGATTGGAAAATTTATGGTTTCATAATCAATGTATCTCACTAAGTTAAATATATTGGTAATACCAAAGGTTCGCTTTTCTGTCATACCAATTTGGTTTGCGCTATAGATACATTTACCAGTTGGTTTGCTATGCAGCACCATTTTATAAGTAAAACTTTCGGGAGTAGAAAGCATGTTTAAGAAATCACTAATACCTATAGTTGTAGCAACAGCCTTAGTTGGGTGTGGAGACGACGAGGCTAAGTTACAAGGTAATAGTAACGGAGCCATTGAGATTGTGGGTAGCGATTTCATCGCTGGCACTACATTATCATTAACTCTAACTGACCCAGATGGCATCGTGGATGACTCTGTTAGTTATTCATGGACAAGAAGTTCCGGTGTAACTGTTGCAACAGGTACTTCGTATACGATTACTGAAGAAGACGAAGGATCTATCTTAACTGCCTCTGCTTTATATACAGACGCGGCAGGTTTTTACCAAGCCATTGGTGCCGATACTACTGAAATACTTCCAACTTTAGATGTATCTGCTTTTGTTGTTAAAGGGCCTGTAAGTGGTGCTAGCTGTGATATCGTCTCAGTAGATGATAGCGGTGTAGCAGATTCAAGTATTCAAGCTTCATCTACTTCTGATGCAAGTGGTGCCGTTTCTTTTGTAGATGTGCATTTTACAGGAACAGGATTAATTTCATGTGTTGGTGGTACTTACATTGATGAGTCTACTGGTGAGACTTTAGACGCTCCATCATTAAGAGCTGTGGTTGAAGTAATTGAAGATGTTCCTGATACTGACTCAAGTGAAGAGATTGATAACTCAATTGTAGCTCCTGACTACATTGTGTCTCCTTTAACTGAAATGGCAGTTCTGGCAGCTGCGGATGATCTTACGACGTATTCTGACGAAGCTGACATTATTAATGCCCGCTTTGGTATTCGTTTTGATACTTCTGAAACATTTCCTACTATTGTTGGCGTAGATGCACTTGGCGCAGATGGCGCTGAAGATGCAGACAGATATGGTTCTGTACTGGCTCTTATTTCTCAATTAGACGCAGATGATGCTGACAGCGATATGGCAGCAATTTTATCTGAGCTTGTGGCTGATTTATCAGATGATGGTAGTTATTCTGAAGCAACACTAACCGCATTTGAAACCGCTCAAGAAAACCTAGAAACAACTTCAGTAGTTGCCGCAGAAGTTGACTCAAGCCTACTTGACGTAATTGGCTCTGCAGTTGGTTACAACAATGACCCCGTTGCTGCCATTATTGAAGGCACCGTTAGTGGAGTTGTTAATAATACTGCCACTGACCCTCTAACTGGTGCGCTTACAATTGTTGACCCTAACTTTGAAGAAGATGCATTTATTATTCAAGCTGATGTTGCTTTGGATTATGGTACTTTTAGTATTGAAGCTGACGGAAGTTGGTCATATACAGTCGATGTAGCTAATGAAACGGTTGCTGCTCTTGAGTTAGGGAGTTCAGTTAATGACTCTGTGACTGTTGCATCTATTGATGGTACAACAGCAGAAGTTGAAGTGCGTGTCGCAGCGCTAACACAAGTAGCTAAGATTACCGATATTGGTGGTGATACAGGTGAAATTCGTTTTGATGTTGATAATTTGCGTCAAGGTAAACTAAGCGCTTCTTTCGCTAAAGAAGATGCCCTTGCTAGTGATGGAAACGTAAAGGATGCATATATTACTCTTTACGGTAGTTCAGGTAGCTCTAGTGAGTCGTTAATCGACCTACGTATTCAAGGCAATCAGACTGACGGTGAGGGCAACCCAATTGCCCCGCGCTTCTTTGTTCGAAATACAGATAGTGACGCTTATCCAGGTGACATGATCACAGCACCATTTGTTGAAAATCAATTCTATGATGTAGAAATTGCTTGGGATTTAGACGCAACTGAGCAAATTACAGTAACCATTGACGGTGAAGTAATTGGTGGCGGTTCGTTCTCAACCGCTGCTGTTGTTGATACAGATTTCACCGGTTTAGACCAGTGGTTTTTAGATGGAATTCAGTCAATCCAATTCAGGTTTGGTGACAATGACAGAACCATTCTTTTTGGTTCTTACTATGTTGATAACATTGAAGTGTTTTCTGATACCGCTGGTACTGTAAGCGTGTTTGAAGATGACTTTGAGAGCTATGATGAAGGCGATACGTTAGATGGAACCGGCAGCATCTATAGCTTAGCTATCTACTCTGAGGTTGCAGTGTATGATGTAGGTGATGGCACAGTTGAGGCTACGCCAGCTATATTCCAAAATCTGACCGGGTCAATTAGCAGTGATGAGACAACTGCGTTAACCGGAATGGTAAGTGTATTTGACCAAAATGAAGGCGAGGCATTTATTGTTGAGTCAATGTTAATGGGTACATATGGTACGCTAGACATTTTAGAAGATGGTTCATGGACTTATAGTCTTGATTCTAACAATGCCACTATTGCCGAACTTATTGTTGGTGAGCGTGAGATAGATACTTTCACTATTGAATCTCTTGACGGTACTACCGCCGAGTTAGCAATTACAATTTCTGGAACTATAGTTGTTGCGACTGGTGCGAACAATGTAGCAAGAATGGCAGATACAACCACTGATGCTGATGCTGAATTACGTTTAACAACGGATGCACTTGCTGAAGGTTCTATTTCTGCAACCATTAAGATACAAGCTATATCTGGCTTTACCGCTACAGACGGCGTTGATGAAGATAATACCGCTTATATTAGTATTTACGGTGGTTCTGCTTCTTCAGATAACCTAACGGGTGAACTTGTCTTTAGTAATGGCGCGGTTAAGTATCGTGATGCTGCAAAATCTCAGCAAACCATAGAGGGCTTAACGTATGCTGATGACACTGAGATTGATGCGGTCATTGAATGGACTGCAACAGGTTACTCGGTTTCAATTGATGGTGGCGCAACATTCTTCGGGCCTTACCTTGCAATCAATACAGGTACAGCGACAGAAACGTATCAAATACGTATTGGTAGCTCATCGAAAGAGTCAGCAAAAGAGTTGTTAGCTGATGATATTGTTATCGCAGACGATACAGGTACTGCAGTTCTATCTGAAGACTTTGAGATGTTTGCTGAAGGTGATGATTTGAGCTCAACGTATTCGAGCTCTGCTGAAGCAACTGTTGTAGAAGACTAATAATCTACTAGGTTTAGATTAATCTTTTAACTATTAAATAAAATGCCGCTCATTAACAAGCGGCATTTTTTTATCTTCTATATGCCAACTTATCAACAAACCTCTTTAGTTATAGATTTTTTACTTGTCTGATTTGACGTTGTTCTTCTTTCTTTAAAACTATTAGGTCGATATCGATAGTAGTTTGGCGAACCAGCTAAACCGATTGGAAAATTAGCCTATTATTGAAATTAGGTGTGGTTATGGTGAGGAAGTGTGTTCAGTGGTAGATTGGGCTATTAGTAAATAACGATTAGAATATAAATTTCTAGGTTAACCTTTAAAGGCAAACCTAGGCATGATGGTTTTATTTATTCGTTATTTTTTAACTGGCCTTTCCCAATTATTAAGGTTTCTTTGTTTAGCTCTTGAAAGGGCTAACTCATTATCCGCTACTTCTTTGGTTATGACTGAGCCTGCACCAACTGTTGCGTTTTTACCAATATTTGCTGGGGCGACTAAAGAGCTGTTAGAGCCTATAAATGCACCGTCTCCAATAATGGTTTTAAATTTATTTACGCCGTCGTAATTACAAGTGATTGTGCCAGCACCAATATTTGCGCCTTCGCCTACTTGTGTATCTCCAAGGTAAGTAAAATGATTCGCTTTTGAGCCCTTTCCTAAAGTGGTTTTTTTCATTTCCACAAAATTACCTACTTTGGACTTTTCAGCCATTACTGCACCTGGTCGTAATCTTGCAAAAGGCCCTACGTTACAGTTTTTACCGACTTGTGCTTGCTCGATTATAGAGTTTGCTTCAACAGTTGCCCCCTCTTCAATATCGCAATCAATGAGTACACAATTGGGGCCAATATTGACATTTGAGCTTATGGATACCTTACCTTTAATAACTGTATTAATATCGATATTAATGTCTTGTCCAACGGTTAACTCGCCTCGTAAATCAAATCTATGAGGATCAGCTAAGCTTACCCCTTTAGCCATAATTTGTTGTGCTTGGTCAAATTGAAAGGCTCGTTCGATATTGGCCAGTTGCATTCGATTATTAATGCCTTCAACCTCAATGGCCGAGCTGGGATGTGAAGCTTTTATGGTTTTGCCCTCTGCGGCAGCCATGGCGATAACATCAGTGAGATAAAACTCGCCTTGAGCATTATTACTGTCTAAATTTCCTAACCAACGTTTTAAATCAATGCCTGCCATGATCATCATGCCGGTATTGATTTCTGTTATTTGTTTTTGTGTTTCGCTGGCATCTTTATGCTCAACGATTGCGGTGACTTGTTCACCTTCTCGAATAATTCTGCCCATGCCTGTTGGGTCTTCTAAGTGCACTGTCAACAAGGCTAGATCGGCGTTTTTTTTAATACTGATAAGCTGTTGTAGAGTACTCGTTTTTATAAGTGGAGCATCGCCCACTAAAATTAATACATCTTCGTCATCTGATATATGTGGTGCTGCTTGTTGTACAGCATGACCTGTGCCTAGCTGTTCTGCTTGTAAACACCAAGATAGCTGGTTATGGCTTAGTTGGGCTTTAAGTTGCTCAGCTCCGTGGCCATAAATTAAATGAATATTGGCCGCGCCTAAGTCGTTAACCGTATCAATAATATGTTGCACCATAGGTTTGCCACCAATAGGGTGTAACACCTTTGGTAGGCTGGATTTCATTCTGGTGCCTTTGCCTGCAGCTAAAACAACTACCGAAAATTCCATATATCTTCCTATAAGTATTGGTTCTGTTGACCTTAATGATAAAGTTATTCTACTTCTAAGCTAACATAGTGTCAGTAGCTCAAAGGTTTTTTTGTGAATCAGTGAATATAAGCAAAGCAACCCAAGTACCGCTACAATAAAAATAATCATTACCTTTAATTACTCAAAAGGCACTTTTCGGTTATCATTACAAATAGTATCAATGATTGAAACTTTAAATGGAACAAGGCTACCGTGAATATTTTCCGCACTTTACATAGAAGTTTTTTACTACTGTTTGCTGTAGTAGTTATCGCCATTGTCACTCTAACCCACATTAGTATTTCAAAGATTGTTGCTGAGCAAAGCCGTGTTCAACAACAGTCTAACTCCCCCGCCTTTCAACTGGTCGTTGAACAACTTATGCAGCCTTTGCATATTGCTCAAACGTTGGCGAAAGCAAAAGAGTTGATAGAGCTAATGAAACAACCAGAACAAAACGAAGAACAAATATTTTTAACCCTAGAAAGGCTGCATAGAGAGTTCAATTTGAACTTTTTCATTGCCAGTGAAATGAGTCGTAAACAGTACAACTCAGAAAGGCAGCTGATAGACTTAGTTGAGGGAGAAGTAGATTGGTACTTCAGATATAAAGCACAGCCAGAGGATGCCATGGCTGATATTGGGCAATGGCAAAATCCGCAATTTTATATTGACTTAAAAATATATGATGAGAATGATAATTTTCTAGGGGTGTTTGGCGTAGGAAAAAGCCTTAAAGGGTTTACTGAGGTGTTTAGCCAGTATAAAAAAACCTACGGTTATGACTTTATTTTTGTTGACCAAAATAAAGATATTACTCTCACTTCCGATCCGGAGTTACTGATCAAAGGAGTAACCTTTAAAAACCTAACTGAGCTTCCTTGGTTTACAGATTTAACGCCTCAACAACAAGAATCTTCTTTGAATAACCTATTGTTACCTATCAATGGGCAAGAAGCGCTAATTGCAGAACTCAATATTCAACCATTTGATTGGACTATGTATATTATAACACCGCTACAAGCGAGACAAACCGAGATCAGTCGAGGGTTTATAATTAGCATAGTGACTTTGTTAGCTATCATTTTTGGTTTGTTTATTTTGATATACAATCTTTTGTACTATTTCAAAAAGGATATGCAAAAAAATAAGCAAATAGATATTCTCACAGAGTTACCGAATCGAAGTCATTTAACTTTGAAGTTTGAAGAAGTGATGTATGAAAATAAGCCGGTGAGCCTAGTATTGATTGATTTGGACAATTTCAAGCCAATCAATGATACTCATGGCAGAAAAGCGGGTGACATTGTATTACGACAAATTGCGAGTATGTTACATAATGAAGTGAGAGATTCCGACATATTAGGTCGTTGGGGTGGTCAAGAATTCATTCTATTGTTACCAGAAACAGGGCCTCATGAAGCTGCGGAGTTATGTCAAAAATTGTGTGAAAAATTAGCAGGAATGACTATTACCACCGGTACTACATCAATTCAGATCACTGCTAGTTTTGGTATTTCTTATACTGCCATAACACGGAGCATGTCTGAAGTTATCGCAGCTGCTGACGATGCTTTATTTTTGGCTAAAAGAGATGGTCGTAATTTAGTTAGAACCAAGTTGATTGAGTCATCCTAATTATGCAGCCATTCTTTTTTTGAAAACGCCTGTTGTGAGTGCTACGCCAAATAACACCATAGCCGCGCCGATAAACATATTAAGTGTTAGTTGTTCCCTTAAGAAAATCATGCCCCAAATAATGCCAAATACAGGGACAAGGTAAGTCACTGTAATTGCTTTATAGGCACCTACATTTGCAATTAACCTGAAAAACAACAAAGCTGCAAAGCCAGTTGAACACGCTCCCAATATCAAGACACTAAACCAGCTGTCTAAGCTAGGGCTACTCGATGGCAAGTAAAATAAGCTAACAGGAACTAAAAATACTGTAGCAAATAATAGGCTGCCTGATGCTATCGTTAAAGGCCTGACTCCTTGCAATGAACGCTTTGTAAAACACGCTGCAAGGCCATAGAAAAATGTGGCAATAAGTGCAGCCACTATAGCTTGAAATGTATTATCACTTTGGAGTGCAAGCTTTGCCATGCTAAGCACAAACACCCCTAAAAAACCTATGACTAAACCTATAAATGCTATTGGAGCTAATTTATCTTTTAACCAGATAAATGCGATGATAGCTACAAACATTGGAGTTGTAGCATTTAGTATCGATGCGTACCCTGCGCTTAAATAAAGGGTACTATAGCTAAATAAAAAGTACGGAATAGCATTATTGGTGATACCAATAAACATGATTGGGCGCCAGTTCTCTATTAATTCTCGACCTAATTTTTTAAAGAATAGTAGAGGGAGTAATACTAAACTTGCTATACCAACCCTGAGTGTCACTAACATTACGGGGCCAAAATCTTCAACTGTGGTTCGCATAAATAAAAATGACCCGCCCCACAATGCTGATAGTAAAACGAGCTCACAAAAATATTTAAAGGGCATAGCTACCTTTCCTTTTGATGGGGCATGGGGCATTAGGTTATTGGTCGAGTGCGAAGCAAGAAGTCAACGGTTTTAGCATAACGAAAATATAGCTGCCTTGTCTTGTACTTTATTTGGGTGACACCTAAGGTTAAGGTTGTAGATTCTTTTCTAAGGTTAACAACGCTGATTTTATTTCGGTTCCCCAAGCATATCCTGTAAGTTTACCATTGCTACCAATAACTCGGTGGCATGGCACAACAATAGTAATAGGGTTGCGCCCATTCGCTGCTCCAACTGCTCTCACCGCTTTAGGGTTATTAATTTTTTGAGCGATGCTTCCATAACTACATGTCTGGCCAAAGGGTATTTTTAATAGTTGGGTCCATACTTGTTGTTGGAACTCAGTGCCTTTGGGATTTAGGCTCAATGTAAAGTGTGTTCTGTTTCCAGCTAAATATTCAGTGAGCTGTATTGCGGCCTGTTTTGTGTGCAGGTTCCCTTTTGTGGTGTATTTTAGAGTTGTCACAAAGCCAATGGCTGTTATACCTATATTATCGGCATGTATCTCTAATACCCCTAAAGTGGTTTTTAGGTATTCGGTAAACCTTTGTTCAGTCATGCCATATTCCAAAGTTGAAAAGTCAAATAACTGCGCCAAGGTGAAGATAGAGCTGAATCTATTTTATATTTGTCGAGTTGTTTTTTTATAATGAGGTCTGTTTGCAACCATATGTTGGGTTCAGATAGACCGCGCATTTTTGCGTAAGCAATTGTCCAGGGACCAATTCCCTTGATTTTTATCCATTCATCGGGAGAGTGGTTTGGGTGACAAGAGTAGTACTCACAAAAGTCTCGTATGGTTTGCTTACGGCTCATGGGGATTTTTAAAAATTCTAGGTTACTATCAATGATGGCTTGAGGTGTTGGAAAGTAATATTTGTCAGCTACCTTTTCACCTAAAGTCTGAGTTAGCAAAGATAATAACGAAATAGCCCCTTTAACGGATATTTGTTGACCGAGAATCCCTCGTAGACCAGCTTCAAATGTATCCCATACACCAGGTAAGCGTATTCCATCAGTAATTCTATTCTTAGGAATACCACTTTTTATCAACTGTTTTTGAATCTGCAGAATGTCTGCATTAAGGTCGAATACTCTTTCGATATTGCTTAGTAATAGACTTAAGTGCTCAATCTTAGTTAAGTTTATCTCTAGTAACAGATAGTTTTTGCCTGGCTGATAGGTTGCAGCAAACCAACCTTTACAGCCTTCAATTGAAAAGGTTCTTGAGTAACAATTCGTTTCAACAATCTCAACGCCAGAGATCGCCCTTTTTTGTAAAAATGCTTGTATATAATGCCAGTTAAACGGTGGCCTAAAGTGTAGTTTTAGCGAAAGGTATTGATTTTGGTTAATCTTTTTTTTTCTAACTTGAAGGGGGCTTAAACCAGTGATTTTTTTGAAGTTGTGTTGCAAACGTCGAGAGCTTGCAAAACCGCTAGCATGGGCCACAGTTTCTATGTCCATAGCAGTTTCATGCAATAACTTTTTTGAAAACAAAATTCTATTAAATATTTGGTATTGTTTCGGTGTTAGCCCTAAATGTTTTTCAAATAATTGTCGTAAATAACGATCAGAAATCCCCAATTTTAACGTGATATCATTGATCGTTAAATCATGATGCTCTCTAAGGAGCTTCATGGCTCTATGCACGGTAGTTTCGACCCCTTTCCAAGCATATGACTGTGGCGCACTATCTGGCCTACATCGTAAACAGGGCCTGTAACCTTGGCTCATAGCTTGTTGTGCGTGTTGAAAATATTCTACGTTTTTTTCATGGGGCAAGTTTGCTGGGCATATAGGTCGGCAAAAAATATGCGTGGTTTTAACTGCAATAAAAAACACCCCATCAAACCTAGGGTCTCGGGTGATTCTTGCTTGCTGATAAATACTGGTTTGCATAGGGCTCTTAATCAAGACTTGAGTTGTTATTGTAATGATTTTTTTGTTGCAAATGCGATAAAATCGGAACTGAATGTAAATTCTATTTTGTATTAATTGTAACAACTAAGATGCCGAAGTAGGTTGATTCACGGATAAGAGTCAGAGGATAATGAGACAATACAAATGTTGTTTATGTATTAACGTATTGTTGTTATGAATTGTAAGGTTACGTGAAGAGGGTTATGTTTTTTACTTGGTTATATAATGTTTAGGCTCGTATGTTTATGTCTTGTTGCCATTGGGCTTAGCAGCCCTGCTTGGTCGGCTGATCAATGGTTGGCAGAATATGCTGCTGATATTGAGCGTAAAGCTAAGGTAAAGAACCTGCCAGGTTATGCTTTTGCATATATAGAAAAAGGAGGGCCTGCCTCGGTTGTTTTGTATGGAAACGAAAGTAAATCAGGCGCTGCAATTGATATTGATACTGTGTTTAGGTTGGCGTCTGTCTCAAAAACCTTTACCTCGATGCTAATGGCTAAGTATGTTGAGCAAAAACAACTTAGTTGGCAAATGCCTGTTGTGAGTTTGGTGCCTGACTATCCTTTTTCTCAGAGCGCTAATAGTCCGTTGTTATTGCAGCATGTTATTGGCCAGTCTAGTGGGTACACTCCTAATGCTTACGATAACCTCATTGAAGCCAACTATTCAGTAGAACGTGTACTTAATATGTTATCTGACCTTGAGCCTCTCTGCTCACCAGGTAAGTGCTATACCTACCAAAATACGCTATTTGCAGTCATTGAAGAATACTTCGCAAATCAAAATACCTCTTATCAACAAGCATTAACTAAGACAATCATTGAGCCTTTAGGCATGCCAAATGCTAGCGTTGGTAAGCAAGCTTTAAAGGCTTCTAAGAAATGGGCTAAACCCCATGTAGCAATTTCTAAAAATAAATGGCGTTCAACATCAGTAAAAGATGATTATTACCGGTATTCACCCGCTGCAGGAGTAAATGCTAGCCTTGAAGATATGATAGTGTGGATGCGAGCACTGCTTGGCGAAGAGCCTAGTGTAATTAAGCCTGAACTTATTAAACAAGTCACCGAACCAAGAGTGAAAAGTAAGAAAGAGCTGTATAGGCGTCAATGGCGTAATCATTTATCAGATGCGCACTACGGTTTGGGCTGGCGAGTGTATGAGTTTAAAGGCCACAAATTAAATTACCACGGAGGGTGGGTAAAAGGGTATCGAGCAGATGTGGCTTTTTCGCCAGAGTTTGGTGTGGGTTATGTGATGTTAATGAACGCTGAATCGAATTTAATCAATGAATTTACCCCTGATTTTTGGGCTCGCTGTTTTGAACATCTAGAGAGTCTTCAATTAACGGCAAAGGTAGGAGACTAAAGTCTCAAGTAAATAACAAAACATGCTTGCTACTTACCTAAGGTTTGTTACTAATTAGTCTGTGGTTTTAAGATAGGTGTAACCCTTTAGGCAGTTTTCGTAAAAATCAGTCCACTTAACCCCTTCTCTTGGCTTCATTTCACCTTTAGATACGTGGCTATCAATCAGTTTTTTAATTCCTTGGGCCATCGACTGAGGATTGTATTGCATAATTGATAACACATCTTCCACCGATGAGCCTGCAACCACTTCTTCAATATAGAAGTCTTCGGGGTCATCGTCATAGCTAAATATGTGTACTTCATTCAACCGTCCAAACAGGTTATGCATATCTCCCATAACATCTTGATAAGCGCCCGTTAAAAATAGGCCCACGTAATAATCTTCATCTGGTTTAACTGTATGCATGGGGATGACGTTAGATATGCCATCGTCACTAATGAATTGATCTAATTTGCCATCACTGTCACATGTAATGTCTACTAAAGAGCAATTAATCGTGGGTTTTTCGTTCATACGAGTTAGTGGCACAACGGGAAGAACTTGATCTATCGCCCAGGTATCTGCTGCTGATTGGAACACCGAAAAGTTACACAAATATTGAGACGACAGATTGAAAGGGAGTTCTTGCATTTGTTCGGGAATAAACTCAGCCGTCTTTAGCCTGACTTGAAGAGTTTCCATAATTTGCCAGTATAAGGTTTCGATTTTGGCAAGCTCTTCTAATGAAATGACTCTTAATTTGAATGCATTGAGTGCTTGTTCTTTAAATTGAGATGCATCATTAAATATTTCTTGCAGGTTATTATGTGTTTCAATTAATTCTGAAAGCTCACGAATATCGGTCAGTAGTACATGCTCTCCAACTTGTTTATCTGTAGGTATTCCTATGCTGTGAGCTTTGATTTCTCCTACAACTTGGGTTATCACGCAACTATGGTGAGCGGTAATTGCCCTGCCACTTTCGCTAATAAGTGTAGGGTGGGGGACTTTTTCTAGATCGCAGACTTGTTGCATACCATAAACGATATCAGCCACATACTCATGCATACTGTAGTTTCGGGATGAGTCATTGGTTGACTGGCTGCCGTCATAGTCAATTCCTAAGCCGCCTCCAACGTCTACATATTCAAGTTTATAGCCCATTTTGTGAAGTTCTGAATAAATCATCGCCCCCTCACTTATTGATTCTTTAACGGCGCGGATATCCGTCAGTTGGCTTCCGATATGGAAATGCAACAGAATTAAACTCTCAGTCATGTCGTGTGCTTCTAGGTAACGTGCTGCCCCAATTATTTCACTAATGGTAAGGCCAAACTTTGCTCTGTCGCCCCCTGAGCTTTCCCACTTACCACGGCCTTTAACCGTCATTTTAGAACGAACACCTATTAAAGGTTTTATATTTAATTCTTTGGCGATTTTTACCAGTAACACAAGCTCAGAAAACTTTTCGATAACCACTATAGTTTTGCGACCTAGTTTTAAATTAAGTAAGGCAAGTCGCATAAACTCTTGATCTTTATAGCCGTTCAATATGGTTAGTGAATCTGGGTTGGTATTCATCGCCATGGCCGTGAGAAGCTCCGCTTTAGATCCTGCTTCTAGACCATAATGGAAGGTGGTTCCAGCATCTACAATTTCCTCTACTACTTCACGCATTTGATTTACCTTTACCGGGTATACTCCCCTGTACTGGCCCTGATAGTTTGCTTCGGCAATCGTATTGTGAAAAGTAGTATTTAGTAAAGATACCTGTGTGCGTAAAATATCGTGAAAACGAACCACCACAGGAAACTGAATGCCTTCTTGTTTTATTTCGTCTAAAACGGCTTTAAAGTCGATACGCATACCGGTATTTGATGGGTCTGGTGTGACGTGTAAATTTCCATTCTCGCCAATTTCAAAATAGCCCGCTCCCCAGCGATTTACACGGTATAAATTTTCTGAGTCTTCAATAGTCCATTTTTTATTTCTAGGCATTTTACATTACCAAATTAGGGAGGTGGAAAAGCCAGAATTATAAATAACAACATTTAAACTAGCTAACAATTAATGATTAAATTTTATGGTTATTGATTTAAACCAAATATAAAATTTCAGCAGTGAGATGTACTTACTATTACATTAAATAGACAACTGAGAAGTAAGCATTAGAGATACCAAAAGTCTCACTACATCGACGATTGTGGTTAAAATCATAAAATCGACTAAAGTAGAACCCTCCTTACTTGAGCAAGTAAAACAATATTAAAAATTTCTAAGAGCTTAGGTATTAGCGTATACACTCACATTGTGATGTCACTTTATTGGTTTGAGAGACACATCCAATATAGCTCAACAATTCTAATTGATTAACGGCCTTGATAAGCTGATTTAAACTCTTGATGAGTGAAAAGTAGCTACGGGTTGATATTACTAAGAGTTGGCTGAATTGTGAGGATAAGGTTTAGCTATTGTTGATGCTCTGCATACTGGCGATAATGAAGGTTAATTGTCTCTTTGGTGATTGCCTTTTATTAAAAATAAAAGGCCAAAAAAACAGACATGTTTTTTGGCTTTTTAATCATTAGAAACTTCTAAAATAAACATTCTTAAACGTAATCTAATCAATGCAAAAATTTGCCACTCATTGAGTTTTTATTTCGGGCTCTATGGTAGTCAGTAATCAAAATAGTTTTATTTCATTTGGTAGAAAGGAAGGAGGATAATCTAAAAAACTGACTAAACTAGCGTATTGCAAGTAGCTGTGATTTTGTAAACCTAGATACATTAAATGAAGTCTGATATGCCTATATTTCAGACTTTATTCAAATGCATTTTTAACAACAATATAGCCATTATAGTGACTGTAATAATGTTTAAATTACATTGTGGAACATATAAGAAATCTACAAACTTAGAGTACAAGGAAGCCTTATACCTAGTGTCTACAATCGAACGTTTAGGCTTTACGTAAACTCTCTTTAACCTTATTGATTTGAAGTGAGGTAGAGATTAGTAATACTGTAAAAGCTCTTAATGAATCATTGTTTTGGCAACAATGAAATGGTAATTTCAAACATTAAGTAAATGCTAACATACTAATATAATTTTTAGCATTTCCTTATTTTTAGTGTTTTATAATGTGTGTGAGCATTTACATTTTATTATTTATTTGAACATATAATAGAAAACAAACAACATGCTTGACTATGGTAAACGTTCAGCTTTGAGTATTGTAAAATGTATCAACAGAACGTTTTTAACTACTGTGATATTCGAATACTTCTTCAATAGACTGCCCAAATATTTCTGCAATTTGAAAGGCTACCTCGAGAGTTGGTGAGTGCTTACTTTTTTCAATTGCCATAATAGTATGCCGAGTAACGCCAACTAATTCGGCTAACTCTTTTTGGGTCATTTCATCTGCGAAAAAACGCAGTTCACGGATCTTGTTTTTGATCATGTTTGTCACTCAAATTTATAGTGTAAATATATAAGAACTAGTTAAAGCTAGGTAAGCCAAATAATATGTCGGTTTAAAAAAATTGAATGATCGAGTTCATTTACTATTAAATTTATTACCGTTTACTTAGCAATAGCAAAGCTTTGTTCTAGTGCAATTTCTTGCTCTTTTCTAACTCCAATTATTTTAATTCGTATGTGTTGAGTGGAGTTATTTTGCTGTTTAAACAATAATGTCAATTGTAAACTTTTGTCGCTTTTTTAAAGCCAGATTTACAGAGTGGATGCCTAGTAATATTCTTTCTAATTTAAGGCTTTAAACTTACATTTTTTTGGTTGTGCTCAATATTTAAAGCGAGTTTCAAAATTTCAAACTTCATTCGTAATGTATTTATACAATTTATAACAATAAAAAACTGTTTAATTCTCATGTTTTATTACATTAAGTTATTATTTGTTTACTTGACGTTATTGTTTTTTTACTTGTGGTTAATGATTTATTGCCTTACTCGCCAATATCTTCGTTCCAAAGCTCTGGTTTAGCTTTTATAAATGCTTCCATTAAGTTTATGCATTGTTGATTTTGCAAAACTGTGACTGATACGCCTTTAGACTTGAGTAAAGCCTCTTCGCCCATAAATGTGCTGTTTTCTCCTATAACTACTTTTGAAATGCCATACAAAATAATTGCTCCAGAACACATTGAGCAGGGAGATAGAGTGGTATAAATGGTTGATTCTCGATATGTGGCAGCTGTTTGTCGCCCTGCATTTTCTAATGCATCCATTTCTCCATGAAGAATAGGACTTCCGCTTTGAACTCGGCGATTATGGCCACGACCTATAATTTCTCCCTTGTGAACTATTACAGAGCCAATTGGGATACCACCTTCCTCCAATCCTTTTTGTGCTTCTTCTATTGCTGCAGCCATAAATTTGTCCATTTTTTTCTCCTATATAATTGCTTTTAGTTTTTAGTGAGCAAAGAAGCGTCAGTCTGTTGCTATTCTTTACAAGTTGATAATTGTCTTATTTCTTCCTGTTTCTTTGGCTTGGTATAAGGCTCTATCTGCACGAATAAAAGCATTTTCAAATAGCTCAGATCGAGCAATTTTAGTTACTCCAATGGTAACCGTTACATTTTGAATTGTGCCAGCAACAAAACTTGTTGATTCAATAGTTTGACGTACTTTTTCTGCAAAAGGTTCGATACTCTCGCTGCCAATACAATGAAATAAAACAATGAACTCCTCTCCCCCCCATCTTGCAACAATGTCATAGGAGCGTATACATGCTTTAAAAATTTTAGATACTTCTTGAAGTACACTATCGCCTACAGCATGGCCATAGTCATCATTTATGGTTTTGAAAAAATCCAAATCTATTACTAAAAGGGCGTAATTATGTAGCGATTTTTTTGCATACAAATCATCTACAATTCTATTTAAGCCTTCTCGGTTTAAAATATCTGTTAGCTGGTCATTTTCAGCTTTCTCGCGATATATTTCACTTATTGTTCTAAATTCTTTGATCTGGGCGTCACTTACTTTAATCATTGACAGTAACTTTGTTTGGCGTATCAAGTTCTCAGAAATTAAAAATACAGCCCAGAATAAAATAATAGAAAAATATAGGGTTTCTTTGGAAAAATAATTACCTGTGGCAGTAATCGATTTAAGTTGAAAGTTATGGCGACCCAATTTGTTTGGGAATGGAATGTCAATTCCTATGGCGATAACTTTACTTATATCAGTTTTTATTTCTTTAGGTGGTATTTTGTTATTTTCAATCCACCAATCAGCCACCCTTAGGTCACTAAATGGGAGTATGACAGTTTTGCTGTAATCTGTTGCTAAGGTAGAAAAACTATTAAATTTAGCTTTTCCTACAATATCCGTCATACCCGGAACTGGGTAATAATTACGTAAAAAAACTCTCAAAAATGAAGCGGGACCTTTGTAGTCTAGTTTTACTTCAAGAGCACCATATGAAGATAAGTCTAATTGTTTGGCGGCAGGTTTAGACCACGATACGGAAATTCCACAATATGGATATAGGGTGCCAGCTCTAAGATGGCATACCCAATTAAGCTGAGTTTTATCAATCCAAATTATTTCAGAGTTTCCGCCAATAATGTTATCAACAGATTCATGTACATTCTTCGTTAGCTCTGGATGCAAAGCCATAGTGCGTTTAGGAAGGTTTTCGTAAAAAAGGAGAAGCACTAAGGTTACGATAAAAGCGACTGCCTTAATCAATTGAAGTAAAGTAATTTTTGTGAAAATTTTCATCAAGTCATGAGCTCTTCGAGAATAATGATTCAAAATAGATTGATACTTTAGTTTAAGTTTTCTTTTGGTGCCTAAAACAAAAACACGCATTTCTGTTAAACAGCCATCAATTTGATACTAGTAGAAAATGTAAAGTTTTTTTATCTTACTAGATTTAAAAAAATGGTCTATGAAATAAATTTGAATTGATTGTGGCCTTTTTATACCTATCCTACTTTTGCATTTGGGTGGGACTACGCTGATAGTCATACTCACTGTTTAAGCATTGTGCTTTTTCAATCTTAAGTCGAATTTTCTCAACAAAAATAAAATTGTTTTATTTCTAGCAACAAGATAGAAAAATACATTCTTCCTCTGTCATAACCGGCTTTTATCAGAATCTACAGTCTTCCTAATATAAAAGTTGTGTTTTGGCTAAAGGTGGAGTGTACGCTTCGGAGTCCAATTCTAAAATAAAATCAAGCCTAAGATTACGACTGAAGCCACACGCCATTTTATTTACTAAAGATCGTAATTATTGTTTATTACACTATTGACCTTAGATGTTAGTTTAAGGTTTATCATAGTGTTTCTGGACTCAATAGGCGGATATAAAATGCAGATCAGTGAACTGGCTAAATTATCTAATTTAAATGCGCATACGTTACGTTATTATGAGAAATCTGGGTTATTAAAGCCTTCAGGTCGAGGCCACAATAACTACCGTATTTATACTCAAGATGACTTAATTACCGCTAACTTTATTAAAAGAAGTAAAGCTTGTGGATTTAGCTTGTCCGAAATCAAATCACTTCTCGCTATTAAAAATGACAAAAGCCAACATGTTTGTGCTGAAGCAAAGTCAATAACAGATACAAAAATCAAAGATATTGCGGGGCAAATTATGCAGCTACAATACATGCAGAGTACGTTAGAGAAGCTAGCGCAATATTGTTGTGGTGGTCAAGAAAGTGCTGAGTTTTGTTCAATAATTTCCACCCTAGAAAGCGAGGTGTAATGTGCAGCTATTGTCGAACTTCATTCTTCTTTTTGTTGAGTCTGCGCCCTATTTGTTGTTGGGCATGCTGATTGCGGGTGTCATTAATCAATTAGTTCCAAAAAATTGGATTGAGAAAACACTAGGGAAAAAAGGTTCAGTGGTCAATGCTGCTGTCATTGGTGCCCCTCTTCCTTTGTGTTCTTGTTCAGTTATTCCTGTAGCTATGGGTATTAGAAGAAGTGGTGCATCTAAAGCAAGTACTGCTAGCTTTTTGGTGGCGACACCGGAGACGGGTATAGATTCGATTGGCGTCACGTATGCATTAATGGGCCCAGTAATGGCGATTGCTAGGCCTATTGCTGCAATATTTTCTGCAATTTTCACCGGTACTCTGATTGCAATGTTTACTGACAATAAGCCACCTACACATAAAAAAGACCAAGCAGCTGTTTCTTCTTGTTGCAGTGGAACTAAATCGACGCAACTTACCTTAATCCAAAAAATTAGTGCAGCCTTTACATTTGGTTATGGTCAATTATTAAGAGATTTTATGGGATGGTTTCTAGTCGGATTGTTTTTTGCTGCTTTAATTACTACCTACCTGCCTGAAGATTATATTGCCCAGCATGCTCAAGGGCTAGGGACTATGCTATTAGTAGTGCTAATTTCAATTCCTATGTATGTCTGCGCTACTGCATCTACACCCATTGCTGTTGGCTTATTGCTTTCAGGTATCACACCTGGGGCTGCTTTGGTCTTTATGTTAACTGGGCCTGCAACCAATATTGCGACTTTAATGGTGATTAAAAATGAGTTGGGGAAAAAAGAATTGGCTTTATATTTACTAGGTATTGTTAGCGGTGCGTTAGTATCAGGTGTTATTTTTGATAAAATTTTAAACGTTTTTGAATGGCAATTAGCGTTAGTACATGGAGGGCATTCAGATATGATGGGGTGGGTTTACCAAATATGTGGTTTGGTGTTGATGGGGTTAATAGCGTTTCAGTATTTTAGAAAGCTTCAAGTTAAAAACTCTAAATCAGAAAATGCCCATTCTCATTAAGATTTGACCTATTGGTTGCAATTTTGTTGTTCTAGAGAGACCAGATTCATTTATGGTTCTTTGTTGTAGTTTTTATATTAGAATTATTGGATGCAAAAAAATGACATCTAGTCTCACTATTTCCTGAAGTTCAGACATCAACTGAACTATCATTAAAGTCCATCGAGGAACGCTTCTATTGTCCCCTTTAATATCTATTTCTGGATTAAACAAATTTTATCGGAAAAACCATGTGCTTCAAGATATAAACTTGAATGTTGAAGCCGGACAGATTTTAGGATTGGTGGGTCCAAATGGAGCAGGGAAAACAACTTGCTTACAGGCATTACTGGGGTTAACCCGTTATAAAGGCGACATCAGAGTATTAGGGCACAATCCGTCTAAACATCGCACTAAAATGTTAGAGAGTGTTGCTTATATTGCAGATGTTGCGGTGTTACCAAAATGGATAAAGGTGAGTCAGGCTCTAACTTATATGCAAGGCGTGCACCCTAATTTTGACGGTAAAAAAGCTTTAGCTTTTTTAGCCAAAACAAACATTCCCATGTCAGCCACAGTAAAAGCCTTATCTAAAGGTATGGTGACACAATTGCATTTAGCTTTAATATTAGCCGTAGATGCAAAAGTGCTAGTGTTAGATGAGCCAACCTTAGGTTTAGACATTCTAACTCGTCGCCAGTTCTATAGTCATTTGTTAGAAGATTTTCACAATGATGACAAGTGCATCATTATTACCACTCATCAAATTGAAGAAATAGAGCATATCCTAACAGACGTTGCTTTTATTAAAGATGGGCAAATTGTTGTGAATGAAAGTGTTGAAGGTATTCGTTCTCGTTTTAAGTTACTAGCGGTTACAAATGAGAACCTAGCAGCTGCAAAAGCATTCGCCCCAATATGTGTGAATAATATGCTGGGGTTAACTAGTATGCTGTTTGATGATGCCGACCTTGATGCATTGGCATCTATAGGGCAGGTGAGTTCTCCGAGTTTAGCTGACGTATTTGTAGGGATTATGACCCAAGAAGGTGTCAAATGAACTTAATGCAAATCTTCATAGCCTTTAGGAAAGAGCTTTGGGAATTTAAGAAAACCTTATTTTGGGTACCTATAGTGATTGGTATCTTTATGATTACTGCGCCTTTACTTCAATTGCTGTTACTAGAAAGCGCTCAATTACGCATAGTGATAGAGGGCGTATCTAATGCAGATAGTCTGATTCATATAAATGGGCTTACTCAAATTTTTCTCGCCACAATTATGGGAATGTTTGCCCCTTTTATTTTAGTAGGGTTAGTGATTCAGCTTTACTACTTTACGACCTGCCTATTTGATGAGAGACGAGATCAATCTATCTATTTTTGGCGATCCTTACCTGTATCTGACTTACAAAATATCATGGTTAAGCTTATGACTGGGGCGTTGGTTGTGCCTGCTATATTTATGTTGGCTGCAACATCAGTTGTTTTTATCTTTGTTTTCTTCGCTTTGATTGGTAGTTGTATCTTAGGTTCTGGGTATGACGTCTCTTTCTGGGAGTTATGGAGACATGCCGATATTTTAAGTCATTTAAGTTCGGTGTGGTCGGGGCTGTTTTTTTATGCCTTATGGATGTTTCCGCTATTCTCTTGGTTAATGTTAGCGTCTATGTATGCCAATAAGGCCCCTTTTTTATGGGCTGTATTACCAGTCGTACTATTATTAATAGTTGAATTTTATGTAGTAGGGTATTTAAAATTAGAATCACACTACCTAAGAGAGGCACTATGGGAATATTTGGCTCTTGCTAGAGAGTTGATTCCAGGTAGCATTCAGCAAGAGGACAACCCCAACCATATTTTTACGTCTGCTTTGTGGAGTAAGATATCTTTAATAGGAACAGCCCTTGGAATAGGGTTTATGTGTTTAACTCATTGGTTAAGAGTGAATCGAAGTCATTTATAATTAAAGTGCGAATTCAACTAATCCGCCATTTTTATATACCTTTGTATTAAATTTGTTAATGTAACTGGTCATACTTGTTGCGTTATGGTGTTTTTGGTGAATTTTATGCATTTTTTGTGACTTTTTCTGGTATTTAGTCTGCAAGTCTATATTATGCGCTGCCCGATTTTTGTATCTGAATTCGGCTGAGTTACCTATAAATTTGTTTGAGTAACCACGCAGCGATTAATAATGCTTGGTTCATAGTATTGGAGAGATCATGAAATTTAATTGCATTTTACTTACAGCGGGCTTGAGTGTTTTTTCACTGAATGCATTGTCTGCTGCATTTCAATTGTCTGAACATAGCGCTTCAGGTTTAGGCAGATCTTTTGCTGGTGATGCCGCAGTTGCAGAGAACGCTTCTGTAGTAGCGCGTAACCCAGCCTTGATGTCACAATTTACTGAAAGCCAGTTATCTATTGTTGGTACTTTTGTACTTCCTGATGTAAGCCTTGAGGGTGAAAGCGCCCCTGCTTACTCATCAGCCGAAGCAATTGACGATGATAGTATTGCTCCTAACGCTTTAGTACCTGCCACCTATTTTGTGATGCCAATAGATGACAAGACTGCAGTAGGGTTTGGTTTGTTCTCTCATTTTGGATTAGCAACTGATTTTCCAGAAGATTATGCTGCAGGTCAAATTGCAGGCAAGACTGAAATTGTTACCGTGAACTTTAATGCTAGCGCCTCTTATAAAGTAAATGATGCGCTAACTATTGCGGCAGGTCTTAATTTTATTTATGCAGAAGCAGAATTAACTCGCCATGCTGGTGTTGGTTTTCCCTTATATTTACAAGCCAACTTTGGGTCAACCTTAGGTGTGGTTGGTGACACAGAAGTCGCATACTTAGAAGGCGATGATACTGGTTACGGTTGGAATGTAGGTTTAGCTTATGATTTAGATGAGAATTCTCGTTTTGGTTTTCATTATCGTAGTTCAACGGATATTACTTTTAAAGGGGATTATGGTAATGAGTTACCTGCTGCTTTGGGTGGTTTAGAAGGTACGGTATTACCGG
The DNA here is from genome assembly GCF_039943935.1 of Paraglaciecola sp. Taxonomy (GTDB): domain Bacteria; phylum Pseudomonadota; class Gammaproteobacteria; order Enterobacterales; family Alteromonadaceae; genus Paraglaciecola. The sequence continues at coordinate 195,971 of NZ_JBDUZQ010000001.1, forward strand.
GCTCGTTAAACTTAGAGCTACCCGCTATGGCAGAGTTCTCAGGAAGTCATCAATTAAATGAAAAATATGGTCTGCATTACAGTATTAATTGGACACAGTGGGGCAGCTTTAAACAACTAGAAGCCTATGTTGAAGGAAGTGATACGCCTGTATTTTCTAAGACAGAGAATTTCTCCAATAGTTTCCGTTATTCAATTGGTGGTGATTATCAGTTAAATGATCAAACTACACTTCGTGCGGGTATTGCATACGACAAAACACCAACCGATCCTAACCATCTATCTATCTCAATTCCTGATACCGATAGAGTGTGGTTAAGCGCAGGTGCTACTTATGCATTGAGTGATAGTTCAACAATTGATGTTGGCGCAACTATTATTAAAGGTAAGGAGCGCACGTTTATAGAGCCTGATAACCTTGGAGCAGAATGGGAATACACTAGTCAGGGTGATGCCGCCTTAGTTGCCGCACAATACAACTACGTATTTTAAGCTTGTAGATAGCAGCTACTCGAAATTTAAAAGTGCCAGCTTACTATGCTGGCATGTATTCTGAAATCGACAGGCAGCGTGGTTTGATGGGGTTATGTTTATGCTACAGGTTGTTGATAAATTGGTTGTTCTGATAGAAGTTCTTTACTTCTGTTTGGTCAAACTCAATATTAAAGCTAGTTAGCCAATTAGTGGCGCTGTCAAAATCATCAAAAAACTCACTTTCAATCCCAGCTTTGTTATAAGCCACTTTTAACTGGGTTTTAATCGTAATAATTACATCCGAATCTTGAATTATTATTGCTATCGCCTTTAAACCCATTTGTTGGCGTAGGCATATGACGTCTGAAAATAGCTTAAACGCTGTGGGTGGCATTAAGCTCTCGCCATACAAAAAACCTATTTGCCCCCAAGGTTTTTTGTGATCTATTGCGTTAATATCTAATTGAGTACTTTTGGTTCCATAAGTCAGTGCCTCATCATTCCATGGGCCTTTGCCAGAAAACAACATTAACTGTTTAGATCGACTACTTACATAATGCCCATGCTCTATCAAGGTAGTTCCTTATTAGAAATCATCTAAAGCTAAGAATCTTTAATGTACCTTTAAAAGATGTTTGGGGAAATATAAATACTTATTTCATATCGTTAAATAATGCATTAATAACGTTTTCATTGCGCACTAGTGGTTATAATTGAGCCCTCAAAGTAAAGGGAGAACGTAATTATGCAACAAGACCTTCAAATAGAAGATTTGGTGGTAGGTACAGGTAAAGCGGCCGAAAGAGGTGCTTTAATCACAGCTCACTACAAAGGCTGGCTTGAAGATGGAACTGAGTTTGATTCTTCTTTTAAAAAAGGCTCAGCTTTTCAAACTGTGCTTAGCAATAAAAGGGTGATTCAGGGGTGGATTTTAGGTCTTAAAGATATGAGAGTAGGAGGAAAACGTAAATTATGGGTTCCTGCACACTTAGCTTATGGTGAGCGCCAAATCGGTAATATGATCCCTGCGAATTCTAATTTGATTTTTGAAATAGAGTTATTTGAAGTGTTAACACGTGACTAAAATATTATTGAATAAAAAAACCAAGAAGCGTAATACGAGGTTTTTTTGTCCGCTTCTTGGTATAAAACTGTGTGTAAACTAATTACTTACATTCACTCTGTTTCTGCCTTCTTCTTTAGCCCGATAAAGTGCAGTGTCTGCAGCACAAATTAGAGCCTCAGGTGTGCGATACTGACCATTGTGCTCGCACGATATACCTTGACTAACACTTACTCTGAAGTTGCTAGGTAAATGTAAATCTGTAAAATTAATGATGCTAATTTGTTGTTGTATATGACGCGCAACAGCTTTAGCGCCTTCAATATGAGTTCGAGGCAAAATAACAGCGAATTCTTCTCCACCGTAACGTGCCGCCAGACTTTCGTTTGAGGGTAAGCAACTATCGATAACTTTGGCTATTTTCTGTAAACATTTATCGCCGTTCACGTGTCCAAATTGGTCATTAAAATGTTTGAAATAATCAACATCGATTAAAATTAAACCGATGGGTTGATTGTTGATAATGCTATCGTTCCAACTTTTATTAAGGCTTTTCTCTAAATTGTATCGATTCGCTAATCCGGTTAAATGGTCGGTACTGGCTTGTTTACGTAGTTGGCTATATTCTTCTTTATGTTTGGTTAAGTTGTGTAATACGCCAATAAATATAGTATTGCTTCCGGTTAAAGACTCAGGCAAAAGTGAGATAGATAAATCCGCTTCTAACCAGGTACTGTCACTCCGCGTTAATAACACTTCTTTAGGACCATGGTTTAATGTGCTATTTCTATTGTCTTTCCAATTCATAAATATATATTCATATTGTTCACGATAGCGATCGTGTAAAAATTTAAACCAACTTTCACCTACTAAATTTTCATTTGAATCACCAAAAAATTTGGCTGCCATTGGGTTTGTCATATCGATAATACCATCAGCATTGATCAAAAAAATTCCTTCAGAGATTACATTAATCATCTCTATGAACGAGTTCATTTTTCCCGTAATAAGTGGAATTGAAAACTTATCTGCCACTAAAAACATGTCAGTATCAGCATCATTTTTTGTACTTTTATTTTTAGGCATAGACATCTTTAAACCCTATGAGTCATAAACTTATGTAGTTGATGTCTAATACTTTAATGATAAAAGCCTGAGGTAACCTTCTGGTAATCTTCTGATTTTAACTAACTGATATATATATGTTTTATTTTTGCTGTTGTTTAGTGATGGTAGGTTTAATTGCCGGGTTCAGAAATAAACTAAATCAGGTATCAGGTCATGGAGGGTTAAGTTATTGCATAGCAAGCAGGTTGTTTTTTGAAAATTGTGTGGGATCAACGACTCTGACCCCACAGGTTTCCTTTTATACTTTTATATTCTTAAGCCTAGGATCTGCGCTGATAATTACATTTAACAAGTCATCTGTGTTCTTGGGTATTAAACCAAGTTTTACACCAATGGTTTGGTCTTCATTGTCATTAGTAGCGAACGTAATCGCTCTACCTAGTTCACTAATTGTCAATCGCCATTCAGTATCTGGCGATGTTGTTGTCCCTTCAATTATTTTTTGTGTCGCGCCAAAGAAGATATATGCAGAGCTTATGGGATCTTGTAGCAATACAAATGTTATTGTACCTACATCACTAAAAGTAACCTCTACTTCTGGCCCCCATACACCTGTTGATGGGTCTTTAAACTCTACAATTGATGGGGTTGAATTGGATACTCTGGTTGGGACGACTGTGTTGGTCATATTTTTATCTCTTTTAAAATGCATATTTAGTTATCTGCAGTGTTTCTATTATCTTTATAAAGTGAGAGACCTTATCTAAATGCCCTAAACAGTCTTGAGCTCTTATGTAAGTCACCATTAGTCGGTAATTACTGCTTTTGGTGATTAATGGTTCCAGTATATCAATCACTTTTTTACAAGCGCCTAGTTGTTCTTTCTTGGTCCCTTCATTTCTTGTTAACCTACTGATCTCCGATTGTTTCGCTTCCAATAAGTAGGTATTGCTGAGAGCGTAGAGAAAGTTCATGTTTGTAGGTTGGCTGGTAAGTAAGCTTTCTACTTTACGTTGTGTTAACAGTAAAGATTTTTTAGCCAAGTCTAAGTCATCGTTAGCTTGGTAGCTTTTGATAGTGATCTCTATAAACGGAGAGGATGGCTCTACTTTGTCTAGTAACCTATTAAAGTCTCTGATACTGATTAACGGTGCTGTTGATTGTTTAAAGAGTTGTTTATCCAAGTAACGTAGCAAAGCTGTTGCGCCTATTAAGCTTATCTGCCAATTTTGATTGGTTGGATCTTGTTTTAACAATGCTTCAAATCTAGAAATTGATAATGTTACCGTTGTATTGGCTTCTGAATATTTTCCAAGAAAATACAGTGTATTAGCTTGATTCAAGTAAGAATGAGCTAGGCTTTCTAATATATCAGCGTTAAAGCCAAATATATCCAACATCTCTATTAGAATAGCTTGAACTTTTTTTCGACTCTGTATTGAATTGTTGAAGTTGCCCAACTGTTCTTCAGTTTCTGCCAGCCATTCGATAGTATCCGAAACATACAAGTTGCTGAAATCACCTAGCGGTAACTCACTAACAATTTTATTTTGAATTTTTAGCGCTGCTTCGAATGCTACTTTAGCGTTTACGAGTAATTGCAGTTTAGTATCAATACCGCCAATGGCTTGATACGCATAGGACAGCTCCCACTGAGCATCCTGATTGTTAGGTGACTGTTCGACCATAGCTTGGCTGTATTTTAAATAATTGTTAAAGTGAGTCTTGGCTACATTAAAATCTGCGCTGTCCATAGCTAATTGCCCTAACCAGAAAGCATTTGCCCCTAAGCTTTTTAGTACTTCTATGTTTTTAGCTTGTCGTTGAAACAAATTACCCAATATCACTTTGGACGACGAAAATGCTTGCTGAGCCTCATCATTTTTAACCCTTGAGTAGGCTACTTCACCCATAGCCATGAGAGTCTGTGCATGTTGAAACTGCGCTTTAAAATTCTGTTCACTATCTGTCAAAGAATATAATCCCCCCCCATAGCTATCATCTTGTTGGCTAAAATATTCCAATGCTTTATTACTGATCCCGTCCAACAAATCCATTCGTTTTACGCTACGCAACTTATCGGCGAATTCACCCACCATAAAACCTAATAAACTCTCAGCCTCCACCCTTTTTTGCTGGGCTAGGTTTTGTGCTTGCTGGCTTTGGTAGCTCATAAGTACGGCGACAAAGGTGAGTAAGCACAATAGGCTCATAATCGAGCCCTTAAACCAGCGTCTGACTCTGGCTTTCTGTGCTGAGGCGATGATTAAGGCTTGTTCTTGTTTGTCTAAATTAAAAGTTGCGTTGCTTTGTAGGCTCTGTGCCTCTAGTAAGGGCTTACCTTCTGGTAGTAAATAGGCTGGGCTTTTATGCTCTGCTATCCAGCGAGATGCCATATTTTGAATACGGCTTTTTATTTCTAGGCTGTTTCTGTGTGTTTCAATCCAATCACTGGCCCGTGGCCAACGGCGTAGCAAGGCTTCGTGGGCCAAGCTAAAGCAGGGCTCGTCATTTTGTAAGTGGGATACAAATAAACGGCTGTCTACCAAAGCTTGTGCAAAGGCTTTTTGGCTGGGCTGGGTCAATTGCGACCAGCGAGCGGCACGGCTAGTGATGGTTTTACCATTGTCACTTAGAGTAACTAATAAAGACAAAAGGTAAGCGAGCTGTTCTTGATGCTCCGCCGGTACGCTTTGATAGACTTCTTCAGCTTTTTTACCAATAGCACCTTCAATACCGCCTAAGGCTTGGTATACAGATACTTGTAGTTCGTCGGTTTTGCTGCGCTGTAAATACAACTCTTGCAATGTATATTGCAGCATCGGCAGTGCGTCTGGGTTGTTTGCTGCTTCATCACACAGCAACTGCTCAAGTGGTGTAGCTGAATGAGTATCTACTGACCAAGTTAGGTTAGCGGCAATGGCGGGTAAACGGATTATTTGCATCAGCTCTGCACGGCTAGGTGCCAGTAAATCAAAATGTCCGCCAGCCCCTTTATTGGCCATTAAACTTGGATGATTAACCACTAGCGGGTAAAAGTCATTGCGACAAGCGCTGATGACAATAATCGCGCCGCTAGTAGTGAGTGTTTCAATTAAATTAAGACCTTTTTCTCGCTCATCATCGCTAAACGTAGGAGAAGATAACAGCACTTCTAAACGGTCGATAAACAATAAAAACTGTGGCTTGCTGTAACTTTGTTGAGACGCTTTAAGAGCCAAGTGGCATTGCTGGATAGACGCTGCAGCATTATTCTGTAATTGGGTAGCTAAGCCTTCGGCACTCATGCCTGAAAATACAGGGTGGTCATTTACATCCAAATCCAGCATGGCAGAAGCGATATCAATCAATAGCCGTTCTTGGCTAATATCGGCAAAATCGATACTGGTGTGAGATACCACCCCTATACCATTGTAGCCATTCTCACTGGTAAGCCTTGGTAACAAACCTGCGTTAACTAAAGATGATTTACCGGTACCGCTAGGGCCTAAAATTAAGGTAAATGCATGTTTAGCATTAACCTGATTTGAAATACGCTCTAATAAGGTTGCTATTTGTTCGTTACGGCCAAAAAAGACTTGCGCATCTTTTGCAGAAAACGGCACTAAGCCAGGGAAGGGCGAAGTGCCTTGCCAGTTGGCTTGTTCTGCTTTTAATTCTTCATCTAATGGAAAGTCTAGCTGGGCAATAATGTGGTAGCCACGTTTACGAATGGTTTCAATATAAGTAGGGGCGCTGGCTTTATCACCTAGGGCTTTGCGTAGTTGGGTTACGGCTTTGTGTACTGGGTTATCACCAATGTCGATACCGCCCCAGCATTGAGTGGCAATTTCATCAGCGCTTAAAACCTTACCTTGCTGGTTGCATAAAAGTAACAATACATCCATGGCTTTCGGCTCAAGCTGCTTAGTTTGCTCGCCCCGTATCAAAGTATTGGTGCTAGGGTTTACTTGCCAATCTTGCAGAAAGAAAAGGTCTTTGCCTTTTTTTAACACATTTTACTCCACTTTTTATCAACAGCTAAGGCATGTTGTAAAACAGATATTTTCAAATTCATTGGGGCTGCTTGTTTGCTTGATTATTACAAACACTAAATATGTGTACAGCGAATATAAACGATTGCGGGGTAGTTATCACCTATGCAGTAAAAAACTTTTAAGCTTTAAAGTTATAGAGTATGTATGTCTAATATACTGACTTATAAAGAAAATTGGCGAACCTCTGTTCGCCAACCTTGATTGAGTGGGGATTTTTTAGAAGAAACCTAACGGGTCGGTATCGTAGCTTACTAACAGGTTTTTAGTTTGTTGATAACTACCGATCGCGAGTTTATGGGTTTCTCGACCAATACCAGATTTTTTATATCCTCCAAACGCAGCATGTGCGGGGTAGGCGTGATAACAATTAGTCCAAATACGGCCAGCTTGAATCTCTCGCCCCAGTTTGTATGCGCGGTTCATGTCTCTGGTCCATAACCCGGCACCTAAACCAAACATGCTATCGTTCGCTATGGCAATAGCTTCTGCCTCATCTTTAAAGGTGGTGACTCCAACAACAGGACCAAAAATTTCCTCTTGGAAGACTCGCATATCATTTTTACCTTCAAGTAAAGTCGGTTGTACGTAATACCCTTTATTAAAAGGGCCTGATAGATTGGCTGGGCCACCACCAGTTAATATTTTTGCACCTTCTTTTTGGCCCACATCGATATACCCAAGTATTTTCTCATATTGTTCATTAGATACCTGAGCGCCCACTTGAGTATCGGTATCTAAAGGGTTGCCTCGCACTATGCTATTTGTTCGCTCAACAACAAGCTCCATAAATGGGTCGTAAATATCTTCTTGAATAAGTGCTCTAGAAGGACAAGTACAGACCTCTCCTTGATTGAAAAATGCGAGTACCAATCCTTCAACACATTTACTTAAATAGTTGTCTTCGAAGTTCATTATGTCGTTAAAGTAAAGGTTTGGAGACTTTCCACCAAGCTCTACAGTAGAGGGAATAATATTGTCTGCGGCACATTTTAAAATATGAATACCAACGGGTGTTGAACCTGTAAAAGCAATTTTGGCAATTCGATCACTGGTAGCAAGGGCATTACCTGCTTCAATACCAAAGCCATTGACTATATTTAAGACCCCTGGTGGCAGTAAATCGGCAATGAGTTCTACTAAAACCAAGATAGAGGCGGGGGTTTGTTCTGCTGGTTTTAATACTACGCAGTTGCCTGTTACCAGTGCTGGGCCTAGTTTCCATGCGGCCATTAAAATAGGGAAGTTCCAAGGAATGATTTGCCCAACCACACCCAGAGGTTCATTAATATGATACGACACTGTGTTGGCGTCTATTTCACCCAAGGTCCCTTCTTCGGCTCGCATACACCCAGCAAAATAACGAAAGTGATCGGCTGCAAGAGGGATGTCTGCATTTAGGGTTTCACGTATCGCTTTACCGTTATCCCATGCTTCAGCAACGGCTAATAATTCTAGGTTCTGTTCAATGCGATCAGCAATTTTCAATAATATATTTGAACGCTCAGTGACAGAGGTTTTGCCCCAAGTCGTTTTAGCGCTATGGGCTGCATCTAGTGCTAGGTTGATATCTTCTTCACTAGAGCGGGGGATCTCACAAAACTTTTCTCCATCAATCGGGCTCAGGTTATCAAAGTAGCGTCCTTTAACGGGAGCTACCCACTCACCGCCAATGAAGTTTTGATATTGTTTTTTAAAGGTGACTAACGAATCGGGTGAACCAGGATTAGCATAAATCATGACGTTTCCTTAATTTTAATGTTAAAAAATATTTAATTAATGTCGTTTCAGTTGTTAATATAATGCAGAGTGGTTAAGTAGTACTTGTCTGGGAGTACATATCGCTTGTCTGACAATCCATGATTAACTTGGGTGAGTACACAATGAATAATGAAGCACTTGTTAGCCGGTTAGGTTTAAGTCAACCTAAAAAACTGATTGAGAACCGAGTGAGTTTTGCGGGGTCTGATTCTGAATTAAGTATTTATGATACCTACCTGCCTGCTGAAAAAGTGTTGTTACACTCTTCGGGTTTACTGTATTGCGGCATGATACAAGGCAAGAAGGTGTTACATGGAATGCACCCGCAATTACAAACTTTACAGTCTCAAGAGTTTATCCCACACCAGTCTTTTGTGATGTCAGCAAATACCTCAGTCGCTATTGATTTTCCAGAAGCGACTATGGACAAACCCACCCGTTGTTTAACTATAGAAATTAGTAGTGAGCGTATCGCATTATTAGCACAGCAGTTAGATGTGAAACTTGGTGTCCCATTAACATTGGATAGTTGGCAATTATTGTCTGACAAACATTTACACACTCAACACTCTGAGGGCACCCAAATGTTATTAGAGCGATTATTTAATTGCTTTGTTGAGAATGACAATGAACGAAATTTGGTAATCGATTTTGGTGTATCAGAGCTGGTGGCCAGAATACTCAAGCATCAAGCCAGGGATCTCGCTCTAACAGACACCGAAGCCCATTCAGATAACAGTGGTTTACAAGCGGCTATTCATTATATTAAAACCCATTTGAGTGAGCATTTAGATATTGATATTTTATGCAAAATAGCATGCATGAGTCGTACTCGCTTTTATCAAGAGTTTAAAGATAAGTTGGGGTGCACTCCCCTTACGTTGCAGCAGCAATTACGAATTGAAAACGCAGCAAAGCGCTTAAGTACAGGAGAGTCGGTGAGCCAAGTATGTTACTCTCTGGGCTATGCTAATTTGAGTCACTTTAACCGCCGCTTTCAGGCGCAGTATAATATGCCACCTTCGCTATATTCAAGAAAATGCGACAGTCATTAGATGAGCGCCAAGCCGTATTTATTTACTTTTTAGATCTATGTATTGCACTTAGACAGTGCGTATTTTTTGTGTTTTACACAGTTTTGAGTGCTTAACTTACCCGATTTTTGAATGTTTTCTATAAAACCTAGCGTTATACCCATGGGTATCAAATTTGCTTAATCTGTTAATTGAATAAAACTTAAGAGACTCACTTATGCAATCCTTTATCGAAAATATCCCCAAAGCAGAGTTACATGTGCACTTAGAAGGCACCTTGGAGCCAGAGCTTAGTTTTGCATTGGCAAAAAAGAATGGTGTAGATATTCCTTTTGAAACACCAGAAGCTTTAGTTGCAGCCTATGACTTTCATGATCTACCTTCGTTTCTAAGCATTTATTATGCGGGTATGAATGTGCTGCTAGATGAAGACGATTTCTACCAGTTAACCTACGCATATTTAAGCAAAGCACGAAGCCAAGAAATTGTTTACGCAGAGTTATTTTTCGACCCTCAAGGTCACACTTCAAGGGGCGTGAGTTTTGAAACTGTGATCACGGGTATCCATAAGGCCCAGCTCGATGCTGAAGAAAAGCTAGGCATTAAAAGCCAACTCATCTTATGCTTTTTAAGAGATATGAGCGCTGAGTCTGCCATGGAACATTTAGACATGGCCAAGCCTTACCTAGACTGGATAGTCGGTGTTGGCTTAGATTCAGACGAACGCAATAACCCACCTATTAAGTTTGCAGAGGTATTTACTAAAGCAAAAGCAATGGGTTTAAAACTCACTATGCACTGTGATGTAAATCAACTTAATACCCTGACTCATATCGATCAGTGCATTAATACCATTGAAGTTGATCGAATTGATCACGGTGTGAATTCATTAGAAAGCGATGCACTGTGTGAAATGATTAAAGACAAAAAGCTAGGCTTAACTGTCTGCCCAGTATCTAACCGTTTTGTGGTGCAGTCTCTTACTTCTGATGAGATCCACACCATGCTCGATAAAGACATGTTAGTGACAATTAATTCAGATGATCCTGCTTATTTTCGTGCTTATTTAAATGAGAATTTTCTAGAGTTACAAAAAGAAGGAGATTTTGACCAAAAGCAAATTACTACTATGGTGAGTAATGCATTTAAAGTTTCATGGTTAGATGAGGCAACTAAAAACAGCTATCTGGCGCAGGTTGATGATTTTGTTGCCCAGCACTAGTACCTTACGTAGCTAGGTTAAAATTGAATTAAGCCTTGTTAAAAGGCTTAATTTATTCATTTACAGAGTTCCCTTGTTTTTCAAAATCGACTACCGCTTGATAGTATTCTTGAGTGTTGGTTTTTTCATAGTACCAATTATGGTGCTGCACTATTTTTTCACTTAGTTGTAACCCTAAACCGTAACCCTCTCCAAAGGCGATTTGATTAGAGTCTGATTTTTGTTGCCCAGTATCACTTTTACTATTGCTATTTATAATAGTAATGCGGCTACCTTGTTGTTTGATGAGCACTTGGCCTTCTTGGGTGTGCTGATAGGCGTTGCGGATTAAGTTGTTAATAACGATATGGCAAGCTACGGCTATAGTGTCAACGCTATGTTCTTCACTTTTAACGGTAACTTCTACGCTTTTTCCTTTCAGTAAATACTCTAAATCCACACAAGCTTGCTGTACTGCTTTTTCTAAATTTAAAGGCTCGGGTGCTACATTGAGTTCTTCATTACGGCTTAGCCATAGTAAGGTGTCGGTCAAATTACTCATGGTAAGCCCAGCTCTTTGAATACGCTCTAACACTAAGTGTTGCTTTTCAGTGGTGGGCTGTTTTTCGTTAAGTCTTTGTAGTAGCTCTACGTTGCTGCGTATCACCGCAATAGGAGTACGTATTTCATGGCTCGCATAACTTAAAAAGCGTTGCTCTCGCTCTAGGCTCTGGTGGGTTGAAATTAGACTGCCTTGAATTAAAGAGGCAAGTACATTCAACTCGTTATACGTAAAATCAGGTGGGGGAGCTTGGACATTTTTAGGATTCAATGATTTCGCCCAATTTCTTAAAGATTCTATTGGTCTGGCGATTTTTCGCATAATCATGAATAGTAAAAATGCGAATAAGACGATAGCTAATATGGCCACTACAAACGTCCAAAATAAGCGGTGGCTTGGTTTTATTGCATTTGTAGATGCAATAAAGTCTTTTTCAAGCATGACTCTAGAAATGAATCTTGGTTCACCTTCTGGGCTTTCAAATAGCACTAAAAAGTACACGCTTTTGGGCATAGTGAAAATCGTAGTTTGGACTTTTTGCTTTTGTAAATCACCAATCACTGAAGGCGGATTAACAAAGCTGCGTTGAATGACTTCTGGCGTATCTTGCCAGCGACTTGCGATATTAATGCCTGCTATGTCGACGGGATGTTCATCTTTTACATCTGCTGTCTTGGCTAGTTCAAACATGACTCCATTTAAGCTTCTGTCTAGCCCGTCAATGAAGTAATTAACACTCAAAAATGAAAAGCCAATAGCCATAACAGAACCAAGTAACAGAACGCTGATAAAAAAATACAGCTTTAGGCTTGGTCTAATTTTCACTATTGGACTCCATGGACTTCCGTTTCACTTTCTACTTTTATAGTAAAACCAATTCCAGATACGGTTTCTAATTTAATATTGCTTGGCACACTTTCAAGTTGTTTACGCAAATGATAAATGTGAACTTTCAAGCTATTGCTATCTGGTTGTTCATCGCCCCAAACAGTTTGCATAATATGTTGACGGGTGGCTGTCTTGGGGCTAGCTCTTACAAGTACTTCTAAAAGTTTGTAGGCAATGGGTGATAGTTTTAAGGAGTGCTGGTTTAAATTTGCGCTAAACTCACTTAAATCTAGAGTTAAGTCCCCAAGTTTAATGGTTTTAACCTCTCCACTTTTGCGTTTAGCTAACACCTGCACCCTAGCGACTAGCTCTTTCATGGCAAAGGGTTTGACTAGATAATCATCAGTACCTGCTTCAAATCCTTGAAGCTTGTTCTCAAGGCTATCACGGGCAGTAAGCATTAAAATAGGAATATCCATGCCTTTTTCTCGAAGTGTATTACACAGTGTTAAACCGTCCATTTTTGGCATGTTTATATCTAACATGATCATCTGATATTGATTATTTTCTATCAAATTTAGACCCATTAATCCATTACTCGCATGGTCACAATTAATTGCCTCGATTTCCAGATATTCAACTATGGCAGTTGCAAGGTCAATATCATCTTCAACCAATAGTACGTTTATCATTGTAGACTTCCTATTTCTCACACATCATGGCATTAGCCATGGATAATAAAAAGGGTTGAGCAGTGTTAGTCCATTCAACTTTTTCTCGTGTCGCTAGATTTAATTACTATCTGCTAATCAGCTGACCTATCGGCTTCATAAACAGGCCTCCTTTTGGGGAATAGTCCGCGAATTAATACAAAAAACATTGGGACAAAGAAGATACCTAAAAATGTTGCTGTAAACGTTCCGCCTACAATACCGGTACCTATGGATATCCGACTGTTCGCACCAGCGCCAGATGATAGGGCTAGAGGCAAAGTACCAAACATGAATGCCAATGAAGTCATAATTATCGGTCTTAAGCGTAGCTTGGCTGCCTCAGTTGCTGAGCCAATCAATGACAACCCTTTTTGATATGAAGCCTCTGCAAACTCGACAATTAAAATGGCATTTTTTGATGCCAGTCCTATGGTAGTCAGTAAGGCAACTTGAAAATAAATATCATTTTCTAAGCCGCGAATAGTACTTGCGATAGCTGCACCCACTAACCCTAATGGAATAACCATAATAACGGAAAATGGTACAGACCAGCTTTCATATAACGCAGCGAGTACTAGGAACACCACTAAAATAGAGATTGCATATAAGGCTGTTGATTGCCCACTTGATATTTTTTCTTGGTAAGATAGACCACTCCAGGCATAACTAAGCTTTCCTTGACCTACCTCATCTACTAAACGCTCCATTTCTGCCATCGCTTGCCCTGAACTAACGCCATCTGCAGTCGCCCCTCGTATTTGATAAGACGCTATTCCATTAAAGCGAGATAAATTCTGTGGGGCTTTTGACCAAGATGATGAGCTGAAGGCTGAAAAAGGTGTCATGGTAGTTTTGCCATCATCATTCATGCCGCGAACATGCCATTGGCCTAAATCTTCGGGCCGAGAGCGAAATTGAGCGTCACTTTCAATATATACTTTTTTCACTCGACCATTATCAATAAAGTCATTGACATATGAGCCAGCCCACGCCGATGTTAATGTACTAGATACATCAGATAGTGACAAACCTAAGCTAGTGGCTTTGGTGTTGTCGATGTCAATTTTTAGTTGTGGGGTGTCACTTAGTGCACCTTCACGAATGCCACTGAGTAATTCACTTTGTCTAGCTTTTATGAGTAGCTCACTTTTTAATAGAGCGAGTTCTTCACGACTGGTACCAGCAGCTGCTTGCAGTTCAAATGTGAAGCCGTTGCTTTGGCCAAGACCTCGAATAACAGGCTGCTGCATAGCAAAAATATTGGCATCACGAATAGTTGATAGGTTTTTATTCATACGGCCTATTAAGGCATCGGCACTTTGGTTGTCTGCGGTTCGCTCGCTCCAAGGCTTTAAACCTACAAATCCCATTCCTGCATTTTGGCCAGTGCCCGAAAAGTTAAAACCCGAGATTGTAAAGGCTCTTACGACATCTTTGGTTTCTTCGGTTAACAGGTATTCTTCCACTTGTTCTGCAACTGCGCGGGTGCGTTTAATGGATGCACCGGAAGGCAAGCTAATTTGAAACATAGTGTTGCCCTGATCTTCCTGTGGTAAAAAGCCAGTGGGCATGCGAACAATCAACAAGCCTAAAATAGTAATGATGACACCATAAACCACTATCCAGCGGATTTTATGGGTAATGATATGTGTTACGTGGCCAGTGTATGAGTTGGTCATGCGCTCAAATAAGCGATTAAACCCGGCAAAAAATCCTTTGCTTTCGGAATTGTGCTCAGTTGTAGTAAGTAAACTGGCGCACAACATGGGGCTAAGCGTTAAGGCAACAATTACTGACAAAGTCATTGAAGACACAATCGCAACTGAAAATTGTTGGTAAATGACACCTGTTGAGCCACCAAAAAAAGCCATAGGTAAAAACACAGCAGACAGAACAACACCTATGCCAATAAGTGCACTACTTATTTCAGACATAGACTCTATAGTTGCGTCTCGTGGAGACAAATTTTTCTCTCGCATTAAGCGTTCAACGTTTTCAACCACGACAATAGCATCATCCACCAACAACCCTATCGATAGGACTATGCCAAACATAGTTAAGGTATTGATAGAAAATCCAAAAGCAGATAACACGCCAAACGTCCCAAGTAATACTACTGGTACTGCAATGGCTGGAATTAAGGTTGCTCGCCAATTTTGTAAAAACAACCACATAACAATTACCACTAATATGACGGCTTCTATTAGGGTTTGAACGACTTCACTGATTGATATTTTAATGAAGTCAGTACTGTCACGTGGAAAAGTAACTTGATACCCATCAGGTAAGCTTTTAGCGAGTTCTGCAACCTTTTCTTTTACGCGAACAGCAGTATCTAGAGCATTTGCACCAGGTGATAGCATGACTGCAATACCTGACGCAGGATGTCCATTTAAACGAGGAATAGAGTTATAGTTTTCACTACCAACTTCTACTCTGGCCACATCGCTTAGTAACACCTTTGCTCCACTTGAGTGATACTTGATAATGATTTCACGAAACTGCTGTGGAGAAGACATCATAGACTGGGCAGTAACCGTCGCATTTAATTCTTGGTTACCAAGTGCCGGAATGGCACCAATTTTACCGGCTGCAATTTGTACGTTCTGTGCTCTTAAGGCACTCGTCACATCAGATGGCATTAGTTCGTAAGCCGCTAGTTTATTAGGGTTTAACCAGATCCGCATCGCATATTCAGATCCAAATACACGCGTATCCCCAACGCCATTAATTCGTGCTAACTCATTTTCGATATTTGAAGAAATATAATCAGCTACATCAAGTGACGTTGCTTGGTCAGTTTCATCGTAAATTGCGGTGACTAATAAAAAATCGCTATTGGACTTAGTAACCGTAACCCCTTGTGCTTGGACAGATTCTGGAAAACGAGAAGTAACCTGCTGTACTTTATTTTGCACTTGTACTTGAGCGTAATCGGGATCTGTACCTTGCTCAAAGGTCACACTAACCGACGCAGAGCCAGCTGATGTACTAGATGAAGAGAAGTACAATAAGCCGTCAAGGCCTGTTAACTGCTGCTCAAGTATTTGAGTGACACTGTTTTCAACTGTTTGTGCATCTGCCCCTGTATAGGAGGTATTAATACTAATAACAGGAGGGGCAACATTTGGATACTGAGCTATCGGCAAAGACATTATTGAGGCAATGCCGGCTAGCATAATGATGACAGAAATTACCCAAGCGAATACGGGGCGGTCGATAAAAAAACGAGCAAACATGACTTACAAGCCTCCAAC
The DNA here is from genome assembly GCF_039943935.1 of Paraglaciecola sp. Taxonomy (GTDB): domain Bacteria; phylum Pseudomonadota; class Gammaproteobacteria; order Enterobacterales; family Alteromonadaceae; genus Paraglaciecola. The sequence continues at coordinate 211,965 of NZ_JBDUZQ010000001.1, forward strand.
TAATGTGGCGTTGTGATTGTCTGTAACTGTAATCATTGCGCCAGAGCTATCCATTTCTACGCGAATTGGATTAACTGTACTACCTGGGCGTACCTTGTTAGAGCCTTCTACTAATAGTTTGTCATTCACTGATAAACCAGAGTCGATGAACCATTTATTACCTATTGCATTAACTGTAGTAATTGCGCGTTTTTCTATCTTGTTGTCTTCAGTGATGACGTATGCATAAGCATCACCGTTAGCGGCATAATAAATACCTTGTTGGGGTACCAATATGGCATTGGCATCTATAGCTTCATTTACCGCTGCGCGCACAAACATACCCGGTAATAACATGCCATCTGGATTAGGAAACTCAGCTCGTAGGGTTACGGTACCGGTTGAAGAGTCAACTGACACTTCTTGCATGGTAAGTTGTCCTTTAAAATCGTACTCGCTGCCATCTTCTAATGTTAACGTCACCTCTGCATTGCCTTGCTCGATACCAATTTCGTTCATTAAACGACGAAGTTTTAATAGCTCTTTACTGCTTTTAGTCATATCAACATAAATAGGATCTAAGGTGCGTATCGTTGTTAAAGCTATCGTTTGGCCTGCAGTGACTAAAGCGCCTTGAGTTACACCAGAAATACCAATATTGCCTGATATTGGCGCTCTTACTTTAGTAAAGTCGAGATTGATCTTTGCCGTGGCTAAGGCGGCCTGATATTTTTCGATATTTGCGACTGCTTCTAGGTAAGTGGCATAAGCATCATCGGCATCCTGTTTTGAAACGCCTTCGATTTTTAGTAAGTTAGCGTAACGTTGATTTTTTAGTTTGGCAGTTTCTACTGATGCTTTGGCACTGTTTAGGTTAGCTTTTGCTTCATTGTAAGCTGCTTGATAGGTCGCAGGGTTAATTTGATAAAGCAAATCACCTTGTTTAACAGAGCTACCTTCTTTGAATAAACGTTGTTCTAAAATACCACCCACTTGTGGGCGAACCTCAGCGATTAATGATGCCGCAACCCGACCTTGCATATTAGTATCAATTTTGTGAGGTGTTGCTTCTACTGTGATATAAGACACTGCTGGCGTTCGCATACGTTTGTTAGGCGCAACCTTTTCTTCACAGGCAACAAGAGCGGTTGTGGCCAGTAATAAAACCACAATAGGTGTTGAGAATTTCATAATGAACTTTTCCTCGTTAAATACATTAAAACTTGGGGCTGTTAACCCTCAACTTTCATGCTACGAGCATAAAATAAAGTGGATTAGCCTACGATTGCATGAACGATAGCAAGGTGATGGTTAAGAAGGGGTTAACGAATTTAAAATACTTTTTCTAGCGGGTAGGCCCTAAGTGCACCAGAACCTATTCTAACAAATGGGAAGGTCGTCTTTGCAAAGTGCAACGACTTATAGTTTGAGGTGAAGAGTGAGAAATGCTTATGCACTTCTCATTCGTGTTGAATACTTAATTTTTGATGTCACTTAATGACTTAAAATTTTGAATATTAGACTATTAAGCTTTTAATCCCCAAATTGAATACGAACCCCCGCATTCACCGTAAAACCATCGTTTCTTGACCAAATATCTGTGGTCCAGCGTCCGCTTGGGGCTTGTTCTGGTAGCACCAACGACTCATCTTTGGTTTGGCGCACATTGAGCAGGTTTTCGGCATTTAAAAAGTAACTTACTTTGCCAATGGTAATTTGTCCTAGTAAGCCTAAGTGCCAATAGGCGTCGCTTCTATTACGCAGTGGATTGCCTTCTAGATGTTGAGTACCTGTGTAATACGCTTCAAACCCCACTAGGTGACTACCATGTTCTTCCCACATGATGACAGCACCCGCCGAATGTTGCGGGGTGAGTGTCAATGGTTCGCGTCCGAGGCCATCTTCACTTTGTTTAGTGGCATCTGTGTACAGATAGCTGCCTGTGAGTTTAATGTCTCGCCAGCGATAACGAAGCAGTAATTCAGCGCCGCGAATTTCGCTCTCTCCCTGAGCATTAACTATATGCACTTGCTTGTTTGAAAAAGTATCAATTGGATCAATTTCTTCAAGCTCAGTGACATTATCAACATCAGAGGAAAATAAAACCATGCTAGTTTCGACACTATCAAATACATAACTGATATCTATTGAGGCTGTGGTGGCTTGTTCTTCAACGACATCATCAAAGGAGGCTAAGCGTGATAACCCAGCATCTTCAATACCCTCAATAAAAGGGGTAGGGGCAAAGAAGCCTTGTCCGTAAGCGCCGCGAATGGTCCAGTTGTCTGGATTATATAACACTGAAATCCGCGGACTAAATTGAGTGCCGTATTCACTGTGCCAATCAGCACGGGCACTTAATGACAGCGAAACATCATCACTGGCTTCGTAGTCTACTTGGGAGAATAACCCTGGCACTTGGTAGTGGTAGTTAAATTCAGAAAACTCTTCTGATTCAAAGCGGTCAACTTGGTAGGCCAAGCCCGCCACCCATGCTACTGCATCTTTGTAACCCGACACACTGGACTCAAGTAAGTAGCTTTGATGAAGGTCGCTTTCTTCAACTTCACCATAACGGTGGTCATGCTCTTGGCGCATGGCTGAGCCACGTATATTAAGATTAAGCTCATCATTAAGGGACTGATCAAATATAAAGCCACTGTCGAGTCGAAGTGAATCTTGGCTTTGAATAAATGGATTGCCATCGGGTACCGTTGCACCAGCTGCGGTGCCGCCATCGCGCTCTTCTTTCATGGCGCCGACTGTTACATATAAATTCGCGCCGTTTTCTCCTTGCCAATACAAACGGGGACGAAGAGTGGCTCGCTGAAACTCGGCCATGTCTAGCCAACCGTCATTGTCTAAATCTTGTTGTGCTTGATTGTGCAAACCTGCGGTTAACGATGCGCTGGTATTTTTATTTATAGGCGATGCAATATACGAAGTAAGGTCTTGGCCATCTTTTGATGTGACGTTTAGTAAGACCTCGCCTTCAAATTCATCAGATGGAGTGCGAGAAATAAGATTAATCACACCGCCAAGAGCTGAACCACCATAAAGTGATGATGCCGACCCTTTAATTATTTCTACATTAGCTAAATCTGTAGGGGGGATTTGCAATAAGCCTATAGAGGCTGTTTGCCCGCCGTATAAAGGCAACCCATCACTTAACAACTGGGTATAGCGGCCATACAAGCTTTGCAAACGAATATTCGCGCTACCCAAGGCGGGTGAAGTGTTTTGAACGCGCACACCACCCGTTTCGGCAACTAACATAGAAATGTTACCCGGGCGCATCATGGCTTTTTCTTGAATTTCTTCACCATTGATAATTTCAGTACGAGTGGCTGACTCAGTCACTATGCGGCCAAGGCGTGATGCTGTGACTTGAATTTTTTCAGTTTTAGTTTCGCTATGCTCATGATGTTCGTCATGGTGTTCTTCTTGGTGGTCGTCATGGGTAGCCTGTTGCTGTGCATCTTGGTTTGCATAAGATATTGCAGGCATCACCAACAGAGCCATGGCGACTTTAGAATATTTAGTAAGCATTTTTTACCTCAAAATAATGCTAAAAACTGCGAGTGTTTCGCAATTAATAAAACGAGTTTTAATATTTTTTATGGGGTGACGATTGGTTTTAATCTAAGAGGTAAAAATAGGTGGCCGATATAAAGAGGTCGCAAAAAACTGTGGGGATTCTTGTACAGTGGCTAATGCGAACTCACTGATAAGCATTAAGGTTGATTGAGCATGGGGGTTGTCTAAATACACTACTGAAGTACAAGCGTTTTCTGGGCAAAAGCATTCGCCTTCACAGCAGTCGATATCACAGCAATCATCTACTTCGTTAGCATCATGATCACTATAGCCTTTAACTGCGCTTTGCTGCTGGATGTTTACTTGCTGATTGGCACTAACATCATCAAACGTTAAAACATAAGAACCCATAGCTTGCCCAACAAAGGCAATCAATAAGGTAGTCATAATCAACAATTTTGATAATGGTTTAGGCATGTTTATCTCTACTAAAAATCACGGCCATTGTAATGAGATTTTGGGTATATGGGAAGTAGACTTACACAGGTGATTTATACGGTGTTTGCAATTGAAGGAGAGGCGCGCGCAGGCCTCTCCTTCAATTAAGTACCTCAATTTAAAATGTAGCAGTTAAGCCTACACCCACTCCTGAGGTTTCATTGGCGTTGAGGCCTAAAGACCAACTCGGTGAAGAGCGATACTCTAATGTGGCCTCCCATTCAGATTCGGTTGAGGTGCTTAGCTCGATGCCAATATGTTTAGTTAGTTGAAATTCTGTTTCTATCTCAGCGTCTATGTGTCCTTCATGGGTGATCCAAAGTGAGGTATCTATGCTAAAAGGTAAAACATATTTTACCCCTAACAATAATTCGTTTTCATCGTCCATGCGCCTTGCCCCAATAAAAGACCTAAGCCAACGGGAGTGTTTGTAGTTGTAGTGGGCTTCTAACTCACTATCTTCAGAGAAATGCTTAACAGCTTCTAATTCAATAATGTGTTTCGAATTGCTATATCGATACATGACTTCTGCGTGAGAAGAAAACAAGTGTAAGTCAGTTCTGCTATACCAATCAAAATCCATAATTTCATTGCTTTGCATTTTAGCTTTAACAAAATCAGGGTTACCTGAATAATCACTGTACCTTACGACTCGAGCCATACCGGTTTTAGCATGATAGAGGTTGTGACAGTGAAACAGCCAGTCTTTGCTTTCATTGGCTGCAAATTCAATGGTGACGCTCTCCATAGGAGGAACATCGACTGTGTGTTTCAATACGTCGTAGTCTCCATTGCCAGATATAACCTTGAAAAAATGCCCATGTAAATGCAGCGGGTGGTGCATCATGCTTTCATTTTGAAAGTGAAAACGTACAACTTTACCTCGGTCAATTTTGATTACATCTGCTTGGGATAGCGGAGTATTGTTAAAGGTCCAATTATAGCTTTCCATGTCGCCTGTTAGCCTTAAGGTGAATTCTTGTCGCTCCCCTTCATACGTCACAGGTTCTCGTACTTGAAGTAAACTGTAATCTAATTTTTCTGCATCAAACTCATCATCCATTGCCATCATTTGATGGTGATCATGATGGTTTTCATGTGACTGATGTTGCGATGGCGCTTGAGGCTCTTGTTCCATGTCATGCATCGAATAAATCGAGTTCATTGAGTGGTCTCCTCCTTGGTGACTATCCCCATGTGCCATTTTGGCAAATACATTAGGACGCAGCGGATCAGGAGAGGGGGTAGCATTCCCGTTACCTAAGGTCACTTTTACCCCGCCGGTGCCATCCATACTATTGGCAGCAAATTCATAGGCCCCAGAGTCAGGTACAGTCACTATGACATCGTAGGTTTCAGCCATACCCATTCTTATTTCATTGACGGTTACTGGCTCTACATCTATCCCATCTGCAGCAACCACTTCAAGAGGGCCTGAGTTTTGCTGAATATCAAAGTAAGTTGAGGCCCCAGAATTGACTATTCTGACTCTTACTCTGTCACCTGCTTTGGCTTTAGGGAGCAGGTTTAACGAAGTTTGTCCGTTAGCAAGAAAGGCGTCGTAGCCCACATCGGATACATCCATTCCTTCCATACGTTGCCAACGATTACTCATCCAAGCATCTAGATCACTGTTTTGCAGGTATCCCTTAATACTTATGACAGAATTCTTTTTATAGGCATACCAATCTCCATCTTTCTTTAAATGTTTTAACACATCGATAGGGTCTTCATCTGTCCAGTCAGAAAGCTGTACCAGTACATCATGGTCAAACTCATCATCATATCCATCTTTAGGGTGAACGATTATCGCACCATATTGACCACGCTGTTCATCGATACGGGTATGACTGTGATACCAATAAGTGCCGGCATGACTTAGCTCAAACTGATATTCAAACGTGGCCCCTGCTTTGATAGGGAAGTAGGTAATATATGGCACCCCATCTTGCTCTTGTGGAAGCAGTAAACCATGCCAATGAATAGAGGCGTTATCATTAGTACGGTTAGTGACTTGTATTATAGCGGTATCGCCCTGAGTGAATTCAAGTACAGGCGCTGGAATGCTGTTGTTGATAGCCATGGCCTGTAATGTTTTGCCAGAAACGTTAACGGTTTTATAACCGACATTGAGTTGGTATCGAACTTCTTTAGCTTGCGCACTTGTTACTAACAGCGCACATAAAAATGTGAGAATTACTTTCATTGTTTTTTCCAAAAATTAAAAAATGCTGATTAACAGCGATAACGATTTTTAACTGAGAAAGTAAATAGGAGGGCGGTAATTAGGACTGGTAGATAAGGATTTATACGGCATGCCAACAAAGTGTGGCGTTTCATTAAACAGTGCGTTTGATTTGATTATGTTGACAGAGCAGGTGATCTGCACACACATGTCGCAATCACATACATGAGATTGCGATTCAGCACTATGATGCTGTTCTTGCACTTGCTCTAAATCATGGCAAGGCATAGCTTGGGTTTTTTCTGTCTTAGCTTCATGCTCCATAGAGCACAGCCCTGCACCTGCGTACGTATTGACGCAAAGAGCAAACACTAAAAACAAAGCATTAAGGTAATTCATGATACCTATCTTACATCAATATCAAAAATATTGGTTGGTAAAGTCATAGTGTTTTTAGATCATTCATTAAAAAGAGAGTGTCCATAATATCTGCACAATTGTTGTGTAAACTGTTGCTATGAGTATAGCTGACAGAGCTTTATCAATTAATCGAATTAAAGGGAATTCATCAATGATTTCACAATATTATAAATCATTATTTGTTGTATCTACGCTAAGCGTCTTAGCATTAGTAGGCTGTGGTGGTGTGTCAAAAACACCAGCGTCGGGCATTAAATCCAAAGAAGTAGTAGCAGGTATCGATCTTTCTTTGTTCATAGAGGGGGCGTTTTCAACGCCTCCTAAAATAGTAGATTGCGAAACCGCCCAAGGCACTGAAACTAGCTGTTATGAATTTACGACAACGGGTGCGCCAGCGGGCCGCGAACCCGGCGCATTTTGTCCAAGAAATATTGATGATGGCGCGGATGCAGGTGGAGCTTGGTTCGATAAAAGTGGTTCAGGTGACTTAGTAGACATCACAGGTGAATTCATCCTGAAACTCGATGAATATTATGGTGATGAAAAGTGGATGTTGTATGACGCAGAAACCAACAAGGTGCGTTATACCGCCACGAAAGAAGCGTGTTTAGGGGCGGCTAAACCTGACGTAGAAGAAGAGTACATGCAAAACTGTATCGAGTGTAAACTTGAATACCTAGACGATGATTTTTCCCTTACTTATCTTATTCCCATTAAGCCAATTCCAGCTAAAACAACAGGCCGTGTGCGTACTGTCGGTCTTGCGTTAGATGGTACCGAGTTGTCTGGTCCTGCTCCAGTTAATGCAATTTTGGGGGCATACACTATTGCCGCCTTTGATGACTGTGGTGGTCATATTAATGTACATCAAGGTTACCATTATCACTCTACAACCGGCTGTACAGATAAAACGGTAAAGGGTGAAGACGATCATGCTCCGTTAATAGGCTATGCCATTGATGGGTATGGCATATATGCGATGAAAGATGCCCAAGGCAAAGAAGCTGAAGGCTTAGATGAATGTCGCGGTCAAACTGATGATGTTAGAGGTTATCATTATCATGCTGCCAGCCCCAGTGAGAACGTGTTTATAGGCTGCTTACATGGCGAAAGTGTGCGCCCTGCTGGTGGCCCTCCTCGTGGTGGCAGGCCTCCTCCACATGGTGCCCTATCAGAAATGAGCAGGCATTAAGTTTGACTATGTTGAACCTTAAAGCACTAGGCATACTGTCTGTAATACTATGCCTATTACTCTATATTGGCGATGCTAATGCCCACGCTGGCCCCTTAAATAAATTGGCAGTTGATGCTTGTTTTGAAAAGACTAAATCTAAAGCGTGTCGGTATGAAGGAGGGCACAATGATGTATATATTGGGACTTGCCAATATATGGGGGAGAATTTAATGTGCGTTAGAAATCAGCCCATTCAACCACTCGATACATCTACCAAAAGTACAAAACCAGACCATAGTCATTAGGATACTCAGCAGTAGCTTTTGACCTTACGTAAAATAAAAAGCCCCCATGTTTAACAACGTGGGGGCTTTTTGTCTTATTGAGTGAGTAGCCTTACATCTAGAAGTTGTAAGTTGCTGATACTCTAAAGATACGAGGTGTAACCGGTTGTACCCATACGCTTGCGTAAGAGTTGGTGTAGTACTCTTCGTCAAACAAGTTGTTAACTTCTGCTCGTACAGTCAAAGAATCAGTGACCTGATAGTTTGTTTCCACGGTATACTCTATTGTTACATTATGTGGTTGCAATGGGGTAATGAAGAACGGTAATCAACTCAAACCATAAGGTCTGTGAAATCATTATATGGACATGCTTTCTGAAGACTGTTTAGACAAACAGTTGCAAACAAAAGCCGCTTTATATCTTATTGTATGCAATCAACTAAATAGTTAGGGTTTTAAGAGGTTGTGCTGCTTAGTAAAGGCAAGGGTGTCTTCTAATGCTAAGCTTAGTTTATCGATTATTTCGTCTATTTGTTCGTGGGTAATGATTAATGGCGGGCATAGCGCTAAAGAGTTACCAGCTACCGCCCGCACAATTAAACCATGTTTTTCACATGCCTTTTGGGCAAACGTGCCTACTTTTGTGTCTTTAAAATGGCTTTCTTTTTGTTTATTGGCGACAAGCTCAATGGCTGCCAATAAACCTTCACCGCGCACTTCACCTACTAGAGGGTGGGTTTCTAGGGTACTTAGTTTGTGATGTAGGTAGCGACCCGCTACTGCTGCTTTTTCGAATAGGTTATCTCGTTCAAATATCTCTAAGGTTTTTAACGCGGCCGCACAAGCTACAGGGTGCCCAGAGTAGGTATAACCGTGGCCAAATACTCCATTGGCTTGAGTTTGCTCAATCATTGCATCGTACATAAAACCAGGAATAACCGAAGCACTAATAGGGTAATACGCAGACGAAAGTTGTTTAGCAAAGGTCATGAGATCGGGCTTGATACCCATGGTGGTACACCCAAAATCGTTACCTGTGCGGCCAAAACCTGTGATGACTTCATCTGCCCAAATCAGAATGTTGTGTTTGCGTAGTAAGGTTTGTAGTTTTTCGTAATATCCCTCGGGAGGTACAATCACGCCACTCGCGCCAGTAATAGGCTCAACTATCATGGCGGCTATGGTATCTGCGCCTTCTTCTAAAATGAGTTTTTCTAAATTGCCAATAATACGGTCAACAAACTGGGTTTCAGATTCGCCCACTTGGTGTCCTGAATAATAATGGGGAGCATCGGTACGGAGAATATGCAGCGCATCTAATGGTGCATCAAAGTGGGTTAAGTTTACTGGTAAACTGGTTAGCGAGCCTGCAGCTACGGTTACACCATGATAGGCCCGTTGGCGGGTGATGATTTTACGCTTTTCTGGCTTACCTATGGCATTAAAATAGTAACGCAACATTTTGTAATGGGTATCGTTGGCATCACTACCTGAGTTGCCAAAGAAGATATGGGCATCAGCCACAGGTACCATTTTTGCTAACTTATTGGCGAGCTTTTCTGCAGGAGCGTGGCTTTTACCACCAAACAAATGGCTAAAAGAGAGCGTGTGTAATTGGTCTGATATTGCGTCTATTAACTCTTGGTTACCGTAACCTAATGCCGTACACCAAAGTCCCGACATGCCCTCTAGATATTTTTTATCATTAGAGTCATAGATATATACACCTTCAGCGCGCTCAAAACAGAGTTTATGTTCATCGGCAAAGTTAGAGGTGGGATAAATCATAGCAGACATGTCGTTTTCCTATTTTGGACGTATTTGTTTATAGATATTATTTGTTTGTTTTAGTTACCACAATCTATATATTGTCACCCTTATGGTAATTAAAACTAACCAAGAGGTTGATGTGATTACGAGGCGAGATTTACCCCTCAATGCCCTGCGAGCATTTGAAGTGTGCGGCAGGCACTTACATATGCGTGCTGCAGCGCAAGAATTAGGTGTGACCCATGCTGCTGTGAGCCGCCAAATTCGGTTATTGGAAGATAAGTTTGGTGTGTTGTTATTTGATAGAAAACACAACAGACTTGCTCTAACTTCAGCGGGGCAGAGCTTGTTACAAGCTACAACTGAAGGCTTAGATATTATTATTCAAGGTGCGTTAAACATAGACCCTGAAGAATTGAAAGGGTCGCTAGTGTGGGCGAGCACAGAGTCACAGGTATCTACTTGGTTGTTAGATGCAGTGGGTGAGTTTCAATTACAATACCCCGACGTCAACACGCGCTTAAAGATGATTGAGCCGGGCGCAATAGATTTAGACAGCAGCATCGATGTGGCGATTTGTTACGGTAAACCCAACGATACGCTGAAGTATACTGAGCTTTTATATCAAGAACAGTTGTTTCCTATCTGTAGGCCGCAATTACTAGAAAACAACAAGCACATAAAAGCCCCCCAAGATTTATTAGATTTTACCTTGATTGTGGACCAGTCTAACCTTTGGGCAAGTTGGTTTCGCAGCTTGAACATTGATATCCCCAAAACCACCAAAAAGTTTCAACTCGTTAATGCCCACCAAGCCATTAACGCAGCCTTATCGGGTTTTGGTATTTCTCTCGCTGATAAATTAGAAGTTGCGCAATACATTCGACAGGGTCGTCTTATCAGCTTATGGGATCACACCATAGCGCCTACCAATCAACTTTTTATTGTATCTCCTAGCCCAGCAGAGCAATCTTTAAGGGTTAGAGTGTTTGTTGACTGGATCAAAAAGGCAATGAGTAGTTAAGGTATGTTTGAGCCAGCTCAAGGAAAAAAGTGAATAAATAAGCAAGCACTGTAAGCCCTTAAAGTGTGCCTTTTAGCTACAGGTAGCGCTTTTGCAATCCTCAACGCAACACCAACTGAATTGAAAATTGAGCTGAAGCTTGTGAATTTAATAATATATGAATTTTTTTCATGCAATCATGAAGTAATATCAATTTTATTCATGTAATTAAGTGCGTATAAATCATTCTTAATTACTAGCGGCTACTAATTGGAAGTAAATAAACACCAATTAACAACCCGCAATAGCAAGTAGTACATACAAGTTTACTACAGGATATTGGATACCTATTTATCATGAATACAGATTTTACGTTTACCATAAAGCGCATTTGCCTCGATGAAAACTATCATCCAGCTGACAGCACTCGAGCTACCACTAACTTTGCGAATTTAGCTAGAGGCGAAAGTCGTCAGCAGAATTTACGTAATGCCTTAAAGATGATTGATAATAGTTTTAATGCCTTGGCGTACTGGGATAACCCTAAAGCAGATCGCTATTCTGTAGAGCTTGAAATTATTTCTGTGGGTATGGACATTGAAAATAGTGGTGAGAGCTTTCCATCAATTGAAGTATTGAAATCTAATATTGTTGACCACCAAACAAATGAGCGTATTGAAGGCATAGTAGGCAATAACTTTTCTTCTTATGTGCGAGATTATGACTTTAGTATTTTGTTGGGCGACCATAATAAAGGGCAGGCTCAGTTTAGTGTGCCAGATGACTTTGGTGAGCTTCACGGAAAAATCTTTAAGCATTTTGTAAACTCAAATGCGTATAAGCAGCACTTTAAAACGTTGCCTGTTATATGTTTGAGTGTGTCAGATAACAAAACCTATCACCGTACAGATAACCGACACCCAGTATTGGGGTTTGAATATCAACCTAATGGCTCGTCATTAACTGAGCAATATTTCAAAAAAATGGGCTTAAAGGTTCGTTATTTTATGCCGCCTAACAGTGTTGCCCCTTTGGCGTTCTATTTCTTCGGAGACTTGCTAAATGATTACAGCAATCTTGAGTTGATTAGCACCATCAGTACTATGGAAACATTTCAAAAGATTTATCGCCCTGAAATTTATAATGCCAATGCAGTGGCTGGGAACTGTTATCAACCAAATTTACAGAACCAAGATCATTCACTAACGCACATAGTGTATGACAGAGAAGAACGCAGTAAATTGGCGATTAAGCAGGGTAAGTATGCTGAAGAGCATTTCATCAAACCCTATCAGGCAGTGCTTGAACAGTGGTCTGCTAATTACGCCGTGTAATTAGTCAAAACTTACCAGCACGCTTCAAAGAATAAAAGGTACAGCAGCGAGTATTATGAAAACATCTACGTTAGAAAACCACAGTGTGAAACCGCATATTTCGAATAACATACTTCCTACCGCAACGGCAGGTAGTTTACCTAAGCCTTCTTGGCTGGCAGAGCCAGAAGCCCTTTGGTCTCCTTGGAAACTAGAAGGTCAGGAGTTAATCGACGGCAAACATGATGCACTACGTGTGTCGTTATACGAACAGCAACAGGCAGGAATTGACATCGTGAGTGACGGTGAGCAAACCCGCCAGCACTTTGTGACCACCTTTATCGAACACCTTACCGGTGTCGATTTTGAAAATCGCAAAACCGTAAAAATTCGTGATCGATACGATGCAAGTGTGCCAACTGTTGTTGGGCCGGTTTCTCGCCCTAAATCCGTGTTTGTAGAAGACGCTAAAATTTTAAGGCAGCAAACTGATAAGCCGATAAAATGGGCCTTGCCTGGTCCTATGACGATGATAGATACCTTGTTTGATGACCACTATAAAAGTCGTGAAAAACTGGCATGGGAATTTGCCAAAATTCTTAATCAAGAAGCAAAAGAGTTAGAAGCTGCTGGGGTGGACATTATTCAATTTGACGAGCCTGCATTTAATGTGTTTTTTGATGAAGTAAATGACTGGGGGATTGCGTGTTTAGAAAGAGCCATTGAAGGACTTAAGTGCGAAACCGCAGTACATATTTGTTATGGCTATGGCATTAAGGCCAATACTGATTGGAAAAAGACACTGGGCTCACAGTGGCGTCAGTACGAAGAAACCTTCCCTAAGCTGCAAAAATCGAATATCGATATTATTTCATTAGAATGTCATAACTCCCATGTGCCAATTGAACTGCTAGCCCTTATTCGCGGCAAAAAAGTCATGGTAGGGGCCATTGATGTGGCGACCAATACCATTGAAACCCCAGAAGAAGTCGCCAATACCTTAAGAGAAGCACTTAAATATGTTGATGCGGATAAGCTTTATCCATGTACAAATTGCGGCATGGCCCCTTTATCTCGTGATGTTGCTAGAGGCAAACTGAATGCTTTAAGTGCCGGCGCTGAAATTATTCGCAGTGAGTTATCAGGCAATCCGATTTAGGCAGTCAATATTCTGAAACCTGCTCATATAAAATTGATTGGGAGCACGTTAGCAAAGCCTAGGGCGGAATGTTTGCGGCCGAGCCTAAAGATAAGTCACTTATTTGATGAGCAAAAATGATATAACCTTATAAACCAATGAGTTTTGTTCATCAATAAAACGTGAAGTAGGAGTTAACAGGTGCTAGAGAGGATCCATTTAGAAATACTCACTGCAATAAAAGAGCATGGCACCTTAACCAAAGCCGCTGATTCGTTGCATTTATCTCAGTCAGCACTGAGTCACAGTATCAAAAAGCTAGAAGGCCAACTAGCCACTCAGATTTGGCAGAAAGACGGTCGAAACTTGCGCCTTACAGCCGCTGGAGAGCGTATTCAGACCTTGGCTAATAGAGTATTGCCGCAGTTTTCCCATACCGAATTAGTGCTTAGTCAAATTGCCAAAGGTGAAATGGGCTCGCTACGGATTGGCATGGAATGTCACCCCTGCTATCAATGGTTACTTAGGGTTATTCAACCCTATTTAGAGCAGTGGCCAGATATTGATATGGACGTAAAGCAAGAGTTTCAGTTTGGTGCCTTAGGCGCCTTACTTAGTTACGAAATAGATGTGCTGATTACTCCCGACCCGCTTTTTAAGCCACAAATTGATTATATTCCCGTTTTTGACTACGAACACAGGCTGGTGGTGGCTGAGTCCCATAAATTGGCAGATCAAGATTTTGTGTTACCCGAGCAACTTAGTAATGAGGTGTTGTTTAGTTATCCAGTAGAATCGATGCGGCTAGATATTTTTAGCCAGTTTCTTAACCCTGCAAAATGCACAGTGAAGAAACATAAGAACATCGAAACTACAGAGATCATGTTACAGATGGTGGCAGCAGGACGAGGGATATGCGCTTTACCAGGTTGGCTTGTGGATGAACATTCAAAATCACTTCCCATTAAAAGTCTCCGTTTTGGTAAAAAGGGAATTAGTAAACAAATCTTTGTGGGTATTCGTAACAACGAACAGAATATTGATTACTTAAGGGATTTTATAGACCAAGCTAAAAAGACCAAATAATGAGGTAGTCAAACTTACTGTTAGCAGAATAATGCACTTAGATGGCTAGGTGTAATGGCTTACATTCACTACCTCATCTTAGTACTTTATTTTCTTTCAAAAAGTATTTACTGCACTGTAAACTATGTTTAATTAACTCTAAGAACTATTCATGCCTACTTTCGCCACCCTAGCCGTATTTATCCCCACTATGTTTTTTATCTCAATAACACCAGGTATGTGTATGACCTTGGCTATGACATTGGGCTTAAAAATTGGCCTACGAAGAGCACTATGGATGATGCTTGGAGAGGTATTTGGCGTGGCTGTGGTTTCTGTCTCTGCAGTGATGGGTGCCGCCACGCTTATGTTAAATTATCCATCGTTATTTACTTGGTTCAAATGGATAGGGGGCTTATATCTTATTTATTTAGGGCTAAAAATGTATTGGGCAGGCAGGCACCTAAGCCTGAACTCTAAGGCTGATGTAACTCTTAGTCGTTATGCACTGATGTCGCAGGGGTTTATTACTGCCATAGCTAACCCCAAGGGCTGGGCTTTTATGTTATCGATTTTGCCACCTTTTATTGATACAAACCGACCAATTACGTTTCAACTTTTGGTGCTGGTGGTAATTATTATGCTAAGCGAATTTGCTTGTATGTTGATTTATGCCTCGGGTGGCAGGGGATTAAAAACCTTACTGAACAAAGGTAACAACATACGCTGGATGAATGCTATTTCTGGCACCTTATTAATTGGCGTTGGGGTTTGGTTAGCCTTAAGCTAGTCACTTCTTGCCCATAAAATATTTGATTCATAGCTGTTAAGAATTTGGAGAAAACATGACTACTATTGGTGTGGGTACCCAGTCGCCAGAACAAGCTTTAGCTAGCTTAAGTGATATGACCAATAACCTGGAGCCTATTCAGCCCCAAGAACATTTAGCGCGAATGGCAAAGGCCCAAGTCTATATGCAAGCTCATAACATAGATGCAATTTACCTTAATGCGGGTACTAATCTCACTTACTTTACCGGGATGAAATGGCATGCCAGTGAACGTATGGTGGGGGCAATATTACCAGCTAAAGGTGAGGTGCAATATATTGCACCTTATTTTGAAATTGGCAGCTTGAACGGGTTTAAAGTGATAGACGGACCCATACATGGCTGGCAAGAACATGAAAACCCTTATAGTTTATTTGTTGAGGTTTTAAAGCAATTAAACATAGCAGATACCGCTACTATAGGCATTGATGAAAGCGCCCAATTTTTTATATTCGACGGCATCAATAAAGTTCAAACAGGGCTAAATATAATTAATGCACAAGAGGTAACAGCCCACTGCAGAATGCATAAGTCTGATAACGAAATAGCCCTTATGCAAGCAGCCATGAATATGACCTTGGCTGTACATCAAGCCACCGCAAGCATGTTACATGCGGGTATAACCACCACAGAAGTCGAAGCCTTTATCAAGCAAGCTCACCAAAAAGTGGGCGCATCGGGTAACTATTTTTGTATTGTTTTGTTTGGGGTGGCAACATCATTCCCACATGGGGTAAAAGACCCGCAAACCTTAAAGGCCGGCGATGTGGTATTAATTGATACTGGCTGCAAAGTACATGACTACATATCAGATATTACCCGTACCTATGTATTTGGCGAGCCAACAGCTAGACAAAGACAGTTTTGGGGTATCGAAAAAGCCGCGCAACAGGCTGCTTTTAACGCAGCCCAAATTGGCGCGCCATGTGAAACTGTAGACAACGCCGCTCGTCAATACCTAGCCACACAAGGCTTAGGCCCTGAATATCAAACACCCGGTTGCCCCCACCGTACTGGCCACGGTATTGGGTTAGACATTCACGAATGGCCCTATTTAGTGGGCGGTAACAAAACCCCGCTCGCTAAAGGCATGTGTTTTAGTAACGAGCCAATGCTGGTAATACCCGATGAATTTGGTATTCGGTTAGAAGACCATTTTTATATGACTGATAAAGGCCCCCGCTGGTTTACCGAGCCCAGTGAAAGCATTGATAATCCGTTTGGTTTGCAAGTTTATGTATGTTGAAGAAAGGCAGTGTAAGGGGAGTTTTTTGAATATTGTTACTAAGATTTTTTCCCTTTCAACGCAACGTTTTATCAATCACTAACAATTAAACATCACCTATAAAAAGCCTGATGTTTTACGTCCAATTGATCCGTTGATTTACCATTATCGAATGAGTTATTAGGGTAGTAAGCGATCATCTCTAATATTTAAGAGATATCTCGAAGGCCTTAGTTATGCTCTCTATACATTGCCAGTGGGTACTCAACGGCTTGGCGAATGTTCGGGTGAAATGAAGCAATCTCCTCGAAAAACCAAAAGTGTTCAACCTTCAACCGATGAAGTCGTTTGAAATGCTCTTCTTGTAACTTGATTTTCGAGATAAGGGCAATTATCAATGTTTTATAGTCTTTTTTGTCGGCACTATAAGCGGCGAGTTTTAAATCCAGTATCAACATCAAGGCATCACGACCATGGGGATAGCCTTGTAAATCTTTTGAACGCTGAAAGGCGGGATCGGCTAATGCTTCTATTGCTTTATCAAAGGCATTGCGTTCTATTTTACTATAGATGATCCCGGGATAGGTATTCTCTCGGAGGTAAAAAATGTGTTCTGTTTCAGTATAGTCATCTGGGGTGCCGGCAAGACATGCTTCAACGTTAAACCAGTTAAAACTCATGTACTGAACGGTATCAAAAATACTATCCATAAAGCCCTTACCAAATTTTACGCAATAGACTTCGGTGAGATGATGTCGCTCAAATAGAGGCAATTCGTCAATTTGTGCGCGAGTTGCAGAGGGAATATCTTCAAGCGAAATAGTGGATGCTGCTATAGCATCAACTCTTTGGGTATCTGCTACCTTGTGATCCATCTTAGCGTAATAGGCGTCAACCAAGGTTAGCGATTTTTGCTTCAACAATTGAACATTTTCGACAAAACTATTTTCGACACTCACATAAGCAAAGACGTTATCAATTTTTGTTAGGGCGGGCACCAAAGACTGTAGCGTTTGCTTTAGCTCTTTGCAGGTCTTCGCCCTTTCATTGTGTTCGTCTTTCAGAATCTTGCTTTGAAACGCATCACGTTTTAGTTGATCTTGTATATGTAAGGACAATGCTGAGTCAGGATGTATTCGTAGCTTTTTGATATGGCGAGGGGGAATCAACAAGGCTTCTAATTGATCTACGATAGGTCGCTCAAATATGGCTACATAGCCGGCTAACATAGGTTTTTTGTTAAAGGGCGTAGAAACAATATCAACGTGAAAATCGTGTTCGACTAATAATGCCATCATAGCTTTTTGGGCGTCAGTAAACTCACCCTCCTCAGTATTCAAGGTATCAGCAACAATCGTATTGAGAGGATTAAAGAAAAACTCAGTGTACTGAAGGTTAGGTTGAGAGAGGATTAGGCGCATTGCATCAAGTGACTCTATCTCAATTGATGCTTGCAATGCCGTTTGTAGGTTGTTGTGTTTGGTATAAACCGGGGAGTTATTAAAGTCAAAGCTCGACAGTAATTTCTCTAAAACCTCATTACTTGCACCCGAGCGAACTGCTTGAGTGAAAAGTAAGGGGCTAACAGGATATCGTGCGACAATACCATCAACAAAATCTAATGGCGCAGTAGCGACGATATGACCAACAATAATGTCAGGACTCCAGAGAGACTCTTCTCCTCTGCTGCGAAACACATAGCCAATATTAGTGTCCTTTTGACTATAGGAATTTGCAGCCTTTATGGTTTGTGTAATATCGTGATGCATCGCGGCGTCAAATACTCCGCGCAGAAGGTAGGAAGCATCCGTAAATTGATCAACTTCTTCTTGAGAGGGACGAAATGTTGCCCTCTGGAAGTGTTGCTTTTCGTTTTTTAATGTAAATCGATATAAATTTAACAGAGCGTTATGGATTTTAAAATACCCTTCACCCTGGAGTAAGAACACTGCATCTCTAAGAATATTGTTATCCTTTATGCTCATGAGTTCAGTGTTAATAGCGTTTTTTACGGCTTCGAGTTGAGTCCAGACCTCTGCATTTTCTACTTCACAGATACTGTAGGCTTCACTTGCTGAATAGATTTGTGTTGTGTTGTTCAACGCTACCTCAGTATGAGCCGGTGTTAATTGATCATTTGTAGAGGCGTATTTCTTAGTAGTGGCATTTTGGTCAGATGTGTCGATATTTGTTGAGTCCCTGTTGAGTGCGGATTTTTCCTCAAGTGCAAAGAAGCGCATACCAAAAATAATCACTGTTAAGGTCAGCAGAGTAGTACCTAAAAAACGTCTTTTGTATTGCATATAGTCCTTTATAATCGTCAAGTGAGCACTTCAATGAGTTGGACTTTTTTAACGTAATTTTATTAAATCGGCTTAAAGTCTTTAGTTTTTAATTTATGAATAAAGAATGCCTACTTCATGCACAGAGCCGCGGCTATAAATTAAATCTCATAATACAGGCGTCAAATGAGAGCAATACTGTGGTATGCAAATAGCTTGTATTACGCTTGCTCGGTAATTTTTCTTTCGAAGTATTTAACTACTTTCTAGACCTCAATTATCTATATTCATATAGTGTGCATGAGCTGTATAGAAATCAAGTGTAACCAGAAGCCAGAGATTACGTTTTATTTCATAAGTATTATACGTAAAAAAGACCGAATATTGCTATTCGGGCTTTTCAATTTGTCATAACTTTAGAACAAAGTTTTGAGTCAAGTGTGATGTTTTACACAGAATAAAACGTTTAGTTCAAGTGCAGCTAAACCTAGACGTGTTGGTTTATCGTTAGAAATTGATTTTTAAACAAATGTTACTGACTGGTATAATGCGACAGAAGCATAATTAGATAAAGTTAAAGGTTAACTACATAGAATGGTTAACCTTTTTTTCTACAAGAAGAAGGTATCAAGCATTTTTTTGTAGGTTTTCATTTAACGAAAGAGCTGCGTTTTTACAAGCTGAACTCTCGGTTCACTCACACTCGTTTTTCACTGCTAACTGACTTGATAGTCCGCCCGATAATTCATTGCTTTTAGTTATCTCCATTTACACTACTGCATTGTTAATGTAAACTATTGTTATTTGCATTTAGGTTTTGGTCGGATCAGAGGTAAAGTGGAAGAGCATGTCGAAGTTTAAATTGAATAGTGTGATGTTAGTCATCGCCAGTAGTTTTATGACAAACGCCGTTGCAGAAGATAACGTTTCTTCAAATCAAGAGATAGAGCAAATTTATATTGTAGGGAGTAAACAAGAGCTTACCCTTCAAGAAGTAGATGCTTCGGTAGAGTTATTCACTGAAGAGCGTTTAGACGCTGAGCGTATTGTTGATATAAGTGATGTACTTATTAGAATCCCAAACGTTGCAAGCAATGGTGCAGGTAGCAGTGTGACTATTCGTGGTATTGGGCGTACTGGTTCTACCGGTTCTGGTCAAGGTGTGACTTCTAATATTTATATAGACGGTTCGCCATTATCTGGCACTGCATTAAATCGTGGTGTGACGTCATTATGGGATACTCAGCAAGTTGAAGTATTACGTGGCTCTCAATCCAGCATACAAGGGCGTAATGCATTGGCTGGTGCAATCGTTGTAACAACTGCAGAACCAACTTATGAAGAATCAGGCAAATTTAGATTATCATATGGTGAACATAATACTTCTCAAATAGCAGGGGCTTACGGTAATTCAATTATTGATGAACAATTAGCGTTTAGAGTAGCTGCTGATTTTCAAAACACAGATGGTTTTATTGATTCGATTTATTTTGATGACAACACTGATAAAGAAGAGCGTTTATTGCTTCGTGCTAAGTTCTTATTCGAGCCTAAAGCTATTGATGATTTAACGATGAAGTTGACAGTTGATCACAATGATATTCAAGTTGGTAATGGCAGCTTAAGTGTAAGGAGTAGTTTTGGTGTCGTTTCTGACGAATACATTGCCTATGATCCATTTGATTTTATTGATTCAGGTACAAACCCTCGTAATGATACTCAAACAACACGTGTTATTTTAGATACTCACTATGCATTGTCTGAACATTGGTCTATTAAAAACATCATCACTCATGAAAAAACGAATGTTGATCGTCTATTTGGTGACCAAGAGCAATTGGCAGAAATTGGACTGTATGCAAACAATACTTTTGATGAAACAGTTGATTCTTTGGAATTACGACTCACCTTTGATTACGATAATATTTCAGGTGTAATCGGCGGATACTACTTTGATGCGGATGGTCATAATACAACTTACAATGAAGCTATACTTAATCCACAAGTAGCTGACGCAACACTTGGTTTTGGTTTTGTAACGCCAGCAGATACCGCTGCTATTGTATTAACAAATGGTGCAATGACTGATACCAAAAATACGGCAATTTTTGCTCAAGTCCGAATAGATTTAAGCGACGCATTTACGCTTGATTTAGGTTTACGTTATGATGATGAACAATTTGATTACGCTGGTTCAGATAACGTTGAGCGCACTGTTACTCCAGATAATTGTGTTGCTACGGTTCCTGGTTTTTTAATTGGTTCTACAGAGCCTTTAGCCAATTTACCTTGTATAACATTAGTTAATGCTACATTAGGCGAACCTTCAATAGAGCAACCTCAAACGGCAAAATATAACGCTTGGTTACCTAAAGCAACGCTGACTTATAAATTAGACAAAGACCATTCATTTTTTGCGTCAGCACAACGTGGCTACCGTGCTGGTGGTTCTTACTTTACCTTGGTTGATAATACTAATGGCTTGGGTACCTCTTTGGCTATTGATACTTACGAACCTGAATATTTAAATACTATTGAAGTTGGAAGTCGTTCTATTTTTGCTGACGGTGATATTGTGTTTAATACCAATATTTTTCATAGCAAATATAAAGATCAACAAGTGTCTTTACCCGGAGAAGATTTAGCTAATGCATTAGATGATCTGATTGTGAATGCGGCTGAGTCGACTATATCAGGTGTTGAATTATCATTCGAATATTTCGTCACGCAAGAGTTTGATCTATATGCCAGTCTAGGTTTATTAAACGCTGAGTACGATGATTTTCCTTTTGCTGCGCAAGGTGACTTTAGTAATCTTGAAGGCAATGAGTTACCTGACTCTGCTCATGTAAGTGCCTCAATTGGCGCAAATTGGAGAGGTGATAACGGTTTATTTGCTAACGTTTCAGCTTATTACACGGGTTCAAGGTTTTCAGACACCGAAAACCTTAGCACTAGTGATATTTATCAAGCAGCCATTGATAGAGGCGTTTCAGAAAGTGTCGCTAACCGCTTAACTGAAGAAGTTGATTCTTACGTGAACGTTAACTTACGCTTTGGTTATGAAATGAATGATGTAACGTTTTATGGTTTTGTTACTAACCTCCTTGATGAAGAAGTTGTAACCACTCTAGATATTGCTGGTGTTGACCAAGCATCTGGTAATGTTTCTTTAGAAACAGGTGGCACATTTACAAGAATATTAGCGCCACGTACATTTGGTGTTGGTGTTGATTACTCTTTTTAACGAAAACCATTAAACAAGTAAACTTAATAGAAGTGCTTGAGCAATCAGGCACTTTTTTATTTATATAAAGATAAAAATTATGAATAAAAAGCAAATGTTAGCGTTACATAATTGGGTAGGTTTAAAGCTATCATTACTTATGTTTATCGTTTGTTTAACGGGTACGTTTGCCGTAATAAGCCATGAACTTGATTGGTTATTTACAGACAAGTTGCGTATTTCCGCTCAAGACGAAAGATATATTGATTGGGAAGCGATATATAACAATGTAAAAGTAGAATACCCACAACGCTCAATTAACACTATTAATGCTCCTCTATATTCTAATTTTGCCTCTATTGTACTGACTGATGACCCTGAACTCGGTTTTCGAAGGGTATTTGTTGACCCTTATACTGGCGAAGTTAAAGGAGAACTTCCTTACTACGCTAGTTTTCAACGTACTTTACGAGACCTACATCGATATTTGTTCGCCCCCATAGGTGGGCTATATATCGTCGGGCCTCTAGGTATAATTTTGCTTGTATCAACTATCAGTGCCTTACTCTTTTATAAAAAGTGGTGGCAAGGGTTTTTTAAACTAAGGTTGCGTTCGGGTTCTCGTGCTTTTTGGGGCAGTTTACATAAAGTTGTGGGTTTGTGGTCTTTATGGTTTTTGTTGTTAATAGGTATAACAGGTACTTGGTATTTAGCTGAAAGAATAATTAGAGACGCAGGCGTTCAGATACAACAAGAGCGACAATATACCCCCAAGAAGGATATTCAAAATAATCAATTTATAGAACAGCAAATAAATGTTTCTGAGGCAATAAAAACAGCTGTTAGTACAATTTCAAACTTAACACCTACCAGTATTGCTTTTCCTAAAAATCAAACAGGCCCTATAATTGTTACCGGTTATACTGACGTTATCTTAGTACGACCTCGCTCTAATTCAGTGTTTATTAATCCTGTTAACGGTAATGTGATCGAATATAGAGCAACTAAAGACCTAAGTGCATTATCTGTTTGGGTCGATATGGCTGACCCTTTGCATTTTGGCACGTTCTCTGGCTTGGGGGTTAAACTCGTTTGGTTCTTTTTTGGTTTGTTAGTCTGCGTAATGAGTGCCTCTGGGATCATCATTTTTGTTAAGCGAATTCAGAAAAGAAGAAAAGATAGTTGGATAAAGAACATATTTGGAGGGATGAAATATGTCACTTTTACAGTGCTCATCATCCCTATTTTTTTTGGTACGCTACTCGCTCTTATCGCACTAAACAAGATTGCATATGTAGAAGACGACTATCATAAACCTTTAGTCACAAACCCCTCAATTACCGGCTTACCTAAAGTAGACATGTTCATTTCTGAATCTGAGAATAAGGTATTTATTAGGCTAGGTATTGATTGCCGAAACTGTATTGCTAAAAAACATAAAGCTAGCGTCGTATTAGAAAACGGTGACAGTATTAAGTTTAAAAGAACTTTGTTGAAGGGGTATCGAGGCACAAGTACAGCAACGTTAAAGGCTGAACAGTTATCAAAAATAAAACATATTTTACTTCAAGGTGATGAAGGAGACAGTGTTACGCTTTATATGCATAAGTAAAAACCTGTGGGTCCGACTTTTTGAAATTATCAGAGTCGTTCTAAGCTGAAAAATGGAGCTTCGTAAGAGCTTTTTAAACTAATAGTAACTTTCTCAGAAACGCAGTCCATTAAAGTAAAGCCAATAAAAAACCCGCATAAAGCGGGTTTTTATTATTTCATAGCAAAGCTTTGAGTCAAGTGTGATGTTTTACGCAGAATAAAACGTTTAGTACAAGGCGTTATGAGCATAGCGTACGATTGTTTGTACGTGAGCGAAATAACAACGCAGTAATCGACGTTTTAGACCAGTAAAATTACATCATACCACCCATGCCGCCCATACCACCCATGCCGCCCATATCAGGCATTGCTGGTGCAGCTGCGTCGTCAGCAGGTGCGTCAGCTATCATAGCTTCTGTGGTGATCATCAAGCTTGCGATTGATGCTGCAAATTGTAGTGCAGAACGCGTTACTTTAGTTGGATCAAGAATACCCATCTCTAGCATGTCACCGTAGGTGTCGTTACCTGCGTTGTATCCGTAGTTGGCTTCGCCACCTTTAACAGAGTTAGTCACAACAGAGGCTTCTGCGCCAGCATTTGATGCGATTTGACGAAGCGGCGCTTCCATTGCGCGTAGTGCTAGTTTGATACCGTGAGTTTGATCTTCGTTTTCGCCAGTAAGGTCAGTGATTTTAGATGCGGCACGCACTAGTGCAACACCACCACCGGCTACTACGCCTTCTTCTACTGCAGCACGTGTCGCATGAAGTGCATCTTCAACACGGTCTTTTTTCTCTTTCATTTCAACTTCGGTCGCTGCGCCAACTTTGATTACTGCAACACCGCCAGCTAGTTTAGCTAGACGTTCTTGAAGTTTTTCTTTGTCGTAGTCAGAAGTAGACTCCTCGATTTGTGCACGGATTTGAGCAACACGGCCTTGAATGCCGCCTTCTTCGCCTGCACCGTCAACAACGGTTGTGTTGTCTTTGTTGATTACAACACGCTTAGCTGTACCTAGGTCTTCTAGGGTGACTTTTTCAAGCTCTAGACCAATTTCTTCAGAAATTACAGTACCACCAGTTAGTGTGGCAATATCTTGAAGCATTGCTTTACGACGATCACCAAAACCAGGCGCTTTAACTGCTGCAACTTTAACAATACCGCGCATGTTGTTCACTACTAGTGTCGCTAGTGCTTCACCTTCAACGTCTTCAGCGATGATTAATAAAGGTTTAGATG
Source organism: Paraglaciecola sp. (assembly GCF_039943935.1). Taxonomy (GTDB): domain Bacteria; phylum Pseudomonadota; class Gammaproteobacteria; order Enterobacterales; family Alteromonadaceae; genus Paraglaciecola. The sequence continues at coordinate 236,727 of NZ_JBDUZQ010000001.1, forward strand.
CTTTTGCTACTGCTTCTAGAGTTGGTAGTAGTTCACGAATGTTAGATACTTTTTTGTCAACCAAAAGGATGAATGGGCTGTCTAATTCAACTGTGCCGTTTTCTTGGTTGTTCATGAAGTATGGAGATAGGTAACCACGGTCGAATTGCATTCCTTCTACAACGTCTAATTCGTTTTGTAGAGATTGACCTTCTTCAACAGTGATAACGCCTTCTTTGCCTACTTTGTCCATTGCTTCAGCGATAAGGTCGCCTACTTCTGAATCAGAGTTTGCAGAGATAGTTCCTACTTGTGCGATAGCTTTGCTGTCTGCACAAGGAACAGAAAGGGCTTTTAATTCTTCAACTGCTACTTTAACTGCCTTGTCGATACCGCGTTTAAGATCCATTGGGTTCATGCCCGCAGCTACAGACTTAAGGCCTTCAGTTACGATAGCTTGTGCCAATACTGTAGCTGTAGTCGTTCCGTCACCCGCTTCATCATTAGCTTTAGACGCGACTTCTTTAACCATTTGAGCGCCCATATTTTCGAATTTATCTTCTAATTCGATTTCTTTGGCTACTGATACACCATCTTTAGTGATGGTAGGTGCACCGAATGATTTGTCTAACACTACGTTACGGCCTTTAGGACCTAAAGTAACTTTTACTGCGTTAGCTAGTACGTTAACGCCTGCAAGCATTTTGACGCGAGCGTCATCAGAAAAACGAACTTCTTTAGCTGCCATGATAATTATTCCTCTAAAATTCTGTTAATGGATTGGATTTATTCAACTACTGCTAGGATGTCGCTTTCGCCAAGGATAAGCACTTCTTCGCCGTCTAGTTTTTCAGTTTTTACGCCATATCCATCGTTAAAAATAACGATATCGCCGATTTTAACGTCAACAGCTTTAAGTTCGCCGTTGTCTAGTACTCGACCATTTCCTACTGCTACGACTTCGCCGCGAGTAGATTTTTCTGCTGCAGAGCCTGTTAACACAATGCCACCTGCAGATTTGCTTTCTTGTTCTTGACGCTTAACGATCACGCGATCGTTTAAAGGACGAATTGCCATTTTCAAATCTCCTGAAAATTCCAATGTTAATGGTGTTTGTTGCCTATCAAAATTAGGCAGTAATCGAAAAGTCGAGCTAAACGACTGTCCGGAATTCTATTATTAGAACTGTGTTCTGGGTCCAGAGATGGGGTTAGCCATTCTTATCTCAAGGGTATAGAAAGAAATTTGTTAGAAAATTTATGGTGAATTTCTGCTATAACAAAGCAATATCCTTTTAACTTGGCACTTTTTTTTCTAAATTGTATTGTTTCTACAATTGAAAATAGTGCGGGTTTAGTAAAATTGGACAGTAAATATGACTTCAAAAATAAGAGAGAAAATGAAAGTAACTACTCAATATCTGTTATTTGTAGTATCGATGCTCCTTTCCTTAAACATCGTTGCTCAAGAAGAGATCATCCTAGAAGATGAGATGCGCCCTGTTTGGGAAGCCGGTGCCTTTATAGGAGTGTTTAATGCGCCTGAATACCCTGCATCAAATCAAAGTAATACCAATGTGGTGCCAGTACCGTACTTTATATACAGGGGGGAAACCCTTCGTATTGGTGATGGTTCTATTGCTAGAGCTGTGGCGCTAGACAAAAGTTGGTATGAGTTAGATCTGTCATTGGCTGCATCATTTGGGGCAAACTCAAAAGATAATGAAGCACGATCTGGTATGCCGGACTTAGACTTTAATTTTGAACTTGGGCCGCAATTGAAATTGCGTTTATCAAAGTTTGAATTTGAAAATCATGGTAAAGGGGAGTTATTTCTTAACTTACAAACCCGTGCAGTATTTTCTACTGATTTTTCTGGAATTGATCATAGAGGGTATGTGTTTCAACCAGATTTGAGGTATAGACAACGGGGCTGGCTTAGCGAAAAAACAGCGTTGTCTATTAGTCTTTCACCTACTTGGGCAACAGAAAAATTACATGATTACTTTTATCAAGTTGACCAAAGGTTTGTGACCGAACAACGTAACCAGTTTGACGCTAAAGCTGGATACTTAGGTACGCGTTTGTTAGTGAGCGTGTCTTTCAACGCGACGGAAGACTTGAGAGTATTTTTAGGGGCTAGCACCTCAATTCATAGTGGTTCGGCAAACGAGAATAGTCCTTTATTTATTGATGAAAATACATATTCATTTGGGGCAGGTGTCGTATGGCGCTTGTGGGAAAGTGAAGAGAAGGTATCAGGTAGATAGGAAGCGTTAGTTTATAGTGGTGCGTGAGATTTATCCCTTAACAGCCAAGATTATTTTTAAAGGTGAGTTGTTTAAACTTTATAAGGATTAAAGCAAGAAAGTTAGTCGTTATGTATTTTAGTTAAGTTGTTAGCGTCACCGCTTGTAAATAAAAAGCCCTTAAAAAAGGGCTTTTATATCAACGATTAGATTCTTTTAAACTTTATGTTAAATAAAGTAGTAAATTCGTCCACTTGTTAGAAAGTAGTTTTGAATCCACCATAGAAGAATCGGCCAGTTAAGTCGTGCAACGAGCTATGGTTTTCACCAACATTGCCATCGCCGAATAAATTAGGACCTTGATCATTAGTGATATTATTTATACCGAAGTACAAATTATGATCGCCTCCCAAGACATCTTCTATTTTATAAGAAACACGTAAGTTATGAGTCGTCACGTCTCTGATAAACAGATTTATTTTATCACTACAGTTACTATACTCATGACAAGCGTTAAGACGGTCTCTAGCGTAATTGTCGTTTAACATGCTGCCAATGTGTAGCGTTCTCCATGATACTTTGATGGGTCCATCTCTCCAGCTAACAGAGAATCGACCAGTTCTATCTGGAGTGCCTAATAAGCCGAGTTCGTCATTAATGAAGGTTTCAGTTGTACCTGGTACAGGTGACTCTTCTTCTAATTCTTTAATGATATTATAAGTACCCGAAACTTTAAAAGAGCCCGATAGGCCAATATCTTCACCATCTAAGTTATATGAGAAGGTTGCATCATAACCCTTGGTTCTCAACTCATCTGTATTCAAAGATGTTTGTGAAACTTCTGTAAGTTGGCCTGTAGTAACATCCCTTACTGGAATACTACAGCTCTCAGTTGAATTAAAATCTCCTGATGAATAACAAAGTTGTAAAATATCTTCTGCTTCTATTTCACTGATCGCATTCTCGATTGTAATATCATAATAATCTAGTGCGACAGTTAAGTTTGGAATAAAGTCAGGAGAATAAACAACTCCGGCGGTGAAGGTTTTACCCGTTTCTACACCTAAGCCTTCATTACCAAATGTTGGTTGTTGCACTTGGTTAGAGTCATCTTCGAATATGCCTTCTGATGCGATAATTGAGGCGACGCTTGGATCTTGTCGACAAGTATCTGAATAAGACTGAGTTGACGTAGCTGTTACTAAATCACAAGGGTCATTTAGACCCCCTTGACTCCCTAACCCTACACTAAATAATTCGATGTTGTTCGGCGCTCTATTTGCTTCAGCAACTACAGAGCGAAATGTAACTTGATCATTTAGCACCCATGAGCCACCAAATTTCCAACTGTTTATGCTACCAACAGTTGAGTAATCACTTACCCTGTAGGCGCCTTCAACCGAAATATAGTCTGCAAAGAAGGTATCTTTAACCAACGGCATGATTAACTCGATAAATACTTCAGTAACTTCTTGTTGCCCTGTTTGGTCTACTTGTTGAGTCGCTGTACTTCCGCCTGAAGTACTAATGTTATCCCAACGGGTTTGACTTTTTTCTTCACGGTAATCAAAACCTGTTGCCATAGATAACGGACCAGCCCATAAATCAACTACATCCCCAGTTAACCAGCCACTAACTGTTGTTGTTTCATTTTTTGCTAATAATTTATCTGTTAATTTAAGCCAATCAACAGCTTCATCTGTTACCGCACCTAAACCGAAGATATCTAATGCAACACAACCAGAGTCTCTGGCAAACTCATTCGCACATTGCAGTCCTAATGAAGTATCGGTTGCGTCGACATATTCAACATCGATTGACTGTTGGTAGTTTGCCACAAGTAAATCACCGGCTTTGGTTTGAGAGCGACGCCATTCGCCATAGCCATAGTTTAATTCCCATGACCATGTATCAGCAAAATATCCCCTTAAACCTGTCCACATTCGTAATGTATCATTATCAGCGTCACGATAACGATTGCCTAGCTCAGCCCATCTACGACGAAAAGCGATTGAGTCGTTACCAAGCTCAAGAGTATCATCAAAAATCCCTTGCGGAACATAAGGGTGAGGAGTGACTCCGTCTGATAAATAAAGCGGAAAGTCTTCAAACAGTCGAGTTGAAGTTGCTGTATCAGGAGTACGGTTTGAGTAGGTGTAGACCGTTGAATAATGGGCATTAGCAAAAAACTCAATGTCGTCAGTCAAGTCAAACGTTAAGTGACTTGCCAATAAAAATCGCTCTCTAGGAATTGATGCAGTTTCTGGCCCTAAAGCAAAATACCCATCTTCTGAACGATTAAAATCTTCGGTTAGCTCTCCGGTACCACCGTTATTATAGAACCAATATTGTGAATCACTGCTTGGATCTGCTGCTGTTCCAGAGTTACCCGGAAAAAGCCCTCCTAAAATATGAGTACTCAGTGTTTCTGAAAACTCATCGGGACTATCAGAAGACGTTGATATTGTACGGGGATCTATCATTTTACTACGTTGATTTTCGTAGATAGCTGTTTCTTCATCCCATTCAAAAGCAAACATCAGGTTGCCGCGATTATCATTAAAATTAGCACCAGCAGCAATTTCAATGCCTTTTTCATCATTGCCACCCTCTTGTGACGTTCCGTAACGATAGTCGAACGTGAGCCCTTCAAAATTGCGCTTCGTGATAATATTAACCACACCAGTAACCGCATCTGAGCCGTATAGCGCAGAAGCTCCTCCAGAAATGACTTCTATTCGCTCAACAAATGCATCAGGTATAGTCGATAAGCTAACTGTACTTCCAGTTGAGGTATTACCTACGGTTCTTCTACCATCAATTAAGGTCAAGGTTCTCTCTGAACCAAGGTTTCTTAATGAAATGGTTGAAAGGCCACTGTCTTGGGCACTACTTTGTGATGTTTCAGTAGTGATACCTGGGCTTACCGCTGGAATCTCTGTGATTGCCTCGCTAAGTTCGTTCGCGCCGATTGCTTCTAAATCATCTATGGTGAGAGATTGTGCCGGTACAGGTAAAGAAAATTCTGTTCGTTTTATTCTAGAGCCTGTAACTTCAATTTTTTCAGTGTTACCAACTTCTTCCCCATTAGAGGTTTCAGCCGCTTTCAGTTGAAATGCCGTTAAAGACATTCCTACTAATATACTTTTACAGAGTAAACTTTTTTTAAATACCACTTTATGTGCCTCCAGAACTTATTATTTTTATTTAACCTAAACAGTTGAAAGGTTTTATATGCATCAGTAAGTGCATAAAAATTCAATTAACATGCATAAGTAAGACACATGTGAAAGGCTTACCCCCCACCTATAAAAAAATATATTATAAATTTTTGTTTGCATTGAATTTGATTTTAATTTTAAAGTTGTTCTTGAATTTACTTTTAATATCCAGTAAAAATACTGCGCTTAGAGTCCTTGCTTGAAAAACAGTCCGCTAGTTGCGGTATAAAAATAAAACAGTTGTCATGCTTAATAAAAATAATAAATTTGATAAACTCATCATAGATGCGTTACCTGGACTATTCAGGTTTTTGCGTGGAATGTCATTAAATGCGGCTGAAGCCGAAGATGTTGTTCAAGATACCTGCGAAAGGTTAATACGAGCACAATCTACAGATAAGATTAATAATGTGATTAATCTCAAAGCTTATATGTACAGTACTGCGAAAAATATTACGTTAAATGAGTTTAGACGTAATAAAAATAAGCAAAAAGCCATCGATACCATAAAGGTTCAAGAAGGACAAGGTCAGCCCACTAATATAGAAAACGCAATTGAAGCTCAGCAAGATCTTCAGCAGGTACTTGAAGCTATTAATACTCTCCCTCCAAAATGTCGAGAAACTTTCATATTGCGGCATGTTGAACAGCTCTCTTATAAAGAAATCGCAGAACGCCAACAAGTTTCTATAGGGACCGTTGAAAAGCATTTAGCCAAAGGAGTTCGCTACACACACCTACTATTTAAGTCTATTAAGAAAGGTAGCGATACCGAAACGACGATCAAGAAAACGGCTTCATGACAATACACGAATGGGTTGTAGATAACATCCCAGACGACAAGCTTGATGAAGCAGCACTATGGATTGCCCGATTAGACTCAGAAGAAGTAACTAAAAAAAACCATCGTGATTTTGCTAAATGGCTCCAGAGTGATCCCATAAATGCTAAAGCTTATGAAGAGCTTACCCCGGTTTGGGCTAGGTTAAGTACTTTGAGTGAGCTCAAAGAACTAGTAGATCACGAAGATATTATTCCTTTATTTCAAGCTAAAACACTAACAATTGAATCTACAATAGGTGCAAGGGGGAGTGCACCAGGTTGGAGTATTAAAGCGACCTTATGTTTCTTAATAATTGGATTTTTAGCACTTATATTCTTTGAACCAAAACCCGATGTTTACTTTACGGTAAAAGGAGAGCAAAAAACCATAACGCTTTCTGATCAATCCACCGTTACTCTGAACACTGATAGTCTTATAGAAGTACGCATGACTGATGACATTCGTCAACTAACACTATTAAAAGGTGAAGCTATTTTTGATGTTTCAAATGACGCGCGTCCCTTCAATGTTAATACTAGTTTCGGGAGTATTCATTCAACACATACTACTTTTCATATAGCAGATTTGCCTTCATCAAAAAAAATCCAAGTATACTCAGGTCAGATAGAGGTTATTCCACCCGTCGCCAAAGCCATTCTTTCAGAGTATGACTATAAAGCTAATCACGTTATTGAAGGTAAAGGGTTTGAGTTAGTCGCAGGGCAAGTGTATCCAGAACAACAGGGACCCAATCTAAATACAAAGCCTACGTGGACCAAAGGGGTTCTGGTTTGGAAGCAGGTCCCTCTCTCCCTAGCTGTTGAAGAGTTCAGCAGATATGTTGAAGGGGGGTTTCTAATCGCTTCAACCAATTTACCCAATGTTTATCTTAGTGGAACCATAGAAACTGGTGACGCGAAAACATTTATTGATATGTTGCAAAAGCAAGGTATTCAAGCAAACGAGTATCGCCCTGGCAGATATATATTAAGAAGTAAAAAATTACAGAGTAATGGGGAATAACTGATATGCAAGTGTCAAATTATATCAGAGAAGTAATATTTGCTCTAAATAGTCAATGTGCGGCCTATGTGATTCGTTTAGATAAGATAGTGCTATTAAAGGTAAAGGTTAATAGATGAGTAACTTCGTAAAACAGGGTTCAAGCAGAGAAATATAGAATTATGAATAGTAATCCACAAGCATCAGCAATAACCGAAGAGCGGCCTACCTATCAAAATGTTGGATTAGCCCTTGGCCCAGCATTATTTGCGTTAATGATGTTGTTTTCAGGCTCTCAAACCATAATGGATCCCGTGGCTTGGAAAACTGCAGCTATAAGTCTGTGGATGGCAGCATGGTGGGCGACAGAAGCATTACCTGTATCAGTTACTGCTTGTCTTCCAATAGTTGTATTTGAACCTCTTGGTATCAAGTCTTTAAGAGAGGCGGCGGAACCTTACTCCAACCCTATTATTTACTTATACTTAGGCGGTTTTTTATTGGCATTAGCCGTTGAAAGGTGGAATTTGCATCGTAGGGTTGCTTTGTTTCTTTTATCTTTAACTGGAACCGATGGCGTAAAGCTTATTGGTGGTTTTATGCTAGCTAGCGCGTTTTTATCTATGTGGATGACAAACACAAGTACGACCTTGATGCTTTTGCCTATCGCGCTATCTGTGGTGGGAACGATACTCGACAATCAGCCTGACCTAACTGAAAAACAAAAAAGTAATTTTCAGATTGCTATGCTACTCGGGTTAGCGTACTCAGCAACTATAGGTGGTCTTGCTACTTTGGTAGGCACGCCACCTAATGCGTTGTTGGTTGGATTTATGAATGAAAATTATGACTATGAAATTAGCTTTTTGGAGTGGATGGCTGTTGGTCTTCCAGTGTCAATGATATTGCTACCTATTGCTTGGCTAACCTTAACTAAACTCTTATATCCAGTAAATATTCCAGAAAGCAAAGAAACCTCGGCTTACTTACAAAAGCTTAGAGATGAGCTTGGACCAATGACTTTAGCAGAAAAACGTGTGGCCATAATATTTTCAGTGGTTGTCGTCGCTTGGATGCTGCGAAAGCCAATCGCTATTTTTTGGGATATTCCGGGACTATCTGACCCAGGAATTGTGATGGCTGCTGCCATACTCTTATTTATCATTCCTAGTGGTAATAGACATCAACCACAGCTTATGACTTGGCACGAAGCAGGAAGGTTACCGTGGGGAGTGTTGCTCTTGTTTGGTGGCGGTTTATCCTTGGCTGCAGCTGTTGCCGATAGTGGTTTGGCGTTATGGTTAGGTCATAGTTTAGCTCCTCTAGGCACATTGGGGGTTTCTATGTTGGTCTTAGCGTCAGTACTTTTAGTTGTGCTTCTTACAGAGTTAACTAGTAACTTAGCAACAACCGCGACTCTATTACCGATTATGGGAGCAATTGCTATAGAAGCTGGCATCGATCCGCTAATGCTTTGTGTGCCAATTGCCATGGCAGCAAGTTGTGCCTTTATGTTACCTGTTGCAACACCACCTAACGCTATCGTTTTTTCGTCAGGCTTTATTAAAATACCTCAAATGGCTAAAGCAGGCATCCTTATGAATATTATCGGAGTGTTGTTACTGACATTATTATCAATTTATTGGGTGCCTCATATTTGGGGCTAGTTGCCAAATATTTAAAAAGTAAGGTGTGTAAAGACACTTATACAGATTATTTGAATTCAGGTGTTCTATTCTACGTTAGGTGAAAGGACAGGAGTAGAAGATAGATACAAAATGGGATCTAAATACAGGTTTAGGTCCCATTTTGAGGTGGCAATAGCAAGGGAAGTAGCAGTTTATTTCTTTGATGTTACTAACTTTTGGCGATACATATAATTAGCCGAACCTGAATTACCTGCAACGATATCTGGAAGCGAATCGCCATTAATATCTCCTACGGCAAGTGCATAGGTTTTATCTTCTTTTTCGCCAATTTCTGCAAGTAATGTTAGTTTTCCTGAGCCGTCGTTCAAAAATACTTGGTTGTAATCTAAGTCATTAGCGATAACCACGTCACTGTCCCCATCCTTATCGAGATCGTGAATTAAAACCGCATAACTCCTGCTTTTTTCATAACTAAAAGACTGAGAAATCGTAAAGTTCCCATTCCCTTTATTTAAAATTACAGTATTTTTTTCACCAATGTTAGCCGTCACAATATCCGGTAAACCGTCATTATTCATGTCGGCAACCGCGACACCTCGGGTATCATCTTCACCAGATCCAAAGTCTATGGATTTAACGAAATTTAAACTTCCATCGTTTAGCAATATTTTATTTTGGTCGCCGTTTCGATTAGCTTGGACTAGATCAACAAAACCATCGTTATTCATATCATGAACCACAACCGCCAGTGTTCTATCCTTTAAATTACCATAGGTCAATTGTTCATTATTTTTAGATCTTGAAGATAAATTACCTTTACCATCATTTAAGAAAATAAGATTGGGTGTACCTCTACAATTTTCTAGAACATCTAAATCATTATCCCCATCTATATCTGCGACGGTAATACTTCGAGTGGCTGAGTGAACACTGCCGAAGCTTTTAATAACGTTGAAATTGCCACTGCCGTCATTAAAATATATCTGATTTTCAAGCCTATCATTGGGTTGAATAATGTCTAAATCACCATCAGAGTCAATGTCTGCTAGAATTGCTCTATAGGATGTCGTGTCGATATCTCCGAGCTTAACTCTACTACTAAACCCTCTATTATCAGCATTTAAATAAACATAGTTTGCCTGTGCCCAATGACGGCCATTAGACTCAACTAAGTCAATATCCCCATCATTGTCTAAGTCACCTAAAGCTACGCCGCCGGTGAAAAAGTTTTCCACAGAAATGGGGTATGCCCCTCCTCTTTTAGGATAGCTAATTTTACTGTCTGCAGCACTGCTATAGAAAGATAGTAAATTTAACGTACTGGCTAGAAATACCAAACCTAGATTGAGTCTATTTAAGTTCATAAAATATCCTGTTGATTAGTCTATAACTATCGTTTTTAAGTGTATCGGGAAAATAACATCAGTTTTAGGTGCGACTTTGAGAACATTTTCTCTAAATGGAATGAGTTTTTTATTCACATTTACCTCTTGGGAAACCCCATAAGGCCAACTAAAGGAGTCCCAATGGGTAGGGATCACAACAGGGGGCTTCCCAGTTAACTCGATTAGTCGCTCATCGTAATTGTAAATATTTAGTCTAGAACCATTCACTCCTGCTAACAGAATATCAGGGGTTAGGTCTGTCATTTCACGCTGTAAGAAGTTCATTGAGCCCATAGTTAACACTGTTTTATTCTTGAACCTTGCGAGAAACATAAGTGAACCACCTTCTACAAATTGATTTATTGTAAGTGGGGCTTTCAATTCAGTATTACCATCATACCTGCTTGAATCATGATATAGCTTATTGTTTAGAGCAGAGTGAATTGACGGCATAACACGCACAGAAAAGTTATCAAATTGATAATCTTCTCCTCCGACAACCACATATATTTGCTCTTTTGGTACTCCATAAGCTAACAAGATCCTTTGTGTTGTCTCTGTGCCTATTATTCTGGCTCCGGTCTTTTTTGCAATATAGGGCACGTCGCCTAAGTGGTCATGGTGACTGTGATGTATTAATATATAGTCAGCATCAGTAATAAGTTTGTCTACCTGCGTCTTATCTATTGGGCCTACATCGTCACCTGAATAAACTTTACGGTTATCTCCATCAAGCTCGCGACCTTTAAGCTGCAAGCGAGATACATAAGGATCAAGAAGAACGGTAATATCTCCATCCTTAATAATCCATCCAGCAGTCCCTAAGTAAGTCATCTCTAACGAGGGGGTATTTGTCTTTTCTTCAACTGCCCCAGCACTTGTTATAAATACCAATGCGAAAGAGAAAATAAAACGGTGAAATAGATTATTAACTTTCATACTTAATCTCTCACTTCTACAATCATTTCAATTTCAACAGATTGGCCACGAGGCAATGTAGCCATTCCTACTGCTGCCCGGGCGTGCTTTCCCTTTTCGCCAAACACTTCTACTATGAGATCCGAAAAGCCATTAATTACCGCGGGTTGTTGAATAAAGTCGGGTTCACAGTTAACCATTCCTAAAACCTTCACCACGCGAACCACCTTGTCCAAGTCACCTAACATTTCTTTCAATACCGCCATTTGATTGATGGCGGTTTGGCGAGCACCTTCGTATGCTTGTTCGATTGACACATCTTTTCCTACTTTCCCTCTCAGTTCTTTGCCATCTGGGTAGTAAGGCCCTTTGCCTGCAAGAAAGATTAAGTCGCCTGTCCTCACCCCATTTACGTAATTCGCAACTGGATTTGGCGCTGGAGGTAATGTTATTTTCAGTTCTTTCAATCGTGCTTCTGGGTCATATTTTTGTTGAGCGTTAACACTACCGCTGAGCCCTATAATAGTAATAAAAGTTCCTGTAATTAGGGACTTTAAAAATTTTGAGTTTCTCATGGGCTATCCTTTCATTGTTTTATAATTAACCTCAATGTATTCGTAATCAAACACAATTGAAGTAGTTCAGAATAATAGACACTCTAGGCTTAAGATCCCCCCACAAATAATTATTCTAAAGACGCTGAATGATTTTTAACGTGACGAGAAGAAAATAACTAAGGTTAGAAATTTAAAATTAGATGTGAATACAAAAATGAAAAAGGTAAGTTAACAAGAATTAACTTACCTTTTTAGGTTTATTACCTTGTAGGTTTAAAATCTGCCGCTTTAAAAAGAGGCTTACTTTGATAGTAATTTCCATTGGTTATAACAGCAGATACTGAACGCAAATTTTCAATCTTATCTAGTGGATTTTTGTCTAGTATTGCTATATCTGCCTCTTTTCCTACTTCTAGGGTACCCGTCAGTTTATCCATTCCCATCAATTGTGCAGGAACAATAGTCGCGGCTCGGATAGTGTCTAATGCTGACATTTTAGCAAATTTATGAAATGACTCTAGCTCAAGCCAAAGACTAAAAACGGGTACGACGTTATCCGTGCCTGCAATTATAGGAATCCCAGCACGATGGAAATGCCCAATTATATCCATGGCGATCTTATAATTCTCAATCCCTTTTTCAGTTGCTTCTGGAGAAAGACCGCTTCTAAGGCGTTTGCTTTCCCATAGTTCATAAGCAATCCTATAAGCATCTGGTTCTAACTCTTCAATTTTTGCCCCCCATTCCATTGTCCTCGCCACATCTAAGGCAACCGTTGGCTCAAGGGCGACATTATGTTCTAACAAGAACTCAGTGGCACTGGCGAGATCTTCTTCTGTAAACTCATTGTCTACCAGATAAGGCCTTTTTAATGATGACAGTTCTCTGTCTGGGTAAAGAATTTTCAAAAAGATACTATGATGACTTAAGTGATTCATTCCCATCTCAACTCCAGCGCGAATACTTGGCATTTTGGTTGGAATATGTCCGGTAATAGTCAAGCCTAATTTCTTAGCTTCATCTATCAATATTTTTGCTATATCTGGATCCATTGAGCTATATATTTTTATCTGCTTGTACCCTTTTGAGTGGTACATTCGGGCAACACTTCGAGCCTCTTCAGGTGATCTAGCTCTAATCACGCCATTCCCTCTCTTACCAGCTCCATCTGTCATCCCTGCTAGTAATATATCTGGTCCAACAAGGCCTCCGGCAACAGCATCTCTAAATGCAGTCGCAAATTCTACTTCATTGCCGTTGTCACGTATGGTTGTTACTCCCGCGGCTAAATATGCTGGCGCCCACTGAACTTGATTCGAATGAGCATGCATATCCCAAAGCCCTGGAATTAAAGTTTTACCCTCTAGGTTTATCGTTTTAGCATTACTGGGAATGACTACTTGGTTGCGTTTGCCAATATCGATTATTTTTTTGCCTTGATAAATTAAAGTCATGTCTTTCATGACGTCTTCATTAAGGCCGGTAACTATATCCGCACCAACTAATGCAGTTAATGGAGCTGCTTCTGTCTTAGTTTCTTTAGTGTATGCCACTAATTGCTTGATTTGCTCTTCTACATTTCCATCAATGAAAGTCTGTAAAGCATCTTCATACCCTTTGCGTACCATCTCTCTGATTTGAGTGTTGGCTTTTACCAGCGCCACCAAATCGCCTTGTTGGTTTAACCATATTGTTCTGCCTCCCCAATTTATTCCTGTAACAACATATCTATCGAGCATTTCCTTTTTGCCATTAATAACCACTTCATCTTGCTTTGAAAACGTGACGGAAACCTCACCTCGGGGAAATGTTTGAATAGTTTTAGGTTTGCCGTTTTCTAAAAAGTAGTGATACAACATCATCTCTGCAGCCGCGGAAATGTTGCTATGAACAGGAAAAAACAACTCGGGTTTCTTAACTGTAACTGAGTCAAAATTTTTCTCAGTAAAAGTGACTGATTCAGACTTTCCATTGAAAATAAATATAGGCTGGCTTTGCTCTCCTCTCACTCTTTTACTTGAATAAAATAAGGGCTCAAGTGTATTAGTAAGATATAGCTCGCTAACGGTTCCAGATACTCGACCTCTTTCATTTTCTCCTTGTAAGGACGTAACAATTATTTTTTCTTGATCAGAAATTATCTTGTAAGCCTCTTCACCTATAAGTGACTGTCTCCTATAAATTTGAAATGAAGACTCTTCGTTAATGTTTTGCCAAGCCTTTTCTTTAGAATCATTAGCACAACCAACTAATCCTAGTGGTATGAGTATTAGAACTAATTTAGTTACTAATAAAGTCAGTTTATTTTTCAACAAAAATTTCACAAATAGCCTCTTATTATTTTTAGGTGACAGGTAGCCGTTCTGAGTATTTAGTCAAAAGACTTTAACAAAACTAATACACATCAATTTAGTAAATTATAATGCATTGACACTTGAAACCTGTTTATCCCCCCTCCGTAATCAAAATCAATCATAATAGTAAGTGACAATGATAAAAATTTATTCTATGACAAGGGGGGGATTTCTAAAGCTAAAGTGTCTAACAACTGAATGGGCAGGGGTACAAAGTATATTTTCGAAAAATTGTAATTCTTAATATTCATTTACTGCAGAAGGTTTGCGCAAATGTTGTTACTGAAACCGTTAATTTATCAACAATTTGACGTGTGCATATAGTTTATGGGTTACCTAATTTTTAAATTAAATAGATGGGATATGAAGTAAACAATGAATAATGAACGTAGAAGTATTTTAAAAATGTTATCCATAGGTGCACTTGCCCAAAGTCAGATAAGCAATGTTTTCGCAAGCTCTGCAGGAAATGCCTTATCAGGTGTTGATTCTTCAAATCAAAAACACATAGAAGAGCTATTCAAAAAATCGATAGTTATTGATGGATTAGTTATACCAAAGGGCTGGAATCAAGATTCTTTTGAGGCATTGCCCAAATCTGGGTATACAGGGTTCGCTACTTCACTTACGTCTTACAACCTAAAACTTGCTTTAAACTCTATAAATGAGTGGCATCAAAGAATTGAGGACAATCCAGATAAATTACTTTTAGCAACAACTGCAGCAGATTTTATTAAGGCAAAAAAAGAAAATAAAACCGCGGTATTGTTTGGCTTCCAAAACTCAACCATGATTGAAAGGTCTATCGACAACATAAATCTTCTTTATGAAAAAGGCACCAGATGGATTCAGTTAACTTATAACCAGCGAAACTTGCTAGGAGATGGCTCTACTGAAAGAACCAACTCTGGGCTTTCCGATTTCGGAATAGAAGCGGTAGAGAGAATGAATGAACTAGGTATTATTGTTGATTTATCGCATTGCGGGCCAAAAACCACTGACGACGGGATTCATTTTAGTAAAGCTCCGGCTTCATGCAATCATACAATGTGCGAAGCGCTTCACAGAAATCACCCCCGAGCTAAAACAGATAAGCAAATTAAGGCATTAGCGGACAAAGGCGGAGTGGTTGGAATTATTTCATTGGGTTATATGTTAGGCCCAAAGGTAAGAAAAGAGACTACCTTGGAAACCTATATTGACCACATAGATCATGCCGTTAAAGTGGGAGGGATTGACCACGTAGGTGTCGCTTCGGATTTCGCTATTCAAGGACTCGAAGCAACCGGGGCGACTAAAGAAAATTGGTATACCCCGAGGCTAACCCGCTTTAAACCTTCTTATAAAGTTCAGTGGCCTGCATGGATCCCTGAACTAGACGAACCAGAAAGGTTTTTGAATGTTGCCAAAGCCCTTGATAAGCGAGGCTATAGTACTGGGGATATTGAAAAGATATTAGGCCTAAACTGGCTACGTTATTTTGATGAAGTTTTAAAGTAATAGGTAATTAAGGAGTGCGGTCTGTATCTGCTGCGACTTTTAAAGTCGTAAATATCAATGATAGGGAGTTAAAATTTTAGACTGAAACTTCAAAAATAGTGATAGTCATGGCTGTGATACAAATAAACCTTGTATCCAACGCCCGATTTATATACAATCCGCGCCGCTTAAAACAGTCACTAACTTTCAGTTCCTTGTCTCTATATAGCTTGACTGTGCTATCGAGACTACAACCGTGAGGAGCAATATGATGCGTCATTACGAAATCGTATTCATGGTTCACCCTGACCAGAGTGAACAAGTTCCAGGTATGATCGAGCGTTATACCGGAATTCTTACCCAAGAGGGTGGTCAAATTCACCGTTTAGAAGATTGGGGCCGTCGCCAGTTGGCTTACCCTATCGATAAACTTCACAAAGCACACTATGTTTTGATCAACGCTGAAGCAACTGCAGAAGCTGTTGAAGAACTAGAGACTGCTTTCCGTTTTAATGATGTTGTTTTGCGTAACCTTGTTATGCGTACCAAAGCTGCTGTTACTGAACAGTCGCCTATGGCTAAAGAAGAACGTCGTGAAAAGCGTGAAGAAAAATCATATGACAAACCTGCTGCCGCTGCTCCTGCTACAGAAGCTCCAGCTGCAGAAGAAAAAGGAGACGCATAATGGCTCGTTTTTTTAGACGTCGTAAGTTTTGTCGTTTTTCTGCAGAAGGTGCTGCTGAAATCGATTATAAAGACATCGCTATGTTAAAAAATTACATCACTGAAAGTGGTAAAATTGTACCTAGCCGTATCACTGGAACTAGCGCAAAGTATCAGCGTCAGTTGTCAACTGCTATCAAGCGTGCGCGCTTCTTGGCGTTGCTTCCATATACTGATTCTCACAAGTAATCGTAGGTAGCAGAGATGGATATTATACTATTAGACAAGATCGCTAACCTAGGCGGCTTGGGTGACAAAGTCACTGTAAAATCAGGTTACGCGCGTAACTTCTTGTTTCCACAAGGTAAAGCAGTTCCCGCTACTAAAGTAAATGTAGAGAAATTTGAACAGCGTCGTGCTGAGTTGGAAGCGAAAATCGCTGACAAACATGCTGCAGCACAAGCTCGTGCAGATAAAATCACTGCTTTAGGTGAAGTGACTATTGCTTCTCCTGCTGGTGATGAAGGTAAATTGTTTGGTTCTGTCGGTACTCGCGACATTGCTGATGCAATTACTGCTGCTGGTGTTGAAGTAACTAAATCTGAAGTTAAATTACCTGTAGGTACTTTACGTGAAACTGGCGAATTCGATATCGATTTGCAAATTCACACAGACGTTAGTGCTGTTATCAAGTTGGTTATCATTCAAGAAGCTTAATTGCTACTTGTTGTAACACTTATAAAAACACCGCCAATTTAGCGGTGTTTTTTTATGTCTGATATTCATGAATTATTGATGTTTCTTTTCAAGTTTTTCTTTCCACTCGGGATCTAATCCTACGGCATTTATTGCATCCTTTATGATGTCTTCAGCTGATGTTTTGCCTTGCACTACTTTTAAGAACGTTGCAATACTCACATTAGGGTTCACTCTGGAGACAAGTAAAACGTCGTCATCAATTGAAAACGCGCCTTCTTTCAATACACGGTAATACCAACCGTGAATACCATGCTTAGCGACAAATTTATCTAATCCAGGCGTACTGAATTTTTCGGAAATTTTAAAACAAGGCATTCTAGGGCCGGATACTTGTATAGTGACCGTGCCAATTTGGTATGTATCGCCAATACAAACATTTGTCTCGTTCATGATATTTATACTGATATTTTCGCCCATAGAGCCGATATTGGCTTTTCTATATAATAATGGGTAGTGCTTTATTATTTTTTCATAATTACTTAGGGCGTATTGGTGCAAAGCTCTTTCGGGGCCACCATGAAACCGTTTATCTACCTGTATATCACCTTCAATACCTAACTTATTGACGATTGCAGAAGCGGTAGGATATTTGTAGATCCCCGTTAATTCACTTTTAGGCCCGATTCTTTTAAGTTGTGCCTTATATAAACCAATTACTTTCATTAGTACCCTTATTTTAAATAATTAATGTAGATTGGGCTTAAAGTTGAGTCTCTTGAATCACTCTTTATTTTGCCTCTTCGTTGGCGTCTTTAAGCTAGTTTACGAGTTCATCGTCTATCTGTTTTACATCAGTTATTTGAACTCGGTGCGTGCACATCGTCCCAAATGGTCCCGATGTTTCTAATCTTTGTGTATGTGCTTTGTCATTAAACTTTAAGCCGAGTCCTATCCATGTTTTAGTGCTGGGTTTAATGAAAGCAAATTGCCGTTTCATCTTATAGCTGACCGCTGACTTTTTAGGGGCGACGGTCACATCAAGTCCAAATTCTTGTATTGTCTGGTTGAAGACAGCTTTTAGATTGTTTTTTCCTAAATATTGGTTAGTAATTAAATCCTCAGTTCTGAATTAGGCTGGATCAACTGCACGATATTTCAGGATAATTAAGTTTGCAAAGCCATGGGTAACATTAAGTTCTTTTTTCAAGAAGCTCATATACTCTCCATGTTTGCTAAAGGATTGTGTTGTCAATAAAGTTTTCCACTGCTCCAAGGTTTTACTGGTCTTATTAATAAGTTTTGTTCCATGACTATGCCTACCTTAAGTTTTATAGAGAGTAAGTGACGAGTTCAATCGTTAGTTGCAAAATCGAGTGCTCTAGAATATTAGCGTATTTTTTTATTTGGCGTTTTAAACTTTTACACTTTACTCTGCGACTAATCTATCAACTAAACAAGAGTAATACCTTACATTGACTAACCAAGGAAACGTTGTTGCTGCCGAACATAAGTTCGCCTCTAAAAGTGAGGCAGACTTAATTAAGGCGGTGCAGAACGGCGACAAACAGGCTTATAACACTTTATATTCCCAATATATTGGGCAAGTGTATGGGTTATGTTATCGACTAACCGGTGAAAAAACCTTGGCCGAAGATGCAGCCCAAGAGGTCTTCATCCAGTTGTGGAGAAAAGTAGGAAACTTTAGAGGGCAAAGTAAGTTTTCTACTTGGTTACATACAGTGACGTCTAATGTCACGATTTCTTATATTCGTAGGCAAAAAGGCTGGTTACAAAAGATGTTTAACATCGAAGATTCAGCAGCGATGAATGAAGAGGCTCAAGGGTCAAGCGCAAGTGTGGACTTAGAAAGTTATGTCGTTAGGCTTCCTGAGCGAGCGCGAATTGTATTTGTATTACATGCTATTGAAGGCTATCGCCACGAAGAGATAGCAGCAATGACTGATATGGCAGTTGGTTCGAGTAAATCCCAGTTTCATCGGGCTAAGCAACTGCTAAAGGAGTGGATGAGCAATGAATAACGCTAATTTTGAGAAAAGCCTCGGGGAACAAATTAATGCTCTTAAAAAAGAGAAGCAACCCGAAAGAGACTTATGGACCGGTATTGAGTTAGCTATTTCTAAAGATACCCATGAAAGCGATTTACTTAAAACCAATGGTGGACGAAAACAGTTTCAGTGGGTAGCAGGTGTAGCGTTTTTAGGTTTAGTTGGATGGTTGACGTTTAGCCCACAGGTTGAGCTGTTAACTGGAGATGATTTGGTTGCTTCGTTAAGCGCACAACACGAACAACAAAAACACGAACTGCTAGTAACATTACAAAGCCAACCTGCGTTGACAGAGAATTGGCAAGGCCAACTTGCAGAGTTAGATGATGCGGCAAATGCGATTAAATTGGCGTTAGAAAACGACCCAAATAATATGGCGCTATTAAAGATGTTACAAAGCGTGCATCAACAACAAATTAGTCTTATTGAGCGAGTACATTCGCCTAAGTGGACTCAAATTTAGGCCATTTGGTTTAAGGAGTAATAAGTGAAAAAATTATTTGTAAGTTTACTACTGTCCTGTGTTGGCTTTGCAATCTTTGCAGGGGAGAAGGTAGATCGGACTGTTGAGGTCGATGAGGATGTCTTCATAAAAATTGAGCATATTAATGGTGAGGCTGCCATAAAAGGGTGGGATAAAAATAAAGTGAGAGTACTGGGTACCCTAGGTGATAAAACTAAAGAGTTTATTTTTATACATGACAATGATGAAGTAATGATAGAGGTAAGAGTAAAACAAAACTCAAGTTGGAAAAACTGGGGAGCTAAAGACGAGGATATCCTTGAGATTTATGTACCTCTTGGAAGCAAAATACATTACGACGCAGTAAATGCTGATGTAGAGGCTGTTGGATTCAATGGGGGGGCAAATATTAGTACAGTGAACGGAGATATAAATAGTCAAAAATTGGCTGGTCGTATTCATTTAGAATCTGTCAATGGAGATATTACAGCTAAAGAATTGGCTGGAGATGTGAAAATTGAAACGGTTAATGGTGATATTGATTCTTCAAAATCGGATGGTAATCAAGATCGATATGAGACGGTAAACGGCGATATTAAAGTGAAAAGTAGCAGTCGTGAAATCAATGTTGAAACGGTTAATGGAGATATTGACTTGTTATTGGGCAATATACGACAGTTGGACGCTGTTACTGTAAATGGAGATATTGATGCTTATTTAACATTACTAAAAAATGGTGATGTAGAAGCCTATTCTGTTGGTGGCGGGATTAATTTGAATTTTCAAAAAGAAGTTTCTGCAAGGTTTGATATTCAAGCTCACGCTGGTGGGTCTATTACTAATTTGTTATCAGATGATAAAATGCAGAAAGCTAAATATGGCCCAAGCCGTTGGTTAGAGTTTTCAGTAAACGGTGGTCATAGCGAAGTAGATATATCTACTGTTAGCGGCAAGGTCAAATTAAGTAACAAGTAACGAAGTAAAATATGAAATTGAATTTGTTAGCGGTTAGCTGTAGTTAAGCTGACCGCTGTACTGATATTTTAGCTAGGCCTATCAACGCTTCTTTATAGTTAGAATCTTGAACAGGTTTTAAAGCATTAATAGCTTGCTGTGATGCTTCTACTGCCAATTTTTTAGTATATTCTAAAGAGCCCGCTTGTTGCATTGCCGCCATTATTTCATCAAAGTGTTGCATACCATCACCAGTTTCAATGGCTTGTTTTATCATACTGGCTTGCGCTTCGTTGCCATTCCACATTGCGTGTAACAATGGCAAGGTTGGTTTACCCTCCGCTAGATCATCACCAACATTTTTACCCATTTCATCAGGGTCGGCATCATAGTCGAGTACATCATCTATAAGTTGAAAGGCCGTACCTAAATATTTACCATAGTTTTGCATTGCGACTTCTATTTCTTGTGGCTGGTCGGCAAGCACTGCGGCCAATAACGTTGCTGCTTCAAACAATCGAGCTGTTTTACTGTAAATTACCTGCATGTAACTTTCTTCTGTGGTGTCTGGATCGTTACAATTCATTAACTGCAAGACTTCACCTTCAGATATCACATTAGTGGCGTCAGATAAAATTTCCATTACACGTATACGTTTTAAACTTACCATCATCTGAAAAGAGCGAGTATATAAAAAGTCTCCTACCAGTACACTTGCCTGATTGCCGAATACGGCATTGGCTGTTTCTTTACCTCGGCGCATAGTCGACTCGTCAACCACGTCGTCATGCAATAAGGTAGCGGTATGAATAAATTCTATTATGGTAGCAAGCACGTGGTGTTGTTGATTAGGGCTATTTACTGCATTTGCTGCAAGCACAGTTATTAAAGGACGTAGGCGTTTACCACCACTGTTAACTATGTAGAAACCAAGTTGATTGATCAGTGAAACATCAGAGTTGACTTGCTGTTGAATTAATTCATTTACAGCCATCATATCTTGATGCGCTAGGTTATTGATATCTTCTAGTTTCATGCATTCACTTTTTGATTGAGCTTAAGTATCCATACGGTTAAATTCGCAAACGGATTTTACAGAATTTTAGTAGGGTATCCAGTCACACTTGAACATATATGTCACAATAATGCAGAGGAAACGTAAAACGATTGTTATTTAACCAAATTAAATAAAAAATGGGCTTGCTTGGTGATACCTGTTCACGTACAATTCGCGCCCTGTTTTTGAATATATAGTGTCAAGAGACACAGAGCGGAGTTTAATTATGTACGCGGTTTTCCAAAGTGGTGGCAAACAACACCGTGTGGCTGAAGGCCAAACCGTTCGCCTAGAAAAAATCGAAGTGGCTCCTGGTGAGTCAGTTGAATTCGATGATATTTTAATGGTGAGCAATGGTGACGATATAAAGATTGGTACACCTTTTGTTAATGGTGGAAAGGTTACTGCTGAAGTAGTAACTCATGGACGTGGCGAAAAAGTAAAAATCGTTAAGTTCCGTCGTCGTAAGCATTCACGTACCCAAATGGGTCACCGTCAGTGGTTCACGGAAGTGAAAATCACTGGCATTAGCGCTTAATAGGAGTAATTACAAATGGCACATAAAAAAGCTGGTGGTAGTACTAACAACGGCCGTGATTCAGAAAGTAAACGTTTAGGTGTTAAGCGTTACGGTGGTGAATCTGTATTAGCTGGTAACATTATTGTTCGTCAACGTGGTACTAAATTCCACGCTGGTAACAATATGGGTATCGGTAAAGACCACACTTTATTTGCTTTATCTGATGGTAAAGTTCAATTCGAAGTTAAAGGTCCAAAAAATCGCAAATTTGTGAGCATTGTTGCTGAATAAGTAATCAGTGTATTATTTTTAAAAGCCCCGCTTTATGCGGGGTTTTTTATTTGAACTGTATGAATTGTATGCAACTTACTTTAAAGTTTCACAGGTTATACTGGTATTAGGTTGTTTGATTATCAAGGTGTTAAGTAAGTCATGAAATTTGTAGATGAAGCTGATATCCGCGTTGAAGCTGGAGATGGTGGCAATGGCGTAGTGGGTTTTCGCCGAGAAAAATATGTCCCTGATGGCGGCCCTGATGGTGGCGACGGCGGTGATGGTGGTAGTGTCTATTTAGTTGCAGACGAAAACTTGAATACCTTGATTGATTACCGTTTTGAGCGCTTTCATCGTGCAGAGCGAGGTAAAAACGGTCAAAGTGCTAATTGTACTGGCAGAGGCGGCTCTGATTTAGAAGTTAAAGTGCCCGTAGGTACACGTGCGACCGATAGTGATACTGGGGAAGTCTTAGGTGACTTGACCAAACACTTGCAGAAAATGAAAGTTGCGCAAGGTGGTTATCATGGTTTAGGTAATGCGCGCTTTAAAACCAGTACTAACCGAGCCCCTAGACAAAAAACAAATGGTACACCAGGCGAAATCAGAAACTTAAGATTAGAGTTAATGCTGTTGGCCGATGTTGGTTTACTTGGTATGCCAAATGCTGGTAAGTCGACGTTTATCCGCAGTGTTTCAGCAGCTAAACCTAAGGTAGCAGACTACCCTTTCACTACCTTGGTGCCTAACCTAGGTGTTGTGCGTTTGGATGCGATGCGTAGTTTTGTGATTGCTGATATTCCAGGGTTAATTGAAGGTGCAGCTGAGGGCGCTGGTCTAGGTATTCAGTTTCTGAAACATCTAGAACGTTGTAGGGTGTTATTACACTTGGTTGATTTGATGCCAGCAAACGGTACTGATCCTGTTGATAACGCTAAGGCTATTGTTGCTGAGTTAGAAAAGTATAGCCCGAAATTGGCTGCAAAACCTCGATGGTTAGTCTTTAATAAAGTCGATCTAATGCTTGAGGAAGAAACAGTAGCCGAATGTAAGCGAGTTGCTGAAGCAATTGGCTGGGAAGGAGATTACTATCAAATTTCTGCCTTTCAAAAACTCGGTACTCAAGAGTTATGTCATCAAACTATGGACTTTATTGATGCCTTACCAGAAGAGATAGAAGAGCCAATTGCACACGAAGATGGCTTTAAATGGGATACCCCGCAGAAAGACTCATTTGATGAAGGGTATGCTATGGAAGATGGCGATTTTGATGATGATGACGATGATGATTTTGAAGGCGATGATGACTTTGAGGTTATTTACACTAAAGAATAACTCGTTTCATAACCTATGATTGATGGGGGTAGGCTAAGTTACCCCTTAAACTTTGATTAATCCTAAAAGTGTAAAATACTTAATGATACAAATTTCAATGATTGCTGCTATGGCCAATAATCGAGTAATAGGTTCAAAAAACACTATGCCTTGGCACCTTCCTGCAGACTTAAAGCATTTTAAAAAGGTTACTCTAGGCAAGCCTATTGTTATGGGTAGAAAAACCTATGAGTCGATTGGTAAAGCATTACCTGGGCGGTTAAATATTGTAGTGAGCTCAGATCCTGCTTTTGCTCTACCTGATGCTACTGTCGTAAATAGCTGTGAACAAGCTATCGAAGAGGCAAAAAGTTATAGTGAATCAGAGGGAATAACAGAGCTCGAAGTAATGATTATAGGTGGTGGTACTATTTACCAGCATTTTTTACCTCTATCCCATCGGCTTTACCTAACTTTTATTGATTTTGAGGTTCAAGGAGATACATATTTTCCTGATTATCAATCCTGCGGTTTATGGATTGAACAGTCCAGAGAGTCATTTACAGCTGATGAAGCTAATCCTTATTCTTATCAATTTGTTAATCTTCTGAAACAGGTTGAACTGGCTTAGTTATTAGTAAAGTAAAGGTATAAACATACCCATAAATAGCGGTGATGAGAATGCTAGGCGCCACTGTTAACCATAAATTAGGAGTTTGGTTAACAGTATTTACTGCAATTGCTATAAACGCTTGGACAGTGATAGGAAGAAGTGGAGCAAAAATAGTTCCTGGTAAAGGGTTATGACTCAAGTAAGTGGCTGATTTGCTTAACGCATTTTGGAATGTCTTAAAAATAGCTATATTCTGTTTGGTTTTAGAGTAAACACTACAGATGATAGGAACCACAAATACCAAAGATATATAGCTTTGATTAAACCTCCCCACTGTTTTTTCTAAAATAAAAGTAAATAGTATTGTTATGGTTGCACTGAGAGATCCTTGAACAAATGCAGACCTAATTAAAATGCTCATGTTTTCAGTTACTAAGCTATTAGCCCAATATGACCATGTAAAATAAAACACAAAAGAAATGACAGCAGAAAGTGCAAGTCGGACATTCGACGACATAATTGTATGACCTTTTATTCGAAGTAAGCAGACATCTTACAACGGAAACTTGTGAACTAATACGATACCTAGTCGTATTTTACGTTACACTTTTTGCTCATATTAAACTTGGAGTGTCTAAATGGCTAACGTGACTTTAAAAGGTAATGTTTTTAAAACAATTGGTGAGCTTCCTTTAGTGGGTGAACAAGCCCCTAGCTTTACTTTGGTAGAAACAGATTTATCAGAAACAAGCTTAACAGATTACGCTGGTTCAAAATTGATCTTAAACATCTTCCCTTCTGTAGATACAGGTGTTTGCGCAGCATCAATTCGAACATTTAATGAGAAAGCGACAGCGTTAGATGGTACTAAAATACTTTGTGTTTCTGCGGATTTACCGTTTGCTGGAGCAAGGTTTTGCGGCGCTGAGGGTATCGAAAATGTAGCCACAGTTTCTTGTTTTAGAAGTGATTTTGGTACCGACTATGGCGTTGCTTTTACTACTGGTCCATTAAGTGGCTTGTTATCTCGCAGCATAGTTGTGATAGATGAGCAAGGTAAGGTGTTGTATACGGAACAGGTGGCTGAAACTACTGAAGAGCCATATTACGCTGCTGCTATAGCTGTTTTATAACTATATAAAAAGCCTCAAGCGAGGCTTTTTATTGTCTTTTTGTTAGGTAAACTTGTTAAATATAGCATCTAAGTTTAATCCTTGGTGGCTCAGCATATCTTTAAGCCTTCGTAAGGCCTCAACTTGAATTTGGCGTACTCTCTCCCTTGTCAAGCCTATCTCTAAGCCTACGTTTTCTAAAGTAGAAGGCTCATATCCTAATAATCCAAATCGCCTAGCTAGCACTTCTCTTTGTTTAGGGTTAAGTTCTTGCAACCATTTCACTATGTTTAGTTTCATGCCTGAGTCTTGCAAACATTCTTCGGGACCATCTGCTTTTTCATCAGCAATTAAGTCGAGTAGGGCTTTGTCATTTTCGCCACCAATTGGAGAATCAACAGAAGTAATTTTTTCATTCAGTCGCAGCATTTTTGTGACATCTTTGACTGGTTTGTTTAGTGCTTCAGCGATTTCGTCAGCAGTAGGTTCATGATCTAATTTTTGGGATAACTCTCTAGCTGCTCTTAAATAGACATTAAGTTCTTTGACTATATGAATCGGCAATCGAATTGTTCGTGTTTGATTCATTATCGCCCGTTCAATTGTTTGTCTAATCCACCAAGTTGCATAAGTTGAAAATCTAAAACCTCTTTCTGGATCAAATTTTTCAACCGCTCGAATTAGTCCAAGGTTACCTTCTTCAACAAGATCGAGCAGAGCTAAGCCTCTATTGTTATAGCGCCTTGAAATTTTGACTACTAATCGTAAGTTACTGACTATCATACGTTTTCGAGCTGCTTCATCCCCTTTCAAGGCACGCCTTGAAAAGTAGACTTCTTCTTCCGCTGATAATAATGGTGAAAAACCAATTTCCCCTAAATATAGCTGGGTAGCATCTAGGTTTTTTGGAGTATCTTCTAGGTTAACTAGTTCTTCTTTTGCTTGCTCTTTGCTACTTTTAACCGTATCAAGTAATTCGAGCTCTATATTTTCAACTGCACTTTCTTCAGCAGTATCTATTTGGTCTTGTTTCATATTGTTGATTCCTCAATATTGTGTTTTGGTCTCCTTTTTTAATTATTATTATTTATAGTTATTATCGCTTGGGTAGATAACGCAAAGGATTAACAGATTTTCCTTTGTATCTCACTTCAAAATGAAGCTTGACCTTATCGGTCCCGCTCTTACCCATAGTGGCGATTTTATCGCCTAGTTCTACCCATTGCTGCTCTGAGACTAAAATGGTGTCGTTGTGTGCATATGCTGTTAAATAAGCTTCTGAATGTTTAATTATGACTAACTTTCCGAAACCTCGTAAAGCATCGCCTGTGTAAACAACTTTTCCATCAGCTGCAGCTAAAACAGAATCACCTCGCTTACCATCAAAGTCTAAACCTTTATTGCCTTCATTCTCTGAAGAGAAGCTTCTAGAAATGACGCCTTTAGTTGGCCAATACCAACTCTTCACTTGGCCGGTAAACATGCTTTTTGCAACAATTTTAGTAGTTTCATTAACATGTTTTTCACTTTTACCATACGCTTGCTTTTTAGGCGGGTCAATAGCTGGTTTCTTAATTTTTTGTGAGGACGTTGTAGTTTGTTCACTGGTTTGGGGTTGGTTTTTTTTATTACCTGAATTTAACTGCAAACGTTGGCCAGGGTATATATGGTAGGGTGATGGGATTTTATTAACTTTGGCAAGATCTCTATAGTCTTGGCCACTATACCAGGCAATTGAAAACAAGGTGTCTCCAGTTTGTACTTTGTAATACTTGCCTTCATATCCTTGTTTTTCAAAGTCTTTGTAGGTTTTCCCTTGGTATAACTCTACAACGGGTGCGGGTGCTTTTCTGCTGCTGCAGGACCATAAAAATACACTACTAAAGACCAATAGGTATCCCAGTGAAGCATAACTATAAGAACGATGTTTAATGGGAGTTTTTGTCATCGCTTAGTTGCTATCTGGGGAGCCCATTTTTTCTAATAGAATAACTAAGAGTATCCCAAACAAAAACAAAGCAATTGCATACCAAAGGTAAGATGCTTGATTGTTAAGTGTTTCAAAGACGAAGGGTGAAATGTTTTTCTGTACTAAAGGTACCTCTTTACCATGACGGTCAATAATAGTTTCTATTGTTTCTTTCCAGGGCCATACTTTATTTAACGACCCCAACATAAACCCGCCAAGTAAAGCTAATGTTTTAGTTTTATGGTGTTTAAACATCCAACTTAACACGTGAGAGAAGCTAATTAGTCCGGTTGCGCAGCCAGAGGCGAATATGACCAGAGTGAAGACTTGAAGCTCCTTAATAGCAGTTAACATTGGTGCATACATGCCCAAAAGAAGTAATATAAAGCTTCCTGAAATACCCGGCAAGATCATTGCGCATATGGCAATCATACCTGATATAAATATAATGAGTGGCGTAGACTCTATACTTGTGGGACTTATTATAGTTATGTAGTAAGCGCTTACTGCTCCGATTATAAATGTTAGAATAAGAGGCAAGTTCCATTTCTTAATATGCCTCACTAATGACCATACAGCGGCTAATATTAATCCGAAAAAGAAGGACCATAGTAAGATCGGGTGATTATCTAAAAGATACAAAACAGCTCGAGAAACGGTCAGCAAACTGAGTAAAACTCCGCCAAAAACAGCTAATAAAAAATTACCATTAATGTGTTGCCAAGTTGCTTTTATACCTTGTTTAACAAGAACTTGAAGGGCAGTAAGCCCACACTGTTTAAGCGAAAATATTAACTCTTCGTAAATACCCGTCATGAATGCGATTGTGCCCCCAGAGACACCCGGTACTGCATCTGCAGCACCCATTAACATGCCTTTTAGAGTAAGCCCAACATATGTTTTTGAGTTTTTTGCTTTCAAATTATATCTCCAGCCACTAGTGGCACAAATCGTACAGCTTCTATGATGGATGAAATGAACTCATCTTTTTGGCGGGTAATACAATGCAGTTGTTGGGTAGACTCTCCCACTGGAATGATCAATCTGCCACCGTCGTTTAATTGTTGGTATAGTTTTTCTGGGATTGAGCTCGCTGCTGCAGTCACGATAATGGCATCGTAAGGTCCTTTACTGGACCAACCTTGCCAACCATCACCATGTTTCATTTTGACATTGTGTAAATCTAGCTGATTCATACGACGTTTAGCTTGAAACTGCAGAGTTTTTATTCTTTCTACAGAGAATACTTGTTTAAAAAGTTGCGCCAAAACGGCCGTTTGATAACCAGAGCCTGTGCCTATTTCTAATACATCTTGAGCATCATTGTCAGATTCGAGTAATAGCTCTGTCATCCTAGCCACTATATAAGGCTGGGAAATCGTTTGCCCTTGGCCAATAGGCAGGGCTGTATTTTGATAGGCTTTATGCTTTAGAGCGTCTGGCAGAAATAATTCTCTTGGGGTGTTAGCAATAGCAGTTAATACTTTAGAGTTTATTATGCCTTCCTGGTGTAAAAGTTGAGCTAGGTTTTCACCTTTGCGTGAGGTTGCTCTCATAACTTACCTATTTTTATTAATATATGGTTTTAATATCTTTATTGTTCGTTTCCGCACATGTCTTAATTGCTAGTAAGCAAGTTACTTCAGAGATATCGCGACAAATTTATCATATCAATGACATGTTTTAATGTGCTAGCAAAATTTAACCTGTAACACTGTTTTTTTGGATATTAAGTAACTCGCGAACTACTGAGGTAGCAAAAGCGCCAGAAGGCAGAGAAAACTCTAAGGTTAAGTTGTTATTATTTACTGTCCAATATAGATCAGAAGGATACAATATAGCTGCTCTTCTTTCTTGCTTTAACCCTATACTTTCAAGGGTTTGGGTTATATTTTCATATTTTGATGCAAAGTTTTTTTCAAATTCTAATACGCTATCTTTGCTTGATAAGTGACCCGATCCCCACAAAGGCGCAGAAATAAATATGTCTCTCTCTTTCAATCTATGAAGTAGTTTGTCATTGATTTCATCAACGCAGAAAAAGCTATTACTTCCTGCAAGTTGCATTATGTCGCCTATTTGCGGGGTCACTAGGGTGCTGTTTTGGACTTTATGGTGTACCACTTCGTTAAATAACCAGGAGCGTAACGCAGAAATTGCCATCGAACGTTTATTGCGATTACGAATTTCTTCACCGGCTATCATCTTTTCAGCAAGTACTAGATTTCCACCTTTTGGATCGTATCGTGTATCGCCAAACCGTTGCTCACCAAAGTAGTTTGGTACACCTTGTAAAGCAAGCTGCTGCAATCTAGTTTCCAGGCCTGTTGTTGAACTCAGCTCTCTAATGGTGATTTTGAATCGGTTGGCTTTCAGTACTCCCGTTCTAAGTTTTCTATTATGCCGTATAGATCTAAGTATTTCTGCTCCTTGCACTGCAAAGTTTGACCAGTCTATCTCAGCTTTACCAGGTAGATGAACACCAAACCATTGTACAGTTAGAGCGTGCTTATCTTTGCGACCCGCATAAGTTACAGCACGTAAAGGTAGTTTTGCATACTTAGCAATTTGCTCTGCTAAAAAAGCAGTATTCAATCCGGTTTTTCGAACCCATAAATAGATGTGTTCACCTTCGCCAATTGGTTCGTAGCCCAATAACTCAGTAACCTGAAAGTCCTCGGGTATACTTTTAAATAACCCATCAATATTGAGTGAGGGGTATTGATAACTCCAATGTTGTATTTGCATTATCTATTAACTTTCATTGATGTTAATAATACAACTGAGTGGGCAGCGATGCCTTCTTTACGTCCCGCAAAGCCAAGTTTTTCCGTTGTTGTAGCTTTGACACTAACTTGGCTCAATTCTGCGTCAAGGTCAGCAGCTATATTCTCTCTCATAGAAAGAATATGTGGCGCCATTTTGGGGGCCTGTGCAACGATTGTCATGTCTAGGTTTGCTAATTCGTAGCCTTCTGCTTTGACCAACTTTTGAACATGCCGCAGGAGTTCTCGACTATCTATTCCGGAAAAGTTTGGGTCTGTATCTGGAAAATGCTTGCCAATGTCTCCTAAAGCGAGAGCACCAAGTAAGGCATCACACAACGCATGTATGGCGACATCTCCATCTGAATGAGCTATCAATCCCAATTCGTAATCAATGTTGACTCCAGCCATAACAATTGGACCTATTCCGCCAAATTTATGGACATCATAGCCATGTCCGATACGCATATTCATTTAATAATCCTTAGGAGCATTTCACTAAGCTTTGGTTTGTGAGAGGTAGAATTCTGCTAAAAGCAGGTCTTCCGGTCGTGTTACTTTGATGTTGGAGGCACTACCTTCAACTAACATGACAGGTTCTGATAGGTATTCAATGGCTGAGGCTTCATCTGTAACTTCAGCCCCCTCATCTATTGCCAAATTAAGAGCGTGTTTAAGTAATGCGAGTGGAAAAAACTGAGGGGTTAAGGCATGCCATAAATTCTCTCTGGATTCGGTGTATTTTACACGGTTATATTTTTTCGAGGTAATAGCCGAGCCTCTTTTCATAGTGTCTCGAACCGGCGCTGCTAATATTCCTCCATTTTCACCATGAGTAGCCAAACTGAGTAGAGTGCTTAAATCTGTATGGTTTAGGCAAGGTCTGGCTGCATCATGCACTAATACCCATCGCTCTGAATTTGATAGGTCATTTAAACCTGCTAAGACAGAGTCACTTCGTTCCTTACCACCAATAACTATATCAATATATGGATGGGTGGAAATCGGCAGATCTTTAAAAATAGTGTCGTTAGGGTTTAATACCACCACGGCACTTTTAATTTGCGGGTGAGATAATAAATTCTCAAGAGTGTGTTCAATAATTGATTTCCCAAGAATATGTAAGTATTGCTTTGGACAATCGGATTGCATGCGTTTACCAATACCTGCAGCAGGTACTATGACTGTATATTGTGGAGATAATGGCATTAAATAGTTTTAATTCTCTGTAGGTAGAATACGATAAAAGGTCTCACCTTGTTTAATTAAACCGAGTTCGTTTCTTGCTCGCTCTTCTGCGGCTTCTAAACCAATTTTTAAGTCATGAATGTCGGCTTTCAGAAGGTTGTTTCGTTGTTGTAGATTACTATTTAAGGTGAATTGTGTGTCTACTTCTTGTTTTAGTATCACAAAATCAGTGACACTGTTTTTACCAAACCATAAGCGATATTGGAGAGTAGCAAGCAATAGTAGTAAAATTATGGTTACCCACTTCATTTTTCTGCTCTCCAATAAACTAAAATAAAACTTATTATGCCGAGGTTTTAGTTATACGGCTAGTCGTCTAAGCACTTGTGAAGGTTAATTAAAAAGTTTATTCAAAAGTTTATCTTTTGCTTCATCTTTTTTCTGGTCAACAAGGCTATCAAGTTTGGCTTCGAGTAAAGAATCGATTGAGCTTAAGTCGCCATCAGCAAACTTCTCCCAATCGAGGAGTTGTTGATATTGTTCATTCCCTTCACCTAACACTCCAGTGGTTTGGGAATTCAGCTTCTGCTTAAGTTCCTCTAATTTGTCCTGCTGTTCAGCACTAACATTTGATATCAGAGCATTACCTATTTGTTGATTTAAATCTGAGTTAATAGAAAGGTCTAGGTCTCCGAATGTGCCGGCTATGCCAGTGTTTAGAGTGAGCTCTTTTAATTGATTGAGCGTGTCAGCAATTATGTTAGTTATTTTGTTGTTTCCAGTGGCATCTATGAGTAACTGTTGTAAATCGATCAAGCTTTTTCCTGACAACGCATCGCCAACAAGCGACACACTTCCTGTACTTGAAACTATACCGGACTTGAGCACGCCACTAATTTTATCTTGGTCTACTAAATCTAAATCAGACAATGTTAAGCCATCTAATGCCCATGTTTGTTGCGCTTTTGTTCCGCTGGCATCACTCAACCAAAGATCCCCATCAACTTTTAATGAATTCCAGAGTTTGCTGGCGCTGGAGTCTACAACGAAGGTTGTGGCTCTGCCGATAATGTCATGTTGATAAGTTATGTCTGTCCAATAACTGTTAATGTTTTCTTCTTGCCAAGTTATAGATATTTCAGATTTGCGTATTAACAAATCTGGAAGTCCTGCGTCGTTATCAAAATTTATCCATTTACCTTGGTATGCTGTGGCTTCTTTGTCTGCTTTGCTACTACTTTTTAACATAGGACCTATAATTTCAAATGCAGCTAATGCGTATTGACTCCACTCTCCCATTTTTTCTCCGAATACAAGAGTGGTTACATCTTCAATCGCATCTGCATCACCAGCCAATAAAGACTTCAGTTGATTGTAATCTTGGTTTGGAGCCTCTTTTAATATCGATACTTTTGGACCTAAGTCTGCTTTGGCTTCATCAACAGAAGTTTTAAATGCTTCTAATTGCTTTTTATCTGCTTTGATTTCATCTTTTAGTTGGTCAAACTCTTTTTTAGCTGCAAAAAGTTTAGTGGCATCTTTATAGTCAGTTTCAGTTAATTCTTTAATGCGCTTTTGATAATTTTCTAACTTCTCTTTACTGGGTAAAGCTTCGTATTGTGTTTGTAGCTTGTCACTGTGCTTATTGTAGGCGACTTCTACATCTTCAATCGCTTGAGTGGTTTTAAGGGGAGATTTAGCTAAAATTTCATCAACACTAGGGATGCCTTGGGTTTCAACAAATAGGTTTTCACTGTCAACCGATTCGTCTTCTGACTTCTCATAAACATCGCCTGTGGAATCTCTAAGGGTTCCGAACTCAACACCAGTAACTTTTAAATCATCGACAATGAGTTTGCGTAATAGCAAAGGGGGTAAATCTATTGCAGCTGTTACAGATTGCGTTTCTAGCTGATTAGTATCAGGGGCATTAGGATCCGTCATTTGTACACGGTTTAATGTAATGCTAAAAGGAGAAAAAGTATGTTCCACAGATTCAATATTGACTTCAGCATGGTTAGCTAAGCCTAACGTTTTTTCAGCAGCTAATTTAATCCAAAAATCTAAAAACAAAATACTAATAGCAGTAAGTAGTCCAACTACTACGAAGAAAGCCGCTAATCCAGGCCAGCGAATAATTGATTTCATAGCTTAATCCTTAATGGCTTGATAAATTTGAAAGAACTTTGAGCCCTTCAATATTTGCACGATACGCCACTGATTAACCCACTTCATAAAACGCTCTCTGTATTGTTCAATTAACTTCTTACTTAGTAATAAAACAAAAGGAAACAAAATAATGCTAACAAGAAGGCTTCCTAGTGTAGTGGTATGGTAAAATTGAGTTAATTGCCCGATGAAGGTCCCATAAAAGCCAGTCCATAGTGGCTCCAAGTTAGAACTTAATAATATTGATTCCCCTAACTCTGAAAAGCCATAACTAGCTGGAATCGCAATAACCGAAAACACAGTCCAAGCGATTAAAAAGCTACTAATGTTCACTCTAAAAAAAAGTACTGAGAAAATTAGTATTAATGAATGCAATCCCAAAAAAGGTGTTAACCCCATTGCCATTCCCAATGCAAACCCGTAGGCAAGTTGCCATGGTGATGCATCTGAATTGAGTGCTTTAAATAATTTTGCTAATAAGCCCATTTTTACATCCCGGAAATTACGTCGTTAGTTATGTCAGAAAAGAGTTAAAATTGTAAACCTAAATTTGTCTGAAAATATTCAAAAATTTCGGTTACATCCAATTATCATTTCTACGCCGCTTTTTAGGTAAGTAGGTGATGATCACACCTAAAACCAAACTTATTACAGCTACAATCCCTCCACGGGTAAACCATTCTATTTGTGCTGTTTGGTCATGCTCATTTATAGTTTTTGTAAGTTTTGCATTTTCTTTGCCAGCTGAAGCTATGTTGCTTTCTAATCTATTATTTTGAGACTTAATTGAAGCAAGCTCTTGTTGTAATAGATCGATGTCATTTTGTTGCTGCGTAATAGTTTGATTAGCTTCTAAAACTTGCTGTTGTAAGCTCGGTACTAATTCTCTGACGCTCTGAGTTGTACTAATAAATGTAGAGTCAACCCAACCAGTACGTTGTTTGGTATCAATGACTTCCGTGTAGTCGCCCTCCTCTTGAAGCAGTGTGACTCGGGTTCCCGCTACAACAGACCCTAATATGCGAAAATTTCGACCTGGCCCAGAGTGTAAATAAGTGTAAAGCTCATCAGAAATATAACGAATGTCACCTTCACTATCATTTGGTTCTTGGGCACCGAGTTGAAACCCCACCGAACAACATATAACCCATAAAAAACATTGTATTAATCGATTATTCATATTTGAAAACTAGCCTTAAAAATCAGCCTTAAATGGTATGGGTTGAAACAAGGAAAGGCAAGTATTGATTCAATTGAAATAGCTTTTAACCTAGTTCAGATAATTGATTCAGTCGGGTCATCAGGTTATTGTTAATTTGTTT
Organism: Paraglaciecola sp.; assembly: GCF_039943935.1. Classification (GTDB taxonomy): domain Bacteria; phylum Pseudomonadota; class Gammaproteobacteria; order Enterobacterales; family Alteromonadaceae; genus Paraglaciecola. Next base: position 271,489 of record NZ_JBDUZQ010000001.1, read on the forward strand.
AGAATGTTAGAGAAAGAATCTACAGTGGAATTTGAAATTGAGCTTAAATTATTGACTAATAATGAAGCAGGAGAAGTAATAGACAAAAAATTATTACCTAACCTAACGTGCAATGCAAAAAAAAAGGTAATGAGGTTAACTAACTATTACTTTGATACTCCTAATCGTTTACTGAGAAAGCATGACATAGGGTTGCGCATTCGGAGTAGTGATCAATATTGTGAACAGACATTAAAAACGTCAGGACATTCAATAGGAGGCTTGCACAAGAGACCAGAATATAATGTTTCCTTAGATTGCTATGATAGAAGCAATACAAAATCACCCAATTTAAGCCTATTTGAAAATTCAGCGTGGCCCAAGAATTTTGACTTGGAGGCTGCACAGAAAGACCTTGAAACTATGTTTTCAACTAATTTCACTCGTCATGTTTACTTGCTAGACAATAAAACCTCTAGTATTGAATTAGTATGGGATAATGGTGAGGTGCGTTCAGGTGAATTTACTTTACCTATTTGTGAAATAGAGTTGGAGTTAAAAAAGGGGGCAGTAAAAGATTTATTTAAATTAGCTAAACAAATCTCATCCTTGATGCCATTAGGAATAGGCGTACACAGCAAAGCTGCTAGAGGGTACAGGTTGGCAGACAATGTTAAGATATCAAGAGCTACTTTGCCTAATTTTGGAAACAATGTTGCATTAAACATCGAAGAGTGTGTTGTGTTAATTAATAAGGCATTGTCTCACTTTCAGATTGCTTCGGCTTTCTTCTGTTTCAACCATCTAGAATTAAATTTTGATGGCGTGCCTGATATATCTAAAGCATTCAATTTGTTAACTTTAAGCTTGCAAAAACTTTTTAACCTGACCTTATGTAATGAGTTGTCTGTACTGTGTGATAAATCTGTAAGTTTAACGTTTCATTGGTCATCAATAGTTCATGATATTGAAGCAGCTAAGGAAGATAGTTTTGAGTTTTTAGAGAAGTTATCAGTTTTTTTAACTAATTCTCAAACGATTGATTTTCAACTTGACTTAGTTCAAGTAATGTTAGAGAAGCCTTGGGTAAACTATAATTAGCGATTTAATTGGTTTTTTAATTGAGACTAATAACTAATTCAGCCTGTTTTAGGTTGTTTTTCGTGTTCTAATTATAAGCAATATAAAAAAGATTTAGTTAATCGATTTTTTATGCTTTACCTAACCTTATAACAAAGTGGAATATATACCCATAATAATAATAGGATAGATTCCAATAAAAATTAAATGCTTATTGCCACTGCGAATAATCGTGTTGCTTAAGTTTATTCACCCTACATTATAAAAAAGGAGCGCACATGAAAGCGTCAGACTTATTTATCAAAGCCCTCGAAGCAGAAGGCGTTGAATACATCTTTGGTATCCCCGGAGAAGAAAACCTAGACTTATTAGAATCAATGCGTGAGTCGGATATTAAGCTTATTTTAACTCGTCACGAGCAAGGCGCTGGTTTTATGGCGGCTACCTATGGTCGCCTAACGGGAAAAGTTGGCGTTTGTCTTTCTACTTTAGGCCCTGGTGCGACCAACTTGGTAACGCCAGCAGCATATGCTCAATTGGGCGCCATGCCTATGTTAATGATTACAGGGCAAAAACCTGTTAAAACGAGTAAACAAGGGCGTTTTCAGGTGATAGATGCAGTTGATATGATGCGTCCGATTACTAAATATACGACTCAATTAGTGAGTGGTGACCGAATTCCATCTGCAGTGCGTGAAGCGTTCAGATTAGCGCATGATGAGCGTCCTGGGGCTACACATATTGAATTACCAGAAGACATAGCTGCTGAAGACACTAGTATGCAGTTGCTAACCCCTAGCATTAGTCGTCGTCCCATCGCTGAGTACAAAGCAATAAACAAAGCAGTCGAAATGATTGAAGCTGCGAAGTCTCCTCTTTTGCTAATTGGCGCGGCTGCTAACCGTAAATTAACGTCTAAAATGTTAAAAGAGTTAGTTGATAAAACTGGTATTCCTTATGTAACTACGCAACTTGGTAAAGGTGTGTTAGATGAGCGTGATGAATTATTTATGGGTAATACCGCTTTATCCTCTGGTGACTTTGTTCACCGCGTAATCGACAGTGCTGATTTGATTATCAACGTAGGTCATGATGTTGTAGAAAAGCCGCCCTTCTTTATGAAGCACGGTGGGCGTCAAGTTATTCATGTTAACTTCGAGCCAGCAGCAGTTGATCCAGTATATTTCCCTCAGCTAGAAGTAGTCGGAGATATTGCTAACACTATTTGGCAAGTTAAAGAACAGGTTAAATCTCAAGATAATTGGGACTTTAGTTTCTTCAAAAAAGTTCATCAAGCTTACTTAGAGCATAAATCTGAAAGCGAAAATGATGATCGCTTCCCAATTTTGCCAGAGCGGTTTGTTAAAGATATCCGTGAAGCTATGCCCGATGATGGCATTGTTACGCTAGATAACGGCGTATATAAAATTTGGTTTGCCCGTAATTACCCTGCCGCTTTACCAAATACTTTGTTACTAGACAATGCACTTGCAACTATGGGAGCTGGTTTGCCATCAGCAATGGCAGCAAAAATGGTTCACCCGGACAAACCTGTTATTACAGTTTGTGGTGATGGTGGCTTTATGATGAATAGCCAAGAATTAGAGACAGCAGTACGCCTTAACTTACATATTGTAGTTATCATTTTACGTGATGACGCTTACGGTATGATTAAGTGGAAACAAGCGAATATGGAATTTGAAAATTTCGGGTTAGATTACGGTAACCCTGACTTCGTTAAATATGTTGAAAGTTACGGTGGTCATGGTTGGAGAGTCGATTCAGCAGAAGCTTTGTTACCACAGGTTCAAAAGTGTTTAGCTGAACCTGGCGTTCATTTGATTGACGTACCAGTAGATTACACTTTGAATGATCAAACATTGAATCAAACATTGCGTATCCGCAGTGAAGCAGTTTAAGGAGTTATAGAATGTTAGCGAAAGCTTATCCCTATTTTTTAGCAAGTGAAGCTGTATTTGCTAATGAAAATCTAGAGATTACAAATAAGTATACCAACGAAGTGGCGACATACGCCGCTTTGGCAGACGCCAAGGTCATTGACGAGGCTATTGCTGCGGCAGAAGCTAGTCAACCAGAATTAAATAAAATGGCACCTTATCAGCGTCAGGATATTCTTAATTACTGTGTTAAACGTTTTGAAGAGCGCTTTGATGAACTAGCTCATGCTTTATGTATCGAAGCAGGTAAGCCTATTAAAGATGCGCGCGGAGAAGTTACGCGTTTAATCGACACCTTCCGCATTGCAGCTGAAGAGTCTGTACGCATGCATGGTGAGGTTATCAACCTTGAAATAACCCCACGCGCTAAAGGCTATACTGGTATGTACAAACGAGTGCCAATTGGCCCTTGTTCGTTTATTTCGCCTTTTAACTTTCCATTAAATCTGGCTGCTCACAAAATTGCTCCAGCATTAGCAACTGGGTGTGCATTTGTGCTTAAACCCGCAAGTCGTACACCGCTTGGTGCATTGATTATCGGAGAAATTTTAGCTGAAACAGATCTGCCAAAAGGATCGTTTTCAATATTACCATGTAGCCGTGATGGCGCAGATTTGTTTACTACAGATGACAGATTTAAGTTACTTAGCTTTACTGGGTCACCTCAAGTTGGTTGGGATCTAAAAGCTAAAGCGGGCAAAAAGCCAGTTATTCTTGAGTTAGGTGGTAACGCTGCTTGCTTGGTTGATCATGACACCGATTTAGATGACGCTATCGAGCGTATTGTATTTGGTGCTTATTACCAATCAGGTCAAAGTTGTATCAGTGTACAACGTGTCATCGTACACGAATCAATCTATGCTGACTTCAAAAAACGCTATACAGACCGTGTTGCAAACCTAGCGCATGGAGATCCGCTGAAAGAAGATACTTTTATTGGTCCAATGATTTCAGAATCTGAAGCTTCACGTTTGGATACTTGGGTACAAGAAGCCGTATCTGCAGGTGCAACTTTATTATGTGGTGGCAAACGTGATGGTAATATGTTGCAAGCAACTTTGCTTGAAAATGTACCTAACGATGCCGCTATTAATACTGAAGAGGCATTTGGACCAGTTTCTGTTCTTAGTTCATTCAGTGATTTTGATGATGCGTTAAAAGAAGTGAATAATAGTCAATTTGGCCTGCAAGCAGGTATATTCACCAGAGATATCTACAAGGCGCATAAAGCATGGGACGAGTTAGATGTTGGTGGTGTGGTAATCGGAGACGTACCTAGTTGGCGCGTAGATAACATGCCTTATGGCGGTGTTAAAGAATCTGGTTTAGGTCGCGAAGGAATTACCTTTGCTATGGAAGATATGACAGAAATCCGTCTTATGGTATTGCGTACTCCTAGCTAGTTTTTATAACCTTAGTTTAATAAAACGCCTCCTAATTCGGAGGCGTTTTTGTTTTTTAATCATCGAAACGCATCACTATTAGGTAGCTTTATTATCCTTGTTGATGCGCAGGCTAAAGTGGGCATGATGTGTGTGTTCAACTAAAATCGTTTACTTAAAATTTGTTGGGTGAAATCTTTTTTGAGGTAAAACCCCCTTGGACGGGTTTGAATACTCTGTCCATTTATACCCACTGCAGTTGTCACTGTACTGCCATTAGCTGCTTTAGGACGTAATTGCAGAAATTGCCCATGACGTGCTGTTATTTCTTCAATTTTTCCTAGGGCAATCATATCCATTAACTCTTCCCAATCTTGTTGTAATTGCTTCTCTTCTTCATTGCTAAGAGTCCACAAAAATGGGGTGCCTATAACTCGATTGGTAGGCGTTATTGAACGTTCTCCTTGAATTGGTACCCATAATACTTGCTGAAGCTTGTTTTTTACATTGCTACTGGACCACTCAATTCCTGCAATTTGAGTTAGGTGTGCATAACAAACGTAAGTTGTCTCTAATGGACGACCATAGTTATCAATCGGAATTGTTTTTAATTCAACTCCGATTTTTGCAAAGTCTTGACGTGTTTTAGAGCCAGCAGCTGCGCCTAAACAGGTTTCGATAAGTTGTCCAGTCCAGCCTTTTTCTCGTTTGAAGTTATTTGGCACTTTAATTTTAGCAATTTCAGCAACCTCTCCCAAGGTTAGTCCTGCTAGGGTTTCAGCTCTAATTAGTAGTTCATCTAGGCTGTTTGGCTCTGATTTAATAAGTTTAAATTGTTTCATTTAGATTTGTATAAGGGTTCTATGCTTTTTTATTCCTTTGAATACGCAGTAGTTTATGGAAGAATGCATGACATTAAAAGAATTGAGTTCTCGGGAGTCTAAGTGATTGATGCCGAAGGATTCCGCGCCAATGTTGGCATAGTGATTTGCAATGAGATAGGACAAGTTTTTTGGGCAAGGCGCTATGGGCAACATTCCTGGCAGTTTCCGCAAGGCGGAATCGATGAAGGTGAAACTGCCGAACAAACTATGTATCGCGAACTACATGAAGAAGTAGGGCTGCAACCAGAACATGTAAAAATACTAGGGGTGACCAAAAATTGGTTACGCTATAAATTGCCTAAACGCTTGGTTAGGCATGGTAGTAGTCCAGTATGTATTGGGCAGAAGCAGAAGTGGTTTTTATTGCAACTCGTTTGTAAAGAGCATGACGTAGATTTATTACATTCAGGTCATCCTGAGTTTGATGACTGGCGCTGGGTAAGCTATTGGTATCCTGTGCGTAATGTCGTGTCTTTTAAGCGTGATGTGTATCGCCGTGTGATGAAAGAGTTCTCATTGACTGCTATGCCTGATAACTCTATACAGAACCAAGGTAATTCGCAGAAATCAAAACGCCGTCGTAAGGCTTAACAGTGTCGCCTGATGATACAAATCTGAGAGATAAATAAGCCTTATGCTGACTGCCCTCAAACGTATTGTTCAAGAAGTAAACCAAACTCCAGTGCTAGATGACGCGTTAAATTGTCTAGCTGATCGGTTAAAAGAGGCTCTAGAAGTAGATTCTTGCAGTATCTATTTAGCGGATTATGAGCAACAACACTTTTTGTTATTCGCTACGGAGGGGTTGGCTAAATCTGCTGTGGGTCAAGTTAAAATCGGCTTCTCAGAGGGCTTAGTTGGATTAACCGCGCAACGTGAAGAACCTATTAATATTAGTGATGCACACCATCACCCTCGCTTTAAACATTATCCCGAAGTAAAAGAAGACAACTACCACGCATTTCTTGGTGCACCCATCATACACCAAAGGAAAGTGTTGGGGGTGCTAACGTTACAGCAGCAACAAAAACGGCGTTTTAGTGAAGACGAAGAAGCTTTTTTGGTGACGTTAGCCATGCAGCTAGCAGTAGAAATTGCCAATGCTAAAGCAAGAGGTTCAATTAACTTATTACAAGAAAACATCCCTAAAGATTGGCAAAAAGCGGTCAAAGGCGTACCTGGATCATCTGGGCTCGCTATTGGTTTTGGGTTTATTCAAAACCTTATGGTTAATATACGTAATCACCTGCCCAAAAGAAGTAATCATACCCAACAAGAAATTGAGCATTACAGACAGGCCGTTAAAAAAACTCAAGAGGATATGGCGATACTATCGGACCGAGTTCAAGGTGAAGTGCCGGATGATGTCCAAGCTATTTTTCAACTTTATCATCACTTATTAGATGCAAATAGTTTAGGTCGAGATGTAGAAAAAGAAATTAAGAAAGGTTGGGATGCCCCCACTTCTTTAAAAATGGTTATAGAAAGTTTTATTCGCCAATTTCAATCTATGAATGACGCTTATATGCGAGAGAGAGCTGTTGACATAGAGGATATGGGTAACCGAGTTTTAGCTAATATTATCGGTATCAGCGCCAACGAACCTTTTACTCGTGAACCTCATGATCAAACTATATTGATTGCCGAAGAAGTCACCGCTGTAATGTTGGCAGAGTTTCCTAGCGAAAAGTTGGTTGGGATTATCTCTATACGTGGTTCTAATAATTCTCATGCAGCTATTATGGCAAGGGCAATGGGCGTACCTGCTGTAATGGGGTTAGATAATGTCCCTATTGTTATGCTACGAGATAAAGAAATACTGCTAGATGGTTATACAGGTGATGTCATTGTCTCTCCTAATGGCACAATTAGACATGAATTTGATCAACTGATCCTTGAAGAAAAGTTACTTTCAGAGCGCATTCATTCAGAAGATACCTTACCAGCATTGACCAAAGACAATTGCACTATGAGTTTACTAGTAAATTCAGGTTTATCAATGGAGACAGAAGTAAGTACTAACCCATACTCTGATGGCGTTGGATTATTTAGAACTGAAATTCCATTTATGATGCGGCAACGTTTTCCAACAGAACAAGAGCAGGTCGAGTTGTATAAAGGGCTGCTAGAATCCGAGCCTGATAAGCAATTTACTATGCGTACCTTGGATGTTGGAGGTGATAAACCTTTAGCTTATTTTCCTATCGTTGAGGAAAATCCATTCTTAGGGTGGCGAGGTATTCGATTGACCTTAGATCATCCTGAAATTTTCTTGGTACAGATTCGTGCAATGTTGAGAGCAAGCTTCGACTTAGATAACCTAAGTATTATGCTCCCGATGATTACATCTGTAAGTGAAGTAAGTGAAGCTAAACGATTAATACGTCAAGCATTTAACGAAGTAGAAGATGAGGCTGAAGAGAAATGTGCAAAACTTGTTATGCCACAAATTGGTGTAATGCTGGAAGTGCCAGCTGTTTTGTATCAGCTACCACAGCTGGCTAAAATTGTAGATTTCTTTTCTGTAGGTAGTAATGATTTAACCCAGTATTTATTGGCTGTAGACCGAAATAATGCCCGTGTCGCTGGTTTGTATGATAGTTATCACCCCGCAGTTTTATCAGCCTTGCATTCTATTGTTAAGACATCGGACACTTTACAGGTTCCAGTTACCGTTTGTGGTGAGTTGGCAGGAGAACCAGGTGGCGTAGTTTTGCTGGTTGCTATGGGGTATAGAAAGCTCAGTATGAATACTCACAATTTACTAAAAGTGAAGTGGATTATACGTAATATTTATCAAAATGAAGCAGAGCAGTTGCTAGCAAAAGTGGTTACATTGAATAACCCTGAAGATGTTCGTTCGGAAGTTAATTTGTTTTTAGAAGCTACCGGGCTAGGAGGCTTAGTAAGAGCAGGATGCTAATATTTTATCATTTTTATTGGAGTGTCTATCCGTAATGGAACCATTTGTAATTATATTTTTGTTTTGTTTGATAATTGGAACGGTAGTTGGCTTCTTGGCTGGGCTTTTAGGTATTGGAGGTGGTTTAATTATTGTACCTATTTTACTTAGCTTACTAATTTCAGAGCTCAATTTAGAATTGTCTCAGGCCATGCCCATGGCGATCGCTACATCATTATTTACGATTATTTTAACCGGTTTTTCGGCATCAAGAACGCATTACAAATTGGGCAATGTTGATTGGTCAATTACTGGCTGGAGTGGTTTAGGAATTGCGTTAGGAGCAGTTTTAGGCGCACAGTTGGCAAGCAACATACCTGGACAAGCACTTAAATCGACTTTCGCTTTTTTAGTACTCGGTATTGCATGTTATATGTTGTTTGGTAAACGTAAAGCATCACACCAAGAGTCGAGTAAACCACGACTAACAGGAGTGGGTTTATTTGCTGGTTTTTTGTCATCTTTAATGGGGATTGGGGGAGGATCTATCATGGTGCCATCGCTGGTCTGGTTTAATGTACACATCAAGAAAGCAATTGGTTGCGCCTCTGTTTGTGGTGTGGTTATTGCTGTATTCGGCTCCTTGAGTTTTGTGCAAGCTGGCTGGAATAATATCCATTTACCAGAGTTTTCATTTGGGTATGTGTATTTACCTGCTGCCGTAGGAATTGTAATTACCTCTGTTTTAACTGCTGGGATAGGGGCTAAAGTTAGTCAAAAATTAGATACAAGTGTACTTAAAAAGGTCTTCGCTGGATTCTTGACACTTGTCAGTTTGTTTATGTTATTTGGTTAATACCAAAGTAAGAGTATTAAAATATGCAACAATATTTAGAATTAATGCGTCACGTTTTAGATAACGGAGTCAAAAAGGAAGATAGAACCGGAACTGGCACGATGAGTGTTTTTGGTTATCAAATGAGGTTTGACTTGAGCCAAGGGTTTCCTTTGGTGACAACTAAGAAGTGCCATTTACGCTCAATTATTCATGAATTGTTGTGGTTTCTCAAAGGAGAGACCAATACACGTTATCTAACCGAAAATAACGTCAAAATTTGGGATGAGTGGGCAACAGATTCTGGTGAGTTAGGTCCAGTGTATGGAAAACAGTGGCGAAGTTGGGAGGGGGTTGATGGAACTGTTGTTGACCAAATTAGTGAATTAGTAACACAAATTAAAACTAACCCTGATTCCAGGCGTTTGATTGTCAGTGCATGGAACCCTGCAGTTCTGCCAGATACAAAGTTTTCTCCAAAAGAAAACGCAGAGCAAGGTCGGCAAGCTTTACCACCATGTCATACTATGTTTCAGTTTTATGTACTAGAAGGTAAGCTATCTTGTCAGTTATACCAAAGAAGCGGTGACATTTTCCTTGGTGTACCATTCAATATTGCTAGTTATGCTTTGTTGACTATGATGTTGGCACAAGTTTGCGAGTTACAATTGGGTGACTTTGTTCATACTTTTGGTGATGCTCATTTGTATTCAAATCATCTAGAACAAGCTGAATTACAGCTTTCTAGGACTCCTCATGACTTGCCAAAAATGGTTATTAACTCTAGTGTTAAAGATATTTTTTCTTTTGATATAAATGATTTTGAATTAAAAAACTATAAAGCTCATGCTCATATTAAAGCGCCTGTGGCTATTTAGTTCTGTCTCTTTAAACAATAATTAGGTGATGTGTCAAAATGGCTACTCCTGTACTAATTTGTGACGATTCAAGCTTTGCACGTAAACAGATGCAAAGAGCTATTCCTGATGGCTGGGAAGTCGATATTACCTTTGCCGAACACGGGCTCCAAGCGTTGGAGATTATTCGTGAAGGGAAAGTTGAGGTAATGTTTTTAGATCTTAATATGCCTGTCATGGATGGCTATGAAACTATGCAAGCAATTAAAGACGAAGATCTTCCTGTGATGGTTATTGTGGTGTCTGGTGATGTGCAGCCCGAAGCACGCGCTCGTATGCTCAACTTAGGAGCGTTGGAGTTTATTCGTAAACCTACTGAAAATGCCAAGTTGGTCGAGGTACTGAGTCAGTTTGGTTTATATGCTGGGAAAGCTTCTGCTGCGAATAGAGCTGAAAAAGTAGCAACTGTCGCCACAGATTCTATCAAGGACAAGCTAGACGCATATCGTGAGATGGCGAATGTTGCCATGGGGCAAGCTGGTGAAAGTCTAGCTAAGTTATTAGGTGAGTTTATTGATCTTCCCATCCCTAACGTTAATTTGATAACAAACACAGAGCTGCATATGGCTATTGCTGATATTCAAACTAATGAAAGTGTTTCGGCAGTCTCTCAAGGGTTTATCAGCGCAGGTATAAACGGCGAAGCTTTAGTTATTTTTAATGATTCTAATTTTGCAAACATGGTGACTTTACTTAACTATACAGATGGCGATAGTGATGCTTCTTATGAATTAGAGGCCTTGATGGATGTTTCGAACATTTTGATTGGAGCCTGCTTAAGAGCATTGTCAGCGCAATTACATTCTGTTTTTAGTCACAATCATCCTATTATTTTGGGAAGACATTGTGATTTAGATGAAGTGTTGCAAACGACATCACATCGCGAAGAAGACATGCTAGCCATTGAGATTGCCTACTCGATTAAAAGCCAAGACATTCATTTTGATTTGTTGCTTTTATTCCCTAAAAAATCTATTGGGCTTATGTTCGATAAGCTTGTGACAAACAACTAAGAAGGGTATGTAAATGGCAATTGATAGTAGTTTGGCCGAAATGCATTGGAAGCATGATCTCCTTGGTTCAATTGAGGTTGGGATTGTAGTTTTAGATAAAAATTATAATGTACAAGTGTGGAACCAATTTATGGAAAACCACAGTAGTATAGTGCCCGGTATGATCCAGGATAAAAATATATTTGAATTTTTTCCTGAGATTGACGAAAAATGGTTTTGTCGTAAGGCTGAGCCTGCATTTACTCTTAAAAGCCCTGTTTTTATTATTTGGGAACAAAGGCCTCATTTATTTAGGTTTGACTGCAACCGTCCTATTACTGCTCAGTCAGAAAGTATGTTTCAAAACATCACTATCTTCCCACTAGCCTCTTTAACAGGGCAAGTTGAGCAAATATGCTTAGTTATTTATGATGTGACAGATGAGGCCTTAGGGCGTTTGCGTATTGAGTCTTTAAATAAACAACTTGAAAAGATGAGCCGTCTTGATGGGTTAACTGAGTTGTACAACAGGCAGTATTGGGGGGAGCAGTTATCCCTTGAATATAAGCGAGACAAGCGAACAGAAGTTGCATCGGCATTAATTATGATGGATATCGATCATTTTAAAAAAATTAATGATACCTACGGGCACTTAGCAGGTGATAGTGTTATTAAATCATTTGCCAATGTTATTAGAAAAGCGACTCGAGAAACTGACTTAATTTGTCGCTACGGTGGTGAAGAATTTGCCATAATTTTACCCGACACACCTATTGAAAATGTCGAATTTGTTGCTGAGCGAATCCGCCGTTTTGCTGAAAAAAAATATGTTATTCATGACAACACTGAAGTTAATTATACGGTTAGTATAGGTGTTGCAGGCTTCAAAGCCTCATATCAAAGCCACACGCAATGGTTAGATGCAGCTGATAAAGCGCTATACAAGGCTAAAGAGTCAGGCAGAAATAGGGTCATGTTGGCAGAGTAGTAGTGAATAGTAGTATCGAAAAATAAATAATAATAATGTGACTTAATGACTACAAAAACCTTTAAAGAAGCGATTTTAAATAAGCGAATGCTAGTGTGTATAACCACTGGGTTTTCATCTGGCTTACCCCTTTATTTACTTATCCAGTTTGTTCCCGCTTGGTTGCGCGATGCCGAAATAGATCTTGCCACCATAGGTTTAATAAACTTAGTGTTGTTTCCATACACTTGGAAATTTTTATGGTCACCTGTTATGGACAGGTTCGTGCTGCCGTTTTTTGGCCGTCGTAGAGGCTGGATGTTTGTTACACAGCTAGGACTAATTGCATTGATGGCATCATTATCTTTGTTTGATCCAGCAGCCCAGTTACGTGACATTATTATTATCGTCTCAGCCATTTCATTTTTTAGTGCTAGCCAAGACATTGTTATAGATGCCTATCGCCGAGAAATTCTGCCTGATGACGAGTTAGGTGCAGGTAATGCCTTTTACGCTCAGGCTTATAGGGTTTCTTCTTTTGTGCCCGGGTCTTTGGCCATGATTTTAGCTGGATTCTTTCCTTGGTCTGTTGCTCATTTATCTATTGCTGTATTTATGTTGGTAGGCCTAATAACTACCTTATTAATTAAAGAGTCCTCAAAGCCAGGAGAAGCCCCTCAAACCCTTAAACTTGCCGTTGTAGAACCCTTTAAAGAGTTTTTTGAGCGTAGTGGTTGGCAAAATGCGTTGTGGATTTTATTTTTCATCATTTTATATAAATTAGGCGATAGTATGGCCACCGCATTAGAAACTCCATTTTTTATGGATATGGGGTTTACTACTGTAGAGATAGGCTCGATAGCTAAAATATCAAAAACAATTGGCGCTACCTTAGGAACCATAATTGGTGGCTTAGCAATGGTTAAGTTAGGAATAAACCGCAGCCTTTGGATATTTGGTGGGTTTCAAATTATTTCTATCCTAGGCTATGTTTTGTTGTCTATTGTAGGCTACAACCACTTTGTTTTAGCATTAGCTAGTGGGCTAGAATATTTAGGGGTTGGCTTAGGATCGGTTGCCTTGATTGCATTTATGGCAAGCTCAACTAATAAGCATTTTACTGCCACTCAGTTTGCTTTGTTATCAAGTATTGCAGTGATCCCAAGAACGTTTGTAAGTGCAACGACAGGGTTTATTATTGAATCGGTTGGGTATACACAGTTTTTTATCATTTGTTTTTTATGTGCAATCCCTGGAATGCTAATGCTATATAAAATAGCCCCATGGAATGAAAACAAATTGAAAGGTCATATCGATAATTAAGGTCTAATACCAATGCAGTCTAATGGAAGTGGATACTTACCTTGGTTTTCTAAACAGTCTAGGCAAGTTTCAATTTCGCCTCGTAAAAAGGGGTCTTTTAACAACACTTCTTGGGGCCAATAATGAATTTGATGTAGTACATGCCAGAACACATGCTCGGTTTCTTCGTACGCCTGTTGCTTAGCTTTTTTTATTTGTGACCACTCTTCCATTGTATCCCAAAAATACAAATCTAATTCAGTATAAGGTATCTCTTGACTTAAAAATCCTCTGACAAAAAATGCCAGTTGTCTGGATTTAATTTGGAAAAATAGACTGACGGTGGACACGTTTTTAGTAAAACCCTAAATAAAATATTTTATAGACTAAGGTCTAGTATAGATAAAAAATTTGATTTAGGGGGAAATAATAAGTTTTACACTGTATTTGCACATTTCATTTAGTGTGAATGGTAAACTGCTTTACCACCCCATATAACTTGTCCAGCCGTATATTTCTTTACTGAGATAAAGGCTATTTTGATCGGCATTAGTTAACCCCAACATTTTTCTTTGACGATACTGTAGTTTTAAAGCCTTAACAGCAAAAACTTCTCTACGTTTGACTGTCTGGAGCGACCATTTGTTATCGTTCTCACTATATAAATCTAAAACAGGCATAGGCGTATTGGCTATCAGTATTGGCAATGTTTCGTTTAATTTTCTATCTGGCCAAAAAGGGCTAATAGTTACTAGAGCATCTGGCGTTTCTAACATTTTCTCTGAATATATTTTGGCCATCCAAGCTGCTGACGTGCCTTGAGCGATAACCAGAAAAAAACCGGGGTAGTTGGCAGCTCGAGTGGCCGACTCCTTTAACAAAGCAATCAATTCTTTTTCATGTTTTAAGAAGGATACAGCGTTTAATTGACTTTCAATTGACCTACTTTGGTTTTTTGTGGGTGCAATTTCAGCTATTTTATCTCCAGTTGGATCTGGTTGAGTAACTTCAGATCCTTGCTCGTCTGGTTCTGGTATATCAGTGTCTAATGGCTCTTGTATGCTGGGTAGAAACGCAGTGTCTGGTGCCGGCATTATAATGGTGACCCATCCTAAATCATTGAGCTGAGTTGCTAGCGGTCTAAGGCCATTTTTACCTATTACAGAGGTTCCGCTCTCTGCAATCATCACTGCTACTCCCAAGGTTATAGCCGTAGTACTTTGTTGTATGACATAAATTATATCTTGGCTATTTATAGAGAAATTTTCATATTGCTCCGAAAAGAGCGAGCGCTCTAAGTCCAGCTTTTTTAATAGTTGGGTATCGGGGGCGGCTTCACTGATAGATGATAGAATTAGCAGTGAGATAGTCGTTAAATATTTGAAAATAATGTTGGCTCACAGTTAGCTGTACATAGGTTATCGGAACATTGCCTAAAGTTCTTTAACTTAGAATGGAATGTCTGTTTTAAACTCTATATTTTGCTCTGTCAATGGGTGTCGTAAGTTCAATGCAGCAGCATGTAAGTTAAGCCTTGGAGCCATCTTTAGCGCGTCTTTATGAGCATAGAGCCTATCACCGATAATAGGGTGATTCATACTAAGCATATGAACTCTTAATTGATGGGAGCGGCCTGTTACAGGCGTTAACTCGACTCGAGTACTTTGTCGGTACCTTTCAATAACTCGCCAATGGGTCAGTGCTTTTTTACCCCGTTGGTGATCTACCATTTGTTTAGGACGGTTAGGCCAATCACATATGAGAGGTAAGTTAACCTCTCCGCTTTCTCCTTTAACAAGCCCATATACTATTGCTTGATAAGTCTTTGCCGTTTCTCTAAGCTCAAACTGTTTTGAAATATGACGATGTGCAGGTTTATTTAGTGCCATTAACATTAAACCTGATGTTGCCATATCGAGTCTGTGAACCACGGTTGCTGTTGGAAACACTGTTTGCACACGAGTTTGCAGTGAATCAAAATGCTCCCTCGCTTTACCTGGCACACTTAATATTTCACTTGGTTTATTCAAAAGTATAATGTCGTTATCTTGATAGACAATATCTAGGTAGGGCTTGGTTGGGGGAGAGTAATTAATTATGGCCATAAGTAATCCATTAGGGGTTGTTCACAATAAAGCGAACGGCTTCTAAATGTAACTTAGCGTTAGACATAACTTTTTCTAAGTTATTGATTTGCTTGGCAACATGCTCTATTTCATCATCACGAATGGCAGGGTTAACCTGTTGCAAGTCTTTAAGCCTTGCCAGTTCATCATTTAATAATTCATTCATTTGTGCGACACGCTGTGACTTTATAGTCTGTGCACTTTTTTCAGCATGCTGGTGACTATGCTCTAAACATTTTTCAAGTTGAGACTTTAAAGCATTAATGAGTTGGTTACCCATTTTAGGTAATACTGGATCTAAACGAGTGAAGTGTTTATCAGTCAATTGTAAGTTTGCATCTACACATACCTTTATCGGAGTGGGTGGTAAAAATCGTGCGAGTTGCAAGCCTTTATCTGCTTTGGCTGAAAGTACAAACAAACATTCTAGCCAGTAACTTCCTGCTGGTTTAGATTTATCTTGGCATAGGGCGACAGCGCTTTTTCCGGTGACATCGGTTGTTAAGGTATCCATTGCATGTTGGATCATTGGGTGGTCCCAACTTAAAAAGTGTACATGCTCTAATAGAGTTGCTGTGGGTCTTTCATAGGTAACTGTCATGCCTTCTTCATCTAGCCCGGGTAAAGGCCCAATCATTTTTTCGGTAGGTTTTAGCAAGTAACAGCTTTCGTCATGTTCTTCCTGCAAAATACCTAAGCTATCAAATAACCGTGTCATAAATAGCTCAAGGGTAGGTGAGTCTTCAGCATCGTTAATTTGTGTCAAAAATTGTTCAACCCGTCCATGTCCAGATGAGTTAAGTTCTAGTAGTTTGTCGCGGCCTTGTTCTAGACGTTTCTTTAATTCTTTATGAAGTAAGGCGGTTTGATTTATTAGCTGAAAACATTTGTCTGTATTCTCGGGATGCTGAATACATTCAAGCAATAGCTCTTGGGTTTCTTCGTAAACTGTCATGCCGGTTGGACAAGTATGTTCAAAAGCCCCTAATCCTTGGTGATACCAATCAAGCAACACTTGCTGTGCGCTCATATCAAAATAAGGAACATGGATACACACATCATATTTTTGACCAATACGATCTAAACGCCCAATCCTTTGTTCTAGTAAATCTGGGACTAAGGGTAAATCAAACAAAATCAAATGATGGGCAAACTGAAAGTTTCTACCTTCACTACCTATTTCGCTACAAATAAGTACCTGTGCGCCATCATCGGATTGCGCAAAGTAATTTGCCGCTCTGTCACGATCAACTATGCTCATGCCTTCGTGGAATACGGTAGAGCGGGTGCCTGCTTTTATCCGTAAAGCTTCAGACAGTTGCAACGCCGTGCTCGCATTAGCGCATATAGTTAATACCTTTTTACCTTTTAATGACTTTAGCTGAGATATAAACCAGTCTACTCTTGGGTCAATATCAGTCCAGGTATTGACTAAGTCTGGGTGCCTCTCAGGGGTAAGCTGTAGCTGGATGTTTTCTGGTTCATTGGCAAGTATGGCCGCATATTCCTTTGGCAAGCTCAAGGCATGACTAAATATTTGCCGTTTCGGGAAGCCTTTCACTCCAGCTCGGCTGTTTCTAAATAGTAAACGCCCTGTACCATGGCGGTCTAATAAGGTGTGCAACAGTTTGGCTTTTTGCTCTGTTGTTGCATTATTGATTCCTTGCAGCATGTCTTTATCTGCAAATTGAGCGATAGCGTCGATATCTTCATCAGACAGCGAATCACCTGACAATAATGGGTTAATCGCTTGTGCTAACTTACTGTATTGTTTCTCTTCGTTTACAAAGCTGTGATAATCGTGAAAACGAGCGGGATCAAGTAAACGTAAACGTGCAAAATGACTTTCATGGCCAAGCTGATCAGGTGTAGCTGTCAGTAGTAATACTCCCTTGGTAACGTTAGCTAGGTCTTCAATCACTTGATACTCTTGAGAAGGCTGTCCTTCTGACCAGGTTAAATGATGGGCTTCATCTACAACCATTAAATCCCACTGCGCTTCTAATGCTTGCTGGTAGTAACGACTGTTGTGGGTCAGGAAATCTAAACTACAAATGATTAATTGTTCTGCTTCAAAGGGGTTGCTGGCATCTTCAGCCATGGCTTCACACCGCTCAGCATCAAACACTGAAAACGCCAAGTTAACTCGGCGTAACATTTCTACTAACCACTGATGAACTAGGCTAGAGGGCACAACAATTAATACTCTCTGGGCTCGCTCTGTTAGTAATTGTTGATGAATAATCAAAGCGGCTTCAATGGTTTTACCTAGCCCTACTTCATCGGCTAATAACACTCTTGGGGCATGGCGTTGTCCTATTTCTGATGCAATATGCAACTGATGTGGAATAAGGTCGACTCTTGCGCCAACAAAACCTAGTAAAGGCGAAGTGCTATGGTTGAATTGATGGGTTAAACATTGCTCTCGTAAGGCAAACCACTTAGGGTCATCGAACTGACCATTAAGTAGGCGTTGTTCTGGCTGGTTAAGTTGAAAATGATGGTCTATGAACGTTTCTTTCAGAATTGCAGATTCTTGGTTATCAGTGCGGGATCCTATGTAAATTAGTTGCCCATCTATTTCTTCAACATGTTCAACAACAAGCTCCCAGCCTTCATGGCTTTTTACAATGTCATCAACTGAAAATTTTATACGAGTGAGTGGCGCGGTTTGCGATGCATATACTCTGCTTTCTCCCGTTGCGGGAAATAATACAGTAACAGTGCGTGCCTCTATTAATACTATGGTTCCCAGGCCTAATTCTGCCTCAGTGTCACTGAGCCACCTTTGCCCCGGCGCTAAACTATCTTGTTTTGCCATTTGTATCCTCACTCATAAATTTTTTGGCCATCAGGACTTTTTCAACACCTAAAGCTAAAACGGCGCGCATTGTAGCAAAAATAAAGTTTTATACTGTTTAAAAGTAGATGATTGTGAGAAGAAAGTGGTTTATTGTTGGTGTCAACTAACGTAATAATTAGTTAGGGTAATAACCCAATCGTAAACCTGTAGTTAAATGTGTGTGTTTGGCATAGATAATTAAACTCAGTTGTTTACTACATCTAGTGTCAATCAAAATACGCTTTAGCTGGCAGGCCCTTATCTGTAAATTTAGGAGCGCCGGATGCAAAAAAAAGCAGCACTAGATTCAAAAATTTATGTTTTAGATACCAATATTCTCCTCCACGAACCTCTCGCCTTTTTATCTTTTAAAGAACATGATGTTGTTGTTCCCATGACAGTCCTCGAAGAGCTCGATTACATTAAAGACAGTAAAAAAGATGTCGCACGAGATGCTCGGGTTTCCATTAGAGCAATGGAAGATTTGCTCCATGAAGCTACCCCAGAAGAGTTGATGCAAGGGGTATCTATGAAGGGGCTTGGTGCTGGCGAAACCGCCCCTACAGGTAAATTGTCTATTTTTGTTGATCATGGCATGCCAGTGTCTCAACAGGTCTTTACCAGTAATGAAAATGATAATCGAATTATTAATAGCGCACTTTATCTTCAAAAATCACAACATCCGACGCATATTGTTTTAGTCACTAAAGACATTAACATGAGGCTGAAAGCGAAAGGCGCTGGACTTGCTCATGTTGAAGATTATCGTACCGATCAACTTGTTACCGACATTAAATATTTATCAAAGGGATATCACGAATTCCCTGGTAATTTTTGGGATGTAGTTAAGGCTGTGGATAGCCGAACCGAAGGCCGAGATACAATTCACACAATCGACAGAAAAGTACTGCCAGAAGCTTACGTGAATGAGTTTTTAATTGATGAGAGTAAGAGCTTTGGAGGAGTTGTTGAGTCTATTAATGGCGATTATCTAGAGGTGTTAGATTTAGGCTATGACAGACTTATGAGTCATAAGGCTTGGGGGATTCATCCTAAAAATATTGGTCAAGCAATGGGATTACACGCCTTACTTGACCCACATATTGACTTAGTTGTGCTTACTGGCCCAGCTGGTAGTGGTAAGACATTGCTAGCGTTAGCCGCAGCCTTAGAAATGGTTGTTGAGAAGAACATGTATGACAAAATTATTGTCACCCGAAGCACACCTGAAATTGCTGAATCTATTGGATTCTTACCGGGTACAGAGTATTTCCTAATTTACAGTGGTTGTCAAAAAGATAATAAGTTGCCGTATTTGGCTGCTTGAGGTGTTATTTTAAGTTTTTATTTTTATTGATAACTGTCAAAGAATGATGGTAGTCTGGATAAAAGAAAAGTTTTATCCTAATGACAAATTTAATCAATACAAAAATATTATCGCAGTTTCCTTTTAAAGTATTATCAGAACCGCAACGAGCTACATTTGAAGAGCATAAACTAAGTTGCACTGACAAAGCACAAAAGAGTTATTCTCTTGTTCTAAAAATTCTTGACGCATATCTTTATTCTACTGAACAGTACTTAACGTTAAAGTCATTCAATAGTGGCAGCGAAATTGACCGTTATCTTTCATCAGTGATTGGCTTTATTTATGAAAGACTAGATGGCTCTCTTATTCATAAATACAATTACAGTACTTACATGGTTCAAGTGTTTGTTCATGTTGCTGAAAAGGCAAATGTAGAATTGACTTTTCCAGTGTTATCTAAGGTAAAAGTACATACCGATGTTCAAAAAATACTTGATAGCTTTAGTGGAGTTAACGATGAAAAGCTTGGCTTTTTTTCAGGCTGGTTACTAGAAGATAATACAGGCAACAAAATATCAGTAGAATTTTCTTTTATTAGAGAAGCTTATGGTGACAAAGTAGCTGAGCAACTTTTTTCAGCACTTTCACGCTTTTGTCGTAAGGTTAAAGAACAGACGGCTCAAAGCCATATAAAGCACTTTAAAGGCTTGTTTAAATACTTTATAAAATTAGCTGATGATTTTCCTACCCTTAGGCAGTATCTACAGTCTAGTTTGGCGGTCAAATATCTTTCCGTTATCTTCAATATAGAGCTGAAAAGTCATATCGAGAAAGGATTGGATGGAAGCGCATTTGTAAAAGCTTGGTCGACAAAAATGAGCATTTATAGAGAGTGCTTAATAACGTATTCTATTTTTGACGAACCTATTTTTTCACTTCCTGTGCCTAGATTTAGACAGGCTATCACATTATCAGGCTCTCATAATTCAATGGAAAAGTCTGAAGGGTGTAGTTCCGGTATTTTTAACCATAAATTATTAACGAAAATTCCACTTGAACGAACTGATAAGCAAGCCATAAAAGAAGTGCTTAAGGACGTTCGAAGAGATATAGGTCATGTGATCAGCACATCTAAAAGAGCAAGTGAGATTAATTATAGAAGGCTAAAACGTTTTGAACAATATGCAGCTATTGCTGCACCGAAAGAACTTGGCGATGTTATAGATTATGATTCAATCGTTCAAAAACAAGCAATAGCTTGTGCAACGTTTAGTCATTTTTTGTGGGGACAACCCGCAAAAAGTGGTGGCTATTCAACGTTTTTAGGTTATCGAGATCAAACTGAATACCTCAACAAAATCTTAAGTATTCCCACCTATCATATTCTATACCCTCTTTTATTATTACTTGTACATGAACACCCTAAAATAACTGAGTCATGGTTATTGAACTGGCGCTTTTATGATGACGGTGGAAAACCATTAGGTTATGTAAAAGTGAAAGATGGCTGGGTTATTCGAAGTGTTAAAAAACGCAGAGGTCCAGTTAATGCAGAACAGATAGTTAAGTTAAACGATACTTCCAAAGTTATTGTTGAACGTATTATTAAACATACAAAATTGGCGAGGGAATTTTTGAAGCGCCAAGGCAATAATGACTATCAGTATATGTTATTGATAGCTTCTTTGGAAAAGTTGCCAGCTAAGCTCAAAGGTATTACAAATTTAAAGAAAATAACATCTAGTTCTGTATTTACGAGAAGTTTATCTTTGCGATCTTCACATGTATCTAAAGAAAGAGCACAAGAAGTTGCCAATATGTTGACTATTAGCAGGCTGAGATCTAGCTCAGGTGTCGAAGTTTTCTTAAAAACCAATTCAGTTAAAAAAATGTGTGAAGCGCTAGGGCACAAAGAAGAAAGAGCTGACTTGGTTAATCGTTATTTACCTTTGCCAATATTGAAGTATTTTAAAGATCGTTGGATAAGGGTTTTTCAGAATGCAATCGTATATGAAGCAATGAAGGAATCTAAGCATCTGCATAAAGCTATTGATATATCGCCTGATGCGTTAGAAGAGTTTTTAGAAAATCATAGACTTTATAGTATGCATGGGCATGTAAAAGATGGAAATGTCTTTAATATTAATGAAGCAAAACCTAAACAGGATGGGTCGATAGTTTTATCTACCCCTTTATTGCGAATATTATTCTTTTTCTTTGAGGCAACAAGTGAAGAAATTGAACGTTTAGATTATGTGGTTGAAACTATCAATACGTGGGAAGAGCTATCAACGTTGATAATTACTCAATTAGAGTATCAGTTGACAAGTAATGACGTCACATCAGAGTCGTTTGAAGAAGAAGTGCTAGATATGTATCAAGAGGCCAAAGCGAACCCGTTGACGATAAGTAATTTTAGAGTGAGAGGATGATATGAAATTAGTTGATGTTGAAAACAAAAGTGAATATCACCGTTTGGTCGTCGGACTTTCACCATTGGAGAGCTTCCTTCAAAGTAAAGAGTTGGTTGATAAGTATGTTGAAGGATATGATTCTGACATCTTAGCGCCCAAATGGCTGCTTTCGAATTATCCAGATACAGTTTGGAATATAAAACTTGATAGCGCTGCTGTTAAGATAGATTTCGATGTCATGTTTGTTAATAGTAAAGAAGGGGTAGAAAAGTTACTTTCTCCAGCACACCATAAGTTACTCAATACATTTAAATGTTGGTTGTTAATTCAATCTTCTTCATTACATAGTGGATTTCAAAAACTATCGCAAGCCACGATATCTAAAAAAATTAGGAATACTCTATATTTAATTGATTATCTGTTATTAAACTCGGATAAATTTCATTTGGAAAAACATTTTTCTAACTGGAATTCTGACTATGTTTATTCAATGTTAGCTGACTTATTCGATAAAGATAAAATAACAGTTGGTGTTTATGACACAGAAGAGCGACTAGCTAGTTATATTGAGCAGAATATATCTTCATATAGTGCTAAAGAATTAGATAAACAAATTAATAAATTATCAAAAAAAATTCCGATAGATGGCTCGGTTTTAGATAATAAGAATCAAATCCGAAAACTTGCATTTTTGATGTCGCAGGGAGCTTTTGATTTTAAAAAGGGAAGTCATCGATATGGAAATATTAGCGCATCATTTTTGCGCAAAAAACTATACTCAAACACGCTTTATGGGCATAGAGTTCAGCTTCCCATGCCTCAGGCATATCAGATCATAGCTAACCCTGCATATAATCAAACCAGTGAATTTAAACAGCACCCTTTAAATAAAAGAGCTGAGATTGGGATCTCTCATGCTTATTTTAGTGCTATTCGCCAGAATTTCTTTTTATTGTCAGATATTGCTCATGTTGCAGAGCATAGTGGGCTGGAAGTTGTTGAAATTAATAGCCGCTTGTTTGGAGAAATAAACTTGGAGGCTCTGATGGCAAAACCTGCGAAGCGAGCAGGTAGAACCTTAACAATTGGTGCTGGTGAAGTTTTAATTCAAATGAGGAATGCATTTGAATTTATCTATGACAATAGAGAGATTCTTTTTGATTCAATTACCAAAATGCTTGAAGCGGGAAGCAAAGAAATAGAAGAGACTTCGCTGTTAGAGTTTATTAACTTTGGCTATAAA
This sequence comes from Paraglaciecola sp., assembly GCF_039943935.1. Lineage (GTDB taxonomy): Bacteria > Pseudomonadota > Gammaproteobacteria > Enterobacterales > Alteromonadaceae > Paraglaciecola. The sequence continues at coordinate 294,621 of NZ_JBDUZQ010000001.1, forward strand.
AAATACTTAACTCCTGAAATCATTGAGTTGGGAGTTGAGGTGATCGGTTATGTTTCGACAGAAAAGGATCGATATCAAAAAAGAAGAGAAAATAAAGATTTATTCTTTTTATTTAACGTCCTCCAAGGCTCATTGCAGATAGTTATCGGTGCGACAATGGCAAGAAGAATGGGGGAGCTGGTAGATTTGGACCCATTGAGCGCAATCTCACCATCGGATGTAGATCCTGATGAATCAAATGATCAGGAGTTTAGTCTTATTTTTGATAATAGAAAGTCTGGTGTCGCTTATGGTGGTGAAATTCTTAGGGAAGAGTTGAGTAGACCCATATTGAATAGTTTGGCTTCACTAATTTATAAATGGCAAACCTTTAATGCAAAAATAAAGGAGTTGGGACTGGTTGAACACCTTGATAATATGGGGTTGTTTAACTCGTTAAGCTCTCATACATTGACTTTTAAAGAAGGAAATTCAGAGTCTTTTGTTGATAATCTAGATGCCTTTTGTGATTACTTTCAAACTAGTACCTATGTTGATGAAGATGGTATTACAAGAAGGCTTTATATTCGACAGCATCAATTGAGACGCTTCTTTGCCATGACTTTTTACTGGTCTTATGGTTATGAGGCTGGTGAAACACTAAGGTACTTTTTGGCACACACAGATATTTCTCATTTGGAACGCTATATCAAGGAAGAAATGACAGGGGAAGAATTACGAGGTGTACAAGCTGAACGGCTAATTGATGGTATTAAAAACGATGACATTAGTAAGATTGGTGAGTTAGAAATCATTTTGAAAAATAGGTTCGGCATCAATAGCTTGGAATATCGAACTTATGAAGAGATATGTGAAGATGTAGAAGATGAAATTATATCATTGTCACCAGCTCATAAGCATGTTCTCCCTCAAAGATACAGCGGTTACGAAGCACTTTTAGTTTCTTTAGAGCAGATGTTGGCTGATGGGGTAATTGATTTAAAAGCAGATTATGCAGTAGTAACCAATGCCAATGGAAGTAAGGCTGAAGTTATGGATTTGGTATTGAAATATGAGTAGTCATGCTGAAAACAAAGAAAAAAAGCTGGCTTCAATACAACGAAGAAATGACTTTCTCAAATTGTTTGAAGAAGCTGAAGAAATAGGGAAGTTTGTTAAAGATGAGGAGCTAATCAATGCACTTCAATCTCAATCTAGCTGGGCCAAATTTAGTCGAGGTGATGAATTTATATCAATGTCTTTAAATTCTTTTAAAAGTCATTGTGATCAAGCCTTATTAGACGGGTTTAGTGGGTTAGATAAGCTTAGAGAAAAGGCCCTAAATGCGATTGATGAATACCAAAGAGAGCTAACTTGCAAAACACGAGATGTGAGGGCGGATACACGAGAAGGGCTGAATTTAAAGGTGGATGAATTAGAAAAGCAACTCCTAAATGTTCGTGCATCAAATTTAGTGCTGTCTAAAGCCATAGAGGTTACGCTTGAAGCCCTCGGTAGTTTGGCTGAATCATCGAAAGAACAAAAAGTTCTAAATACTATTGAGTCAGAGAGAAATCGAATTGAAAGCTTATTAATGAAAAGCTTCAAGTTAGATAAATCATGAAAAAGCATCAATTAAGAATAAACTTAGAGAATGTGGAAATACCATTATTTCACAATGTTCTAAGCGACGATTATAGATACCGTACTTTACCGAACATGCCTATGCTTTATTGGCCTAGTGGACTGCCATGTATTGAAGCTAATTTGTACATAATGAAAGGTATTACTACTAAAAATTGGTCATTAAAAGGGAAAGGTGGAACAGCGAAAACTAATGCTGATTTACTGCCGCATATTATTCGTTTTTGTTTTAGCAATAATATTCATTTTAGTGAATTGAATAATGCTTATTTTGAACTTTTCATAAATGGGTTAATGGCTGAAAAGCACGAGACGGGAAAAAAGAAAGGGCAGAAGGTAAGAAGCAATACTCGTGTAGGAAAAATTGGCCGCCAAACATTGGCTTTTTTAGTGGGTATAGGAAAAAGACTAAGTGATAAGTCGTTTATAGCGGAATCGGGCTGTCGATTGACGGTAGAGGAATGTGAATACAAGGAATATGGAAAAATAGTTACTTATTATAATCACGTATGTATTCCCACTAAAGATGAGTATAAGAAGCGGTTACCTGTCGCTATCAGCGATGTAGAAAAGCTAATGACTTTTATTTCTGCTGGAGAAAATAGGAATCTTGTTGAAAGGAATAAGAGTTTAGTCAAAGCTTATAAAGCGACTGGAGGAAGACGTTCAGAAGTGGCGAACCTTCAAGTATCCGATATTGAAAAAGCATTAGCTAGCGAAGACAAAATTCCATTATTACGCTTAATAACGCTTAAGCAGAGGGAACATGCACTTGAACAGGAAAAAGAAGAAAGGTTTGTTCCTGTCTACAGGACCACGTTGAAGTCTATCGCCAAATATATAAAGCGAAATCGTGCAAGAATACTCAAAAAAGTAAATAAGTCCCGTAAAGAAAAAGGGATGAGTTCTATAGAAGATCATGGTTATGTGTTTATAGGCGAGAATAGTGGGTTGCCACTGGGTCCTGATACGATTACCACCTATTTTAATCAGTGGGCGAAAGATATAGGTGCGACAGGAAATTTAATGGCTCATGCATTTAGGCATAGCTTTATTACCGACAAGATTGAAATGTTAATTGAGCTTTTCAATTTGCAAGATGAAGGGGAGTTTAAAGCTAAGTTTGCTGTTGAAAAAGCCTTTAAAGATAAAGTCATGGCTTGGACAGGGCATAAACATGAAAAGTCTCTTTCTCCTTATATTCATTTAGCATTTAGTGAGTTATCTGGTGTTAATAAAACTATGGATGCTGCACAAGTGGTATATGGAGTTAGCTCTGCAAAAGATGAGGTGAAGGAGTTAAAAGCGAAAATTCAATCGGGTCAAATTAGTAGTGCTGAATTAATGGATGATGTTGGACATATGCTTGATGATCTTTATGAATTATTGGATGGAAAAGTGGTGTAAAGCTAATTGTTTTTTGCTAACGTTGTAGTTAAATATTCAAGTGTCTTACTTTAATAGATTTATAAACTAAGTGAGCAGTAACATAGTTAAAATTGTTTTGTGCTGTACCTTTTCAATCATATTATTTCTAATCCTAGAAGTAACTAATTTATTTGCCTCAAAAAACATCAAAAATTTAACAAAAACTATTGTTATTCAATTAAAAAAAAAACTTTAATACGTGGTAGTGAATTCTTTTGGATAACATCATTATAGATTTTATTAACAAAAATATAATATTAAACCTGTGGATGAGAGTTAAGGAGAGTCTGTAATGAAAAATTCAATTGGTAACCGAAACCCACGTGTATTAGATACATCTGCACTGGTTCATGATCCCAAAAGCCTTCTCGCATATAAAGATGATATCTATATTTGTTTAACTGTTCTTGAAGAGCTAGATAATTTAAAAGAACGAACTGATAAAAATGTAAGTCAGGATGCACGTGCTGTTATAAGAATGCTTGAAGATATCATTAACGGTCATACATCCGAGGAGATGGAAAAAGGAATTGAATTACCCTCAACTGAATCAGCTAAGCGAGGGAAGTTGTTTATTGGTATCGATACTCAAATAGATTTTGCAGATGAGTTAAAACACGCTATCGGCAGTGATGCGGACAATCGTATTATTAACTATGCGCTCTATATGCAAAAGGAGCTTGGACAAAAGGTCACGATTGTTAGTCGTGATATCAATATGCGTCTCAAAGCCAGAACTATAGGTGTTGATGCTGAAGATGTATTAGTTGATAACCAGATTTCTGATGTTGACTTGCTTTATACCGGTGTGCAATCGTTCGAAGGTGATTTATTTGATCGTTTAGAATCTGACGAAGATTTTAAACTATCTGGGGAAGTGTATAAATTTCCAGCGAGCTTCTTTAATGAAGAAGTGCAAGCAAACATGTACTGGTATGATGCTGTTGGCCATATTGGGCTAGTGACTGAAGTTGCTGAAGGTAGTGTTTACACTAAATTGTTGCCGAGACAGCAAGACAAAATTTGGGGTATATCGCCTAAAAACCCGCGACAATCTGTTGCTCTTAGTCAATTGACCGATCCCTTTTATGATTTAAATATTATATTAGGACCAGCAGGTTCAGGGAAGACTTTCTTAGCTATTGCAGCTGGATTGCACCAAGTACTTGAAACAAAAATTTATAAAAAAATTGTTGTTGTAAGAAGTCGAGATTTTATGGATGACGACCCGGGTTTTTTACCCGGTGATTTAACAGAAAAATCTCTTCCACTCTTGGCTGGGGTTACAGACGCATTGATTTCGATGCACGCAGATGACAGTAATGATGAAAAAAGTACTCGTGCTACAGTTGAGCATATCATTGACCGCGCTAACATTGAGTTTACATCGATGGCGTATTTTCGTGGCCGCTCCATAGATGATGCGGTTTTAATTATTGATGAAGCTCAGAATATGACTCGCGCTCAGATGAAAGGTATGCTGAGCAGAGGTGGTAAAAATTGCCGTACAATTGTTCTTGGTAACCTTGCGCAAATTGATGATCGATTTGTAACACCCGCATCAAGTGGTGCTAGTGCAGCGGTTAATATTTTCCGGAATTATGAAAAAGGAAGCGTATTAATTTTTGATGAAGTTGAGCGAAGTAGTTTGGCTGAATTTACAGAAAAAAATATGTAAGGTTAATAATTTGCTGCCAGAGTATTTCTGGCAGCAATAGGCCAATGATGAGCAAAGTAGACGCCTTTCACGAAGATAAAAGTATGCAGCTTAAAATTGTCCGTGAGGCCGTCGCTAACAGCCGTATTGACGGTCTACCACTTAACCCTCGTTTGTTAGAAAGAGTATTTTCAGCATGTAAAAGTAATCAGAAACTAGATGCTGAACAATTTACCAAAGAGTTTGTGACACAAAATTGATCAGTTAGTTTAATTGTATTTTACAAACGACCGTATTTACTGCCCGTCAGCCAGAACTGCCTTGTCTTTTCCAATATTCTTAACTTGACGGACGATTACCTTTAATCTTCGTTTTCAGTATAATTAAATGGTCAGTCAAACCAGAGAGAATCTGCGATGTCTCACCATATTCAAGGTTAATCGAGAACGCAAACCACCTTATTGCCTGAAGTGCTAGATGATTTTGTCGATGCTGAAAATCCCGTTCGAGTCACTGATGTTTTTGTGAATGAAATCAATCCTGAATCATTAGGTTTTAATCGGTTGTAGGCAAAATAAACTGAGTTTGGGCACTGATTGGGTATGTGAAATTAATCCAGTGAACACTTTTTTAATTTAATAGGCAGTGATGATATTAACGTTTTCACCACGCGAGTTATCAAAATCAAATGATCTGATAAAGATTAATTTTCCGATGTTTTGTTAATCATTTATTTTAAAAGTCCTTTAAATACAACATGTTACGGTTTTTATTTTGTTGACCACTCAGCTTTCATGAATTAAGATTCGAAGAAGTAACGGTAATAATGATGACATGGATTTATATTACTAGCTCTCCAATGCGTCCATTAGTTCTGGCTACTTAAGTTAGATTCAGCGTATTAATAGAAAGCTAGACGGGAGAAATCATGGGATATGATATAAGTCTTGAAATAGCGTTAAAAAATATCAGTAACTGGATAGCAGCTAGATCTCTTTATTACAGTCCAGATCGTAAGAAATATTTATACGGATTCTATGCTGGTTTAGGGAATTTTAACGTATATGAGTTGCCTAGCGAATATCAATGCTTAATTTCAAACAATAGTCTTAAAGGTAGCGAGCTGTATGCTGTTGTCTTATCTACATTGCCTATTAAGCATACCACCATAGATGAGATGACTCCCTATGAGACATCAATTCGTTGTGTATTCAGCGCTTCACTATACGGACATCAGCACACCCGCTCTCTACAATCTGCGATTAAATTTGCCTCGCTACATCACGCGAGCCAAAAACGTAAGAGTACTGGCGAACCATACCTAAACCACTTAATTGAAGTGGTGCAACTTCTTCAGGTTTATGAATCAAGTAGCAATGAAAATACACTAATAGCGGCAGTTTTACATGACATCTTGGAAGATACTGAGGTTACCAGTATTGGTGTTCGCTACCTATTTGGGGATGAAGTTTCAAAGATAGTATTAGAACTGACGTGTGATTCAGCAACCAATTCTGATGATAAAAAAATAGCACTATTGAATCAGATTTCCTCAGGTAGTAATGCTGCGCAATCAATCAAATTAGCAGACGTAACATCTAACGTATCTTCTCTTCCTAGCCAGTGGTCGCTTGAACGGAAGTTAGCTTATATAGACTGGTGCAAAAAAGTAGCAAAGATATGCTCACCTTCATCTAAACGGCTGTTTGATCAATTTAATTTAAAAGTACAATTAGTAGAAACTAAGGTAAACGACGAATAACAAATCATTTTAAAAATTAAAACATGGGCTGGCGGTCACAAACCCGCCGCCAAATAGCACAACTTGAACATATATTGGAGCTTAGCTGCACAGCCAAAGTTGCTGTAGTGCGAGGTAATATAGATGATGTTTTGAAATATATTAATACTATTTCACTTGGGGGTGTTGCTTAAGCTAAATAGCTCTTAAAACTCGGGTTCTTGAGGCCTAGATATTTATTTCTCTCTCTTCTTCTTGGATTGGAAAGTAGTCTCCTAGACGGGCTTGCAGCAGAGTTATCCTTAATGCCACAACATCTACAACGTAAATCGCTATCGGTATATGCTTTAACCCTGCTTTTCCTTCGACCTCATCTCAACCCAATTTTTCGTTAATTTATCAAAGTCCTCACCTGCGATTTCAATTGTCAATTGGGAAGTTGTTTTGCCTGATTTAGATGTGTCAACTCTTATGGCCAAATCTGTTGGGTTTGAGATAGTAATATGCGCTGAGTGCAGACCGGTATCGTCTAATGTTTTGAACATTGTATATTGGCTATTCCTATTTCTATCTTCATTGCTCATGAAAAATACCTCGTGTTTATAATTTAGATTCTAATTTAATGTATTTTCTCAACAGTAAAAGTGCCCCTCGCGGTCAATAGACTCCCAAGTCCCCAATCTCTTTTAAAGGTAAAGTAAATTCTAGATATTCATTATCATATTTTGCTGATGGACAAGTATTTCAAAATAGAGCAGTTAATTTCTTCTATTCAATAGACGTAGGAATTCTACTCTAATTATCATTTTGAAATAGGCCTGCCAAAATCTGACACAATACTTCAAATTTTTAATCTGTTTGTCCCTTATTTCGGGACATCGTAGCATGTCGTCATAATAGGGACAAGATGAAAAAGTCCACCAATGACCAAAGTTACACCAGATTGCTTTCTTGGCTCAAAAATGAGCGTATTAGGAAGGGCATGACAGTGCGTGAATTAGGCTTGTTATTAGATGAGCCATACCAAATGGTTAGTAAAATAGAGAAGGGACAGCGAAAACTTTTTGTATATGAATATGTGCAGTACTGTGAAGCATTAGGCTTAGATCCAACGCATGGATTGAAACAACTTGAAAACGGCTCGGAATCTGATTGGTGATCGTTTAATTAACTAAAAGGGACTGTAACAATAGGCATTTTGATAGAGTTTAATGGATGAGTAAAAATAAAAGTTATATGGAAGAAACAGTAGATGATGTAGTCTCAGCCTCCCTTGGTAATCACACTTATTCTAAATTCAATCTTACATTCTCTTTATACAGAGCTTGATCAGAACTGACGGACTTCTTTGTGCCAATTGCAGCCGTTGAGAAGAAGTTCTCTGGAAGGAAGATGTGAACCTAAGCGGACAATTAGCTTCTTATTGGCGAATATACAATTCAGTAATCATTTTCAGTTGTTTTGCATTTCCAGACGAAGAGCACCGTATCTTCCGCAATACGGTGCCTAGCAATCACACTCTGGTTAATTTAGAGTGCATCATCCGATATAAAATAGGCAAAACGACCAATGTTAAAATGGTGGAAGAGATGATCCCGCCAATCACTACCGTTGCCAATGGTCTTTGCACTTCAGCCCCCGTTCCGATATTAAGTGCCATGGGAATAAAGCCTAAACTTGCTACCAGTGCTGTCATCAAAACCGGACGCAATCTTGTGATAGCTCCGTCAACGATTGAGTTAATTAAGTCACCTGTTTCCAGTACTCGCTGTTTAATAAATGACAACATCACTAAGCCGTTTAGTACCGCAATACCAGAGAGCGCAATAAACCCGACTCCGGCAGATATAGACAGTGGCATGTCACGCATCCAGAGCGCGAAAACACCTCCTGTTAAGGCTAAAGGCACACCAGTGAAGATGATCAAGGCATCACGAAATGAGCCAAACACCACCACTAGTAACACAAGTATTAGAAAAAGCGTGGCAGGCACTACTATAGACAGCCGCTGACTGGCACTTTCAAGCTGCTCAAATGTGCCGCCATAATCCAGCCAATAACCTGCTGGGAGTACAACCTGTTCGGTTATTTTGATTTTTGCTTCGTCAACAAAACTCCCTAAGTCGCGCTCTCTGACATTGGCGGTAACCACGACTCTGCGCTTACCGTTTTCGCGACTAATTTGATTGGGAACAGACGAGTAACCCAGCGTAGCGACTTCTGATAACGGCACAAATTCCCCATCGGATGTAATGATAGGTGTTCTGCCAATGGCATCTAAGTTTGTGCGAATATCTTCGTCAAATCTCACCAGCAGTTCAAATCGCCTGTCTCCTTCAAATATCAAGCCTGTGGTATTGCCACCGATGGCTGACGCCAGCCACTCCTGCAAGTCGGCCACGTCCAATCCATAGCGAGCCAACTCGACTGGTTTAGGGTTGATAGTAAAAATAGGAATATCATCGACCTGTTCAAGCCGTGCATCCGCTACGCCGTCAATTGATTGCAAAACTGTCAAAATGTCGTTTGCAGAAGCAACCAGCGTAGTTAAATCATCTCCGAAGACTTTAATACCAAGGTCAGCCCTCACCCCGCTGATCAACTCGTTAAAGCGCATTTGGATAGGTTGGGTAAACTCATAGTTATTGCCTGTTACCGCTTGTAAGTCTCGCTCAAGGGTTTCAACGAAATCAGCTTTTGATAAAGTTGGATCTGGCCACTGCGCCCGTGGTTTTAGCATCACAAAGGTATCGGTTACGTTGGGCGGCATCGCATCGGTAGCTACTTCTGCGGTACCAGTTTTCGCAAACACAGTGAGTACCTGTTCGTATTCCATCAAGGTAGATTCAAGTGTTTTTTGCATTTCGACGGCTTGTTCAATACCTGTGCCCGGTATTCGCATAGCGTGCAGTGCGATGTCCCCTTCGTCAAGTTGGGGAACAAACTCAGAGCCTAGTCGCGTTGCCAACCATAAGCTTCCCACTACCAGCACGACTGAGCCGACAAGCACAAACCAGCGTAATTTTAGTGCAAGAAAAATGATGGGGCGATAGGCGGATTTTACTGCGACAATAATGAAACTTTCTTTTTCACTGACTTTACCGCCCATAAACATCGCGACCGCTGCCGGTACAATAGTAATGGAACACAGCATTGCCGCTATCAGCGCCATGATGACCGTGGCTGCCATTGGCTGAAACATCTTACCTTCAACGCCTGTCAATGAGAACAGCGGGATATACACCACAGTAATAATCAATACACCGAACAAGCTAGGACGAATGACTTCGTTGGTCGCTTGAAAAACCAGTTCTAGCCTCTCTTTTAGTGGCAAGACTCCACCTGTGCGCTTCTGAGACTCGGATAACCGCCTGATACAGTTCTCAACGATGATCACCGCCCCATCGACAATTAATCCAAAATCCAATGCGCCAAGGCTCATTAAATTGGCAGATACACCGGTATTGACCATCCCAGTGATGGTGGCCAACATCGCCAGTGGAATAACAGCTGCGGTGATAAGTGCCGCGCGGATATTGCCCAATAAGATGAACAAAATCACGATAACCAGCAATGCACCTTCGACTAGGTTCTTCTGAACGGTGTCAATCGCTTTATCGACCAGTAGGGTGCGGTCGTAGACTGGCTCAATGACAATACCATCAGGTAAGCTGGATTGAATGTCCTTCACCTTAGTGGCAACTGATTGAGCAACGGCGCGTGAGTTCTCGCCGACCAGCATCATTGCGGTACCTAAAACGGTCTCTTCACCTTCCTGTGTCGCCGCACCGGTTCTCAGCTCTTTGCCAATAGCTACACTACCAATGTCTTTCACCGCAACGGGGACAGTATTAATGCGTTTTATTACCACATTTTCTATATCGCTAAGTGTCTGGAGCTGACCTTGTGAGCGCACTAGAATTTGTTGCCCATTTCGCTCAACAAACCCCGCTCCCTGATTCGCGTTATTGCGTGTCAGTGCGCTATGGATGTCACTCAAACTGATATCGAAATTAAGCATTTTTTGTGGATCAGGATTGACGTGGTACTGCTTCACATACCCGCCAATAGCGTTTACTTCAGTGATCCCTTTCACCAGCGCAAGTTGCGGTTTGACAATCCAATCATGTATTTCCCGAAGTGCCATTGCATCATATGGCTTGCCGTTTTTTTGCATGGCACTTTTTTCGGCTCGCAAGGTATACATATAAATTTCGCCTAACCCCGTGGCGATAGGTCCCATTTCAGGCTCTAATTCTTGAGGTAACTGACTTTTAATCGCTCCCAGTCGGGTATTAATAAGATTCCGCGCAAAATACAGATCGGTGCCTTCATCAAATACCGCTGTTACCTGAGAGAGGCCGTAGCGTGATAAAGAGCGGGTGTAGGACAGGTCAGGCAATCCCGCCAGTGCGGTTTCTACTACGAATGTGATCCGCTGCTCGGTTTCCAAAGGCGAATAACCCGGTGCTTGTGTATTGATTTGCACTTGCACGTTGGTGATATCAGGTACCGCATCAATAGGTAATTTTTGATAACTGAATATCCCCATGCCCAGCACAAGGAAGATCAACATCAGCATTATCCCTCGTCGCTCTATGGATAAACGTAATATGGATTCAATCATGTGTTCGTCCCCCAATTACAGAGACGCCTGACCATGTACATAGCATTGTGTTATTAATGATCATGACCGGCCTCCGACTTTTCTAAATCGGCTTTCAACAGATAACTATTCTGGCTGACAATCACATCTGCAATGTGCAGACCTGATAACACTTCGATATTGTGGCTGTCTTGCTGACCTAACGTAACGGGCACAGGATGGTATTCATCACCTTCTTTGACAAACACGACAGAAGCATCCTCAAACTCTTGAATCGAAGCTTTAGGCACCATCATGGCGACATCAAGTTTGTTGATTGTAACAAGCCCTTTGATAGCCACGCCAACCGGCCACTGACCTGAGGTATTAGCTATTTTGGCATATGCCAATACATACGGTTTTTCATCGGGTGAGGGTAAGATATGTTGGATAGTGGTTTCTAATGATGAGCCTGCCACACTAAGTTGAACACTTTGATTCTCTGCAATATCTGATAGCTGTTGTGGGAAGACTTTAAGCTGTGCCCACACATCATCATAGTTTGCGATTGAAAATAGCACTAGGCCATTAGATAACTCGCCTTCATTGGCATGTCTGGCAATCACGGTGCCTGAAAACGGCGCGGCAACGGGATAACTTTTCAGGCTTTCGTTGGATTCAACTACCGCCAGTGTCTCGCCTTTTTTAACTTTTTCACCTAAACTTGCATTGACCTTGGTCACCATACCGTCGAATCGTGCACGCACATGACTCAGTGAAGCAGGGTCGGTCACGATATTTCCGTAGACAGTAGTGGTGATATTGAGACTACCCGTTTGCACACTTTGCGTCATTACTCCCACTTTTTTCGCCATACTGTCAGACATGAGTACAAATTCAGCATCATGGGTATCTTCATCTCCATGTTCGCCTTCTGATGCGTATATTGGGCGACTTATAAGCAATATGAACACACTGCATGTTATGAAAGTTAGCAGGGGGTTTTGTGTCTTGATTAATGTTTTGTTATTCATTGGTTTTTACTCGAAAAAGATGTGACATTTGCATCAGCAAGCGGTTGTGCAGTGAGTGATTCGATATCCGCCCCCCGCTGATGTGCTTGTTTGGCAGACTGAATTAAGGCTTGTTTGGCATTAAGTAGTTCTTGACGGGTACTGACCCACTCAAGATAACTAAAACGCCCATTAATATAGGCTTGCTCAACCAAACTGAGCGCATCAACTAGCGGTGGAATAATAGCGTTTTTCAATGTTTGAACGTTTAGTAGCGCATTATTTCTCGCTATTAGTGCCATATTTAGTTGATGGTAAAGGTTTTGGGTTGCAGACTGTTTTTGTTGCTCCAATTGCCCTTGAATAGCCCGTTGTTTTTCGTACTCACCAAGATTTCGATTTCCTGCAAACAACGGCATACTCACGCCCGCTACAAAGGCTGTTTCATCAATCCCATTAATACGTCTTATTCCCGCTGTCCAGCTCAAATCTGATTGTTTAGCGGCTTGGGTAAGACGGACTTGTGCTGTTTGTAGCCTCGCGTCTTGTGCATAAACATCAAGGTTGGGGCTTTCTAACAAGATTGTGAACAGCGAAGTCAAAGAGGGGGAAGGTGGCAAAGCAAATAGATCACCCTCAACATTGGTAAAGGTCGGATTTTGCTCCCCCCACATGATGGCCAAACTATTTATCATACCTTGTTTCGTTTGCAGTGCGGTTAACACTTCCAGCCTAGCTCTAGCCAGCGCAGCCTCGGCCCGCTGCTGTTCAAACGCAGGAGATGCTCCCGCTTCAACTCGCTTAGTGACGGCTTGATACGTGTATCTAGCTAGCGATTCTGCATCCTTTTGAGCCTTTATCAGGGCTTGTTGTGCTAACACATCGATATAGCGGCGTGTAACTTCGGCCAATATATCTAGTGTACGTACTTGTTTTCGTACTTCTGCTGCTTGCGATTGAGCAGAAGCAAACGCTTTTCGTGAGCTGAGTTTATTCCCTAATTCAATTACTGAAGACAAGGTAAGTGTAAGTTCGGTATCTTTAATCCCAGAGACCTCTCCTGTACCTAAAAAGTTCTCTACTTCAATACCAGCAATAAGCTCAGGTTTAAGTGACGCTGTTTTTATGTCCCCCTCAATCGCTTGTTGCTTAAATGTAAACTCATGCAGTTCTGGTGCATTGGCTAGAGTAAGTTTAATAGCGCTTTGCAATGTTAATGCACTATTGGGGATACTATTTGTTTGTGCGATTACCATTGTATGTATTGTCGCAAAGACAAACATAGCAGAAACCACCCAAGCACGCACACGCAAGGGGCGGTTCAATGAAATTTGATTCACTGTTTTATTCCTAAATTATCAAAAAATTACATCGCCAAATTGTTGGCAAAAGGTGTTTGATTAGTTCAGGGTTAAGCTATAGGGGGGCGTAATAGCTGCGTGACCGGTCCATCTATTACTTTCGATAAGTAATAGAAATCATGAAGGGTTGTTATAGAAGTAAGTTCGATTGAAGTAAGGCTTCCAAGCCATTGGGCATGGGTTCCATGACAATGTCCACAATGGTGGCAATCAGCTGGATTGTGAGACATTTCGTTTGACGAGCCATCAATACTAGCTTGTATCCCATATTCTGAATGAATTTCTATTTTGTCTGTAGGGGTATTGTCACCAAACTGATGCTCATGAACTTCACTTAAATGTTCAGAGTCAATAGTATGAAAGTCCAAGGTATTGGCGACAGCAGAAAACGACTGATATAATATCAGCGAAATCAACAGGTAACTTGTCACCTTCATACTAAACATATCTATCTACCCTCATCTTTTTCATATTAACAGGTAATCGAACTAAGACCAATCGAAACAAAGTGTTTCAATTATTACATTACTCATCACGACAATCCTCACTAGCAAATTCAATTTCTATTGTAGTGTGCACAAAATCAAACTCATCAAGGCCTTGGCGAAATTCGTCTTTAAGTGTTCTCAATTGAGAAACCGAAACATCTTGTTTTAACTCCACATGTGCCGTCATGACGCTATGTTCACCGTCCAAAGACCAGATATGAAAATGATGTATATCCGCCACATAACTGTTTGACTTGAGCACTTTACGCACTTCCTCCATCTGCTTAGCATCGGGTGTGGCTTGCAAGAATAACAATAAGGTTTCTTTTAGATTTCTGACTACATTGAATAAAATGAATAACGTGAAGCCAATAGATAATATAGGGTCTAAAATTGGCCATGGCTTAAACATCAGCACAATCGATACGATCAGCACTGCCACCCAACCCAATACATCTTCAAGCAAATGCCAGTTTAAGATACGCTCGTTTAAGGAATTCCCTTCGCTAAGTTTATACGCAGCAAATCCATTAACGGCGATTCCAAAAATTGACAGGAGTAACATGCCTTCGACTTGGGGCATTTCTGGTGCTGAAAGCCTTGGGATAGCTTCGAATAAGATCCATATTGAGCCAATCGTTAACACTAACCCATTGATCAATGCACCAAGAAGTGAAAATCGTTTATAGCCATAGGAAAATGTATTGGTTGCTTCTTTTTCACTGAGTTTATTTAAGCCCCAAGCAGTGCCAATGGATAAACTATCGCCCAAATCATGCACTGCGTCGGCCATTATAGCCGTGCTGTTTGTCAGCCATCCGCCGATAAATTCAATGATAGTGAATACGACATTCAAGAAAAATGCCCAGCCAATGCGTTTTGATGCGCTGTTATCACTGTGACTATGGTTATGATTATGCATTGTTGATTTTATCCAATATCGTTTGATTTTCAGCACTAATTGGCAGCCGCTTAAAAGGGCTGATGTCAGTGCCGCCTGTATTCCCTTTGGGTACAAGGCCGATAGCTGTTTTGGTTACAGCACCAACTATTCTTATAACTTGTCCAAAAGCGGCTCTCCAATCTTTGTTTAGAAGACCATGTCGCAGCATTTTACAATGAATTAAACAATGATAATAAGTAGAGTGCTGACCAATTACATGCGCATCCTCCAGCGCTGTAAATGCCTGCCTCTCATTATTGTTAGACATTGCATCTGAGTAATCTGTTAATTTGGAATCGATATATGGCTTAACGGCTTTATTGTATGTCATAGTGGATTACTCGCATTACCTTTCTGAACTTCGTTATAAAGTATTTCTTGCTTGGCGTCTTTCAGGATCATCCACGATCCGCGTAGCACGACAATCGACACTATACAGCCGATAACCAACTCCGGTACTCTACTATCAAGCCATACCTCTAGAACACCGGCGATGATGCCCCCATGTTGGCAATGACATCGTTATCTGAAAAAATCTAGCTGGCTCGCATATGTACTTCGTCATTTTTATGATTACGAATAATCACCAAGCAAGCGACGTTTGCAATTAGTGCAATGCCCCCATTCCTATCATTAATGATGAGATAGGCTCACTGCCCAAGATTAATCTTCTGGTAATATTAATGAGAATGATCACGCCCAGCAATAACTGAAAGTAACCACTGATTTGCAGAGCTTTGGCTTTGTGAAGTATAGATTGACCCACAGCATAAATACCTATGCCGTATACAACCGCATCCGCTAGCATATCGATAGAGTCTGCTATCAAAGCAGTAGAGTCAGCCAAAAAATCAACGGTCACCTCAACGAAAAACATCGTCGCATTGATGCCAAGCAGCCAATATAAAACCCGTTTTTGTGAGGCATATTTGATTTCCACTTCACAGCCGCAACCACTCATTGTTCAACTCTTATTCCCAAAATTATAGGTACAGTGTAAAGTCTATACTTAGTATAGAGTCAACAACAAAAAGGCGCGTTTATGAAAATAGGTGAGCTATCAAAAAAAAGTGGGTGTTCTATTCAGACGATCCGTTTTTATGAAAAACAGGATTTGTTGGAAGCTTGCAATCGCAGTGAAGGCAACTACAGAATTTACGACGCCTCATCGTTAAGGACACTGCGATTCATTAAGCAATGTCGCTCATTAGATTTGACTATAATAGAAATTAGACAGCTGTTGGATACAAGAAATAATCCCGACAAAAGTTGTTCTAGTGTGAACAATTTGATCCATCAACATATGGTTGACGTCACACATCGAATTGCAGAACTTGAGGAGCTAAAACTTACACTATCTGAGATGGCCTCGGCATGCACAGATGATAGAAAAGTTAAAGAGTGTGGGGTATTGCAGTTGCTTGAAGAGTGACACTTAACGATTAATACAACAATGATACGATTGCGGACATATGTAGTGGTCAAGTGGTTTTGGCCACAGTTTTATAAAATTGGCAGTACCTTGCTTCCGATTCATTTGGAGTTAAATTACCATTATATGAATGCAGCCTAATATTACTGTAATAGCCAATAATATAGTCATTAATTCTATGTTTGGCTTCACTAAAATGTGTGATTCATAGAGATCGTTTCAATCTTGCGATCTCTAAATCTCGTCTGTAATTGGCATCCTGAGCCCGTTCATTTTTAACTTCATAATTGTCTAGAACTTCGTCTGAGAACGGTGTTTCGTTTGATACATCGAAATACTTTTCCATTGGTGTTTTGCCTTTGTGAGCGCTATGCGGACGATTCCAGTTATAGTAGTGCTGCCATTCAGAAAGTTGATTGTCCAAGTCATCAGATTCAATATCTACAGTTGCATAAAATTCAGCTTTGTCGGTTTTCTGGGATCGCTCAACCTTTCCATTAAGATGAGGTGAAGCTGGTTTATTAGGACGGAATTTGATACCTAGTGACATCATTTTTTTCTGAACCTTTTCAGCAAAAAATTCTCTGCCACGATCAGTTTGAAAACGTTGAATAGGAAAAGGCATTTCTTCAACAACAGCGTCAATAAAATCTAATGTGTTTGCTGCCGTACGACGTCCGTAGAGCCTCAGAACCCTGTATCTAGTGCAGTCGTCAACCGAAGTGTATTGATAAAGCCCTGGAGCTATTTTGCAAGTGTCCATTTGTACTCTATCGCCAGGCAATGGTCGTTCGTATCGAATGTAATCCACTTTTCGCCTGAATTTTTGCACAGGTTTAACTTGATGCTTCTTGAGAACTTTGTGAATTGTCGCAAGACCTAATGATATGTTGTGAAGTCTAAATAACTCACTTTGAAGCCTTCTAGCTCCGAGATTTCTTGCTGAGCGTAATTCTAAAATTAGCTTCTCAACCTTGTCTGTAGTTTTAAGGTTTGGTGATGAATGAGGCCGCTTACTTCGGCTAACCAGACCATCCTTACCTAACTCTTTATAGCGCCGCCACCATTTACGGAGAGTTGGTCTGGTGATGCCACATTTACGGCAAACTAAACCTGCATCACCTGATGATTCAAGTAATTTTATCCAGACCAATCTTTGTTGAATTTCATCGTTCATAACACCCAATTATAGTGAAAGGATGTCTATGAATCACACATAGCCAGTTGTCGGTATCCATTCCGTTTTTAAACTTCTAAAGAAGCGTTCCATGGGGCTATTATCCCAACAATTTCCCCGCCGACTCATACTCTGTTTAATCTGATACCGCCAAATTAATTGTCTAAATTGACGGCTTGTGTAATGACTTCCTTGATCGCTGTGAAACATCAGATTACTAGGTCTGCCGCGGCTCTCAAATGCCATCGTCAGGGCTTGACTTGTTAGGTTGCTATCAGGTGAGCGGCCCATTGCCCATCCAACTGGTTTTCTTGCAAATAAATCTAATACTACAGCTAAATAGGCCCAACGCGAGCCAGTCCAAATATACGTTACATCGCCGCACCATGCCTGATTAGGCTCAATTACCGCAAACTGCCTATCCAATATATTCGGAATAGCTACATGCTCTTGCCCTGCCTTCTTATAGGCATGTTTTGGGATTTGGCAACTCACCAAATTAAGCTTGCGCATGATGTTGGTGGCTCGATAGCGAGTCAGTGGGAAACCGTTGTTAGTCAACATCACTGCGACTGTTCTCGCACCAGCTGAGCCATTACTTTGCCGATGAACTTCTTTCACCTGACTATGTAATTTGGCCACTTCAGGCGGCAATCGTTTATCTCTTTTACGCCAATATTTAAATGTGCTGCGATGGACTCCAAATACCTCACACAGCAGCTTTATTGAATAAACGCGTTTATCGCTCTGGCTCAGTTTCTCGACTAACGAGAGTTGTTCATGGAGTCCGACATCAACAGAGCGGTAGCCTTTTTTAATATCTCCTTCTCTAATTCAGCCCGTTCTAGACGCTTCTTTAGGTCACGAATTTCAATCTGTTCTGGCGTCATAGGTGTTTGCTTAATCTGAACGCCACGGCGCTCTTGCTTGAGTTGTTTCACCCATTTACTAATAGTCGATGGCGCAACATTCATTGCTTTTGCCGCTTCATCTTGAGTGTAGTTTTGGTCAATTACCAGTTGAGCCGTTTCTAACCGAAATTCTGGGCTATAAGTAGGTCGCTTACTTTTCTTCATTTTTGTCACCTAATCTTGCTATGCTAGCAGCATAACATTTCTTGTTAGGTGGCCAAATTAACTATGCCACTACATCACGTTTTTTGTATTGATTCTAATTTTCCCTCAAGCTTTCCAAACTCTCGTTGTAATATGTCGTACTGTTTTTCTTTTTCTTCTAATTTAAGGGTATGTTCAATCAAAGTGTCGAGTGAACCTTGTAATTTTGAGTTTTCTGCTAACAGTTTTTCATTTTTCGTACTTAAAGATTCAATAGTTGATTCAAGTTGATCTATTTTTCTATCACTTGAGTCGATAGCTAAAGAAGCTTGATTTTCGGATTCTTCAAATTCAGCAATTTTGGCTTGGTAATCTTCAATAGTAGATTTAACTCTCTTTTCTGCTACTTGTTGGGCTACCCGGTAGCTTTCAAGTGCTAACTTCTCCAGTTGGAGCTTGGCAGTTTGCTGGTTCTTTTCTAATTTATCTAAAATTTCATTAGGTAGGTCAATTTCTTCAATTTTTTGATCAACTACCACTTCTTTTTGAGCTACGTATTTATCCCATACTTTTTTTATTCGTTCTGAGCTTCCGCCGTCTAATCTATTTCTGATTGCAAAAGGACTTACAAGCTTGCCTTCTGTTTCGATGATAATTCCCGCTTCGATAATTTGTTGGTCTGTAAATTCAGCTCTTCTACCCATACTTCACCCAAATAAGTTAATTAAGTTATTTAACTTAATTAAGTTTAGTGGGTAATTTTATTTTTTCAAACTAATAATTGATCACAACCCATATTTGTTCACTTATTGGTTAGCCTGTACGAAAGGTATAGGTTTCGTGCATATGAAAGTTGGTTTTGCACGAGTTTCGATTCAAGAACAAGATTTACAAGTTCAACTGTCCAAGTTGGACGCTCATGGTTGTGAAAAAATATTCCAAGGGAAACAAAGTGGTGCCTCGATTAAAAATGATGAGAAGTTAAAAGATCTCATAGGTTTTATACGAGAAGGTGATGAAGTTATTGAAAGTATTCACAACAAAGGAGCGTGTTTAAATATCATTGATGGTCCACTAAACATTGTTAATGATAATCCATTTTCTACCGCTATGATTAACCTATGTGGCGTTTTCGCTCAGCTTGAGCGGGATTTAATTAAAGCCAGAACAGCAGAAGGTCGTGAAGAAGCTAAAGCTAAAGGTAAACACATGGGCTGATTGCCTGCTTTGTCTAATAAGCTAGCAAAATCATTACATAAAGATAAATTAAATGGTGAGTCTATTTCAGCATTAGCTAGAAAATACGGTATTAGCAGGGCAACCGTTCATAGAACCATAGAACGCATGAAGCCTAAATAGTTAGTTGAACTACTCGGAAGTTACTTAAAATATTGATTTAAAGAAATTAAATTGAAGTTGTTTTATAATTCATTAAGTCGCCAAATAGGTTCTTCTGTAGTGGCATAGTTATTACTGTTAAAGCTAAAAGAGAGTTTATGGGGAGTGGTACAATATCTCATCCGCAAGATGGTAAGCAGTTAACTACAAAATTAGTTACAAGCTCAAAACTTCAGGTACTTTTTCATAAACTATTATCAGACTTTGGTGCGAAGCAAATTCATTTATTTACTTACGCTTTTCATCAGTACGGTGCGCAGAACGTAACAGGCTTCTTATGTCCTCTGTGTCAATGTTCTCATCCACTAATGCTTGTTGCAGAAGTACACTTACTTCGTGAGATGGAGACAAGTTTTCGAGCTTAATATTTGCTAAAGCTTGCTTGAGCGTATGTGGATTTTTTATTTTCACTGATTCTAGTCTTAAGCTTGCGTATTCAAAGTAATTCCATAATTACAGTTGAGGTCTATTATAGATTTTGTTTGCCGCCAAATAATAACCTTTCAACGGTTACTATTTTGTACTCCTTTGAAAAGTAATTACTCATATTACAATTGATAGTAGTGTTGAATTCTTCGAAGACGTGGACAATGCCAATCCACAGTTGGAACCTGACATTGTCCGCAATTAGCCATCCACTTCGAAGGTAACCTAAAACTTAGCTCGACTCAAAGTGTGCAGTAGCTTTAAAGTTAATATCTAGTTTTTAACCGTGTTTGGGATATTTTTAGTCGGGGAGCTTCGAGGTAAGGTGAGGAGTGTATTAATCAAAAGAGCACTTTGCTATACCAAAAAAGTGAGTTGTTCTCACCCTTTTGGCATATGACTAATTACTTGCTGTTAAAGATGCGCCTTTACTAATTATTGGGTATTAGTACTAAATCGATAACAGTAAAAAGAGTGATGCTTAACTAACCCCAGATCGGTTTAAGCCATGACCATGGAATTACGCTCTACGTCAGTTAAATTAAGGGATGGCTTGTTTTCTTTTAGGCAATAGGCCACCAATCCAGCCAATAAATTGAGGGTAAAGCCATGTACACTGCGATGTCTTGAGTGTTCAATGAATGAAATATTCTTCAATTGGTCATTTATCGTTTCAATAATGAAGCGTTTCGACAGCATCACTCTGTCCCACATAGATATCGCTTTAGCCTTCATGTTTTTACGAACGGTCGTGATTAATTTCACACCTTTCTCTGACAAATTAGCCTCTAATTTCTTACTCAAATACCCTTTATCACCATAAAGCGTACCCGGTAACCCCTTAGCCAGTTCTTCGACAGGTTGGGTATCGTGGACATTGCCTGTGGTGATGTTTGCCGCCACAATTTCACCTTTATAGTTCACGACCAAATGCAATTTGAAACCATAAAACCAGCCCATCGTTCCTTTCCCTCTTTGTGCAATACCATCAAACGTTTTATGGCGAGGAATACGGATGTTATGACAAACCTTTAAGCTAGTAGAGTCAATGAATTCAATACCTGTAGGCTTACCCTTTAGTGATGTGAAATAGGCGCACATGGGAACAATGAGTCGTGGCATCATTTCTAAAAAACGGGTGTAACTGAGTAAATCAGGGAACGCTTTTTTATAATATACTGACACATAACCGGTGTAATAATTTTTGAAATCACGGTGGTGGCTCATGTGAAAACCAATCACCACCGTCATGATTTCACTGATAGACATGTGGCCCTCTCGACGTCTTTTTCTGCTGCCATCTGCCAATAATTGCCTTTGCCTTTGCCTTTGCCATTGTGGGATAAACACTTTGCAAAAATCATCGACATCGCAGTACAACTCAACTAAATTCTTCATGCCTGTTCCTTGTTTAAATCGAATCGTTTTTGGTCGAAAGATCCGATCTTGGAACAGGCATTTAGTTCAATTTCTTAAACCGAGTTCAGGTTAACTAAGTTTTTTAATGATATCTGATTCAAAATGCTGGAGATTAGTATCTTTACCAACTAATGCTTCAAGAAGATCAGTGTATTTTTCACTAGTACCAATAATAATTTGTTTACCCATATCTTTCACATTGGCAGCCTTGGATATGAAGTTAGTGAAACTTTCGTTTTTGGCTTCTTGCTGTCGAGGCTCATCCATTATTAATAAACCTAAGTGGTTGGTTGATAGTTTGGTCGTATGATCGAGCGTTAAAACAGAATATAAATAAGACCAAATAACACGAATATTGTCACTTGCTGAAGCTTCCGCGTTGATATCAATCTCATTTAAAGTAGGCTTATAGCTAGTTTGTGATATTTCAAAGTCACTCAAAGAATTACTGCTATAACCAAATTGTTCAAGATTATTGATAAAACTAGTTTTAAGTGCTTTTAGCTTTTTCCAGTCGTTTTGGCTTAAGCCCGAATGTGGAATAGCGTTCAATCCAGACGATGCTAGTTTCCATTCAACTAACGCAGAAGTGAGCTTTTCTTTGAGCTTATGTTCATCATTCATTGCTGTTTCAAGTTTATCTATCTCACTCTCTATAATTAGTTCTTTTTTGATATCTACTCTTGATGGGGCTCTTGGGGAATCAATTAAGCTATCTTTTATAGCCCTAATCAGTGTACGCGTTTCGGCAAGTTTGCTTTTACCCTCAGTCAATCGGGCTTGTTTTAAGCTTGTGTTCTTTATTTCTCCTAGTAAAAGCGCATCAAAAGCTTCTTTTTGTTTTTCTAGATATTTTATATTGTCTTCAAGCCCAAGAACTTTTGTTTGGTTGTTTTTCGCTTGTGAAAGAAGTGAGTCATCTATATCACTATGACAAGTTGGACAGCTATTAAAGTCAAATCTAAACTCTTCTTCAGAGCCAATAGATTCTAAGCGAACAAGATCTTTATATCTGCGCAAGCTATCTTTGACATCGTGAATTCTTAATTCTATTGAGTCGATGTAATTTTCAGAGGTATCTAAATCAGATACAAGTATAGAGATAGCTTTTTCTTGTTCTGAAAGAAGGTTACTATATTTAGACAACTGCGTTTCTAATTCGTTTACTTTCTCAGTGTTAACTTGAGAGCTATTTACGCGTGAACTAATTAGTTCTAGTTCGCTTTTAAGATAGTTAATACGATCTTGAAAAGAGCTTTTTTCATCGTTTACTAATAAATATAAATAGCTTTTTTCTGAAACTACAGTATTTTTGACGATTTTCTCATCTAGTTCATTTGATACGAAGCCTTTGCTACTGCCTGCAATCGATATAAGGTTGTCTAGCGCAATAGCCCATTTTCGTTCAGCATCTTTTTTCTTTTGATTAAGTGCCTGCTTTTTCTGCGCATATTCTTGAACTTCTAAGCCCAGCGTATGCTCTATAATCCGAGTTGATAGATCTTTTATACCTAGATACGTTGGAAGTATATTTAAAATTCCTCCCCAACCACGAGTTTGCTCAACGTAGTTAATAGAAAAAATTGCCTCTAAATATAAAGGGCATTCACTACCATTAAATTTCATTACCTCTGGCAATGAAATGTTCATAAAGCCTGTCAGAAAGTGGTGAAAACCACGTTCTCTGGTAGCAGAGCCTTCGTCTCTTAAAAAGTAATCTTTAGAAGCACTACTTCTATTAGATAATACCTGTTCAATCGTTGAAGAGTTAAATACTGAAACTAGTTTTGCTTTTTCTTCGATACTACTTCTAAAGATTGTGATGCGATTAACACCGTTGTGTAACTGCAAATATATTTTCGATTCAATAATTTGTGCCATTGAACCATTAGATGTTCTCAATTGACTTGTCAGTGCTGTTTTTAATGGTACTTTCCTTGAGGGACCTAAGCTGCCCTCAAGTCCAAGCGCAAAAATTATCGATTGCATGCATGTAGATTTACCATGCGTATTCTCTGCGTGAATAACATTTAGTCCGTCTTGAAAGGGGATGTCAACGCCATACAAACCGTCACTTGTTCTCGTTCTAATTGATAGCTGCTCGATTATTAATTTACTCACAATAGATCTCCTGCAATAAGAGTATTTATTACTTTGTCAGTAAAGTGGCTTTTCTTAAATTGGCTCATGTAATCCTTTTCGACAGTAAATATATGTGAATCTGCTTCTATTTTTTTACTGAAATTCTCACCTTTATCTGTAAGGCAAACGCGTTTCGAATCATCAAGTTTGAATAAGTCATATCCGATTCCCATATCAACTGCCCTGTCAACTAGAGGATCAAAATGTATGTTTATTGGTTTAGTTGAAGCTAAAGCGTTGTTGCTAACAGGATAAGCGTTTCGTTTTTTCTCTGAGGAAACGAGAGAATATAAAGCTTGTACCTTTTTTGAGTTGGCTTTTTGTCCGGAGCAAAGCTTTTTCAAGATAATCAATATCAAAGATATACGCCAAAGTGGACGCAAATCAGGGTCTAGAGGTGCTCCTCTATGGTTAAAAGTGATACCTTTTTTGGGAATAGAATTAAAAATATCCATTAGTCAAAGCCTAGAGTGCAGTTCATTAACCAGTCAGATATCGTTCCTGTTGATATCACTGTTATATTTTCTTTATGCAAATTGCAGTTGTTTTGTAATTGTTCAGAAAGCCTATTTATCTGGTAGCTAAGAGAATGCATTTCGGGAAGAGAGTCAAAAGCTTCAATATCAAGCTGCTCAGCTCGATGTATAGCGGTATTCATTACTTGCTCGTATATTTGACCATAATCTTGTTTAAGTTCACTCAGCATATTTTGGCTTATAATTGCACTCTTTATAAGCCTTTCTTTTCCTCGCTGTATACTACTTTCAGAAGTCGCAAGTTTAGATAATTTATAGTCTATATTTTCATTAAACTCGGAAGAAGAGCTTGCGGAGAAATCCGTAATATCTGTATCAGTTACTTCAATAGGTGATAGTTTTAATATTGCGATGCCTTGAGATAACAAACTAGCTTCTTCTCGTTTAAAGTCGTTTCTATCCCAAATAAGTACTCTAAATTCATTGTTGTCTACATAAGGTAAATTTGCGTTGATTACTTCTTGTGTTTTCTTGGTAGCATGGTTAACAAGATGACGTGATTTATGAGTAGGTACGACAAGAATCCACCTTTTTATTTTTGTTTCACCAAAGTAGCCGGACATTTTACCGGTATTGTTAATAAACTTACCAATATCAGTAGTCATCTTATCGCGCTGGTCTTCATATAACTTTTTAACTGTCATTGGGTTTTCAGCGCAGTACATTTGATAGGCGTTACCATCTAATGAGAATCCTTCAATACCACCATCGCCACCGTCAGTATCTGGTATAGGAATGTAGCTTGAAGAGGATTGATATCTTTCGCGAAGAAGATCATTTGCATGAGATTCCCATTCCTTGGATGTCCAAATCTTGTTTGAGTTTATTTCCATTAAAATACTTCTATTACTTATTCATTTTTATTGTATTTTGATAGCTTGCTTGTAATGTTATATTTTAAATAACCACTTATTTATTTTATTCTATTGTGTATTTTAGTTTTTGACAACGTGAGTGTGGATCTTAGGAAAACTGAAGAAGAAAAAATGGCGCCTTGGCTAGCGGCGATTACTGATTCTCTGGAAGTGCTCCATAAAAATGATGAAAATACTAAAGGCTCAATGAGTTACATCATGGAGAAAGCCAATATACAGTTTAAGTCGGTTAATTTTATGCGTGGTCGTAGTATTCAAAATGCCATTGTAATTTTAGATGAATCCCAAAACCTCACAGCCTCACAACTTAAAACTATCATTACCCGTTGTGGTGAAGGTACTAAGTTAATTTGTAGTGGGAATTTAGCGCAAATTGATAGTAATTATTTAAGTGCGGTTACTTCTGGTTTGACCTACTTGGTTGAGAAGTTCAAAAACTTCTCGGGGAGTGCCACTCTAAATTTAGATGGTGTAGTACGCAGTCGTTTAGCAGAGTTTGCTGAAGAGCAGTTATAGTTTACCCTACCCAAAATGAGGTTCGATAACATAGCCAGCTATGTTGTCGGGCCTTCTAATTGTTAATTTTAATTATTGATATTCACATGTACTCTGTAGCTTCTTAAAGGTAATTACATGCGCTTGCGTCACATAGAGGTGTTTCATGCCATATATACGACGGGTTCTATTACGAATGCGGCTAAGCTGTTAAACGTATCACAACCTTCTGTCAGTAAAGTCTTGACTCACGCCGAATTACAGCTTGGTTTTAATTTATTCGAAAGAGTTAAAGGTAGGCTAACTCCAACAGATGAAGCTGAGGTGCTATTTAACGAAGTGGATAAAATTTATAAGCAAATTCACTCTATCAGAAACCTATCTCAAAACATTAAAAAGTCTCAATTTGGCAATATTACTTTGGGCATTACTCCAGCGTTAGGTTTTGACGTTATTCCTGATGTGATAGCAAATTATCACCGAGATTTTCCAAATGTTAGTTTTAATATCCAAACAATCCACAATAATGCGGTGATGCAGTCTTTAGTAGAATACAAATGCGACCTAGGAGTATTATTTTCTCCAAGTACGATGCCTTCAATTGTTACCACTCCACTAGCTCAGTCTGAGTTAGTGATTGTTTACCCAAAGCAAGTGTTTCCGGATTGTCCTGATAAACTAAGCCTTGCAGATGTGAGTAATATGGAGTTTATTGATATAAGAGACAGTGGTCCTTTAGGGGAGATGTTTTTGGCTCGAATATTAGAAGAAGATATTGAGTTTAAGTCTTCAATTAATGTGCAAACGTATTTTATTGCCGTCAGGCTGGTTACCCAAGGCCTTGGCGTATGTGTGGTAGATCGCTCTACAGCCCAAGGAAATTTAACCGATAAGATTGCTATTGCTTCATTTGAACCACCGCTAACTTTTGACATTAAAGCTGTACATCTAGAGAGCCAAAACAAAACAAAATTAATCGATGAGTTTTTACCTTATTTGTTGCAAGGTATCTCAAATATTTAAAACGTTTAAACCCACCTATAGCCTTTAGTTATGAGCAACAAAAACTTTGTTACTTTTATTATCAAAGCACTCCATTACACTGCATGCAAAACTTCTAGTACCCCTCTTTTTTTATGGACATTAATATGAAAATTGTTACTCCTTATTTATTATTTATTGGTGACGCAACCGATCAACTTGCTATTAAGATGGCTCGTGGGGTCGCCACTTGGAGACCTGAACTATGTATAGGTGAGTTCAGTGTAAATGGTTGTACTGTGAGTACAGGCATGGAAAAAATGACAATTAAGCAAGGCGCTAATAAAGGGGCTAAATCGTTCATTCTGGGATTCGCTAATAGTGGTGGGATACTAGATAAAAAATGGGTGCCCTATATTTTAGAGGCCATGGATGCAGGTATGGATATTGTGTCTGGCTTACATCAAAAGCTAAGTGATATCCCCGAACTCGTTGAAAAGGCACAACAGACTAAAAGAGCACTTTTAGATATTCGCCATCCCCAACAAAATTTTGCAACTGGCACTGGCATAAAACGTTCCGGTAAACGTCTACTTACCGTAGGTACAGACTGTTCAGTGGGAAAAATGTACACTTCATTGAGTATTGAAAAAGCTATGCAAAAATTAGGGCTTAACGTTGATTTTCGTGCCACCGGACAATGCGGTATTTTGATTGCGGGGCAAGGACTAGCTGTTGACTGTGTTATTTCGGACTTTATTTCTGGCGCATCAGAGTCGCTATCTCCAGAAAATAGGCCTGATCATTGGGATGTCATTGAGGGACAAGGGTCATTGTCTCACCCAGCTTTTGCCGGTGTAAGTTTGGGGCTTCTACATGGGTCACAGCCAGATGCGTTAGTAGTATGTCATGCGTTAAATCGTAGCCATATGAGAGGGCTTCCAAGTAGTCAATTTCCGAGTATTGAGACAACCATTGCATTAAACCTCCAAGCCGCCAAATTAACTAACCCAGATGTTAAAGTGGTAGGCCTTGCAGTAAATACTTCAAGTGTGAGTGTGGATGAAGGCAAACAAATATGTGCAGAACTTAGCAAGAAATTTGATTTACCTTGCGTTGACCCATTGCGTGATGGTGCTGACCGTATTGTGCAAGCTTTATTAGTTTAAGGATTTACTTAATTAAGGCACTTAACGCACGACTTCGTATGTGAACATACGAGAAGCTAGGTTCCTGGCGCTAGTCGCTGATATTTTTGAAAGCGGCATATGTGCTGGGCCTGTTGGCTCCATTAAAGTGTAATCTACCCCTTCGATTTCATAGGTTTTTTCTGTAGGTCTAAAGGGGAGTTTAATTCCAAGTAGAGCGTGATTTGGGAGATAAACCATTACCATTTTTATATCTGGCAAGAGTGATCGCACTAAACTCCCCATAAGCACACTTTTACTATCACAATCACCAATGTTATTCGCAATGACTGATAGCGGAGGCAGATACCCAGCTCCATTTGATGTCATGCGATCTTGAAGTTTGTCATAAGGAATACTTTGAACCCAGCTTAATAGTAATCGAATGTAATCTCGCGAATCACTATTTTCAGGCACCATTTCATAGATTGCTTGTGCAATGGGAAGTAGTGAGGTTTTATTTTCATTAATGTATCGTAAATGGTCTGGTTTTACGGCTTCTTGCCCTAAATATGATTGGAAGCGGCTGTAATAATTATCATCAAGATATTGGTCAAATGCCTTTACTTGGCTTTGTGCCATGGACTGTCGCCACTTGCTTAACAGTTTGTCAGAGCGACTTTTTACATTTACCTGAATATCTTGGCCTGTTTTGTTTATTTGAATGCGGGCTTCCCGAGGGTCAATTTTACGAGCTTCTTTATGTAACTCTATGTACACATATTGTTGTGCCAGATCTGGAACAAAATGTTTGTGGCTTTTTACATTGAACTCTTTAGTGGCTAGTCTGAAGTTTATTTCGGACATTTGTTCTAACTCAGTGTCCCAGCGATAATGGAACAAAGTATCTGCCCCATTTTGAGTTTTGTTAAACGCGATTTGTTTACCCTGCAAGGGGAAGGAGAGCAAAAACATAAGAATAAGTAGGCTATTTCTTAGTTTGTAAGTATCTTTGCACATGGTGTATTTTTCTTTGAGTTATCGTCTTTGTAAATATCAGCATAGCAGCTTCCTATAGTTATGTTTGCTACCCAAGAATTAATTTAATAGTGAAAGCTGTGGTCAATTAGCACTTTGAGTTATACTGACACCAATTAAGTTTGGGAGAGAAATAATGCGTGTATGTGGTGTTGAGTTAAGTGGAAATGATGCAAATGTGTGTTTGTTATCATTAGAAGAAGAAGTGTTTCAAATTCCAGATTGCCGAGCTCGAAAGTTTACATTACCTAAAAATGCTATTAGTAAAGATATACGTTACTTCCAAAAGTCATTTTCACAACTCGTTACTGATTATAAAATTGATAAAATTGTTATTCGTCAGCGACCTATGAAAGGTAAGTTTGCTGGTGGTGCCGTAGGGTTTAAATTGGAAGCTGCATTAGAGTTATTACAAGATGTTGATGTAGAAGTACTTAGTCCAACTGAGATTAAAGAGTCTTTAAAACGTAACCCTGTGCATGTACCCATGGCTGAAACGGGATTGAAGATGTTTCAAGAAGTGGCATTTAATACCGCCTTTGCATATTTGATGAAAGATAAATACGATCTTTAAAACAGTATTTAATGTGAAAAGCGATAGGTAGCTCGTAATAGACAATAAAAACGCCGTTATTTGAGAAAATAACGGCGTTTTAATTTGCTTAAGTCACAGCTTTATAGAATAACGTGTAGCTGTTTGTGGTTAGTCTTCTGCTATTTGCCATACAGATACTGTTCCGCTGACTTCATTACCTACAATGAATAGTGCTTTGTCCGTTGGACTACTCTGCGCATCCACAAACACCATCCCCTCAGGGGCACTATCACCTATTAAGTCGCCGCCTTCGGTAATATCTCGATTGATGACGTAGTCAACAAACTCGGCATTGTATGGGTTCGTTATATCGTAAACAAATATGCCACCCATACGCTCAAGACCGATAAAGGCATAAGTTTTGTCACCTACTACACCAACCGTTAAAGCTTCTGGTTCTGGACCTTTGTTAGCAGACCTTGAGTCACCTTCGTTTTCATCATTATTGTTATTAAAAGTATCACCATGAATTGATGCTGTGATCCGTTCAAAATCATCACCAGAGTCAAATACGACTAAACCGTTATTGTCCCAAATAGTGAAAGAGCGTGCACCGTAGGCGTAAATCGCTTCGTACTCGCCATCTTGGTCGTCATCGCCCAAAGCCGATGTAACGGTTAAGCGACCCAGAGGGTAGCTAGTAAAGTCATCATCTTCAGGATCATCACCGGCTATGGTGTCTAGGTTTGAACCAGAAGCGTAGTCTAAACGCCTAGCTTGTGTTTCATCTGTATATGATAAACAGCCATCATCATCATCAAAATCTACACCGCCAGCTGCGTCACATAAGTCTTCGTCTTGCTCACCGTCCGCATTTAAAGTATCAAAGAAATATTCGCGAGCATCCCCTTCGTTTGCTGTAACGATAAACGTCGCGTTTTTCCACGTAAACGAGGCGATGGTATCTGGCTGATACATACCATATACATCTTGGTATTGCCCAAAACTTACGGTGCCATCTTCCATGCCGTCTAATTGGTATGGGCTCCAGTCTTTAAAGCCCAAACCAATAATTTCTACGCTGTAGTCAGACAAGTCAATAATCGCTAAGCCGTTGTTTTCTTGCAGGGACACATAAGCGACTTCATTTGTAGCTGTAATGTATTCTGGCTCTAAGTCTTGCGCTACGCTGATGTCGATTAAGGTGCCGTTTATGATTTCACCGGTTGGATTAGGGAAGTGCATGCCCTGTGCTTCGAGTGCTGCTTGCTGACTGTTAAAAGCGCGGAAGTCAATTGCAATCGCGGTATCGGCAGGTGCGTTATCCGTTATGGTTATAACGGATACTGAACCCTCAGGATCGATATTGTAGTCTCCACTTGGTTCTCCTTCATTCGCCACAAGGGCTTTTGAACCATCAGGTGTGAAGGTTACCATGTCGGGTAAATTACCCACTTCTACCGCTTTCATAAATGCTGGCGCATTTTCGTTTAAGCCATTATAAAATAATACGAAACCATTAGTTGCTTTATCATCGGCAGGAACGGCAATCGCCATTAAATCACCCGAAATTGCAACACTGGTTGGGTTTTCTAAATCAATACCTTCTTGTGTAGTGGGGAGTACAAGTGCATTGGACGTCATGTTGTTGGCTGTAAGTGGATTAGAAACCGCTTCATCTGTAATTGAGGTTGCATCAATAACCACCACTGTGGGTTCGGCAGCGGCGCTGTTGATAGCATAAATGGTATTGGTGGCAGCATGATATTGTACTATTTCAGCTGCGCCCTCTGGGTCATCTTCATTTAATTGAATACGGCCAACTAAACTTAACTCTATGCCAGCATTCGCATCAGCGCCATCTTGACCATTTGTGCCAGTTTCACCTTGTGACCCTGCCACACCGTCAGCACCATCATCGCCTTCTAGGGCGCATCCTGTCATTGATAACGTTATCGCTAAGGCGATAGCTGTTTTGCTATAAAATGTTGATATTGTCATTGGCTGTATCCCTATTTAGTTATAAATTTTTTGGTAAGGATACGAAAGCAGGGTGACAGTAACGTGAAGCTAGGGTGACGGATTTATTACAATGAGGGGGTTTATAAAAATATATTTTGTTTTAGTTTTTCTTTTACTGATGGCGGTGGTTGATGCGCTACATTAATAAATTCAATGAGGTGTGTGGCTCTTTCGCAATATAAAATATCTAAGGTAAGCCGATTATTGCCATACAAGCCTCGATGGATCATATTGGCTGAAAACACTAACGCATCTCCATATTGTAAGGGGAGTGTTTTACCTCGAGATAAGTGCTCTGCATTCGTATGTCCATTTTGCTGCAAGCGTACTTGTAATTCTTCTTCATTATCCCATTGCTTGTGAGTGCCAGGTATCAACTCTATACCGGGCTCATCTTTAAGGGGAATTCTAAGGTGCAGAACTTCAGGGCCAGTCAATGCGACCTTTTGCTCTGAAGGTGTTAAGTGATACTGAAGGTCTCTATGCCAATAATTAGCTTGGTTAGAGGTGATAGGGTCAAAAAAGAGCTGTGTTCCCATAAATAGTGGATTAGGAATCAGCTGCTCAATTACATTGAGTACCGATGTGTCACAAATCAGTCGAAATAAGCGTAGTCTCGCTGAATTATTTAGGTATTGCTTCGACGTTAAGCCAGAGCTATTTACTGCTTGGTTACAATAAAACGCATAATTATCCTTACACCAAGCATGATGAAAAACATCTACTAGCTCTCGTATAGGGGAAAGCTGACCTTCGACGAAAAAGTTAGGTAACTTAACAAAACCATATTCGTCAAAGTGCTTTTTATGAACAGAATTTATCATGTGAGTTATCGAACTAATGGTATCTTAATTCCTCTACTTTACCCCAAAATATACGGTATGAAAAAACGGTGTAAGCTAAAATGCAAGGTATTACAATTAAGGCTCCGTAAAGAATAAATCTGAGTGATTCTGGCGCACTTGCAGCCTGCCATATGGTTAATTCGCCAGGAACTACATAGGGATAAAAACTGAATGCTAAGCCACAAAAACAAAAAATATAGACAATTACCGTAATTAAAAAGGGTAGCCAACAAGCTGAATCATCTTTTAACGGTAACCTATTGAGTACAAGGTAGCCTATCGTTAGCAGGGTAAAGCAGGCAAATGGAATAAAGGCTACAAAATAAACAAAAGGCGCTGTGGTCCAACGGTCAAATACAAAGGAGTTTATGAGGGGGTTTACGATACACACCGCTAAGATACCAGCAAAGCTAATTACCCCTGTTAATTTTGCCCATTTTATTGCACGTAATTGCATTGAGTCTGTTGTTTTTAAAATTAGCCAGGTACTGCCTATTAATGCATATGCACAGGTTACGCCGAGCGCACTCAAGGCTGAAAATAGATAAGCCGCCACAGATGATTCAAATCCCATTACAAAACTACCTAACATGTATCCTTGACTTAAACTGGCGATAAATGAACCAATCTTGAATACTTGGTTCCAGCGATGTTTATTAATTTGAGCTACCTTTGCACGAAAATCAAAGGCTACGCCACGTAATATAAGTCCAATTAACATTATGGCTGTTGGAATATACAAGGTTTTGAGTATGGCACTGTGAGCAGTTGGAAACGCTATCAGTAATAACCCCACGGCCAGTACTAACCATGTCTCATTTGCATCCCAGAATGGGCCAATCGAAGCTATCATTTGATCAGCTTGCTGGTCGTTTTCTAAGGGGAGTAATATACCAACTCCTAAATCGTAACCATCTAAAACGGCATATACAATTACAGACAGGGCCATAAGACCTGCAAAGATTATGGGCAAATTATAATCAGCAAACATAGTTATGCTCCTTGCTCGATTGTTTTGTTGGCAATACCTTTAAACGGTGACTGTATTTCTTCTTCAGGTCGCATCTCTTCAATTTCGACGGACTTTCTTGCCATTAAAAATAGGGTATGCAAATAAGCAATTAGTAAAACCACATAAACAGACATGTACAGAATAAAACTAAAGACAACGTTTTCTGGCGCGATATCGGTGACTGCATCTACGGTTTTTAGCACGCCTGACACCAGATAAGGTTGACGTCCAATTTCTGTTACATACCAACCCGCTAGCGTGGCTACCCACCCAGAGAAGGTCATAGCTAGCAGGACATAAAGAGGCATTGAACTAAGAACGTTTTTGCGGATAAGTGTTATGCTGCAATACCAAGCAACAATAAGCATCAATACACCTATACCTACCATTACTCTAAATCCATAAAATACCGGAGCAACGGGCGGGTGCTCGCCGATGAATTCATTTAAGCCTTTAATTTCACCCTCAAGATCGTGAGTTAATATAAGGCTAGCCACATTTGGAATGGGCAACTCAAAATGATTAGTACGATTTTTTTCATCGGGAATGGCAAACAACAATAAAGGCACACCTTTTTCTGTTTCCCAGATACCTTCCATTGCCGCAACTTTTTGGGGTTGATGTTCAAGCGTATTTAAACCATGTGCATCACCAACAAATATTTGCAAAGGCATTAAGATTGCGGCTGCAAATACTGCCGTTTTTAAAGCCAGTCTGGGCGCTTTCTTATGGTCGCCTCTCAATATACGATAAGCAGACAAACCAGCTATCAAGAATGATGCTGTTAACCCTGAAGCTAATAAAACATGACTTAAGCGATAAGGAAAAGAAGGGTTAAATATAATTGCCCACCAATCAACTGCGTGCGCTACGCCTTCGCGCATTTCAAACCCTGCAGGTGTTTGCATCCAAGAGTTCAGTACGATTATCCAAAAAGCTGAGATAGTCGTTCCTACTGCCACAATTAATATCGACAGTGTATGCACCCAGTTTGGCACCTTGTGTATACCAAACAACATAATGCCTAAAAAAGTGGCTTCTAGAAAAAACGCGGTGAGAACTTCATAACCCAATAAAGGACCGGCTATATTTCCAACCGTTTCCATGTAGCCAGGCCAGTTGGTCCCAAATTGAAATGACATAGTTATGCCACTTACCACTCCCATTGCAAAGGTCAGCGCAAATACTTTGACCCAGAAACGATAAATTCGCATCCAAACTGGGTGACCGCTAATGCTGAATCTGAGCTTAAAGTAAAATAAAAACCAGCCTAACGCGATACTTATGCTAGGAAATAAAATGTGAAAACTAATATTGGCTGCAAATTGCAGGCGAGACAACAGGAAGACGTCGTCCATAGGACACCTCTATATTTAATTTAAAAGATGGTTTTAAGAATGTAGGTTTGACTAATTTTTTATGTTAAGTGTTATTCGTTGGTACGTTTTAAGAGTTTCTCTTTAATATCTAGTACTTTCCCGACTCCGGAACCGAGTTTCATTAATGTGTCTAATTTTTCAGGGCTGAGTCGCTGTAATTCGCTTGACCATTTAGTTACTCCTTCAAGTAGGTCGTGAACTTCTTGCAACTTTTCTTGAGCATAGACTTCGTTTTCATTGGCAGCTGTGTCTAATAAAATATCTCTTAATAATGAGAGGGTTGGGTCCATTTCACGTTTACGACGCTCTTCAAATACTTTGTTAGCCATATCCCATATGCTGCCATTAGTTTGATAATAATCTTTGCGATCTCCTGCTTTGTGATGCAGCTGTATGAGTTGCCAAGATTGTAACTCTTTAATGCCCATGCTGACGTTACCTCTGGATATGCTAAGGGCTTCAGCAATTTGGTTCGCACTAACGGGTTCTTTAGTGATAACTAGCAAAGCGTATATCTGGCCAACAGTTCTGTTAAACCCCCAGCGGCTACCCATCTCGCCAAAGTGCATCACAAAGGTTTCGATCATAGGTGTCATTTTCATATCGCTTTCCTAATCTTCTAAAGTTTCAGTAATTATTGAAAGTTTAGAATCTTGTTTGATTCAGGTCAAGGATTACTTTGTTTTTTTATGATAAGGGGTAAAATACATCGAGAATTTGATTTTATAGAATATAAGTAGTGCTTGAGGTGTAAAAAGTGAAGTATTTGTGATGAAAAGAGCGAGTAAGTTATGTAAAAATAGCGTTCTTGCTTACATTAAACTAATGTAAAACAATGATTTCTCGAATAATATGTTTGTAATATAAATGTAGTAATTTTATAGACCTTAGTTAGACAACCTTTTTAAATTGAATCTAAAAAGTGTAATCTGGTAATGAAAGTTTTTACGGTTGGTCATGGTCATACCCGTGTCAGAATTAATTAATCACATATATAAGTAAAACAGGTAGCACATGCTCAACAATACAATAGCGTTAACAGGTCAATTGGAAACCGTTCAGCAGGCTAAAGACTTTCTGTTAAAGATCACACCAGATGGCTACCAAAAGGTTCTCAAACCACATTTTGCTAGTAGTGCAGGGGCGCACATGCGACATATTTTAGATCATTACCTAGCCCTAAAAGATGGCATTACCCATGGATTAGTTAACTACAATAAGCGCAATAGGCACTCCAATGTTGAGTCTTGTTTAACTACTGCATTGGCGACATGGTCTGAAATTGAAGCTTGGCTACACGAAGTAAGTGAGTTAGATGCAGATTTGGCTATTAGTGTTATCTGCGAAACCTCTGTTAACGAAACACAAAATACTCAAACTAAGTCAACGTTAGCCAGAGAGTTAGTATTTGTATCGAGTCATGCTATTCATCATTTTTCATTGCTAGGTGTTATCAGCTCACTTCTTGGTAATGCAAGTAGTGCTAATTTTGGTGTTGCGCCAAGTACAGCGACTTATTTACGTCAACAAGCGTAACGTTTTAATCAACACTCCTATATTCCAACTCTAGTATTTAGTTGCTAAACCACGGATAATCTTGGTAATTATATGATTACCTAGGATTGTCTCCAATGAGCGATATACCAGCTTGCCCAGAATGCAACTCAACTTATACATACGAAGACAGGGATATGTATGTTTGCCCTGAATGTGGTCATGAATGGCCTCAGTCAGGTGAAGTAGATGATGATGCAATACTAATCAAAGACGCCAATGGAGCCTTATTGTCTGATGGCGATAAAGTGACAGTGATTAAAGATTTAAAAATTAAAGGTAGCTCACAAGTTATTAAGATTGGAACTAAAGCTTTGGTTAGAAGAATATTTGATAAAAAAGACCATGAGTTAGACTGCAAAGTGGATGGTATTGGTGAAATGATGGTAACTGCTAAATTTGTGAAAAAGCAATCAGCTTAAAATCCTTAGCCAAGCGGGGGATCACTGCTAAACTCCCAAAGTAAGAAGTGATTAAAACTCAGGAGGCTCAATGAATCAACTCGTTGAGCCTCCTGAGTTTTTTACAAATAGGGTTTGACGTCTGTGAAATAATTGGGGCCAAAGCCACTGATCCGAGACTGAAGGGGGGTAACTAGTTTCGTAGGTGAATCTGAGATTTCAATTGCGCTACTCCCATAGGTTTGTCATACCATTAATACAACATCACTCCACCGCCAACTCGTTATTTCATCATGGATTAGTCCATCCATCACAAACGTTTCATTCCGGTAGTCTTTTGAGCCGGAATCGCTTTTAAAGCTGTTTCACGAACTATCGGGTGAACTAATGGGGTCAGAACAAGGTTATTTTCTATGTCTTAGACTTTTGTTGTGGAAACCAATCAGGCAAACTCGGGGAAGGCTACTCGCTCGATATCCTTACCTCTGAACGAAAAACCTTAGTAAAGACAGCTACATCTAAATCAGTTCAAGATTTATTGATTTAATGTTCATCTGACCCCGATTATTTTTTAATTTCATGCGTCAGGAAATATTAATATCAGCTAAAAACTTTACAAGTTTTTGATGAAATTTAATCGGTGACTCTCTGTGAGGCCAATGGCCGACCATTTTAAAGGCAGAGACGACACTCGTATCTGTGAGTACGCTTTTTGCGTTTGAAAACATACTGAGTCGCACCTTGGGTTCATCGAGTCCATAAATAACCAATGTTGGCTGATTAATAGGGGAATTTATGATGCTTTCTACTTCTTTACCCATTGGCGCCGAATAATAATCTACCGCTGCAGCCGTCCGTCCGGGCAATGAGAATACCTGTTTGATATGTGTCATGTGCTGCTGTGGAATTAACCAATTGGGGCTCCATTGTCGATAAAAAAAGTCTAACGCTTTAAGTTCTTTTCTGTTAACCCACCAATGGGCAATTTTTCCCCAACCTAAATATATATTATGCGGCCTAGCAATTCTTTCTCTTATATTCGTGAGGCTTACTGCAGGTGGCGGTATCGCCAAGGTGACTATTTTGGTCACTATATTGGGGTGAAGCAAGGCAGCAGCATAGGTAATCATTGCTCTCCAATCATGGCCAATAAGAATGCACTTTTTATAGCCCAGTTTTTCTACAAGTTTAATTACGTCATAAACTAACGTAGATAGACTATAGTCACCATCGGCTGGTATTTGTGAAGGAAAATATCCACGTAAATAAAGTGCAACGCTGCGGTAGCCGGCATTTTTAAGAATAGTTTGAGTCTTTTTCCATGTATAAGCTGTGTCTGGAAATCCATGGAGCAAGATAACCAGTGGCCCGTCACCCACATCGTGATAAGCCAATTCAACGGCTCCAACTTGTAAAATTTTGAGGGAGGGATCTCCATTACAGGCATTTTTTATATTGTCCAAAATTACGACTCCACACTTTTTCATTAATTTACAATGGGTACTATTGTTCATTAATTAATATGTGATATAAACGGGGTAATAAATGAAATATAATCAAAAATATTTTGACAATGAACACTCATGACCTCGCCCTTTTTGTTCGAATAGCCGATTCCGGAAGTATTACGAATGCCGCCCAACAGTTAGATATTACTTCAGCTGCTGCGAGCGCCGCTCTGAAGCGTTTAGAGAAAGAGCTAGCGGTACAACTATTTATTCGTTCAACCCGTCAATTGCGAATTACTGCTGAAGGTGAGCATTTTTTATTGCACTGCCGACAGGCTCTCGATGCTCTGGAAGAAGGCACGGCATCTATGAATGCGTTACAAGGAAAGGTTTTTGGTGAGTTAAGGATATCAGCACCTTCAGATCTCAGTCGAAATGTACTTATAGACTGTATGGATGAAATTATGGAACTGCACCCTAATTTATCTATCCATTTAAATGTTAGTGACTCAATGGCAGATTTTTATCTTGACCGAGTTGATCTTGCTTTACGCTACGGTCAACCCGAAGATTCATCATTGATAGCTTTTAAAGTTGCCACTTTTGATAGGATACTATGTGCATCTCCCAGTTATCTTAGTTCTTTCGGTATGCCATCACATCCAAATGATTTGAAACAACATAATTGTCTTATTTATCAGTTAAAAAATCGTTTATTCGATTTGTGGAGTTTCAGTTGTAACCTAGAAGGCAAGAAAGAAAGCGTTAAAGTAAAAGTGAATGGTAATCGCAGTTGTAACGATGGTGATGTTGTTCGCCGTTGGGTCGTTGCAGGGAAAGGCATAGCGTATAAGTCACGTTTAGATATGGCAGAAGATTTACATGCAGGCAGGGTGGTTAGGATATTGCCAAGTTTTGGTTCATCACCAGTGGAGCTAAATCTCATATGCCCAACCCGTAAACAAGTTACTCCGGCCGCACTACTATTACGTGATACGCTCAGGAAAAAACTTAGTGAACTATTGAACAATTAATCAAGATTGTAATGGCTCCAACGTCTACATAAACAACACTATTACGACCTTTGCGAGCGCCACCTCAATATTCAACGTGACTTCAACTTAGGGCATAGACAACCAACGTAAAAATTATAGTCGGTAAAGGTCAAAAACATCGGCTTCACCAAGTACCGTTTTGGTCACTCCATCACTATTCTTTACGATGCTATTTTCTGTAAAATATTGATTTAAAGTGTATTTTATTGTTTTGTTACAATGGGTGTCTCGATAAGCGCTGACTTGAACTCAAAACAAGAATAGCCTTCAAAGCCTTTCAAAAATCATCGTGGTGGTGGGTGTTTAATTGGACGTACTTAGCAAAGTCATTTATTGTGATTGTCTAGATAACAGTTTTTTAAAAAAGGAGTTTCATGAAAGTTAGTTATTGGATAGCTACCACAGCCATAATCATTACTTTTGTTACTGCTTTTGCGATAGGTTATGTGACTGGTCAAAATGGGCCACTTAAATCTAAAAAAGTTATAAACCCAGAAAACACTTGGGTTGACAGAGAAACGACCTCAGAAAATCTTGAATCTACTTCGAATTCGAAAATTAATACTGAGACTACACTTGCATTAAATTCGGCTTCAAAGGTGTTTTCCACAATGGACGAAGTTGGTGCTGAAGTAAGCCGCTTATTAGCCATGTTAGTTGAAAGTCCTAATCATAGTCATTCCACAATAAAATTGTATGCGATCCTTGAAACTTTATCTGTAGCACAGTTGATGACGTTAGCGTCGATGTTTGAAGATGAGATTGATGCTAAACGTAACACACTAAATAAAATGATTATTTCGCTATTGATTGAGAAGGCTCCAAACAAAGCACTAGCATTTGCACAAGAGCATATTTCAATGCCTGACTTTCCTTACTATTTAGCATCAATAAAAGCGAAAATAGCTGAGAAAAATCCTGAGTTAGGGTTTGAGTTTTTAAATCAAATGCTGGGGCTCTCAATTGAAGAGATTGATTTAAGTAAAAATACAGCATTGATTCAAGTATTAGCTAAAGCTGACTTAAAACAGTTGGTTTCCGTCCTTGCCGAGTTTAAAAATATGGGTGTAAACCTTAAGAATAGTATGTTTGGTTTATCTTATGGGTTAAAAACAGATGATGACCACCTCAATCTATTTAACGAATTAAGGCAGTTGAATGATATGTCCATATTGAGCTCAGTGCTTATGAGTTGGGTTAAAATATCACCTGATGCAGTGTTTGCGCGATTGGGTGACATTGAAAACATCATTGAACGTAAAGAGCTAAGCGACACTGCCTTTCATTATTGGATGTATAATGAGCCTGAGGCTGCCGCAGATTACCATTTAGCAAATTCGTCGAATAAGCTTAAAACGATAAAAGACATAATGCGGACATGGCCGGATGCAAAAGCTTCTAATGCGATGAATTGGTTATCAGCGCAAAATGATATTGATGTTAACCGCTATAAAATTGATTACCTGAATGACCTCAGTCGTACAGAGCCAAAATTTGTTCAGACGCATTTAGATGATATAAATTTAAATGACGATGAGATAATAGACTTTTATAAGCGTCTTTATAATGGGCTTAATCGAAAGAGTAGTAGTGACGCAGAGCAGTTCTTAAACACTCTAACCTTTAAAGATGAAATAGTAGAGGTTGCCCCTGCAGAAGGCAGCACAGCTGAAAAGGTTATCAGTACAATAAATGAGGCGTTTCGGAAATATTTTGATTTTAAATATGACAAAGCGTTTGCACTAGCCATTGCTGATAATGGGGGGTACGCATACTCTTATGTTGTAAACAAGTCATCTCAGAATCAGGCTAATGATTTAGCTCTTAGCTTATGTGAACAGCGCCGCCATAAATATAACGTTGTCAATCAATGCAGGATTTATGCGGAAGGTGATGTGACCTTATTCAATTTAACACTATAAAGGGACCTGCGGGGGCGAGACTAGTTCAGTTTTGCTTCGTGGTAGCTATGAACCGAAAATGACATAGGCTTTCCTCGACCATGTAGCCTGATTATTTAGTCTACTCTGTGTCGAAAACTGACCTTAACCTAGACTATAAGACAATTTCTAATATGTCTGTAAATCGCTCACCCGAGTCCGTCAGCCTTCACTGGGTTGTAATGACCATAAGATACAGATACTTATCTTTCAGCTAAGCCATCGTGTCTTTTCTTTGTGTTCTCTGTAAAATATAAGCTCAGCATTTCCTTGCTGTTCACAGAGTCGTTTATTTTAGAGCTCAGGTAGTCAGCTAGA
Organism: Paraglaciecola sp.; assembly: GCF_039943935.1. GTDB lineage: Bacteria > Pseudomonadota > Gammaproteobacteria > Enterobacterales > Alteromonadaceae > Paraglaciecola. Next base: position 336,070 of record NZ_JBDUZQ010000001.1, read on the forward strand.
TATAATCTTTTAAGAGGTAATAATGGCCGTTGGTTTTGATTTCGGTACCGCCACATGTTCTGTTGCACACATAGTTAATAATAAGGTTCAGTCCATTCCATTAAACGAAGGAGAGGTGTTACTTTCATCTACCTTGTGCGCGCCTAATAGAGAGTCGGTTACTGAATACCTATATCGACACTTAAAAATTTTACCTATCAGTAGTGTGGGTAAAACCTTGCTACAAAACTCGATTAATACCAACAAAAGAGAAGGCATAGATCTGGTACCTGATGATATTCGTTTTGGTAAACAAGCTACGGCTTTGTATCTAGAAGACCCAACCGACTATTACTATGTGAAATCGCCTAAATCCTTTTTAGGCTTGTTGGGTTTAGATGAAATTCGTTACACCATATTTGAAGATATTGTGTGTGCCATGATGGCCAATATTAAGCAAAAGGTTGAAGTGTCATTGGGTAAACCGGTAGTTGAAACTGTCATTGGACGGCCAATTAATTTTCATAATAAGGGCGGCGAGCAAGCCAATATTCAGGCTGAGGATATTTTACGTCGAGCTGCCACTAGAGCGGGCTTTAAACATATCGAATTTCAGTTTGAACCGGTGGCCGCAGGGTTAGAGTATGAAGCGAGTTTAACCTCTGACAAAAATGTGCTGGTGGTGGATATTGGCGGTGGTACTTCAGATTGCTCTTTGATACGCATGGGGCCTAGTTGGGTAGGTAAAGAGCAACGTGCGGAATCTTTGCTGGGGCATGCTGGCAGTTTTGTTGGCGGTAATGACTTAGATATCCACCTTGCTAGCAAAAGTTTTATGTTTGAATTTGGTAAAGACACCGATGCTAAATCTGGCTTACCTATGCCCAATATGCCATTTTGGGAGTGTATTGCTATTAACGATGTGATTGCCCAAAAAACCTTTTATTCGCGGGCTAATTATCGAGAGTTGAAGAGTATGCAGTCTTCGGCTAAGCAGCCAGATAAGCTGGCAAGGCTGATAGACGTGTACGACAATACCTTAGGCCATAGTATTGTGGCTGAGGCAGAAAGAACAAAAATTGCTTTATCTAATAACGATAACTTTATTGCTACTTTGCAGCTGCCTGCTGAGAGTATAGATATTCCTGTTTCTATACTGCAAATGGAAAAATCTATTTATCGCCCGGTACTTAAAATCCAAAAGTTAGTGCAAGAGACTCTCGCACAAGCACAAATACAGCCTGATGAAATATTCATCACAGGTGGCTCTGCTCGCTCTCCACTCTTAAGAGCGGCGATAAAATCAGTAGTGGGTAACGTACCTATTGCCAATGGTGATTACGAAGGCTCGGTTACTTCTGGTTTAGCAAGGTGGGCAGATTTGTGTTTTAAGTGAGCATATTTTGTAGAAGTGGGTAGAGATTAAAACGCTATTAAAGACCCAACTGAAATGTCTAATAAGATGGGTAGCAATATATAATGTGTTTAGCGTCACGAAATGTAAAGGGCTTAACTATTTACCTAGTTAAGCCCTTTTTTGTTATCGCTACTCTTCGGGTTTGACTGCCTTTTTATAATCTTCCCAACCGTCTGCTAAATACAGCTTTAGTAACTTTTCTGGTGCTGATGGTAAATCAACACTGAGTAACAAGCCTGGTGTGTCATTAAAACTTTTATCAACACCTAAACTGTGGAATACCGCACCTAATTTATTGTAGTGTTTCAGTAAAACAGGAATATCTTTACCATCTGCTTCAACTGTCTTTAATAGCGAGGTAAGGTGATCTCTAAGTCCATACTTTTTAGCAAAGTCTGTAAACTCCGGATGAAAGTTGTAAGAGTATGGGTATCTGCGAGCCACATTATTTGTGGTGGTAACCATAGCTTGTTCGATCACTGCCACGCTGCGCATGTCGTATAATTTACTTATTGATACCGTTCCGTATAGAGTTCGGTATTGAGGGTATTTACATACGTAGGCGCCAATCCCTCTCCATAGTAAAAATAACCCTTGAAAGCTTCGTTGATATTCAGGAATTAAGAAAGAGCGGCCCATCTCTAAACAAGGCTTTTGGCGGTTGACAAACTCTGGACCAAAATCAAACATACGGTGAAGGTAGAGATTTTCTAAGTTACCGTCTGCCAATAATTTATCTGTTTGCCCCATTCGGTAAGCACCTATTATTTGCCCTGTGTCTTTTTTAATGACAAAGAGTTGTATATAGGTTGCATCAAAGTGGTCGGTATCCCTAGGTTCCCCACTGCCTTCATTGTGTTCTCGAAATACCATTTCTCTTAGGCGAGCGATTTCGTCTACCGTTTTTGGCAATTGTTTTTGATACCCATAATAAACAGAGAAATCTTTGTGATCTAACAGGTGATGTTCTGGCGGTAGCTTGGCAATTTCTGCTAGCACTTCATGATAGGGAACTTCATCTGCCAGAGGTTGCATTTGGGTTACAGGATCTGCAGGCCAGGATTTTTCATATTCAGGTGAAATCAAATAACTTTGTGCTCTGAATAACTCTGTACGACATGTTAAGTCAGCATCTTTGGCATAGTGTTTTTCTTCTATTGGGAAGCCTGCCGACACCTTAATTTTTGCATTTTGCTTGTTGGTAAGTTCTCGGGCCAACATAAGTAATCGTAAACGATAGTAAATTCTACCTAAACGATAAAAAAGAGGACTATTTAAACCACTTACAAAGACTGGGACATACGGTGCCTTGGCACGGCTTGCAATACTGGCAACAATTCTGTTCCAGGTATGGTCCGCAATTCGTTTTGTATCTTTATGGAAGTAGCTCACCCTACCTGCTGGAAACAATAATAATGCTCCACCAGATTTCACATGCTTTAAACACTGACGTATAGACGGCGCATTTTTAGGGTCATTTTCTGATAAAGGATTAGTGAAGATAAAGTAGTCTTGCAATTCAGGAAATATTTTAAGACCCTGGTTAGCCATCACTTTAATATCGGGTCGAACTTGTTCAATTGCCCATGCTAAAATTACTCCTTCTATTCCGCCAAAAGGGTGATTGCTAGCAATCACAACAGGTCCTTCTTTAGGAATCTTAGCTTGCAGACCTGCAACGCCTTCTAACTGAATATTAAGTGTATCCAGTAGACCTTTTGCGAAAGTGGTTTTATCCACTCCTTGAAGACGAGTTTTTAAATACAGTTCGTTTAATTGTGAAATACCTAGAGCTTTATCAAGAGTTTTGATGATAAATGTTTTGAAGGGGTTTAATTTATCTTTTGGGATAAGATTAAGCAGGCTAATGGCTGCAGGCATAACACCAGCTCCATAATATTAATAAATTTAGAATCTATCTATTTTGCTTTAATTTCTTTTGAAAATCAGCAATTTATTATGTCCAGATACGGCTTATTATATGTCAGTTAGGAATAATGTAAAAAAGGGAATACACGCAGAGGCTTTAGAGCATAAATTAAGGCATAATATGTAGATTAATTATACTCCTCTTTATTTTAGGCAAGGTTATGCAACAACTTACTATTACAACCCCAGATGATTGGCATCTACATTTTAGAGATGATGATATGTTAGGCGAAACTGTGCCTGCTACGGCTAGGTGTTTTGCAAGGGCGATTGTGATGCCTAATTTAGTGCCGCCAGTTGTTAATGCTAAATTAGCTATGGAATATAAACAAAGAATTCTAGCTGCTCGAACACAAGGTAGTAACTTTGAGCCATTGATGACTTTGTATTTGACTAATCAAACGTCTAAACAAGATATTATTGATGCAAAAGAGGCGGGAGTTGTTGCAGCAAAATTGTATCCGGCTGGGGCAACGACTAACTCAGCACAAGCGGTTAAAGGCATAGAAGCCCTCTATCCAGTATTTGAAGAAATGCAAAAACAAGGCTTATTGCTGCTTATTCATGGTGAAGTAACAGAAAGTCATATAGATATTTTTGACCGTGAAAAAGTATTTATTGATAAGTATATGAGCAAGATAGTTGATGATTTTCCTTCGTTAAAAGTTGTGTTTGAGCACATTACTACAGGAGATGCTGCTGAGTTTGTTTTAGCTGGCTCTGTTAACTTAGCAGCTACCATCACGCCACAACATTTACTCTTAAACCGTAATGATCTGCTTGTAGGAGGCGTAAAACCTCATAATTATTGCTTACCCGTTTTAAAAAGAAGTACGCATCAACAAGCTCTGAGAGAAGCGGTAGCTAGTGGCTCTAATAAATTCTTTTTGGGCACAGACTCAGCCCCGCACGCTAGGCATGCTAAAGAAAATGCCTGTGGTTGCGCAGGTTGTTACAGCGCGTGGAGTGCGTTAGAACTTTATGCTCAAGTATTTGAAGAGTTAAATGCACTAGATAAGCTTGAAGGGTTTGCAAGTTTTCATGGTGCAGACTTTTATGGCTTGCCTCGAAACACCTCTAAAGTGACGTTAGTGAAAGAGGCTTGGTCAGTGCCAGACACTGTGACTTTACCGAGTGGCGAAGCGATTGTTCCTTTCTTTGCGGGGCAATCTGTAGCTTGGAAAATAAGTTAGGTTTTTCTTAGTTACCTATCATCAAGTTAAGTTATTTTAGGCCAAACTTACATCAAAATATCAGGGTGATAAAAGTTGAATTTAGCAATAAAATTGCATTGTAGGTTCAGTTGAATTAGATATGAGTAAATATATTTTCCGAATCCCTAGTTGGGCATTAGTGTCTAGCATTTTTGTAATGCTGAGTGCTGTCAATGTGTTTGCTAGCAGTAACGATGATGTCTTTAAAGTGGGGGTCCTTCATGCTCAAGAGCCCCCTTTTGTGTACTTTAATCCTAGTGATGAACGTTATTTAGGCATTTTGATAGATTTGTCTGAAGAGCTCGGCAGGCGTATGGGATTAAACGTTGAGTTTATTTCTACACCCAGAAATAAGCTGGAAGAAAATATCTTAAACGGTAATTACAATGCCACTTTTTTAGCTAAGAGCTGGGTATCAATTCAAGAGCAGGTGTTATTTAGTGAAGACTTTTATGTCTATGCTGAATACTTATATTCAACTCGTCCTTTTGAAAGTACCGGCTCTTTAAGTAATTGGGTTGAAGGTAGAACTGTGTGTACTAGAGATAACTTCATACATCCTGTGATTGAACCTTTTCTGAAGCAAAAAACATTAAAAAGACTTAATGTTTCACTGGGTGCGCCTATTGTCAGAATTATGATGACGGGTAGGTGTGACCTAACGTTAGTTGATGATTTTAGAACTGAATGGTTGCGAAATAATATTGCTGATATGAATACTTTACATCGCACGCCTGACTATGTAGCGCAAGAGTCCATAGCACTGATGTTAAGTAAAGTTTGGTTGCAAAGGTTGCCCGAATTTAATTTACACATAGAGGATATGAAACAGTCTGGTGTGGTGGATGAGATTGTTAAACGGCATTCTACTCGAAAGTTGACTTGGCTTGACTCTCAATAGGTAAGGGACCTCTACTGTTAATTAAAATGATAGTTTGATATGAATATTTATGAGTTGTTCTTTACGCTCTATTTGCTTCCCATATGCACACATCAACCTAGTCATTTGAAACAATAACCATTTACCGATGAGAGAGTATTATGAGCAACCTAGTCACATGTCACATAGAGAACAATATAGCCACAATTACACTTCAGAATGGCAAAGTAAATGCCATATCACATCAAGTTATTGATGAGTTAAATCAAGCCTTAGATCAAGCCGAACAAGATAAAGCTGTAGTTGTATTAATGGGGCAGCCGGGAATGTTATCTGGTGGATATGATTTAAAAGTCATGGGTGAGAGTATGGAAGCTGCTATGGCTTTAGTCGCTAAAGGCTCTAGCCTCACTAAACGCATGTTGTCTTTTCCGTTTCCTGTTTTGGTAGCGTGTGGTGGCCATGCAGTAGCTAAAGGAGCATTTTTATTATTGGCTGCTGACTACCGTATTGGAGTAGAAGGGCCGTTTAAAATCGGTTTAAATGAAGTGGCTATTGGTATGACTATGCATCACGCTGGGGTAGAATTAGCGAGAGGCAGATTAGCGCCAGTGTTTTTTAATCGGTCTGTGATTTTAGCCGAAATGGTATCGCCTCAAGACGCTGTGATTGCAGGATTTTTAGATAAAGTGGTATCCGAAGAGGAGTTCTTACCTACAGTTAGTTTTATTGCAAAAGCCATGACTAAGTTAGACATGAAAGCTCATCATCAAACTAAATTAAAAGCCCGTGCAGAATTACTGCAAGTGTTAGATGAAAGTATTGAAAAAGATCGCCACAGCAGTTTGTAATTAAAAACTGTGTAACTAAAGAGAATATTTTGAATAAAGAATTTGCTTCATTAGGCTTAAATAATGCCTTACTAGATAACCTAGAAACCATGGGTTTCAAAGAGATGACTGATATACAGGCAATGAGCTTACCAGCCATCATAGAAGGTAAAGATGTGGTAGCTAAAGCTAAAACAGGAAGCGGTAAAACCGCTGCTTTTGGCTTGGGCTTACTACATAACCTTAAAGTGAAGCGGTTTAGAGTCCAAGCTTTGGTGATGTGCCCTACACGAGAACTAGCTGAGCAGGTAGCGTTAGAGATCCGTACCCTAGGACGAGGTATTCATAATATCAAAGTTCTCACTTTATGCGGCGGCACTCCTATGGGGCCACAGATAGGCTCGTTAGAACATGGAGCGCATATTGTAGTGGGCACACCTGGGCGAATTATGGATCACCTTTTTCGTCAGCGTTTGGATTTGAGCGAAGTGAACACGCTTGTGCTTGATGAAGCTGACCGTATGCTAGATATGGGCTTTGAAGTTGAAATGGCAAAAGTCATTGAAGCTGTCCCTCTTGAGAGACAAACATTATTATTTTCAGCGACTTATCCAGATACAATCGCACAAATTAGTCAGGATGTGCAGCGTAACCCAGTTGAGGTAAGTGTCGAGGCTACTCATGAAACTAGTAAAATTGAACAGCTATTTTTTGAAGTAGAAGAAGCTCATAGAGTAAAAGCGGTTGCCGCCATGTTAAGTCATTATCAACCAGAGTCAGCGATCATTTTTTGCAATACCAAAATTGCTTGCCAAGAAGTTTATGACGAACTGAGAGAGCTTGGGGTATCGGCTCTTGCTCTGCATGGTGATTTAGAACAACGAGAGCGTACCCAAGTTCTTACTCGTTTTGCTAATCGAAGTGTATCTGTGTTAATTGCGACCGATGTGGCATCTCGAGGTTTAGATATAAAAGAAGTGAACGCGGTAATCAGTTACCAAGTTACGCCAGACCCTGAAGTGCACATTCACCGTATTGGCCGAACGGGCCGTGCCGACGCGAAAGGTTTAGCATTAACCATATGTTCACCCAAAGAAGTGCATCGAGCTAATGCCATCGAGGACTATCAAAAATCTAAAATTAAATGGACGGGTATTCAGGCTTTGCGTTTTCATGCTAACCGGTTGATCCAGCCCGAATATGAAACCATTTGTATTGATGGTGGTAAAAAGAGCAAACTTCGCCCAGGTGATATTATAGGAGCCTTAACTAAAGACGCTGACATTGTGTTTGATGATATTGGTAAAATCAATGTTACCGCAATGCACACTTATGTTGCTGTGAAAACTCGAAGTGTAAAACGTGCCCTTAAGCAGTTTAACGAAGGTAAACTCAAAGGCCGTAAGTTTAAGGCTAGAAAATTAAGCTAAGCTATCTCATTGCCTCGATTACCATCGTATAGAGTTAGGTGTAGTGGTTTATATTGTTCGTTGCATGATGTTAGTCAAGGTATTGGAAGGTTGCTGTAAAGGGAGGCACGGTAAATTTGCTAGTAATCTGATATCACGATATTTCTACCTTTATTTTTACCTAGGTAAAGGTTTTTGTCGGCGCGATTTATACAGACATCTAGCTCTTCATTTGCATAAATTTGGCTGACTCCTATAGTGATTGAAATACGAATTTCTTGTTCCTCATATTTCACTATATTGTCAGCGATAGCTAACCTTATTTTTTCGGCAACCTTTTTACCTTTTTTGGCGTCAGAATTTACTATCATCATAATGAATTCTTCCCCCCCCCAGCGAGCTATAAAGTCTTGCTGCCTAATATGATTTTGCATAAGTTGCGCGGTTTCAACAAGCACTTTATCACCACAAAGGTGGCCATTGATATCGTTGACTTGTTTAAAATAATCGATATCAATAAGCAATATGCAAAATGCTTCCCCGCTTCTTTTAAATCGCGATAATTCTTGCAATGCATTATTTCTAAAATCTCTTCGGTTTTTAAGGCCTGTTAGGTCATCAATTGTTGATAATGTTAGTAACTTTCTATTCATCGCTTCTAACTCGGCAGTTCGCTCTTCTACTTGAATTGATAACAGCTCCGAACGTTTCTTAAAGGCATAAACTCTTCTTCGATAAAAGCCAATCAGCAAAGCCACAGTTATGCTTATCCAAAGTGTTTTTGCCCACATAGTCAGCCACCATGGAGGCACAACGGTAATTGTTACCTCACCAATTTGGTCACTCCACATTCCGTCTTTGTTAGTTCCTTTAACCATTAATGTATAGCTACCGGCATCTAGATTTGTATATGTTGCCATCCTATTTTTGGAGCTAGTGGTATTCCAAGCTGTATCAAACCCACTTAATTTATATTTATATTGATTAAACTTAGGAGCAGATAAGTCAAGTGAGCTAAATTCAATACTAAATACAAGGTCTTCAGGTTGTAAAATTATTTCTTTAGTCTGATAAATTTGAAGTTGATGAGTGGGGAGTTCATTTTGAGTATTGGCACTACGATTACCTAATATCGACAGCTTAGTGAACACAACAGCTGGATTCCACTTTGATTGAGAGGCATTTTCTGGGCTAAAGTAAGTGATACCTGAAGGGCTTCCAAAAAATATTTTTGAATCAATATTAGTTAAACTGTGATTGATGTAATACCCTTCTGTTTTTACACCATGACTATCGTTATAGTATTCTAGGTTTTCTAAGCTTGGGTCTATTTTCACTATACCTTCAATGGTACTGGCCCAAAGGTTGCCTTTACTGTCTTCCTCTATGCCACCTATTGCTAGTGTCGATAAGTGCGATCCTGGTGCCACTTGTTGAAATTTAAAGTCACCTATTTCTTCATCGTAATGTAACTCTATAATGCCAGATCCTTGGGCGCCTAGCCAATAGTGTTGTCCATGTTTTGATTTCGAAATCCAGGTAACTATACGGGGACTGCGATTGGCTGGGAGCCTGTTAGCGGCATACAAATCTAAGACTTCTCCAGTGTGTTTATTTATCCTTAACAATCCTTCCATTGTGCCAACCCAGACGAAGCCATCAGCATCTAATAAAATTTTAGTAACACTTCCCATTGACCATTGTTTTTTTATTTTGTGATTTTTTCCATCTATATAAATTAATCCATTGTTAAAGCTCCCTAACCAAAGGTCTCCAATTTTGTCTGTACTTAAAGTGTAAATTCTCGTGCCTTGCATAGTTTTTACATACTTTAAATGCTCTTGGTTTCTTTTAAGGTAAGCTAAGCCGGTTCGTGTCCCAATCCAGATTGTATCTGAAGATGCAGAGTAAGCTATAGATGAGATCATGTTTGACTCTATAAATTCGACATCATTTTTTCTATCTTCAAATGTCCATGGGCCAGCGATTTTTCCAGACAGTTCTCTTTTCCATAATCCTTCTGGGGTGCCAAACCATATATTACCTTGATTATCTTTCGTCATTCCTCTGGTTGATTTTTCATTACCGGCAAGTAGGGTTTTAAATTGTAAACTGCTAGGGTCAAACTTAGAAAACCCCGAACGCCATGTTCCTTGCCAAATCAATCCTGATTGGCTTTCAAAGGTGCGACTCATTTGATGACCGCTAAGTAAGCTATTATTTTCTTTGCTGTGTTTCAAATTGATGATTTCAGAATTCTTTTCTGAGCCGGTAATTGTTAAGCCGCCTAATGTGCTTATCCATATATCACCATTGCGAATTTGTTTAATTGAAGAAACAGAAGGACTGGATAGTTCTGAGGACAGTTTTTTCAATGGTTGAATAATGTGCTGTAAGTTTGTATTGTCTTGTTTTGCGTAAATGCCTTTCCCATTGGTTGAAAACCATATTTGGTTTTGATTAATAAGTTCGATATCTGAGATTTCAACACCTTCTAACTCTGGTATCGTATATAGGGGCCTATCTTCCCTAAATGCATATAACCCCTGGCTGGTAGCAAGCCAAATTACACCATTTCTATCCTGTTCAATGTCTTGTATTCGAAATTTAGCACTTTGGTTTAATTCAACATGAATGAATGAATCTGATTCTGGGTTATATTCAAATAACCCTAGATTAGTGCCCGCCCATAGTTTTCCCGTTCTATCGTATACAATTGTTGCTACAAAATGATGTTGTAGCCCTTCGGAGTCAATTAAAGGGTAATGAATAAAGCGGTCATATTTCTGTTCGTATCGACTCAAGCCTCTAGAGCTAGCAGCCCAGATATCTCCAGTTGTTTTGTTAAGAGCCATCTTATAAACATAGTCGCCCATTGGTCCTGAGCCATCGAGGTTTTGGTCTTTTTTATAATTTACAAAGTTGTAGCCATCATATCGATTAATACCACTTTGAGTTGAGAACCACATAAAGCCAATATTATCCTCAATGATATCGGATACTGTCACCTGAGATAATCCATCTTGAACTGATAAGTGTGTGAAATGGGTGGGCACAACAGGAGCAGCCACTACGAGAGTATTTATTATTGATGTGAGCAAAATAGCAAGACAGTATTTTAGTTTTATATCTGTAACAAACATTTTCACAATAATAACCATACTCCATCAAGCAACCGGTCATGATAATGTAAACAGAAATAACTTTAAATCAAGTGTTGATATAGCTGATGATAAGCATTTTTGTTGAACTTTGACGTGTTCTAGCAGTTGTCAGTAATATGATTATGTCTATATGGCAATTGCTTTTTATCAACCGACTTTTTTAAACCGCGTCATTGTAGTGGTGTTAGTTTCGTTACTACTATAAGTGAGTTGGTTAATTTTAATGGCTGCGTTACAGTACTGTATAATTTTTCGAGTGAGGAGCTGCATATGAATGACACTATATTTTCTTTATTAGGTTACATTTCTTGGATTCTATTCCTTTTGATATTCATTGCTATTTACCGAACCTTACTGGTGATGAAAAAGCAAAAAGAGCCGAATGGATTTAAATCAGATGGGTCGGACTCCCCTCCATTTGGAGAGCGTTTAAGCCGAGCGATGGGAAATTGTGTAGAGAGTTTTTCATTTAATGGCGGATTAATGTTATTGGCATTGGCTACAAATTCTGCGGTTATCACTAATGGGCTAGCTTGGTTTTTACTGGCTGCACGGCTTGGGCAATCAATCACTCACTTAATTTCTACTAGTGTCTTAGCTGTACAGATTCGCTTTGTGTTTTTCTTAATTCAAATTGGAATCTGTTGTTTTTGGGTGGTGAAATTCTTCTATAAGTTTTTAGGCGCTTAATGATGTTTTTGATCCTAGTATTGGTGGGTTGTTGCCTAACTCACACTAATTAGTATTCAGGAAAGTTATTTAGTCAGTCGTAGAAATTTGTGCGTTGGTACAAAATTGATTGGGACCGTTGTTACTTCAACATATTAACTTGATGACGTTTACATCTTTACTAATGACAACACTCAGAAATATTTAATGTTGAGCTTGGGAGGATGATATAGTGTATTACTAGTGCTTATTAGGTTAAGTCAAATTATAAGTTTTTGTCACTCCAAGGTTTAATGTCTCCATGTTTGCATTTTTTGAACGGTTAACTAACCCGTTTCCGGCAGCTCATCCAGAGCAACCACCTCAAACCATTTTCGCTTTTTGTCGTTATTATACTCAAGGCATGTGGCCAGCTATTTTTTGCGTATCGTTTTTATCAGCCGCTATTGCAGCCCTTGAAGTCTCTCTATTTGGTTTTTTAGGCCAGTTAGTGGATTGGCTCGCTGTAAGCGACAGAGATACCTTTATTGAAACAGAAAAGGGTAATTTGATTTGGATGGGGCTATTGGTGCTTCTGGTGTTGCCTGCTTTGGTTATTACTCAGTCTTTATTGTCTCATCAAGGTTTGATGGGAAATTTTCCTATGAGAATTCGCTGGCAGGCGCATAGGTATGTAATAGGTCAAAGCCTAGGTTTTTTTCAAAATGAATTTGCTGGAAGAGTGGCAACTAAAGTCATGCAGACTGCGCTGGCTGTCCGTGAAACAGTCATGAAAACCTTAGATATTTTGGTTTATGTTAGTGTGTATTTCATCAGTATAGTATTTTTGGTATTCACAGCAGATTGGCGTTTAAGCGCGCCATTGATTGTTTGGTTTTTCATATATATGGTGATTTTACGCACCTTAATACCCAGGCTTAAGCGTGTCTCTCAAAAGCAGGCAGATGCACGTTCTATGATGACTGGAAGGATTGTGGATAGTTATACTAATATCACCACAGTTAAGTTGTTTGCTCATACCAGTCGCGAGGCCGAATATGCTAAAGACGGCATGTTAGGTTTTTTGAAAAGTGTCTATCCACAAATGCGACTCGTAACAGTGCTGTATGCTTGTGTTTGGTTTAGTAATGCTTTGTTGGTCTTTAGTATCAGTGCTTTGGCCATTTACTTATGGATGTTAGAGCTGGTTACTCCGGGTGAAATTGCGATAACTGTTAGTTTATGTCTAAGACTTAATGGTATGTCTCAGTGGGTTATGTGGGAAGTGTCATCACTGTTTGAAAATATCGGTACTGTACAAGACGGCATTAATAGTTTGTCTGTGCCTGTAGCGGTGAAAGATATTCCCGATGCTAAGCCACTTAAAATGAAAGGCGGTGAAATTCATTTTGATATGGTTAATTTTGGTTACCAAGGTGCCAATGACTTGCCCATAACTGTATTTAATGACTTGGATATTAAAATTAAAGCAGGAGAAAAAGTGGGCTTGGTTGGGCGTTCAGGTGCTGGAAAATCAACGTTAGTGAACCTGTTGTTACGCTTTTATGATATTCAAAGTGGCAGTATCAAAATTGATGGTCAGGATATTAGCCAACTACAACAAGAAACCTTACGAGCAAACATCAGTATGGTGACGCAAGATACCTCGCTACTACATCGTTCTGTGAGAGATAATATATTGTATGGTCGATTAGACGCAAGTGAAGAAGATATGCTCAAGGCCGCTGAACAAGCTGAATCACATGAATTCATCCAGAACCTAACGGATTTGCAGGGAAGAGTAGGTTATGACGCCCATGTTGGCGAGCGTGGCGTTAAATTATCTGGTGGCCAGCGTCAACGCATTGCCATAGCCAGAGTCATGTTAAAAGACGCACCAATTCTTATTTTAGATGAAGCCACCTCAGCGCTTGATTCAGAAGTAGAGGTCGCGATTCAGCAGTGCTTAGATAAGGTAATGGAAAATAAAACTGTATTGGCTATTGCTCATAGGTTATCAACTATTGCTCAAATGGATCGGCTTTTAGTACTGGATGAAGGGCGTATAGTCGAGCAAGGTTCACATAATGAATTAATTGCTAAAAAAGGAATTTATGCCAAGTTATGGGAGCACCAAACCGGTGGCTTTATTGGGATTGAATGAAAGCACTCCGAATTACAGAGTGCTTAGAAATTATTGCTATTATTTTGGAGCTCTACTTCTAAAACCTAATCCTAGTAATCCTAAACCTAGTAACGTTAAAGCCTGAGGTGCGGGTACCTCTGTTACTGGGTTTTCACTAATAGTTGCATCAGCCGTAATATTTAATCCTGCAAAGAAAATATTGTCATCATTTGAAGGATTAAGTGTATCTATAGTTATCAAGCTGTCACCTGCACTTAAAAAACTATCAAGTGAGTAAAGTTCGTCGTCACCATTGAGCGCACTACAATCATGGTCGTTGGCAACGTTATCACCAATGCCGCCAATAGTTATAAGGCCTCCATTCGCTTCAATTCCATCATCACTACCGCCGGCACAGGTAGTTAAAGTGCTACCATTTACATCTACTGTAGAGCTTTGACTGTTATCATTACCTTGAAAACCAAACCCAATTCCCAAAGATAAACTGGCTTCAAAATTTGGGTCCAATAAGTCAGCAGAAGTCAATGGATCTGCCAATGAGATAAACGCTGAGTCCCCTGCAGAAGAGCTTGAGCCATCTAAAAAGGCAATAGTACGCAATACTTCTGAAGGATTACTATAGACAATAGCTAATACTTCACCATCTATTGAGGTATTAGGTGTTTCACTATCAACGGTAAAAGAGTATGGGGCAGCACTTCCGCTCCCAATGGTTGCTGCCACCTGTGCAGTGACATCTACTCTAAAAGCCTCTAAGAAACTTGTAGAGGCATTTGGGCCCAATGCCGTCCAATCAGCTCCAGAATAGACAGTGCCATCGAAACTAACAGTTGGAATAAGGTTTGTTACATAATTTGTCGAATATAGAAAAGCGGCTTCTACTGTTGAGCCATTTGGAACTATCGCATCAATTGAGCATGTAGGTGTATCATTACTACCACAGCCATCTAACGACCAGTTACCATTACCGTTAAAAGAGTAACTAGTTGACAAGGTTGCATAGCTTGGCAAAGCGATAACAGATTGTATTATTACAGCGCAAGCAATTGTTGTTGTTTTGAATTTCATATTAATCACCATATAATGAATTGTTTCTTAACGTACTCCTAATAAGCTCAAGTACCCATGTAAGTTGAGCGACAACACTTAGAGTGACTATGGATTAGCATTTTTGATACCACTTATTTTTATTCATATTTTTCAGTGGGTTATATTTTTTATGTGATGAGAATGTAAATATTGTGTAAATTTATTTGACTGAGATATGGCAGTGTTAACAACTGTTAAATTCGAAATCCGATCGTTTATCGAGTTGCATAGTATTAATACCTTTAGAAGTTTATGTCGTGTATATACTGGGAAAAATACTAAAAATTATGAATGTAAAAGGCGTTAAAACAAAAGTCAGCGTTGATTTAGTCGATCATTTTATTGTTCCGGATTGCCACGAAGAGATATCTATTTTGTACGAAGATGAATCTCTACTGGTAATTAATAAGCCAAGTGGATTATTAAGTTTGTCTGGTAAAAACCCTAAAAACAAAGACTCAGTTCATTATCGATTAGTTGAAGATTATCCAACGGTCACATTAGCTCATCGTTTGGATTTTGGGACATCAGGGGTCATGTTATTAGCTAAAAACAAACAAGTTAACGCTAATTTGACTCAGCAATTTCAAGCTCGAACCGTTACTAAGCGTTATGAATCAATTTTAGCAGGGCATTTACGCAATGAAGAGGGTGTGATTAATTTACCTATTGCAAAAGATGCGGCCTTGTTTCCCAGGCTAAAAATTTGCAATCAAGAGGGGAAGGAGGCTAGATCTAAATACCAGGTACTTGAAAGGTTAACCGGGCCATCAAGAACTAGAGTGCAATTTACCCCTTTAACGGGGCGAACACATCAATTAAGACTTCATAGTCAGGCTATTGGGCATCCAATTTTAGGGTGTGATTTGTATGGTTCAGTTGAGACTCAAGGTTTAGCTGCACGGCTATTGCTTCATGCCGTGGAAATCACAATTACACATCCGCACTCTCAGAAGCCAATTTCATTTATCAGCCCAAGCCCCTTCTGAATTGCTAAGATTAGATATTTAACAGTGCTGCGATTAGACCTATTATTCCCCCAAACACGCCGCCCCAAACCACTAGCCAGCCTAGGTGCTGTCTAATCATTCTCTGCACTATGTCTTTGACAATTGCTGGTGTTAATTCATTTAGTCTTTGTGTAACAACTGTCGTAATGTTCTGCTGTATAGTTTGTTGTGTGTCAGATTGCGTTAGATGCGCCTGTAATAAACCTTTAAAATTATCTGATTGAGTGATTTTCACAACGGCCTCTGACATTTTTTCTACAAAGGGTTGGCGCATTGGCTCTAATGCTTCAGTACCGCCAAACATTCCTAGCATTTGCCCAAAAGAGGACGCTTGCACTACTTCTATTAATGAATCGAAGGTCGGTGATAAATCAATTTTTGCAATGATTGGCGATAGATTTATACCATTTTCTCCCTTGCTAGTGGCAAACCGCTCAATGTTAGATTGTGTAAAAAATTCACTCATAATCAAATTATGAATACTCTGCTTAAATTCTTCAAAGCGATTAGGGATAACACCAGAGCCATACAAGCCAGGTACTTTTTCAAATAACATATGTACCGCTAGCCAATTGGTTATTGCCCCAGATAGAGCAAAGATACCTATGCTTTTTAATAAGCTGTAATTGGTGAAAATTCCCACTAGCAGTATGGTTAATGCTACCAAATTAGTTATCAAGCTCTTATTCAAAATACAGATCCCTTAGAAAGTAAAAAACCAAAAGGGTTATATCAATAAAAATATCTGTGTCAATGAAAAAACTAATATGAACACACTTAACCATAATCTACTGAACCTAACCTACAGAGAATCTGTAGCATGGCGTGTGAATTAGTTCCCCTTTTTAATTTGGCTTAATTTAAACATTGTGTGGGTATTAATAATTAAAAATAAGGATTCGACCAAAACCCCACCAATTGAAAATACAAGGTAATTATGAGTTAGCCAACATAGTGTTCCCATTGACATCAAAAGGCGCAGTTGTATACCTTTCATTCTGAATACGGCTACGGTCCCAAAGGTAGTGGCGATGACTGGTAGAAGATGAATCAAGCTTTCCATATTCGGTATGGCTAAAACCCAGGCTGAAAATATAAACCCATACATCACTTTTACACTATTTGTTTTACTCGATGCATAGTTTCTGAGGCTTCCTAAAAATGCCATTAAAGCACCGGGCCATTGTCCAAGCATTAAAAAGTGCACAGTCATAAATAGCGTGAAGACTGTTAAAAAATAACGTAATTTTTGGTCGTCTTTTTGAAAAAAAGCGCTGACACCAATACTAAGCGCTGCTAACCCAATACTTTGTGCAACGGGATCTTCCCAAAATAAATGGCTTAATGAACTAAATATGTTGATGTTTAAATAAACTCAGAGTGTCATTGATGAGCTATTGTAAACCTTTTAATGGAAAGGTAATTTTTAATTCATGAAAATTTAACTAAGCTACTATCACAAAGTGTACTGTGTTTAGTTTTTAATCGTTAATTATACTTCTTGGCAAGGTAGGCGTATTATTCTGCTTGAATCCGCTTCGCCAATAAGTATAATACGCCACCCTCCCGTTTGTGATTCTAAATTTTTCCTGAAAAAATCTATGTATCTACAAGGGTAGTGTGACTAAAATTTGCGGTAATACATTAATATTTTAGGGGTGTAGTTCCAATTGGTAGAACGGCGGTCTCCAAAACCGACGGTTGGGGGTTCGAATCCCTCCACCCCTGCCATTTTTGACACGTACAAGTTGTTGAATTAGATAAGCCTAATTTGGGTAACCAATAAGGCGTAACAGAATTAGGGTTTAGCATGAGCGAAAATACAGAAAGCAGTTCCAATTCTCTAGATTTGTTGAAGTGGCTGTTGGTCTTCGGTTTGTTGGCTGGCGTTGTAGCTTTCAACCATTTCTTTCCTGAGCTTTCGGTGCTGTATATTGCACTTGTAGCTGTTGCCGGTGTCGGTATTGCAGGGTTTATTGCTTCAACAACTGTTAAAGGTAGTACTTTCTTAGCTTTTGCGAAGGACTCTCGTACAGAAGTAAGAAAGGTTGTTTGGCCGACTCGCCAAGAAACCACTACGACAACTATGATAGTGTTGGCAGCAACCATTGTTATGTCTCTCATTTTATGGGGCTTAGACGGGATTATTGTTGAAGTTGTCTCCTTTATAACCGGATTAGGAATTTAAACTATGTCAGACAAAAAGTGGTACGTGGTTCAAGCGTTTTCTGGTTACGAAGGCCGTGTTCAAAAAACATTACTTGAACATATTAAAATGCATGAAATGGAAGACTCTTTCGGTGAGATTTTAGTACCGACTGAGGAAGTTGTTGAAATGCGTGCAGGGCAACAACGGAAAAGTGAACGTAAGTTTTTCCCAGGTTACGTATTGGTACAAATGGATATGAATGAAGATTCGTGGCATTTGGTTAAAAGTGTTCCTCGTGTACTGGGCTTTATTGGTGGAACATCTGACCGCCCTGCTCCAATCACAACTAAAGAAGCGAACGCTATTCTTAACCGTCTTGAAGAAGGCGTGGATAAGCCAAAACCAAAAACATTATTCGAACCAGGGGAAGTGGTACGTGTTACCGACGGTCCATTCGCAGACTTCAATGGTGTAGTGGAAGAAGTAGACTACGAAAAAAGCCGCTTGAAAGTGTCTGTTCTGATCTTTGGCCGTTCAACTCCGGTAGAGCTAGAGTTTGGACAGGTAGAGAAAGGCTAACGTTAGATTCTTTAAGCACTCTGCACTGACAGATGTTAAAACTAAAAAAGGATGCTACGGCATCCTTTTTTAGTTTGTGGTCTTTCAGTAAGCATAAATATTTAAATTCTATATCATTTAACCTTGCGCCTGTTTAAAACTTCATCTATAATGCGCGACCCGATTTTATTGAAAGGGAAGCCGTTAGAGTGAGCATTCTCAATGTTTACAAGGCGTTATACCCAAATTAGAGAGTATTAATCATGGCGAAAAAAGTCACTGGCTTAATTAAGCTACAAGTAGCAGCAGGTGCTGCTAACCCAAGTCCACCAGTTGGTCCTGCACTAGGTCAACACGGTGTAAATATCATGGAATTCTGTAAAGCGTTTAACGCAAAAACAGAATCTCAAGAAAAAGGCGCTCCAGTACCAGTAGAAATTACTGTTTACGAAGATCGTTCTTTTACCTTCGAAACTAAAACGCCGCCTGCATCTTACTTACTTAAGAAAGCTGCTGGTATTAAGAGTGGTTCTGGCCGTCCTAACACTGAGAAAGTGGGTAAAGTGACACGCGCGCAATTAGAAGATATTGCTAAAGTGAAAGAACCTGATTTGACTGCAGCAAGTTTAGATGCCGCAGTAAACACCATCGCTGGCTCTGCACGCAGCATGGGCTTGGTAGTAGAGGGATAAGACATGGCTAAATTATCAAAAAAAGCTCGCCTAATTGCCGAGAAAGTAGATTCAACTAAAGAATACGAATTTAACGAAGCAGTAACTTTGTTAAAAGAATTAGCGACTGCTAAATTTGCTGAAAGCATTGATGTTTCAATCAATCTTGGCATAGACGCTAAAAAATCTGATCAAAACGTTCGTGGCGCGACTGTACTACCAAATGGTACAGGTAAAGACGTACGTGTTGCTGTTTTCACTCAAGGTGCAAACGCTGAAGCTGCTAAAGAAGCGGGTGCTGATATCGTTGGTATGGACGATTTAGCTGCTGCAGTGAAAAAAGGCGAAATGGACTTTGACGTTGTTGTTGCTTCTCCTGATGCAATGCGCGTCGTTGGTCAACTAGGTCAGATCTTAGGTCCACGTGGACTTATGCCTAACCCTAAGACGGGTACAGTTACTCCAGATGTAGCGACAGCAGTTAAAAATGCTAAAGCTGGTCAGGTTCGTTATCGTAACGACAAAAACGGTATTATCCATGCAAGCATTGGTAAGATCGCTTTTGAAGCAAATCAAATTCAAGAAAACCTAGCAGCATTATTAGAAGCGCTTAACAAAGCTAAGCCTTCTTCAGCTAAAGGTACTTACATCAAGAAAGTAAGCCTTAGCACAACTATGGGTGCAGGTGTTTCTGTAGACCAAGCTTCTTTAGGCGCTTAAGCTTAATTAGTTTGGTTTTGGCAAGTAATCATTTTTGATTGTTTGTTTCTCTGTAAAGGTTATGGGTTGGAGTCTGAGTTAGGCTTGTTGCAAGATAAGTATAACGACAGACTCCCGTCCTAGACCGCAGGCGTAAGTTGGTGAGTGAAGTAAGAGAGCACTCGCCTAGATTGTAATTTTGATATTACACATCGCAAACAACTTACTTAAAAAGCGAGCCTGCGCAGACGGTGGTTTCGACTCAGACTCTCTGGGATTAACGAACACCGTAGAGCGGTGGATTTACCTAGGTTAACCCCTTAGTAATGATATCAATCTGTGAATCCTGAAACGGATATTTCATAAAGAAATGAAGTTTCAGACTTTAAGAGGTGAACTCAGTGGCATTAGGCTTAGCAGCAAAAAAAGAGATCGTAGCAGAGATTAACGATGTTGCATCTCGAGCTCTATCTGTTGCCGTCGCTGAATACCGTGGCATGGAAGTAGCAGAATTAACTGATCTTCGTGTTAAAGCACGTGAGCAAGGTGTTTACTTACGAGTAGTACGTAACACATTAGCAAAACGCGCTCTAGCTGATAGTAAGTTTTCTGATATGGACAGTGCGCTAACTGGTCAATTGATTTATGGTTTTTCTATTGAAGCACCTGGTGGTGCTGCTCGTCTTTTTAAAGACTATGCAAAAACTAATGACAAGTTAAACGTAACTGCACTTTCTATTGGCAGTGGTTTATTGGGTCCAGAAAAACTGGATGCAGTAGCATCACTACCTACCCGCGACGAAGCGTTGGCAAAATTACTTGCTACCTTCAAAGCACCTGCCGAGAAATTCGTTCGTACTATCAACGAAGTTCCAGGCAAATTTGTGCGTGTATTGGCGGCGATCAAAGACGAAAAATAACTTTCGTTTTTGTACATTTAAATTTTTAACATTAAACCCAGGAGTTTAGAGAAATGGCTCTAACTAAAGATGATATTTTAAACGCTATTGCTGAAATGCCAGTAATGGAACTAGTTGAACTAATTGAAGCGGCTGAAGAAAAATTCAACGTTTCTGCTGCTGCAGCTGTTGCTGTTGCCGGTCCTGCTGTTGCTGCTGAAGCTGCTGCAGAACAAACTGAATTTGATGTTGTTATGACATCTTTCGGTGGTAACAAAGTTGCTGTAATCAAAGCTGTACGTGGCGCAACTGGTCTAGGTCTTAAAGAAGCTAAAGAAGTAGTTGAATCTGCTCCTAAAGCTATCAAAGAAGGCGTATCGAAAGAAGAAGCTGAAGAACTTAAGAAGACGCTTGAAGAAGCTGGCGCTGAAGTTGAGCTTAAGTAATCTGTCTAAACACAGATTGTTAGCCTGAAATGGCATAGGCTGGTGACTTTTTAGTCACCAGCCTTTTTGCGCTGTAGGATTTGGTATTTTCATCCTTTTATATGGATCCTAGTAATAAAGTGCAAAATGTATTTTAAATCTAATAAAACCAATAAGTTAAGTAAGCCTCTTAATGAATTTGGAAAAGATTTGAAGTACAAACTTAAAGGATAGCGGAAGTTTGTTTAATGAGTGCACTCCTTAAACAAGTTGGGTCAAAAATCGGCAGGCTGAGGAACCCATGGTTTACTCCTATAGCGAAAAGAAACGTATCCGTAAGGATTTTGGCAAACGCCCACAGGTATTGGAAATACCGTATCTACTTTCAATCCAGTTAGATTCTTTTAAGAAGTTTATTGACCTCGATGAAGAAGGTCAACATGGACTGGAAGCAGCATTTAGATCAGTTTTTCCAATCAAAAGTTACTCTGGTAACGCTGAATTACAATATGTAAGTTACCGTTTAGGTGAGCCAGTATTTGACGTAAAAGAATGTCAGATACGTGGTGTTACATATTCAGCCCCTCTACGTGTGAAATTGCGTTTAGTGTTGTTCGATAGAGAAGCAGCACCAGGCACAGTAAAAGACATTAAAGAGCAAGAAGTCTACATGGGTGAAATTCCACTTATGACAGATAACGGAACTTTCGTTATCAATGGGACTGAGCGTGTTATTGTGTCGCAATTACATCGTTCACCAGGCGTGTTCTTTGATCACGATAAAGGGAAGACTCACTCATCCGGTAAAGTGTTGTATAACGCTCGCGTTATCCCATACCGTGGTTCGTGGTTAGACTTTGAATTTGACCCTAAAGATAACTTATTTGTACGTATAGATAGACGTCGTAAATTACCGGCTACTATTATCTTACGTGCATTAGAAATGACCACAGAAGAAATTCTTGATTTATTCTTTGAGAAAAATCAGGTTCGAATTGATGGTGATAAATATCTATCAGATATAGTGCCAGACCGCCTACGAGGTGAGACTGCACAGTTTGATATTCTAGATGCGAAAGGTAAGGTTCTTGTTGAAGCGGGTCGCCGTATATCAGCTCGTCATACTAGAGCATTAGAAAAAGCAAAAATAACTGAATTAGAAGTTCCTGCTGAATATTTAGTCGGCCGTGTCTTTGCTCGTGACTACATCAATGAAGAAACTGGCGAAGTTATAGTTAGTGCTAATGATGAACTAACATTAGAAAACTTAGCAGAACTTACTGAAGCCGGTGTTACCACTTTTGATACTCTTTATATTAATGAGTTAGATCATGGTGCTTATATATCAGATACCTTGCGTATAGATAATTCAACTAATAAGCTAGAAGCTTTAGTTGAAATTTACCGCATGATGCGTCCTGGTGAGCCACCAACTAAAGATGCCGCTGAAACCTTGTTTACTAACTTATTCTTCTCTGATGACAGATATGACTTATCGTCTGTTGGACGTATGAAGTTTAACCGTCGTTTAGGACGTGAAGAATCAACAGGTTCTGGCACTTTAGGTAATGATGATATCGTTTCAGTAATGAAGCAACTTATCACTATCCGTGATGGTAAAGATGAAGTTGATGATATCGATCACTTAGGTAACAGACGTATTCGTTCTGTTGGTGAAATGGCTGAAAACCAATTCCGTGTTGGTTTAGTACGTGTTGAACGTGCCGTTAAAGAACGTCTAAGTTTAGGCGACCTTGATGCTGTTATGCCACAAGATTTGATTAACGCTAAGCCTATTTCTGCTGCAGTAAAAGAGTTCTTTGGGTCAAGCCAATTATCTCAATTTATGGACCAGAATAACCCGTTATCAGAAGTTACGCATAAACGTCGTATTTCTGCATTAGGCCCAGGCGGTTTAACACGTGAAAGAGCTGGATTTGAAGTACGTGACGTACATCCAACTCATTACGGTCGTGTTTGTCCAATCGAAACACCTGAAGGACCAAACATTGGTTTGATCAACTCTTTATCAAGTTTTGCTCGAACAAACGATTTTGGTTTCTTAGAAACACCTTATCGTAAAATTGTTGATGGTGTTGTAACCGACGAAATCGATTATTTATCAGCTATCGAAGAAGGCCAATTTGCGATTGCACAGGCAAATGTCGTGTTAGATGACGATGGCAAATTAGCTGAAGAATTGATCCCTTGTCGTTTCCGTGGTGAAACCACGTTAATGCCAGTAGATGACATCAAGTACATGGATGTCTCTCCACAGCAAATCGTTTCTGTTGCAGCGAGTATTATTCCGTTCCTAGAACACGATGATGCTAACCGTGCATTGATGGGTGCCAACATGCAACGTCAAGCTGTTCCAACACTTATAGCTGAAAAGCCACTAGTTGGAACGGGTATGGAGAAAACAGTAGCAGTTGACTCTGGTGTAACGGTAGTCGCGAAACGCGGTGGTTCAGTAGATTACGTAGACGCAAGTCGTATCGTTGTTAAAGTGAACGAGTCAGAAATGACAGCTGGTGAAGCAGGTATTGATATTTATAACCTGACTAAATACACCCGTTCAAACCAAAATACATGTATTAACCAAAAACCAACATGTAATGTTGGCGAACCAGTTGTTGCTGGTGATGTATTAGCTGATGGTCCATCCACAGATATGGGTGACTTAGCGCTAGGGCAAAATATGCGTATCGCATTCATGCCTTGGAATGGTTATAACTTCGAAGATTCAATCTTAATCTCTGAGCGTGTTGCTCAAGAAGATAGATTTACATCTATTCACATCCAAGAACTAAGCTGTATTGCTCGTGATACTAAGCTTGGTCCAGAAGAAATTAGTGCTGATATCCCGAATGTGGGTGAGTCTGCCTTAGGAAAACTGGATGATTCTGGTGTTGTTTATATCGGTGCTGAAGTTAAAGGTGGCGATATCTTAGTAGGTAAAGTTACGCCTAAAGGTGAAACTCAACTTACGCCAGAAGAGAAACTTTTAAGAGCAATCTTTGGTGAGAAAGCGTCTGATGTAAAAGATACATCATTACGTGTTCCAAATAGTGTTCACGGTACAGTTATTGATGTTCAAGTATTCACCCGTGATGGTGTTGAGAAAGACAAACGTGCTCGTGAAATCGAAGATATGCAATTGCGTGAAGTTAAGAAAGACTTAGGCGATGAGTTTGGAATTTTAGCGGATGGCATTTTTGCCAGAGCTAGTAACTTGTTACTTAAATCTGGAATTGATCAAGATAAACTTGATAGTTTACCTCGCGATAAGTGGTTTGACTTAACCTTAAGTGATGAAGACGCACAAGCCGAGCTTGATCAAATTGCTGAACAGCATAGTGAAATCAAAGCTGACTTTGACACTAAATTTGAAGTTAAGCGTCGTAAGATCACTCAAGGTGATGATTTACAACCAGGTGTACTTAAGATTGTTAAGGTTTACCTTGCAGTTAAACGTCATATTCAGCCTGGTGATAAAATGGCGGGACGTCACGGTAACAAAGGTGTTATTTCAACTATTCAACCAGTTGAAGACATGCCTTATGACGAGAACGGAACCCCTGTTGATATCGTATTGAACCCACTTGGTGTACCTTCGCGTATGAACATCGGTCAGATTCTTGAAACTCACTTAGGTATGGCTGCAAGCGGTATCGGTGTGAAAATAGACCGTATGTTAAAAGAGCACGAAGAGATGGCCAAGCTACGTAACTTCTTAAAAGAAGTTTACAGTGCAGGGAAATCGCATCAAGTTGTTGATATTGATAACTTTACTGATGATGAAGTCACCCGTTTAGCCGGTAATCTACGTAAAGGTGTGCCAATGGCTACACCAGTATTTGACGGTGCAACGGAAGCTGAAATAAAGCATATGTTAACGTTAGCTGACATTCCTGAAAGTGGTCAAATCACTTTGTTTGATGGTCGCACAGGTCGCCCATTTGAGCGCCCAGTAACAGTAGGTTACATGTACATGCTGAAACTTAACCATTTGGTTGATGACAAAATGCATGCTCGTTCTACTGGTTCATATAGCTTAGTTACACAGCAACCGTTAGGCGGTAAAGCTCAGTTCGGTGGTCAGCGTTTCGGAGAGATGGAAGTATGGGCACTAGAAGCATATGGTGCTGCATATACCTTACAAGAAATGCTAACCGTTAAGTCCGATGATGTGAATGGCCGTACTAAAATGTATAAAAACATTGTTGATGGCGATCATCGTATGGAACCTGGTATGCCGGAATCATTCAACGTATTGTTGAAAGAAATCCGTTCACTAGGTATCAATATCGAACTAGAAGAGCAATAGACGTTCAGATATAGCTTGTAGACCGATTGTCCTGTTAGTGTGATTAACACTAACAGGATCTTTGCAACTAACTCCGCTGGAGAGAAATGTGAAAGATTTATTAAAGTTTCTTAAGCAACAACATAAGACTGAAGAGTTCGATAATATTCGAATTGGCTTAGCTGCTCCGGACATGATCCGCTCGTGGTCTTTTGGTGAAGTTAAGAAACCAGAAACGATTAACTATCGTACTTTTAAACCTGAGCGTGATGGTTTGTTCTGTGCCCGTATATTTGGTCCAGTAAAAGATTACGAATGTTTATGTGGTAAGTATAAACGCCTTAAACACCGTGGTGTTATATGTGAAAAATGTGGAGTTGAAGTTACTTTAACTAAAGTACGTCGTGAGCGTATGGGACACATTGAACTGGCAAGCCCAGTAGCACATATCTGGTTCCTTAAATCACTACCGTCTCGTATTGGCTTAATGTTAGATATGACATTACGTGATATTGAGCGTGTTCTTTATTTTGAATCATATGTGGTGTCTGAACCAGGTATGACAACCTTAGAGCGTAGCCAACTTCTAACTGAAGAAGAGTATTTGGATGCGTTAGAAGAGCATGGTGACGAATTTGAAGCAAAAATGGGTGCTGAAGCAGTATTCGAATTGCTTAAAGCATTAGATGTTGATGCTGACGTAGTTGCTATGCGTGAAGAGTTACCTACTATTAACTCTGAAACTAAGCGTAAGAAAATCACCAAACGTTTGAAACTATTAGAATCTTTCCAATTATCTGGTAACAAGCCAGAGTGGATGATTTTAACGGTTCTTCCTGTTTTACCACCTGATTTACGTCCATTGGTACCTCTAGATGGTGGTCGTTTTGCGACTTCTGACCTGAACGATTTGTATCGTCGAGTTATCAACCGTAACAACCGGCTTAAGCGTCTATTAGACCTAGCAGCACCTGACATTATCGTACGTAACGAAAAACGTATGTTACAAGAAGCGGTAGATGCACTTCTTGATAATGGTCGTCGTGGTCGTGCTATTACTGGTTCTAACA
Source organism: Paraglaciecola sp. (assembly GCF_039943935.1). Classification (GTDB taxonomy): domain Bacteria; phylum Pseudomonadota; class Gammaproteobacteria; order Enterobacterales; family Alteromonadaceae; genus Paraglaciecola. Next base: position 362,565 of record NZ_JBDUZQ010000001.1, read on the forward strand.
AACGTCCTCTTAAATCTTTGGCCGATATGATCAAAGGTAAGCAAGGTCGTTTCCGTCAGAACTTACTAGGTAAGCGTGTTGATTATTCTGGTCGTTCTGTAATCACCGTTGGTCCTACTTTACGTTTGCACCAATGTGGTCTTCCTAAGAAAATGGCACTTGAATTATTCAAGCCATTTATTTACGGAAAACTAGAAGGTCGTGGTTTAGCTACGACTATTAAAGCTGCTAAAAAATTAGTTGAGCGTGAAGATCCGGAAGTTTGGGATGTACTTGATGAAGTAATCCGCGAACATCCAGTTATGCTTAACCGTGCACCAACACTTCATAGACTAGGTATCCAAGCATTTGAACCTATTCTAATCGAAGGTAAAGCTATTCAATTGCACCCATTGGTTTGTGCGGCATATAACGCCGACTTCGATGGTGACCAAATGGCGGTACACGTACCTTTGACTATCGAAGCACAGCTAGAAGCTCGTGCCTTAATGATGTCTACCAACAATATTCTTTCACCTGCCAACGGTGAGCCAATTATCGTACCTTCACAGGACGTTGTAATGGGCTTGTACTATATGACACGTGATCGTGTTAATGGTAAAGGCGAAGGTATGGTATTCACCAGTCCTAAGGAAGCTGAAAAAGCTTACCGTACGGAAACTGCTGAATTACATGCTCGTGTTAAAGTTCGTATTACTGAATATGAAGTTGCTGAAGATGGAACTAAGACTGAAAAGGTTACCTTAACTGATACTACTGTTGGTCGTGCTATTTTCTCTGAAGTATTACCTAAAGGTGTACCTTTTGAGATTATTAACCAAGCCATGGGTAAAAAGCAGATTTCTAAGTTATTGAATGCTTGTTACCGTTCACTTGGTTTGAAAGATACTGTTATCGCAGCTGACCAAATCATGTATACCGGCTTTCACTATGCAATGATTGCTGGTGCATCGGTTGGTATTGATGACATGGTTATTCCTGACGCTAAGAAAGACATCATTGAAGGTGCCGAAGCTGAAGTTTACGAAATCCAAGAGCAATTCCAATCTGGTCTTGTTACCGCGGGTGAACGTTACAACAAAGTTATCGATATCTGGTCAAACGCGAATGAAAAAGTCGCTAAAGCTATGATGGAAAACTTATCTAAAGAATCAGTTTTAAATCGTGATGGTGAAATGGAAGAACAAGCTTCTTTCAACTCAGTCTTTATGATGGCCGATTCTGGTGCTCGTGGTAGTGCCGCTCAGATTCGTCAGCTAGCTGGTATGCGTGGTTTGATGGCAAAACCAGATGGTTCAATCATCGAAACACCTATTACTGCAAACTTCCGTGAAGGTTTGAACGTACTTCAGTACTTCATCTCTACTCACGGTGCTCGTAAAGGTTTGGCCGATACGGCATTGAAAACAGCTAACTCGGGTTATTTGACTCGTCGTTTAGTAGATGTTGCACAAGATTTGGTTATTAATAACGATGACTGTGGCACGTTTGAAGGTGTTAAAATGACACCGCTAATCGAAGGTGGTGACGTAGTTGAGCCGCTTCGTGAACGTGTACTAGGTCGTACTGTGGCTGAAGACGTACTGAAACCAGGCACCACTGAAGTACTGGTTGAGCGTAACGTTCTTCTTGATGAAGCCTTAGTGGACATGCTTGAAGAAAACTCAGTTGACCAAATTATGGTTCGCTCAGTAATTACCTGTGAAAACGACTTTGGTGTTTGTGCTAAATGTTACGGTCGTGACTTGGCTCGTGGACACATGGTTGGTCATGGTGAAGCTGTAGGTGTTATTGCCGCACAGTCAATCGGTGAACCAGGTACACAGTTAACCATGCGTACTTTCCACATTGGTGGAGCTGCATCTAGAGCGTCTGCTGAAAACAGTGTACAAGTTAAAACTACTGGTACATTGAAACTTCATAATGCGAAATTTGTACGCAATACAGACGACAAAGTGGTTATTGTTTCTCGTTCAACTGAGATCACTATTATTGATGATCAAGGTCGTGAGAAAGAACGTTATAAAGTACCTTACGGTGCAATATTAACAACTGATGACAATACTAAAGTTGAAGCGGGTGAAGTGGTTGCAAACTGGGACCCTCATTCACATCCAATTGTTACAGAGCGTGCCGCTAAAATTAGCTTTGCTGATGTTGATGACAGTAATACTGAAATGCAACAAGATGAGTTGACTGGTTTAACTCGTATCGTTGTAAATGATCTATCTAAAGCGAATGCTAAAGAACCTAAGCTAATCCTTGAAAGTGAAGAGTTTGGCTTACAAGAGATTCGTTTACCAAGCTTTACTACTATCGAAGCTACAGATGGTATGGAAGCTAAGCCTGGTGACGTATTGGCACGTATACCACAAGAAAGTTCGAAGACTCGTGACATTACCGGTGGTCTACCACGTGTTGCTGACTTGTTTGAAGCTCGTAAGCCTAAAGAGCCAGCTATCTTAGCTGAAGTTTCAGGTATGATTGGCTTTGGTAAAGAAACTAAAGGTAAGAAACGTTTAACCATCACGCCTAAAGGTGAAGACCATTACGAAGAGATGATCCCTAAATGGCGTCAACTTAACGTGTTTGAAGGTGAGTCTGTTGAGAAAGGTGAAGTTATTGCCGATGGTCCTGAGTCTCCGCATGACATTTTACGTTTACGTGGTATCAGTGCTGTATCTAACTATATCGTTAATGAAGTACAAGAAGTTTACCGCCTACAAGGGGTAAAAATTAACGATAAGCACATCGAAGTGGTTATTCGTCAAATGTTGCGTAAGTGCATGATCACTCACGCTGGTGACAGTAGGTTCTTAGAAGGTGAGCAGGTAGAAGTATCTAACGTGAAAATCGCTAACCGTGAATTGGAAAAACAGGGCAAAATCCCTGCTCAGTACGAAACACAGTTATTAGGTATCACAAAAGCGTCATTGTCTACTGAGTCATTTATCTCAGCAGCTTCTTTCCAAGAAACAACTCGTGTACTTACTGAAGCAGCAGTGCAAGGTAAAGAAGATGAGTTACGTGGCTTGAAAGAAAACGTAATTGTTGGACGCCTGATACCAGCTGGTACAGGTTTCACATACCATCAAAAACGTACTGCTAGAAAACTAGCAGAACTACAGGAGCTTGAAGAGCCTTCAGTTTCTGCATCTGAAGCAGAGTTAGCATTAACAGAAGCATTAAATGCTGAAGTAAGTGATATTCCTGCTGATGAGTAAAAAATAAGATCAAATATGATCTGAAAAAGTTAGAATTGTCGCTAAACCTATATAAAACACAGTTTAGCGATACTCCTACTTGACAGGTCAGCTATTGATCATTAGACTTCCGCGACCCGAAATTTGGTGATGATTTCATCACTTTATTGAGGCTCGCGGATTTTTCGCGTTTTACGCCCTTATAAAAAGGGCAAACAGTCGTAATTTTAATCAGGAGCTTGTTAATGGCAACAGTTAACCAGTTAGTGCGCAAGCCACGCAAACAACCTGCGACGAAGAGCAACGTCGCGGCTTTGCAGGCCTGTCCACAACGTCGTGGAGTATGTACTCGTGTATATACAACCACACCAAAGAAGCCGAATTCAGCATTACGTAAAGTATGTCGTGTTCGTTTAACTAACGGTTTTGAAGTTTCTTCATATATCGGTGGTGAAGGTCACAACTTACAAGAGCATAGTGTTGTTCTTATTCGTGGTGGTCGTGTTAAAGATTTACCAGGTGTTCGTTATCACACAGTTCGCGGTACATTAGATTGTGCTGGCGTAAGTGATCGTCGTGCTGGCCGTTCTAAGTACGGCGCAAAAAGGCCTAAGTCTTAACGGTTCTCCGTTAGTAAGGCCAAACTATAGTATTAATTGAGTTTTGGGAATCCCCTGAATTCTACGGAGAATTGAGATGCCAAGAAGAAGAGTCGTAGGACAACGTAAAATCCTACCAGATCCTAAGTTCGGATCAGAGTTATTAGCTAAATTTATGAATGTCGTCATGTTAGATGGCAAAAAATCGACTGCTGAAAAAATCGTTTACGGTGCGCTAGATATTGTTGCTTCTAAAGCTGACAAAGCACACTTAGACATATTTGAAGATGCGTTGGACAACATCCGCCCTACGGTAGAGGTTAAATCTCGTCGTGTTGGTGGTTCTACTTACCAAGTACCAGTAGAAGTACGTCCCGTTCGTCGAAATGCACTAGGTATGCGTTGGTTAGTTGACGCTGCTCGTAAACGTGGTGAAAAATCAATGGCTCAACGCCTTGCAGCTGAAATGCTCGACGCTGCTGAAAACAAAGGTTCTGCGGTTAAGAAACGTGAAGACGTTCACCGTATGGCCGAAGCTAACAAAGCATTCGCTCACTACCGTTGGTAATAAGAGAAAGCTATGGCTCGTAAAACGCCCCTTGAGCGTTACCGAAATATTGGTATTGTCGCCCACGTTGATGCTGGTAAAACTACCACCACTGAACGGGTTCTTTTCTATACTGGTCTTTCTCATAAGATCGGTGAGGTCCATGATGGCGCTGCCACTATGGATTGGATGGAACAAGAACAAGAACGCGGCATAACCATTACTTCGGCTGCCACGACCTGTTTCTGGTCGGGCATGAACAAGCAATATGACCAACACCGTATCAATATTATCGATACTCCAGGACACGTTGACTTCACTATCGAAGTTGAACGTTCTTTACGAGTGCTCGATGGTGCAGTGGTGGTATTTTGTGGTTCGTCAGGTGTAGAACCTCAATCTGAAACTGTTTGGCGTCAAGCTGATAAATATCGCGTCCCACGCATGGTATTTGTTAACAAGATGGACCGTGCAGGGGCAGATTTTGAGCGTGTTGTAGATCAAATAAGAAATCGTTTAGGGGCTAACTGTGTTCCTATTCATTTGAATATTGGTGCTGAAGAAACCTTCAAAGGTGTGGTTGACCTAATCAAGATGAAAGCCATTAATTGGAATGAGTCTGACCAAGGTATGACATTCACCTATGAAGATATTCCAGCTGATTTAGCAGACCGTGCGGAAGAACTTCGTACCGAGTTAGTTGAAGCGGCAGCAGAAGCTACTGATGAGTTGATGGATAAATATTTGGAAGGCGAAGAGCTTTCCGAAGACGAAATCAAATTTGGTTTACGCAAACGTACACTTGCTAATGAAATTGTGCTTGCAACCTGTGGTTCGGCATTCAAAAACAAAGGTGTTCAGGCTGTACTTGATTCTGTTATCGAGTTTCTACCTGCACCAATGGACGTGCCAGCAATTACTGGTGTACTAAACGACAAAGATGAGACAGAGGCGGAACGTCCTGCAAACGACAACGAACCTTTTGCTGCTTTAGCATTTAAAATTGCTACAGACCCCTTTGTTGGAACTTTAACTTTCTTCCGCTGTTATTCTGGCGTAGTTAACTCAGGTGATGCCGTTTACAACCCTGTAAAAGGTAAGCGTGAGCGCTTTGGACGTATTGTTCAAATGCATGCCAAAGATAGAGAAGAGCTTAAAGAAGTACGAGCAGGAGACATAGCTGCAGCTATAGGGCTAAAAGATGTGACTACAGGCGACACTTTGTGTGATCCTAATCATATTATTACCCTTGAGCGTATGGAATTTCCAGAACCGGTTATTTCTATTGCAGTAGAACCTAGATCTCAACCAGACCAAGAAAAGATGGGAATTGCCCTTAGTAAGCTAGCGGCAGAAGATCCATCATTCAAGGTACATACTGACGAAGAAACTGCGCAAACAATCATATCTGGTATGGGTGAACTGCACTTAGATATCATTGTCGACAGAATGAAGCGTGAGTTTGGTGTTGATTGTAATGTAGGTAAACCACAAGTAGCTTACCGTGAAACTATTCGCTCTAGCGTTGAAGTTGAAGGTAAGTTTGTTCGTCAATCAGGTGGAAAAGGCCAATATGGTCACGTTTGGTTGAAGCTCGAACCTAATGAAGAAGGTGCTGGCTACGAATTTATCAATGAAGTGGTTGGGGGCGTCGTTCCAAAAGAATTCATCCCAGCTGTTGATAAAGGTATTCAGCAACAAATGCAAAGTGGTGTCGTAGCCGGGTATCCAGTGCTTGATGTAAAAGTAACTTTATACGACGGTTCGTATCATGATGTTGACTCTTCAGAAATGGCGTTTAAAATCGCAGGGTCGATGGGATTCAAGAAAGGGGCTGCAGAAGCAAATCCTGTTTTACTTGAGCCAACTATGAAAGTTGAAGTCACCACTCCAGAAGACTGGATGGGTGACGTAGTCGGTGACCTTAATAGGCGCCGCGGTATGATAGAAGGCATGGATGATGGTGTTGCAGGTATTAAAATAATACATGCGAAAGTACCCTTATCAGAAATGTTTGGTTATGCTACTGATCTGCGAAGTGCAACTCAGGGTAGAGCCTCATACTCTATGGAATTTTTTAATTACGCAGAAGCGTCGAGTGCGGTAGCAAAAGCTATCTCCGAGTCGCGACTGTAAATCTTAATGAAGGTCTGGTCCGGTTATCTACTCCATATAGGATAGGGGCCGGACTTTTAACTAGGAAACCAGTAAAATGGCAAAAGAAAAGTTTGAACGTACTAAACCGCATGTAAACGTAGGTACTATCGGCCACGTTGACCACGGTAAAACCACATTAACAGCTGCAATCACAACTGTATTAGCAAAAACTTACGGTGGCGATGCATCTGCATT
>NZ_JBDUZQ010000002.1:0-61954 GCF_039943935.1 Paraglaciecola sp.
AAGGCTAAAACCTTACTCAAACGAGCCTAGCTTCAATACTTAAACAAACACTCTGCTAGCACAGTCACCATCAAGCCTTCGCTCGGCTGCAATTCAGGTAAATAGCCTAATTTTATAAACTGAAAATAGGCGTTTGTAATAATCAACCAAAGTCTCAATCCAGAGCCAAAAAATCACTCATATATTGGTAATTAAATGGACGAACTTATATAAGTATTCTACCTTGGGTGTCTTATTAACTTTAACCTTGGGTGTCTTATTAACTTTATTAACTAATGAATATAGTGAAGTCTTCGCAGATAAAAAGTTGTGCAATTAGATTTATTTGGTCTTTACTATGAGTGCCTACCTCCCCTTTAGCTATCATTTGGGTGTTCGCAAAGGTTTTATATACGCAGTAAGTAAACTTACTGTATTAGTAACCGATAACATAAATAGATTTAACATTAAATTATGAATTAAGGATCTGAATGAGCACTTGGTCTATCAAAAAGAAGTTTATGATACTTTTGGCGTCTCTAGGGGCACTATGCCTAACTAATGTTATTAGTATGATAGAAATTTCAAAAACAGGGTATTTTACATACCTTGAACGGCAACACCTAGTTGGCGTAGAAACAATACGTTTAAGCTTAGAGCGCATAAAAGCAAGTAATCCAGATAATAATGAGTTCATATCGTTTCTAGATATTAATAACCCAGATTCTAGGCAGCAAGGCGTGAAGCAAGGCATTCGCTTTGCGGAGTTACAAGCTAACCTATGTCTTGATGCAGTCAACCCTGTTGAGGTGTTGCTGTTTAATATCCTTGGGTTTGGCAAAGCAATTGAAATTTGTAAGTTAGATATACTTGCCGCCCAGTCAGCCCTTGAGGTAGTTGATAGAGCACAAAATGAAGGGGTAAGTGCATTGCAGTTTTTGGATGACATATCCCCATTTATAAAAAAAATAGAAACTAATACTACTGAGTTTGCCATTCTTATTCCTGAAATTCGAAGCTTTATGGTGTCGTTGATCCTCTCAATTACAGTGATTGCGTCAATCATACTGCTTGTTTGCTTTGCCGTTGTATTACGGAGTGTGCGCGTAGAGTTAACTGAGTTGAAAGATGATATTAAGAAAGTAGAACTGCACAATGATTTAATACATGAGAGCGCAATTATAAGGCCAAATGAAATAGGTGAGGTATCTGCTTCATTTAATCAGTTAATTGAAAAGTTTGCGTCAATTATTCGTGAAATTAAATTAGGAAATTTAGATTTAAATGCAGAAAGTGATCACTTACAAAGTATGGTTTCTCAATTATTTCAAAGTACAGAATCACAGTTTTGTTTGACTGAAGAAGTGACAAGAATTGTTGCCGAATTTGTACAGTCTATTGATAGTATTTCCGATAATGTTGAAAAAGTAGTTAGTGAATCAGGTCAAATTGATTTAAAAGCGCATGAGGGACGAAATACAATAGAAACATCTTTACAAGATTTAGGTGTTTTAGAGAGCAGAATTTCAGAGGCTGCAACACATGTTAATGAACTTGCAAACAGTAGTGGTCAAGTTGGTAATGCACTTAACGTAATTAGTCAAATTGCTGAACAAACTAACTTGTTGGCGTTAAATGCTGCAATAGAGGCCGCAAGGGCTGGAGAGCATGGACGAGGGTTTGCTGTAGTTGCTGACGAAGTTAGAACACTTGCCACACGTACTCAAGCTTCAACTCAAGAAATAACCACCATTATAGACAACTTTAAGGCAGGCTCAGACGCGGCTGTATCTTCAATGCAAAAAAGCCAAGAGCAAACTGTCAAAACGGCTAATACTGCAAAGCTTGCTGAACAGTCTTTAAGTGACATTGTTGACTTGTCAGTAAATATAAAAGGTTACGCAGACCAAGTTTCTAAGTCAGTCCAAGAACAGTTCAGTTCTGTTAACAAAATCAACGAAAGTTTTGAGACGTTAATTACCACCTCTGAACAAGTTAAGAGTATTGCTAATGAAACAAATTCTAGTACTGAAGTGCTTAACCTCAATGTATCTAAAATGAAGGTTCTTGTTAGTGAGTTTAAAGTGTAATCGCCCGTATTATTAGATCTCATTGGTTGTTTGATACATCAACATGTGCCCCAGTGTCGGTGTGTTTTTTAACAATGCTACAACCTCGAATGAGCCTAGTAGCGTGGTTTTAACAAGAGCATGTTCTAGGCTTAAATTAAGCGCATTGTGATGAGCAATGCGTTATATCTTTACTTAAATTTTGATGTTTTTGACAAAACACTTCACAAGTATCCCCTTCGGCATATTTTTCCATGAGTTTATTATTACCCCTTCATATCACAACGCTCTTATATGTAACCTATACAATTGAAGGGAGAATATCACGTTGTATTACGCGCTCATTGTCGCGCAAATAACTGATACTTATTTCTTTTACCAGCTTACCAAGAAGGTTTCAGCCAACACATAAAAAGGAGGAGTACTCACAACAAAAGCGCTGATTTTCACCCTTTCATTATTTACATTAATGAGGGGGATTCTACTAATTTTTCCGACCTTAACCATTAGGTCAACGGCTAAATAGGGATATAAGACCAAGGTGGTATATCTGATAAAAACAAAGCTTGCTAGTGTTGCTTATAGTTGAAGTTGTATATGAATTGTTATTGTTTTAACAATTAGGTTACTTGATGCCTAGGTGACATTTCTATACTTAAACTTTTTCTCAAAACACACCGTTATTACAAAAAACTGCAAGGGTAATAAATAAAATGGCATCAGTGCTAGGAGAATAATGTGGAAAAGAAGACAACATATTGGCAGGAAAACCTGCGCTTGATAACAATATGTCTAGTCATTTGGTTTATCGTATCATTTGGCTTTGGCTTGTTATTAGTAGAACCTCTCAACGAGTTTCGTCTTGGGGGGTATAAGCTCGGATTCTGGTTTGCACAACAGGGGGCTATTTACGTTTTTGTGGGTTTGATTTTTTGGTATGGCTATAAAATGAACAAGCTCGACAAAAAGTATCAAGCTGAGGATGAATCATAATGGATGAATTAAAACTATATACCTACATTGCAGTATTTGGGTCTTTTAGTATTTATTTTGCTATTGCTTGGTGGGCTCGTGCTGCTTCTACAAGTGACTTTTATGTCGCAGGTGGTGGAGTAACGCCTATGCAAAATGGTATGGCAATTGGCGCAGACTGGATGAGTGCTGCTTCCTTTATTTCTATGGCGGGCTTAATTGCCTTTCTGGGATACGGTGGTTCGGTCTTCTTAATGGGATGGACTGGGGGTTATGTACTACTCGCCATGCTGCTAGCACCCTATATGCGTAAACATGGTAAATTTACTGTTCCTGAGTTTATATCAGATCGCTATTACTCAAAAACAGCCCGTATTGTTGCTGTTGTGTGTTTAATTTTAGCGTCATTAACCTATATTATTGGTCAAATGAAAGGGGTAGGCGTGGCCTTTTCTCGCTTCTTGGAAGTTGATTATGGCTTAGGTTTGGGAATAGGTATGGCTGTGGTTTGGTTTTACGCTGTACTAGGTGGCATGAAAGGGATTACCTACACTCAAATTGCTCAATACTGCGTGCTTATATTTGCATATACTATTCCTGCTATTTTCATTTCGTTCCAATTAACGGGTAACCCTATTCCACAATTGGGGTTAGGCTCTACGCTTGCGGATGGCAGCGGTGTTTATTTGTTAGATAAGCTCGATTTGGTCGTGACCGAATTAGGTTTTAAAGAATACACCACTAGCAATATGAACGGCTCATTAGATATGTTTGCTTACACTATGTCGTTAATGATTGGGACAGCTGGTTTACCCCATGTCATTATGCGTTTCTTTACGGTTCCTACTGCGCAGGCTGCGCGTTCTTCTGCGGGCTACGCCTTAGTATTTATTGCATTGTTGTACACCGTTGCTCCAGCTGTGGGGGCTATGGCACGCCTTAATCTGATGAATACTATTGAGCCAACTGCTGGCCAACATTTAGAGTATGAAAAACGTCCTCAGTGGTTCAAAGACTGGGAACAGACCGGCTTATTAGAATTTGAAGATAAAAACGGTGACGGCAAAATTCAATATTCTGCAGATGCTACAACCAATGAAATGGTTAAAGTGGATAACGACATTATGGTACTTGCTAATCCAGCGATAGCTAACTTACCAAACTGGGTGATTGCTCTAGTGGCTGCAGGTGGCTTAGCGGCAGCACTATCAACGGCAGCTGGCTTACTCTTGGCTATTTCGTCCTCTATATCCCATGACTTAATGAAGGGGGTTCTGACACCAGAATTGTCAGAGAAAAACGAGTTGTTGGCAGGACGTGTAGTGATGACACTAGCCATTTTAGTCTCTGGGTATTTAGGGCTGAATCCGCCTGGTTTTGCGGCTGGAACGGTGGCTCTTGCCTTTGGTTTGGCTGCCTCATCAATTTTCCCTGCGTTGATGATGGGTATCTTCTCTAAAAAAATGAGTGGTACTGCTGCAGTAGCGGGGATGTGTGCGGGTATCGGTATCACCATGCTGTATGTATTCCAACATAAAGGCATAATGTTTATCCTTGGCACCTCATTCTTAGGTGATATGGCACCAAATTGGTTCTTTGGTATTTCACCTAACGCATTTGGTGTTGTAGGGGCCATAGTTAACTTTGGTGTTGCCTTTATAATATTGCAGTTTACCGGCCCTGCCCCTGAAGAAATTCAAGACTTGGTAGAAAACATGCGAAGTCCGGGAGGTGAGGGGGCAATTAGCGATCATTAGTGGCAACCTGCCGATGGGCAGTTTGCTAACCTAATGTGATTAACATTAAGGGGTAAAGAGCTTTTCTTTAGCCCTTATTTTTCTAAAATGTCTTATAAAAAACGGTAGCATAGAACCATGTTATAGATACATTACGCTTTAACATGGCAATTGATCTTAGTGAATAACGTGGGCTTTTAAAAAGAATTAAAAATGAATAAACATACAAAAATCGCGTTTATGGTAGCTCCTATTTTAGCTGTGATTGGATATATAGCAGCTGATTATTATGTTGAAAATCAAGCTGAAAATGAAAAGGTAGTGCAGTTAATCCCTACAGATAATTGTGATGTTATTAGTCAAACATGTATTTTGAAGTCAGGCGATTTTGAAGTAAATGTGTTTGATAAAGATAACCTAACTAGTATTAATTCAACTTTTCCACTGGATAGCGCAACGTTATTTTTAGTGGATAGTAACAACGAACCAACTGCTTATCCATTAGGTATGATCCAAAGCCCGTATTACTGGCATACAGAAACAGACCTAAGAGAGCTTGTTGGCAATTCTGGACAAAGCTATAAACTGAGGTTGGTACTAAATATAAAAGGTGGCAGTTATATTGCTGAGTTTTACACCACTACCCAATAGTGGGTTATCGCATTAACAGGGCTGTGATCTTTGTTGTTGTAAGAATATAAATAGCTGAATATAAAAAATCAGAGTTAAGGTTAACTCTGATTTTAAAGGTGTGATACATTTAGATATTAAGCAGAGCGCTCTGTTATCTCTAAGAGGTGGTAACCAAATTGGGTTTTAATTGGGCCATGAACCACATTTAATTCGTCGTTAAATACAACTTTATCAAACTCAGGAACCATTTGGCCTTGGCTGAAGCTACCTAACGCTCCACCTTGCGCACCTGAAGGGCATGAAGACTGGCTAGCAAGCTCTTCAAATTTCGCACCATTTGCAATTTCTTGTTTCAACGCTAAACATTTTTCTTCTGTATCAACCAAAATATGGCGGGCGCTAGCTGTAGGCATAGGAGTTTTCCTCTCGTTAGATTAAAAATTTAAGTGGGTATGTGTTCCCCATTACGGTGGGCATTCTAGGTTAAATGAGAGGTGGTCTCAATAGCTAGAGTAATGTACTGAGTAGATTGTCTATCGCTACAGAGAAGAGAGGTGATTCTGTTCTATTAACACAGCTTTAGCGATTTATCTTCCTCTCTGGAGGATAGCAAACGGGAGAAACAGGTATTTGGGGTTTGGCATAGTGAGGAAGAGTTGCTTCATAAGGATTATTTAAATGAGATTAAAACGGCTAGTGGCGAGGATGTTTATTACAGTAATGGGGCTGTTGAAGGTTACATTATGTATGAATACCCTAATAAAACTCAAGTTTGGTCATACCGTGCAAAGTGGTTGATTGAAAATGGGTATTTATACATGTAACTAATTTGGGTTCGTAATGATAGCCTTGGTAAGGGACGTCAGTCAAAAGACACAAATTGTATCTATACCGGATAAAGAACTTATTCTGCTAGCTGAGTAGGGGGCTCGTTTGGTTCGATATAGAAAATAGATTTTTTAAACGTAGGTAAGACTCTTATCTCTTTTACTATTTCAAGAAGTTTCCCACTCTAGATAATATACCTGCACTATTTAATTGCAGTTCTGCATACATTTCCTGTTGCGTACCTTGCATAATAAACTCATCGGGTAGGCCTAGCTGTAATAGTTTGCAACTATGCTGACTTGCCATTAAGTGTTCACCAACAGCACTACCAGCTCCGCCTATTATGGCGCCATCTTCTAGGGTAACCAACAGCGCGTGGTTGGCTGCCAACTCATCAATTATTTGTGTATCTAGAGGCTTAACAAAGCGCATATCGATAACAGTGGCATTTAGTTCTTCAGCAGCGTGTATAGCCTGCTCTAGCAACACTCCAAAGTTAAGAATAGCTACTTTTTGACCTTGTCTAATCGTACGACTTTTACCTAATGCTAGTTCGCTCATGCTTTTTTCAGGTTTTACCCCTGTAGCTGAGCCTCTAGGGTATCGAACTGAAGCGGGCTTTTGTAGTTTATGCCCTGTGTACAGCATTTGCCTGCATTCATTTTCATCAGCTGGTGTCATGATGACCATATTTGGAATGCAGCGTAAAAATGGAATGTCGAAAGCACCTTGGTGGGTTGGGCCATCTGCGCCTACTATGCCTGCTCTGTCTATGGCAAATAGAACGGGTAAATTCTGTAAAGCAACATCATGAATAAGTTGGTCGTAGGCACGTTGTAAAAAGGTTGAGTAAATGGCTACTACGGCATTTAAGCCTTCTTTGGCAAGCCCTGCTGCAAACGTAACTGAGTGTTGTTCTGCTATTGCGACATCAAAATATTGCTCAGGAAATTTTTGTGAAAATGTCACCATGCCCGAACCTTCTCTCATGGCAGGTGTTACTGCCATCAATTTAGGATCTTGGGTTGCCATGTCGCAAAGCCAATCACCAAATACTGCTGAAAATGTCGGATCACCAGGAGGGGCTTTAGGCAGGCCGTGTGCATCTGGATTAAACTTAGGAACGGCATGAAATTTAATGGGATCTTGTTCAGCAAGTCCGTATCCTTTTCCTTTTTTGGTCACCACATGCAAGATTTGTGGACCTTTTATGCCACGCATATTTTTAAGGGTGTCTACTACGCCATTTACATCGTGGCCATCTATGGGGCCTATATATTTAAAGCCAAGCTCTTCAAAAATGGTGCCGGGTACTACCATACCCTTAATGTGCTCTTCTGCGCGGCTAGCAAATTCTTTGATTGGAGGAACGTTACTAAGTAGCTTTTTACTGCCATCGCGAATTGAGTTGAATACGTTTCCTGTTAAAAGTCTGGCAAGATGACTATTCAACGCTCCTACGTTTTCTGAAATTGACATTTCGTTGTCATTTAAAATCACAACTAGATCTTTGTTTATATCGCCGCCATGATTTAAGGCTTCAAATGCCATGCCTGCTGTCATCGCTCCATCGCCAATAACCGCCACTACTTTACGACCAAGTGCTTCTTTCTCTGCAGCGACTGCCATGCCTAATGCGGCGCTAATAGAAGTTGATGAATGTCCAACAGCAAATGTATCGTATTCACTTTCTGGGGGCCATGGGAAAGGGTGCAAACCGTCTTTTTTACGAATAGTTTGCATGCGCTCGCGACGGCCAGTAAGAATTTTATGAGGATAAGCTTGGTGGCCTACATCCCATAATAAGCGATCAAAAGGTGTATTGTAGACATAATGTAAAGCCACAGTTAATTCAACGGTGCCTAATCCAGAGGCAAAATGCCCGCTACTTTTACTTACACTCGAAAGCAAATATTCTCGCAACTCTTTAGAAAGTTGTTTTAGTTTTTCTTTGGGTAAGTCTCTCAATTGCTCTGGAGTGTTAGCTTCGGCAAGAGTAGGGTAGTGGGCAATATCTAGTGTCATTAAGTGTGTATCAACTCATTAATAGGCGCGATGAATAACAAAATTGGTAAATTCGGCCAGTATTTGCGTATTGTAAGGCAAAGTGTGCAAAGCTTGAAGTGCTTGTTTATGTAGATTGGCCAGATAAGTTTGAGCTTGCTCTAAACCCAGCATTGCAGGGTAGGTACTTTTATTTTGCTCTTGGTCTGAGCCTTGTGGTTTCCCAAGGACTTCTGAATCTCCAATGACATCTAAAATATCATCTTGAACCTGAAAAGCTAACCCAATAATTTGAGCGTACTTTTGAAGATTTTTACGACTCTCTTCGCTTACATTTTCGGATAAGACTATGGCCATTTCAACACATGCTGACAGTAATGCCCCAGTTTTTTTGTTGTGCAGTGCTTCTAACTGACTTTGGCTAATCAATTTATCAGTCGCTGCTAAATCCATTGCTTGTCCGCCACACATCCCTTTATAACCAGAAGCTTGACTTAATATGCTTACTAACTGAATACGTTTACTGTCGTTAGCCGAACTTAACGGGTGCTGACATAATATTTCGAATGCGAGGGTCTGTAATGCGTCGCCGGCAAGAATGGCAGTGGCTTCATCAAATTTTTTATGACACGTTGCATGGCCACGGCGCAGATCGTCGTCGTCCATAGGGGGTAAATCATCGTGTATTAATGAATAGGCATGAATTGCTTCTATGGCCGTGGCTGGACAATCTAAGTCTTCTTTAGTTACACCTAACATCTCGCCAGTGGCATGCAGTAAAAAAGGGCGCATCTTTTTGCCACCAATAAGTAGCGAATATGCCATTGCCTGTTTGAGCTTCTCAGCATGATTGGGTAGGGCTTGTATAGTTTGACTTAAGGCTTTGTTGGTTCTGTCACAAACCGCTGTTCTGTATGTATCTAAACTCATTTGATGAACTTAATTGTTTGCGTCAAATACATCAAGGTTTTGTTGACCATTTTTAGTCGTCAGTATTTGCACCTTTTGTTCTGCGTCTTTCAATTTTTGTTGACTGAACCTGGCTAATTCAATGCCACGTTCGAAGTTTTTTAACGCGTCTTCTAGTGGTAAATCCCCTTGTTCCATTTGGCTAACAAGGTCTTCTAATTCCTTCATTGACTGCTCAAAGGTAAGAGAGTCTGCTTTTTTACGAGTGGTCATAATATTCTTTATATCAATGATGGCGAATGCTGAGAGCCACGCACCATACCTGAGCTCAAAAATGGGGTCAATTACTTTTAGAAATACACATTACAAGAGACTTATATAAGATAATGGTTTTAATCCATCATTTATACTTGATGCCAGCTACAGAAAAAAAGAAGATAGTCGATATTAAAGATTAACAACTGATTCAACTGGTTAATTTTTAAAGTTGTATGTCGGGATAATCGGCATTAATCTTAACTAAATATTCAGACACGTTTTTACCACTGTTTTTGGAGCATAATGTGGATTTAGCAACCATAATCGGGATTCTTGGCGCTATAGGTTTCGTTGTAATGGCAATGATTCAAGGTGGCGATATTGCCATGTTTATCAATGTACCTTCTATCTTGATTGTATTTTGCGGTAGTTTATTTGTCGTTTTATCTCAATATACCCTTGGGCAGTTTTTTGGTGCAGGCAAAGTTGCCGGAAAAGCCTTTATGTTTAAAATTGATTCCCCAGAATCACAAATCGAAAAGATTGTAGAAATGGCTGATGCGGCCCGTAAAGGCGGTTTTTTGGCCCTAGAAGAAGCGGAGATTGATAACCCATTTATGCAAAAGGGGGTTGATATGTTGGTAGATGGGCACGATGTTGATGTGGTTAGAGCTACCTTGGGTAAAGATATTGCCATGAGTGCTGAACGGCATGAGTTTGGAGCCACCATGTTTAAAGGCTTAGGTGATGTTGCTCCAGCTATGGGCATGATTGGTACCTTAGTTGGTTTGGTGGCTATGTTGTCTAACATGGATGACCCAAAATCAATTGGTCCAGCAATGGCTGTAGCGTTATTGACAACCTTATATGGTGCAATGCTAGCGAATCTATTATGTTTACCAATATCCGTGAAATTAGGTAACCGCTCTGAAGAAGAAAAGTTAAATCAAAGTTTAGTACTTGATGGCATTATTGGTATAGCCGATGGTCAAAACCCCAGAGTAATTGAAGGCATTTTGAAAAACTATCTAGCAGCCAGCAAACGTGGCACATCAGAAGACGCTGAGTAAATAATGGAAAATGAATGCCCTAAATGTCCCCCTGAAGGGCTACCTGCTTGGATGGGAACCTTTGCTGACCTAATGTCACTATTGATGTGTTTCTTTGTTTTACTTTTATCTTTTTCGGAGATGGACGTACTAAAATTTAAACAGATTGCAGGGTCAATGAAGTTTGCATTTGGGGTGCAGAACAAAATTGAAGTAAAAGATATCCCTAAAGGTACCAGTGTGATTGCCATGGAGTTCCGTCCAGGTAGACCGGAGCCGACTCCTATTGACACCATTCAGCAACAGACTACTGATATGACTCAAGAAATGTTGGAATTTCAAGATGGTAATGAAGATTCTGCTGGCGGGCGTCAAAAACAAAGGGGTGAGCAAAAAGGTGGAGCAGCGCAACAAACTGCTTCAGAGCAAAGCACATCTAGTCAAGCTGCCAGTGATCAAGCAGTGGCAGAACGTATGCGTAAAGTGGCTCAAAAACTTGAAAAAGAAATCGTTGACGGAGCTATTGAAGTAGAATCTTTGGGACAACAAATTACGATTAGAATCAGAGAGAATGGCTCTTTCTCAGCAGGTTCGGCTTTTTTACAACCTCAATTTGTACCTATTTTACGTAAAATAGGCGTATTGTTAGCAGATATGCCTGGAGATATTGAAGTGTCGGGCCATAGTGACAGTCAACAAATTTCTAATGAGCTATATCGTTCAAATTGGGATCTTTCTTCACAACGAGCCGTCGTCGTAGCAGAAGAGTTAAGACGTGCTCAAGGATTCGATGAAAGTCGAATGTCTGTGGTCGGTAAAGCCGACACGGATCCTTTACTTGAAACCGATGATGCAACTAGCCGCAGTAGTAATCGCCGTGTTGAAATTGCAATCAATCAAGGCAAGCCTAAAATTTCAGATCCAATCTCTGTTTTAGAGTAATTCTTAACACTATTCCAATAGCATCCATGGGAGTATTTAAGGCAAGTCGCTTTGAATCATGCTTAGAAACTTTCTGACGTTTTGATGGTGATGATTTTCCGTTTTAATTTTTGATAAAGAGTGCATAAAGATTAATGAAAAATAAAACAGAACTGAGTATCGCTTCTCCCTGTATTGGAAATTGCTGCCTAGATGAGCAAGATATGTGTGTAGGGTGTTTTAGGTTAATAGATGAAATTTTGATTTGGGGCCAAGCTGATGACCATCGAAAAAAGCAAATTTTGCTGCTGTGTGATCAACGAAAAAAGCTAAAATTCTAATTTAAAATCAGCTCTTTTAGTTTGGTCAGTTGTTGGTCCTAGTGCTTATAAGCAATTGATATTACAATGCGCCGCTTTCTTGACCTATAACTTACAGTATAATATTTAATGCAAATTACTTTAGCCCCTATGGAAGGGGTCGTTGACCACCTTATGCGTGACATGCTAACCCAAGTGGGAGGCTTTGATTTATGTGTTACAGAGTTTGTAAGAGTGGTGGAGCTACTTTTACCTAAAAAGGTGTTCTATCGACTATGCCCTGAATTAAGAAATGGTGGTCTCACTCCAAGTGGTGTGCCTGTTAAAGTGCAATTGTTGGGACAGCACTCTAACTGGTTAGCAGAAAATGCAGTGCGGGCAATTGAGCTAGGCTCTCATGGCGTTGATCTTAATTTTGGTTGCCCTGCCAAAACTGTTAATAAAAGTAAAGGTGGGGCTGTGCTTTTAAAAGAGCCTGAAACCCTTTATCAAATCGTTGCTGCAGTGCGCAAAGCTGTCCCTTCTGACCAGTTGGTTACCGCTAAAATGCGCTTAGGTTTTGAAGATAGCTCATTAGCCATTGAAAATGCTCAAGCTATTGCCAGTGCTGGGGCCGACTCTTTAGTTGTTCATGCTCGTACTAAAGTGGATGGATATAAACCACCTGCATATTGGGATTGGATTGCAAAGATAAAACAACAGGTAGATATCCCACTTGTCGCCAATGGCGAAATATGGAATGGTCAAGATGCTATCGCTTGCCAACAACAGTCTGACTGCGAAAATATAATGTTGGGCCGTGGAGCTTTGGCTATGCCAAATTTGGCGCAGTCGATTAAACACAAGCAAGCGCCTATGCCTTGGGAGGAGGTGCGTGAGTTGTTGATTCACTATTCAGGTTATGAAATTTATGGTGATAAAGGCAGATACTACCCTAATCGTGTAAAACAATGGCTTGGATATTTAAGGCGTCAATATTTCCAAGCAGATGCCTTGTTTATGGATATTCGTGCTTTGCAGCATTCTGGAGATATTTTGAAATACATAAAAAGGTGATTAATTGAGCTTACTTATCATTAGTTTAATTTAAGAAATAAAAAACGAGTCAGTTGACTCGTTTTTTAGTGTAAGTTTTATATTAAACCGTGGTATTTATAATGCTACCAACTCGTTCGTTACCCTGAGGTTGGGTGCTCTCAATGGCTTGGTTAGCACCTGAGTCGGCACTTTCCTGTTGTTCAGCTCTTACAACTTGTTGTTGAGACCCTGTTTGTGTGGGAATGTTTTGTGAAACTGATCCAGCCCCTGCTGATCCTACGTCCATTATTAACTCCTCTAATTACATATCAATGTTGTTTAAAACTAGTGTAGTGGTTTGAATGCTATTCTGCTAGGGGAAGATTAATACTTCTAAGGTTTGTTGCATACCTTTTGCAATGATTACTTGAGCTTCTGCTGTAGGGTGAATACCGTCTCTTTGCATTAAACCTTCGTTTAACGCTATGTCTTCTAAGAAAAAAGGCAATAATGGGATGTGGTTGTCACTGGCCAATTGAGTGTAACTGGTTGTAAACGATTCGGTATAACGGCGGCCGTAATTAGTTGGAATTTGCATCTGTTGTAAAAAAACTTTACTGCCATTCTTCAGACTTAAATCAATGATGCTTTGTAAGTTATCACGCATCTTAGTGATAGGGTGTCCTTGTAATCCATCATTTCCGCCCAATTCAACAAACACATGGGTAGGTTGATGTGTCTCTAGCAATCGCGGCAGTCTTGCTAAGGCTCCGTCTGTGGTTTCTCCACTAATAGCGGCATTTATCACGGTTATAGGTTTGTTTTGCCACGCATCTTGTAACAAACTAACCCAACCTTGTTCTTGCTTTAACCCATAGGCTGCGCTTAGGCTATCACCAAGAATAAGTAATTTAGATTCTTTCGCCATTAACTGATCCGAAATCAGTATCAATGGTATAAGGATCAGTACTGTATAGAATTTATTAAGCAACGAATTGGTATTAAGAAAAACCACTATGACTCCTAAAGTAATGATAAAGACAAATAAAATTAGTAAAACAGTTCATACGTCTCAAGGTAAATTACAGATCCTCAAGCCTATTAGTTTCGATGTCAAGGCCGGTGAGTCAGTTGCCATTATCGGTGCGTCCGGTTCAGGTAAGTCTACTTTGTTAAGCTTGTTAGCAGGGCTAGATGAAGTGAGCGAAGGACAAATTGCATTGGATAGTGAAGCGATGGAAGCGATGGATGAAGAACAACGAGCGCAACTTAGAGGCGCAAAAGTTGGGTTTATCTTCCAAAGCTTTATGTTAGTGCAGAGCTTAACGGCCATTGAGAATATTATGCTCCCCGCAGAAATAGCTGGCCATTCAGATGCGAAACAAAGAGCCGAAAGAATTCTGGCATTAGTGGGGTTAGAGCACCGTGCTACCCATTATCCCAATCAATTATCTGGTGGTGAGCAGCAACGAGTTGCCATTGCTCGAGCGTTTATTAGCGAGCCCAAAATATTATTTGCAGATGAGCCTACAGGAAACTTAGATGCGGCCAATAGTGAAAAGATAGAAAAACTATTATTCGAGTTAAATCAAAACTCAAACACCACGCTTGTTTTAGTGACGCATGATCAAGGGTTAGCAGATCAATGCCAGCGCCAGTTGCATATGCAGGCGGGTGAATTAACTGAGGTATTTCCTGAGTCTGTAATTGAAAAGGTAAGTTAATGAACAACCAAGCATTTAGTTTAGCCTGGCGTTTATTTCGCCATGAAACCAAGCGCGGCGAGTTAACTATTATATTATTGGCAATTATTTTGTCTGTTGCTTCCGTTTTATCACTTTCACTTTTTAGTGAGCGTTTAGAAACAGCGCTCACAGAGAAAAGTGCTGAATTTATTGCTGCGGATAGGGTACTTGAGTCTGGTAAGCCTGTTGATTTAGCTTGGATAGAAAAAGCTAAGGAAATGGGTCTAAACACCGCTCACCAAACCTATGCTAGGTCCATGGTGTTTGCTAATGAGCAAATGGATTTAGTATCTTTACGTGCTGCTGGCCAAGGATACCCCTTAAAAGGGACGCTCAAAACTGCAGATGAACCTTTCAAAACAGGCACCGCTACCAATCGTTTACCTAATGAAGGCGAAGCTTGGATTGAATCTCAATTATTTCAAACCTTAGGGGTGGTTTTGGGGGATAGTATTGAGGTGGGCGACCAAGTTTTTTCTGTTACCAAAGTTTTGACTGAAGTACCCGACGCAGGATTTAGCGTATTTGGGGGTGATCCTAAAGTTTTGATTAGAAAAGCAGATCTAGCAGCAACAAATGTTGAAGGACCGGGTAGCAGAATTGACTATAGTTATTTTTTTACTGGTGACAGAGGGGATTTAGAGAGCTTTTATGATTGGCTAGAACCTCAATTAGATAAGGAAATTCATGATTGGGACTCTATTGAAGATGATGAGTCTGCAATTGGTCGTTCTGTTAGCAGGGCTGGGCAGTATTTTCTATTAGCCAGTTTATTAGCCATAGTTTTAGCTGCAGTGTCGATTGCTGTTGCGGCACAGCGATATAGTCAAAGGCATTATGATCCAGTGGCTATTATGAAAACCTTAGGGGCACCTAAGTCAATGGTGCAGCAAATTTACTTACTGCAAATACTGTTTATCACTACGTTAGGGATAGTGATAGGTACGATATTAGGTTACGCCATTCAGCAAGTAGTGGTGATGGCTGTCGCTGATAGAGTCGATGTGTCCATAGATGCGTGGCACTGGAAGCCATTGATCATTGCTATTTTTACAGGCTCTATTTGCGCCATTTTATTTTCTTTATATCCACTGATGAAGTTGTTTTCAGTTTCTCCTTTACGCGTATTACGTCGAGATTTAGGGGCAAATTTAAGTTCGCGCATGTTGCAATTTATAGCCTCTGGGGGCGCAATATTTTTACTTATGTGGGCATACAGTCAGAATCTGAAAATTAGTGCAATTTTGTTTGTATCTGGCATCACGTTAGTTACAGCCTTATTGTTTGTTACCTTTGGATTAATTAGAGTCGGCCGGAAATTTGCTCAAGGGAAAATGGGGCCTTGGCAATTAGCATGGGCTAGGATTAGTCGCCGAGCTATGGACAACAGCGTGCAACTGATTAGTTTTGCAGTAACTATAATGTTGCTGCTGGTGGTACTTGTGATGCGCAATGATATGGTGCAGCAGTGGCAAAATCAGCTGCCCGAAGGGACGCCTAATTACTTCTTAGTTAACATTAGCCACAGCCAGCAGCCTAATTTACAAGCTCACTTTTTAGAGCGTGAAGTTAATGTTGAAAAGTTTTATCCAGTAGTAAGAGGCCGTTTTGTTGCCGTTAATGATGAAAAAGTACGTACTTCTGTATCCAAGGAGGATCCTGATGAAAGGAGCAATGGCCGAAATGGCTTGGGGCGAGAAGCTAACCTAACGTGGAGTACAGAGCTACAAAAAGGCTCTGAAATAGTCGCCGGTCACTGGTTTGAAGAAGGGATTACGTTAACTGAAGCGCAACGGCCTTTTGAGGTGTCTATTGAAAAAGGGATCGCTGAACGTTTAAGGCTTGAGCTAGGTGACATGTTAACCTTTAATATTGGTAGTGAAATTGTCAATTTAAAGGTGACTAGTGTAAGAGATGTAAATTGGCAATCAATGCAGCCCAACTTCTTCTTTGTCATAGAGCCCAGAGCTTTGCAGAACTATATTCCTACTTATATTTCTAGCTTTAATTTACCGGGTGATCGAAAGTCAGACATTACAGCGTTAATGAGACCCTTTGCCAATGTTACTTTAATTGATGTTGACGCTAGAATTAATCAATTACGCAATATTGTTGATCAGGTCTCTGTGGCGGTAGAGTTCATTTTGGTGTTAGTACTTGCTGCTGGAGCATTAGTGCTAATTGCACAAGTTCAAGCGAGTATGGACGAGCGCCAAGAAGAGCTAGCTATTTTAAGAACCTTAGGGGCCAAAGGTAGGTTGATTCGCTCAAGTGTGGTCTATGAATTTATAATTATAGGTGTTGTGGCTGGTGTGATGGCGGCCGCGTCTAATGAGTTTAGTTTATATTTGTTACAAACTCAGGTGTTTCAAATGCCAGCAGGAATGCATTGGGAATACTGGGGAATTGCACCGGTCGTAGGCGCTGTTGTTGTTGGCTGCTTAGGAGCAATAGGCTGTTGGCGTTTGTTATCTTTGAATACCAGTCACCTGTTACGGAAAATGGTTTAAGTCCTATTATTAAAGCAGGGCGTTGTTTAATGCTCTGCTTTAAATTATTTTCGAAGGCAGTCAAAAACCCTCGACAACTCTGGATACACAAACTTATATCCACTATCTAGCAGGCGAGTTGGTACAACTCTTTGACCATAAACAACCAGGTCAGCCATTTCTCCCAGCAATCCTCTTAGCATAAACTCAGGAACTCTCACCAAACAGGGACGGCTCAATGACCTTGCCAGTTCTTGGCTAAACTCTTGATTGGTTACGGGGTTTGGAGCTGTAAAATTGTATACTCCTTGACAGTCTTTGTTTTCGATTAGGTGAACTATTCCTTGCAGCATATCCTCCAGGTGGATCCATGACATATATTGTTGACCGCTGGCGATCGGGCCTCCTAATCCTAGTCTAAAAGGAAATAGCATCTTTGCTAATGCCCCGCCTCTTTTACTTAGAACTATACCAGTCCTCAGTATGCACACTCTGGTTTTATCTGATTCAGCTTGTTGGGCTAGAAACTCCCAATGAGCACATAACTTATGGCTAAACTCATCATTTTCAACAGTGAACTGTTCATCAATTGCATCATTAGTTTGATTACCGTAATAACCAATAGCAGAGCCACTAATGAGAATATTAGGAGGGTTGTCTCCAGCTTTGATTAAGTTGACTATTTTTTCAGTCAGTTCCCACCGACTTTTTTCTATAATGCGCTTTTGATCTTGAGTCCACTTCTTGTCAACTATTGGCTCGCCAGCTAAATTGATGACCACATCGTATTCGTCTAAGTTCTTAAGATGGGATAGAGTCGATAAAAAATGAATTTTGTGACCGAGTATCTGCTCAGCTTTAGCCACATTACGGGTATAAACCGCTATGTCGCAGGGGCGCAAAATTGGTACTAGGTTAGAGCAAATCAACCCAGAACCGCCAGTCATCAGTATTTTCATAATAGTTTCATGGTGTGGTGGCCACCTTAGTGTTTGTTACATGATAAACATAAAAACAAGGAATCACAAAAACGTGATGCATGGGTTTTATCAACTTCAGCATAGTTCACCCAAGCACGTTCTGCAGCTATAGTTAACACCTGAGCTGTTAATTTCTTGAGGAATGAAAAAAGATTGTTCTCAACTAAGTTGCTAACATGTTTAATAATGACTTCACAATTCAGAGCGTTAGCCATTTCGTAATCATTAGTATCAATATAAGTACGAAGTCGTGAGCTTTTAATTTCTTTTTGTTCTTTGCTACAAAATACTACATAGATCTGCTAGTTTGCTCACAAGGTATTTATCAAGACTCAATTTATGCAGATCAATTCTCAAAGACCCGTCAAAATTTTATTAATACTCGCGAGTATTGTGGTCATTTTAGCCGGTATTAAAGCCGCCAGCGCTATTGTTGTACCCTTTCTATTATCAATCTTTATCGCAATGGCATGTAGTCCAATTATTACATGGGCTAACCAGTACAAGTTACCTAGAGTCCTCGCCGTAATAATAGTCATACTGCTAATTGTTGTTTTTGGATTAGTTTTGGCAGGTTTAGTTGGGCAGTCAATGAACGAGTTCAGTCAGAATGTGCCTAAATATAGAGAGCAGCTAGTGCAAGAGTTCGGTTGGGTGATAGGGCAACTTGATAAAGTGAATATCAAGATCAATAAAGATACGCTGATTTCTTACCTTGACCCAGGCGCCGCAATGAATATGGCAACTAACCTGTTATCAAGTTTAGGGGGCGTGTTAACCAATTTTTTACTTATTTTATTAATTGTGGTTTTTATGTTGTTTGAAGCAGAGTCTTTTCCTAAGAAAATACATATTGCTTTGTCAGATCCAGATATGAAAATGCAACAAATTGATAAGTTTCTCACATCGGTTAAAAACTACTTAGTTATTAAAACTCTCGTAAGCTTGGGAACTGGCTTTATTATAGGCGTGTGGTTGTATGTATTAGGTGTTGATCATTTCTTACTTTGGTCTGTACTCGCATTTTTGCTGAATTATGTGCCAAATATAGGCTCTATTATTGCTGCTGTTCCTGCTGTATTACTCGCATTTGTTCAATTAGGACCAACTACTGCGGGGCTAACTGCGATAGGGTTTATTGCGTCTAATATGGTGATGGGGAATGTGATTGAGCCAAAGTATATGGGCCGTGGCCTTGGGTTATCTACTTTGGTTGTCTTTTTATCTTTGATTTTCTGGGGATGGTTGTTAGGTACGGTTGGTATGTTGTTGTCGGTTCCGCTTACTATGATTGTAAAAATAGCTCTAGAGTCTAACCCTGATACACATTGGTTTGCGTTATTACTCGCTAGTGAAGATGTAAAGCAACCTAGCAAATAAATATAATGTAGCCCTCTTTTATTGAATAAAAAAGGGCTCACCGTTGGTGTTTAGAACTTCCTAGCTTAGGTTTTGTTATTGAAAAGTGTTTTCATTTGATTAGCAAAGGTCACAAACTTTTCTTTTATTGTGCGTTTTATCTTTATGTCTAGTCCACCAAATAAAACTAAGCCTTCAATGGTGAGAGTAGGGGCTTGGCGAGAGGCAATTGATGGCGCTTTATTATCTATGCCACCAAAAATGCAAAATGCTTTTGAGATGACATTTATGTTCTCTGGTATGTAAATATTATCACCACCAAATATACAAAGGACTTTTACAGTGACATCTGGGCTTGAAAATATAGCGTCAGTAAAGTCTATATCCCCTCCTCCAAAGACGGTTAAAACTCTTATCTCTCGCGGTACTGTCCATTGCCCACTTCGGTTAGAGCCGCCAAAAATATTGACTATGCTTTCGGTTTCAACACTATTTTCAGCAGAATAATTGATATTGAATTTTTGTTCTTTTTGAGAGGTAAACTCTTCACTGGTGTTTTGTTTTAAGTCTGAAACCAAGTCAGTTAATTCATGATGATGCTTACTTGCCATGGCTGAGTCTAATCTTCGCTCAAAGGCTTCATTAGATAACACCCCATGACTGTAGTTGAAAATAAGCTTATCAATGACTTCTTCTCTTACTTGTTCAATAGGTCTATCTTCTAATTTTACAGCCATGTTTATTCCTTATGTAATCTCAATCAGATAGTTAATGAAAAGCAAATACAACGCCAAATATAAATTCTAATTAAATCAGAAGGTTGCATTTTTATGTCAATCAAGGATATAAAAATTTAACCAATAATTAGTGAGTTTCACTATGTAATGGGAAGGTCAATGTAAGCTTTGCTCCGCCTAGGTTTCCTGTATTTATATCAAGACTTCCTTGATAAGCCGCTACTAAATCGGCTACTACAGCCATACCTATGCCTTGTCCTTCTTTGTAACTATCTAAACGTGTGCCTCTTTGTAAAAGGTGTTCTCGTTTATCTTCAGGGATCCCCGGGCCATCATCTTCTATGGTGAGGTTTAACGTATTTTGCTTGGCAATAACAGATATTTTGACTTGGCTGGCAGCAGCTTTACAAGCGTTATCCAATACGTTTCCGAGTATTTCCATAAGGTCAGTTACGTCGCCATGAAACCCAATGTCTTGTGGCTGAATGGTTTGCGTTAACAAAAGCTGTTTATCAGCATAGACCTTGGTCATAGCATTAAATAGTTTATCTACCACTGGTTTCATCGGGGTGGCTTGCTCAAATGAGCTGGTGTTGCCTGCCACCGCACGTTTTAATTGTCTTTGTATTTGCAGATTAATTTGGTTAATAGGTTCATTAGCTTGTGGTGGAAGTCCTCGTGTCCCTGATAACACCGCCAATGGGGTTTTAAGGCTATGGGCTAAATCACTTAAGCTATTTTTGTATCGGCTACGTTGCTGTTGTTCCGTGTCTAATAAGTTATTAATACTACTTTTTAATTTTTCTAATTCAGGAGGGTAAGTTTGGTCAATTCGATTTAATTGCCCACTCTCTGCTTGGCGTATTTGTTTGTTTAAGCGGCTGATAGGGAGTAAGGCTGCATTTAAACTCACTAATAATAATATCAGTAAAAGCAGAGCTATCAGTCCAAGCCAGTTCCATAAAGTGGTCGCAAACTTTTCTTTTTCTACGTTGAAGGTTTGCTTATCTTGTAGAATATAAAAGCTGATAGGTTGGTAACCCTGTGAGGTTTCAAACTCGGCAGTATAAGCATATAAAAAGTAGCTTTTTTGCATGTGGAAATCTTCAATAAAGTCTTCTGCACCAATTTTAGGAGGCGAAAATTGCGGGGTTAATTGCCAATTTAAGGTAGACAAAGATTGCCATAGTGTGGCGTTGTTAGACTGAATAAACGCATACAATCCAGAACCAGGCATGTTGAACTCATCGTTATATAGTTGTTCTGGCATGATAGCACTCTCGCCAATTTCATCTAATTCAAACTCTGAAATTAACGTTAAGCTTTGCACTCGAAGTTGTTCTAGCATGGACTGACTTAAACTGCTGTTGAAAGCTTTTTCTAGCGTAACAGCAGTAAGAGGGATGAAAATTAACAGTGCTAAAAGCGCAGCGGCAAAGCTTCTAAGTCTTAAAGAAAGGTTACGCATCAATAAGTGGGTGTATTAGAGTTCACGGTTAATCCTGTAGCCTCTACCTCTTAGGGTTTCTATTGGGTTGACATTGCCATTTGGGTCGATTTTCTTGCGTAGTCTACCCACAAAAACTTCAATGACATTACTATCAAGATCAAAGTCTTGGTCGTAGATATGCTCCGTTAGTTCTGTTTTCGAAATAATCTTTTGTGGATTTAATAAAAGGTATTCGAGAACTTTGAATTCGTATGCGGTAAGCTCAACGTACTCACCATTTACCGTAACTTCTTCACTAAGAGTATCTAAAGTGATGGGGCCTTTTTCTATGATTGGGTGGGCTTTACCTGCTGCACGACGAATTAGTGCGTTAATACGAGCGAGAAGCTCCTCATTGTGAAAAGGCTTAGTTAAATAGTCGTCGGCTCCCGCATCGAGTCCTTCGACTTTTTCTTGCCATCTATCTCTCGCTGTTAATATCAATATGGGGCAGGTGACATCATTTTTTCTGGCTTTTTGAATGACCTCAAAACCATCAACAACAGGTAAGCCAATGTCAATAACAGCTAAATCATATGAGTGCTCTTGTAGTAAAAATAAGGCTTTAGCGCCATCATCGGCTAAGTCAACACTGTAACCATTATTTTGTAGTAACACATCTAGTTGAGTCAGTAGACGACTATCATCTTCAACGATTAAAATACGCATGCTTGTGTTGACATCCTTAATTTTTAACTTTTTTCTTACTCTTTTTGACGGATTTTTTATTGATATCTACAGACACCACACGACCTGATTTTTGTAGAACTTTCACGCGATATTTATTTTTATTTTGATCAACCTTAAGTACGCGCCCGCTAACTCGCTTCTGCGCCTTTTGTGCGGCCTCTGATTTACTTTTTGCCGAAATTTTATCTTCTTTGGCAAATGCTGGAGTACTATTTAACATCAGCAATGCAAGGCAACCGGCTAGTAACATAGAGTTGGTTTTTGACTTCAAAATATCACTCTCGAAAAAAATTATAAAATCAGTTTACCTTAATCATGAATCGACGTAAAAATTATTGATACAGCGCGTTCATGATTATATAAAGTGCGGATTTGACCGCCTACTAGAAACAATTACTATCTATAGTCTAATGATGGGGCTTTTTATGAATAACTTTTCTGTATACATTTGCTTTATGTGTACTTGTTAGTTTTTCAACTTGATGACCTATGGTACTTCCGATAATCACTCCAGCTACAGTACTTAGGATTTTATCGCGGCCAGTACTGGCATTATGTCCAATTACGCCTCCAATAAGACCTCCAATGTTTACCCCCGTTCTTGGGTTGTTTTTGGAAATAGTGTTTGTTTTTACTTTTACGTACTTTTGCTGTTTAACTTGGTGGTATTTATGAGTAGGACTTATCTTAACAGCCTTAATTGTGTGGTGGCTTTTAGCGTGAGCTAAAGGTGAAAGAGCCATTAATAATAGTGTGATACTGAATATAGTTTTCATGTTATTACTCCGTTTTGAAAGTGATAACAATGTTAATATTTCTTGCCTGAACTTTAGCTGAACTAATTTTGAACCTTAGTTATTTATTACTTAGCTCCTTATAAAGTGCAGTAGCTGCCTCTTTTTCAGTAAAATTTTGCTTTTTATCAAAAAGTGATTCTAGCTCAGACTTTGCTTCATTAACTAGACCTAACATATTCAAACTAACAGCTATGTAATAGCGTAAAGCTAGGTTTTTCTGGTCTCGCGAGTAGGCTCTTCTTAGTAACTCCAGTCCTTGCTTAGGTTGTTTATTTTGAGTCAACAACCAACCATAAGTCGTTAACGTGTTTGGTTCTTTATTATTTATCTCATAAGCCTGCGCTGCATATTGCATACTCTTTTTTATGTCAGAATTCATGTATATTTTTGCTAATCTATTTAAAATCCCTTGAGGATCTTTTAAATCTGAGTGTTGTAATAGGCGCTCATATTGTTGTGCTGCTAGCTCGTATTCTTTTTGATAATAATGGTACTGGGCGAGCAAATTACGAGGAAAGAAACGCTCTGGGTTATTATTAACTATCTGCTCAATTTTATTCTTAAATGGGCTAGAAGGAACCCCTTTTAACGTTAATGCATACATCTTGGCTAATGCTAGTTCAAAGTTTTCGTTTATATCTAAGGTTTTTAAATAAAGCTGGTTAGCCGTGTTTAAATCACCTTGTTGTTCAGCTAATCTACCTTGTAAGAACGATACTTGAGCTTGTTTAGGATACTTATTCGCCAGCTTGTCGAGTTCAACGGCCGCAGCTTTAGTTTCATTTTCATTAAGTAAAAATTCAGATACTTGCACTGCCAACCTAAGACTACCTGGCTGCAATTTTTGCGCTCTAATTAGAGACTGAGTTGCGGCTTGTCTATCACCCGTTAGTAATTGTAACTTATGTAGTGCAATCATTAGTGCTGCATTATTATTACTTAGCCTTTGCAATTCCTGCATTGTTCGTTGACTGTTTTCTTTGTCGTTTTGAGCAACGTAAATCTGTGCTTTTTGGATAACATATTTGGGGTTCTCTTGGTCACTACTACTCAGTCGATTAAGCTGAAGCAATGCGCTTTTATATTCTTTCCGAGCAACATAAATAGACGTTAGCCCTTCTAACGCAGCTACATTCTGTTTGTCGCTTAAAAGTACTTTTCGATAGTTTTTTAACGCGTCTTCGGGGGCGTTCTGCTTGATCTGTATTTCAGCAAGTAATAAAAGCGCAGCTTGATAGTTAGGGGTACTAGTTAATATGCTTGCAATTAATTGTTTAGCTCTAACCGAATCTCCAAGCAAATACCAAGTAGATGCTAAATTATAGGTCGCTGATGTAAAATCAGGGTGTATTGATAGGGCTTTGTTAAGGTAAGTTTGTGCCTCGGCAACTTGGTTCAGCTTGATTAATATTGCACCTTTAATATTTAAGGATACTGGATCATCTGGTTGTAGCGTTAATAGTTTAGTCACACTTGTATCGGCGCGAGAAAAACGTTTCGCTTGTAAATTTAATATACTGTGAACCAATAACACAGCTTGATTATCAGGCGCTTGTTTTAGTAGTTCATCAAGGTTTTGCAGCCCTTGGTGTATTTTTCCTCTAGCAATTAACAACTTTGTCTGTAGCAGTTTTACCTGAATGTTGTCTGTGTGGTTTTCATTTAGTGTTTCTATTAATGATAGTGCTTTAAAGTTTTTATCATTATTTATGTACAAATCTCCTAGCATTATTAAAGTATCAGGAAGCGCTTTAAACATATGCTGATTGTCTTCTAATATCGCCATAGCTTTCTTTTCTTTATTAAGTGCTATATAGCTTTTAGCTAAGTAAATAATTGGTGATAAATCGCTTTCATCAAATTTCCGAAGTGCAATAAAGTCTCGTATAGCAAACTCATAGTTTTCTTCTCTAAATTCAATCAAGGCCCTTAAAAATAGTAGAGATTGTTCTTGTTTAACTAGTTGATTAGGATAGTTTTTAATTTTTGCTGATAACTCATTAAATTTTATCTCAGCGTCGGGCGCTAAAACTGTTCCCTGTTGTAACCAACTATTTACCAAAATCGCAAACGGATCATTTGGGTCAGCAGTTAATATGGTATTGACGGTTTTCTTAGCCGCTTCTTGATTACTTGATGCTAAATAGACATCAGCAAGGTGCCTCAAGATGTAAGGGTTGTCAGGATTTAACTCAAATGCTTTTTCAAGGTAGATAAGTGCATCTGCTAAGTTATTTTGCTGTCTTGAAACTAAGCCTTTTAATTGCCAAGTAACTGGGTTTTTGGTGTTAATATTTCCCGCTTGTGATAAATAGCTTTGTGCTTCTAAATAGTTTTTTTGCGTAAGTGCAATATTTGCTAAGCCGTTTAATTGTTCAGTTTTATCTTTTGAAACCTCGCCCAACTCTACATAACTCTCAGTTGCACACTCGTAGTTTTTGGCTTGCATACAAGCATTGGCTCTTAGCCTTAACCAATCTTTTAATTGAACATTTGGAAATGAGTTATAGTCGGCATAGTCAATAACTCTTTGATACTCTTTTAGTTTTATAAGCGTAATTCCCCAAGAAGTGGCAAATAAGCTTACATCTGCGCCTTGAAATATAGCTTCTTTAAATTCAATTTCTGCAGTTCTATATTGCCCTTGTTCCGTTAATAGCTGACCCATTAACACTTTTGAAGGAAGGTTTTCGGGGTTCTCATGCAACGCATTTTTAAGGTGAATCATTGATTCGTCGAACCGTTCTGCTTTATATGCCGATAATGCATTTTCGTAGTGTAATTGAGGATCTGCAAATACTAGCGTGGAAGTAAAAACACCTAACGCTATTACTACTCTTCGATTCCAAGTAATAGTCAGAATATCTCTCAATTTCTTGTGCATTTATTTAACCTTTAAAAATAAAAAAGACGGATAAATCCGTCTTTTTTATCATACCAGTTATGTTATTTTAACTGAAATCAAACATTACTTTTTAAACTGTCGACGGGTAATAAATAACAACCCTAGACCCATCAGGGCTAGCCCAGTTGGAGCGGGAACTTCTGTTGGAGTTGTGGTACTTGTGTCTGGTGTATACGCAAACAAAGAGTTATGAAGTTCAACATTTCCACTATATGACTTGGCCGCCAATGCCCCTTCTAAATGACCTGTAGAGCTTGATACATCTGCATAAGGAGCGAGTATAGAGCCAACCCAACCATCTCCTTGAAAACTAATAGATGTGGCTGTATTAAAATTCCACAAAACTAAAGAGGCTAATGAGTCACCTTGAAGGCCAGCTCCTTTATTACCAATTTTAGTCGTTATGACTATATCTCCACCACCAATGACATTAACTACGACAGGGACGTCAGGTATTTGTGCAAGGTCAAGTTCTCCACCATTACTTAAGTCACTAGCATTGATATTAATAACATTTAAGCCAGAAGTTTCATTTGCTGTGATTAACTTGTTGTTTTGATCAGAGCCGTCAAAGCTGCCATTTGTTTCTAAACCTGCAAAATAGTTACTATCACTTATGACTTGGTCATAGATGCTGTTAAATTCAGATGCGAGTGTTGATTGTGAAACGTTAGTGGCGCTACCGCCACCGTTTAGGTTAAAGCCATTGGCTGATGTGCCGCCATAAACTGCATTATGCCCGTTTTGAATCGTTAATTTAGGACTAATATTTCCAACAACGGTAACAGCGTCAACATTAGTCTCAGAAGACAAAGCGGCGCCAAATACAATTGTATTTCCATTTATGTTACCACCTATATATGCACTGCCTTCAACTTCAGCATTCGTTTGCAGGTCATTCTTAAGAATCAGATTGTACGATCCCACATGGGATTGGGTGTTAACAGTTGCATTTACCTGACTACAAAGCCCACCTAGTAAAATTAACGCAGTAAATAAAATTTTGAACTTCATAAAATATACCTGAGAAATCGACAATAACACATTTTCTTGGCGTATAGCATAAATCATGCCGAATTTGCATCCTTTTGTTTTTAAAGATTTTTATTTCATTTTTTCTTTATGTTTTGAAATTTATGTAAAAATACTCGACAGTTTAATATACATAAAGAGACTAAATATTGTACTTTTGTAAAGAAATCATACAAGTAGTAGAGTGGTCAAATGTATGTTTATAGTATAAATATTGATACTGAGCCGTATTAATAGTCTACTCTGCGTCGCAATGCTTTAGTCTTTCCTGATTTTACTTTTCTGTCGACTCGTTTTCTTTGAGAGCTACGAGTGGGTTTGGTGGCTCTGCGGGATTTTTGCAATTTACCCGCTTCTACCAATATTTCAGTTAATCTTTCTAGTGCATCCTGCTTGTTCATTTCTTGTGTACGATGATTTTGTGCTTTGACAATTAAAATACCTTCTTGGGTAATACGTTTATCATTTGCTGATAACAACTTTTGTTTTACATACTCCGGAATAGATGCATGTTTGATATCAAACCTTAAGTGAATAGCGCTAGATACTTTATTGACGTTTTGCCCCCCAGCCCCCTGCGCTCTCATTGCACTCAATTCTATAGCGGGAGATAGTAACTCTAAATTGGGGGTGTACAAATTTTGCTCCTAAAGATCAAATTTTCATTAGCCTTAAACAAGATGCATCGACAAATTGCTTTTGGGTATTAAGCGCCTTTTATTAAGTAGCGTCATTAAACCTCGCTTTTTATTTATAATGGCAGCACTACTTTATAGGGCTTAACCACAACTTTTTGATATACGCCTGCCAGGGCGTAAGGGTCTGTATCTGCCCAAGCTTTTGCTTCTTCTAAACTTGGAAAGTCGATAATAACCACCGAACCTGTAAAGCCCGCTTCTCCTGGATCTTCGCTATCGATTGCAGGGCAGGGGCCAGCGACTAGCACTCTACCTTGATCTGCTAATCCTTGGATCCGTTCTAAATGCGCAGCTCGAGTTTGCTTACGCAAAGGTAAGCTGTTTTCTACATCTTCAGAATAAATGACGTACCACATGGTGTTTCCTTAGTGAAAGCCCTTAATGATTGACGTATATCAAGGGCATAATTTGTTACTTATGGGTTGCAGCTTTCATACTTGAAACAAAGCCTTTGAGTTTTTCTAACATTACTTTAGGTTGCTCTAAGTTTTCTGCAATGATATTTACCGTTGCTGAGCCAGAAATTGCCCCCGCAGCACCGGAGTATATGGCGTCTGCTACTTGGTCTGGGGTGGATATTCCAAAACCAAGCAAAGGTGGTGCAACTTTAAATTTAGTCAGTTTATTGATTAATTCACTAGTAGGAATACTCACTGCAGTTTCGGCACCAGTTACACCTGCTCGACCAAGCAGGTAGGTATAGCCTTGTGATTTTTCACCAATCTCAGCTAAGGTTTCATCACTGGCATTTGGCGGAGCAATTAATATTTGTTTAATACCGGTTTGTTCAGCCATGGCTATAAAACGGTCAGCTTCACGTAGTGGTACATCCGCTATTAAAATTGAGTCAACGCCCGCATCAGCGGCGTCTTGATAGAATGTTTCAATGCCACGTTTTAGCACTAAATTACTATATAAAAGCAAACCAATAGGAATGTTCTTATTACCATTTCGCACTTTTTTTATGACTTCAAAACATTCTGACGTTTTAATGTTGTGACTTAATGCGCGAATTGCTGCATTTTGAATGGTAGGACCATCGGCAATAGGATCTGAATAAGGAAAGCCTAATTCCAGTGCATCTGCTCCTCCTTCGATGAGGGCATTAATTATATCAACTGAGGTATCTGCATCAGGGTCACCTACCATAACAAAAGGGACAAATCCTCCTTGATTTTTTTCTTCTAAGCTTTTAAACATATCGTTGTAGCGATCGATAGAGTTAGTCATGGTTATTATCTCCCATAAAGGCATCACCAAGAATGCTATGAACATGGGCTAAATCTTTGTCGCCTCTGCCTGATAAATTAACCACAATTATCGTCTCGTCTTCAGTCTCATCAGCCATATTTAAAGCATGAGCTAAAGCATGAGATGACTCAAGAGCAGGGATAATGCCTTCTTTACGAGATAAAATTTGAAAAGCGTTTAATGCTTCATCATCTGTAACAGACACATATTCAGCGCGGCCAATATCAGATAAATAAGCATGTTGAGGGCCAACTGCTGGGTAGTCTAACCCCGCAGATACAGAGTAAGACTCTTCAATTTGGCCGTCTTCGTCTTGCATAATATAGCTATAGGCACCGTGTAATATTCCAGTCGTACCGTTACCTAGCGGCGCACCATGTTCTTTGGTGTGAACGCCTTTACCAGCAGGTTCCACGCCTATTAATTTCACACTTGGTGTGTCAATAAAATCGGCAAACATGCCAATAGCATTGGAGCCCCCGCCTACACATGCCACCACAGCATCTGGCAAACGGTCCTCTTTTTCTAATATTTGAGCACGAGTTTCTTCACCTATCATGCGATGAAACTCTCTCACTATAGTCGGGAATGGGTGAGGGCCCGCAGCCGTACCTAAAAGGTAGTGAGCTTTGTCATAATTCGCAGACCAGTCACGCATTGCCTCGTTTACAGCATCTTTTAAAGTGCCAGAGCCCGCAGTGACGGGGATAACCTCAGCTCCCATCAAACGCATTCTAAATACATTTGGTGCTTGACGCTCTACATCTTTGGCCCCCATGTAAATTTTTGCTTTCAAACCCATTAAAGCACAGGCTAATGCCGTAGCTACACCATGTTGTCCTGCGCCTGTTTCGGCAATAACCTCAGTTTTACCCATTCGCTTGGTAAGTAATGCTTGGCCTAAAACTTGATTGGTTTTGTGGGCTCCACCATGTAATAAGTCTTCACGTTTGAGGTAAAGTTTTACCTTTGGGTTGCTGACTAAATTACGGGTTAAGGTCATGGCTGTTGGGCGGCCAGCGTAATCTTTTAATAGGCCCATAAACTCAGCCTGAAACTCAGGATCTTTTTGAGCGTCAATAAAAGCTTGTTCAAGTTGGTCTAATGCAGGAATTAGCAACTCAGGCACATACATGCCGCCGTATTCCCCAAATTTACTATCTAAATGATTCATTTATTACTCACTCACTTTAACTTTTGTAGTTTTTGAGACTTTCGCTTTGGCTACAGTCACAAATTGCACTTAATATTTTCTTAATTCACTAAACGCTTGGTCAACTTTTGCTTGCGCTTTAATACCCGGAGCGCTTTCTACTCCTGAGTTTAAATCAAGCATGGCAAGTCCATAATTAGCAGCTTGTTTTATATTGTCGGGATTGATGCCACCGGCTAAAACAATGTTAGATTTACCAGCGATCCCATCTAGCAATTGCCAACCAAATGTTTGGCCTGTGCCCCCAGATTGCTCACCTACTTGGCAATCTAATAAGAATAAGTCGACATTTTTTTCGTCCATGTCTGGCAGGCTGTCTTTGACACCTTTAGCTAACCATATTTGACAATTTGGGTGCAATAGGACACCTAGTTGGTCTATATATTTTTGGTCTTCTCGACCGTGTAACTGCACAGCAGCTAAGCTAAATTCTTTAGAGTACCTAACGACTTTTTCGATAGGTGCATTCACAAACACCCCAACGTAGTTAAATGGCACAGCATAGGTAATTTGTCTAGCTTGCTCTAAGGTAACGTAGCGCTTAGATTTCTCAGCAAATATTAAACCGGCATAGCTCGCGGGACTGTCCTTAACCATTTTTGCGCCAGACAAACTGGTGGTACCGCACACCTTTACTGTTCCGTAAATCAACTGTTTGGTAGCAAGCTTAACGTCATCTTCTGCCATTAATGAACTGCCCACTAAGAAGCCATCAGCAATAGGAGCAAGCCTTAATACATCTTGATGAGTGTAAATACCAGACTCAGAAATGATCACATGGTCATGACTGGCATATTCTTTAATAAGCGGAACTAAACGTTCGGTGGTAGCCAAATCGGTACTTAAATCACGTAAGTCACGATTATTAATACCGATAATCTTGGCTTTTAACTGGCACGCTCTTAGTACTTCTTCTTCGTTACTGACTTCTGTTAATACGTCTAGTTGGTAACGCTCAGCTAGGGTTGCCAAGGTGGTGTAATCTTCATCGCTTAATACAGATAGCATGAGTAATACGGCATCTGCATTATGATAACGGGCCAAGTAAATTTGATAAGGCTCAATGAAAAAGTCTTTATTGATAACAGGCTGAGTGACATTGGCACGCACATACTCTAAGTATTCAAATTTACCCTGAAAGTATTTCTCATCGGTCAATACCGATATACATGCGGCATAAGGGCCGTAAGCTTGAATAATTTCATCTAGGTTAAAGTTTTCACGTATTAACCCTTTAGATGGAGACGCTTTTTTACATTCTAAAACAAAGCCCGCATTAGGCTGTGCTAAGGCATCATAAAAACTTCTATCAGATGAAGTTAAGTCATCAATAAAGGTTTCTAGCGGTAAGTCTAGTTTACGTTGTGTGATTTCTTGCTGTTTGTCTAAAACAATTTTTTCTAATACGTTAGCCATCTGACTTAATTATCCCCTTATGAATGTTGGCTGATATCAGCAGATTGGTTAATGGTGGCTAAAGGTAATTTTTGTGCCATGGCCGCTATTGCCATCTCTGCACCTAGTGCATACGTGTCAGTTTTGCCACACAATTTAAGCAGTGCACCGGTATTCATGGCGACGGCTGCTTGGTGTGCAGGTTGACCATTTCCTACCAACACATCTTCGATTAGGGCTTTATTTTCTTCAGGCTCTCCACCTTTAATGGCCTCAAGTGGATAGTTTTCAAGACCAAAGTCTGCTGGCGACACAGAATATTCAGTGAGTACTTCGCCATTTACCTCTACCACCTGTGTTTCTCCGTGCAAAGCAAACTCATCTAAGCCGCTGCCATGCACAACAAGTGCTTTTTGATAACCTAAAAGTTGCAAGGTTTGTGCAAACGGCTTTAAAAGTTCAGGGGCATAAACCCCAATGATGATATGACTGGGACGAGCGGGGTTAACTAAAGGCCCTAACAAATTAAAGAGGGTTCGTGTTTTAAGGGTGGTTCGAACTGGCATCGCATGACGAATTCCCGAGTGATAATTAGGAGCAAACAAAAAACACAAGTTTGAATCATCAAGGCACTTACGAGCAATATCCGCTGACATGGGAAGTGCTAAGCCAAAGGCATTAAATAGGTCTGCAGAGCCAGATTTGCTTGATACGCTGCGGTTACCATGTTTTGCCACTCGCAAACCACAACTGGCAGCAACAATAGCCGAGGCTGATGAAATATTAATAGTGTTGTGGCCATCACCCCCAGTGCCTACAATATCTGCAAAGTCATAATCAGGGCGAGGAAAAGCAGCGGCATTAGCTATTAAAGCATTGGCTGCACCAGCGATTTCGCTAGGTTGTTCACCTTTTATTTTTAACGCAGTTAGCAAAGAAGATAAAATAATATCGTCTACTTGGCCTGTGACTACCTCAGAAAAGATCTGGGTAACGTCATCTTGTTTTAAGTCTTGGCCTTGATATAGCTGTTCAAGAATAGTGTGGATCATCTGCTTTATACCTTATCCTGAGTTAAAAATTGTATGCTTTGCATCAGTAATTGACTGCCATGAGAAGTCAGAATTGATTCTGGATGAAACTGAAAACCCAGCATTTTATCTTGTAAGTGCGCCACCGCCATAGGGATCTGTTCATAGTTAGCTAATAAAGCCAGCTCTTCTGGCATTTCACTTGCCATTAATGAGTGATATCGAGCAACTGGCAAAGGTTGTGGCATATCAGCGAACATTTTATCACCGCAGTGCTCTATAAAAGAAGACTTACCGTGCATGACTTTATTGGCTCGAATAATTTTACCACCATAGGCTTCAACAATAGCTTGATGCCCAAGACAAATACCCAATACAGGGAATTTACCTTTCACCAAATTAAGTAAGGTTAACATTGAACCCGCTTGAGCAGGGGTGCCAGGCCCAGGAGAGAGCATTAACATGACTTGTTTTGTGTGGCCTTGAGAGTCTTTCTCTGTGGCCTTTTGCTGCATCTTTTGTAAGATTAATTCAGCAGGGACTGAGTTGCGATATACAATTAACTCTAGGCCTAGGGTTCTAAGTTCATCTACAAGGTTGTATGTAAATGAATCAAAGTTATCTAACAAGAACACGCAGGTTTTTTGGTTTACAGTAGCTGTATTCATTACGCATCTCCTTGAGTTTGTGAGCTTGAGATAATGGCGCTAATCACGGCCTGTGCTTTACCACGGGTTTCGTCTGCTTCAGATTGCGGGTCTGAATCAAATACCACTCCCGCACCTGCTTGAATGTATGCGGTGTTATTTTTAACAAAGGCAGAACGAATAACGATACAGGTATCCATATCTCCATTGTTGTTTAAATACCCAACAGCACCACCGTAACTGCCGCGACGCTCTTGCTCAACTTCTCGAATCAGAGTCGCTGCACTTACTTTAGGCGCGCCTACCAAAGTGCCCATGTTCATGCATGCTTGATAAGCATTTAAAGCGTCTAAATCTTCACGTAGTTGGCCCACCACTCTAGATACCAAATGCATGACGTGTGAATAGCGATCAACTTTAAGTAGGTCTGTAACATAACGGGTGCCAGGTTTTGATACTTTAGCTACGTCATTTCGGGCTAAATCTACCAACATGATATGTTCAGCTCGTTCTTTTTGATCTTCTTGCAGGTTTAGTTCTAAGCGACAATCTAAGTCTAAGTCGAGACTACCGTCAGCCCGCTTACCTCTTGGGCGAGTACCCGCTATAGGGTAAATTTCGACTTGATTAGTTTGCTTGGTATATTTTAAGGCTGACTCGGGGGATGCCCCAAAAATACTAAAGTCGTCATCCTGTAAAAAAAACATATAGGGGCTAGGGTTTTGTTTTTTAAGCTCACGATAAGCGTCGTGTGGGTGTGGACAAGGTAAACTAAAGGTACGAGAAGGTACGACTTGAAAAATATCTCCAGCCAAAATATCTTCTTTCAAACGCACCACATCTTGCTTGTACTCTTCGTCAGACTTATTAACCGTTAAGCTGTTGGTGTCTATGGGGTTTTTAACCACCACGGCAAGAGGCTTGATAGTGCTGAGCTTATGTTTTATCTGTTCTAAACGCTGACTAATCGTAAAAAAGTTATTACCAATGTTTTTACCACTAAAAACACTGCCAATAATATCGGTTTGTTTAGTTTGATGGTCGATTACCACTAAGCTTTCAGCAAGATAAAACACGAAATCAGGACAGGTATTAGCGCTGCCTTTTACATCGGGTAATTTTTCAAAGCTAGCGAGTAAGTCGTAAGCTAGCGCGCCTCCTAAGAATACCGCATTAGGATGATTACGAATGGCAGTAATCTTATTGGTGATTAACCTAAGTACGTCAAATACTGCGGGGGCTTTTAGGCGACTGTCTTCATCTAACTCAGAATCTGCTTCGGGAAAGGTTAACGTCACCACTCCCGCTGAAGGGGCATAGTGATGGTTCACACCCACTGGGCAGTATTCATCAAACATGGGTAAAACGGCGTGGCCGTTATCTGTTAATGCTCGGCAAGTTACCACTGAACCATTGCACTCAAGTTTTACCGCGGCATCAACTAAAAGTAAACTTTTTAGGTTGTCTTTACTGTTAATCTCGGCTGATTCAAGCAGAAGGTTATTCGTTTTTCCTTGGCACAAATACTGATACGCATGGAGTGGGTCAGCAATATAATCTGCTTGAATGACTAGGGTTTCTACTTTACCTGTCTGCTCTGTTAACTGGGCTAAACTCATTATTTTATTCTCAATTGATATTTTTCTTGGCGAGCAGATGTAAAAAAGCCCGCATATTATACGGGCTTTCTTGGAATTTTATTTGCAAAAATACAAACACTCACAGCCCGTTAGTTCAGGTTGTGCCACCACCAAATGATGTGTGCTTGAATATTTTTCATGTATCTCAGTTCTCTTTTTGTTATTTCTGATAATCAAAGTCGAATCAGTGTTAATATATTAAAATCTTTCGACGGGTATAGAAGAAAACAAAAAGGCTTCTGTGTCAACACCCTAATGATTCTTTAATATAAAAAAAGTTACTTATAGCATGAAAATCGATCTCCATAGCCATACTCATTATTCTGATGGGCACCTGTCTCCAGAAGAGCTGATTAACCGCGCTCACACTATGCAGGTTAATGTGTTGGCTATTACTGATCACGATACGGTAGATGGTATTAATCAAGCTATTGATTATCAAGCTCTGCAAAAACGAGATATGAAAATATTACCTGGCGTTGAAATTTCAACCTCTTGGCATAATTTTGATATTCATATTTTAGGTTTAAATGTTGATCATACCGATGAGTTATTCCTACAACGCTTAGATTTACAAAGCAAAGAACGGGATAGGCGCGCCCAAAAAATGTCTGACAAGCTAGCAAAAGTTGGTATTCATAATGTATTAGATGATGCTAAAACACTTGCTGGCGTTGGGCAATTAACCCGAGCTCACTTTGCTCGTGTTTTAGTTGATCGCCAAGTGGTAAAAGATTTTGATAGTGTTTTTAAAAAGTATCTAGGTAAGGGTAAAAAAGCACACGTAAAGCCGCAATGGATCAGCATAGAAGAAGCCGTAAAATGGATACAAGAAGCGGGAGGCAAAGCAGTATTAGCTCACCCCGGTCACTACGATATAACCACTAAATGGTTAAAACGCCTTGTGAATGAGTTTACTTTAGCCGGTGGCGAAGGCATGGAAGTAACCCATTCTCATCTGTCTCGAGATAAAAAAGCCCTGTTAACTAGCCTTGCACAAGCGCATAATCTACAAGCTTCGAGCGGTTCAGATTTTCACTACCCTAATCGCTGGACTGAGTTAGGTAAAAACCTTTCTCTTCCTGAACAACTTGTGCCAATATGGCATGATTGGGATTTAAACATACAATAATTGGCTAAATAATCTAGCCATTTGTTAGGCAATACTGCTGTGATAGTAGAATAGGAGAGACCCATGAGTCAGTTTTTTTATATCCACCCCGATAACCCACAAGCACGTTTGATTAAGCAGTCGAGTGAGTTGATTCACAAAGGCGAAGTGGTTGTGTACCCAACAGATTCTGGATATTCGATTGGCTGCCACATGAATGATAAAGCCGCCCTTGAGCAAATTTGCCGTATTCGACAAATTGGTAAAGATCACAACTTCACATTGATGTGCAGAGATATGTCTGAGTTATCTGAATATGCAAGGGTCGATAACACCGCGTTTCGTATGATCAAAAATAATACTCCAGGGCCTTATACTTTTATTCTTAAAGCCACTAAAGAAGTGCCTAAACGGCTACAAAACCCTAAACGTCGTACTATAGGTATAAGGGTGCCAGATAACAAAATTGCTCTCGCTCTATTAGAAGAATTGGGTGAGCCAATGATGTCAACCACCCTAATTTTGCCAGACAGAATAATAGCAGAATCAAACCCTGATGACATTCGAGATGAACTTGAAAAACAAGTAGGCTTGATTATCCACGGTGGCTTTTTAGGTGAACATCCTACCTCTGTGATTGATTTATCAGAAGGTGAAACCACCGTTATCCGTGAGGGTAGTGGCGACTTAACACCTTTTATTTAGAGTATAAGTTACCCATGTCTGCTGATAATTCTTCATTTTCAAACCCAGATGGTGCAAACGAGCCTGTTCAACAACCTTTGCCGCTTGCGTTTATTAATGGCGAAGCATTAGTTGAAAAGCCCGAAGATTTATATATACCACCAGATGCGCTAGAACTTATTTTAGAAGCTTTTGAAGGGCCGCTAGACCTATTATTGTATTTAATTCGTAAGCAAAAATTCGACATAGTGAATATCCCAGTATATCAAGTTACCCAGCAATACATGGAATATGTTGAGCTGATGAAAGATTTAAAATTAGAATTAGCCGCGGAATACTTGTTGATGGCAGCTATTTTAGCTGAGGTGAAATCACGACTTTTATTACCTAAAAGGCCAGACGCAGAAGACGACGAAGACGACCCAAGAGCAGAGCTTATAAGGCGTTTAAAAGAATACGAAAAAATTAAACTGGCGGCACAAGAGCTAGATAATATTCCACGGCAAGACCGAGATTTATTTAACGCTAGCGCCGAGCCTGCGCCATCGGTTAAACCGCTAAAAATATTACCAAGGGTAAGTTTGCAAGAACTTGTTTTAGGATTTCAAGGGGCTATGCAGCGTTCAGAAGCCTTTGAACACCATCAAATAGAGAAAGAAACCCTATCTACCCGTGAGCGTATGAGTTTAATTTTAGAAAAGCTATCGTCTG
Source organism: Paraglaciecola sp. (assembly GCF_039943935.1). GTDB lineage: Bacteria > Pseudomonadota > Gammaproteobacteria > Enterobacterales > Alteromonadaceae > Paraglaciecola. The sequence goes on from NZ_JBDUZQ010000002.1 coordinate 37,300, forward strand.
AGCATTATACAGGGTTTGATGAGTTGTTTTATAACAGAGAAGGTAAAGCAGGTGTGGTGGTAACATTTTTGGCTATTTTAGAATTAGCCAAAGAAGGGTTAATAGAATTAGTGCAAGCGCAGCCATACGCTAATATTCATGTAAAAGTAAGCCTCGATAAAGGGCAATTAGCAGAGGGCGAACATGGCTAAAATATCTAGGGTACAACTTAAGCAGTTGATTGAGTCAGCTATTTTTGTTGCTGATGAGCCCCTTAGTCAAGAAAGGTTACAACAAACGGTACTAGAGGGCTTGGCCGTGAGTAAAACTATGCTAAAAGATGTGTTAGCTGAACTTAAGTTAGACTACCAAGCTAGAGGCATTCAGTTAGTAGAAGTGGCTAGCGGCTATCGCTTTCAATCTATGGATAGTCTCAGCCCCTGGTTAAGCAAACTATGGCAAGAGCAAGCTCCTCGCTACTCAAGAGCCAGCCTAGAAACCCTATCGTTAATTGCTTATCGTCAGCCAATTACTCGGGGTGAAATTGAAGATGTGCGTGGCGTATCGGTTAGTAGTCAAATTATGAAAACCCTAAGCGAACGTGGTTGGATTAAAGTCGTTGGCCGTAAAGAAGTGCCGGGTAGGCCAGCACTATATGCCACCACTAAAGAGTTTTTGGACTATTTTTCACTTAAAAGTTTAAGTGATTTACCCAGCAGTGACGAATTTATCGCTTCATCAGAAAGCGAAGAACAGCGTAAGCAACTTTTAACCTTGACCGAAGACCACGAGTCAAACACACAAGAGTTGCCATCAATAACAACTGAAGACCCTGCAAGCGATTTGCCGGATGGATCAGAACAACCAGAGCAATTACATTAATGAGTGATAAATTACAAAAAGTCCTAGCCAATGCAGGCTTGGGTTCACGCCGCGAAATGGAACGATGGATTGAAGCCGGCCGTGCTTCGGTAAACGGCAAGTTAGCCACTCTAGGTGACAGAGTCGAGCCAACCGATAAAATTAGAGTAGATGGTAACCCAGTCAATACAATTAATGACTCGCCAATATGCCGCGTACTCATGTACAACAAACCAGAAGGGGAGTTGTGTAGCCGCAAAGACCCTGAAGGCCGAGCCACAGTATTTGACCGTCTGCCCAACATTAAAAATGGCCGCTGGATAGCGGTTGGCCGTTTAGATATTAACACCAGTGGCTTGTTATTGTTTACCAATGACGGTGAGCTAGCTAACCGGCTAATGCACCCAAAACATGAAGTTGAGCGCGAATATTCTGTGCGAGTGTTTGGTGAAGTAGAAGACATGATGCTAAAGCGCCTCACTGATGGCGTAAAACTAGAAGATGGTGAAGCCAAATTCACCCAAATAGTGAAAAAGCCCAGCGACGAAGAAAGCCAAAATAGCTGGTATAACGTGAGTCTGTCAGAAGGGCGTAATCGTGAAGTTCGTAGACTTTGGGAGTCTCAAGGTTTGCAGGTTAGCCGTCTTATTCGGGTGCGGTACGGTGAGCTGGAGCTTAAAAAGCGCTTACCTCAAGGTGGTTGGGTTGAATTGCCTTTACCTGATTTAAACACCTTGCGTAAAAGTGTGCAGCTACCAGAAGAAAAAGAAACCCTTATTAAAGTCGAGGCTGATAACAAGCTTGACCATGTTAAGTTAAGCCGTATGCGTAGGTCAGTTAAAAAGCATCGTGTTAGACAGGCTAATAAAAAACGAGGATAAGTGGTCTTTTTTTTTAATAAGAGCAAAGCATTCGCTTTGCTCGCAGTAATCTCGGTAACTGCCCCTGAATTACCTTATCTTCAGCCACCTATGTAAACAGTTCATAGTTAATATTCCGAATAACAGCAAGACCTAGGAAATTTACATCTTTTTCCAGTGCGTTATTTGTAAGGTGGTAATAAATCCAACCTGTACAGTAGGTTGAATAATGTGCTAAACAGTTTCATTTAGAAATGAAGGAGCAGCGTGTTAAATAGCTTATTGTAAAAATGGAAGGTAATGGCAACTTATAAATGCATCATTGTGGGACCTTTATTCGCTGATAAAGCGCTCCTAAAATCTCTATATTTTGGCAATAACTCATTATCTTTGATACCTAATTTATTGGCACAGCAAAAAGCTGGGACGTTGGAGGCTGGTAAATACAGCGTGACTTTTACATATGGAAATAAGTTAGTTGAAGGGCAAAAGAATGTTAAAAATAGTAACTTTGACTGTTGTGGTGGTTTTTTGTACGTCTTGTGTGTTTTACCCAACGACTTCAGACAATCAGAAGTACTCTTCGAATTGCAGTATGGCAACGAGAATGTTGGAGCTTGATAGTAAATATGTGGGGATAGTAGGCGGTTCATCATTTGATGAAAAGCACATTAATGATGAGGATGATTTAAAGTTTTTTTTAGTTGCTGAAGGTTTTGTGTCTGCTACTACATTAATCGTGTCTGGAAGTATTGCCGTCATTGGGAATACTATTCATTGGTTAGAGTATCAAGTTAGTTGTTAGTTACTGCGGGCCTTTACGGTATTAATTAGAGGATGCTGATTAGGGAGGTTCACTGAGAATCAAGTTATTCAATCAGCCCTAAAATCGGTGGCAGGATCGCTATGTTTCAATCGTTTAAGAGGGGGGGTACATGTGGATACTAAACTGTGAAGACAATACTTATTCTGCTTTTATCATTAACGTAACCTTTGTACCGTAATGTTATTAAAAGTAATGCCCCTATTGGCTCTGAACTACTTGAAAATGTCTGTAGTCTTGTTTAGCGCTTTATTAACGTTTTACTTTGGTAGATTGTTGACATTGCTTGTCTTTTTACAGGGTAATTTATTGCTAAAGTATAAAAGTAGTCATAATCTAGCACTTCATACAGAGTTTGATAAAAGATAACTATGAAGATGATAAAAACACTTGTAATACTTATTGCTTTACTCGTCTGTCATCAGGTTTTAGCTGATGGCACAAATAAACAGGTTGAGGTCACTACTCTGTCGATTGGGGAGAGAGTTGTACTGCAGTCTGAGGTGTTAAATGAAAATAGGGTGATAAATGTCTATTTGCCTCATGGATATTCAAACGTTTTATTAAAAAAATACCCTGTTATCTATTTATTAGATGGTTCCATTGAAGAAGATTTTATTCATATTGCTGGGCTAGTTCAGTTTGGTTCTTTTTCATGGGTTAAAATGTTGCCCGATTCTATTGTTGTGGGTATTTCTAATGTAGATAGAAGAAGGGACTTTACGTTTCCAACGCATAATGAGCGGGATAAGCAAGATTTTCCTACTACGGGGCACTCTCAAAATTTTATTAATTTTATAGAAAGTGAACTACAGCCTTATATAGATGAAAGATATAGTACGACGTCATCAAAAACCTTGATAGGGCAATCATTTGGAGGGCTTTTAGCCACTGAGGTTTTATTTAAAAAACCCCATTTATTTGATAACTACATTATAACTAGCCCAAGTTTATGGTGGGATGGTGAGTCTTTATTGCAACACACGCCAGCTTTATATACTTCCCAAAAGTCGGTATTTATCGCTGTAGGTAAAGAAGGGGAAGTTACAGAAAGAACGGCAAGAGAGTTGTATGACAAATTGAAGGTTTTAGAGAACACAAACACTAGTGTTTATTTCGAGTATTTAAAAAAACAGGATCATGGTGATGCTCTGCATTTAGCGGTGTACAACGCCTTTAAAAAAATATTTGAGCAGTAGTCTTAGGGGTAAACTGCTGTGGTGCCTGTCACGAATTTGTGTGTAGGCTGTGTACTTCAGGTTGTGCCGTTATCTTATGGCTTATATACACTGATGAGTAAGGGATAAAATGAGACATATAAAAGTGACGTTATTTGTTTTGATTGGGATTATGTTTGTAGGTTCTGTTAGTGCAACGCCGACATCTAGCGAGTTTATACCTTGTAAAAAGTTGGCAGTGGCTGAGCTCGAATACTGCTTAAATGGTGATAATAATAGCTGTTGGTCTAAATCGAAGGTCAGTTATGAGTCTTGTCGCAAAGCAATAATTGAGAGACATGGCGTTAAAAGTAGCCAAATAGAAAAAGCAAAAAATAAAAGTGATATTCATAAAGGGTAGATGAGTTGTCTAATAGGTTGGCAACAGTTAGCCTAAAATTAAAGACTTTAGAGCAATGTTAAGAGGCTTTAAAGTCTAGCCACTGTGCTAATGTGTTGGCTAATACGTCTCGTTTCAAAGGCTTAGTTATATATTTGTTCATTCCCGATTCGTTAGCTTTTTCATAATCTTGCTGCATAGCATTTGCAGACAACCCACATATTGGTAGTGTAGTGAAGCCTAACTCTCGTAATAATTTTGTTGCAGAATAGCCGTCCATGACAGGCATTTGTATGTCCATTAAAATAACATCGTAGTAAGGGGAGTTAGTGATTTTTGTCACGGCTTGTTGGCCATCTTCTGCTATGTCGAAGGTCACTCCTAATGATTTTAGCATTTCACCCGCAACGGCTTGATTGATGCTGTTGTCTTCAACTAATAACACATGGCCTTTTAACTTATGCTCTACTGTTTGGTCCTGAATTGGTAATAGGGAATCTGTAGAGGCAGAAATTCCTTGGATTTCATCAACAAATATACTGAATTCCCTTGGTGTGAATGGATGAGTCAATACTGGTGTATGCCAAGTTTTTATCAGTTCAGGTGCTAATTGTTGAGGTTGTGTATCTGTTATAAAGCCAAATTTAATGGCTTTAGCTTTACAATATTCTAACGCGGGTTCTAAATCGGTCAGGTGTTCTTTACTTTTTGCATCAAAGACTGCGATGGCTTGACTGCTAGACTCTGCCAAAGAAGATTTTTGAATAGATGCTAATGTTTCGATGTGACAGTGTTCTGTTATTGTATCTAAATACTCACGGCTGATTAAGTGAGACTCAGGCACATAGTAAACTCTTTTTGGTGACGATATTGTTTGACTTAATATGCACGGCTGTCCTTTAAATGCTCTGAGTTTGAGCTGTAAAGTAAAGGTACTTCCCTCATTTTTAGTTGATGTTACAGTTACCTTGCCATTCATTAAGCTTATCAATTGTTGAACAATGGCTAAACCAAGACCTGTTCCACCAAACTCTCGGCTTGTTGTCCCATCAGCTTGGGTAAAAGGATGAAATATTTTCACAAGCTGCGCGTCTGTCATGCCAATACCGGTATCTTTTACCTTTGCATGCAAAGTGAAGGCACCTGCTTTACCGCTACTTTCGCCCCAAAACCTAATAAATACAGTACCATTTCGTGTAAATTTAATAGCATTTGTGCAGAGGTTTAGCATTATTTGGCAAATACGTTGGGGGTCGCCAACTAACTTTTTAGGCAAGCTAGGGTCTGCAAACAATCGTACGCTCAAGTTTTTTTCTCTTGCTCGCATAGCAGTGCTGGCGAGTATACTGTTAAAAATAGAGTCCAATGAGAAGTCGGTTTGTTCTATATCGAGTTTACCTGCTTCTATTTTAGAAAAATCTAAAATATCGTTGATGACTGTCATCAACAGTTGACTAGAGTTACTTACTTTAACTAAATACTCTCGAAGTTTGTCAGACATGTTCTCGTTTAGGCCCAGCTCCACGAGACCAATAATGCCATTCATCGGAGTGCGAATTTCGTGACTCATATTGGCTAAAAAAATACTTTTTGACTGAGTGGCTTTTTCGGCAATAGCTTTTGCGCTATTTAGTTCTAAATTTAACTGCTCTTGTCGTTCAATAAGGTGTTGTGACTCAGTCAGTAATTCTGTGGTTCGTAGGTTATTTTGACGAAATACATCAGCTGCCTTAGCGAGTTTTCCTATATCGTCTTTGCGATTCAAACCGGGGATAGAGCTAATCTTTTTACTTCTGATTAACCGCTCAAAAACGTCTGTGATAGCATTGATTGGAACAATTATTCTTATTCCTAAAAATAAAGCAGCGCCAACAGCGAATACGATACCAAATAGCGAAGTGATGTCGTTGCGTATTTGGGTTTGCTCAATATTTTTGACAATAACTGTATTTGTTTGCTCAGATAAAAGTGCAACGTTTTCACTTAACTGCGCAGTCAAGTACAGAAACTCATTTGCTGAGCCTGTCATAACAACATTTACTAGATACAAGTACCCTCGAGTAACTTGAGTTAGCTGTATAAAATTTTGTTCAATTTGGTCTATTGAACCTTCTATTGTCGGTATTAGTTCAGATATTGCAGGATATTGACTTAGAATGTCTCTTATCTTTTTTATTTGAGACTCAAATTGTTCAAGATGTGCTAGTTCTGGACTCAATATGTAATTAAATGCATCATTTTCGACTCGTGCTAAATGAAACTCTATTCGAGTGATGGGAAGTGATTGTAAGTTATGTATTTCATCACGACTGCCTAACATGGCTACTAGAGCGTTGATTTCTATGAGTAAGCCATTTTCAAATAGTGCTTCACGGCGTGTTCTGCCTTTTTTAACATCATTAAAATTATCAGAGTAGTCAGCTAGATGTTGGCGCATTCTGCTAAGCAGCTTTAATCCGGACTCCTCATGCATTTCTGGTAACACAGAGTGTTCTAATATCTGCAGTTTCTCTTCAATGTCTTTTATTAAGCGACTGTAGCGAATAGCCGCTGACTGACTAGCTGACTCTTTATAGATCAATACATTACGTTGTAAGTTGGCTACATCACGTTCGAGTTCTCGAACAATATTTACATCAAGCAATGATTGTTGCGATAGATTTAAACCTTTAAATAAGGTTGCTTGATTATTGCGAGTAGTAATAATTTGCAAAACTAATAAAAAAATTAGAATTGATAATACGGCACTGACCTGCACTTTAAGTGATGAAAACATAACACTCCTTTATTTTTACAACTATGAGCTTATAAATTCATACCATTTTTGCAAGCTATAATCATAAGTGGGCATGACAGTATTCCATACGGCGACGTTACTAAACCGCTTTTTGTAGCTGCCGCCAGTTCGAATGTCACCTTGTAAAACAGAAGTCTTGTTATCAGTCCCAAGAAGAGGTGTAGATGCTGGTTTTCCATCATACCAATAATCCCACTCAGCCTCTGTCAACAGTGGTTTTGAGCGTTGAGGGTTAGATATGTAATAGCCTTGTCTGGCAATAAATGCTCCAGGCCAGCCTGATAACCACCAATTCATGTATTCATAGGCTATGTCTTTTACTTTGCCTGTTGTAGCTGCTGATAAACACATAACACCGTGCCATCCACGATACCCTTCTTTAGGTGCTGCAAATGTAACAGGAATATTTTGACTATTGAGCTGCGTGACTGCGGGAGAGAACATGCTTTCAATTACGACACGTTTTGTTCGCATAAACTCTACTGACTCTGGCACAGATGTCCAAAATCCACTAAAGTGCCCCTGAGCTTTTAGGTTATTTAATACCTTAAATAACGCATTTAATTCTGCTTTGGTCATAGCTCCAATATTAGCAAATGTGACTAAGCCATTTGCTTGTGCTGCCAGTGCCAAGTCAAATAATCCGATAGTAGGTGCGTTAACGACGCCTACTTTTCCAGAAAATTTCTCATCTAATAACCACCCCCAACTTTCGGTTTTATAGGGAGTGCCTTTATCAATGATATCTGTGTTGTAACCAAAAGAATCCACATTATGCACGTAAGGTAAAAAGCTGATTTGGTTAGTGTGATTGGTACCTAGTTTGCCATCGGGTTGAACGTGAAGAATCTTATAGGGTGCATCTCCTGCACCATAGTTTGCATGAGGTGTTACTTTTCCGGTTTTAGTTAATGGGTTGATTTCGTCCCAGTATTTCAAACGCTTTTTATCAATACTTTGGATGGCTTTAGAGCGCCATAAAACATTAATACTGTTTGACCATTGTTCGTACAAGTCGAAACTATAAGGAGATAGCGAGGCTTTTTGAAGGACAGACGCGCTACCTCTAGGCTCAAAGGATATATTAATTCCTAAGTCACTCATGGCCTGTTGTCTTAACTCTTCTTGCAGGGTTACATGGGTGCCCAATACTCTTAAGGTAGGCGTGCTCTTTGCAAAAACATAAGGGGGGCTAACAATAGCTCCTGCAGAAATTCCGACTTTTGCAATTGTTTTAAGGGCTTTACGGCGATTACTATCAATACTTTTAGGGTTTTTATTGGTAAGTTTCATAAACGCTCCTTATTATGCCAAACTATAAATGTGTATGGTACGTATTACAATTAACCTATAGTAACAATGACTAAAAGTAACCTTACTGATCACTCACCTCCATATTGAGGCCTTACCTGTTTTTGTTGCTTAACAAATCAATATGAACCACAAATAAGATGCAGAGTTGCTTTGGTAAGAGTTAAGGAACGATTTGATAAATAATTCCTTTGCTAAACCCTGCTAAATATAATTCTCCTTGGTTATCTACAGCAAACGTAGAAATATTACCTTGATTAGATAGTAGCTTAGTTGGATTGGTAAAGTCAGGATATTTAACACCCCATATATTGCCAGACACAAAATCAGCATATATATAGTGGTTTATTAGCCTGCTGTTTACATTACCAGTGTAAATGTAACCACCCGTTATAGATTGACCTTCTGAGCGGCCATATTCAAGTTTAGGTAGAGTCAGGTTATCAGTGTTACACAGTGTTTTGGGTTGATAGCAGTGGCTTGCTTCCATTGTGTTCCAGCCGTAATTCTGCCCTTTCTCTATTACAGAAATTTCTTCATATTTGTACTGTCCTACGTCGGCTGTTATTAGTACGTTTGCTGAAAATGAAAAGCGCCATGGATTTCTTAAACCGAAAGCCCAAATTTCGGGTTTAAAGTTTGAGTGTTTAACATAAGGGTTATCGGAGGGAATACCATAAGGGACGTTATTTGTTGTGTTTATATCAATGCGTAACATATTCCCAAGTAGGGTTTGAGTATTCTGCCCATGTCCTTGAGGGTCGCCAGCAGAGCCGCCGTCTCCCATCCCAATATATAAATAACCATCTGGACCAAATGCAATTTGGCCGCCATTGTGATTACTGTAGGGTTGTTGTATTTCTAAAATAACTTTTTCGTTTGATAACCTATACTCTCGATCTTTTTTTGTTAATAAAAATCGAGATATTCTAGTCCTGCGAGTTCCTTCTTTAGGAAAGTAATTTACAAACAAAAAATTATTTTTATCGCCTGCAGTTATCTGTGTACTATGGGAATAGTCAGGGTGAAAAGCTAGGCCTAGTAACCCCATTTCTGAGCCACTTTTTACATGGAACGTATGTACTGAATATTGTTCATTTTGATTTAGGTGGGCGAATGTCAGTTGCCCTTTTTTGCCAGCAATTAGTAATTCAGAATGGGAGCCTGGGAAAAACTTTATATCAACAGGTTGTTCAAGACCTGTTACAACCTTTTTTAATTGTATGGCTTGGACGGAAAAAGACACAAAAAGTATAAATGCAAAAATGAGTTTCATAGGATTGGAGATTAATTTGGTTGTAAATATTATCTTACCTTTAGAATCGGCTTTTTCAAGTGGCTTTAGGATCTTACCTTTTGGTTAATTTGTTTCATTCTAAATATCACTTTTAAATAGTAATAATCAGAATTTTGTTAGAGTCGCTCATAATAGATTGAGAGTTTACTAATATGATTTCCATACTTATTTGGTCCTTATCATGTATGGGTTGTTAAACCTAATGTTCGCGAGGTGAATTCCCATTCCTAGGTTGCCTTCATCTCGTGGCACCGTTATTCTTAGTTAATCAAAAGATTCAAAGAGCAAATTATGAAGCCAGTTATTGCCAGTATGTTTGTCTTAGTACTTTTATTGAGAACTTTGTTTGCTAATGCAGAAACTAAAGTACTGTTTATTGGAAATAGTTTTACATATGGTTATGGCTCGTCTGTTAAATTCTACCGTCCTGATTATGTAACTGATCTTAACAATGAGAAGGTTGGAGGCGTCCCTGCATTGTTTAAGTCATTCACTAAACAAGCGGGCTTTGATTATGATGTTTATCTAGAAACAAAGGGCGGTAGTGACCTAAATTTTCATGTGCACAATAAGTTAGAGGTGATTGGTAAACACCCTTGGGATATGGTGGTAATGCACGGCTATAGTACGTTAGATCGTAAAAAACTTGGCGACCCTGCTAGGCTTATTGAATCGACTAAAAAAATGTCTTTATTTTTAGAAAACCTTAATCCGAAAGTTGATGTGTTTCTTACGTCTACTTGGTCGCGAGCTGACTTGATTTATAAACCACAGAGCCCTTGGTCTGGAGTGTCTATCGCAAAAATGGCGTTAGATATCCGCGCCGGATACGATAAAGCGGTCACAACATCACCAGTAATTAAAGGGGTGAATGCTGTGGGAGAAGCTTGGACAAAAGCGATAGTCTTGAATATTGCTGATGCTAATCCTTATGATGGTGTTGAATTTGGCAAGGTTAACCTTTGGACTTGGGATAGTTACCATGGCAGTAACTATGGGTATTATTTGCATGCTCTTGTAGTGTTTGGAAATTTGACTGGTGTTGACCCTCGCTCATTAGGGCCAAATGAATGTTCAGGTTATGAGCTTGGTATGTCACAGCATGAAATCAGTATGTTACAACTGGCCGCATTTGAGCAATTATCAGCAGAGAGAGCGATGAGCGGCTCACCCCAAATTATATCAAAGGAAGTGTGGCCACAAAGCTGTGTTTAATTTAGAACTTTACACCTGTGTTTCATTGGTTTTGAGAGCGAGTTCTTTCAATTGAGTGGTAACTTTTGCTAACCATAAGCCACTAACTACTAGAATAAAAAATAATATATGCGACCAGAGCTTACCATCCCACTCAGAGTGTGGTGGTGGAAGTAAACTGATAGAGGTGAAGTGCCTTGTAGTAATAAATTTGATAACCCATTCGTTTGCAGGAGTGGCGATTAAGGTTGTAAGCCAGCCTAGAATAATTACTTGGCTTATTGTCATTAACATCGATTGATTATAATGATAGATTAATGTCGACATTCCTCCATAAACAAACGATACACTCACATGTACGATCCAAGACAACAATACGGCAGCAACTTCATTATATCCGCCTAAGTTAACGTATGTAGCAGAATGCTTCGAGGTCAAGGTTGTCATTTCAAATAACGGTTGAATTAGAATAAAGGCAATACTTGCACAAAGGCTAATTAAAAACGTGCGGATTAAACTTTTGAAGGTCATTAATGAGCCTTAATTGCTTTATATGTTACAAAGACAGGATTGTAGACTAATTAATTTCAACCTCCGACTTTACTGGCTATTCATGATGTATTGTACTTACTTTGCCTCCTGACCTAACTATAGAGGTGGTTACAAGGTGTAAGTTGTCAATATAATAGGGTATGAATATAGGATTGAGTCAAATCAATGGGTTTATAGGATGTTATGGTGCGTCGTCTAGCTAAAGAGCAAGTAAATCAGCTGCCTTTGTATGGTGGCCTTAAACTTTCTGATATCAAAATTATAGAAACCGAGTTAGATGCTTACGAAGCTAAGAGTGCCCTAGAGAGTGAGTCTCATTTAGGATTTGATACCGAAAGTAAACCCATTTTTAGTCGTGGTGAAAGTAGTCCTGGGCCTACATTGATTCAACTTGCAACGGACTCTTGTGGTTTTCTATTTCCTGTTAAGTTTGCAGCAGCTTTATCTGCAGTAAGAGGTATATTGAGTAATCAAGCTATTCAGAAGGTGGGGTTTGGTCTTACAGGTGACAGTAAAGAATTACGTAAACTTAATATAGATATTGTTAATACTTTAGATTTGTCGGTTAAGTTAAAAAGTTTAACTAGTGATAAAAATCCAATTGGGGCGAGGGCAGCTGTTGCCATGGTGCTTCGTGAACGATTAGGGAAAGGTGCACAACGCTCAAATTGGGGGCAATATCCATTGCAACAACATCAAATTTTGTATGCCGCTAATGATGCCCACGCTGCTATTTGTGTTAAGCAGGGTTTAGACAGACTCTTAAGGTGAGTGTAGCGATTTATTTCGCTACTAGGATTAGCTCATAATAATCACACAACTTGTGTTGCTTGTTAGTAAAGTCAGTGTCGAATGTTTACCCGTCGAGTTTATTTTTATCGTACGATTAGATCATAAACTTATGTATTTCTGCTTAAAATATTCAACCAAGTTAAATCTTTAGTTTTTATATGGAGTTGTAATGATCGATTATTTAGCCGTTTTTATTGTGTTTTTTGCGGTTATAGACCCTATTGGAACCCTACCTGTATTTATTGCAGTGACTGATAAATATGAACTCAAGATAAAGCGCCGAGTCGCGCTACTTGCGACTATAGTGGCTGCATGTGTGTTGCTGTTTTTTATGGGAATTGGGGAGGTTATTTTAAATGTACTTTCTATACCTTTGCCAGCGTTTCAAATTTCTGGGGGTATTGTTTTATTCTTATTTGCTCTGAATATGATATTCGGTGATAGTAAACCCGAAGAGGAAATAAAGCTATTAGAGAACTCTCATAGAGAAACTGCAATTTTCCCTCTTGCTGTGCCTTCTATTGCTAGCCCTGGTGCTATGTTAGCCGCGATATTATTAACCAAGAATGCGGTTTACACTATATGGGAACAAGCTCAAACCGCTTTAGTGATGCTATCTGTTTTACTATTAACTTATATTTTAATGTTACTTTCTGGTGTTATTGCTCGGGTGATAGGCAGTAGTGGGGCAAGTGTTATTAGTCGAGTGATGGGGTTGATTCTATCCTCCATAGCTACAACAAACATATTGGTTGGGTTTCAGGACTATTATACGTTGATCCAATCATGAGCTTTCTTTAGAAATATTCTAGTTATTAGATTTTCCTAAAAGTTTATCACGGACTTTTGGATAACTAGCGTGTTCGTCTAACCATATTCGCAAAAAGCTCTCTCCAAATTGTTGATCAGTTATTACACCTATGGATTTTTGATTCAAGAAAAACTCACTGCTTTTCTCATCGTTAACTGTTAATAGCAAAGTGTCACTTTTGTTTATATTCGGAAATATATCTTTGAGCTGCGGTATCCACTTGTCAATTTGGTTTGATGGTATGCCTAATTTTTGCCACTCTTCTTTAGTGTGTTTCACTAAATCCTTACTATTGATAGCACGTAGGTAAGATATTTCTAATGCCTGAGGGAACTCATTGGCATCATATATTCCATTACTACTATATAGCTTAGAGTGATATATATCCCAAAAGATGACCCTGAGCTTTGCTTCACCTATTTTAGTAAAGCCTGCTAACGGATTACTTAAAGCTTGGCATGAAAAAAATAGAGTAAAAAAGATAAGTGTTTTATAAAAACACGTAGGGCGACGTTTTTTATTTGCTTTGAACTTTAAATGGGTCATTTATTCTTAAGATAGTGAAACTAAAGTAAATGAATGTACGTGAGGTGTGAGTAAATAGTTTACTCAGTCAAGTTACTTTGCAGGTATTCATTTTGAAATTAGGTACATAAAAGTTGTGAGAATGTATGGCGAGTAAATATTGGAACCGAATGATTGTCACCATAAAAAACGCGCTCAATAGAAGCGCGTTTTTATGTAGCACGTATAATTATTAACTTATAAAACTACTTTCTGGATAATTCAATTTAAGAGTTTTCATGACGTTATTTTTTAACTTATCTAGTTTAAGCTGATCATAACACTCAACCATTATTTCTAACGCTTCTCGAACATGCTGTGTATCTGGGTAATGTTCAATTACGTATTTACCTCGATTAGCAGCAGCTACATAAGCATCACGTCTCATATAATAGCGGGCTATAGCTATCTCATATCTAGCTAAACGACTCTTTATATGTAGCATTCGCTTCTGGGCATCAGCTGCATATTTACTATTTGGAAACTTTTCAATTAAACGTCTGAAATCGGAAAAGGCCTGCCTAGAACTGCTTGGGTCTCTATCTGATCTGTCAATTCCAGCTAAGTCTTGAAATAGATTGTTATCGACTTCCATGTTCGCTAAACCACGCATATAAAACGCATAATCTACATCTGAATGATTTGGATTGAGTCGCGTGAAGCGATCAATGGCTGCTAAAGCTTCGTCAATTCGTCCCGTTTTATAATAGCCATAGATTAAATCCAATTGTACTTGATGAGACAATGGACCAAAAGGAAATCGAGAGTCTAAAGCTTTTAGGGTTTCTGTTGCTGCGTTAAAGTTGCCCAAGATCATCTTTTCTTTTGCTTCTTGATACAAACTTTGTGCACTTCTATTTTTAAGTACCAAATCGATGTCTTCGTCTTCTGGCACTGAAGAACAGGCCACTAACATCACTAAGGTACTGCTTACTAATATATTTCTTACATTAACTTTACTTATCATATTGCTCTTATTTGCTCTTATTTGACTATTCGATTAGTGATGTTTGATTCATTAAGGACAAAAATCCGTTAGAATAGTAGTTTAGCTAATCGATAACTGCAGCGCATTCTACCCCACCAAATTGGGCTATGCACACATAAATCGTTACGAAACACTTTCAGGATGTTTAATGCATGTCTACCTCACATGAAAAAATACAACTTCAGGCACATGTGCCTGATAATTTATTTGGTAAACGCTTAGATCAAGCTTTGGCCGAAATGTTCCCCGATTATTCAAGATCTCGCATAAAAGAGTGGATTTTGAGTGATAAAGTTACCGTTGATGGTGGAATTTCCAATAAACCCAGAGAAAAACTCATCGGTGAAGAGTTTATAGAAATTGATGTGGAGCTTGAAGTGCAAGTTCAACATCATGCTCAAGATATAGATTTAACGGTGGTTTATGAAGATGAAGATATATTAGTAATCAACAAACCCACAAATTTAGTTGTGCATCCAGGGGCAGGTAATGCCGATGGCACAATTTTAAATGCGTTGTTAAGCCATGTACCCGGTATCGAGAATGTACCAAGAGCTGGTATTGTTCATCGTTTAGACAAAGACACAACAGGTTTAATGGTGGTAGCCAAAACTATTCCAGCACAAACTCATTTAGTCGAGCAGCTGCAAGCTCGAGAGATCAGCCGTGAATATGAAGCAGTAGTGATTGGCACTATGGTGGCTGGCGGTACTATCGATGAGCCTATCGGCAGGCATCCAACTAAACGCACTAATATGGCTGTTCGTGAGTCTGGCAAACCTGCAATGACACATTATCGAGTTAAAGAAAAGTTTAGAGCGCATACTTACCTTAGACTGAAGTTAGAGTCAGGTAGAACTCACCAAATTCGTGTACATATGTCGCATCTTAGATATCCGCTGGTAGGCGATCAGGCCTATGGCGGTCGCCCTAAACCTCCTAAGGCTTGTAACGAGAAAATGGTGGATATGTTAAGAGGCTTTAGACGTCAAGCTCTCCACGCTGTTCAATTAGAGTTAACGCACCCTATTACTGGGGAGTGGATGTCTTGGAAAGCTCCTTTACCTGAAGACTTCGTTGAATTGTTAGATGTGTTAAGAGAAGACAAGGCTGAACATGGAAGTGGAGAAATTTAATAGTGTCAGCTCCTTGTTTTATTTACCCTGACTGGCCAGCGCCAAAAAACATTAAAGCTTATGTAAGTACTAGAAAAGGAGGGTTTAGTCGGTCTCCTTTCGATAGTTTTAACGTTGGTCAGCATGTGAAAGATGATGTGACAATTGTTAATAAAAATCGTAGCTTATTGCCTTTACATGAAAATATCACGTGGTTAAATCAAACTCACAGTACTACTTGTATCAATTTAGACATTCCTCAACCCATACAAGTTGAAGCTGATGCCAGCATTAGCCGCACTAAACATCAAGTGTGTGGAGTCATGACAGCCGACTGCCTCCCTGTATTATTATGTGATAAAAAAGGAACTATTGTAGCTGCCGTTCACGCTGGTTGGCGAGGGTTAGCTGCTGGAATAATTGAAAATACAATTATCGCAATGAATAGCAAGTCATCAGATATTATTGCTTGGTTGGGCCCAGCCATAAGCCAAGAGTACTTTGAAGTGGGTAAAGAGGTGAAAGCAGCTTTTGATAAATATCCAGACGCATTCGTTGCAAAGGACTCGGTAAAAACTGATAAGTTTTTAACTGATCTATATTTAATTGCAAAACAAAAGCTTCAATTCCTAGGCATTGACAACGTATATGGTGGTGATTTTTGTACTTATGGGCAAAAAGATTGCTTTTTTTCTCATCGAAGAGCAACCCATGAGTTAAATGATGGTTCGGGACCCGCCACAACTGGTAGAATGGTGAGTGCAATTTATATTGGTTAACTATTTTGTAACCAGTATATCAGAGGTTGATCTGAATCAATTATAATAAGCTCTCTATTGTTAATTGCCTATAACCCACTTGATTAGCCAATAAATTGTACCCATTACTATGTAATCTAAAGTAGAGGTGGAGTACTTTATGCAATTAGACAGTTTTACAAGTAAATTTCAATCGGCTCTTTCTGATGCGCAATCTTTAGCGCTTGGACGCGACCATCAATATATCGAACCTGTTCATTTAATGACATCTCTGTTAAATCAGCAGGGAGGCTCTGTGCGCCCATTGCTAGATCTTGCGGGTATCAATGTGAACAGTTTACGTTCAGCTTTAGCAGAAGCAATTGAAAGGTTACCAAGAGTTGAAGGGGTTGGTGGTGATGTCCAGCTTAGTAAGAGTACAGTTATACTTCTAAATTTAAGCGATAAAATTTCTCAAAAGAGAAAAGATGAATATATTACCTCAGAAGTATTTGTTTTAGCTGCGTTGCAAGACAAAGGTTCACTAGGTCAGGTTCTACAGCAATCCGGTGCTGATGAAAAAAACATTGAGCAAGGCATTGAAAAAATCCGTGGTGGACAAAAAGTAACCGACCAAAATGCTGAAGATGTACGCCAAGCCTTAGAGAAATTTACTACTGATTTAACTGAGTGTGCTGAGCAAGGAAAACTCGATCCAGTGATAGGCCGTGATGATGAAATACGCCGTACTATTCAGGTCTTACAGCGACGCACTAAAAATAATCCAGTGTTAATTGGTGAGCCTGGAGTGGGTAAAACAGCCATTGCTGAGGGATTAGCTCAACGTATCATCAATGGTGAAGTTCCAGAAGGTTTAAAAAATAAGCGTGTGTTGTCTTTGGATATGGGAGCTTTGATTGCTGGTGCTAAATTCAGAGGTGAGTTTGAAGAACGTTTAAAAGCAGTGTTGAGTGAGCTAAGTAAAGAAGAAGGTAGGGTTATCCTCTTTATCGATGAACTTCATACCATGGTTGGGGCTGGTAAAGGTGATGGTGCCATGGATGCAGGTAATATGCTAAAACCTGCGCTGGCAAGAGGAGAGTTACATTGTGTCGGAGCCACAACTTTAAATGAATATCGTCAATTTATAGAAAAAGATGCGGCTTTAGAGCGCAGATTTCAAAAGGTATTAGTCGATGAGCCCAGTGTAGAAGATACCATCGCTATATTAAGAGGTTTAAAGGAACGGTATGAACTTCATCATTCAGTCGAAATCACCGACCCTGCGATTGTTGCTGCTGCGACTTTGTCACACCGCTACATTAGTGATAGGCAATTACCGGATAAAGCTATAGATTTAATTGATGAAGCTGCTTCTAGTATCCGCTTGCAAATGGACTCGAAACCAGAAGACATGGATAAGTTGGAACGACGAATTATTCAACTCAAACTTGAAGAGCAAGCTTTAGCTAAAGAAAAAGATGAAGTCAGTCATAAACGTTTAGAGTTGATTGAATTAGAACGAGAACAAGCCGAGCACAAGTTTTCTGAATTTGAAAAAGTATGGCTTACTGAAAAACAAGCGGTGCAAGGTACCCAAACTATTCGTTCTGAGTTAGAACAGGCCAAATTAGATTTAGAAATAGCCAGAAGAGCATCTGACTTAAGCCGCATGTCTGAGTTGCAATATGGACGTATTCCTGAGCTTGAGGCAAAGCTTGAGTTGGCCACTGAGTCTGAAACAGAAGAGCCAACACTACTTAAAAATAAGGTTTCTGATAACGAAATTGCAGACGTTTTATCCCGCTGGACCGGAATACCTGTTTCAAAAATGTTAGAGGGGGAAAAAGCTAAATTATTATCTATGGAAGATGCACTTAAAGAAAGTGTGATTGGTCAACAAGAGGCGGTTGAAGCGGTATCAAATGCAATTAGACGTTCAAGAGCTGGTCTTTCTGACCCTAATAAGCCAATTGGATCTTTCTTGTTCTTAGGGCCTACTGGTGTGGGTAAAACTGAGCTCTGTAAAACGTTAGCTACCTTTTTGTTTGATACCCAAGATGCCATGGTACGTATTGATATGTCTGAATTTATGGAAAAACATTCAGTGTCTCGTTTAGTTGGAGCTCCTCCTGGTTATGTGGGCTATGAAGAAGGCGGCTACTTAACAGAGGCTGTTAGACGTAAACCATATTCTGTAATTTTATTGGATGAGGTTGAAAAAGCTCACCCCGACGTTTTTAATATTTTGTTGCAAGTTTTAGACGATGGTCGTTTGACGGATGGACAGGGTAGAACTGTCGACTTTAAGAATTCCGTAATTATAATGACCTCTAATTTGGGCTCAGATATTATTCAAGAAGTTAGCGCTGAGAAAAATTACCAACAGATGAAAGGCTTGGTAATGGGAGTTGTAGGAGAACACTTCAGACCAGAGTTTATAAATAGAGTAGATGATACTGTGGTATTCCACCCATTAGGTAAAGAGCAAATTAAATCTATTGCGAAGATTCAATTGAGAGCCCTAAGGGATCGCTTAGCTGCCAAAGGTTATAAGTTAGAGATTAGCTTATCAGCATTAGATAAGTTAGCAGAAGCGGGGTTTGATCCGGTATTCGGAGCAAGACCTTTAAAACGTGCTATCCAAATAGAAATTGAAAATCCTTTAGCTCAAAAGTTACTATCTGGTGAATTGGAAAGCCACGACTGCATAAAGATTAATGTTCAGGATGATATATTAACTATCCAATAACCTGCTTGTTGTATTGTTAAAAAGGCCTGAGCGTCAGGCCTTTTTATTTGAGTCTTGTTAATAAATCCTGTGCTTGTGTTCTTTCAGTAAAGGCCTTATCAGAGCCTAGCGCTAACCTTAACTCGGTTTTAGCTTCTTGGGTTCTGCCAAGTTTATTTAAAGTATAGGCAAGGTGGTACCTAATTGTTGGGCTGTCAGAGTTTAAGGTAAAAGCTTGCCTAAGAATATTGAGCCCTTGCTCAGGCTCACTGTTGATAGTGTGCAGCCAGCCTAGAGTGTCTAAAATAGAAGATGAATTTGAGTTTAACTTGACTGCTTCATTAGCATAGAGCATGGCTTTGCCAATATCATTACTACTTTCTATATTTGCCAAGTTATTATAAATAATAGATTTTTTAGGGAGTGCATCTACTAAAATTAGCTTTTCATAGTGTGTTCTTGCTTGAGCCATTTTACCTTGCATGAATAATAAATCGGCATACAAGTGGCGACTAAAGTGCTGTTCTGGTTGAGAATCAATGGTTTGTTTTAAAGTAGATATTACGTCTTCTCTATGGATATCTTTAGTTGCAAGCTTATAGAGCTCAATTAAAGCTGCGGTAAAATTATTTGACAATGTAAATGCTTTATTATACTGAGTATAAGCACTTTTAGACTTTCCTATTGCAGTATAATAGTGCCCTTTTATTAAATACACATTTGCATTATCAGGGTAAGCCGTTTGCATTTCGTTTATTCGAGTATTTGCCTCAGAGAATTCCTTAGTACTTAAAAGTAGTTTTATGTATTCAAGTTGGGCAATTAAGTATTTTGAATTTTGTTGTAGAGCTTTTTTTAAGCTCAACTTGGCTGCTTCTGTATCCCTATTTTTAATTTGTAGTTGACTCAGTAATACAAGTTTATCGGGTTGGTTGGTCCACTGAGAAAATAATGTATTGAGAGCTTCTTCAGCATTGGTTGTTTGATTTAACGAAAGGTATAACCTGGCTTTTTGATAAATATACTCCGACTCTAAACGACGAAGTTTGAGAAGTTGGTCTAACTCTTTAATAGCCAATTCAGGTTTGTTTTGTTGTCTGTACACACTGACTAATAACTCTCGTGGTGATACGTTGCTGCTATCCACTATTTTTGCATCTATTAACTGGTTTATCGCATCATCTAGTTTATTTTGTTTTATCAGTATCTGCGCATTCAATAGTAAAGCTGTGAAATTTCCTTTGTCCTGGGAGAGGGCTTTTTGAATACTGTCAGAAGCACCTTGCAAATCTTTCATTGAAAAACGTATACGGCTGTCGTGGACAAGACCAGCAATATTTAAAGGTGCTTGTTGTTGTACTTTTTCTAGCAACACATTCGCTTTTTGAAAATTTTCTAATCGAATTAGTAAATCAATATTGAGATTTAGATAAGTTAGGTTGTCAGGCGAGGATGCAAGTAGAATCTTTGCATTTTCTAGGGCTTCTTCATATTTACCTATACTTGCAAGGAGACTTGTTTTAAATATTAGGGTGTCAGGGCTGTCATTGTTTACCATTTTCATATTCAAAATGTTTAGGGCATCTAGAGGGCGTTGACGACGGGCCAGTAATTTAGCTTCGAGTAATAAAATAAACTGTGTTTCGCCATATTTTTGTTTTAACTGCTGAACTAAAGAGTCGCATTTGAAAAGATTGTTATTTGACAGATAAAGATCACAAGATAATGACGCAATTTGAGTATTTTCTAAAATAATAGCTTCATGGCGCTCTAGTAGCTGAATAGCTTCTTTAGCATCATTAGTGCGTATAAGGGCTTCTGCTAACATTGCAATTAACTCTGCAGATGGCTCTTCATCCTTTAAATAACGTTTAAGTTCTCGAACGGTTACATCATAATTTTGATTGATGTATGCGGTGATACCCCCTACAAGGCTAGCTTGAGATATGTAATGTCCGCTTTCTTTGTCTATTAAACTTAGTGTTTGGCTTATTTCAGATAGTATGGCATCAGCATCTTCATTTTGTTGAGATATAGCTAAGAGGCGGGCTTTAAGTAATTTTACTTGTAGTCCTGCTTTGCCTTGAGATTCTATGTCTGTAATGAGCTTACTTGCTTTACTAATATTTCCTGTTTGGGCGTAACTACTTGCTAAAGCTCTCATTACCGCTGGATCTTTAGGGGCGTATCGGTAGGCCACTTCAAACTCGGCTAACGCTTTTGTATATTGTTTTTCAGCTTGATATATCAGGCCATTTAACATTTTACTCTGTGCATTAAATGGATTTTTTACTAAAGCTTGCTTAACTATTGTTCTCGCGTTGACCAAATTTTTATTTAATAAAGCCATTTGAGCAAGACCATTTATTACTCTTATATCATCTCCGAATTTTTTTCTTGCTCTCTCAAATTGTTGTGTTGCTAGTATGTAATCATTTTTCTGGAGGTAAGCATTTGCTTTCAAAAGAGATAAATCGAGCTGAACTTCGCGATTGGCGTTTAATGGGATATCTAATGAGATTAACTTGTCTAACTTTCCTGATATTAAATAAGCGTTTGCTAATGGTGATATCACTAAATTTTTATCAGCTCCTGCTTTTAAGACTTCTTCAAATTCAATGATTGCAGCCTCTACTTCACCATCTATTAAAAAGATCCTCCCCATTAATAACTTAGAAGGTAAGTGGGTTGGAGTTTCTTGTAATGCGTTTTTTAAATGAATATAAGATGTTTTGAATTCTTGCTCGTGAAATGATAGCAGTGCTTTCTCATAATCTTCTGCTGTATTCGCAGATATTGACAATGATGTAGCTAAAAAGAAAAAGTATACAAGATACTTAGGTAATGGAATAGAGGTCAAAGGTGCTCCATTTAATTCTAATGTGGGAATTGACGGTGCTTTTTAAGTTTATAAGCATACCATGGCTTTTAACGTTTTTGAGTACGCATACTAAAGGTTATCTTAACTCAGTATTATTGTAGAACAAATTAAAAAGCTCACTATATAGAGTGAGCTTTTAAACGAGTGAACAAAAATAATTATTTGGTAGCTTTTCGGCGTGACACCAAAATTAAACCAAACAAAGCAAAGAACATTATAGTTGAAGGCTCTGGTACTTCTGCTACTGGAGTGGAAGCCGTTGTTTCCGTAGTGATAGAAGCAATCTTAATTCTATCGTCGTAGCTGTCGTCGTTACTACCTAGATTACCAAATACAGATGTGTATGCTCCTACTAACCAGTATTGTGCTTCCACAACTACGTTTGAGACTTCATTTACTAATGTGTACGGGCTCGTACCTATATTACTAAAGCTTGCTGAAAATATTGATTGTGTTGCTATTTCTGCCCATGTATTACCGCTTAGTGTAGGCAAATTTGAAAAAGCTGCTATTGAAATATCAGTATCATTATATGCCCAGCCTAAATCAATACCTGTTAATGCGGTACTTTCAGTAAAGGAAAGAAGCATCATATCAACGTCACCACCTTTGTTATCAACTGTATGAGATGAGTTATTTGATAGGCCTTCATCTAAGTTATTATTTAATAACCCCCAAGCATTTGTTGAGGCATAACCTTGCTCAACTTCATTGTCATTGCCGCAATATAATCCACAGCCAGTGCTTGCCCATGCTTCAATAGTTAAGTCAGCTGTGCCGTCGTTATCACTATCGACAGACAGTTGA
Organism: Paraglaciecola sp.; assembly: GCF_039943935.1. GTDB lineage: Bacteria > Pseudomonadota > Gammaproteobacteria > Enterobacterales > Alteromonadaceae > Paraglaciecola. The sequence goes on from NZ_JBDUZQ010000002.1 coordinate 59,957, forward strand.
TTACCAAATTCGCTGGTATAACTGTCAACATCATACTCACTTGCACCCGTCTCGAATACCCATGTGGTTGACTCTGCATAACTCATAGATGTTGATGCAAAAAACATTAACAGCGTAGACACAATAAATTTATTTTTTGTAAAAATCATAGGTTTTCCTTACTTAAACTTCATAGTAGATACACTATTAAGTAAATTAACTTCTCGTGCTCTTGGTAAGCATATTGTGTGCCGCTTTTCATGTGATTGTTTTATATGGTTTTTTTGTTTTAATTTAGATGTTTAAAATACTTCTGTAAAGTATGCTGACATATTTTGAGTAGCAAAATGCTCTAGATATTATTTACGATATTGCAGATTTTGAATATAAAATTGCGTATGTAAATCACATAATTAGTATACTATTTACTGTATTGCACTAATAAACCTTATAGGTTTACCTGAATTCTTTCTTAAGCGAATAACATATAATTTAGTAATCAATGATCGAATTTATAAGCTTTACTTGCTTAATTGGGGCCATGCTATCGCAGACTTCATGGTCATTATGTTATGCTGGTGACCCATTTTTAGGAGTCTTTTAATGATAGAGCCGAAGCGTAAAGGTATTTACCTTTTACCGAATTTACTAACGACCGCTGGACTTTTTTCAGGATTTTTTGCAGTCGTGTCTTCAATGAATGGTCGTTTTGAAGCGGCTGCTGTAGCCATCTTTGTGGCAATGATCTTTGACGGCCTTGATGGTAGGGTCGCTAGAATCACAAATACACAAAGCGAGTTTGGTGCTGAGTATGACTCTATGGCTGATATGGTATCTTTTGGTGTTGCTCCTGCATTGGTTGCTTACAATTGGGGGTTAGCAGGATTAGGTAAAATTGGGTGGTTGGCTGCTTTTATATATGTAGCTGGGGCTGCATTAAGGTTAGCTCGTTTTAACACACAAATAGGGATTGCAGATAGCCGATTTTTTCAAGGCTTGGCGAGCCCAGCCGCGGCAGCGTTAGTTGCAGGTCTTATTTGGGTAGGGGTTGAATATAATGTTGACGGGCAAGATTACGAAATTGTTGTTGCATTAATAACAGGGATTTCAGGTTTACTAATGGTGAGTAACTTTAAATATAACTCGTTTAAAGAGCTAAATTGGCACGGCAAGGTTCCGTTTGTAGTGCTCTTGCTAATTTTGTTAATATTTGTAGTGGTGGCAACAGAACCTGCGTTAGTACTATTTATTGTATTCCTATTATATGCACTCGCTGGACCTGTTAATACGTTTAGAATGGTGGATAAAGTTAGGTTAGAAGACGTAGTGGGTGATGGGGAAGAAATAGAACTAAGTGAATCAGACAACAATAAAGACGGTAAAAAAGAATAGACGGTTTTTATAGGTGTTTTAATTCCTTCTTTTGTATCACTAGAAGATTAAATTTAAAGGGCATTCATTTCAATGAATGCCCTTTTTACATTCCAAATAGTTGCAATTGTTTAAAGATAGTACGTTTTGTTTGAAAAGTAGACGGTTGAGATAAAAAACGAAATAAAGTGTTGCATAGGAATGTGTTGTCTCTATAATGCGCCCTCGCTTCAAGGGAGACCGGTTAATACAACTTAGGTCTTCGGTAATAGATTAAGATTTCTTAGTTTGTTGCATATACTTAAGAGGTATATTTGAAGCGGGATGTAGCGAGATTTAATTTGAAGTATTTAAATTAAAATGTTGACATCAAGTTTTAACGGCGTATTATACGCCTCCCGCTTAAGAGGGTCTACGGACAGCTTAAGCCGCTAACGAAGTTAGCAATGCTCTTTAACAATTAGAACAAGACAATCTGTGTGGACATTCACTTAGTGGATGTTTACCAAAAAAATTCATATTTTCGAAATATTTAATTGAAGAGTTTGATCATGGCTCAGATTGAACGCTGGCGGCAGGCCTAACACATGCAAGTCGAACGGAAACATGTCTAGCTTGCTAGATGATGTCGAGTGGCGGACGGGTGAG
>NZ_JBDUZQ010000003.1:0-24966 GCF_039943935.1 Paraglaciecola sp.
TAATCCTTTAATATTTAGGCTGTCACCCAAACTACAAAAACACATAACAGTATATTAGCCAGACCGCACGTTTAAGCCACTTTAGGAATAAACAGAATAATGATTCTGGCAATTAATTTATTTCATCTTTTCATATACTTATTAGCTTTTAAAGGTAAATTTTTTATTAGCGAACCATGTAGAAATCACGAGTCTGGATAAATACAGAATATTATATTTTCACTAAGATTATTAACTTCAACAAAAACAATGAGATAAAATTAATTGGTCTATTTTCAATTATATTTTTTCACAAATAATAACAGTGAAAAATGGAAAATTTTAAAATACGCATTATAACTGTATAAACAAACAGTATAACAAATGAGTAAATTATGTCAGCTTTTATCGAGGCAATTCGAACAGAAATAAGAACAAAACAATACAGTTTGAAAACTGAAAAAAGTTACTTGTATTGGGCTAGATACTTTATTCGTTTTAATAGTATGAGACATCCTGAAACACTTAATAATCCAGAGATTGAACATTTTTTAAATTATCTTGCAACAAATCGTGGGGTTAGTGCTGCCACTCAAAACCAAGCCTTGTGTGCACTCATATTTATGTATAAGCACGTCATAAAGAAAGACATCATCAATTTAAAGTACGGTTATGCTAAAGCGCCTAAAAACCTACCCACAGTGCTTAATTCAGAAGAAGTAAAAGCTGTGTTGCAACAACTATCTGGTAAACATTGGTTAATAACAGCAATACTATATGGATGTGGATTAAGAGTTCATGAGGCATTACGCCTACGTGTAAAAGATATTGATTTCATCAATCGTTCTATCTTTATTTTTAGGGGCAAAGGAAAGAAAGACCGTTATACATTACTTCCTGACTCGCTTACCGATCCTATAAAAAAGACAAATTGATATAAGTTTACAGCAACATAAAAAAGATGTGGATGAAGGCTTTGGTTTAGCTTCATTACCACCATCACTTATTCGAAAATATGGAAATGCAGCTAAACAAGCGAGTTGGCAATATGTATTTCCGTCTATTAATCGCTGTATCCATCCTGTTGATGGATACATAAGCCGCCATCATATACACGAGACATCTTATTCAAAAGCGTTAAGAAGTGCGGTCCATAAAAGTGGTGTAGTAAAGCGGGTTACCGCTCATACTTTTCGGCATTCTTTTGCAACTAAGTTACTACAAGCTGGCAACGACATTCGTACTTTACAAGAGTTATTAGGCCACTCTGATTTGCGAACAACAGAGATTTACACCCATGTAGTAGGTAATCGTAGAGCGGGTACCATTAGCCCCGTAGATTTATTATCCTAAGGCTCACCCAACCTATCTGCTAGCCCACTACCTCGTACACATTGTTGTCTTAAGCTCACACTTAAGGCTTTTTGCTCTGCGAATAACATAAATTCTTTTTTAGCTCGGGTAAGCCCTGTGTATATCAACTCTCGATTTAAACCGCGCCCTTGATTGTTAGGGGTAATTGGCGGAAGGCATAAATAGACTGAGTCAAATTCTGAGCCTTGGCTTTTGTGAATAGTCATCGCGTAAAGAGTTTCAACACTCGGTAGACGACTTGGCAACAACCCTCTTAACTCGCCTTCTGGCGTAATGAACCATACCTTGGTAAGGTTTGGATTATTGGGATCAGCCATAACTAAACCTATGTCCCCGTTAAATAGCTTAAGTTGATGGTCATTTTTTGAAAGCATCACAGGGCGGCCAATATAAAAGTCTTTGCTGGTATCTATTAATCCTTGTTTGTGCAATTCGTTTTCAATGAGGTTATTAAGCTGATTCACTCCCCAAAAGCCGCTTTTTTGAGCACATAACACTTGCTGAGTTTGCAAAATATTAAACCCTTGGCGTATGTCGCCATCTTGCAGTGCTTGTATGTAAGCTTGGTAAACAGGTAACAGTTTAACAATCAAGGTTTTTAGAATTTCGTTAGCCACGGCCGGTGGGCTGCTTTGGTTTGGGTGATACCAGTCAATATCGGTGAATTCAGTGCCATTTAATAATGAAAAACACTTTGCCCCCTGCCCTGTGTTGATATGTTTTGCCAGTTGCCCTATGCCACTATCGTTTTTAAATCTGTGGCTTTTTAATAATTTTACTAGGTTATTTTGAATAGCAGACGGGGTGTGATTGCTAGCTAAAGGTAACACGCTATTGGGTAAATCCATCAGCTCAATTAATGTTTGCTGTACACCTTCACTATAAAGACCTAACGATTCAATGGTATCTTTTGGTGACTCGCACGCAGCACATATATCAGATAACACACTACCCGTTTCTACAGAGGCAAGCTGGTCTTGGTCACCTAATAAAACTACTTGCGCATGAGTTGGCAATGCTGCAAATAATTTTGCCATTAAAGGCAAGTCAACCATCGAGGCTTCGTCTAGTACGAGCACATCTAAATGTATTGGGTTACTGGCATCGGCTTTAAAGTATGGGCTTTGAGGTTTTGCCCCCAATAATCTATGAATAGTTTGGCATTGCTCTGGTAAATTTTGCTGTAAATCACTGGGTAATTTTAGCTTGGCGGCACTAATCGACTCGGTCAATCTAGCAGCGGCTTTTCCGGTTGGAGCAACTAACTGGATAGTTAAAGGCTTGCCTTTACGGAGTACATCCTTTGATGCCAAGCCTTGTAACAAAGCAAGTAAACGGGTCACGGTTGTTGTTTTCCCTGTACCTGGGCCACCTGTTATAAAACTTAGTCGTTGGCTTGCTGCAATGCACACCGCGACTTTTTGCCAATCTAGAGTCTGTGGGGTATCAAGCTGACTATGGGATGCGGTGTTTATAAAAAGGCGATTTAATAACTGTTTTGCTTGGGAAATATCTAAGGTATGGCTAATCGCAGCTTTGTGACGAATAATAGCCGCAAGCTCCGATTCATATTGCCAATATCGGTGCAAATACAGCTGCCCGCTTTCCATAACTATGGGTTTCGCGTTTAAATTATCACTACTTTGCTCTGTGGTTATGCTTTGTATGGTGTGAGCTTGTTGCAAATAACCTTGCAATACACTAGCTTCGGGAAACACATACACACCCAAAAATGGCTGGTCTAATGTACTGGTATTAACGCAAGTATGTTGGCCTCCAGATTGCGCACTCAAGTATGCTGCGAGCAGGCAAATACACTCTCTAGCCGGCTGCGGTAAATTGGTCTCTTCACTATAAATAAAATCAGCAAATGCTAAATCTATGGGCCGAATTTTAGACACCTTCAGCAGTTTATCTAACGCGGCTGTTAATTGAAGGTTAGTTTGAGTCTGCATTAACATAATAAGGTTACCATAGGTCTAGTTGCCCTTGTTGAGTGGTGTTTACCGTTTCATGTTTGGTTGTACTGTGCTCCGAATCCCTTGTACTATTTTCGCCCGAAAACAGTGTATCTAGTTGCTCTATCATAGATTGTTCAGGTAAAGCAAAGTACACGCCGTTACCTGGTTGGTTTTGGCTCATGCCTCGCAAAAACAAATAATACGCGCCGCCTATGTGAGTGCTGTAATTATAATTGGGGAGTTTGTAACCTAACCAACGATGTAGTGCCAAGGTATAAAGAATGGCTTGTAAATGGTAATCATGGTCGGTCATGGCTTTTTCCATTGCGCCTTGGTGATAGTCGTCAAAACTGTCACCTAAATGGTTAGACTTATAATCAGCTACATAGAACTTGCCATTAAATTCGAACATTAAATCGATAAAACCTTTGATCATGCCGTTAAGCTCTTCAAACTGGTAATCGCGAGTATGATGTTGAGTGTATTGATTAATGATCTTATTAAAGTCACTTACCTTTACTTGATGCAATGGCATATGAAACTCCATTTCTACCTTTATGTGGTTGGGCGCAAGCTTATCAAGGCTAAGTCCGGTAGTTAGGTCAGCATCTTCGTTTTCTATAGTAAACGGACTACTCAAAACATCTCTTAACCACATGTCTAGACAGCCGTGCCACGTTTCGTCAATGCCATACCAGGTTGATTGCTTAGTGATAACCTCTGCTAACTGTTCAGGCTTTTGCAAGTCTATGTTCTCTAACACTCCATGCAAAAACGACCCTGCATTGGCACCACGCTCAAAACTAAAAGGAGTCTGTTCTATTTGTTGGGCTTCAAGTGCCTGCTCGAGCGAATCACCCTCAAGGTTCAGTTCGTCTTCTTCAAACCCTGTATTGTCAGCGGGCGAGTCTGTACCTTCATCTTGCCCAGGAGCGGGCATGTCTAAATGTACCTGTTGGCTGCTAATGGCAGAATAACTAGTTAAGCGCCATATACGGTTCACGGGCTTTGATAGTGCCAGAGTTTGTAAGTTACTTTGATTAACTATTACCGTATTGGTTGTAGTCGCAGGAGCAAACTCTACTTGAGTAAATGGGTGGTATGACACATCTGCGCTTGTCACCAAATATTCAATACGTGCGGCAATCGCCTCATCGGTAATGTTAAGCGCACTCTCTGCCTTTTCTGGGTCGTTTTTTGTAAACATCAATAAACTACCAAGGGCAGACAGTGCAAATCCAGATTCTTTTTTACTGGTGCCCAGACTTATATTCCACACCCCTACGCTGCAATAATATATGGCACGGGTAACCGCTACGTAAAACAAACGAATATCTTCTGCTAAACGTTCAAAATCCGCCTTTTGTAGGTTTTGCTCTTGCGTTAAAAAGTCTACTTCAAGCACTTGCTGATCATTATGATAGAGGGCTTCTTTAGTGCTTTTATAGCTACATGCAAAGGGCATAAATACCAGAGGAAACTCTAAACCTTTAGATGAATGAAACGTAATAATCTGCACCAAGTTTGCGTCACTTTCTAAACGCATTTGTTGACTGTCGCTTTGGTGATCAGGCTCTAGTAAACAGTTTTCGTACCAATGAATAAGTTGAGCTTCACCCACTAGTTGCATACTTTGCTGTTGTAAAAGCTCACTAAGATGACGTAAATCTGTTATGCGACGTAGTCCATCACTAAAGTATTTGATTAACCTTTGTTCAACATTAAAGTAGTGCAAGACTTGGTTAATGGCTTTAATGATGCCGTGTTTTGCCCACGTCTGATGCCAATATATCCTCAGCTCTAAAATTTCTTGCCAACGGGATTCATCATTAAATAGCTCATCTAAGTCTTTTGCATTAAACGCAAACATTTCACTCAATAAAGCTGTTTTTAACAACCGCTCATCTATTGGCTGGCTTAGTGCCTTTAAAAGTCTAAGTAAATCCGTGGCAATTTGGGTGGCAAATACACTGGTGCGAGACAAAAACACACTGGCAACATTTACGGCCGCTAACGCATTTTTAATTATTTGAGCTTCATTTCGATTACGTACTAACACGCAGCAATCTGCTGCAGTGATGGTTTTACCATTAAGATCAGCTTCGCCTTTGGCAGCTAAGGTTAACCAGTCTGATATTTGGTTCGCCGTTGCAATCGCTAGCTTTTGAAATGCATCATTGGCTGACATAGGTCGGTTTTCCTCACTACGTAAATGAAGAAAATCCAAGCATTCAACAGGCTTGCCTTGCACATTTAACCCTGCAATGTCTCGCCCTGCATTCACCTCTTGAAACGGTATACTCTGATCAAACAAAAAGCCTTTTCGGCTAGTGTTAAAAACCTGATTAATGGCATCAACTAATTTAGGTGCCGAACGCCAGTTAGTGGCTAAGGTAAAGTGCCTGTCTTTTGCAACCCATTGTTTCGCTTTAATGTAGGTAAATATGTCAGCCCCACGAAACCCGTAAATAGCCTGCTTAGGATCACCAATCATGATCCAGCAAGGGCTATTTGATTCACAGGTATGGCTATTTTCATTGTCTAAACCATAAATACCTTGAAACACTTCAAATTGTATTGGGTCGGTATCTTGAAATTCGTCTATCAAAGCGGCAGGAAAATTACTGCGAATAGTGTGAGCCAAACTCTGCTGATTAGCTTTACTTGTAACGTCATCTGTTGCTTGCTGACGTATGGCGCTCTGCAGCCCAACAAGCAAGTCTTCTGGCGATAGCAAATGTAGCCTTTGTTTATGAGAGGCTAGATTTGCTGATACCTTAGCCATGGCATCTTGACTAAAGGCCATATTGATATTGTCTTGGCAGTGCTCGAGTAAACTTTGTAATGTTTCAAAACGGCTAAAATCTAGATGGGATAAGTCGGCACTGCCCTTTTTCGTCGCCTTTTGAATTTTCTCAGGGAAAAACAAGCTCCAGCCATCTTTATCAAAATCAATTTGTAACATTTGGCCACAGCAAAATTCCTGCATATCTTGTAATAATGAAGACTTAGATAGTTTACTTCGGCCGTTTAGCTTGGCTTTGCTTAATTGTTCACTGATGTTTTCACTGATCCACCAGCTTTTAATATTTGCCACTTGCGCGGCATACTCTTGGACGCTGGTTATGGCCCCCTCAATACTAAAGGTTCGGCAAGGAACAGCATGCTGATTTAATAGTCTAGCGATGCTGGTCAGCATACTGTGTGGCGTTGCCCACTGTTTTAGTAATATCTCTAAGGTAGCAGGCTCAAGAGTAGTAATGTATTTACGCCAGTAATCTTCTGCAGCCATTTGGAGCCATTCGCTTTCATCCAAAATAAAGCTTTGTTCATACATAGCACCACTTTCAAATGCATGCTCGGTCAGCGCTTTATGACAAAAGCCATGAATGGTATACACAGCGGCTTCATCCATTTGCTTACTGGCTAAAGACAAACGTTGGCAATCTAATTCAAGGTTATCGCTTTGCTCAATAAGCTGCGCGATAAATGGGTCATCACTAGTTTTACCATAAAAAGCCAAGTATGCGTCTCTGAGGCGCTGCCTGATCCGCTCTTTTAGCTCCCCTGTTGCTGCATTGGTAAAGGTGACCACTAAAATTTGTTCTACACCAAGAGCAGCACAACCTCTGCCAAGTAATAGCCTTAAGTATAAATTTACAATTGTGTAGGTTTTACCGGTACCAGCACTTGCTTCTATTAACGAGGGTCCATACAGGGGAAATAATAATGGCTCTAATGGTTGCATTATAGAAGAAGTGATTAGGCTATTTTCAGTACTCATTTACCGCCCCCAATCTCAAATAGTGGCAGTAAGAGCTTATCGGTCACTTCTTTGAGCTCATCAATGCACTGACTTAAATCAGGGCACACCCTTTGAATATGAGCCTCTTCGCCCTCTGCTTTAGAAAAGTTGTTACCTTCAAATGTAGCAAGAGTTTTAGCTACATCTTGGGTTTTAAGCCATTGCCATGCAGCTTCAGGATAAAAGTGTAATACTTGTGTCAGCCCTTTTTGCCAGTATTCTGCCCATAGGTTTAATGTATCAATAGCCTGTTGCTGCTCAATTACAGGTAAAATGTATGGTTTATCTGTACTGATGTAGTATCCCTTATCTAACGAAAACTTGCCCTCTTGAGCACATAACGCTAACCATTGTAAATACAACTCGATACGGTCTTTTGCTCTTAACTTACCACTGCGCCACAGTAATAAATTGGGGCCATACAGCGTGTATACTCTGCCTGTTAATACATGCTTATCTAGCATAAGGTCAATATCAACACTTTGTACTGAGTACATCTTAGCTGTGTCGAGTAAGTCTGCGCTAGAGTGACTCACCTCAATAATCTTGTTTGCCAAATCAGTACTTTGTTTAATCAGTGGCCTTAAGGCTACATTCCCTATAAGCGCACTAGGTAACTTACCTTCGGCTCTTAATTGGTCTAATAACAGGTTTTGGTCAGCCGCTGCTGATTCTGGTTGAGTGAGTGCTTTAAGATTATCTTGCACTAATCTGTCCATGAGTATGTATTTGTCTAACCCATCAAAAGCAAATGGCTCTTCATCGCTATTCACATCCCCTAATGAGTAGAAGCGAGACTGCCAGCGATGCATGATAAACCCTTTAGCTGGGTTGTTAAAAAACTGAATTAAATCTTCTAACAGTAGCTGCTTAGCTGCTTCTTCATCTGATGCTGAGCTTGCAGCCTGCTCTGCCATATTAGCTAATGGCTCATCATTAAATGTATTTGCGTGTACAGGTTTATCAATTTGGTCTGCAATAAGTTGTTGCTTGCGATTGAAACTAAACGACGCAGCTGATTCATTTGTTTTATGTTCCAGTCCACCTGCAAAGTAAGCCTTGTCAAAGGGCTGCAACTTATGATGATAAATTAAATGGGCAAATAGGTTTTGTTCTGTTTCTTTTGGCTCTAATGACAACTGCCCTTTTACGCTAAACCCATGTTGACAGTATTCTAATAACTCACTGAGTAAAATTGATGGCGCTAAAGGACTATTGTCTTTTTGGCTAAACCCTTGGTAGCTAAAATATAATTGCTCTCGTGCAGATAACAAGGCTTCTAGAAACAAATAGCGGTCATCTAAACGCCGCGATCTATCACCACGTTTAACTGGTGCTAAACGCATCAAATCAAAGCCCATGGGTACGCTTTGTCTAGGGTAGTCGGTATCATTTATACCTAACAAACATACCATTTTAAAAGGGATACTTCGCATTGGCATTAACGTACAAAAATTAACATACCCAGCTAAAAATCGTTGCCCAACGCCTTTTTCTTGAATGTTTTGTTGCAACTCACTTACAAATATATCTTGCTCCACATCGTGGGGATATTGCTCATTGTGTGCAGACAGTTTCTCTAGGGTTTCTCTTAAAATTTGTAAATCTGTTTGCTCGATATCATCGGCCTCGTATACTTCTTCTAAAAAATAGAGGGCTTTATCAATTTTGGTTTGCAAAGCATGTGGCTGTTGGCAAAATGCTAATACTTGTAACAGTAAACCTGTGAATTGATAGCACTTACCTAGCGCCGCTGCCTGTTGGCCTTCAATGTCAGCATAAGCAGATAGGTTACCTTGGCTACCTTGATATAAGTTATGGCTATACATAGCATAGCCCGCTAACAATCGTTGTAAGCCAAACACCCAGGTATTTTGCGACTCTGGAGGGAGATCCCAACGAACTTTATCTTGTTCATCCCAGCCCCATCGAACCCCAGCATCAGTTAACCAGTGTTGTAACAATTCAAACTCTTGTGAATCGATTCTAAACCTACGTTGAATAGCCGGAACTTCTAACAATGACAAAACTTCTGATAACGTAATGCGACTTTGATGTAGCTTCATCAATTGTAAAAAGCTGGCTAGTAACGGCGATACCTGACCAAGGTTACGGTCTGAAATAGCGTAAGGAATTGTTAAGTCACTATCCACAGCACCAAACACTCCTTCGATAAAAGGCGCGTAGCTGGCTACATCAGGCATCATGACTATGACATCACCTGGATGCCAATCTGGGTTATCATTAAAACGTTTTAGCAATTGATCATGGAGTATTTCAAGCTCACGGACTTTTGAGTGACAAGCATGGACTTGCAATGAGTTGTCGTTTGACTCAATTTCTATTTTTGGGTGTTGCTCACCATTTGATAAAAGTTCATTAGCATCAAGGGCTTGATTAGTGCTTCTAAAGGTCAGGTTATTTACGTCACTTTGGATATGTTGCAACAAGCTCTGTGGTTCAGTTTCTATAAAACAATCTTGTTGCTGTAAATCAAGTCCCAGTAACATATCTTGATAATCGCGCCCCAATTTACCCCAAGACGCAAGCAAAGGATTACCCACATCTAGAAATTCAGCCCCTAATTGCTCACCGCTAGAGCTATTTTTGGGGTCTAAGGTTTTTAAAAGCACTTTTTCTTGGGTTTTCTTATCAACAATATCTCCCCAATAATGTTGACTGGGGTTAAACCAAAATATCAGCACATCTCGTGTATCAGACAATGCCTTAAGTACCTCTAACTGTTGTAATGGCATTGCCGAAATACCAAACACCATCAATGGCTTAGCTGAACCTTGCGAGCTAGCGGAGAGTTTTTCTAATAAACTATTGTGAAGATTAGCGCGATGAAATGGAGATTCACCTAGTTCTTTACTATTTCTGACTAAGGCACGCCATAAAATTGGTTGCCAAGGGTGAGCCTCACAAATACTTGCGTCATGATTATCCGGTAAATCATTAAACCCAGCCTCCCAGTGGTTGATCCACTCAGGTCGGTAGACTAAATATTGATCGTAAACATCGGCAATTTTTGAAGCAAGCTGATACAACTTTAACTGGGGCGCATCGACAAGGTATGCTTTTATTGGATCAAAGTTAGTGTCATCAAATAAGCTGGGTAAAATAGCCATTAACTTCCATGTCATATTGGCCTTGGTAAAGGCAGATTGATCAGGTAAGTCTTGAATATGTGCTTGATACAATTGCCAGATAAAACTAGACGGCAACGGAAAATCAATATTGGCGGCAATCCCTAACGTTTCAGCAATTTGAATTTTCAGCCACTGCGACATACCCGGGCTTTGCACTAGTACCTGCTCAGCTTCAAATACCGATAATCCTTGCTCAGAGGTTTCTTGCAGACAGCTAATCAAACTATCAGCAAGGCATTCCATTTTGTTTGACTGAATCAAATACAACATAAATAAACTAACTTTTCGTGAAGCTATCCATTAAGAGCTTTAGTCTATCAAAGTATATGATTTTTAGATGAATTTTTAAGATAAAAAGGACAGAACTACCGAACTTACATCGACATAGCACTCACATGCCTAAAAAGATGTCAGCGACACATAAATCATAGAGTCACACCAATAACAATTTTTGGACAAAAAAAAGCCAACTGAATTCATAAAAATTCAATTGGCTTAACAGTTGACGGTTGGGCATCAACTTAGAAAGTATAACTCAAAAAAATTATAAATGTGGGCCTGATTGGGTTAATACTTTACCTTCTTCATTGTCAGTAAATTTAGTAAAGTTATTTATAAACAATTTAGCTAGTTCTTGTGCTTTGGTATCCCAGTGAGTTGCATCCTCGTAAGTACTACGTGGGTCAAGAATACTGCTGTCTACCCCGGTTAGTGATGTAGGAAACGCCAACTCAAAATAAGGCATTACCTCACACTCTGCATTTTCAACCTCTCCGCTTAAGATGGCGTCTATTATCGCTCGTGTGTCAGCTAGGCTAATACGCTTACCTGTACCATTCCAACCGGTATTCACAAGATAGGCCGTTGCCCCAGAATTATTCATTCTTTGCTCTAAAACTTCAGCATATTGGGTTGGGTGCACACTTAAAAACGCCTGCCCAAAGCATGATGAAAATGTTGGAGTAGGATGATTAATACCGAGCTCAGTACCTGCCAGTTTTGCTGTAAAGCCCGACAAGTAATGATATTTAGCCTGTTGGCTGGTTAATCTAGATACTGGAGGAAACACACCAAATGCATCTGCCGTTAAAAAGATAACTTTTTTTGCATGCCCAGCCTTACTAACACCTTTCACACGATTTTCAATATGCTCAATAGGATACGAAACCCTGGTGTTTTCGGTTCTAGAGTCATCAAAATAATCTGGAACCCCATTTTTAACCACTACGTTTTCTAATAGGGCATTTCGTGTAATAGCGTTATAAATTTCTGGCTCTTTGTTAGGGTCCAAATCAATAGTTTTGGCATAACAGCCACCTTCGAAGTTAAACACACCATCATCGTCCCAACCATGCTCATCATCACCGATTAACGCTCTGTTAGGATCAGCTGATAAAGTGGTTTTTCCGGTACCAGAGAGGCCAAAGAAAATAGCCGTATCGTCATTCTTAGAGACATTAGCTGAACAGTGCATAGAAGCAATACCTTGCAGCGGTAAAAAGTAGTTCATCATAGAAAACATACCTTTTTTCATTTCACCGCCGTACCAAGTACCACCGATAAGCTGCATTTTTTCAGTCATGTTGAAGGCAACAAAGGTCTCTGAGTTTGTACCGTATTCTTTAAAATCTGGATCAGAGGTTTTTGATGCGTTCATTACTACAAAATCAGGTTCAAAGTCTTCTAGCTGCGCTGCTGTTGGCCGGATGAACATGTTTTTAACAAAGTGTGCTTGCCACGCGACTTGCATAACAAATCTAACGTTCAATGCTGTATTTTCATTGGCACCACATATGGCGTCGACTACATACAAATCACTGTTAGACAATTGTTTTTGACTAATATCTTTAAGGTGCTCCCAGGTTTTCATGTCAATAGGTTTATTATCATTACCATTTTCTTTGGTGCTCCACCACACTGTGTCTTTGGTGGTGTCATCTTTGACAATAAATTTATCTTTTGGAGAGCGTCCGGTGTATATACCGGTATCAACATTAATGGCTCCCGAATTAGTTAACGTCCCCTTTTCAAATCCCTTCAAGGCTTCATCAGTTTCAGCTATAAACAATTCATCAAAACTCGGGTTATAAAAAATATTGGCTACGCCAGTGAGACCAATAGATGTTAAATAAATACGTACTTTTTCATCTGTGGTACTTTCTATCATTTCGGGTTGTAATTCTGAAACCATTATATTCTTGTCCTTCGTCCGTTAATATTTAGCTTGTTTATATTTTCATCAACAATGGCAATTAGAAAATACTTATCCTCTGCACCATTAAGCGCCTCAAAACTGTGCGTGTATATTTTTTATACACAAAAAATTGACGGGAGTCAGGATAATAAGGATATGTTAACTATAAGTTTTGTGAATGAGCGTTAGAATATAGTTATACGTATAGAGCGTCATAAAAAATATACCCAATGTATAAATGGGCCGGTCTTCTAGAAAAGTTAAAAAATCATGTAGGCGTTTATCATCCCTAAAGTAAATAAATTTACATACACCGCATATTTTCTGCCTTTACCCAACATAATAACCACCTTAAACAGCCTAAAAATAGTCAAAAAAACAATCGAAGATTAATGGGTTTTAGCTTATCGAATGCAATAAAAGGGTATGAAAACATAAACGGTAAAAGAGATAACTTTGTCTTATGGTTAACTCAATGACAACTATGACGTTTACTTTCAATATCCTTTTTACAGGAAAAGCCAACGCCTTAACTTTGTATAAATCTGTAAAATACGGATCAGGGTAATAAATATGATGATACATGCAAATGAAGAAGCCACACAATCAAGGGTAATAACATTGTATGCTGCCTATATAAGTTTAATTTCGGTATATTTTTTGGTTGCCGCTTTACTCATCTATATTACACGCACCGAAATAGATGCTCCCTTCCTGTACAAGTGGGCTGCAGGGTTTATTGTCGTAGTCGTACTTAGTCTTATAGCAAAGTCGATGTTTAACAGTAAAATAAGTGACAGCAATCGTAACTATCCAAAATGGGAGAACATTTACGCGGCAATCAATGTGTTGTTTGCTTCAGTTTTCAGTGTTGGCTATTGCTATACTGCATTATTGAACAACACACAACTAACACTAGCAGTAGCGCTTATACTGACCATGCAATTGTCTTGCTTAGTCATAACAAATCTAAATTCTAGAAAGACGATGATTGGGGTAGTACTACCTACAGTCTTGCCATTTTGCGGTGTAATAATTTATTTTTCAGTACCTTTCGGTATTGAATTAGCGATAGGAATTACACTGTTTACATCTATATTCTTAATACTGACCTTTACTTTAAATGGCGTCTATAATAGCGCGGTAGCTTCAACTCGGATGTTGAATATAGAAATTCAAAAAAATAAACAAAAACTTATCAAGCTCGAGAGCAATTCATTCATCGATTTGTCAAATAACATATACAACCGACGATTCTTTGATTTAATGATTGATGAAAAGATTAGACGAGCCAAACGAGTAGGAAACAACCTTAGTTTAGCTATTATTGAGGTAGATTTTTTTGATGAGTACCGAGCTCATTATGGGCAAGAAAAGACATTAAAATGTATGCAGCGCATAGCCAAAATATTAAGTAATGCAACCCACAGAGGAGGAGAATATATGACTTGCTTTGACAATAAAAAATTCGGCCTTATCGCCCCTAATGTACCGACGAAAGAAGCGATTGCATTTACTAGTAAGATGGCACAACTAATTAACGATGCTAACATAAAGCACGTATCAACAGGGGTTGAAGAGCTAGAAAAAATTACAATAAGTGTTGGTATTGCAGAGTTTAAGCCAGACAATATAATTGACGTTGACGAAATAATTTCACAAGCTTTATTTGCACTAGAAACAGCACATACTCTAGGCCATAACACTATACAGGTTTACGATTACAAAAATATAAAGAATGACAATAGTGCTGAAACTACCTACGACAACTCATCTAAACCCTATTTAGTCTCAGAAAATCCACGGTCAGCCTTATGACAACTAACCGAGTATGGGCCAGCCTAAACTAAGATAATGGATACAGTCCTAGAGTAGTTAGGCCAAAATGTAAATGTTGCAAATATTTAGCAACAAACCGTAATTTAACGAAAAATAAAAGTAAGCGACATACCTATGCTAAACGAGTCATTGCGATCTAACTTAATTGAAAGTATTAATGCCACCGTACATCAATACCCAAATTTAGAAACAGCCTTCACTGATATTGAACCACTGATTTTAACAGCATTTAATTCTCAACGTGTATCTCTATTTCAAAGGCGAACACGTAATAGAGACTTAGTCTGTTGGCATAAAACAGGTTTTCATCCCCGAGAAATTAAACTCCCTTTAAACACCCAATCAATAGCTGGGTACGTTGCGGTGGCGCAGCAATCAATTTTTTTAAATGACCCCTACGACCGAGCGTCTATCGAAGCTATTCATTCAAAATTAAAATTTGATAAAAAATACGATCGACTACATCGTTTTAAAACAACCAATATGTTGTGTGTGCCAATAAAGCATCAAGGTATCCTGTTGGGGGTAATGGAAATATTAAATAAAGAAAGTGGTGGCTTTGATAATGAAGATTTAGCCCTAGCGACAGAGGTTAGTAAAATCATCGGAGAGGCCTACCAATATGAACTAGGTGGCACATCACAACCTTTTGAGTACTTAGGACATAAGGGATTATTAGACCCTAAAGTACTTAATAACCTATCAAACAGCTCTAATATTAAATATGCCACTTACCTTTTAAATACCGAACATGACATCAAAGAGGAGCAAATAGGTGAAGCCCTTTCTTTATATTACCAAGCACAATATATTGATTATTTACCAACCCAATACCACGCATCTCACACTGATATAAAGCTTAACAATGAATACCTAAAACACAATATGGTAGCTATTGTTAAAGACGATAAAGAACAAACCATTATTTTGATGTTTGAACCCAACAACACTTCATTACTAATGGAAATTGAAAACGCCTTAGGTACAGACAATTACCAATTGGCCTTTAGTTTACCGAGTAAAATACTTCTTTATTTAGGTGAGGCTGATGAAGAAGAGTCTCGTAATGAGTTTGATGATATTTTAGGAGAAATCGACACTACAGAAGGAATAGTAGATAAAACAGAAGAATTTGTTAACGAAGATGAACCCGCCATTGTCCGATTAGTTTCAAGTGTATTGTACGAAGCAAAACGTTTAAACGCCTCAGATATACATGTTGACCCAGAAGATGGTAGCCCTACCCTTATTAGAATGCGAGTAGACGGTATTGTTAGGGACTTAAACCAAGTACCTGAATCACATCATAATGCGTTGGTATCAAGAATTAAGATCATGTCGGGCTTAAATATCGCTGAAAAGCGTATTCCACAAGATGGAAAATTAACCTTTAATGTGTCTGGTAAAAAAGTCGATGTTCGTGTCGCTACTATTCCTACCGTGGCAGGCGAAGGCGTAGTAATGCGGCTATTACCTAGTGGCGATGTATTGCCTTTAGACAAGATAAATTTAGCTGAACGTAATGTTCAAAAGTTGAAAAACTTGGTTTCGATTCCACATGGAATATTACTGGTTGTTGGCCCGACAGGCTCAGGAAAGACAACCACCTTACATGCCATACTTAACCACCTAAATACGCCAGATAAAAAGATATGGACAGCAGAAGATCCAGTTGAAATTAAGCAATACCGCTTACAGCAGGTACAGGTGAACCACAAAATTGGTTTCACATTTGCGAGCGCATTGAGATCATTTCTACGTGCCGATCCTGATGTAATTCTCATTGGTGAAATGCGAGACAAAGAAACTGCCAGTGCGGGAATTGAAGCCTCATTGACCGGGCACTTAGTTTTATCAACGTTACACACTAACTCAGCCCCAGAAACAATCACTCGTTTATTAGATTTAGGAATGGACCCTGTGAATTTCTCTGACGCTTGTCTAGGGATACTAGCGCAACGTTTAGTGCGAGTACTATGTCCACACTGCAAAGAAAAACACACGCTAAGTGACACTGAGTTAGCGTTTATAAAACGTCATTATGGTGAACAGTATATTGATGAATTAGGGTTACACAAAGATACAGAGATTTATCACGCTAAAGGCTGTCCAGAGTGCGACAATACTGGCTATAAAGGCCGAACTGGCGTCCACGAGCTTTTATCTATGAGTAACGAATTACGAAGTTTAGTTTATAAAGGCTCTTCAGTCGCTGAGCTTAAGCAACAAGCAATGCAAGATGGAATGAGAACCCTTGTACAGGATGCCATCCACAAGGTGATCAAAGGCGATACCGACATCACCCAAGTACAAGTATTAAGTGGTTTGGGAACTGAAACCCATTAACAAACGTTGTCCCCCGTTTGTACGGACTCTAAAGGCCAAAACACCCCAGTTTATGGCTTTTTTTCTGTGTATCTACTTTAAGAGTTATTAGCACCTGCTAATAACTAACTTAGATTTAGCATTAGGCTCCGTCCTGATTAATATGATATTTTAATGGTGCAATTTAACCTTTAATACATAATAAGCAGCAAAGTAAACACGTAAATTTATGAAAAAAACGCTCACAACATTATTCTGGCCAATTTTGAAGTTTTTCGAGGTGGGGCAAGAGCCACCCAATTATAAACCATCCCATCGATTAGCTTTAAATGTACTTGGGGCACTTTTTATATTTTTATCTGGCGTGTCAGCAGTTTCTGCTTTTTATTCTGAAGTCACCATAGGTGCTGTGATACCCATAATTGTGTTTTTCTTGGTTGGCTTAGTCGCGCTAGTTATTGGCGCATTAGGGTCAAATCGTGCTGTTGCTAAAATCTGGGGGACAAAATAACGTGCTCCAGCTTAATTCATAAATACTAACTGCTGAAATATGGATTTATTACAGCCATGTCATCGCTGAGCCTTTAACTTTTTCTGTGGACACCATTTAAATGAAAGTCATCTCTTTTAATATCAACGGCATTCGTGCACGTTTACACCAATTACAAGCACTTATAAATAAACACCAGCCAGACATTATTGGCTTACAAGAAATAAAAGTGCACAACGAGCAATTTCCGATAGCAGATGTCGAAGCCATGGGTTATCACGTATATTTTCATGGTCAAAAAGCACATTATGGTGTGGCTATGTTATGTAAAAAGCCAGCAATTGCAGTGCAATACGGCTTCCCTACAGATGATGATGAAGCCCAAAAACGTATGATCATGGTCGACTACCCCATGGAAAATGGCGAAACCGTGCGAGTATTAAATGGTTATTTCCCCCAGGGTGAAAACCAAAATCACGAGACTAAGTACCCAGCAAAACGTAAATATTACCAAGACTTAATGAGCTACCTAAACGAGTATTACACCCCAGACGATAATGTGATTGTGATGGGAGATGTGAATATTTCCCATACAGATTTAGATATAGGTATTGGTGAGCCAAACCGTAAACGTTGGTTACAAACCAAGAAATGTAGCTTTTTGCCAGAAGAGCGTGAATGGTTAAATACCTTAATTGACTGGGGCTTTACTGATGGTTTTCGAGATTTACATCCAGAAGAAGCCGAAAAATATAGCTGGTTTGATTATCGTTCTAAAGGCTTCCCCGATAATCGTGGACTGCGGATAGACTTAATTCTAGCCACCGCTAAATTACATAGCACAATTACAGAAGCAGACGTGGATTATGAATTGAGAGGGCTAGAAAAGCCCTCAGATCACGCGCCAATATGGTCAGTGTTTAAATAAATATTTTAAAGACCCAATAACCATGAATAATTTTCAGTTTACAGACATACAAACCATTGCAGCTGTTCTTGCTGTTGTAGTTTGTTTCGTTGTTGCTAAAAGATTAACTTTCTCGCGTTTAATCTCTGATAAAAAAATTCAACATTTAGTGTTTGGAAGCGCAGCAAGTTTATTTGTATTATGGATGTTTAGAGCAGGTATTTATGACGGTTTAAGTGTACATTTTTTATGGTTATCTGCCCTGCCCTTAGTATTAGGTTTTAGGTGGGCTATTTTTAGCGCGTCCCTAGCTCTAATAGGCGTAACCATTGCAGGCCAAGAACATATCAACATGTTAGGGGTAAATTTTTTACTGGGAGTATTGGGCCCAATTGCGCTGACGTATGGAGTATACAGCCTTACCTTTTATAAATTACCTAGGCACACTTTTGTTTACATCTTTTTGTGTGCATTTATACCTGGAGCCTTATCAATTGGCTTAAAAATGTTAAGCCTAAGCGGTTATTACTACTTAGATGACATATATAGCTGGTATACAGTAAAAGACAACTACTTAATCCTTACCTCCTTAATGTTATTTCCTGAAGCGATGTTTAACGGTATGACTATCACCTTACTCATAATCTATAGACCTGAATGGGTTTATACGTTCTACGACAAACTATATTTAGATGAGCAGTAACCACTGCTCTACCCGACTGTTTGTGCCGAAAATAAGATTTCATCAAAATTTGTCGCTTTATACTTTTCAATAATTTGTATGGTAACTTCGCCCAGACGCGCTTCTTCAAGTTGTGTTTTATAAGAGTACTCACCTAATTCTCTCCCCACTGACGCGCCAAACGTTTTTCAGCTTCATCAAGTTACTCTTGTTCTACTTGCATCAATACGACTCTAAAAATCTGACATACATATATGGTTTTGAATACTTGGGATCACATCTTCTTGATGATGATTTACATACAACAAGGTGGTATTTCCTTCGCGGGCTAAAAGCTCTATTAGGGCCAGCACTTTTAAACGATTAATATCATCTAATCCGTTACAAGGCTCATCTAAAATCAATAAACTCGGATGTTTAACCATAGCTCTGGCTATTAATGCCATTCTTTGGTCACCAAAAGATAACTCAAAAAACGGCTTATCTTTATGTGACTCTAACCCAACTACCTGCAACCATTCATAAGCTAATTTAAGTTGATTGGTAGAAGGCTTTTGATACAAGCCCACACTGTTGTAATACCCAGACAACACCACATGCAACAATGAACAATTCACTTTGTAATCTAAATGAAAGCCGTTAGAGAGATAGCCTATGTATTGCTTAATCTCCCAGATACTTTCACCACTGCCCCGCTGAAACCCAAACACAAAAATGTCATTTACATAACACTGGGGGTGATCACCGGTAATCAAATTTAATAAACACGTTTTACCCGAGCCGTTTGGCCCAGTCACTTGAAAGTGTTGCTGAGGATTAACTGTCCAATTAAGGCCATTAAATACAATATTGTCACCGTAACTAACCTTTGCATTGGTTAATCTAACTAAAGGCGCATTTTCATCCAACGGATGAGGCGCAAAACAATCATCATCTTTGCCAGGTAAAGCTAAAGCGGCGTGTTGAATATGCTGTAATTGTTGGATGTGCTGTAACTGCTCGCCTAGATTATCGCTAACCTCAACTTGCCAACCTATCGAACCTGCATCCATCAGTATGAGTTGTTTACAAAACTCAGGCACTTCTGAGACTCGATTTAACACCATCAAGATAGTTGTGCTGCCGGATAATTCTTTAAGTAACTGAGTGAGTTGCTCGCTGGTTTTTACATCTAAACCATCCCAAGGGTCATCTAATATTAGTAATTTAGGCTCTACAACTAGGGCTTTTGCTAACAGTAGCTTTCGGGTTTCACCAGTCGATAAAGCCCTAAATGGCTTGGCTAACATAGCCTCTAAAGAAAAAATGTTTTTCACTCGATTAAGCAAGGTTTGGTCTACCGTCGCACTATTTAAGCCATCAAACAACACCTCTTGCACTGTGGTAGCAACAGCAATGATATCTAGAATATCTGCACAATCTTTTTGCTTTTCAGCCTCAATCAAGGCTTGTTGTTGCTCTACGGAGACCCAAGCAATATCGGTGGCAAGCTCTGGCTCACCAGACACCCATTGACCTTCGCCTGCAATACCAGCAGCTAAAGCAGATTTACCACTGCCGTTTGGCCCTAAAATAACCGTGTGCTGCTGGGATTCAATGGCTAAATGTTCAATATTAAGATGATAATGTTCACCTAATATTAGGTGACAATTTTTTAGTGATAACAAGGACATAAGTAACAAATTTCATTAAACATGGGGGAATAGTATCAAAATGTAATTTTAATTGAACTGACTCCCTATATTTATTCTTTGTGGCATATATCAATCAGCTAACGAACTCACTATTATCACTGCATAAACAAACTTTTTATCATCTCGACGTTAGGTTTAATGGATGCAAACAAATATAGCCCCCACATTGTTCAAAGTTTTTAGCTCCCTTGCTTTTTTAATATTTACTTTAGCTTGTAGTGATTCATCCAAACCCAATAATTGGAATGACACAGTAAAACAGACGTCTACCGGCGTCGTCAGCATTCAAATGGATGTCCCCGTAAGCTTTGATGGCAAATGGAATAGCAGCAGTTACGCAACGGGGTTTGTTGTAGATGCTGAGCAAGGTATTATTTTAACTAACCGCCATGTAGTGTCTCCAGGCCCAGTAACGGCTAAAGCAATTTTAATTAATAACGAAGAAATAGACCTCACTCCCTTATATATTGACCCTGTCCATGACTTTGGTTTTTTTCAATATACTCCATCTGATATAAAACATATCACGCCACACCAATTTACGTTAAGTGAGATTGCCCCTCAGATTGGTCAAGAAATTCGTATAATTGGAAATGATGCAGGGCAAAAAATATCTATCTTAGATGGCACCATTTCAAGGCTCGACAGAGACGCACCAAAATATGGCAAAGGTAACTACAACGACTTCAACACCTTTTATATTCAAGCCGCTACCTCTTCCACAGGAGGCTCGTCAGGTTCTCCTGTTATCAATGTAAAAGGCGAAGTAATTGCATTAAACGCCGGTAGCCAATCTAAATCTGCCAACTCATTTTTTGTGCCCCTAGATAAAATTAAATTAGCCCTTAAAAAGTTGCAAAATAAACAAACCATCACTAGGGGGAGTTTGCAAACCACATTCGTATCAACACCCTATGCTGAACTACAACGACTCGGCCTAAGTGATGAGATGTCTACTCAATATAGAAAGCTAAACCCTGAACTTAAAGGCTTGCTGGTAGTGCGCTCTATTGTTCCCGATAGCCCCGCATATAAATTACTCGCTGTAGGTGATGTATTACTCACAATGGAAGACCAAGCAGTTGCTACCTTCTCTAAACTTGAAACCTACTTAGACTCACATGCTAATAAAAACATAAATATGACTGTGCTACGTAGAGGTGAAATCTTGTCATTCGATTTACAAGTAACAGATCTTAAAGATATTACACCATCAGCCTACCTTAAGTTTGATGATGGGATTTTTCATGATTTGTCTTATCAACAAGCTAGGCACTTCAACAAACCCATCTCTGGCGTATACGTAGCGCACTCACGTTATTTATTTAAACAAGGTGGCGTGCCTTCTAGAAGTGTTATTACTGAGTTTAACGGTGCACATATTAAAACCATTAATGAACTAAATGAGCAATTAAAACTGATTAAAGATAGTTCTAAAATCAGCCTTAGATACTTTGATTTTTCAACACCTAACACCACTAATTACGGGTTGGTAGAAATAAATAGAAAATGGTTTGAGCATAGCTTATGTACTAAAACGACAGAACAAAGTGATTGGCCTTGTGAAACATTCAAAGCCCCTAAAGAACAAACTCCCAAAGAGGTAAAGTCAGAAACCACAGCCACCATCACAAACAATATCGAAGACGCATTAGTCATAGTGAAATTCAATAGCCCTTACTCCATTCAAGGGCGCTCAGGGATCTCTAGTACTTCAGGGACAGGGGTGATTGTTGATGTAAAAAAAGGATGGGTAATTGTTCCTCGAAGTGTCGTGATAAGTATGCTTGGTGATGTAAAACTAGTCTTTAAGAACCAATTAGAAATAGAAGGTAAGATCGAATACATACACCCCCTGCATAACCTAGCACTGGTATCTTTTGAACCTAGCGCAATAAAAAACATAGATCTAGCGCAAATAACCATGAGTCCAGCAAACCTGCAGGCTGGAGATAAAGTACTGCAAATAGGGTTAAATTATGATGGCATTGTTGAGTATAGATCTACCACAGTAGACTCAACTGAAGAATTGTGGATAAACCAATACAATGTCCCAAGGTTTATTGATACCAACATAAAAAGTACCTACCTTGTAAACGCTAATTCTTTTATAGAAGGGGTGCTAGTAAATGATAAAAATCAAGTAACAGGCCTCTGGGCAAGCTTTAATGAGCCAGACGAAAACGGCAAAAATCCTAGTTCATTTGTAACCGGTATATCAATCGACTATGTGTTAGATACCATAGACTTAGTAACAAACAATCGTCCAGTATATTCTTTAGATATCAATCTAACCCAGATACCACCAGTTGACGCCCTGCAAATGGGCTTAAGCAACGAATGGTTAAACACCTTAATGTCTCACAACCCGCAAGCCAAAAAGTTGTTGGCTATTTATAATGTCGCTCCAGTATCTGCTAGTGCAGACATATTTAAACGTGGTGATATATTGTTAGCCATCAATGGCACCCCAGTAACAGAATTTAGGCAAGTAGAAAAGCTATCGCAACTTCCTAATGTAACCATCACCTATTTCAGTGAAGGATTGGTAAAAACAGTACAAACTGAAACAACTCCCTTACATGGACAAGATATAAAACGAGTAATTTATTGGTCAGGGGCTTATTTACACGCCCCCCACCGGGCTGCTCAAATGCACGGTAAAGTAAGTGAACAAGGGGTCTATGTGGCAAGCTATAATTATGGTTCACCGGTTACTCGTTATGGAGTGTATGCTATGCGCACTATAGTTGAAATTGATGGTATTCCTATCACAACAGTTGATGACTTTTTACAGGCAATAAAACACAAGCAACACCAAGAAACCGTAATTATTAAAACCTTAGACTTTGACAACACACCAAAAATAACCACTTTAAGGATGGACAATAACTACTGGCCGTTTTACGAGTTAATCTACCAAGATGGCGATTGGCATCGGGTTAATCACCTAAACACTCCAGCTCATAAACTAAATTAGCCTTTTACAAAGCATTATCCACATATAAAAAAGGCCCAACTTAAAAAAGTTGGGCACAGGGTTTAGGCAAAAATAATTAACAATTTTAACGTGATTGTTTTGTTGTAATTTCAATTCTAATTCAATAAGCGGCGTAGATTTACGGTCTGGCTAACATATTGTTTGCATGCTTTATCTGGAATCGTAGTCTCTATATGGAACATTAAAATGAAATCAGTTTTTAAAGCTATACTCTCAGCGCTCCTTTTAATTGGGGTGTTGTCTTGTACTGATAGTGATCAACTACCAGACCCTGATTTCGCTCCCCAAAACACCAAAAGTACCTTTTCTACATTAAATAGTCCTGTTGTATTTATTGATGAGGCTCATAATAATTTCCTTACAAAAAATGGTAGATTCAAACCTTTTTCTCAAGTTCTATCGAGTGATGGTTATACTGTAAAATCAAGTAAAGAAAAATTCACTTTAACTTATTTGAAACAAGCGGATATATTGGTAGTAGCAAATGCACTGGATAGAGATAGACAAGACTGGAGTCCTCCATTCGGAGATGCATTTGACCAAGAAGAAATTAAAGCCCTTAAACAATGGGTATCGCAAGGTGGATCTCTTTTTCTAGTTGCCGACCATACACCTTTTCCAAAAGTTATAGAAAAAATTTCGTTTGGTTTTGAGTTTAGCAATGGTCATGTCCGCGACGCTTTATTTCGCCAAGATAACAAGTCCCTTTTACAACACTCAATAACCAAAGGCATCACTCAAGTTAAAACGTTTGGAGGTTCTGCTTTCCAAATACCTGAAAATGCACACCCCCTTTTAATTTTAGGTAAAGGAGCCACATCTGTTGTTCCCGAAATACCTTTTCTAGTAAATGCAAAAACTCCAAGAATATCAGTGGATGGCTGGTATCAAGGAGCCGTTTTGGAAGTAGGAAAAGGTCGAGTTGCAGTATTTGCTGAAGGGATGATGTTCTCATCGCAAGTTACTGTTTCAACTGGTAAAAAGTATGGTTTAGTCTCAGTTGGGGCAGAACAAAATGAACAGTTTCTACTTAATATAATGCATTGGCTGTCTAAGCCAATATAAACGCTCTCTGTGCTCAGTATATTACCATATATGAGGCTCTGGGAGCATTAGTTACCTTTTAATCACTATTTAAAAGTCAACCCAAGCCTCTTAGCTAAGCCGTATGCCCCATCTCTCATAGTGACTGTTAAGTCATCGTTTGCCGCAAATACATATAGAGTCTATCAAATCCTAACGAGACATCAGGCACCCATTTCAGGGTTCCAACCATAAAGAATCAAACGCTTGTTGACTTAAAGGATACACACTGTAATTTACATAGACACCCAAAATAATAAGCTACTTAAATACTCTCCAATCAACAAGCATAAAATGGTTTGAGTAAGCTCTGTCGTGGTTTTCTACATTTGGGTTTGGGAATAATTTGGCGGGTATGGTTTAAATTTACTTAAATTGGTGACATTTTGTAAATTTCGGGCAGCATAACTTAGCCATAAAACTGGTTGGGGAAACGAGTTAGCGATATATTAAACCTGTTGCAATAACGCTTTAGCTTTT
>NZ_JBDUZQ010000004.1:0-274346 GCF_039943935.1 Paraglaciecola sp.
GTAGAGCTTATCAACCCAATCGCGATGGACGAAGGTTTACGCTTCGCAATCCGTGAAGGTGGCCGTACTGTAGGTGCTGGTGTTGTTGCTAAAATCCTTGACTAATATTTAGTTATTGATTGAAAGAAGGTCACTTAGGTGGCCTTTTTTATTGCCTTGAAAACACCCTGTTTATGGTTAGGCGTTATGGGTATATACCTGTGACTATTTTCTGCAATTAAATAGAGCATGAACCACTTGACCTTACTGTTGGTCTAGATGCCGTGGTTAGGGTTTAAGATTATATTTAAACCTAGTTACCACAGGAAAGTCATTTGAAGGGGTTTATTTATCTAAAATTCAGTAAAAATAATAAGTTTCTGTATAGGTAATTGTTTTCAATTACTAAATATTAGATATTATAAAAAACTGACTTATTTTACCCTGTGGTAGCCATTGCCTAGTT
This sequence comes from Paraglaciecola sp., assembly GCF_039943935.1. GTDB lineage: Bacteria > Pseudomonadota > Gammaproteobacteria > Enterobacterales > Alteromonadaceae > Paraglaciecola. The sequence goes on from NZ_JBDUZQ010000004.1 coordinate 446, forward strand.
TACAACGCCAGTTGGTGACTCTTGAAATGCTCGTTGAAGAATTAACTGATGAGCTCAGATTACTTTTGACTGAAGTAGAGCCTGAAGTTTCATTACACTATTTAGCTTTATTAAAACAATACCTCACTGGATGTAAATTATTAGCCGTAGAAGCTAAGGATCATACAGAGTATGGTTTTAGTGAAATAATCATTAACCAGGGCATATGTACCCATCTAGTGAGTAAAAAGATGTTGTATGTTCAAAACAAATTAATGGCTTATGCTATCGAGTATTACGCTGCTAAAGCAAAATTAGATAGGATTAGAGACCTCGACTTTTCTGAGCAGGCGGATATAAGGTTTGACTTGTTAAATGTCAAAGCGATAAAGCTTAAAGCGCAATTTCGAACAGTTGCTACGGCCATGAGTAAAGCGGATTACAGCATGTTGTTAAATGGAGCGTGTTTACCCGACTTTGATTGGGGCTGGGATAAGCTGTAACTTTCCGAATGTCATGCGCTTCTTGTCGGTAATCATTAAAATAAGTCTAAAGAGTAAAATCCTTAATTAGAAATAGTGAAGCCATTTTGTAGTGTTTAATCGACGAGTTTCGCAGACTGTTTCAACAACAACCCAAGATGCTATATTTGCAAAGGCGTAATTAAGTATTCAGTGACTACATATATGACTACTAGCGGCAACACAAAGCTGAGTGTGTTGATTAGTTAATGAGGCGAATTCAATCTGAACATTAATATTCCGGTTTAACTACATACAGCAGTCTCCATGGGAGTTTAGTTACACTATTCAAGTTGATGTATAACCTCTGAAACTCTTTGGGGTCCATAATAAGTCTGATAAAAGTAAACTAATATTGAATATTCTAAATATCGCACAATCGATCTCTAAAACGCTTATTAACTCATTGGTATTAAACTCAGACGAGCACACTAAAATTGAAATGATAACCATGAGTTGGACATTGAGTCGTAAAGTCACAACTTAACTTAATTGCCCTTTTTCATGAATCAACATGGTATTGCGACGCTAACTGCTTTTAAAAAAATAAAACGCTGGTATTGCTGTAACACCCTTTTCAAGTATATTTTGGTCGTAATCTACTAATATTTTTGGCGTAGGGGCAAATACGTCACCATACGATGGCCCAGATACAATGACTTTTTTGGAAAATTCTTGCTGTATCTCTATAGGTAAGCGACCTGTAAATATTATGGCTTCTGGATCTAAAAGGCTCTGTATTGATTTTAGTGGAAATTTCATTGTTTCAATGCATGCTGTTATCCATGACATAATATTTGTATCTTGCTGATTGAAAGCTGAAACAATTTTTTCATTTGTAACAGGTCCATCCCAAACTTTACTTAGGTGATTATAAAGAGAGCCTTCAGTAGGTCGTGCTGAATTTAAATCACGACTAAATAGGGCTGCTATTTCGCCGGCGTTACCATAAGTTCCATTAACGAGTTCTCCCTCAAATACAAAACCTCCACCTATGTCTAAAGTAAATAAAATCAAGAAAAAACTATGGAGTTTAGCTCCTGCTTTAGATAATGAGAATCCAATTGATGCAGCACAACCATCGTTTTCAACATAGCATGGACATTGATACCTACTAGAAAATGTTTCTTGCCAATTAATTTTCGACCAGCCTTGAGGATCCTGCTGAGAACATATTCGGCCTTCTATATTAGTGAAAAAACCGGATATTGAGATGCCAATCCCTAACACATTGAGGGGTGGAGGTATTTTAGTATATAGCTCATCAAGCATTGCTGTCGCAGATTTCACTGCGATCTCTGCGGTTAGAAATGTACCTTCTTGGCTGAGCCGTATTAGGTTTTCGCCACTTAAATCATCAACTAGTACAACGATTCTATCATGTTCAAATACGACCCCAATACAACCAAAAACTCCGGAAATAATACGTAAATAAATAGCAGGTTGCCCGCGTAACCCAGAAACTTTAGAGGTTTCAGCAATTATATTTAAATCTATTAATTGTTTAGTTAACCGTGTCAGTGTTTGATTTGACAGCCCTGTTGCTTTAGCTATTTCTGCACGGGTAGCTTGATTGTGTCGTTTTAGGTATTCAAGTACTTTTTTATGACTAACGTGTAACCGACCTTTTATTTGTAAAACGGATTCAGATGTTGAATTGCCGGGCACCATATCTCCTTGTTATTTTGATAGGCCAGCTCCGCATCTGTGTGAGGCCAGTAAAAAGTATTATTCTATTCACAATAACATAATAATGTATTAACTACATTGTGATAGTAATTTGTTTTTTGATTTATTATCACCAATTTCTTCAAGATGTTACGAGTAGTAATAAATGGGATGTTTTGAAAATTTTTCGCAAGTGTATACAAAGCAATTGTTAATTATGATGCCACCAACACTTAGCCCATAGTTAATGTTGTCTAACGTCAACTTAATTAGTCATTACTGATTCTCAAAGGGATATAGAGTGACCCCTTGTACTACACGATTTACTTCGCCACTAGGACAAGGATTATCTGGAGTAAAATCTCCATTAATTGATTTAAAGAACGATAGCACCTGACAATAAACAATATAGGGCAATCCAGCCCAAACATCTTCTAGCTCACCAAGGCCTACGAAGGTTTTACTGTTTAAAATCGTTATCGCTTTAGCTTGGTCATCACGTTTTAATTCTGCCAATAAATCTTGATCATATTGCTTGGTATAGCTGTCATTTGAAGCAAGAAAGATAATTTGTGTAGTATTATCTACTAAGGATTTTGGACCATGCCTGAAGCCCAGCGGGCTTTCAAAATAACTAAGCACTTCACCTGCAGTCAATTCCAAAACTTTCAACGCGGCTTCTTTGGCAATGCCTTGTAAGCCTCCAGCTCCTAAAAATACTAAGCGCTGTACATCCAGTGTTGCCAGCTTTTTAACTTCCTCAATACCATTAGCCAAAAAACATTCAGCGGCTAAAGCAGTGCTTTCTAATTGAGTTTCTTGGGGAGCAAAAATACATAATGTGCTAACTAACATTGAGCTGAAGCTACTGGTCATAGCAAAACTTTGATCAAGTGTGCCGTGTGGCATTAACAATGAATATGAATTACCCTGATTTTTGATATTCGTTGCTAGGCGGCCTTCAGGATTACAAGTTAATACTAGATGATAGCATTCATCAACTACTTGGTTTATTAAGTCTACTGCGGCGACACTTTCAGGACTATTGCCAGAACGGCCATATGAAACAACTAATGTAGGTTTATCTTTTAGTAAATAGTAATTAGGGTTACTGACAATATTAGTCGTACTGATCGCTTCAACTTGTCGGCCTAGTGTTGCACTTAAGTGAGGAGCTATTGACTCGCCAACATAAGCGGAAGTGCCGGCGCCCGTTAATATAATACGTAACTTATGATTGGTTAGAATAGGAGCTAACCAACCATTTATTTCAGCACGCTTTGCCTTAATGTGTTGACCAGCTTCACGCCAAACGCGAGGTTGTTGGCAAATTTCTTTTGCTGTCCAATAGCCATTATGCGATTTTAAGGATTTTTCACTATAGGTTAAGTATTTTGACATAGGGTACTCTACTGCTAATAATTAGTTAACGTTATTTCTGCTTCAAATAGACATGTACATAGACTTCGGTAACTTGTAGTGGAAAACCTATACAGTTAAGTTGTTAAACAGTCGAATTAAAATAGATTAAGTTAGGTTAAGTACAAGCTAGGTTATTAAGCGTAAGCATCATGGATGCGATAACAATCAGCAAACATAAATTGAATACTTACACTTAATGATGGGTGAAAATGTACCGAAAACTCTATAGGCCTGCGGTACATTCACCCAAACAACATTGGAATGTTTGGGTGTTAACTAAAAGCTATGGGTAACACCAACATTGATAGTTCTACCCATCAAACGATTATGATACATGTAACCTTCACCGGTTAATTCAACACTATCTTCAGATGTCAGATTTGTCCCATTAATGTAAACTTGGGTACTTTGTGAAATGTTATATAGTAATTTAGCACTTAAGGTTGCTTTACCTTCATTATATCGGTCTCCATTAGCATCGCTCGGATTAAAAACAGTTGGTAAATCTCCTGTTTTATTCCATGACAAACTAGCATCAAAATTTTCATCGGTATAAAGTAACGATATATTAATGATAGAGTCAGGTTGATATAATAAAAAGTCAACTTCACCACGTTCACCTTTAGTATCAAACGATGTATCCATAAAGATCGCATTTGAAGAGATACCAAAGTTGTTATAAGGCTCAGGTAGGTAAGATACAAAACTCAACTCGACTCCCTTAATGGTCGCTTTTGACGCGTTGATAGGCTGAGTGACTTCATCATAGAGAACCCCGTCAATTGTGACATCAGTGAATGTTTCCGTTAATATTTCATCTTCAATATTTTTAGAAAACAGACCAATCGTTGCCATACTATCAGACGAAAAGTACCATTCTAACGATATATCAAGGTTAGTTGATAAACGCGGTTTAAGATCAGGGTTTGAGCGAGTCAGCGTATTTTGCAGACCAATACTTTCTTTTTCTCCTGAAGGTGAAATTTCAGGAAATGCAGGTCGTCCTAATGTCTGACTTGCTGCAAATCGCAAGATTAAATCTTCTTGAATATTGTAATTAGCTAGTAACGAAGGAAGTACAAAATCGTAAGAGCCATTATTTTCACTAGTTTCATAAATACCATTGGCTTCTCTATACCCAGCACCGTCAGTGGTGGTTTTTTCATAACGCAGGCCAAATATTGACTGAATATCTTCTGATTGATACACCCCCTGAACAAATAATGAGGTGACTTTTTCATCAATTGCATAATCAGAACCAAATTTATTCACATCAAGATTTTCGAAGCGAAAAGCGGCTGTGTCGGATAATGATGGGGTGATAATTTTATTGATTTTATTAATATCAGCAAAAAGTGCAGGAAAACCATCACTTGACCCCGGAGGTGATAGATTGCTTGAGTTTTCAGCAAATACATCATTCAAAGTATAACCGGTGCCTTCAACAGTTTCATTTGCAATATCATAATGTGTAGTCCAATCAAAATCATAGCTTCGTTCTGTTGTTCTATATTGAGCACCTGCTTTTAGTCCCCAGCCTTCATCATCAAAATCAGCATTAAACGCAATATCCACTATCGCATCCAGTACTTGTTCTTTTGCTTTCTCTGGGAGCATGTTGCGATACAACAGACTATATTTGCTTGGGTCAAAGTAGCTTTCAGGAGAAGGATTGATAACTTCTATTGAAGGCTCATATATATTGCTACTATCAAAAGAAACATCGGTTATACCGCCTTCTCTCATAAACAAGTAATATTCAGCTTCTCTTGAATTGTTTGCTTCAGAATAGCCAGCTTTTGCATTAACAGTAATATCGTCACTAACAAATTTATTGATGCCAGCTTGGAATAAAGCAAGATCAGCTTTATTAACAAATTCCCCCACTTCAGAAAACGCTGACCTTCCTGTACCAAAAGACACGCTAGAGTCATCAATACGGAGAGTACCAGATTGACCATTTGGTTCTAGGGTCAAACCTTCGGCACTAGAAGGAATCCGAACATCGGTTTTATTATGGTTAATTGTCTGATCAAGATCATTGTAAGCAGTCGTAAACCAAACATAGGTATCCTCATCTGGCGTCCAATCTAGTTTAGCCGACAAACCTATACGCTTGGTGGGGGCAGACTCAGAAAGTATCCGGTGCTCTCGAACAACTCTCACATCATCTTCAGACGGAAAATCAATAGAGCGTGAACGACCGCGAGTTAATTGAGATGGCTTTCCCAGATCTCGTTGGTTATAACTAGCTGAAAGTGCTAAACCTACATTTTTAGTTATTTGACCCGCATATAATGCTTCAAGGCGTAATGGCGCATCGACGCTTTGAACGGAATCGTCCATTTCAGTTTTGCCTGTTTCAGCCGTAACAGTAAATAGTGGCTCCGCAAGGTCTACACCGCTACGAGTAATAAAGTCAATTTGCCCACCGATAGCTCCTGGGTTCATTTCAGGAGTAAACGTTTTTATTACATCGGTACGCCCAGCCAAGTTAACCGGAAAAGCATCAAGGTATACTGCACGGTTCTCAAAGTTAGAGGTGGCTAGAGTTAAGCCATCTAGTAGTGTTATATTTAGATCAGGGCGCACGCCCCTGATTGAAACGAATCGTACCTCTGGGCCACTAGAACCGCCGCTACCGCGCCCACTTAGATCTTCAAATGGGTTTAATCCAGACACTTTAGCAAGTAACTCTGCAGCATTACCTGCCGCTAAACCACCAACTTCGTCTTGGCCAATAGAGTCAACAATTTGTGCTGAGTTCTGTTTTTGAATGATTACATTTCGGCTAACTAATCTCGTACCTGTAATCATTATTTGTTCAAGCTGCTGTTCTTTGTCTTCCTCATCAGCAGCATTTACACTGCTCATTGCTGACATGTTATAAAGCAAACCTAATAAGACTGCTTTAGAAACTTTACTAAACTTTTTTATTGGGTCATTTTTATGTGAATGTTTCATTGTATCCCCTACTTATTCTTATCTCAGTGTGTAACCGTTAGCTTTAGTGCTCGAACATTCCGGTATTAAAATTAAATGATTAAATACCATCGAGGTATTTAACATACGCCTTTGTTTATATTTTGCAATAGTCAAATTTAATTTGAAAATAGTTTTTGATAAAAAACCATCAAAATTAACACAGTTGTAAAAAAGCTCATTATATACAAGTTGTTGATATTTATGGGTATTATTCCTTTTATATCTATGGTAAGAACAAGGGCATAATTACAAAAATCAACCCTGTGAAATAAATATCTGACAACTCTAAACCCTAATTTGAATTAAAAATATAATAGTCTTGCAGTTGAGAAATAAGATACTAAAGAATAATTGTTACATTAGTATTAAAGGAGTATTTCTTGTGAAAAATGATATTATTTGGATTTAAATCAACGGCTTATGTTTTTTTTGGTTTGGTTTTTATGTTAGAGGGAAGATTAAATAAATACCAAGAAGGTAGTTAAGTTGGTTGGTTATAAATTATTAATATATTGACTCTTAGAGATGATTCTTAATATATACTGCCACATAAGTATCGTAGGGTGATTTAATTGTTGGTTTTTATACGCATTTTAAGTATATTAAATACCGAGGTGGTATTCAATTGTGTTTCACTAGCTTTTTTACCAAATGATTTTGGTTGTTTTTTGTGATGTAAGAATACGCTAAATGTGAATTTTATTTCTCTAACTCTCAATAATTTGGTCAATAGATTTCCATGGCCCTAAAAAACTCTATGCTCAACAAAAAGAAATGACTAATGGGCGCTCAAAACAGACGAGGTTAGAATGACACAAAACGATGAACAACAATTCTTTTTAGGCGTTGATGGTGGAGGTTCAAAATGTAAAGCCATTGTTATGTCAATGAATAATAAAATTTTAGGCTCTGGAATTTCAGGGCCAGCCAACCCCAGTAATGGTTTCGAACTCACTGTCAGTTCGATTGTTGAATCGGCTGGTCTAGCGCTGAAAGATGCCGGGTTAGAAAATGTTAAATTGAGTGATCTCGTTGCTGGAGTTGGGCTTGCGGGTATGAATTTACCTTCATTGTTTACTCAAATGTCAGATTGGCAACATCCTTTTAAAGATATGTATTTATCGACAGATTTACTAATAGCTTGTCTGGGCGCTCACCAAGGTAAAGACGGAGCTGTGATTATCATAGGAACAGGTTCGTGTGGTTTCTCACATGTAAACAACCAACAATTTATAGTTGGGGGGCACGGTTTTCCGCAAGGAGACAAAGGTGCTGGAGCATGGTTTGGGTTAGAGGCAGTAAAGCATGTTTTACTCTCCCTTGACGGTATCATTGGCACTTCAAGCATGAACATTCCGCTTCTTAAGTGCTTGAAAGTATCAAACTCAGTAGAGTTGATTGAGGTAACAGCAGGCAAACCGGCATCGTTTTATGCACAACTAGCAAACATCGTGTTTACTGCTACTGATAATGGCGATGAGATTGCGATGAAGCTAGTTAAAGATGGAGCCAAATATATTAGTGATGTAGCAAGACTTTTAGTTCAAAGAAATACCATGCCTATGTCACTTGTAGGTGGTATAGCTCCCCTCTTATTTTCTTGGTTAGATGCTGATATTCAAGAGCAACTATCTAAACCTTTAGCCTCTCCTGAAGAGGGGGCAGTATTTTTTGCTAAACAACAATCGACATTGTTGTCGCAACAGTGTTAATAAATTTAAATTGGTCAAAGTAGGTTTTACATGACACAAACTATTATGGAAATAGAGGCAAGGCAAGCCCCTTTAATTATACAAAATCAGCTTAGGGCTAACCAAGTTCAAGTACAAAGAATTGGAAATAAGCTGCGTGACATCAAGCCCACAATGGTGATGATAGTCGGCAGAGGTTCATCAGATCATGCTGGGGTCTTTGGCAAATATTTAATCGAAATTGAAGCTGGTATCCCTGCATTTTCTGCTGCACCTTCAGTAACAAGCGTTTATGGAAAACAGCTAAAATTAGAACATGCATTAGTCATTGTTATTTCTCAATCGGGACGAAGCCCGGATATTCTTGCTCAAGCTAAAATGGCAAAATCTGCTGGTGCTTATTGTATTGCGCTGGTAAATGATGAGACTTCGCCATTAAAAGATATTGTTGATGACATCTTACCACTTAAAGCTAGTGAAGAGCGTTCAGTTGCGGCCACTAAAAGTTATTTAGCTACACTATCTGCATTACTGCAACTCACCGCATACTGGACACATAATCAGGTATTGATATCTGCTTTGGAACGCTTACCTCAATCTATGCAAGATATTATTGATTCTCCAGCTCAATTAACACCACAATCTATTGATGGTGTCATGAATATGGTTGTTCTTGGTCGAGGCTTAGGTTTCGCTGTTGCGAAGGAAATGGCGCTTAAACTTAAAGAGGTTAGTAGCATTCACGCGGAAGCGTTTAGTAGTGCGGAGTTTTTACATGGTCCAGTTACGTTGGTTGAACAAGGGTTAGCTATTTTAAACAGTGCTGTTGATGATGAAAGTGCTGACTCACATCAGAAACAAATAGATGAAGTGGAGCAACGAGGCGCTCTTTTAATTCATTTACGTCAAACTGAAATTGATATTCACCCTCGTTTAGCATCTTTATTAGTACTTCAACGCTTTTATCTTGATGTTGCTGACGTTGCAGTTTCACGAGGTTTTAACCCTGATGAGCCAAAAGGCCTTAAAAAAGTAACTAGGACAATATAGTAGAGAAGTTTTAGAAACATAAAAATAATAGCGTTAAGCAGTACTTACCTAAAGTGGAGTGTAAAAAATGTCAATGACGGCTGAAAACAAACACAGTAGTGTTTTGCCTATGGTGATAGTAGGAATATTGTTTTTTATATTTGGTTTTGTAACTTGGTTAAATGGTTCCTTAATTCCATTCTTGAAAGTTATCTGTGAACTGAATGAATTTCAGGCGTTATTTGTTACCTTTGCTTTTTACATCGCTTACACCTTCATGGCCCTACCAATGTCTTATGTGCTGCATAAAACAGGTTATAAGAATGGCATGGCTCTAGGGCTTGCTATTATGGCTGTAGGGGCTTTGCTACACATCCCTGCTGCTTTAACTGCTAACTTTTTGTTTTTTCTTGTTGGTCTTTTTGTTTTAGCTACGGGGTTAACAATACTACAGACTGCATCTAACCCTTATATTGTGCATATTGGGCCGAAAGAAAGTGCTGCTATGCGTATTAGTATTATGGGTGTTATTAATAAAAGTGCGGGGGTGCTGGTACCTATTGTTTTTACTGTTGTAATTTTATCCGGTATGGGGGATATCTCAGAAGAGCATTTAGCAAGTTTGAATGAATTACAGCGCAGTCAGTTATTGTCAGATTTATCTTTACGCTTAATTCAACCTTATATCATTATGTTCGCAGCTTTATTGTTACTTATAGGTTTGGTGAAGTTCTCTGCATTACCAGAGTTAGATTTTGATGATGGTGATATAGATTTAATTAATGACACAAAAACAAGTATTACTCAGTATCCTCAAGTTATTTTAGGGGCAATCGCATTATTTGCATATGTCGGTGTTGAAGTGATTGCTGGTGATACTATTGGCTTATACGGCTCATCACTTAATGTTGACAATTTTGCAGGACTCACTTCTTATACGATGGTATTTATGGTTCTCGGTTACCTCGTTGGCATTGTGTGTATTCCTCGATACATTTCACAAAAAACTGCACTGATTGGCTCTGCGATAGCGGGGAGTTTTTGTATATTAGGTGTTATGTTCTCATCAACAACGTCTACTTCGATTGCTGATATCATTTGGGGATGGTCAGGCATTCCTGTATTACCTAATTCAATAACCTTTGTTGCTTTAATGGGGCTTGCTCATGCCCTTGTGTGGCCATCAGTTTGGCCCCTTGCTCTTGAAGGTATTGGGAAGTTCACAGCCCAAGGTTCAGCTTTGTTGATTATGGGCATATCAGGTGGTGCTATTTTACCATTACTTTTTGGTAAATTATCTCAGACATTAGGTGATACACAATTTTCTTATATCGTTGGATTACCCTGTTATTTATTTATACTCTTTTATGCTTTAGTTGGTCATAAAATGAAAACATGGACCTTAAAATAAGGCCTTCTCTCGTCACGTATATTTGTTTTGCGGCACTAATATGTATGACAGTTAAATTGTTTGAAGTAACTGCATTTCTGTTCAGAAAATTACACCGTACAATTTACTATATTGGATAATCAATGAAAAAATCTATATTGGCCGTTGTCTCCGTTTTAAGTGTTAGCTCATGTAGTACACATACATTAATAGATGATGGAATACCGAGTAATACACTGCCTAAAAATGTGATTATGGTTATAGGTGATGGTATGGGGCCTGCTTATACAAGTGCTTATCGTTATTATCACGATAACCCAATCACTCAAGAGGTTGAAGAGACAGTATTCGATCGTCATCTACTTGGTTTAAGCAGTACTTACCCCGCCGCTGAGTCTGGCTATGTTACAGACTCAGCGGCTGGTGCTACTGGCTTATCGTCTGGCGTTAAGAGCTATAATGGCGCCGTTGGTGTCGATGTGAATAAAAAAGCGGTTCAAACAGTTTTAGAATTTGCCAAAACTCAAGGTAAAAAAACGGGGGTGGTCGTGACTAGCCGAATTAATCATGCCACACCAGCAAGCTATTTATCTCATAATGAGAGTAGACAAAATTACAACGAAATCGCCGATAGTTATTATGATGAAAAAATCAATGGCCATTTTAAAATGGACGTTATGTTTGGAGGTGGTTGGAAGCATTTCTTACGAGATGACCGAAACCTTGTAGAAGAGTTCAAACATTCAGGCTTTCAGTACATCGATAAGTATGAACAGTTAGATACAATAATACCTAACCAACCTGCATTAGGATTGTTTTCTGATGGTGGTTTACCTTGGGCACTAGATGATTCTATCCCACATCGCTTATCCGTCATGACCAAAGCTGCCACTAAAAATTTAGAAAATAAACAAGGTTTCTTCTTGTTAATTGAAGGAAGCCAAATTGATTGGGGAGGGCACAATAACGACATAGCAGCTGCAATGGGAGAAATGGATGATTTAGCAAAAACGCTAGAATACCTTGAAGCGTATGTGGCTAAAAATCCTAACACATTAGTCGTTGTCACAGCTGATCACAGCACCGGAGGATTGAGTGTTGCCGCAAACGGCATTTATAAATGGAAGCCAGAATCTTTAAGATCATTTCAATACTCACCTCATACGATTGCTAACCGATTAACTAATGAGGATATAACAGCTAAGTTTGCCAATTTTTTGTTTAATTTTGATTTAACGGGAGAAGAATTAGAGATGCTTATTACAGTCAAGCATGGAACGCAAAATGCCCTACCGGAAAAAGAAGCTATTGGTAATCCTTATCAAATTAAAAATGTCAGCAATGTTAATCAGGCAATGTATAAAGCAGTAAAATATCTCATAGACCAAAAAACTAATACTGGATGGACTTCCTCCGCTCATACAGCGATAGACGTCCCAGTATTTTCATTTGGATCGCATAGTCATGAATTTATTGGTCTTAACGATAATACAAAAATAGCCAAAAAAATATTCACACTTCTAGGTCGAAAATAACATCAATATAGGGATTTACTAATAAAAAGTCACATTCAGGAAAATTATTAGACTGCTAATTATCTATTAAATACAGTGGGGTGGTTAGGCTATTTGTTTTACTTTAGGTGAAAGACAGTAATAGCAAATTGAGTTTATCTGCTATTACTGTTGGCTGTCTTGTTGAGTGTATTTATCTCATGAAGAAAGTATGTGGCAATCTAGTATTCCATTAAGAGGTGCCCACATACTCGTTCATTTATCCTGTATTTCTCATGCCTACTGCAATACCTGCAATAGTTACCATCATGGCACGCTCTAAAGTAGCGTCGTGCTCTTCATCATCTAGTAACCTTATACGCTTCAATAATTCAATCTGTAAATAATGTAATGGTTGCAAATAGCTAGCTCGTATATTCATCGACAGTGTACCTTTAGGATCACTTTCCATGACAGTGTTTTGGTCTAAAAGCTCTAGCAACAAATCAATACTCAGCTGAAGTTCAGAGCGTAATGCATCACCAAAGTGTCGAAGCTTTTCTGGCACTAAGTTGTCATCGTATTCTTTGCTGATTTTAGGGGCCGCTTTGGCAAACACCATATCTAACATAGACAACCTAGAATAGAAAAACGGCCAGTTGTCTAGCATGTCTTTTATTGTGTCACCTTTACCTGCATCTAAAGACGTTTGTACTGCCTTCATTGTTCCTAACCAAGAGGGTAAAACCATACGAGTTTGTGCCCACGCAAATATCCACGGGATGGCACGGAGACTCTCAATGCCACCAGTAGGTTTACGCTTAGCGGGCCTACTACCTAATGGTAATTTACCCAACTCTTGCTCGGGCGTCGCCACGCGGAAGTAAGGCACAAAGTTTTCATCATGTCTTACAATTTGACGGTAGTTGTCACGGCCATCAGCAGCCATTTTGGTAATGGCTTCTCGCCATTCTTGTTCCGGTGCCGGAGGGGGGAGTATTAAGGCTTCTAATATTGCGCTCGCGTATAGTGCTAAACTGCGTTGGGCTAATATAGGCATGCCAAATTTATAGCGAATAGTTTCGCCTTGCTCCGTTACCCTAAAGCCACCTGTTAATGACCCAGGCGGTTGTGACAGAATAGCAGCATGGGCTGGAAGTCCGCCACGGCCAATGGTACCGCCACGCCCGTGGAATAAGGTTAATTCGATGTCGTTTTCTTCTGCTAAAGCAACAAGTGCTTCTTGAGATTCATATTGTGCCCAACCTGCTGCCATTGCACCCGCATCTTTAGCTGAATCAGAATACCCAATCATGATGTGTTGTTTACCCTGAATATATCCACGGTACCAATCAATAGAGAACAGCTTTTTAGTTACGCTAGCTGCGGCATTTAGATCGTCTAGGGTTTCAAATAGAGGGGCAACAGGCATAGGCCAATTCACGCCTAGTTCTTTAAGTAATAAGTTTACGCTAAGTACATCTGAAGGAAGGCTAGCCATAGATATAATGTAAATACCAAAGCCGTCTTTACCGTTTTCAGAGATCACTTTACAGGTATCGATTACTTCTTGGACGTCTTCGCTAGGTTGCCATGTAGATGGGAAAAGTGGGCGTTTAGAGCCAAGTTCTTTAAGTAAGAAAGCTTGTTTGTCTTCTTCACTCCACTGGCCATAATCACCTAGGCCTAAATAGCGAGTAAGTTCAGAAAATACATCTGAGTGTCTTTCTGAGTCTTGACGAACATCTAGTTTCAATAAATGTACACCAAAACAATGTACTCGACGTATGGTGTCTTGCAAATGCCCTTGTGCAATAACTGTCATGCCACAAGCCTGTAAAGACTCGTAGCAGGCCATTAATGGTGTCAGTAATTCATCTTTATCGGCAATCCACTCACTTGCATCAACTGTGTCACCTTTAAGCTTTTCTGTAATACCTTCTTTGGTGTTTATAAGCTTATCTAATAGCGGTCGTAACACAGCACGATAAGGTTCAAGAACGTCTCCAACTTGCGCTCTAAGTGTGTCATCACAGTCGCTCATAGATAATTCAACTTGTAAAAAGTCTATATCTTTGGCAAAGAGTTTTGCAGCACGCTTACGAGCTAAAAGTAAAACTTGTTCTGTTACCTTTGAAGTAACAAAAGGGTTACCGTCTCTATCGCCTCCCATCCATGAACCAAACTTAACTGGTGACACATCAAGAGGAATAGATAAATCAAATTTATCTACAAAGCGTTTATCTAATTCACGGATGAAATCTGGTACTGCTTCCCATAATGAGTTTTCAATAACAGAAAACCCCCAGCGTGCTTCGTCAACGGGTGTTGGACGAATAGTTCGGATTTCTTCAGTGTGCCACGCTTGGCTAATTAGGTCTGCAATACGGGTTTCAATTTTGTTTCTATGGGTTTCAGTGATCTCACTTTCATGCACTTTACTAAGGCATTTAGCAAGTTCGCTGTGTTTATGGATTAGTGTTCTACGGGTCACTTCTGTGGGGTGAGCGGTTAATACCAATTCTATATTTAGATGGTCTAAGGCTTTTTCAAATGTCTCAGCCTGTATACCTGCGTCATCTAAGTGGCTAAACAATGTATCAATGGGGTCGTCTTGATCATTGGTACTATTGAATTCTTGCTCTGCAATATTGGCTAAATTTAAAAACTGGGAGAATGCTCTTCCAACAGTGAGTAGTTCATCATTCTTAAGTTCAGTAAAAAGTTGTTTTACGCGTTTGGCTGCATCTTCATCGCCTTGGTGAGCTTTTCGCCCATCTTTTCTGACGGCTTCTATTCTTTCTAACCAATGTTCGCCAAGCTGTTCACGAATGGTGTCGCCCAACACAGCTCCTAAATTTCGAACTGTTCCTGTTAATTGAGAATCTAAAACTTGTGACACATTCGTCTCCATTACTAATTAATAAGCAATTTATACGATACTGACATGTAAACTATTTGTCTAAGCAATTACGCTCTAAAATATACTTTTTAGTGACGTTTACCGATATACTCCTGTTTTTTAGTAAAGTGCCTTTCACTCAATCTCAAATAGTTGAGTGAGGCTAGTTAGGAGTTATAGTGTCAGATAAATTTTCTACAGTAGAAACACAAGCGAGTTACGGAATTGGTTTACAAATGGGCGAGCAACTAGCTGCCAACCCTTTTGAAGGTTTAGATATCTCAGCTGTACAAGCTGGTTTAGCCGATGCTTTTGAGAAAAAAGCCGCGCAAGTTGATAATGACACCTTACGTGTTGCTTTCAATGAAATTCATGAGCGTATGCAAGCAGCTAAAGCAGAGCAATTTGCTGGAGTAATTGCTGAAGGTGAAGCATACCTAGCAGAAAACGCTAAGCGTGAAGAAGTAACGGTAACAGACAGTGGTTTGCAATATGAAGTAATCACTCAGGGTGAAGGCGATGTACCAGCATTAACTTCTACAGTGCGCACTCATTATCACGGTACACTTTTAGACGGCACTGTTTTCGATAGTTCTTACGACCGTGGTGAGCCAGCTGAATTCCCAGTAAATGGTGTAATTAAAGGTTGGACTGAAGCCCTTCAGTTTATGAAAGTGGGCACTAAATTGAAGTTGCATGTCCCTGCTGAACTAGCCTATGGCGAACAAGGCGCTGGTGGAGCAATTGGTCCACACTGTACCTTAGTGTTTGATGTTGAGCTATTAGATATAGTTGCATAGTTTTAATAATTTAAAACTTGTACTAAAAAAGGTCGGTTATCCGGCCTTTTTTTGTGCTTTTTATTTGTAATTTTACAATCTGTTAAAAGAACTTTTTTGTAAATTCTGGTAACCTGCGCGTCTTTATTTTTATAACCCTGATAATGGAAAGTAAGATGTTTAATTTGATTACCAGTAAAGACGGTACTGTGAAAAATGACGTGTTGTCAGGGATCACCGTTGCCTTAGCTTTGGTTCCAGAGGCGGTTGCCTTTGCTTTTGTTGCTGGTGTTGAGCCAATGGTAGGTCTATACGCCGCGTTTATGATGGGATTAATAACATCTATCGCTGGTGGTAGGCCCGGAATGATTTCAGGTGCCACTGGTGCGACAGCCGTTGTCATGGTTGCATTGGTTGCGCAATATGGCATTCAATATTTGTTTGCAGCGGTATTGCTGGCTGGTTTATTACAGATGGTTGCAGGTATATGTAAATTAGGAAAATTCATCCGCTTAGTCCCTTATCCTGTGATGCTGGGGTTTGTGAATGGGCTGGCAATTGTTATATTTCTTGCCCAGCTAGGCCAGTTTAAAGTTTTAGATGCGCTAGGAAATGCAGTATGGATGCAAGGTGAAGCCCTTTACATTATGGTAGGGTTAGTTTTATTAACTATGGCGGTTATTTTCTTTTTGCCAAAGTTAACCACTGCAGTGCCTGCATCACTTGTGGCTATTGTTGGCGTGACTGTACTAGTACATGTTTTAGATTTAGAAGCCAGAACCGTAATCGATTTCGTGCGCGATATGTTGCCAGAAGATCAAAAAGCAGGGGCTACATTAGCGGGTGAGCTACCAACGTTTGCTATTCCTATGGTGCCTTTCACCTTTGAAACTTTATACATTATTTTACCTACAGCAGTGATCATAGCCTTAATCGGCTTAATAGAATCTTTACTGACTTTATCTTTGATTGACGAAATGACGAATACCCGTGGTCAAGGTAATAGGGAGTGTATGGGCCAAGGCTTAGCGAATACAGTGAATGGATTCTTTGGCGGAATGGGCGGTTGTGCCATGATTGGTCAAAGTATGATTAACATTAACTCAGGTGGTCGCGGTCGATTATCAGGCATTACTGCAGCTGTTGTGTTACTTGGTTTTATCTTATTTGCAGCCCCATTAATTGAAATGATCCCATTAGCGGCTTTAGTTGGCGTGATGTTTATCGTAGTGATAGGCACATTTGAATGGGCTTCTTTTAAAATTATTCGAGGTGTTAATAAGGAAGATGCGTTTGTGTTGTTTTTAGTAACAGCAGTAACCGTTATTGCTGATTTAGCTATTGCTGTTATCGTCGGGGTGATTGTGTCGGCATTAGTGTTTGCTTGGAAACACGCTACCCACATTAATGCCCGTACTCACAATGATGAAGATGGTTGGAAGGTTTATGAATTAGATGGGCCGTTATTCTTTGGTTCAGCTTTACATTTCAAAGAGTTATTTGACCCTCAAAACGACCCTCAAGATGTAGTCATAGATTTCAAAGAGTCAAGAGTATGGGATTCTTCAGGGGTCGATGCCATTGATAGCTTAGCTGATAAATATCAAGAGCAAGGCAAAAAGCTACACATTAGGCATATCAGTGCAGAGTGTCGTCAGTTGATGACCAAAGCTCAACAATATGTCGAGATGAACTTGAATGAAGATCCTCGCTATCATGTTGCTTCTAATAAGTTAGGTTAAGTCGTTATGCAGATAAGCCTAGTTAAATCTGGGCTTTTGTTTTGAAGTTTAAATTAACCTATGATTAGGAATGTGTATATAAAACCAGGCGGTTAGCTAAATTAAGGAAGAGTGAGTGTATAACTGCAATGTATTAATTATAGATGACGACACTGTCACATTAGAGTTGATTCAGATTATTTTAGAAGAGCTAATATCAGGAAAGATAATTAGTTATTCGAATAGCACAGAAGCGTTAGCTTTCATTAAAAGTAACAGTATAGCTAGCGTATCGTTAGTTATCTGTGATTGGGTAATGCCTGAAGTTAGTGGTTTAGATATTTTGTCTGCCCTGCGAAAAGAGAGTGCTAATTGTCCTTTTCTGATGCTTACAGGCAAAGCCACAGCAGGTTTAGTCGTAAATTCTATGCGTTTAGGGGCTTCAGACTTTGTTGCTAAACCTTTCCGTAGCAATGACTTTATTTCAAAAGTCGAACGTCTAATTCGTGATGCAGAAATGTAATAAATTTAAGTACATACCTCTGCACTAATATTACTAATAACTACTAAGTGACAAACTCAATGCACCAATTTGATAAAATTATTGATAGATCTCCTAGCTATGCCTACAAATGGGAAAAGTACAAAGGCCGAGATATCTTACCTATGTGGATCGCAGACACTGAATTCAGATGCGCCCCTGCTATTCTTAAAACGTTAAAAGAACGTACAGAACACGGCTTAATGGGCTACACATTACCTGCACACCATGCTCCTGCTAATCAGGCAGTAGTTGAGTGGTTGGCTAAGCAATATGATTGGGCTATTTCACCAGAGTGGATAGTGTGGACGCCAGGCGTAGTGCCTGCTTTTAATGTTGTCTGCAAGGCTTTTTGTAAGCCGGGAAATAAGGTTATGGTGCAAACTCCCAATTACCCGCCATTAATAGCCGCACCAAAGCTAAATGGCCTAGAAAGAGTTGATATTAGTACGGTTGCCATAGACGGTCGCTGGACTATTGACTTTGAAGATCTTGAAAAACAAGCTGCCGATCCTAAATGTAAGCTGTTTATTGTGTGCAACCCAATGAACCCTGTTGGTACAGTTTTATCACTAGAAGAGTTGCAGCGTGTTAGTGACATTTGTGTTCAAAATAATGTGATGCTTTGTTCTGATGAAATTCACTGTGACATAATTCTTGATGAGCATGCCAAGCATATTCCAGCAGGAAAGCTAGAAGCGTTTAAAGGCAAAGCGATTACATTAATGGCCGCTAGTAAAACCTTCAACGTTGCAGGGTTAGGGACGTCATTTGCCATTATTGAAGATGCCAAAACAAGAAAAAGTTTTAGTCAAGCTGCACAAGGTCTTGTGCCTTGGGTCAATGTAATGGGCCTTAGTGCAACTCAGGCTGCCTTCACAGAATGTGAAGATTGGCGACAAGATTTACTGACGTATTTGCGTGGTAACAGAGATTACTTAGCCGCTGAAATTGAAAAAATAGATGGCCTGAAACTACTCACTCCTCAAGCTACGTTTTTAGCTTGGATAGATGCTAGTGGGCTCGGGGTAGATAACCCTCAAAAGTACTTCGAAGATAAAGGTATTGGTCCGTCACCAGGTATTGATTTTGGTGATAAGAACTATGTGCGTATTAACTTTGGTTGCCCCCGTGAGCAACTAGAAAAAGCCATTGCACTGTTAACTTGTTAAGGTTTAGATAGATTTAAAAAAGGCTTAACCGTAAGGTTAAGCCTTTTTTGTTTAAGCGCTAATAGGGCAGACTAAAAGCTGTATTTAGCACCTAGGGGTAAGCAAAAGGCTTGCAATCCGAGACCATGGTATGACCTTCTGAGTAGACATCAGTAGCGGCTGTTAAAAATAATAATAACACCACAACCAAATAATAATGTAGATGTACCATGGAGCACATAGGCTTGGGTAGCCTTACTGACTTCATTAGCCGTGACATCACCTTTGTTACTAATCACGTTACTAAGGTGAACGTAATTAAAACTCGGAATTTTTGATACAAGTTGTTTTTAAGGTGTTGAGTCGTTGATTTACCGTTGCACTCGCGGCATGCTTCTGGTTTATTGTGGGTATGATTTTATGAGAACTAGTAATGTATGTTTAAAAATACATCAGGTGTAGAAACCAGGCTCAGGGCGCTATGTGCATCACCAGAGTTGAATGATGCGGTTCATCCTTTTGAATTTATTCAAGGGGCTGTATTCGCAGCAGCAGCAGCACCAGAAATCCCCATGCCAGAAATTTGGTTACCTTGGGTTATCAAAAAAAGCAATCAACTGAGCAGTACACAACAGGCGGATGAATTAACTGATTTATTGATGGCACTGCTACAAAATCAGCTAAAAAACATGAGTGATGAAATTATTCAATTACCTGCTGGTATTGGAGTTAGGCGTAGTTCAGAACAAAAATATTTAGCATTGTGGTGCCAAGGAATGTTGTTAGGTCATAGCCAACTTGAGGCGGTTTGGCAGCATGCATGGGATAAAATGCAAGTGAGTAAAATAGAAGAAATGCAGACGCTGCAAAAAGACTTAAGTCATTGTTTGTATATGTTTACCACTTTTGCAGATATGCCTTTAGCGGTTGCTCAAGCTAAGCAACGGGGTAATGATTCTCTTGAGAATATGTTACCTAAAATTTTTCAATCTTTTGGAGAATCTATGAAAATCTATGTAGGATTGTCAGGCAGACTAGTGGACTTTTTACCTAATCAATTTGAAACCTTTGAACAACATTAATCAGAGAAGACATCAATGAATCATCCTAACTTAAAGCAAAAAATCACAACATTAGTTGTCGCTTTGTTTACTTTATCTGCATGTATCACTACTGACCAATCAAATTATGTGGAGCCTATGAAAGTGAGTGAAACTTTAACCAATGAAGCGATTTATGGCGATTGGAAATACAACGCTAAAAGACCTGGAGCAGTACGCTGGTTAGATGAAGGTGCAAGCTATAGTGCTTTAGAAACAGCTCCCGGATTTGAAGATATCAAGCTAGAAAAAGACAGGTACGGCGATGACATCAAAATATATGAAGAGATTGTAAAATACGATCCAGCCACATTAGAACGAACTGTGTTACTGCCATTAGTGCAATTAAAACCTCAAGGCTCAGACAAAGCCTTACCCATAGATGACTACCAATGGTCTGACGACAAATCAAAAATACTTATCTTCACCAATGCAGAGTATGTTTGGCGTCACAAAGATCGAGGTGATTACTGGGTCCGCGACTTTAATACTGATGAGCTGTGGCAATTAGGCGGTAAACAAACTGAACCCGCCCAAATGATGTTTGGTAAGTTTTCTCCAGATGGTTTGAAGTTTGCGTACGTGATGCATAACAATATCTATGTGCAGGACCTTAAAACTCGCAAGATAACGGCACTCACGTCTGACGGTTCAGATAATGTTATTAATGGCTTATTTGATTGGGCATATGAAGAAGAGTTTTCGATTCGAGACGGGTTTCGCTGGAGTCCAGATAGTAAGCGAATTGCATTTTGGCAGCTTGATACTCATGCTGCTAAAAACTTTTTGATCATTAACAACACCGACACGCTTTATCCTGAAGTTACGGCAATTCCATACCCTAAAGTAGGCGAAGAAAACGCTGCAGCAAAGATAGGTGTGGTC
This sequence comes from Paraglaciecola sp., assembly GCF_039943935.1. Classification (GTDB taxonomy): domain Bacteria; phylum Pseudomonadota; class Gammaproteobacteria; order Enterobacterales; family Alteromonadaceae; genus Paraglaciecola. The sequence continues at coordinate 21,703 of NZ_JBDUZQ010000004.1, forward strand.
TCCGTTGTAAACGCTAAGACTCAGTGGGTCAAGCTACCTGGTATTGCCAAAGACATGTATCTACCAAGAATGGACTGGGCAAATAATAATGAGCAGCTTTTGATCCAACAAATGAATCGCAAGCAAGATACTAACACTTTGTTTTACGCAAATGCCGATACAGGTGAAGCGCAAAGATTCTTAGTAGAAGAAGAAGAGACTTTTATAGAGTTAATGGTTGAGCCTAAATGGTTGAAACAGTCAGACGATTTTATTTGGCAAAGTGAAAAAGAAGGTTGGAAGCATATTCATCGTGTATCTAGAGATGGAAAAAGCTACATCGATTTGACGCCAGGGGAGTTTGACGTTACCCAGTTTGTATCCATTGATGAAGAAAATGGTTGGTTATATTTTATTGCCTCTCCTGACAACGTATCTCAACGTTACTTACAGCGTACTCGCTTAGATGGCAGTGGCCAAATGGAGCAAGTGACTCCAAAAGAATTAAGCGGCACTAATAGCTATCAGATTTCAGCAGATTCTAGCTGGGCAATACACCAGCATTCATCTTTCTTATCGGCACCGGTTTACAGTTTAGTTTCGTTACCTGATCACAAGGTGCATCATGTAATGGAAGATAACGCAGCGCTCACAGCTAAGCTGACTAAATTAGACGTTGGCGATGTTGAATTTTTTAACGTAAAAGCTCAAGACGGCCTGCGTTTAGACGGTTATATGTTACGTCCGTCAAATTTTGATGAAACCAAAAAGTATCCACTCATTCACTATGTTTACGGAGAACCTGCAGGCCAAACTGTGCGTGACATTTGGCAGGGTAACAGGGGGATGTGGCACCTTATGATGGTTCAGCAAGGTTTTGTGGTGTCATCTATTGATAATAGAGGCACAGCTGCACCAAGAGGTCACAACTGGAGGCGTTCTATTTACGCGAGCGATGGTAACAAAGAAACGCAAGATCAAGCAGATGCAATTAACGGCATGTGTCTTCGTTGGAGCTTTATAGACTGTGACCGTGTAGGTGTATGGGGGCATTCAGGTGGCGGCTCATTAACCTTAAACTTACTATTTAGGCAGTCAGATATCTTTAAAGTAGGTGTGGCTCAAGCTCCCGTACCAGATAAACGATTATATGATTCTATTTACCAAGAGCGATATTCAGGGTTACTTGAAGACAATATAAACAATTATACAGAGGTTTCTGCTATTACTCATGCTGCTAAGCTCGAAGGTAAACTGTTGCTAGTGCACGGAACAGGTGATGACAATGTGCATTATCAAGGCAGTGAGTTACTAATCAATGAGCTAGTTAAACATAATAAGCAATTTGATCTGATGACTTACCCAAATAGACGTCATGGAATTGTTGAAGGTGAGGGAACGTCATTACATTTGAGTACGTTGAGAGCTCAATATTTTATAAATAACCTGTAATTTAGTTTTTATGACTGACTAAGCGGCTGCTCCTAACATTTTTGAGGCCGCCGACTTAATGTTTAAAAAGGGTTACTTTCTAGCTTGGTTTTTTAGTTCTAAATCAAACTCATAAGCAGACATGACTAGCCCTTCATCCTTTTCATCTGGAAACACCACAATAGCCACATCGTCGTCTTCTAAGCCTTGGCTCCAGCGACTATGCCACGTTTTTAGGTCTATAGCCTGCGGTTGACATGCTTCCCAATCTCCGGTGGCCCATGCTTTTGCGGTTGCTTCGCTTGGCCATACAGGTGCACAGTCTTCATCTTCAGTGTTTAACATAACGCAGCCGTCTTCATCTGTCAGTATCCACACTTGATTGGATGCGACACACTCTTTAACTAAGTAAGTCAGGCGTTGTTCTGGGGTAAAGTTAGTAAATTCGCTTGGGGGATTAGACATAGTCATTCCAAAATATCGTGTTCTAAAACATGCAGACTAGAGCAAAGTGATGCGCTAGTCTCTAGTTGTTTTTAATTCTTTACCATAAATGGAATATTTGCATTGCCAACGTTGTTATTTCCGTCGTATGCATAGTTAAATAACCTATACTCGCCTGCTTCTTGTGGTGCCTTAAATATCATTTCAACAGAGTCTGCGTATACGTCTGTCTTTACTATCTCTAAAACAAGTTCAGCTGGTTTGGCTTCAAAGTGACCACCTTGGCTACGGGCTTGTACTTCTTCCATTAACACCCATTCATGGGTTAGAGCATCACCATCTGGGTCTGACACCAGTACTTTCACGGTAGCGGTTTGTCCGGGTGTTAAGTACACATTATTAACAGCTGGCGTGTCATTAATAGTCATGGCTTTCGATAAAGGGGCGCGATTAGCAGGGTATTGCCCGGTCCACATTTTGGTAAGCTCATCAATACGGGCAGTATGCTCACCAGTTTCATTGAACATACCGTACCAAGTAGGAGTACGCTCTTGTTTTTGCCCCCAGAAAAATGCAAATGATCCAATTATTTTGCCCGTTTGGTCATCTAAAATAACCTCTTGCATACGCTTAGCCATACCTGCTGCTTTCACGGCACTTGGCTCTTCGATTTCACGGCCCCATGCTGTAGTGGGTAATTCCCAGTGCCCCATCGGACCAAACTCAGTCACCATGTAAGGTTTATCCACACCACCTTGTGCAATGCTCTTAGGTAATGTGATTAAGTCACCATAGGTTTGTACGGCAATAATATCGATATTGGGTGCGTACTTAACAACTTGTTTTATGTGCTTGGGGTTCGCACCAGCTAAACTAAAGGTTGCTGGGTGATTAGGGTCGTTTACGTGGATATAGTCAATGATGTCGCCCATAGCAGCGTAAACTTTTGGATTAACGTCTTTTAGCTTACCTTGGTCATCAAATAACAAATTGGGCTCATTGTTGATAACCCACATTAAAACATTGGGGTGGTGTTTATATTTCTCTATGGCAGCGGTCACTTCTTTAAATTGTTTGGCGACAGCTGCTTCGTCATTGTAATCAAATCCCAACAACTCTTTGCCAGTGCTGATACCAACAGCAATCATCAAGTCAAGCTGCGCTGCAATCGCTAACTCTTCATCAATGTGCTCCATTCCCCACGTTCTAAATGTGTTACCGCCAGCAGCTTTAAAAGCTTCTACTTTTTCTATGTTTTTAAATCCTAGGCCTACCCCTCTTACTTGATATGGAGTGTTATTTACAGATAGTAAGTATTTACCATCATTGTTAGTGATTGAAACCACAGAAGGGGTACTTGATTGCTTGGTATCTGCACACGCAACTAGTAACAGTAACGAGGACACTACTACTAATAATCTTGATAAACTAGATAATAGAAAAGTCGTAAATTGCATAAAAAGCCTTAACGTTAAAAATATGTTTTAAATTGTATGGCAGCTGTTAACGAATAAGTACTGAAAAGAGCCGTAATTCGGCCATGTGGATTATAAAGAGGATTAAACGGATGGGTAAAATACACTTTTGGAATGGCAACAAATCGGTTGCCAGACAAAACTATGAAGTGGCCCTGTTAAAGGCCTGCTTGTCTGTCACAGACAACAAGCATAAAGCGGTACAGGTTTGTATCGACAATACCGACTACCCCGATGCCGATGATGAAGGTCGTATTTTTGAGACTGGCGCAGATATCTTGGTTACCGTCGCAGGAAACAGTAAATTTGATGGCATCAACAAGCTAGTGATCCCCAGCCCACTCACAAAAGGTTTGTTGGGGTTTAGACTTTTGATAGTTAGAGACGCTTCATTATCGCAGTTTGCTAGTTTTACGACTCAAAAATCGCTACAACAACAGCGCATTGGTATCCCTAATACTTGGGCTGATGCAGCGCTGTTTAGGCACAACAATTATACAGTCGTTGAGCGGGGGGGATTGGAAGATCTGTTCATGCGTCTTAGAAATAAAGAATGCGATTACGTAGCCCTCGGCGTAAACGAAATCGAAAGCATATATCAACAATTTGCTGAGCCACTTGAAGGCTTAAGTATAGAACCCTCTTTAATGCTGTATTATCCTTTTCCGCTGGTGTTTTATGTCAACCCAGAACGGCCAGCGTTAGCCAAGCGCATACAACAGGGCTTAGATGTTTTACAGAAAACGGATGGGTTCTCGGCAATTTTTAATCAGTATCATGATAATCTGCTCGAAACATTCAATTTAAAAGATAGAACACTTTTTACGTTAACAAACCCACTGTTGCCGCAAAGCATGATTAACTTTCGTGCGAGCCTGCTTGATTAAGTATAGCTTGCACAATAGTTAGTGCTCACTTGTTTTGTATTTCAATATCTCCGGAGAATATAAGTGTCAAAAATTGAGTTTTCACCTCAACAAAAACAACAAATCATCGCTAAGTTACAGAGGTATATGTCAACCGAATTAGATGTAGAGCTTGGGCAATTTGATGCTGATTTTTTAATTGACTTTATTTCTAAAGAAATGGGAAGCCTTTACTATAATCAAGGACTATACGACGCTCAGGCAGTATTAGTAGAAAGAATGGACTCATTTACCGATGCTATTTATCAGTTAGAGAAATCGTAAATGTTACTCACAAACCTAGCCTTGATTGCGTTGTGGATAGTTAACCTAAACAAGGAAGGCACAAGCAAATGACCCCCAATTTAAACTACACCGAGTTATTACAAAGCCAATTTGGTTTTTCATCCTTTCGTACCGGTCAACAAGAAGTGGTACAAGGCCTATTAAATCAACGCTCTACCTTAGCTATTTTTCCTACAGGGTCGGGCAAGTCTTTGTGTTATCAGTTTGTGGCAACCCATTTACCCCACTTAACCTTAGTGGTGTCGCCGCTACTAGCGTTAATGAAAGATCAACTCGAATTTTTACACAGCAAAGGTATCGCAGCAGCCAGTATCGACTCAACCTTAACAGCTGAGCAAAACAAACAAGTAATGCACGATGTTCGCTCTGGTCAATGCAAAATATTAATGGTGTCGGTAGAGCGTTTCAAAAACGAACGCTTTAGGCAATTTATAGAGTCTATTCAAGTATCTATGTTAGTGATTGACGAAGCTCACTGTATTTCTGAATGGGGCCATAACTTTCGTCCTGACTACTTAAAATTACCCAGTTATCAACAAGAGTTAAACATACCTTTAGTGTTATTACTCACAGCAACCGCAACTAAAAAAGTCAAACACGATATGGCGAACAGGTTTGCCATTGCCCCTAATGACATTATTCAAACAGGGTTTTATCGGGCTAATCTTAATCTTAATGTGATACCCGTGGTTGAAGCCCATAAAAATCAAGCGCTATTACAACAAGTGTCACAGCAACAAGGCGCAGGAATTGTCTACGTAACATTGCAGCAAACGGCAGAGCAAGTGGCTGGCTTTTTAAAGCAAAATGGCTGTGTAGCAAAAGCCTACCACGCCGGTTTAGACAGCGATATTAGGCAATCTATTCAGCAAGATTTTATGCAAAACAAGTTGCAAATTGTGGTGGCTACCATTGCCTTTGGTATGGGAATAGACAAATCAGATATACGCTTTGTGGTGCATTACGATTTACCTAAATCTATTGAAAACTACAGCCAAGAAATAGGTCGCGGGGGCCGAGACGGGCAAGCTGCTAATTGTAGTGTATTAGCTAATTTAGATGGTTTAGTAACAATCGAAAACTTTGTGTACGGTGATACGCCAGATTTGTCAGCCATTCAACGGGTGATAGACGACATTGCCGCCCAAGGTAAAGGCGTCTCTGTTGCTGATAAATTTCAGTGGGAAACTCAAATAAACAGTTTGTCTACATTGAGCAATATTCGGCAATTACCCCTAAAAACCTTACTTGTACAATTAGAGTTAGCGAAGGTTGTTCGCCCGCTATATGCTTATTTTGCCGAGTTTAAATATAAATTCATCACAGACAAAGGCAGTATTTTAAGTCAATTTTCCAAAGAGCGGGGTGACTTTTTAAATGCCGTATTCACCCACACCGATATGAAAAAGGTCTGGGGTGTGGTGAATTTTGATAACATTTACCAAGCCTATGGCGCAGACCGTAGTAGGGTAGTCTCGGCTTTAGAATATTTGCATGAACATAATCACATCGAATTAGCCTCACGGTTAATTACCGATGTGTACGAAGTTAACCAAGGGGCACTATTGTCCACTGACTTAGCGCAAAACTTGGCCCAGTACTTTGCCGAAAACGAACTTAAAGAAGTTAAACGTATCGCCACATTAGTACGGTTTTTTGAATTAGATAAATGCTTAAATTACAATTTATCGGCTTATTTTGATGATAATCAAGTCCCCGAGCACTGCGGTCATTGCAGTGTATGTTTAGGGAGAGTCGCTAAGCTTGAGTATTCATCACCCATTACAACGCCAGATAAAACCCAAGTGGCCGAAGCTATGGCAGCCCTTAAAACTCATCTTGCGGGTAAAACAGATGTAGAGCTAACTGAGTCTATTTATTGTCGGTTTTTAACCGCCATGACCATGCCGCTGTTTACGCGATTAAAGGTTAGGCAAGTGGCAGGGTTTGGGAGTTGTGAGCATTGTCGCTATGGGGATGTTAAGCAGATTGTGGGTGAGGTGTTGGGCAATGCTTTTTAATGTGCTTTGTCCACAAGATAAGAATATGCATAATTTGTAGGTCGGGGTTTAGCCCGTCAGCTTATCTAGCGGTGAGCATTATCACTTAAATTAACGGCGCTTTTTTCTGTTGCACACTAAAGTACGTTCTAAATTTATCCAATAAATTAATGGTCAAACGACAAAAGGCGTAACCACAAATTCATCGGGAATGAATTCGAACATCCGCAGGGGGCAACTTCCACAAACAGCCATAATTAAAATGACAATTTTTTTTGTCTAGGCTAGGCTTTTTATTAATTGTAGGTTTCTTAACTGGTTGTCTAACAACATCAGTTTCCTCAACATCAACTCATATAGGTGAATCAGCTATGAAATTAGGTAATTTTTCTGTCAGTCTCACTGTTAAGGATATTGAAAAATCTAGGGTCTTTTATGAAAAGCTTGGGTTTACGGTGCGAGGGGGTGACCAGTCGCAAAATTGGTTAGTGCTTCAAAACGAACAGACAATCATAGGTTTGTTTCAGGGCATGCTCGAAGATAACATATTAACCTTTAACCCTGGCTGGGATAATAAAGGCAATAAGCTGGCTGACTTCACTGATATCCGTGAACTTCAAAGTACGCTAAAGGCAAGTGGTATTACTCCACTAACTGAGGCAGACAAATCAACTACAGGGCCAGCATATTTTATTATTGAAGATCCTGATGGTAACCAAATTATGGTTGATCAACATGTGTCTGCAGCCGATTAAACCTACTTGAATGAACTGAAAAGTAGCCTTTAAAGGCTACTTTTCTAAATCTGGGCTTGTTCCTGCAAATCCAACCATACGTGATATTAGCTCGTCTTCTGTTTCAATAAAGTATTGGCCGTGCTGAATCATGTCTTTGCCATCTGGGCCTTTGCCTCCAAATGCAACAGTGGCTCTTGTCATACCTGCTGTGGTGTCGCAGCCAACTACTTTGGCAGACCAGCCTGGAGCATTCGCGCTGAACATCCCAACATATTCATTTAAAGCGGTTTTTCCATCTACTGTTTGTGGTGTGCGTGGGTCATCGTATTTTATCTTGTCTGTAACCGATTGGTTTATTTTCTCGAGTCGTTGCTCTGTCTCAGCACATTGCCATGCATCGAAGAACGTTACTATAGGATCTGCCATGTTTTACTCCAAAGTTATTGAGTTTTGATTATATACCAAATTGAAGAGGGGGCTAACGTCGTTAGTGGTCTTAGGTTACAGAATGTTTCAAACGTGCTAGTTGTTTTACCGCCTGTTACTTTAATACGTATTTAGTAACATTTACTTTGTTAATTCAGTGCTTTCTTTTTCATAAATTAGTTAATATAGCGCGGTCAATTTTATAAGGATTTCTAATGCCCTCTGCACTCACTAAGTTACGACAACAACCCGCTTGGATTGCGCTGATTATTTTTGTTGCGCTATGTTTATGGGTGGGGTCGGGTATGTTGAATGCTGAAGACAAGAAGCCTGCAGCTAAAACCCATGCAGATGCTGCTTTGGTAAGAGTGACCGTAGAGCGCATGAAAGCTACAGAAGTGACTCGAGAAATCACTTTATATGGAAGAACCGAACCAGACCGAGTTGCCACGTTACGCTCAGAAGTAAAAGGCTTGGTTGAAGTTATTCATATACAAGAAGGCGAACGTGTTAGTAAAGGGCAAAAATTGGTTAGCCTTGAGAGTAGCGATGCCGCCAGTCGCTTAGCTGCGGTAAAGGCAACCTTACAACAAAGAGAAGTAGAGCTTAAAGGTGCGCAATCTTTAAAAGAAAAAGGCTATCAGTCTCAAGCCGCAGTAGCGCAAGCCACAGCTAACCTTGAGATGGCAAAAGCAGATGTACGAGCTTATGAGTTGGCATTGTCCAGAGCAGAAATTACCGCGCCTTTCGATGGCATATTGAATCAGCGTTTTGTTGAAGTGGGTGACCTGTTAAAAGATGGCGATAAAATTGCCGAGCTGGTGGACTTAGACCCATTAGTTATCAATGCGCAAGTAACCGAAGCAAATATTAACAGCTTGACTAAGGGCCAGCCTGCGTCTGGCAGAATGGTTTCTGGCGAGGTACTTCAAGGGCAAGTTCGTTATGTTTCAAGTGTTTCTGATGGCGATACCAACACCTTTAAAATTGAGGTGGCTGTGCCGAATCCAGATTTCACACAAGTGGCCGGTATGAGTACTGAACTCGCTTTACCTCTTCAAAAAACATGGGCAGTGAGGATTACTCCTGCGGTAATGGCATTAGACAACGATGGCAATTTAGGGGTGAAAACCGTAGTTGATGAGCATGTGAAGTTTGTGCCCATCGATATTGTAAAAAGTGACAGTGAAGGCGTGTGGTTGTCTGGTCTTGGTGAAGCTGCTGATGTGATTACCTTAGGTCATGGCTTCGTAGTTGATGGTGATAAAGTTGAAGTGGTTTATGCTGACAAAGCTTCTAAAGAGTCTCAAACACTATCGTCAAAGGCTACCCAATGAACAGTCTTATTACCGGAGCCTTAAGTCACAGCCGCACGGTGTTGATGATATTTGTGTTGCTATTGGTGTCTGGAGTGGTCACTTACATAAATATTCCTAAAGAAGCCGAGCCAGATGTGCCTATTCCTATCATTTATGTGTCTATTACTCATGATGGTATATCGCCAGAAGATTCTGAACGCATGCTGGTTAAGCCTATGGAGCGTGAGCTGCGTTCTCTTGATGGCCTAAAAAAAATGAGCGCCACCTCTGGAGAAGGGTTTGCAAGTATTACCCTTGAGTTTATAGCCGGCTTAGATTCTGTTGCCGCTTTAGCTGATGTGCGCGACAAAGTCACCGTAGCTAAAGCCAAGCTCCCCACTGAAACAGAAGAGCCTACTATTCACGAAGTGACTATAGCAGGGCAAAAAGCCGCGCTGACCGTTGTTTTGTCTGGGCCTGTGTCAGAGCGTGCGTTAGTGACAGTTGGACGAGAGTTAAAAAATCGCCTAGAAGGCCTAAGTGAAGTACTTGAAGTCGATATAGGCGGAGACCGAGAAGATATAGTCGAGATTGTAGTCGATCCTCTCTTAATGGAGTCTTATGGGCTAGACCAAGCCGATATTCTTAATTTATTGTCACGCAATAACAAGCTGGTTCCGGCAGGGACTATGGACAACGGCAAAGGTAGCTTTGCGGTAAAAGTACCTTCGGTATTCGAATCAGTAAAAGATGTCATGGAACAGCCTGTAAAAGTGCAAGGTGATAGTGTGATCACCTTTCAAGATGTGGCTCAGGTAAGACGTTCTTACAAAGACCCAAGTAGCTTTGCCCGATTAAACGGTGAATCTTCGGTGTCGTTAGAGGTGAAAAAACGCCCTGGCGAAAATATGATAGAGACCGTGGCTAACATCAAACATCTGGTGTCTGCGGCGCAAGCCTCTGCAATTTGGCCTGCGAGCATTATGGTCAGCTACACAGGCGACCAAAGTATTGAAGTAAACACCATGCTCAATGATTTACAAAATAATGTCTCAAGTGCCGTTATTTTAGTGGCTGTGGTGATAGTGGCAATACTAGGTTTGCGTACTGCATTTTTGGTAGGGGTTTCAATTCCTGGCGCTTTTTTGACAGGAATATTAATCATCTCTTTGTTTGGTTACACCTTAAATATGGTGGTGTTGTTCTCACTGATTATGGCTGTGGGTATGTTGGTTGATGGGGCGATAGTTGTCACTGAATATGCCGACCGCTGCATGAGCGAAGGTTTAGATAAAAGAGTGGCCTATAGCCGCGCTGCACAGCGTATGGCTTGGCCAATTATTGCATCAACTGCCACAACACTTGCTGCATTTGCCCCCCTGATGTTTTGGCCGGGTATGATGGGTGAGTTTATGAAGTATTTACCTTTTACCCTCATTGCGGTGTTGTCTGCCTCCTTGCTGATGGCGCTAATTTTTGTACCTGTGCTTGGTGGGGTATTTGGAAAGCCCCGTTATATTTCTGATTTTGATAAACAACAAATACATGAAGCTGAAAATGGCGACATTCGTAATTTACAGGGTTTTACAGGTAAATATATTCGTGTACTAGATACGGCTATTCGCCATCCATGGAAAATGCTATTGCTGGCAATAGTGGCGGCTATTTTTTCTTTTAGCGCTTATTACATGTCTGGTTTAGGTACACAGTTTTTCCCTAATGTTGATGTAAAAGGCATTAATATTACGGTGCGTAGTGCTGGCGATATGTCTATCTATGAGAAAGACCAAGTTGTCAAAAAGGTTGAAGACAGACTGCTTGATATGGAAGAGATAGAAACCTTGTATGTTCGCAGTGGCGGTAGCGATAGAGTAGGTTACCTACGCCTTAATTTAGTTGATTGGCATTTACGGGTGCATTCAGACGAAGTGCTCAAAAAAGTACAGCAAAGAGTGGCAGACTTAGCAGGCATGGACATTGAAATCTCACTTGATCAAAACGGCCCCCAGTCGGGTAAAGATTTGCAAATTCAGCTGTCATCAAGGTTTCCTGAACTGTTAGACAAAGCAGCCTTAAAAGTCAGAGCAGCATTAGATGCAAACGATAAGTTTACTGCGGTAAGCGATACTGCGCCAAAACCGGGAATAGAATGGCAGCTTAAGGTCAACAGAAGCGATGCAGCAAGGTTTGGAGCAGACGCCACCTTGGTGGGAAGCACAGTACAACTTGTGACGAACGGCTTAAAAATAGGAGAGTACCGCCCTGATGATGTCGACGATGAATTGGATATTTTGGTGCGTTACCCAGTGGATTCAAGATTTATCGGAAAATTAGATGAGTTAAGAATGAAAACCGCCAATGGCATGGTACCTATTTCTAACTTTGTAGAGCGTACCCCCCAACCTAAAACAGATTTAATCCGACATATAGATAGTCAAAGGGTACTTATGGTTGAAGCCAATATGGCACCCGACGAATTGCTGAGTATCGAGTTACCTAAATTACAAGAACAACTGCCTGATTTGAATTTAGACCCAAGGGTGACCTTGGTGGTGAAAGGGCAAAACGAAGAGCAAGACGAATCGACTGCCTTTTTATCTAATGCATTCTTAGTGGCTCTATTTGTGATGGCTATTATTTTAGTCACCCAATTTAATAGCTTCTATCAAGCTTTTTTGATTTTAAGTGCGGTGCTGTTTTCAACGGTAGGGGTGTTTTTAGGGTTACTCATATTTCAGCAACCGTTCGGTATAGTTATGTCAGGTATTGGGGTGATTTCGTTGGCGGGTATAGTGGTAAACAACAATATTGTGTTGATTGACACCTACAACATATTGCGCAAAGAGGGCTTGCCCTACATGGAGGCGATACTGCGCACTGGGGCACAAAGGTTACGCCCTGTATTAATGACAACTGTTACTACTATCTTAGGCTTGTTACCTATGGTGGCCCAAATCAATATCGACTTTATAGGTCGCAATGTAGATATAGGTGGCCCATCAACCGAATGGTGGTCGCAACTGGCGACTGCGGTTGCTGGTGGTTTGGCTTTTGCTACTGTCCTTACCTTAGTGTTAACTCCTTGTTTGCTCGCGTTAAAAGCCAGAAACGAAACTAAAAAGTATCAGGCAACCCCTCAACCTGAATCTGCCATTACAGAGTAATCCTATTACTTCAAGCTGAAACAATGCCCTGACGCAGGGCATTGTCAGCTGTAATAAAAGAGTCTCAAAAGTGAAATAAATTTATCAAAATGCCGTGCTAGTTTATGCAAAACCTGACAAATAACAGTGTCATATGCAGCAGACTAACCTTTATTTTTTTATCGTAGCTTTTATTGGCATCTACCTTGTTTATAAGGTAATTATTCGACTGCAATTGTCTAAAGCTAAACACCCTTCGTTACGTGGTCATAGTAAATGGTCTAGGCGCATTGCTGCCAACATTCCTTATTTTACCTATCAAGACTCAGTCTATTTTTGCTCAGATGGTGCACCAAAAGATATTGCAGATAAACGCCGTGCAGGTTTACAGCAGTTACAACAAAACATACGAGCCAAGTGCAGCAAAACCATTGCCCATTACGAACCCCTTGAAGAAAGTGTTTCTGACGTAAGATTTACTAGCCATTACCGTATTCCCTTTCCTTATCGAGGTCAGCTCACTAAAGAATTCACCCTAGGCTCAATCGCCTGCGAAACCAAAGGTTCACAAGTTAAAGACTTAGACGGTAATTGGCGTTACGACTTGTCTGGCTCTTATGGCGTGAATGTATTTGGATACGATTTTTACAAAGCGTGCATGGATGTTGGTTCAGAGAAAGCCAAAGCACTAGGGCCTGTACTTGGGGCTTATCACCCCTTAATAACCGAAAACGTTGAGCTAACTAAACAGGTATCAGGGTTAGATGAGGTCTCGTTTCACATGTCTGGCACCGAAGCCGTTATGCAAGCCGTAAGGCTAGCCCGTTATCACACAGGTAGAACCCATTTAGTGCGACTTTGTGGCGCTTATCACGGCTGGTGGGACGGAGTACAACCGGGTATTGGTAATAATCGTAAAACCCATGATGTCTACACATTATCTGATTTAAGTGAGCAAACTCTACATATACTGAATACCCGTAAAGACATAGCCTGCGTGCTAATTAACCCGTTGCAGGCATTTCACCCTAATGCTGACTCGGCTTCTGATGTGTCGCTTGTGGCTAGTGACCGGAAAACTCACTTTGATAAAAACGTGTATACACGCTGGTTAGAAAAAATCAGAGAAGTCTGCACAAAGCGTAACATAGTGCTGATTTTTGATGAGGTTTTTACTGGCTTTAGGTTAAGTCATAGAGGTGCCCAAGGCTTTTTTGGTATTCAAGCCGATATGGTGACTTATGGTAAAACCCTAGGGGGCGGGTTTCCGGTTGGGGCAGTGGCAGGCACCCACAGATTGATGAAACGATTTAAAGACAATAAACCGATAGACGTATCTTTTGCTAGAGGTACCTTTAACTCCCACCCATACGTAATAGCCGCTATGAACGAGTTTCTGACTCGAGTGCAACAGCCACAGTTACAAGAGATTTACGCCACAGCTGAGCAAGTGTGGAACAGCCGAACCGCACAATTTAACCAAGCATTGTTAAGTGCCAAATTGCCAATTCAGATCACCAATATGCACTCTATTTTATCTGTGATGTATACCCAACCGAGTCGTTACAACTGGATGCTGCAATTTTATCTAAGAGACGCTGGATTAGAGTTAAGCTGGACGGGCACAGGCCGCTTTATCATGAACTTAAGTTATACCGACCAAGAGTTTCAGCAAGTCATTAAGCGCTTTGTTGCGGGGGCTACACAAATGCAAGCTGATGGCTGGTGGTGGAGCTCAGTAGCCCTCACCAATAATGCCATTAAAAAACAATTCTTAAACGATATGTTGCGGGCTAAATTTCCAGCGATGGGGCGGTTTTTAGCCTCACCTTTAATTGATCAAAACCTCAATACCAGTGAGGCGAGTGGTGCATTCAATGAAATGAGTTCTGCCCCTTCAATCAGTAGTAACAGCGACAAGGTGGGTTAAGTATGTTGAACGTAACAAATCAAATACAGCAAAATGACTTTCGTGCATCATTAAAAAACGAATATAACGAGTTTTTAGATAAACAGAGTCGTCGCTTTAACCCCGAAGACTGCTTAAAAATTGATTTTCACTGTCACGACCACAACAGCGATATCCCTGATGAGTTATGGGGCCGCATTTTACGTTTACCAGAGACCTGGCTCAAAACCAAAAAGTTAGTCAATCTGTTAAAGAAAAATGGCAGCGATGTAGTCACCATAACCAATCACAACAACGCCCGTTCATGTTGGGATTTAAAAGCCAAAGGGCTTGATGTGTTGGTGGGTGCTGAGTTCACCTGTTTTTTCCCTGAGTATGATTTGTTTATTCATGTTTTGACTTACGGTTTTAGCCAAGAACAAGAGGTGGTTCTCAATAAAAAACGTCAAGATATTTATGACTTTTTACGCTACGTGGCGGCTAATGATATTCCGGTGATCATGCCGCACCCTTTATATTTTTATACCCGTAACGAAAAGATCGATTTAGATTTATTTGAAAAGCTCGCGGTAATGTTTTCACGCTTTGAAGTGCTAAACGGACAACGTGACCTATGGCAAAGTGTGTTAACCCTAAATTGGGTTGAAAGCCTGACTCCAGCAAAAATTATCGCTTATGCTAAAAAGCATAATCTTAACCCAGCTGATTTTGCCGTAGACCCATACCAGCCCAAAGTGTTGACGGGGGGCTCTGATGATCACACCGGTATTTTTGCTGGGCAATGCGGCTCTATGCTGTACGTTGAAAACCTGCAACAACGCCTAGAAACTCAACCTGCTTCAGAATTAATTTTGGAAGCCCTTAAAAAAGGCGATGTAGCACCATTTGGGCAAGTGGGTGAAAACCAAAAGTTAAACATAGCCCTGCTTGATTACTTCTCTCAGGTGGCTACCAAAATCAAAGACCCTGGTTTGTTTCGTATCATGTTACACAGAGGCTCAACCTGGGACAAAATCGGTTGTTTTGCCGTGAGTAACTTATTACTTGAGATGCAAAAACATAAGAAAACCATGAAGTTTTTCTCTTTTGTACACGAGGCATTGCAGGGTAAAAAGCCAAGCAAGTTGCTCAAGTGGCAAGTCTCTAAAGATTATCAATTTTGTATTAAGCAATTAGAAAAAATTGCTGACAGTAAAAAGCTAGGGCCAGAGGCTTTTACAGAAACCGTTAGCCACGCCATTGCCGACTTATATACTAACCTAAATAAGCTGATAGCGAGCCGCGTTGCAAAAGAATTACAAGGTAATAAAGGCCTACAAATAGACAGTTTCTCGATGGAAGAGATGACCCAAAAATTTGAGATACCTAGTCAGCTCACCGCATTGTTTTTTGGCGATGGTAAACGCCAAGACAACATGAGTAATGTGCGAGTTGAGAAAATGCTCGATAGCTTGTCATTTCCTATTTTGATCAGCTTGATTTTAGCGGGGGCAACTTTGGCCTCTACTCGGGTGTTGTACCAAAACCGCACTTTGTTAAACCGCTTTGCAGGGCAAATTGGTAAAAATAAACATGCCAATCGAGCCTTGTACCTTACCGATACTTTGCTAGATAAAAACGGTGTGTCTAATTCACTATCAGGCAAATTAAAAGAAATACAAAGAGCAGATTTACCTGTAGATTTTTTGATTTGCCACAGCAGTGCCCAAGCTGCAAGCCATTTGCATGTAGTTAAACCTGTCGCTGAATTTGAACTGCAAAAATACGGCGAGCAGACGATCCGCATTCCTGACTTAATGGAAATTGCCAAGATTTTCTACGAAGGTGGTTACGACCGTATTGTGTGCTCAACCGAAGGGCCAATGGCCTTGGTGTCTATGTTTATACAGCAGATGTTTAATGTGCCAAGTTACTTCTTTATGCATACCGACTGGATTGATTTTATTAAACATACCACAGACCTAAATCAATATGGTCGTGACCGTATTCGCCGCTTAATGCGGGCCTTATACAATAGATACGACGGTGTATTTGTATTAAATAGTGAGCACAAAGAATGGTTAATTGGTCACGAAATGCAGTTACCAGAAGACAAGGTATTACTAACCGCTCACCATACACAACCAAGAGATTTAGGAGCCTTGAGGATCAGCAAATCTAGCATTATCCCAAATGCAACTGACGATACTCCGGTGCTGTTTATTGCGTGTCGCATCAGCAAAGAAAAAGGTATTTTCGACTTACCCGAAATTGTCGCAAAAGCACAGCAAACCATCCCAGATTTAAAAATAGTGATTGCAGGTTCAGGCCCAGCCTTAGAAGAGTTGCAAGCTGCTATGCCAGAAGCTATTTATCTGGGCTGGCAAAGTAAGAAAGAATTAGCTTCTTTGTATTTGAGCTTAGACTTGTTCGTATTTCCTTCTCGGTTCGACACCTTTGGAAACGTTATTCTTGAGTCTTTTGTGCATGGCATGCCAACCCTTGCCTACAACTGTAAAGGGCCAAAAGATATTATCGAGCACCATAAAAGTGGTTTCTTAGTCGACTCAACAGCCGAAATGGCCGAGAGCATCGAGACTTTTTTTGCAGATAAATCTCTGCAACACAGCATGGCCCAGCAAGCGGTACTTCGAGCCGCCCAATACCAAGCTGAGCCTATCATGCAGCAGTTTTTAAGTGACATGGGGCTAGCGTTACCGCTTATGTACAATAATCAAAGAACGGTTGCTTAAGCATGAGTTCAAGCATAAACAGTGGGGTTCAAAAAAGTGCGGTTCAAACCCTAACCAAAAAAGAGCAAATCAATTTTTTGCTGACTAATCGTATTCCGCGTCGGTGGTTAACCTTTTTTATTGGTTGGTTTAGTCAAATTCAAAGCCCGCTATTGACTAGAGTCTCTATTTGGGTGTGGTCATTATTTGCCGAAGATTTACGCTTACAAGATGCTAAAAAACAACACTTTAGCAGCTTAGGTGAGTGCTTTACCCGTGAGTTAAAAGATGGGCTGCGACCCATTACCGAAGGCCCAGATATTGTTACTAGCCCCTGTGATGCCATAGTGGGCGCCCATGGTGAAATTAGAGGCTCTAGGGTGTTTCAAGCAAAAGGGTTTCCCTATGATATTAGTGAGCTTATCCCCGATGTGTACCTACAAGAAAAATACCAAAACGGTAAGTTTGTCACTTTGAGGTTAAAGTCGAGCATGTATCACAGGTTTCATGCGCCAATAGCTTGCGATGTGAAGAACGTCTCGTACATATCTGGCGATACTTGGAACGTCAACCCAGTGGCCCTAAAGCGGGTAGAAAAGCTATTTTGCAAAAACGAAAGGGCAGTGATAGAGCTACATACCGACAACACCCTAGGCAGTATTACCTTAGTGCCAGTGGCAGCCATTCTGGTTGCCAGTATGAAATTCAAATTTTTGTCAGACACCCTAAGTCTTAAATACAAAGGGCCAAATGTGTTGCCATGTGATGCGTCATTTTCTAAGGGCGATGAGATGGGATATTTTCAACATGGCTCAACCATTATTTTATTCGCAACTGCTAACTATGAATTCTGCAAAGAGATCAAAGAAGGCAGGTATATCAAAATGGGCCAACCTCTAATGGGCGGCCACACCAACCACTTTTAATAATAAATCAAAGGTAATTACATGACTTTCTTACAAGAATTACAACAACAGCGCTGGGATGACCACCGCTATTATCACCACAACAGAATCAACCAATTCTTACATTTGTTAAGTGCCATGTGTTTTTTGGCAAGCTATGTATTGGTGTTTTTCTATCCTGCTATTGCCGCATTAGTGGGGTGGTTACTAGCCATGACGTTACGCCAAACAGGGCACTTTTTCTTTGAGCCACTTGATTACGATAGGGTCAATCAAGCCACTCACGAATACAAAGAAAGCGTAAAAGTGGGTTACAACTTACAGCGTAAGGTGGTGTTGCTATCGATTTGGGCGCTAGTGCCAATTGTGCTATTTTTTAACCCCACCTTTTTTGGCATATTCACACCGGCCGCTAACTTTTTTAGCTTTGTAGATAACATGGCCATTATCTGGTTAGTCGTAGGTTTGGGCGCTATCGCATTTAGAACCATACATTTATTTAAATTAATGGGCGTGCAGTCTGGTTTGGTATGGGCGAGCAAAATCATCACCGACCCCTTTCACGACATTAAGATTTATCACAAATCGCCATACTTCATCTTAAAAGGTGAAATGTACGACAACATGGAAGACTGGTACGAAGAAGCCTCTTTTGAGAACAAAGTCTTGTAATCGAACATTTAAACCTAGCTTTATAGCTAGGTTTTATGAATAAGAGATAAGAAAAACAAGATAAAATAAAAGCACAAGCAGTTAGTTGAGCCAGTGTTCTTGATAGGGCGCTGGCTTTTTTGTTTTTACGTTACGTATCGAATAGTGCATGCGCTGTGCGCACTAAGATTATTCTCTTTGTTTACTTATGTGCTTCGCACAGGGCATCGCTGCGCGACGGGGTATGTACTTCGTACACTGATATTATTCACTTCGTTCATAAAGCATTCGCTTCGCTCACCTGCATCCATGCAGGTTTTAACTCACATCCGTGAGAGCTAGTGACTCTTTCTACAACAGCCAAGAAAGAGTAACCAGAAAGAGGCCGCGCTCCGATCAAATTCCTAATCCATAAAATGATTGGCTTTGATGTTGAGACGGCAATAAGCCGCTCCGAGCTATAAAAGATTGCCTTGTCCGAGCGTCCATGCTCGAACACTCAACAAGCCAGTCATTTTATGGGAAATTTGTAGTCGCGGAAAATCAAGAGCATCGTTTGCACCGATTGAGAATTTTAGGTTGCTAGGCAGTTAGTTATTATGGATGTCCATGTAAGCTCTGTAAGTTCTAGTCGCGAGTAAATAAAAAGCATGTGCTTCGCACACAAAGAAAAGGTTATTAAGTAACTGTAGGTTGGGCTTTAGGCCATCAACTTTTCTAGCGGTGATTATCAACAGCTAAATAAAAAGCATCGGCTGCGGCATTTTTGAATACTATTTATGCTAATGGTTTAAGCTGTATTTATTGCAACTCCCCATAACAGCAAGATCTAGGAAAAATTCCGTATTTAAACACGGAATTTTTCCGGATATTAATATTGTTATTCGGCATTAAACATTGCTTGACAAGGTACGGCACTGCCGTATTATTAGGCCATGGTCTTTATAGAAACAAGCTTCTTCACAAAACTGCTACCAGATTATTTATCAGATGATGAATATCGTGGATTGCAATCTTACCTTCTTCAAAAACCAGACGCCGGCGATATTGTAAAAGGCTCTGGTGGTGTCAGAAAGGTAAGGTGGGCTTCTTCGGGAAAAGGCAAAAGTGGTGGTGTGCGCGCTATTTATTATTGGAAGAAGGCTGAACATGAGATATGGATGCTCACTATGTACAGTAAATCGGAGCGAGCTACTATCGCAGGTCATGTGTTGAAACAAATAGCTGAGGCAATCGAGAATGAGTAATAGAGATATAGGTGCCGAAATTCTTGCAGGTATAAATGAGATTAAGGAATATAAAAAGGGAAAGGTTTCTCTACGAAATAACGAATTAAGTGAGCCATCAGCGCCACAAGTTATTCGCTCTAAATTGAAAATGTCTCAGGTTATGTTTGCAGGTTTACTCGGTGTAAGCACAAGAACCTTACAGGATTGGGAACAGGGACGAAGAAATCCTCAAGGGCCAGCAGTTGCATTACTAAGGATAGCCGAGCAACATCCTGAAGTTTTTAACGAGCTGATATAAGCGTAGTGGCGAATAACAAATCAATGAAGACGGACGTTCGCAAAGAGCGCGATCGTCGCTTGTTGAGGTGTTAACACTTGGTATGAAAATGGAATTCGAACTAGTAAAACTATCAAACTAGCGGAATGAGTCATTGTTTGAGGATATAGAAGAATTCAAATTTCGAGCCTCAGACTTGTGTAACTTTGCGAGAAATACGAAATGGGGCGTATTCGAATATTCAGTCGACCGTTCAGACCCAGATCGACCTATTATTTCAGGTACGTTACCTGATGAATCATTGTTAACGACTTTCTATTCAAAGTATAGACATGTCTATTTGACAAAAGAAACTGCGTACTTCTTCAAAATTGCAAAATCGTTGTCAATAGCTAGTAATTCAGATTTATTTACTTTGTATCATCGCTATCATCTTAAAAAAGCATTTTATAAAGAATTTCTGCTGAAATTTGCATTTATCCAAAGTCGTACATCTTTTCCACCTGAGCAAGTTATCGACATTTGGTTCAACGCTTATTTTTTTCATGGTCAAGTAAAAGAGAGAGAAAAACTAAGATCACTTGAACATTTGGTCTCAGAGCAAGGAGCCAAAGTTGCCCTATGGCAAACTATTTGGCAATCTCATTTGGTTGTTGGGGAATTGATGCAAAATCTTGAAAATACGACAAAGGACAACCCATATATGAAAGTACCTAAGTTATGCAGAATCTAGGTGCATTTAGTACTAACAAACCAACCATGATAAAGGTGATGCCGCTCAACGACTCAAGCAGGTTACCTAGATGAATAAAACAAGCATAAAAATTGCATTATTTATTGTATCAGAAACGATTTAGCATTTTAATTAATCATCATCTTGTAATAAATTCGGATTGTCTATGAACAAGTATAGTGACACTACCAAGCAGTTTTTACTTGCCACTAAACGATCAGAAATAGAAGCACTGCACCAACTTGCATCAAATTGCCAAGTTATAACGTTCGTTTGTGAGCTGATTCACCAATTGCAGCGTGAGCGGGGTATTTCTAATATCTTTTTAATCAGTAAGTCAACGCGATTTTGCGAACACAGGCGTAAACAAATAGAAGCAAGCATAAACACAGAAGAAATGCTTCGAAGTCAACTTAAAGCCAAATACTTACAAACCAGTGATAGTGCCAGTAACATGCGCTTATTCAACTTAATTGCACTAGCCTTACAAGATATAGATCATGTGCCAAGCTTAAGACGAAAAATAGAAAACCAACGTTTGACAGCTGCCCAATCAACCCGAGCATATTGTCGAGTCATTTCAGCCTTATTGGCTGTGGTCTTTGAAGCGTCTGATGTGGCTAGTGATCCTAAAATTACTCAGCAATTAGTCGCTTTATTTAATTTTATACAGGGCAAAGAGTTTGCTGGGCAAGAACGAGCATGGGGGGTAGTGGGGTTTTCTCAAAGTACATTTGATAAAAGGCTTTGTGAACGAATTAAACAACTAGAGATAAGCCAACAAAATAGTTTTAAAACTTTCTTTGAGTTCGCACTTGAGAGCGACAGCCAACAGTGGCAAAGCCTAGAAAGCGCTGATTCAGTTGAGCCATTGTCACAGATGCGAACCATGATCCAGCAATTAGCTAATGGCTCTCCAATAGCGGCTGAAATAAGCGAAGTCTGGTATGAATTAACTACGGCACGCATAGATAAAATGCATACAGTCGAAGAACAGTTAAGCGAAGGGCTGCTCAATCAAACTAAAAGCCGAGTGGCCAAGGTAGAAGATGATTTGCTCAACCATAGAAAACGAGTGAATACTGCTGCAAACAAACTTTCGGATATGGATTATTGGTTGTCTACCCAAGTAACACCAAATGAAGATGCAAAAAATACCCTTCAACAATCTTATATAAAGACAAACAATCAAACCGATCAGTTAACGGGTAACCGAGCGTTTTACGACCTGATTAAAGAGCAATCTGATCATATTAAACGGATGGAGCTGGAGCTAGATACAGCAAAGCAAGCATTTGTTGATCATAAAAAGATCGATCGAGCTAAATTACTCATCATGCAAGAAATGAATTTTGATGAAGCCGAAGCCCACAGAGTAATACAAAGGCGAGCTATGGACGAGCAAACTAGTTTAATGGCTATTTCTGAAACAATTATTAAAACCGCAGCTGCTTTGCATAAAAGTTTGAAGTCTCTTGAAAGTTAGGTAGACTGCCATAATAAGAATGAAAAAATAGCGGTTGGCTTTTGCTTGTTTCTCGCTATTTTAGCCAATAATTTTATTGCCGCTTAGCAAAACGTTAAATTTAAAAGGATTTTTGCATGAAGGGTTATTCAAGTAAAAAACTGAGCTTACTTTTTTTGATTATTCCATTGTATGTCATAGGCATAAATTTTGTGCCTCAAGTAACCGTTTTGAACAGCTCAAACATACGAATTGTAGATGCTAAAATCACAACCCCAAATTCTGATTTGAAATTTTGGTCACTAAATGATGGAGAAGATAAAGAGCTTCATTATTCAATCTTCCAAAAAGAGGGGAAGTATCGATATGACTTTAATTTAAATAATAATATTACCTTGAGCGGCGAGTGCGGTTTTGTGAAGAATTTTGAATTCGGTAAACGTGTTATATTTTTAGTTAGCGACGACAAAGTAATCTACTCTAGTGGTAAAAGTGTCGTATGCGAGACATTTGAAATATAGCAAGCGAAGTTTTAGACGTTATTGTTCTTATGGCATTTAAAAGCTTGCTGTTTTTGGTTGGCTTAGTCTTAAAGTCTACTTATCTTAATTTACTGCTTTTGAATGGTAAGTAGTGGCCAATATAATGTTAAATATCATTATTTTACCAAGTTATTAGTATTTATAGTTTAAATAGAACTCATTCTCGTTTATAAAGTGGGGCAATTTTAAAATATAGAAAATTGAACTAATGGCATCATCAAAATTACACCTCTCGTTTCGTAAGTATCATCGTTGGCTTGGCTTTTTTTTGGCGGGTATTATGGGCGTTTACGCTGTTAGCGGCATTCTTCTGATTTTCCGTCCTACTGACATTTTAAAATATGATCAAGTTCAAGTTAAGCAGTTAGAACCAGGCCTTAATAGTAAAGAGCTGCTTTTAGCACTCCGCACCAAGGGGAGCAAAGTAGTATCTGAGACAGATTCAATCATTACCCTTAACGTGGGGGAATACGAAAAATCCAGTGGCACGGCGACAGTGACCCGTAAAGAATATCCTATTGTACTGTCGAAAATGGTAAAGCTACATAAAGCGACTCACAATAGCCCTTTATTTTGGCTTAATATTAGTTTTGGCTTAGGGTTGTTGTTTTTTGTGATTTCTGCTTTTTTGATGTTTTTACCTAAGTTGCCCATCTATAAAAATGGCTTGAAAATAGCAGGGGTTGGGGCGCTAGTGACTGTAATAGTCGTGATTTTTGGTTCCTAATTTTGGCGCATAACGATCTGGGTATGGTTGTCACACTCAAAAGGCGGTGATATTGCAATCAACATGAGAGGCTAGCTTTGAAAATTACTTCACTAAAAAACTTACAAGAGTCTGATGTTTCCCATAACGCTAAGATTAAAAAGAAAGTGTTAGTGGCTAATGGTGATATACCTCATATCACCTATTTTTCTAAAGCTGTGTTCCCTCCGGGTGAATTGGCTAATGCCCATAGCCACAGTGATATGACTGAGGTGTTTTTTATAGAATCCGGCACGGGGACGATTACCGTTAATGGTGACGATATCCCCTTAGAGGCGGGCATGTGCATTACCATTGAGCCCCTTGATATACATGAATTAAACAATACTGGGGCAACAGATTTGGTGGTCTTGTACTTTGGGGTAGAGACCTAACACTTGGCTTTGCATTTTTTGAGGCATGCTCTTTAAAAGTGGCCCTTTTTACCTTTCATGAATAGCGAAGTGTTTATCCTTAGGCTAGCTATTTAGCAATTAGTTAACGTTAACTCTTTAGCTTGGCAGTTTTATTTTGTGTTTCAGCTCACAGTAATTGCAGTTGCTATTACATTCACTTTATTATGAGGATTCTTGTTCTAACTGTAATTTCTTAGGAACCTCCCTCGATGAGCTTTAGTTCTTTAGCTGTGTTTCATGGTACTACTCGTTTTTATCGTCACTGCCTTTTTCTAGGCTTTTTAGTTTCTGCTGGTTTAGTCAGCTTTATGGCCCAAGCCGAATACGATCTATGGCCAGGGGCACAGTATAGAACTGATATTCCCACACACCAGCAGGTTTTAGGGTATGAAGTAGGAGAGCGGATCACCAATCATGGTGACATGCTAAGATTTTTTGAGGCATTAGAGCGTGCAGCACCAGACAGAATACGCTTATTTGAATATGGCCGCTCATGGGAAGGCCGCAAACTAATTTATGCGGCCATAGGTCAGCCTGAATTAATTAAAGATTTAGAAGGTTTTTCTAGTGACATGCAAAACCTGTCTGATCCCAGGATTACCGATAAAACCCAAGCTAAACAATTACAAAACACTTTGCCTAGTTCTGTTTGGTTGCAATATGGTGTGCATGGCAACGAAATAAGCACAACTGATGCAGCTATGATGACGGCCTATCATTTACTCGCTGCGCCAAATGAGCCAACCAATAGAAAGATTTTAGATAACAATATTGTGTTTATTGACCCATTGCAAAATCCAGATGGAAGAACACGATTTACGCAGCGTTATTATGCAAGTGTAGGTATCAGCCATAGTCCAGACCGTTTGTCAGCTGAGCACAACGAACCTTGGCCAAGAGGCCGCACCAACCATTACTTGTTTGATATGAATCGAGATTGGTTAGCTCTAACCCAGCCTGAAACCCAAGGTAAGGTTAAAGCTCTTAATAAATATCGCCCATTAGTGGTAATTGACTTGCACGAAATGGGCGGTGACTCTAGTTATTTCTTTGCACCTTCGGCCCAACCATTTAACCCCCATATTCACCCTAAACAAATAGAAAATATCACTTTAGTGGGCCGTAATAATGGTAAGCACTTCGACAAGTTTGGTTTTGATTACTTTACCCGAGAAGTCTACGACGCGTTTTATCCGGGCTATGGAGATAGCTGGCCAACTTTTTATGGTGCGGCTGCATCAACCTACGAAGTAGGTTCTTCACGGGGTGAAGTTTTCTTAAAAGATAATGGTGAGGTATTAACCTTTAAAGACACAGTGCATAAGCACTTTGTTGCGTCTATTTCTACTGCTGAAGCGGTGGCAGACAATCGTGCTAAATTACTGAGAGATTTCTATCAGTTTCAGGTAGATGCTATTAAAAGTGGTAAGTCTGACAAAAAAGAACGTACTTTCATTTTGCCCACTGGTAAAGACCGCGCCACTACACACAAACTTGCTACCTTGATGGCGCAGCACGGCGTTGAAGTACAAAAGGCTACAGAACCCTTTAAAGCCTGTGGTGAGAATTACCAAGCTGGTACGTATATTATCGATACGGCTCAACCCAGAGGGCGCTTTGTTAAAACAACCTTCACCCAGCAAGTTGACATGTCGAAAGCTTTTATAAAAGAGCAAGAAAGACGCCGAGCTAGGTTGTTGCGAGACGAAATTTACGATGTTACTGCATGGTCGTTACCGCTAATGTTTAATGTAGATACAGACACCTGTGGTAAAGCTGTATCGGCGAAAACCATTCAGTTAAATGCTACTACTAAACTAGTAGGCAGTGTTACTAACCTAGATGCAAAGGTGGCCTACTTAGTACCGTGGGGTGATATGGCCTCTGTGCACTTTTTAACACAGGCATTACAGCAAGGTTTGATTGTTAAAAGTGCAGACAAAACCTTTGTTTTAGACAGTAAACAAGCATTTCCAGCTGGTAGTTTGATAGTTGAAACGCGCCGTAACGGTGAAGACTTAGCTACTAAAGTACAACAAATAGCGGCCGACACCGGCGCGGTAGTAACGGGCGTTGATAGCAGTTGGGTGATAAATGGACCAAGCTTTGGTAGTGGCGATGTAGTAGATATGCCTGCTCTTAATATTGCTATGGCTTGGGATGAGCCGGTTTCTTCGTTAAGTGCCGGTAACTCGCGATTTGTTATCGAGCAGCAGCTAAATTATCCAGTAACAGCTATTCGCACCGATAAACTAGGCTCGGGAAACTTAGCCCATTACCAAGTGTTAATTCTGCCATCTGGTCGATACGGTCAAGCCTTTTCAAAGGCTGCGTTAGATAATATCAAACAGTGGGTAAGTAATGGCGGTGTATTAATTACCTTTGGTGATGCCACTGCATTTGCTGCTTCTGCTAATGCTAGTTTGTTAGATGTGAAGCGTGAGCTTGCGGTGACGGATAAAGAAGAATCTAAAACTACCACATCTAATCAAGTTAAAGGGCAACTGCTAACAGACAAACAAGCTCTGTTAGACGCAAGTGTTGACGCTAAGCAACAGCCTGACTATGTGGCTGGGGTTTTAGCAAATATAGAAGTAGATCAGGAACATTGGCTTACGGCTGGGGTCAACCCTAATGTGGTCGCTATGGTGTCGGGTCGTAATATTTATACCCCAATCACCCTTACCTCTGGCAAAAATTTAGCATGGTTTGCTGGTGAAGATTCACTGTTGGCTAGTGGTTATTTATGGGAAGAAAATACCAAGCAGCTTGCCTATAAGCCTTTTTTGATTGTACAGCCTCAAGGTAATGGTATGGTGATTGGCTATACTCAAGAGCCAACCACTCGCGCGTATTTAGATGGCTTAAATATAATGTTAGCAAACAGTATTTTCAGGGCAGCAGCTCATGCTCAACCACTTAGGTAGCAATGGACTTGTTAGTCTTTTATTAATGAATTTATAGCAAAGCACTAAGGATAAATGAATGTTAAAACTTTTTGGTTCTACTACGTCACCCTTTGTACGTCGTTTACGTATTTGGTTAGCGAATACTGAACACGAGTTCGTAAATTTACAAGTATTTGCAGAAGAAGACAGAGAGCAATTGATTGCCAAAAACCCCACCATGAAAATCCCTATGTTAGAGGATACTTTTGATGGCAAGTCGCAGGTGATTTATGACTCTAGAGTGATTTACCGTTACCTAACAGATAAGTTTGCAGACCCTGCATTGAGCTGGGACCAAGAAAACCAACTAACCTTGATTGACTCGGCCAACGACTCTTTGGTGCAGATGTTTATTTTGTCTAATTCAGATATTCAACCAGATGAAGACAAGTTGTTCTTTAAACTTCAAAAAGAGCGAGTGAATGCAGTTTTAGTGCAGTTAAATACGTTAGCTGGTAGTGGTCAGTTTTCTAGTTGGAATTATCCTGCTGTGTGTTTATATTGCCTTATAGATTGGATAGAATTTAGAGAACTACATAATATGCAAGGGTTAACCAATTTGTTAGAGTTTCATGATGATAACTCTCAACGAATTGAAGTTACCGCAACAGACCCTCGCTAATCTTTATACTATAGGCAAAAGATGAACCAAGACCAAAAAACACAAGCCGAAGCTGCGGCTTTTAGGCATTTACTTAAGCATTTAGATGCAAACAAAGACGTGCAAAATATCGACCTGATGATTTTGGCTGATTTTTGCCGTAACTGTTTGGCTAAATGGTATATGGCCGCTGCTAATGAGCGAGGGGCAGACATGGATTACAACCAAGCCCGTGAAGAGGTATACGGTATGCCATTTAGTGAGTGGAAAGATAAATATCAATTGCCAGCATCAGCAGAGCAGTTAGCGGGATTTGAAGCTAGACAAGAAGCTAAAAAATTAGCGACTGAGCCATCAACATCAGGTTGTCAGTAACCTTGATATAAGCAGGTTTAATCATTCAGGTGACTAAACCTGCACACATAATATCCCGTTTTTAGAAACGGGATTTATTTTACTTCGGTAACAAAATTCTCTGTATCTCGTCTTATTTTTTTAAGTCAACAGGTGGAACTGCGAGTATTCGTACCATGAACGTACCCATGTGTGAAGTTGGCGCCGCTGCAAAGTTAATGTTAATTGCTGCCACGGCTAAAGTGTGGGGGGGCAGAAAACGAATGTAGGGCAGACAAGCATTTCGTTACTAATCAAAATAACCAACAGATCTTAGGTTATGGTGAGCTAGCAGGTCTTGCCGCCAATCAAGCTGTCTCAGAAAACGTAGTGCTTAAATCCAAAGCAGAGTATAAATACATTGGCAGAGACCTAGCCTGCCATAACCAAGATAAAATAGTGGTAGGCAAGCTTACTTATGGGATTGATACTAAATTACCCAGCTTAAAATATGCTGCTTTTACTCATTGTCGAGTGCTAGGAGGAAAACTAAAAAGTATAGATGAAACTGCTTTAATGAAGATAACAGGTATGTCTAATGTAATTGAAATTCCTCACTTTAATGTGCCTTTTGGCTCAATTGGTAGTTGCCGCAATTGCTGACAATACATAGACAGCGCAGCAAGCGTTAAAACTTCTTACAATCGAGTGCGACCTTGGGCCGAATAAGGTTTACTAGAATAAAACGCTGCAAAGCGTAACTTGTTAAGAATGTTGAAGCGCCAGCACACATAACAAATTAAAGGGGGTATAAAAAGCGCTTTCAATCATGCTAGCCAAATCCTAAAAGCAACGTTAATAAGTAAAAATTTTTTATCCTTATTTTCGTTTACTCAACAAGGTGTACTCTATTAAAATTGAGGTAAGGCGAAAATATAAATTATCATCTTGAAATATAAAGAAAATTTTATTATTTCTATTTTATAAAAATTTTATGGTGGACAAGACCTTAGATCTACTCTAATTTATCCCTCTGCATTTGTTTCGTAACAGACACAGGATTTGAAGTTTAACACGCTGTTTAAGTCCTAAATTTAATTCTATTAATAATGAAAATGTAGTCAATTTTTTAATACCAGCACAAGGATATGTGGCTAGTACTATGCGTAATACAAAGACTGTTCTATTACTTTTATTTTTGGTCGCTTGTCGTGATGAGAGCAGTTATCGAAACGCCCCCGCAATTCTGGTGTATTTTTCTGGTCCGCTAACATTTAATAATCAATATGTTGTTAACTCGTATATGGTTTCTAATGACAATCATTTAACTTATGTTCAGTTTGATTCTCTAGGTAAAATATCTGAGTTTAAGAAAAATAAAATTTCAACAGATTTTGACTTCCCCAGTTTGCAGTTACTGTGTACTGGGCGGGGTGAAAACGCTCAAATATCTTACGATTTTTATAAATATAATGCGACGTATGTAGCGTTAACTAAAAACGAAGTGATTTTACGTAAAGATTGTGAAAATGGTCAAAACCTTCAGGCTCTTTGGCTCACAAACAATGAACAAGTAAGTACCACTTTAGATTCGGGGAAAAATGCTAAAAAAGGAAAATATATAAGAGCAGTGCCCTATTTGGGTGAAGCCAAGAGTGATATTTATTTAAACAGTTTGCAAACCATTGAGGTGCAACAAACGTTAACTCGTTTCCCCTATAAATTTTTTCATATCTCAGATTTACCTAGCCTTGCAGAAATTAACAACATTAAAGGTGATGTTTTAATTGTTAGGTTAGAAAGCAACGCGTACGCATTTTATTGGTACGATTTTTAATTCATACACCATAACAAGGAGGAAATAGTATGAAATCTTGCATGAAAGACGGTGGCTTATTTTCAGGTAAAAACCGTGTTAAAACCTTAGCGGTGCTCATAGGTTGTTCTTTATTACCGAGTAATGTTTTAGCAGGAAATAGTTGGCTGTCAAAAAGTACGGTACTAGAAAATCAAAAGCAGCCTAAGTCTTACTATTCTACTAATTTGATAGATGCTAAGGCAATTGAAAATTCTGACCAAGTTTTGTTTGATATCACGGTGTCTTTGTATAACTCTCCTGCAGGAGATGATGATGCACTCACGACCAATGGTGATCCACAAGAAATTCATGAAGAAATTATCGGGCATTTTGCTGACGCTGTTTGTGAGCAAAGTAATGGCATTCATAAATTGCAGAAAGTTAGCCTATTTAAGAATAAAAAGCACCAAGCTAAAGCTGATATTATTTGGAACAATAGTGAGTGGCCTAGAGCCCATCTCGCTGGATTTGGTGCTAATGGTATGCACATATATTTCGGCGATATTTTTCCTGGTGGAAATGGCACCAGTGACAAGGACATGCTGGCAGATACCAAAGGAGCTGGGTACACATTAGGTCACGAGTGGGGGCACTATGTATATGGGTTATTTGATGAATATAGTGGCTCGGCAGACTCGACTGCTTCTGCAAGCACTCCGCAAAATACAGATGTTGAGACTGTTCCCTCAATCATGTCAAACCAATGGCTTGCATCTACAAGCGGAAACCAATGGTTAAACCACTCTACTAGTAATAATTTAGGGGATGCTGCCAGAACTGCGCAAGGTAGAGTATATGGTAAAAGTGGATGGGAAATTTTAGTTCAAGACCCTAAAGATGATCCTAAATCTGGACAAGCTACCGCTCAACCTGACAGAACAAGGTATTTAGCATTAGGTAATGGGAGCCCAACGGCTGCTGATAATTGGGTAAAAGAAGAATTAGCAGATGCAAACTTTGATTGTAGAAGTCAGCTAGATATTGTTTGGGTTGATGGTGATATTGACATGCAAATTGTTATAGATCGCTCTGGTAGTATGGGTGGAACGCCTATAGCAAATGCCACTCAAGCAGCAAAATTACTGGTTGATGCAACAGCTGAAGGTACAACAAGCTTAGGTGTAGTATCGTTTGCTAACTCTCCATCGCAAACAAGTGCTTTGCAAGTTATACCGTCTCCCGGCACAACAATTAAGGAAGGTATAAAACAAACCATCGATACAATATACTCGGGCGGGTCTACCGCCTTATTTGATGGAGCACAATTAGCGCTAGATAATTTAGTGACATATCAGTCTCAAGCTAATTCTGGTGCGCCCGGAGTTGTGTTTGTTTTAGCTGATGGTGATGATAATAGTTCATATTATTCACAAGCGAATGTTATTCAAAACTACCAGAGTGCGAATATCCCTATCTTTTCTTTTGGATATGGTGGCGCTTCACCAACTGGTCCATTATTGGAACTCGCGAATGGAACGGGTGGAAAATATTTCTCTTCACCTACTACATTATCAGAAATTACGGATGCATTTTTGCAGGCTAATGCTTTGGCGACTGATAGTCAAAACTTAGCTGATACATCTAGCAGTATTTTGGCTTCTTCATCGGCAGATTTTGATTTAGAAGTAGACTCGGGCATTGCTAACTTAAGTTTGTTCTTCAGCCATAATGGTAATGTAGATGATATTTCTTTCGGCATTTATGATGCTGCGGATGACTTATTAACAGTTGAGGTAGATTGTATTAGCTTGTCTGGCGGTGTGTCATGTTCTGCAAATATTGACGAAACGCAAATAACCACTTCTGATCCGGGGGCGTGGAGGGTAAATGTGGAAAATACGGCAGTATACGAGCTAGACGTTTCATTTAATGCATCTGGAGAACCTTCTGATAATGGAACCTTTAATGTTACCGTTGAAGGTGTTGATGGAAATTCAATTTCTTATCCTGAATTAATGATTTTAACTACTGCTATAACCAAAGATAGAAATGTAACTGGTGTGAACGTTAGCGCTTTAATTGTTGACCCGAACAGTGTGGAAACCCAGTTTCACATGACAGACGATGGAACAAATGGGGACGGAACTGCTAATGATGGTATTTATTCAGCCATTATAGGTTACCAAACTAATGGGTTGTATCAAGTATCAGTATTTGTAGATAATAGCAACTTAAATGCGAAATTTTCAGATGTAGGTTTGTTAACACCCACAGTGGATGGCTCTCAACCAACTGCACCTGTACTTCCTGCTATTCAAGAAAACTTTTACCGTGTATCTAAAGCCTCTTTGGTGGTAAGCAATGTACCATTTAGCGATGGCGATGATTCTATTTCTTATGCAAATCAATTTACGCCAGATAACACCGGATTTGATAGTCAAATTAACTCGGCAGGTGATATAGACTTTTTTGAAGCCGATGGTGTCGATACAACTCAGTCCATTTTTGTAAGGGTTACAAGGTTAAGCTTAGGTATGATGCCTAAACTAACTGTGCTTGCTTCTGATGGTGTAACACCAATCGTTAGTGGTGCTACGTTAGCAGATTCAATATCAGACACCGGATATTTATACAAAGAAATAGACGCTTCTTTGCTAACTTCAACTATTTACTTAACCATTGAACATGAAGACTCTGCAGCTGTTCAAGGTGGATATGAGATTAGTTTAGGTGCGCAATTAAATACAGATGTGCCACCTAACTCCCCACCACAGGTTGCTGCAGATTCAGAAACCTTGTTTGCAGGGTTTTCTGTAACCTTGGCTCCTTTGGCTAATGATATAGATAGCGATGGTGATATTATATCGATTGATAGCCTTGATAGTGCTGGAGCCTTAGGTGAACTCACATTAAACACGGATGGCACCGTTACATTTAATGCTGAAACTGCCTACGCAGGATTAGTTCCTGGTGAATCGTTAACTGAAGTGATGAGTTATATAGTATCTGATGGCAATGGGGGATTTTCAAAAGGAGAAATTTCTGTATTAGTTATTGCTAACAGCCATCCTGATGCAGTTGCAGACAATTTTGATGTGGCAGAAGATGCCATTGTGTCATTTACTCCGCTATTAAATGATAGTGACGTAGATGGGCACACAATAACATTCGTTAGTATCGAGTCTTCCCAGCTTGCTGGTGTGCTTACTGATAATGGTGATGGTAGCTATTTATATGATCCTAATGGTCAATTTAACCATTTGTCTGAAGGTGAATCATCTCAAGAGCTGTTAACTTATGTTATTGCTGATGAGCTGCTAGCGGAAACCACTGGTACGGTAACTATCTCTGTAAATGGTTTAAATCAGGCTCCTATTGCAATTGCCGATTCGGTTAGCGTAGCTGAAAATACAACAGTAGACTTCGATGTGATTGCGAATGACACTGATGCCGACTTAGATGTATTAACGGTCACTAGTATTGATTCGACTGCAACATCAGGAGAAGTAACGCTCAATGCAAATGGTACGGTGCACTACGATCCTAATGGTTTATTTGATAGCCTGGATTTTGGTAGTACAGGTACTGATACATTTACTTATATTGTGAGTGATGGGGAGCTTACCGAGGTAGCAACCGTTACAGTTACAATTACTGGGGTAGATGATCCTGCCAAATCAGGAGGTGGGGGTGGTTCAATATTTTGGCTTTTACCTTTATGTTTTATGGTCGCAGTACGAAAATTGAAAAATAGCTAAATTTTGTTGCTAACTAGTTAAGTTAACCGTAAATATGTTGTATTTACGGCTTTTACATTGATTAATGCCTGCTTAGTAAGCAGGCATTTTTTATGTGGTAGAAAATAACCTTAAGCTTTCTTTTCCCATGCAAATTGTGCAAATGCGTCATCAACAGGCGTTTCTGCTAGGTGATTTGTATAGTTACTCATTACCTTTTGAGCAAGGCCTAAAACAATATTAAGTAGGCTTTCTGAAGTGTAACCCGCTTCATAAAACACTTTAACTTCTTGTTCTGATAACACTCCACGGTTACGTACAACTAACAAAGTAGTGTCGTGTAGTACCTGCAGTTTTTCAGTTGGCATTGGTTCTTGATTACGAAGCGCTTCTGTCAGTTCAGGGTTAACTTTCATCATGTGAGCGATACCAGTATGGGCTGGCACACAATAATGGCAACCATGTTCAACATTAATGGCTTGCCACACAACGGTTAGTTCTTCGGCATTAAAAGGTGTTTCTGCGAATAAAGTATGGACTGTTTTGTAGCTTTCTAACAATTGTGGTGATTCTGCCATAGCGGCATGTAAGTTTGGCAACATGCCAAAATCTGTAACCGACTTTTCAAGCATTGGCTTACTTTTTTCTGGGGCAGATTCAATTGTATGTAGTTTGATGTCGTTCATGAGAAGAGTCCTATTTTAAAAACAATTTAATAATGAAAAGCGAGTCTTTGTTCGCCACTTAAGTTGAACATAATATATCTGTACTTGAACGATTGTTCAAGATAAAATTGAACGGTCGTTCAAATTATATTGAACCAAAGTGTTATATGTGAGAGTGGATGATGAGAAAAAACGCTAAGTTTGATCGTGCAGAAGTCGTTGATAATGCCACCCGGTTATATTGGGAAAAAGGCTTTAATGGCACTTCAATGCGTAACCTGCAAGATGTGATTGATATGCGTCCGGGTAGTATTTACGCTACTTTTGGCAGCAAAGAAGGGTTATTCAAAGAAGCATTAAATCGTTATACAGAAATGGGGATCGAGGAACTCAGACGGTGTCGTGTACACTCATCTTCACCCTTAGTTGCTCTAAACGTGTTCATGAGAAATGTGGTATTAGATTATGCTAACAAAGCACCTAATAGAATGTGTATGTTAGCAAAAACTATGGGTGAACTGACACAAGATACCCCTGAACTTCTCAAAGAAGCCAAGCGTTTGCTTGCAAAAGTTGAGGCTGAGTTTGTGACGCTATTACAAGAGGCTCAAGACTTAGGTGAATTAGATTCCACTAAAAATGTTGCCACGTTAGCCCGTCATATTCAGGTTCAAACAATGGGATTACGCACTTATGCCAAAGCGTGTGATAATCAAGAAGAGTTAGAAACAATGGTAGATGATGTTTTTAAACATCATCCTTTTTAGTCACTTAATTGGCAATTAGGATTCAGGTTTTTCGAATCCAAATGCCAATGGCAATAACTCAGCAAAATTCACTGTTTTTACTTCACCGTTTTGCTTAGCTAAATGAACAAGAGTATGTTCGTTGGCAAATTCTGCAATTTTTTGACGACAACCACCACAAGGTGGGCAGTAATCATTGTTTGGGCTAAGAATTAAAATTTCGCTGATGCTTTGGCTACCAGATACCACCATAGAAGATATGGCTCCTGCTTCAGCGCACTGCCCTAATGGGTAAGAGGCGTTTTCTACATTGCAACAAGCGTGATGTTGATTTTTGTCATCTATTATTGCTGCACCTACTTTAAAGTTTGAGTAAGGTGTATACGCGTTAGATTGCGCTTTGGTTGCAAGGTCAAATAATGCTTTTTGTTGTTTGTTTTCAGCTGACATTAAACTGATTTCTCATAATTGTCGGCCGCTAAGTGTGCGACATTTTTTAGGTTGGGATCAAGTCCCTTTACACTTTAATTATCATACGTAAGCGGAAACTTTACTTTTATCATTAAATAAGAGACTCTTAAATTATTCGTTTTGTTTACTAATTAAATTGGACTTAGTGAAACTACTGTTAGCTTCATCGGTCGAATTACTAAATTTTTTCAGGTCAAAATCACCCAATCATTATGCATATCCGATTAGCCGTTTTATCCTTTTTCAGCATTTTGTGCGTTAGTTGTGCAAATACTTCTTCGACAACTGTTGATAGCTCCGGGCAGATGGGCAATTTATTGCTAGCAGAACCCGCACCCATGAATCAACGCTCACAACTTGCCATTGCGCGCTACAGCCATATTTTAGGCAGTACCGAAATAGAAAACGAACAAAGAGCGCAGTTGTTACATCAAAGAGGCGTGTTGTACGACAGTGTTGGTTTATCTGGTTTAGCCCAGTATGACTTCAATCAAGCTTTACGTATCAAACCCGATTTAGCAGAAGCTTATAATTCTATAGGCGTGCATTACACTCAACAAATGGACTTTATTCAAGCTTACGAAGCGTTTGATGCTTCGATAGATATTAATCCAGAAATGGAGTTCGCTTTTTTAAACCGTGGTATTGCCCTGTATTATGGGGGCCGTCCCGATTTGGCGGTTGAAGATTTTGGTAAATTTTATAATAAAGATTCAACTGACCCTTACAGAGTTCTTTGGAGTTATTTAGCCGCCAATGAAGTAGACAGTGCCCAAGCGTTTGCCGAGTTGACAGAGTTACGGAAAAATCTTAATGAGAAAAATTGGGCAACACAAATTGTTGATTTGTATCTTGGTAAAATTACAGAAAATCAACTGCTTAGCGTTTTAATAGGTGGAGTTGAAAGCCAACAACAGTTAACAAACCGATTATGTGAGGCTTATTTTTATTTAGGAAAATACCACGCTGCGCGGAGTCATAAAGGCATTGCTTCTAATTACTTTAAATTAGCATTAAGCACTAACGTATTTGAATATGTAGAGCATAGATACGCGCGCTTAGAGCTAAGTTTATTACGTGAGAATGATAGTAATTCTGAGCCTGAACAAACACAAATACAATAAGCGATGATCGCAAGTGTTAAAGGGGGGCTTGCTTTATTTCTGGCATTGCTCCCTCTTTATTGTTTGGTTTTTCATTCTTCCCCTCTTCAAAAAGAGATGTCTCCCGAGCCTTTATATGTCTCTAAAAACGCCAGTAAAGCTGCCCTTGATAACGCGCTAGCGTTATGGGGTAATCAAGCATACTTAGCGGCTTATCAAACGCTGAAAACGATTAACCCAGTTGACCAACCGCTAGTTAGTTTATACCAGCCCTACATTGACGATTACTTAGCAAAAGGACAAAACTCTAAATGGGAACGGGACCAACAAGGCGCATACCCCTCTAGTTGTAAGCAAAAATTATTATTTGTGACCGGTGAGTTACAATCGCTGCCTCAAGCTAATCAATTTAAACAACGTCTTTTAGAAGACAAACGACTTCGCAACTTACCTATTTGTGCACATCGACTCACGTTTTTTGATCCAGACACTGTGTTATGTCAAAGAGATTGGCTTGGCAGGGGGCGTTTAGGGTGTGATTTATTGCCATTGGCTAAGCACCTTAAAGATATTGATTTTACACATTTAGTGATGTTGGCTGATGGGGGAAAAGCCAACGTACATAATGGAATTATGTTTTTAGACAAACAAGACACTTACGATGTATTTGTCCACGAACTTGCACATTTTTCCGGGTTTATCGACGAATATCCTCTTAGTGCAGCATTGGCTGAGCGGGTGTGCGCGGGTGTTGATGCCCCGAACCTAGTGTTTAAACAAGTAGGTGCAAAATCTACGTTAACAGCCAAGGTTTTAGCCCGAACCTGCGACAACCATACGGCTCAAGCCTATAAGGCATCTAACAAACTAACCTTTATGGAATACCACGACACAGCCTATATTCCTCCCCAGTATCTAAGAGCTTGGAGCGCACTACTAACTGCTGCTCCACAGCATCCATCTGCT
The DNA here is from genome assembly GCF_039943935.1 of Paraglaciecola sp. GTDB lineage: Bacteria > Pseudomonadota > Gammaproteobacteria > Enterobacterales > Alteromonadaceae > Paraglaciecola. Next base: position 58,798 of record NZ_JBDUZQ010000004.1, read on the forward strand.
CATTTGAATTTTGCACAATTATACGAAGAGGCAGGTAATCATGCCGATAGTCAGTATTGGAGAGCGCAATATCAGCAATATCTAAAGGGTATTTGATTTAGCTATTGATTGGATCTGCTTGATATATGTCATTTACGTAGCATATAGGTATAATACTCGGACATTTTGAATTCTTCAGTAGCCTTCATTTACAACTATGTCTCAGGTATTTTCCGTCGAACCAATCGACTATCCTTTTCCAGCTAAACCAGCTCCTCTAAATGTTTCTCAGCAACAGCATTATGTGCAGGAAATTAAAACGCTGTTGAAGCAAAAAAATGCGGTACTGGTTGCCCATTATTACACTGACCCAGAAATCCAAGCCCTTGCTGAAGAAACCGGTGGCTGTATTTCAGACTCTCTTGAAATGGCGCGATTTGGCCGTGACTGTGATGCCGACACCTTAATCGTTGCTGGTGTTCGCTTTATGGGTGAAACCGCCAAAATTCTTAGTCCAGAAAAAACTGTATTAATGCCCACATTAGATGCAACTTGCTCTTTAGATTTAGGTTGCCCAGCTGAGCAGTTTTCTGCCTTTTGTGATGCTCACCCCGACCACACAGTGGTGGTTTATGCCAATACCTCTGCGGCCGTTAAAGCCCGAGCAGATTGGGTGGTTACCTCTAGTATTGCCCTTGAAATTGTTGAGCACCTAGATAGCTTAGGTGAAAAAATCATCTGGGGCCCCGATAGGCACCTAGGCGCATACATTGCCAAAGAAACCGGTGCTGATATGTTGTTGTGGCAAGGTGAGTGTATCGTACATGACGAGTTCTCAGCTAAAGCCTTAAAAAATATGCAAAATCTGCATCCCGATGCAGCTGTGCTAGTACACCCAGAGTCACCTGCAAGCGTCGTTGATATGGCTGATGCGGTAGGCTCGACTACTCAATTAATAAATGCGGCTAAAAGCTTGCCACACAAGAAATTTATAGTGGCTACTGACCGTGGTATTTTTTATAAAATGCAGCATGCTGCGCCCGGAAAAACCCTGTTAGAAGCCCCAACTGGCGGAAATGGTGCAACCTGTAAAAGCTGTGCCCATTGCCCGTGGATGGCCATGAACGGCTTACAAGCTATACATCAGTCTTTAACTGAGGTTAGTGGTCACGAAATATTTGTTGATGACACATTACGACATAAAGCACTCATACCATTAAATAGAATGTTAGATTTTTCGGCAGAGTTAAAAATCAAAATAAAAGGTAATGCTTAATTTGTGTTACAACAGAGCGTAGATGTTTTCGATATAGATATAATGGCTATAAATGGTTGTTATTCGTTGTGTAACACAACTTGATTACGACCGTTATTTTTAGCTTTGTAAAGGGCCTCATCGGCTCTTTTTAATGTGGCTTCTAGGTCGCTTTCTCCAATGTTTAACTCAGCTACTCCGGCACTTATTGTGATATCAACGTCACGTGTTTCTAGATTAACTGGGGTATTGGTGATATTTCGATGTACCTTTTTCGCTAATTTTTGCGCATCTAAAATATTTGTTTGAGGAAGTAATATTAAAAACTCTTCGCCGCCAAAGCGAAAAGCAAAATCTGAAGAGCGAATATTATTTGAGATAGAGTCAGCCACACTCCTAATAACCTGATCACCAGCATCATGCCCAAATTGATCATTAATTGACTTGAAGTGGTCAATATCAATACTTACCACCGACAAAGATGACTGGTAGCGCTGGCTGGTTGCCACGGCTTGCTTCGCAATCACGCTAAATGAACGTCTGTTATGTAACTCTGTTAAATAGTCAAAATGCGCGGCCTTTAATAGCCCTTTAGAATAGCTATCTGACTTTAATAGTAGCGGCCCTAAAATAAACAGCCCCTCTATTAACACCGTTAAAATGATTACAACGAGAATCAACTGTTGGGTATGTCTTAACTCATTGATTTTATTTATGCTTTCTTGTTCGTACTGTTTCACCACAGTATCGAAACTATGTAGCATTTGATTTTTGAGTCGTGGTAAAAACGAAATGTCGGTAGATTGTTTACTTAAAATTTGAGTAATAAGTGTTTTTAATTCGGCGATATTTTTATCGATTTGATGAGGTGCAAGAAAATACAAAGCGTACATATCATCTGATAAAGGAGATGGGGTATTTGATTCAACAGCTAAGAAATGTTCTTTAAGTAACATTTTGTGATTATTTTGCATTTTATTTAATGCCGCCAACGCCTCATTTTTTGCATATTCGTTGCCCTGGTTTATATATTCAGTCGTAAATAAAGTGACACGTTGTGACAGCATACGCTGCTGGCCACTAATATTAATAACTTTAGCTGAATGGCTTTGCTCTGAAATGATTTCGTCAAGGGTGAAGTGAACAAATAGCGACAACCCAGCAATAAACGTAAGAGAAACAATGTACGTCAATGTCATTGTTCTAGCTGGGTTTAATAATTTTTTTTTACTTAAAACTGAATCCATATTTTTAAGAGGGTTCTTATTTTTATACGTCATGGAAATCTAATCTTAAGGATGAAGTAAACGGCAATATTTACTAGCTCTATAACAACTTAGCGCTATAACCTTAAAAATAATCGAATACCTATTATAAAGTAACAAGGTATTAACAGCAACGAACAGAAAAAGACCTATTTTATACACATAAATGTAGCCATTTTTACCCTATGTGCGGTATAACGTTTTTCATTAACACCTAGGAGTAGAGCATGCCTGATTTAAGCCGTTACAAAGGAATTGTTTTTGATATGGACGGAACCATTATTGATTCAATGGGGACCCATAGCATCGCGTGGCGAAAAACCTGCGAAAAATATGATTATCCATTTGATGCAGATTATCTTTATGGCTTGGGCGGCGTGCCCACCAATGAAATAGTTAAGCTTCTTAACGAAAAGTATCACATGAGTCACAACCCTGATGAAGTGGCAGTATTTAAGCGTGAGACCTTCAATCAACTTAAAGACAAACCCGTGGTGATAGAAGACACCTTTAAGGTGATGCAACGCTATCAAGGTAAATTGAAAATGGGTGTTGGCACAGGTGCCGACCGTAACAATGCCATGACCCTACTAACTGATTCTGGTTTATTAGAGCGACTAGAAACAGTCGTTACTTCAAGTGATGTCACTTACGGTAAACCTCACGGCGAGACATTTATAACCGTTGCGACGAATATGGGCTTAGCGCCAAGTGATTGTGTTGTGTTCGAAGATACCGAAATAGGCCGGCAAGCAGCTAAAAATGCTGGCATGGACTGCATAATGGTAATAAATGGTAAAATAGAATTACCATAACTTGCTTGATTAATAACCGTATCAACCTAGTTGCAGCAGTTAATACTTGCGAACCTGAGCGGTTTTCCCTAACATACGCGCCACTTTGTAAGAATGGCAGTTAGCTACAAGTTGTTTTTACAAAAATTACTGATGTAAAGCGGTTACCTAACGCTTAAGCTTACCGTTAAAGCTTTGATATAAGGTATGAAATTTAGGAAAGGTGGGTTAAACCGCTCTCTTTAGGAGCACTGCTCCGCGCGGTTTAACATCGAGTCAAGGATGGCGAGATTGGGTGCATATCATCATGGACGTGTATTTGACTGCGATGAAGTATGTATAAATGTATTGCTTTAAAACCTTATAAATAAGGTTCTATGCCAAAAGTAATAGATAAAGCGCACGCCTTGCGTTGAGTTAAGTTCAAGTAACTCATTTAAACAGGCTTACAATTTAAAAGTTTTGGAGAGGTGGCTGAGTGGCTGAAGGCGCACGCCTGGAAAGTGTGTTTAGGGTTAAACCTAACGAGGGTTCGAATCCCTCTCTCTCCGCCATATACAAAATGACCCGCTTAATGCGGGTTTTTTTGTATATGGCAGAGAGAGGATTTGGTTCGGAGCCTAGGTTCGACTAATCTTCTGGAACGATTTATTCACTACATCCATGTAGTTCACCCACTTCGTGGGCTAGCCAACGCTATTCTAATTTGTTCCAACAAATTTTGGTGTACCGCCTCTGGCGCCTGAAGGGGCGGGCACATAGATGTGCCTGAGTACATCCCGAACGGCCAAGCACCCATCAAGTATCAGTATGTTGTTAGCTGGGGCTTTTTTATTTACCCGGTGTTGAGGTGTGATGAGAACCCTCAGGTTATTACTTCACAGCTTTGCGCTTGTAAACCTTAATTGGGCAATACCCATTGATTATTGTGGTCTTTGATAAACTGAGTTTTTTGCTCGACCATAGATAAGTCTAAACCAATATAATAGTCAGGGTTGTCGCCAATCCATTTTAGGTTTTTGTCATCATCGCTAAAAGTGACTTTTAGTAAAAATAACTTTTTGGTATCAGTGTCCTTATAAAGCTCATTGGCGTAATAAGGAATAAGTTCTAATTTAGAGAAATGAATGTAGCCTTCTTTGGCAATCGACAAAGGGGTATATACATTATCTTTAGTTAAGGTGGCTAATTCTTGCTCGCTCACAATGTGATACAAAGTGGTACCCGCTAGGCTTGCGCTACTCACTAAAAAACTTAAAAGTAGACATCCTCCTAGCAATAGCCGTTTAAGATTGGTTTTTACGTTAATATTTACCCTGTAACCTTGCATCTTATTTACCCTCTATTATGTCAGACACCGACAAAAATGTACCGTCGGCTGCTCTTGAAACAGTGTGCACTTGTATCACTGCTGATGGGTTGATACCCCCCAATATGTGTGGGAAAAGCTCGCTGTCGGTGCCAGGAAAATCAGGCTGTTTGTCACCTACAGGTTCAGTGCCTTCAAATATGGTTTTTACTCCGGTAGCTTGCAAGGTGTCTACAGACATCCTCAAACATAACCAGTCACCAGTCACCTCTTTATAAAAATGATTGCCAATAATTAGTAAAAAATCTGGGTTAGCAGTGGCATGAGTGAATTCGTCTTGGCTATAAGTTGGTGGGTAATAAGTGCCTTTGCTGGCTAGGGTTTTTTCCCACAACTCTTTTTGGACTAGATGAAATATATAAGGATATTTTGTAGTGTACTCACTCGCTGTGTCTTCTTTAGCGGCGAAAGCCGATGATTGAAATAACATCATAAAAACGGCTATCAAGGTGCTGCTTAAAATGCTTCTTTTCATGTTTTTTTACTACTCTATTGTTCAAGGCCAATGAACAAAATATCTACAAAAAAACCTAATGTCAAAACTAACCTTATGAAGTTTTTGACGTGCTTTTTTTTGGTGCGAAACATCCGTTTAAAGCGCTAAGTGCACCAAAAATAACGTTGTTTTGCCCTTTTATAAAGCGCCGCTCATTACTTACGTTTTAGCCATACAAACAAGTGTATGCTTAAGGTTAAGCTAGCTGTTTTAGAAGCTTGGGGTCATCCATTTAATTACTTAGTAAGCAAACGGTAAGAGCAGCGTAAGGCAAAGCAATACAGGTGAAATTTTCGATAAGTAGAGAGTAGGTGCAGGTCATCGCAAATGTGCATATGATTGCGTTGAAGTGTGTGTATCGTTTGGTAAAAAGAGAAAACAAACTCAAATAGCATCCCTGCCATTTAATAACGAGTTATTGAATCAAATTGATCTGCTCTTGTGCGGTGTCGGTTTGTAAACCGAAATGTCCGAGAGAGTAGGTGAAGCTAGCATCTTCATTCCAAATACTGCTGCTATGCACGCCATAAACAGTACAGACGCCGGTTGCACAGACAACCTGGTCAGAATTACTCTTTATAGAATAAACCTTGTCACCTAAAGGGTCGCCAAACAAGCCGTCTAGAAAAGGGCTTTGAATCGATAATCCGTAATAACCGCAGGTTGAGCTCCACACATTAAATGGATAAATACCGCAGCTATATAACCCTCTAAACGCCCCTGCAATACCCACAAACGTATCAACATACGACGCAGCAGCAAGTTTACTAATTTGTTGAGCTGCCAAGGTTGCCCCCATTGAATGCCCAATAACATCAATTTGGCCGCTACACGAATTGGCGATAGCGTTGTTGATTGCCTGCCTGACTGGCGTTTCTTCACTACCATTGTGATTGTTACACGAAGCGCAGTACTTCGAACCCCAATCGGGCCGATAAATATCTGCATTTGTGTAACCCTGACTTAACAGTAGGTTGTAGGTATTGTCCCAGCTGGCTGGTGTTGAGGTGTTGCCATGTACTAACACCACAGGGTCTTTGCAACTGCTAGCAAAAACAAAAGGCGAAATTACACAAAGAGATAAAAACACTGCTGTAACGATTACATTTTTCATGATGAACCTGTTGGTTGTTGAGGTAAAACAACCTTAACGTGGCTTTATTAACAAATATCTAACACTTTAGTACAGACCTACAATTTGCTTACTCATAAGCCAAGTTTTTGATAATAATCGGTTGCCGCCAAAGGGCAAATGCGTGGGTAGGTGTGATTGGTAGCTTTAATAAACTGATGTTTGTTCAATGCGCCTTAACAACAGGTTTTTTACCTAGGAAATTGTAGTAATGAGCTAATGTGATGTAATAAAAAACAACCACTTTTCTTTCTTGGGTAAAAATAGTAATCTCGATTGTAGAATAAAAATTCTAAAAACTGTTTACGTTCGATGGATATGAATTTACATGGCAAGTGATTTGGCGCTAGTACACCTTGGGTTTAAACAGGTAGAGAAGTTATCGCTTCAATATGGTGATTCGATACCTCATCAAGCGATTTCAGAAGGGTTCTTTTTTAATGGTGAGAAAGTTCTTTTAGATAATCGAGCTGTAGGCATTTTTAAACCCAGACAAATGTTTGAGTGTGCTATGAGTATTAAAACTACTATGCAGCGAGATGGCACTGAAGGTGTTTACAACGACCATCATGACAGTGGCGATCACTACAAGTATGCGTTGCAGCGAGGTGATCCATACGGAGTCAATAATAAGTACCTTTGGGCTTCAATGAATACTGGAACCCCAGTCATTTACTTTCAAGCTATTGCTCCGGGTCGATATACAGCCATTTGGCCATGCTTCGTTAAAGAAATATTACCTGAAAAAGGCTACGCCTTAATTGTGGAGAGTAATAAAGTTACTTCTTCGATGCTGCCAGACCATAAGCATCAATTACCTACAGAAATCGAAAGCCGATATTGTGTCAGAGAAACAAAAGTGCGCATGCATCAAGCGTCATTCAGACAAAATGTGCTAGATGCATACAGCGGCAAGTGCGCGATTACAGGTCTGCCAAACAAAAGCTTGCTAGAAGCTGCACATATCATCCCAGATTTAGAGTTAGGTAAAATACAATACGTCAGTGACGGCATCGCCCTAAGCCGAATTCACCACAGAGCCTACGATCTAAATTTATTAGGCATTTCCCCAGATAACGAAATCCACATAAGTGATGAGTTAAAACAGGGTAAAGACAATAAGTTCATGCGAGACGTATTGCTAGAATTCGAAGGCCGAAAGTTAGTTATGCCACGTTCGGCTGTTAACAGACCAGACAAAGAGAAATTAGCGGCTCGGTTTGAGGTATTTCTTGGGGGGTAGTTTGGACACTGATATTCGATAAGTGATGAAGCGATAATGCTTTCAGAGTGGTTATTGAAATGTGTGTTTCAATTGAAATTTTTAGCACGGACACCATTAATTTGTGTCATTTGATTAGGGCTTTTTATAAGGGAGAGACAGATGAAACATCTAGGACGAATTACTGCATCACCAGAGCAGTTAAAAATCATTAGTACTAATCAGTCTGGGGCTGAGTTAATTCGTGGTTCAGCAGGGAGCGGTAAGACTACAACTGCACTTCTTAGATTGACTTCTTTAACGAACATGATCCGAGCGAAAAAGGATCGGCTAGATGATGATAGTGCGGTTAAGGTATTATTATTAACATTTAACAGGACACTTGCGGGTTATGTCCGTGTGTTGGCCGAAGAGCAAATTAACGGTACAGGGCATCAAATAGAGATCAACACATTTGCTAAATGGTCACTAAGAAAACTCAATATCTCCACTATTCAACCTGAACCGGCTAGGGATCACCTGAGAGTGCTCTCTCGCCTATTTATTGGTCTTGACTCTTCTTATGTTATGCAAGAAGTTGAGTACTTACTGGGACGATTTGAACCTGAGCGCCTTGAAGACTATATTTCGATAGAGCGGACTGGCAGAGGAGTACTACCAAGGGTCAGTGGAGATCTGCGACGTCGTATTTTGGATGAAATTGTATATCCATATATTAAACATCTAAGTGATAAAAATTGGATTGATTGGAACCTTTTAGCAATCAAAATGCGCCGAGAGGTAGATTGTCTTGAATATGACATCATAATTGTTGACGAAAGTCAGGACTTTTCAGCAAATGAAATTCGTACAATTCAACATCACCTTGCAGAAGATCATGCTTTAACCTTTGTAATTGATACTGCACAACGTATCTACGCTCGCGGATTCACTTGGGTTGAAGCTGGGATTACCGTTTCTGGGAAACGTTCCCACCGTCTTCAAGAAAATCACCGAAATACAAGAGAAATAGCTGCTTTTGCTTCTGGCATTTTGGAAGGGGTTGCTGTAGACACTGACGGAGTTATTCCCAACTTAACAGCTGCAACAAAATCAGGCCCCCTTCCTAAAGTTATTTCTGGTAAGTATTCAATTCAAATTGATTGGGCTATTAACTATATTCGAACCAGCGTAGACCTTAACACCGAAACAGTTGCGTTTTTAAAACCACAAGGCGGCGCTTGGTTCGATACAATTAGGGCCGAACTTACACAAGCAGGCATTGATTACGTAGACATGCAACGTAATCCAGATTGGCCTCAAGGAGATGAAAACGTTGCGATTTCGACTTTCCACTCTGCGAAAGGTTTGGAGTACGATCACGTTATTATTCTAGGGTTTAATCAAGAAAATACAGCTTTTGGCGACGAGGAAACAACAGACCAAATTCAGGTTCTTCGTCGACTTCTTGCTGTTGCTGTCGCTAGAGCTAGGAAACAAGTAATAGTTGGATATAAGTCTGGAGAAGAATCACGGCTGACTGAATTCTTTCAAGCAGGTACTTTTAAGGAAATTTCGCTTTGAGTTTACAAATTAAAATTGAGCAAAGAGGAATATCGGAAGTTCTACATTTTTCCACTAATAGGGGGGTTATAGGTGTATTGCACAGTAGGCACTTATTATCGCGCCCGCTTTTGAATGAAAATGCTTACCTTCGCCATGTTTTACAACTTAACGCTTCAGTTAGGCCAGAAGAATCGGAATATTTTGATAAATCGGAAGATTGGATCCGTTTCATTAATTTGTCAATTTCTGAGATCAATAAACGTTTTTTAGATGTATCACGAAAGTGGCATAACAATGTGGATGTTTGGTGGTGCATTCTAGCATTTGATCCGCTCATCATGAAACATGACGGAGTGAGATTTGCTACAACTAATAATGGCTATGATCAATGTCGAAGAGGCCAAAGTGAAGAAGGATTTGACGCACTATTTGCGCCTACGATTCGTCGAAAGGCTAGTGGTTACAATGGACAGCCGTGGTCAGTTTCTAGGCAAAGACGGCCCAATAACTTAACAACTTGTGAGCAAGCCGAAGTCTTGTATCCCGAAAAGCTGAGCCTCGATTATCTAAGAACTGTGTATGTTGAAGAAGACGAACACCATGATGTGGTCATGGGATGGTTAAGAGACTTTAACTACGATAATATCGACGTTGTAGTTAAACCTGAAAAATTCGTGGGGAGGCGTAATTGAATAATTATATAAATGAAGCTCCTGTTGCCTCGTACACTGAGGCAGACTATGAGCGCTCGATTGTGAACTCATCTCTTTGGGCGGCCGCAGGTGATGCAATCGGCTGGATGACAGAGCTTTCTGGTGGTGTCAATGGCGTAATGCACAGAACGGGTCATAAATTAGTAACAGAACCAGTGGACTGGCAGAGGCGCATCGGGGGGCGAACAGGAGTTAAAGTAGATTTGCCAGCTGGAACATATTCAGATGATACTCAACTCAGGCTTTGCGTCTCGCGTGCTATCCGTGGAAATGGCTCTTTTGATGTTGAAGCGTTTGCAAAAATTGAAGTAACCACATGGCAAGGATATTGTTTGGGGGCTGGGATCGGCTCCAAAGCAGCGGCTACTAATCTAACTAAGCGGGGCGTAAATTGGTTCTCTAATTTCTTTGATACCGATCACCAGAGATATATCACGGCTGGTGGTAATGGTGCCGCGATGAGAATTCAACCTCATGTATGGGCCGCGAACGGAACACTTGATGAAATGATACTTCGTGTCATGCGTGATGCAATTGTAACGCATGGTCATCCCCATGGCTTTTGCGGAGCAGTTTTCCATGCTCTGTGTCTTTGGATCACATTGAGTAGTCGAAATATTCCATCACTGGATATCGCAAAGCAATTCATTTCCTATATGGATAAGTTACCAAGAATTTTGGAAAAAGATAATGAACTCCATGCATTCTGGAAGCCTGCATGGGAAAGGGAATCAGGTGGAAGTCTTGTAGACGCTATACATATTTTCCAGAAAGAGGCGTTACATGATTTCTCGTTGGTTGAGGATGCGTTCAACACTTCACCGTCCCCAGATTACCACGATATTCTCAACCGGTTGGGTTGTTTAACTGATAAGTACCGTGGTTCTGGTTTCAAGACTGCATTTGCAGCCCTAGTACTATCAATATTGTACTCTTCAGAAAGAATTGAGGATGCTTTAACCCGTTCAGCAAATGAACTCGAAAGCGACACTGATACAATAGCAACGATGGCTGGGGCTATTTTAGGCTCTTTAGTGGAGTTTGAGCCGAATTGGCAAATTCAAGACATGGACTACCTTAAATCAGAAGCTCAACGGATGGTACTTATTGCAAAAGGTGTGCGTGCGTTGAGTTTTTCCTATCCCGACGTTTCTGTATGGGAACCGCCAATGAACCAATCAGATTCTGTTGTAATGAGGAAGGGAGCTTTAGCACTAAGAGGTATCGGAAATCTTGTCCCGTTAGGTAAAGAGTATAGCTCAGGAAGTTCGATTTGGCAGTGGTTTCAGCTACCTTTTGGACAGAGTGTGCTTGCGAAGCGACGATTTAATACTCGTTCATCTGTAAATGAAAACCAAATGCCAGGGGAGCCTTTGTTGTCAAAAATTAAAAGCGACTCTACGAGTATGAAGCACGAGCAAAATAGCTTTGAATTTACTGAGCATAAAGAAAACAATAATGAGTATCATAACCGCTGCCCCAATTTGAATATATCTCGAGTTGAACCTTTTCCCGGTTTGGATGAAGCGACTAATGTTGTTATCGCATCTAATTTTGATAATGAAACAATTGGACGTGTTATAAATCAATGTATTGAAGCAACAGGTAGTATTGAATTAACAGTTAGTCTGTCTGCGATTATTGCCAAGGCACGCCTAGCTCGACAAAGGAGAAAATCAAATTAATCCGCAAACTACGGACAAACTATCGGAAACTATTGCGGTCAGAACAAAGTTAAATCAATATACAGGATAGCAACGATAACTATTGCCGTTCTAACGAAATAATTCTAATTTCTTGTGGCTCTGCCATTGCTTTTTCTGCATTTAAAGTTTCAGCTAATAATGGCTTATTCTTAGGGCCAGTGACAAGGGGGAGGTTGGTTGTTTTAGAAGCCGGCTTCGCCCAGTTGAATAGATCGAAAGGTAAGTCGAGATTGGGTGGCGTTTAACTTAGACGTATGATTGACTAGGTTAAAGCGTTCACATCGGGTAGGAAAAGTACATTCTGTAGCGAGCGACCTTTTTTGCTTGAATTCAAAGAACACACATGACAACCCTCAATATTAAATCAAATTATCCGTTCGTAACGTCTTTTGTTTTACCTGATGGGTTATACGTTTGATTTGTTCTTGGCAAAGTTGTTGACCATATAGTTTGGGGATTTGATGGCTTAGGGTTTTAGTTGCTATAACAGGGAGTATTGGTTTCGATATTATTTTAACGAACCAACCGGGGATAGTGACAACTGGGCAAACGGCTATTTTCTCTCCTGTGGCTTCAGTTAACCAATTGGTTGCCCATTTAGCTTGTCTTGTGGCTTGTTCGATAATGTTTGTGTCAGTGTAGTTGGGGAAGTCTAGAATCTTGCCCTTTACATTAACTACATGTTCTTGGGATTTTTTGGCTGTGGTTTTAGAGTTTGTAGGTTTTCTTTTGCCTTTGGTTTCGATTGCGAATACGCCATTTGGGCCAACGACTAGATGATCTATGTTGAATTTGTCACATTGAATGTCGTGGAATACTTTATATCCAGTGGCTTCAATATTATGTAACTCTGAGGAGACAAACCACTCTGCTTCTAAGCCGAGTCTTAAGTTGTTTCTACTTTTTGTGGTTCTTATTGTTTTAACCAAAATGTAGATAATCCCTATGACGTAAAAGGGTACTAGCAACCAAGGCATGACTTTTTCTATTCCTAAAAGCTTATATGCACCGACATAAATAAATGGCAAATTAAATAAGAAAGTTAACATAATTAGGTGCCCGAAAAGGTCGGCCGACTTATCATTAAATTCTGACAGCACACTTTGGCCAGCGACTCTACGACTAACACTCACATCAAATGGGTAGCGTTTATTACGACCTGCAGCAGCTAAAGTAAGCTTGATTACGCCAACAAAAATTAGCATCGGTAGTAAAACAGCTGCAGGCATTATTAATCCATCAAAAATATTCAAAGAGACTTATCCAAATGTATTTGTAGAATACAAATGATACATAGAATTATACGCCGCCATAAATATCTCAATGTATAACAATATCTAGAAAACTATGCGCTTAAAATTGGTTGGAGTGCGGCTCAAACAAGTGACCTATAGAACCAGATTCTTTGACCTCCTCCTTTTCTAAATATAAAAATCCAAGCACACGCTCGTAATGTTTTTTGCCACAGGTGATGGCACTAAAAGTGGGTATATAAGCCCCTAGTCTTTGGACTTACGGAGGTTGTATTTATTCCAGAGAACAGACAAAGCCAACACAATGACAACGGCTAAAGCTAGCCCTAACAAAGATGGGTATTCGTAGGCCTTAAATAATTGCAATATAGACAAACTCACAATGAAATAAATAGCTACAAGCCAAAAAGGGGGTTTCACTCTGGGGATTGCCATTTGATGGTTCCTAATCTGTGATGTGTTTAATGTAAATAACAGGTTTTGCTTGTTCTGATTTACCGTTTACTAATATTACCGCAATAACAAAGGCGTTGTAGTTAGATTGAATGGCTTATAGCACTGACTTTCATTACCTAAATCAAAGTACTACTTCTACATTACGAATTTTCTCACCCTTGTGAATACAGTGTAAGTCTTTGTTGCCCCATATCTTCACTTTTTTGCCATTCATGTAACTGGCGAGTAATAAATCAAACTGGGCTTTTTCTGCGGGATTAGTTAATAGCATTTGCCAATAGACTTTTTTGGGGCATAGTCCATTGGGTACGTCTGCTTCAAGGCGCACAATTACTCGCTGTGAGTCGGGTTTGCCGGTTGTGTCATTACTTACAAATAGTTTGGTGATTTTGCCTTCTTGAATTGCTTGACCTGCAGCGAAACTATTTGCAGTTAGTAACCCAAATACGATCACCATCACCACTTTGATCGCGTTGTTTTGTGTAAGGTTACCTTTAAACTTTGTAATACTCATATTGTTTGGCTCTTAATTTGTACTGCACATTATACAAATACCATAACTCACTTAGGGCGTTCTCACAAAATTCTGGCGAGTTCCACGTGTTATGGGCGCTGCTATTGGCCCTTTAGAACAATGGTTGAACAAAACACTTCATTGTTTTTTATCAAGGTTGAAAACGGCCGCTAGTAAAACTAGCTTGATAAATGTACACTTATCAAGTTATCTGCTTTTTTCCTTTCTAAAAACGAGTCAACATGCCTAATACGTCTAATGAAGCTTGCTGTGATCACGGCGGTAAGCGCCCCGGTTGCGGTCGTAAACCTGGGGTGAAAACCCAAGCTATTCGCCTACCTGAATGGTTGCTTGAGCAATTAAGCGACCAAGGAAACCCAAGACAATTGATTATCGACGCCTGCCTTGCACAGCATTCATGGTTACGTAATAAAGGCTCAGATAAACATGACTAAATCAAAATTTATCGTTCACTATTTGTTGTTAAACAAATTTTCTTATTTGTTTGCGATTGCTTGTATTTTTGTAGTGAATTACTTACAAGTTGAAATTCCGCGCTATATCCAACTGGCGGTTGATTTACTTAATAAATCTTCTCTTGTGTCTAAAGAAGAACTATTTGTCAATGTAGAGTGGGTGATTGCTTTGTCGGTGGTTATGGTGGTGGTGCGTATTTTGTCGCGTATGTACTCTTTAAACCCGGGGCGTATTATTGAGGCAAAGTTAAAAAATGATGTGTTTCATCGTTTAAACCGTTTGCCTTCAAGTTTTCACGAGAAGTTTGCGTCTGGCAAACTTATATCCATTATCAATAACGACCTAAATGGTATTCGCTTATTTTATGGGGTGGGTTTTTTACAGCTATTTAATATTTTGTTTGCGCTGTCTCTCACACCGATTTGGATGTGGAAAATATCACCAGAGTTAACCTTGTATTCGGTGATCCCCATTGTGATTGCTTCTGTTATTTTTCGCATGGGGTTTAGAAAATTGCGGGTTTTACAAACACAGCGATTGACCCGTTTACAAGATTTGTCTGAGCAGTTGATGAATTATTTATCGGGCATTGACGTGATCAAAAATCAGCAAATGGGAGAGTGGGCAACAAGCGAGGTAACTAAGGTAAATCGCCGGTTATTAGATTGCACGTTGATGATAGCTAAGCTTCAAACCATTTATATGCCCATTTTAGATTATGCCAACCATTTTATGAAAGTGCTGATTTTGGGGTTAGGCGGTTACTACCTGTTGCAGGCAGAATTGTCGATTGGTGAAATAACCGCATTTTTGTCTTACTCGGTGTTGTTGGCGCTGCCATTGATGCACTTGGGGCGCATTGTCACTGTGTATCAAATGGGCATGATCAGTATCGATAGTGTACAGAATGTGCTTAATAACGAGGTGCCAGACACCGATTTATTCAGAATGGACACAGCCGAAAAATCTGCCTTACGCAACTCCACATTATTGGTGAAAAACCTGAGTTATGGCTATCCAAGTTCAACAGATAAACCCGCCGAGCGGGTGCTAAAAGATCTTAGCTTTTCTATTGCACCGGGCGAGAAAGTGGGAGTGCTCGGCAGTATTGGCTCGGGTAAAAGTACCTTGGTGAATTGCTTGAATCATCATCTATCGATTGAACGAGGACACATTTTTTGGGGTGAAAAAGATATAACGCAGCTGTCTCGTCAAGACTGGCGCAGCTACGTGCGAACGATTACCCAAGAGCCTTTTCTGTTTTCTGACACGATTGAGCAAAACATTAAGTTTGGCGCTAAACCACAACAGGCAACTGCAGCAGAGCTTGATGTGCAACAAGTACTTGAGCTGAGCCAATTGAGTGAAGATGTGCAGCGTTTTAGTGCCGCTGAGCAAACGCTGGTGGGTGAAAAAGGCATTATGTTATCGGGTGGGCAAAAACAACGCCTGAGTATTGCCCGAGCGTTGCTCACTCCTAGCGACCTCATCATCATGGACAATGTGCTGTCGGCTGTCGATTACGAAACCGAGCGAAGTATTCTCAAAGGGGTATTTAATCGTATTCAAGGACAAAGTTTGTTGGTGGTGTCTCATCGGGTTAGCGCGCTAGAGTACATGGATAACATTTTGGTATTGCAACACGGTGAGATCATCGCCCGAGGCACTCATGCCCAGCTGTTAGAGTCATCTAATTATTACCGCGAAACGTGGGAACTACAGCAACATGAAACGGAGGACGCCCTATGATTGCATCACCAGACCTTCAGTATCTAAAACATTTTTATCATTACGCTTCGCGCTATAAAAAAACCGCAGTGATAGGGTTATTGATGATGCCAATATCGGTTGCCGCCAATTTGTTGTTTCCTTGGTTGATTATTCAAGTGATTGATGAGCACCTTACCCCGGGTAAATACACTGGGTTGGTATTTTTGATTGTGATTATGCTGGTGGTGTTAATTGTTAACTATATCGCCGATGCCCTTTATACCTATTGCTTACGCAAGACGGGGCAAAAAGCGGTTTTTGATATTCGTATGGCCTTGTTTGCGCGTATTTTAAAACTCCCCAGAAGCTATTTTGATAAAACCCCTACGGGTGTCACTTTGTCACGATTAACGAGCGATCTTGAAGCCATTGGAGAGTCGTTTGTTGTGGGCGCGTTGAGCTTGATAAAAGACTCCATCAATACCTTGGCGGTACTGGCGTTTATGTTTTTCATTAACTGGCAATTGGCGTTGTTGGTGTTGCTGGTGTTTCCTCCGGTGCTGCTGCTAACTCAGTATGTACGTAATCGCCTGCGTGCAATGTATACCATTACTCGCTCGTCTTTGGCTAAAGGTACGGGGTATTTGCAAGAGTGTTTGTTAGGTGTAAAAACGGTTCAGCTATATGGTGCAGTAGAAGAAGCAGAGGCTAAGTATCACGGTTATACAGAGGACTTCTTGCGTGCTCAATTAAAAACCAATAAATACGATGCTAGCTTGTTCTCGATAATAACAGGGATAACCAGCATCACCATTGGCCTGATGATTTGGTATGGCTCTGCTAAAGTGCTTGATGGGGTTGTGAGCCTTGGTGTGTTGATTGCCTTCATCAATACCCTTGAAAAAGTATTTGTGCCGCTACGAGATTTTACCTCGCAGATAGCCGCCATTCAGCGTTCTTTTGCTGCTTTTGAGCACATAGAAGAGCTGTTTATAGAAAACCTTGAAGAAGAGGGCAAAACACTATTAACAGCAGAAACGCTGTCCGACAAGCTAGCCAATTTTGACTCTCTAGAATTTAAAAATGTGCGGTTTCGTTATGGTAGTACTGGCCCTTATGTGCTGAATGATGTGTCTTTTAGCCTCAACAAAGGCGAGCAATTAGCCTTGGTAGGCACGACTGGCTCGGGTAAATCAACCATCATTCGCATTATGAATAAAACGTACATGGACTACGAAGGTAGTATTTTGCTCAACGGTATTGAGTTGTCGAGTATTCCTAAAAATTCAATGCTGCATTTGTTTTCGTTGATGCAGCAAGATGTGTTTTTGTTTGAGGAGGATATTGATTTTAATATCTCTTTGGGTGACAGCAAAATCAGTAAACAGACTGTGATAGACGCGGCTCAATATGTGTATGCCCACGACTTTATATTAGGGCTGCCAAATCAGTACCGATTTAAATTGCAAAAAAATGGTAGTAATGTATCCGCAGGTCAGGCTCAGTTAATTTCTTTTGCCCGCGCCGTAGCACAAGGCGGGCAGGTGATGATGTTAGATGAGGCTACCAGTTCAGTAGACTCTATCACCGAAAATCTAATACAAAAGGCCATTAGCCGTTTGTTTGCAGAAAAAACCGTGATTGCCATTGCTCATCGCCTAAGTACCATTCGTCACTCAGACTTAATACTCGTGCTTCACCAAGGTAAAATTGTAGAGCGGGGTAACCACCACGATCTGCTCGCAATAAAGGGTGTTTATGCTAGCTTATTGACCGATGACGCTAATATCGAAGATGATGAAGGCATAATACCTACACCTGTGTGATGTTCGCACAGTAGGTATTTTACGTGCACGAACTATTACAGCCTAGATTAAGGTCTATATACCTGTACGTGCTTATAGCCTTGTTCATGCAGTAATAAGGCTTGTAACTGGCTCATCACGCCCCGGTCACAGTATAAAAAGTAAGTTTGTTGTTGTGGTAACTCAGCAAACTGCGAGGCTAGCTTAAAAAACGGTATGTGTTTTACAGTGACGTTTGGCAGCAATAATGGCGAGTGCTCTTGCTCTTCTG
Source organism: Paraglaciecola sp. (assembly GCF_039943935.1). Classification (GTDB taxonomy): domain Bacteria; phylum Pseudomonadota; class Gammaproteobacteria; order Enterobacterales; family Alteromonadaceae; genus Paraglaciecola. The sequence goes on from NZ_JBDUZQ010000004.1 coordinate 76,760, forward strand.
ATGAGCGAATATCTAGCACAACTGCATTTTCTGGAAGTACATCAACTTTGGTTACAATTTCTGTTTCTTGGTGGGCTTCTTCGGCTATTGATACGATATCTTGCACTTTTGCATCTGCCACTACTCGTTCAATTATGTCGAGGTGTAGTTTGTTTTCTTCAGCTGCGATTTTAGTAGAGTCGGCTTTGGTCGTTGGTTTGCGAGAAATCACTCCGCAGTATTCTGGCATCACTTTGGCAAAGTTTTCGGTGCCTATATGCTTGGCCTGATCGATAATTTCTAGTTTATCCATACAAATCAACGGGCGAAGAATAAGGGTGTCTGTCGCTTGGTCGATGACGCTTAGATTTACCAATGTTTGGCTAGAAACCTGACCTAAACTTTCGCCTGTTACCAAAGCACTGACTTTCATCTTTGCAGCGACCTTACTGGCGGCTCTAACCATCATACGTTTTAGTACAACACCCATTTGACCGTTCTCGACGTTTTCGAGAATATCAGAAACGACAGGTTCAAAATCAACGGTAACAAATTTTACTCTATGTGATTCGCTGTAACGTTTCCATAGATAGTAGCTGACTTGTTTTACGCCAATTTCGTGTTCGCGGCCGCCTAAATTGAAAAAACAAAAATGGGTGCGAGCGCCTCGTCGTATCATTTGATAAGTGGCCACTCCTGAGTCATAGCCACCCGATATCAGTGACAACACACTTTCTTGAGTAGGTAAGGGCATGCCACCTAAACATTTAATGCGGTGATGGCTTTGAATCAAGGTGTTGTCGTTTACTTCAAACTCAATGGTTAGGTCGGGGTGTTTAAGCTCTACACCTTTGGTATTACAATTTTGGTTAAGGTAACCGCCTACGTAGCGTGCAATGTCTAATGATGAAAACTCATGTTTACCTCGTCGTCTTACTCGTACTACAAAGCTCTTATTTACTAGTAAAGGTTGCCAAGCTTGCTTAACTTGTTGGCATATGTCGTCTAAATCGGTAAACGTGCTTTTTTCTACACGTATAATTTGGTCTATACCGGGTATACGTTGTAGCAGTTCAATAACATCATTAACTTTATCTAGAGATTTTTTATTCACGATTAATGTGAATTTATCCCATGATGCACGCACCTCAACAGATAGGTGATTACTTTTAAAAACGCGACGTATATTCCCCTCTAATAAAAACGTAAATCGTTTCCGTACTTGGCGGCTTTTAATGATGATTTCGGGGTGTAATCTGATAATAAACTGCATAAAGAAGGCGTAGGCTTTTTACTAAATAGGGTCGAGGCGCGGATTATAACCACACATACTGCCATTGCAACTCGCAGTATGTGTTTACAGGCTCTAAGCCTTTAAATATGGGTATAGATGATTACCTTTGGTGTAACATTTTTGATTGCTATCCATTCCTTTCGTTAGCAACTCGAATAAGTGATTGCTTCATTAACTAGCACATACTTTGTCGTTTCAAACTTTATCACTTTTGTGGAGTTAGTCAGTGCTAGGGTGACAGCACACCCGGTACCAGGGAATTGGTAGGTAATATTTGCCAGTATGTAGTCATCATTTTCAGATACGGTAATACTTATGCCATAGCCACCAGAGGTTTGGGGGCCCATATCAACCAATAAAATTGACTCGCTTTCAAAGTCGATACTTTTAGCTTTATCAGAGGTGCGTTTTAATAGTTCGGCTTCATAATCACTTTGAGAGCGTATCAGCAAGGTGCTTTTGTTGGTTATATTTGCATACTCATTGTATTCAATATCGTGTAGAACTTGATATCCCATTTGCGGGACGGGAGAGGTTGCTTCCGCATCACTACAGCTTTGTAGTGGTAACAAAAAAGGAAGTAATAAAAGTAGCTTGTTCACTGATTTTCCTTAAACACATTGCAGTGTGTTGAACTTACCTGATGCGTATTAGTTTGGGTAGTATTTTTATGCTAATTCAGTCAAGCACTAAATATTTCTTATTTTTTGTGATTTTTTTAAAGGTGCTGCGAATCATTACAGTGACACTGAAATTGGAAGCCGTTATGGACATTTTAACCAAACTACAGAAACCGAGAGCCAAGGTATGGAAAAGAGTAAAGCAAAGTGACCTCACATAATCAATCACTAAGCTTTGAAGCAATGATCGCTACTCATAAAGGTATTCTTTACAAGATTGCCCGAAGCTACAGCTATTGTGATGAAGAAAGGCGAGATTTGATTCAAGAGATTACATTGCAGTTGTGGCGTTCGTTTACTCAATATGACCCCAAATTTAAGTTGAGCACTTGGGTGTATCGTGTGGCTTTAAACACCGCTATATCTTTTTTAAGGCGAGATACTCTAAGAAAAGCGCATATTGAGTTAACGGATATGAGTTTGTTAACTGAGCCAGTTGATAGCACCAATACTGAGTTAATGCTTGAAATACAAAGGTTACTAAAGTTACTGGATAAGTACGATAGAGCCTTATTTATCATGCATTTAGATGGTTTAGATTATGCCCAAATAGCAGATGTATTAGATATTTCGGCAAGTAATGTAAGTACAAAAATTTCACGCATTAAACAGCGTTTAAACACACTTTTTATCGGAGATGATAATAATGGATAACATAGAGAAAATGACCCAAGCATGGGCACAGCAAAATGAAAAACTCGATCAAAGTATTACGGTAAGTTCAGAGGCGTTGAAGCAGGTAGCTTTGCTCAAGGCTGAAAAAACAATGGGTAATTTTTTGATGGTTAACACCTTTACAGTTGTTGTGGGGATTTTAATGAGTAGTTTTATGTTGCACTTTATTGTGACCAACATGAGCAACGTCAATATGCTACTGGCGGGCGCCGCCATTTTAAGTTGGTCAGGCTTAATCACGCTGGGAGGGATAAGGCATTTGTATATGCAGTTGACGTTAGATTATTCAAAACCAGTCATAGAAGTGCAGCGAGACCTTACAAAAATAGGCTTGTCTGTACTGTATTATTTAAGGGTGTCTTTGATGATTTTACCGTTTTATTTTGCTTATATTGTTGTGGGGTTTGAACTGTTCTTTGGCATAGATATTGTGCAGCATGGCGATACGTATTGGTTAATGTCACAAGCAGTATGCTCTGTTTTATTTGCAGCCTTGGCAATTTATTTATTTAAGCAACTTTCGCCCAATAATATTGATAAACCAGTCACTAAGGTCCTGTTAAGAGGGTGTGGTAATCAAGCATGGCGGGCAGCGCAGGAGCTAAATGAACTTCAGCGATATGCACTATAAGCGAGGTAAACACACTTCAACCTTGGTTGAGGTGTGTTTAATATTAACCGCTGTGGGCAGCTTTGTGGCTGGGTAAAAATTAAAAACTCAGGCATAATTACCTTGGTAGTGTTTAATGGTGCATTGGCAAGGTGAAATAAATATTAGTGGATAAAATTAAGCTTACACAAGATGAAAACCTCTCTATAAACGTTAGTTATCCATTGTTGCCTAGTGATAAGCAAAGGCTCGATTTATACTTCTCTTTACCAGATGAAATGGGGATAAATTCAAAAAACCTGACTGAAGAGCATTATTTTCATAGCAGCATTCAAAGTCAAAGTGCTTATTATTCTGACCAATTGCATTTACCCCTAGTACGCAGTCGTTTTATTAGTCAGAAAAAAGGAGAGCAAAGCGATTACCGCTTAAACTTAAATTTGTTCTCTTATCAAATTCGTATAGCACTGAATGTCGATATGAAACAAACCCTCAAGCTTAAAAAATCTGAAGAGTTTTATCCTCGGGCCATCGAGTTAGCAGAGCAAATATCCGGATTATTGAAAAAGTTAAGACGATACACCCCCCCCGATAAAAAGCTTAAAGCGTATTTTGAGAATGCTGACAATTACTTAAGTTGGCAGGTAGAACAATCATTTTTAAAACTGCTATCAAGGGCTCCTAAAAGCAGTGATTACGCAAGTGAGCAAAACTTTTTAGTTGAGTTATGTCGTAGAGAAAATAAGTATAGAACAGTGAGTCAGTATAACTCAGAAGTGACGTTGGCTGATCCTAATCGTATCACTAATAAGATGCGCTTATTACAGCGGCTTATCGAGTATGGTGTAGTTTTCAATAAAGATTTTAAGAACTTAAATACTAATTTAAATCGCATGGTTAAAGGTATGGTTACAGCGGTTATCATGTCGTTTGTGATGATGTTGGTGTTAAATGCCCGTACAAATTTCACAGAGGTAACCATTGCTTTAGTTGGAATGTTGGGGATAATTTACGGGCTTCGAGAAATCTTTAAAGACGACTTAACCCGTATGATATGGCGTCGTATCCAAAAAGGTCTTCCCAAATGGCGTATTATTTATAGTCACTCTGTTAATAAAACCCGTGTGTCAAGCCAAACGATATGGTTGGAATACATTCGTAATAATGATCTTCCGCCTCAAGTAGACAAACAATTTCAAGCTAGGCGTCAGCAAAACAAGCAATCTGCCCAACTGCTGCACTTTAGAAGTGATGTTAAGGTTACGGCTAAAAACTTCTTGCCCGGATATGAAACCATACAGCAAAGGATCAATTTTAATTTAACGCCATTTGTTCGATTTTTAAGAAAAGGGGAAGGCCGTTTGTATTCCCTTGATGGTAATAAGATTTCTAAGCAAGCCGTCGAGCGTCGTTATCAAATTAATATGGTATTAACTCACACTGATAAAAGCCAGCAAACACAGATTCAGCGTTTTAAAATCACACTAAATCGCTCCAATATTATTAACATTGAAGCGCTGGAGTCTACAGAGGCTAACTAGGTAACATTGAGGCGATATAGGTTATTCATCAGAATGTTCTTTGTCGCACATGGCTGGGTTTTGCTGACATAAGCTATCCATCACTTGTTTGGTCTCTACCTTTACATTATGACTGATGATCCGTTTGATATGCTCCCGTAGCCAGGTTAGTCCTTGATCGCTATCCTGTCGTTTATGCCAAATACTAGAGATTTGCTGTGGCATCAACTCTATAGGGAGTTTAGTGGCCGATATATCACCATTGATAATGTCGGTAGCGACAGCAGATGTAGGAGTTACACATATTAAATCACTGCGTTTAACTAGGTTTGCAACACATGAAAAATGGTTAACAGTCACTGCTATACGTCTAGACAGGCCGTATTGTAACAACATCTGGTCGGTGTAGCCCGTCACGTCACCTGACAGTGAGACTAATAAATGGTCTGCTGCAGCAAACTCTTCTAACTTAAGGTCCGCTTTTGCCAGTGGGTGTTCATGATTCATAACGCAAATGAAAGTAGGTGAAAACAGATACTCTGTTCTAAAGGTGTTTGAAATGGCGCCTGAGGTGCCAATTACCATGTCTACTTCAGCATCTTCAAGTATTTGATGTGTATTGACTATGGTGTAAGGCACTGCATGAATATTAACGCCCGGTGCTTCTTTTTCAATTGCACAGCGTAGCTCAGCCCACGCCATATCTACGAATATGTCAGTGACAGCGACTCTAAATGTGCGTTTTGCTGTAGCGGGGTCAAATGCCTTAGGATCAACAGCTTCAGTTAATAACGTGAGTGGTTCACGCACTTGATTCCACAAGTTTTGTGCATGTAGGGTTGGCTGAATATTGCGCCCGTCTTTTACAAATAATTCATCTTTCCAAGCCACGCGCATTCTACTCACTGCGTTAGATACTGCTGGTTGTGTCATGGCTAAGCGATTTGCTGCACGGGTAATAGAGCGTTCGGTCATGATGGCGTCAAATACCATCAATAGATTGAGTTCTTGTGGGCGCATAGTTTTTATCCAAATAATTGTATTGCTACAATACATCACAAAATAAAATGTGTCACATATAAATATATAATTATATTTATGTTTCTTGCCCCTTCATAATCACCGCCATCAATTATTACAGACTTGAAGAGGTAAAAATGAATATTAAAAAAAATATAGCAATATTGTTTTTGCTAAGTGTTAGCACGCTATTTTCAAGCCAAAATTTATACGCTAGTGAACAAGCAGTCGCCATTGATTATTTACATGGTGAACAAGAGTTAAGTGGCATTCGTTTGGCTTATCGCCCTTATCAAACTCAAGTAACAGAGTTTGAGTGGTTAGGTGATTTAGACGTGTATTGGGAAGTGAGTTTGAACTTTTGGGAATTTGGAAAAGAAAATAAGCATGAAACAAATTATGCCTTAGCCCTGTCTCCTGTGTTCTCAAAGCAATTCGATACTTTATATGGCAAGTATCCACTCAAATGGGAGTTTGGAATTGGTGTGTCTTTAATTACAGATACCCGCTTTGCCGGTAAAAACGTTGGTTCGCATTACCAGTTTGAAGACCGGTTAGGTGTCATTATGGAATTTGGTGAGCAACTTAAAAGTTCGGTGGCAATACGCTATATGCATTACTCAAATGGTGGGTTAAACGACCATAACCCAGGGTTAGACTTTTTAAATGTTTCATACGCTAGGCGTCTTTAATCCCTAGTTAACTATGATTTTTTTGTTTTATTTTAATTATTAATTTTAAGCTCAGAGGAGCGCACATCCATGAACACACCGTTTTTTAAAATCATAAAGAATGTGAGCCAAATTACGCTCTTTCTTGTGACTACATTTGTCGCCAGTGCAAGTGCAGGTGAGCAAAAAGATCCACAGTTACTATTAGAGAAAGTCACTAATACAACCTTTAGTAGAATTGAACAAGAACAGCAAATTATTCAATCAAACCCTGACCATTTACGGGTCATTATCGAACAAGAGCTAATGCCTCATATTGATTACAAATTTGCTGCGTTTAAAGTACTAGGTAAACATTTTAGGTCAGTACCTAAAGCGCGAATCCCAGAGTTTGTGGAAGAATTTAGACAGTATTTAATCTCTAACTTTGCGGTAGCTTTGGCAAGTTATGGTGGCCAAGAGTTAATATTTGAGCCGGTTAAATATGATGACAGCGCAAAAAGTATGACAGTAAAAGCCATTATAAGAGAAGCGTCGCGTCCTGATATTCACATTAACTTTAAGTTACGTAAAAATAAGAAAACCCAAGAATGGAAAACCTACGACTTAGTTGCCGAAGGCATTAGCTTGTTATCTAGCAAACAAAGTGAATTTGCACCAATGATCCGCCAAGACGGTATTCAAGCGGTAATTGATGTAATGAAACAACAAAACAGTGAGCCGTTGACGGTTGCGGTTAACCGCTAATTGCAGCGAGTAGTTCTACGACTCACTATGTTGAAACGGGTTGTGCTTGATAAGCGTAACCCGGTTAAGGATTAGGTTTTACTTTTAGACCACTGCTTAGGATCTAATAAGTAACATTGTTTAAATTGCTCATACAACTTTGGGTGGTGATTTTCTAAAGGGTGAGGCTTTTCAAAAAAGGTCTCAGTGACCACGGCAAAAAACTCTGCTGGCGAAGTGGCCCCATAACTATCTATCACATCATCTATACCATCAGCCCATTTTTGTTGTTGTACTGCAAACTCTGCATTTAATACTTCTGACCACGCTTGGTATTGGGCTGCGGTTGGCAACATTGGTAGGCCATCCATTGCAGCATTTTCTTCATCTAACTTGTGGGCAAATTCATGCATCACCACATTACGCCCATCACGGCTGTCTCTTGCACCTTGTATTACATGACTCCAAGCTAAAATAATAGGTCCTTTGTGCCAAGACTCACCCGCTCGGGTACTAGTATCAGTAATGTGTAACATACCCTCGGTGCGGGTATTTTTAGCAATATAAGTATCTGGATAAACCAAAATACTTTGAAATCCAGGATAGTAGTTGCCGGGTCGTTTTAAGATAAGCACACAGGCCTGGGCTGCAATCAACACTCTGACTTGGTCGGTTATGTTAAAGCTATCGCGGCCCACTATCTCTTTTTCGTCTAAAAATATCTGAATATGTTGTTTTAATGTCTGCTGTAGTTCATCAGGCAAGCGGCGGTAAAGGGGAAAGTCATCTTCTAAAATCTGTGAGTAGGTCGCAGGAAATGGTTGGGCTCGCAGTTCAGTGCGCCTTTGCTGCTGTTTTTGAAGTGTGCGCTTATCTCGATAAAACCAATAGAGCATTATTAAAACAGGAATAGACAACAAGCAGTAAATCATAGTGTGAACCTTAGCATGGCGGATACTGATGAAAAGTCGGTGTTTAGTTTATCAAGTAATCTTGTTTGATGAGGGAATAAAAAACCGTGGCTTTTTATAAAGGGTAAGCACGGTGATCACATATTTTGCGATACAATAACCAAGTTACCTTTCTCGTACCCGTATCATTTTTTTATCAAACAAGGCTCAAAATGAAGATACTGCACACCTCTGACTGGCATCTAGGACAAAGCTTCTTCACTAAAAGCCGTAAAGACGAACACCAAAAATTTATTGAATGGCTATTGCAAGTTGTTGCAAAAGAGCAAATCGATGCCGTCATCATAGCCGGTGATATTTTTGATACGGGCACCCCACCTAGCTATGCCAGAGAGATGTACAACCAATTTGTGGTGGACATGCAAAAACTCAATTGTGTGTTAGTAGTGCTGGGCGGTAATCACGATTCGGTATCGACCTTAAACGAGTCTAAACAGATATTGGCCTGCCTAAATACTTTTGTGGTGGCAAGTACTGGTGTAACCACCGACGAACAAGTCTTTACTATTACCGGTAAACAAGGTGAGCCCGTTGCGATTTTGTGTGCTGTGCCTTTTATACGCGCTCGTGATGTGTTGCAAAGTACAGCAGGTGAAACCGGCCTGCAAAAACGCCAAGCACTAGGTGAGGCTATCAAGCAGCACTATCACCATCTTTATGACATCGCTTTAGCTAAAAAACATGCCTCTGGACAAGATTTACCTATTATTGCCACGGGCCATTTAACTGCATTAGGGGTAACGCAATCAGAAAGTGTGCGAGATATATACATAGGCACACTCGACGGCTTTGCTGCAGATGGGTTTCCGCCGGCTGACTACATCGCACTTGGGCACATTCATAAACCACAAATAGTGGCTAAGTCTGAACATATTCGTTATTGCGGCTCGCCAATACCACTTAGTTTTGATGAACTGGGTAAGCCTAAACAGGTGATGCTGGTGGAATTTTCTGGCGCTACAGTCAGCCAGTTACAGCCAATAGAGGTTCCTAATTTTCAACCTATGGAGGTCATTAAAGGTGACTTGGCGACTATTAGTGCTAGGTTGCAGGCTTTTGAGCAATCAAGTGCTAGTTCGTTACCTTGCTGGTTATGCCTTGAGGTAGATAGCCAAGACTATTTGTCTGACTTGCAAGAACGCATTCAAGGGTTAACCGCAGACTTAAACGTTGAGGTGCTGCAACTGCGCCGTTCTCGTAATCAGCGCCGTCAACTCTTGAATCAAGCCAACAACGAAACCCTAGCTGAATTAGCCCCTGAAGAGGTATTTGAAAAACGATTAACCATGGAAACCTTCGAAACGGAGCAAGAGCAAGCCACCCTTAATAAGGTGCGCCAAAGGTTTAAGCAAATACTCTCAGAGGTACAAGTACAGGGGAGTGAGCAATGAGAATTTTAAGCATACGTCTTAAAAATTTAAACTCATTAAAAGGCGAGTGGAAGGTGGATTTTACCCAGTCCCCTTTTATTGATAACGGACTATTTGCCATAACTGGCCCTACTGGGGCAGGCAAAACCACCTTACTTGATGCCATTTGTTTAGCCTTGTATCACCAAACCCCAAGGCTTGGGCAAATTACCAATTCAGCCAATGAAATCATGACTCGCGGCACAGCCGAATGTTTGGCTGAGGTTGAGTTTGAAGTAAAAGGTAAGGCTTATCGTGCGTTTTGGAGTATGCGCCGCTCGCGGGGTAAGGTCGATGGCAATTTACAGCCCGCAGATGCAGAACTAGCCGAAGTCAGCACGGGTAAGGTCTTAGCCACGCAGGTACGCCAAAAAAGTGAAGAGATAGAAAAAATAACAGGGTTAGACTTTGGGCGTTTTACCAAGTCTATGATGTTATCTCAGGGTGACTTTGCTGCATTTTTAAATGCCGACGAAAAGCAACGAGCCGAGCTTTTAGAAGAGCTAACAGGTACCGAAATTTACGGCAAAATTTCTATTCAGGTACACGAGCATTACAGCCAAACCAAGCAAACATTAAAAGAATTACAAGCGGGTGCCAATACCTTTTCTTTACTTAGCGCTGAGCAAAAACTCGGTTTGCAAACCGAACTTACTGAATTGCAAAACAAGCAAGTAAGTGTTGAAAAGCAAGTTAAGATTCACGAAAACCATATTAAATGGTGGGATAAGCAGCAAAGTGCTCAAAAAGGGCATGGCAATGCAACCACCCTTTGTTTACAAGCGAAGCAGGCTATTGCAGATGCCGAAGATGACTTGGCCTTATTGCAAAAAAGTGAACCAGCAGAGCGGCTACGCCCTAATTGGCAGCGCCTAGTTGAAGTCATAAGCCAGTGCCAAACCACTGAAGAACAGGTAAATGAGCATCAAAAAACAGAGTTAAGCTTGCAAAAACAGGTATCAGCGGCAAGCGATACACTCGCAACTGCGACCCTCGCTTTGCAAACGGCTAAGAATAATCAGCTTGCCCAAGAAAAGCTTATTACCGAGCAAGTGATACCGTTAGATAATCAAATTACTCACCTCCAAGAAAACCTAAATAAACAGCAGCAACACATCGCAGAGACGCTGCAGCAACAACATCTGTCAGACTCAAATAAACAGAGCTTAAGTAAAGAGTTAGCCGAATTAACCGAGCAGCAGACCCAAGTACAAGATTATTTGAATGAACATGCAGCTGATAGCCAAGTGGCTGAACATCTCAGTGGCTGGACAGCGGCCCTTGAGCAAATTAAGCGAGATCAACAAAGCGCGCATGGGCTACAACAGCAAACCGTTACCTTAGAACAACAGGTTAACGAGAACAGCCAAGCTCAAAAGCTAATTAACCAAAAATGGCAAACCCTTAATGAGGGGGTTACTCAGCAGCAAGCGGCCTTTGCTAATAAACAAGCAGAGTACCAAGCATTAAGCCAAAGCTTAAGCGCGGCAGATGCTGAGCAACAACAAACACAGCTTAATAATCTGTGGCCAGAGTTGCTTAAAGCTCAAGATATACAGCGCCGAGCACAACAGCTAATCACTGCTAAACGTGACGACCAACAAAAGCTATTATCGAGTCAAGAGAATGCAGAGTCGCTAAGTCGCGAGCGCACCTCGTTACTTCAAGCATATCAAGAACAAGCTCAGCACTGTAAAGACCTAACGCGCTTAGTGAGTCAAGAAGAGCAATTAGCCGAATACAGAAAACACTTAGAAGAAAACGAGCCTTGCCCTTTGTGTGGTGCCTTGACGCATCCTAAAGCCGCTGACATGGAGCTGAATATTCCTGAAACTGTTACCAGACTAAAAGAAGCTGAAACTCGGCTTAGTCAATTAGAAGCAGAAGGCAAAGGGGTACGTGAAAAGCTAGACTTGCTGCACCTCAATATTGAGCAATTACAAAAGCAACTATCTGAACACGACACCCAAGAAGTGCAACTTAATACGCAGTGGCAACACTGCCTACAGGCCCTGCAGTGCGACCTTGCCATTAGCGACCAAGCAGGTTTGCAAAATTTCGAGCAAAACCTCAAGAGTCATCTCGACAAGGTGTCAACTCAGCTCAGTAACCTTAAGCAAGCCGAACAAGCATTACTTAGCTGCAAAGAATCACTTAACCAAAGCGAAAGAGAAGTAGATAAACTCAATAGCGAGCAAAAATTGCAAGAGCAAAGCCAACAAACCCTTGAGAAAAATAGGCAACACACCGCTACAGAATTAACCAAGTTAAATACATTCGTAGAGCAGGCTCAAACTAGATTAATGAACAACATTAAGGCTTTAAATTACGTATTGCCAGCGGAGCAAGAACTTGCTCAATGGCTACAAGTTAAAGAGTCTGATGTAAAAGTGTACCAAGATAAACATCGTCAAAATGAACTGATAAATAATAAAATTGTAGCTAAAAAACATGATTTGTCTGGATTTGAGAAGGTGTTAGTTGAGCTGGGTAAGCAATTACGTGTTATGCAGTTAGAAGAAGCTCGTCTTAAAGAAGAGTTGGCTAATGCAAGCCAACAGCGACAGCAATTGTTTGGTGAGCAAACTGTATTTAATGCCAGAGAAAACGCCAACGGGCGATTAACTCAAGCCGAGCAGTCTTATCAAGTGGCGCTTGATGCTCATAAGCAAATAGAGCGACAGCATGGCGACCTATTAGCCGCCATAAAAGTTAAATTACAACAGCAAACTGAGTTGCAGCAGTTGCGTAAAGAGCTAGCTGATAGGTGGCATGAGTTACTGACGAACAGCCCATTTGCGAGCCAAAGTGAATTTGAACATGCACTATTACCTGAGCAGCAACGCAGCGATTTGCTCACTAAAAAGCAAAGCCTAGACAGTCAATTACAAAAGGCCAATACCTTATTAGAACAATCAAAAACCGAGCTCAACGCCCTCAATAATGAACCCCAAGCAAGCACTTGGCAGCAAATACCGCAACAACAAGTGCAACTGTTACTGGCGCAACTACAAACTGAAAAAGACGCCTTAGTTGAGCGCAAAGGTGGCATTAGCAGTCAACTGCAAAAAGATGAAAACGAAACCGCGCGACAACAAACCCTGTTAGATCAAATCGCTGAGCAACAACAAGAGTATGACCAATTGAGCTATTTGCACGGCTTAATTGGTTCAGCTAATGGTGATAAATTTCGCCGCTTTGCGCAGGGCCTAACCCTAGATAACCTAGTCTACTTAGCCAACAAACAACTAGACAGAATACACGGCCGTTATTTACTTAAACGCAAAGAAGAACAAGGCTTGGCGCTTACGGTGCTCGATACCTGGCAAGGTGATGTAGAGCGCGACACCAAGACCTTATCGGGGGGCGAAAGTTTTTTAGTAAGCTTAGCGTTGGCACTGGCCTTGTCTGATTTAGTGAGCCACAAAACTAGTATCGACTCGCTGTTTTTAGATGAAGGGTTTGGCACTTTAGATGCTGAAACCTTAGATATCGCATTAGATGCCCTAGATAACCTCAACGCCTCTGGCAAGATGATTGGCGTGATTAGCCACATCGAAGCGATGAAAGAGCGCATTCCGACTCAGTTACGGGTAACTAAAAAGAGTGGTCTCGGGGTGAGTGAGTTAGAACGAGAGTTTGCTGTTGCGTAACCGCGTTGTTTGTTCATGGGCTTTGCCCACGAGATAAGCAGATACATAACGTGTAGTCGGGGTTTAGCCCGTCAGCCCATTTAACGGTGCGTATTACTTAGTAAATTAACTGCTCCCCTTTTATTTTATGCTAAACACTCAACAAGCCTCCAATTTGAAGAGGGATCTGCATAACAGCAATATCTAGGAAAATATCGTTTTTTCTCTATTTGTTGTATCTGTAAAAGGCAATAAAGTTAACCTGTACAATGGGTTAGTTGCCGTGATAGAAATGACTCATGTAGAAATATGGAAAAATTTCGTGTTTAAACAAGGAACTTTTCTGGATGCTCATATTGTTAAGTGCCTTAGGAGATTTCGGTGAACATAAAGTGGATATTATTTGCTTCAGCATTTTTTATAGCTCAGGTAAACGCAAGTGACTTGATTAAACTATACGAAGAGGACCAAGCCGTTCGAGCACATTTAAGAACCCTTCCAAATAGTGAAGTCAAAGAATACATCACTGAAATTATGCTTCCGGGTGACAAAGCTAGACTTTCTCAAATTGAAAGAATATTAGAAACTGTTGAAAATTTATCTTCTCAAGAATATTTTGCTGCAGCAATGATAATGCAACATGGTTCAGAGCTTAGTCATTATAAAAAAGCGATGGAGCTTTCACAGACATCAGTTTCGCTTGATCCCTCAAATACAAATGCTAGTTGGTTATCTTGTGCCGCTGAAGATAGATATCTTCTAAAACTTGGAAAACCTCAAATATGGGGTACCCAATTAAAAAGAAAAATGAATTCTGCGGGAACACATAATATTTACTATTTAGAAAACTTCGATAAAGATGCTCGCCCTGACGAGCAAAGAAAAGTGTGTGGTATACCAGTTTTGTCTGAAATTGAATCCAGGCTTGAGAAAATGGCGAATTTAAAGAATAGAAATAAACAATATAGTTTATGGAAAACGGGTACTTAACAAGTGCATCATGTCGGGAATTTTACTCGCTGAAAGCGCTCCAAAACCCCCTATATGTCAAGCGTTATTTTGCTGCAGACATCAGCTGTCGTCCCACTGTCGTGTGAATTTCGTAACCGACAATCGATTAAAACATGGATAATTTTCTCTCACATTGGTAAGGAGCCGAAATGATAGTCAAACGTCTTAGAGAAAAACGAAACTGGTCACAAGAACAACTTGCCACCTTAAGCGGTTTGAGTACGAGAACTATTCAACGCATAGAAAGTGGAAACAAAGCCAGTATAGAATCTCTCAAAGCCCTTGCCTCTGTGTTTGAAATTGACATTTCTAAACTTCAAGAGGAAATTATCGTGATAGACAAAACATCAAATGAATGGAAAAAAGAGTCGTTGTGGGTCAGATTTGCGTTTTGGGGAGTAAAAGCAAGAAAGCAAATTATTATGTTAGAAATGATAACAGTGCTTTTAGGTCTACTAACTTGGCTTATAAAACCTGACATATTAGCTACACCGGCATTTTTTCTTTTAGCTTACATCTTTTCTAATATGAAGCATTATATTGATACGAAAAAATATTGGTGAGTGGTGATGTAACAACTCACTTACTTCGTTTGTTGGAATGCGCACACGTGGGGCTGTTTCGCCATTATGCCCAATGTACGTGCGCCTCATATATGGAAGTTAGCTACCTTCAATGAATTTGACCGACAGATACATTCAATATTTAAATCAAGTTTCTTGGATGGTAGCGGAGATACCGCTTTTAGTCCCTCCGGCAATTGTTGCTTACCTCTTTTATCCAGATATTGACTACCCTGTTAGGCTGGTTATCGGTGGTTTTTTGTCAGTCGTAGTGGCACTGTTTAATAGCTACATTGGTGTTAGGGCAGTATTCAAAAAGGACATTGAAACTACATTTAACTTTTTAGTGCTGCCTTTTTCTATGGCTGTTTTTGTACTTTATTTCGGTTTTAACTAGAGAAAATGATGCACTCTGAGAGTTAAACTTTAGAATTACGACAATTGATTAAAGATGCTCGGTGGGCTATTTGGCTTTTTGTTATCGTTAATTTTTTTTTATTAGTTTTCTTTATATCTGACGATATTTTCAACGAATTTGTATTTGTGTTTTTATTTATTCAACTCGCTGTAGTCGCTTTTTGGTTGTTACCTGTCTTTGTTATCAGGTATTTATCAAAAAACTTCGAATTAAATTGGCAGTTTATAAAGCGTTGGCGTCGTACAAAGAAGCCCTAGGCCAAGTGTCGTGGTAGCGTCGCATAACAAGTGATTATGGCATATAGCTAACTTTTAGCTTTGGGTGCTTCTCGGAGAACCCCGCCTTTGAGCATATCTTTTTAGGGAATGCCCTTGGTTTGCGGGTTACATCAACCACCTAAGGTAAAGGGCGCTGAGCTAGGAAAAATGATGTGCTAAAGCCCAACCTACAGGCTTTTTATATTCTTTTTGTATACCAAGGGCATTGAGTGGAGTAATCATTTGCCTTGTAATAGGGCCCTTGATAAACGTCTATTCAAACGCCTACTTTAAATGTCTGCCACCATCTAGGTGTATAGTGCGGCCAGTGATGTAACGGCTTGCTAATAACCATTCAACGGTATTGATGGCTTCTTGAAATGAGCCTTCAGTTTGCATTAGGGATTTATTTCGAGCCTTTATTTTATAACTATCATCGTCATCTTCATTAAAGGCTAGCAGGGCTGGGGCGATGGCATTAACTTTAATATTTGGGCTAAAACGTTGGGCGAATGACAGGGTTAGGTTTTCTAGTGCGGCTTTACTGGCTGCATACGCAATATGCTTTTTACTCCCCTTAGATGCGACATAGTCACTGATGTGAATAATGTCGGTAAACTCATGGTCATCTATAGAAGTAAGAAGCGACTGAAAAGCTAGGTTTAACTGATAAGGTACTTCAGCATGGATGGTCATCATGTTACAGAATATTTGATGATAAGCGGTGAAATCTAAAGTCTTATTATCATCATGCCAGTCTGACGCGTTATGAATTAAGCAGTCTATGGTGTCGTTGTTGCTGATCACTGCTTTAATAAATGATTGGGTTTGCTGGTGGTCGTAAAAGTCTACTTGGTAGAGCTGCGCGCCCTTTGTTTGTAAATTTGTAACAGATGTTCTTTCGGTGCGATAGGTGCCTATTACCGTGTATTGTTTGGCCAAAAAATATTCGGCCAAACATAAACCTAAGCGTTGCCCTACGCCTGTTATGACTACCGTTGGCATTTACTTTAAAAATTCTTGTCGGGTAATCGAGTTTTGTTTGAAGCTGCCGCCAAGGGCAGTGGTTGAGGTATGGGAGTTTGTGTCCATCACGCCACGAGATTTAACGCAATAATGGGTTGCGTTTATTGATACTGCGACATTGTCGGTATTCAATAGTGTCTGTAGTGCCACTAAAATTTGTTGGGTTAGGCGTTCTTGTACCTGTGGACGCTGGGCAAAAAATCGCACTATACGATTGATTTTTGATAAGCCGATAATGCTGTCGTTAGGTATGTAAGCTACGCGGGCTGTGCCATCAATGGTGACAAAGTGGTGTTCGCAGGTGCTGGTTAAATTGATGTCGTCTACTTTAACCATTTCATCAAGCTTCATCTTGTTCTCGATGGCTGTGACTTTAGGAAACGTTTTGTAGTCTAAACCAGAGAAAATTTCATTAACGTACATTTTGGCAAGCCGATGAGGTGTTTCGCATAAGCTGTCGTCTGTTAAATCTAGACCAAGTGTGGTGACGATATCGGTAAAGCTGTCTTTGATTTTTGCGTATTTTTGCTTGTCGGTCAGCTCATTTTCAATCATAGGAGTTTCTAAGCCACGCTTAATCAGTGCATTTCTGACCTTTAATGCTTCTTGGCTCATTTGGCTGGAGGATTTGTTTTCACTAGCAATGCTCAAGGCCGCGGTTTTTGATGTCATGATTATTTCTCCTGTGGGCTGTTGCTGTGAATATCGAGTGACAGAGATACCGAATCTGCAAAACGCAGAGCATGGGGCTTGTCTATTTTTACTTTTGCATAGACAACATCTTGATGCTCATTACAAATATTGAGCACGTCTGCGACCAGCTTTTCTAGCAATAAAAAACGTCCAGATTCGACATGTTTTATAATGGCTTTGGTAATGGTTTTGTAATTTAGGGCATCAGATACCTGATCTTCTAAACATCCACTACTAAGGGGGTAGTGAATTTCAGCATTGATCACTATGTCTTGTTGTTTGTTCTTTTCTTCTTCATTAAACCCGATAAAGGTTCTGAGCCTAAGATTTGTTATTTCGATAATGGCGTTCATCTTAGAAGACGAAATTTTAGACGACTGATGAATTGGATTATCTGTTAAAGCGAAAGCAGGAGCATTCATTGCACATCTCTTCACTGATTCTTATATTAGCCCTAGTATACGCTCTTAATTTGGTTTTGGTTCATTTTAAGTGCGATTGTGGTCTGCGGGATCATACTTATTAATATAGGTTTTAAATACAGAATTTTAATTTTTGTTCAATAATCGTAGATAGGTGTTAATTGTCATTGCTAAACAGGTCAGTTTTTACAAGTGGAGTCTCATAATACCGTTGATTGGAACTGGGGTTACATATGTATCTGTTACTAACAAAGGTGACCGGCACTAATTAGCTTCGCTTGGTTTCAACTTCGTTAACGTTATTAATGATTAGGTCACGCAACCATTTATGCCCTGAGTCTTGCTCAAAGTGTTTATGCCACAGCAATACATACGCACCAGATTCAAAATCGATAGGCATGGGTAAAGTGCGAAGCTTAAAATGTGACGCCATTTGGTTGGCATGCCTAGCAGGGGCACATAACACTAAGTCACTTTGTTCACATAGGCTCATTGCACAATAGAAATCAGGCATTTCTATCGCAATATCGCGATATATATTCTGCTCTGTCAACACCTCATCTAACAACCATTGATCTAACCCGCCCATAATGACTTGGATATGCCTATAGTGTAAAAAACTCTTTAAGTCCCAAGTTTCATTTAGTGCCGGGTGGTCTTCCCGTACTAAACATAAAGAGTGTTCACGTATTAACGTGGTCTGATTTAAGTCATCAGGAATAAAACGCATATGCAGCGGCGAGCGTTGATCCAATTCGCGACATGCAATGCCTAAATCAATCTCACATTTGAGTAACTTATCAAGACTATGGGGCTCCCATGTTTGTGTCAGTAATCTTATATTGGGGGCTGTAGACAATAAATTGGGCATGAAATGAGGGAAGGTCAAAGAATATGCCGTATTCAACAAATCGATGCGAAAGTTACGATCGCTCACTTCAGGTTCAAAGGCTTTTGGCCGTGTAAATTGGTCAAATTGGGATAGTAGTTGACGCAATTGAGGTAACAATTCGATGGCTCGAGGGGTAGGTTTTAAACCTTGGCCTGTGCGCTCAAACAATGGATCTTCAAATATATCTCGCAGTCGCGCAAGATGCTTGCTAACAGCTGACTGACTCAAATTTAAACGCCTAGCAGCAGAAGTTACACTGTGTTCTTCAAACAAGGTGTTTAGAACATGTAATAGCTTTAAATCAAGATTTACCACAAATGTATATTCCATTTTAGAATAGTTGCAATCACAAAAATTCATTTTTACTCATAATGTTAATGCCATATACTTGCACTGTCTATAGTGGCAGCTTAATCTTCAGAGCAGTCCAATTTTCGGAGCAATGAATGGCACGCACAAGCTTATTACCCCTATTGATATTGATGGTGTTATTCAGCCCCTTAGCGATTGATATATTTTTACCGGCGCTGCCGATTATGGCGCAAGATCTTTCAGTATCATTAGTCACCATGAGTTGGAGCGTGACCATTTTTCTACTGAGTTTGGGGCTTGGGCAATTAGTAACTGGCCCATTAGCTGACAAATACGGCCGAAAACCAGTAGCGCTAGCAGGTGTAGTTGTTTACGGCTTATCGTCAGCGCTCATTGTCATTGCATCCAGCATTGAGCTGGTACTCATTTCTCGTTTACTACAAGGATTCGGGGCTTGTGCCATTGTAGTCGCAGCCTTTGCGTGTGTTCGAGATCGTTACGATGCCATCCAAAGTGGTGTGATGTATAGCTACCTAAACGGCGCTATTTGCTGCATTCCGGCACTCGCACCACTTTTGGGTAACCTACTGACTGAATATTTTGGCTGGCGCAGTAATTTTGAATTTATGGTTGGATACGCCGTTTTTGCAGGGCTAATAATTGCGTTTTTGTTAACTGAAACTCAGCTTAAAAAAACCGCGGCTGAAACAAAGTTAATCAACATCAATGCCTATGCAGATATTGTAAAACACCCTGTGTTTTTGTTTAACGCGGTAGTTGTGATGTTAGCCATGGCAGTGATTATTGCTTATGTCACGGCTGCACCGGGCTGGTTGATGGTGCACCTTGGGTTAGACAGAGAGGGCTTTGTGTTTTGGTTTAGTTTAAATGCGGTGTTAAATGTGGCTGCCAGTGTGCTAGCGCCAAAAGCATTACTCAAATGGGGACCTCGAATAACCATTGGTTTTGGTATGTTAGTGCTCGTTGTATCTGGGCTGTTAATGCTAGTGTTTTTGTCATGGCATCACCCCGCTGGTTTTATGTTACCCATAATGCTTAGTTCAGTAGGTTTTTCATTGATGATGGGGGCATGTGCTGGCCAAGCATTAGCTCCTTTTGGCGACAAAGCGGGTACTGCGTCGGCATTGTTGGGGTTTGCACAAATGAGCGGCGCATCTGTAATAGTTGGATTGTTACAACTAACTGGGCTCGATGCAGCACAACAGTTAATCGTATTAATGCTAAGTATCGTGCCTATGTATTGCTTATATAAAACACCGTCAATGAAGCAGAAAATTACCTTTAATGAGGAGGCTGTGACTTAATAATTTCTTTGGGTAGGTAACACCACATCAACGCAGTGTTGTAGATGGTCGTGCATACCATCTAGAAAAGGTCTCCTAGCAAATTCAAAAGATTGAAATGTGTCATGATTGATAACTCAAGTTGAATTCAATTTAGTTTATTCGACCTTGAAGCGATTAGCTTTGTTTTTCATCATTGATTATAGGCCATGAAAACTGATGCTTCCTGACTAAATAGAGCGCTCTAACTTATAGTAAGTTGCTGTTTTGCTAATTTTTACTTTGGGTGTCACAATGAGCTTTAGTAGGTGCTTCCATAAAACTAGCGGAAGAACTAAGACTTAAATATGAGACAAGAAACCTTTAACGTCAGCCTAGTGACGGAGATTTATTCGCAGTGAACACTAACTCAACACACCCTCTTGATGGTCTGCCCCATTTACCAGAAAAAAAACTCGATGAAGCCGGTAATCTATCGGCGGCTGACTTTACTTCTCCAACGCCATTTATAGTGCGGGGCATGGTGCGTGACTGGCCTTTAGTTCAAGCCGCACAGCAATCTTCTGATGCGCTTCGCTCTTACTTGCTCGGATTTTATAGTAATAAGCCTGTAATGGTGTCGAGCGGGCCACCCGAAAATCGCGGGCGAGTTTTCTATAAAGACGATATGTCTTTGAATATTAATATGCACAAAGCTGACTTACGTGAAATATTCGAAAAAATTGCTGCGTCTGAAGATGATGTAGAGCAACTATGCTTATACGTGGCAGCCGCGCATGTTGATACTTATTTCCCAGAGTTGCTTAAGGCTAATCCTATTGACCTTGGTGGGCAAACAGCTAATGGCTTTGCATGGATGGGCACACGCACACAGATTGCTCCTCACAATGACTCTACCTATAACTTAGCTTGTGTTGTTGGTGGACGCAGACGTTTTGTTGTATTTCCACCGGATCAGTTTCGGAACCTTTACCTTGGGCCCATCGATAATACGCCAGCTGGGCGAACTATCTCAATGGTGGATCTAAGTCAGCCCGATTTCAATAAATTCCCTCGTTTTAAACAGGCGCTAGAGGTTGCTCAAGTAGCAGATCTAGAACCGGGAGACGCGATTTATATGCCGCCACTTTGGTGGCATCATGTAGATGGTTTAGAACCTTTCAATATGCTAGTTAATTTTTGGTGGCGAGTTTCTCCGAAACACCTTGGTTTGCCTGCTCCGGCTCTGGATCATGCCATTCTTGCTATAAGAGACCTCTCTCAAAATGAGAGAAAATACTGGCGTGACATGTTTGATTACTACGTGTTCGATGCTACTGAAGACACCACAGCGCATATACCCCAAGACAAGCTAGGGCTACTAGGCTCGCTCACGCCTAAAACGGTGCAAACTATTCGTGCCAAGTTAAAAGGGTATTTTCAGCGCTAAAAAGTTTATTTACTGTAAGGAAACAAATGAAAAAAATTAAATTTATCGCTTACCTACTTGCCCCTTTAGTATTTTCTGTTAATTCTGTGGCTGATGAGTTTTCTTTTGGGTTAGGGGCAGGGAGTTTGTACAGCGGATTAGGAGCTAATATCGCGATGCGCTCAGATACAGACTTAAAGTACCTGTCTGCTGGATGTATAAGCTATTCAGATAGAGGCGGCTCTTCTTGTGGAGTAGGTGCTGGTTGGGTGACAACAGACTTGTTTGATTTTCAAAATTCTCAGCATGGCCTTGGCGCTTATGTGGGAGTGGTAGGCACTGAAAGCACTATTTTTAGGAAGGATGAAGCTATCTACGGTGCCGGGTTCGGTTATCATTATTTTTTTAATGGTATTGGAATCTCTGGAGCTAACGCTGGCTTTTCTTTTGTGGTTGGTGATGCAAAATCAGGCACTCACACTGGGTTAATGGCTCAGATAGGTTATCAATTCTAATTAGTCATCAATTACCCCTATTGATTATGCTTGTTGATAAGTTGCTGCTCATTTTAAATAACGATATTTTAAAAGGACGTTTGATGAAAGTAGAGAGTTTTATGAATATCATTTCAAACCTTGGTAAGGGGATATTAATGGGGGTCGGAATAGGAGCCTCTCTTTTTGGGGGGTTACTCATGGCAATTTCTTTCAACCAAAACCAATCGGTAAATATAGGTGGACTCGTTGCCATTTTAGTAGGAGTAAGTTGTTTGCTGATGGCATTAAAGGTTAAAGGTTAAAGGTAAACCCCATAGTAACTGAACGTTTTATCTTAAGATAAACATGGTATGAAAATCGTCAACAAACTAAGAAGGTTACATGAACATGTTAATTTATACTGCTTCGCTGGTACTTTTATGTATTCTTGTGTTTTTTATTAGGCGATTAACATTCGAACCAAAACGTGTTTTTACGTTTTGTGACGAGACTGTTCATATTCGTAAAAACCCACATAAATTAAATCGCCATTTCTTGAGTAGTCATCCAGTAGTTGTTCAAAAAGCATCTATCGCACACATTCAATTGACGGATAATATAGTGACCTTATTTAATCAGGCTAGCCACGCAACAGACATTTGTGCACCAAGTGCTAAGTTTGCGTCTGAAGTGTTTGAGTATGCAAAGAAACATTTTGAGCAGGCTAAAATTATCGAAGTGACTCAATAATACCTGTCATAACTTTTTTAAAGCCTTACCTCGACTAACCTAGCTGATTTGCCTTGCGATACGGCCCTTCGTAATCAAATAACCTTTCGGTAACTTGCCAGTGATGTTTTTGTTTCTTGGCTATTACAAAGTCTGGGGCTGGCAGATAGGGTAAAAAGCGCTGTAGATCTTCCAGTGACTCAAACTGAATCGATTGGGTGCCTTTGGCTAGCCTTCGGGCGAATAAGTCATTAAAGCTATGTCTCGATTTTTTAAAATTAAAGCGAAAGGTTTCTGATAACGTCAGGCCGTCTTCATCGTGGTAGGTGATCTTCACTGTCTTGTCGGCATGATTGATTTTCGGGGTAATGGCGGCGCAGCGGAGTACTTTATTGTTTTTTAAGTTTAAGGCTTTGCGCAATATATCATCAGGGTCGATTAGCTTTTCATGACAGTGCTGGCATTGCCGTGCAGCAATGTCGTTTTCTTGGTTGCAATGGGGGCAGTGTTTAAAGCGAAAACGGTAGCTGCATTGCTTATCAAATATAGGGTTTTCAACGTCATCGAGGTTTTCTATGTTTTCGGCGTCTTCAATTAAACCCTGGCATCGACGGCCAAAGTGCTCAAGTATATTCCCTTCAGAGTCTGTCCTGCCCCAAAATGTATTGGCAAAACCACATTGAGGGCAATGAATTTGTACCGCAACTGAATCTTGGGCGGGCTTTTTTTCGCCTATTTCTGGTTGAAAAATATCGTAACCATTGTTGGTGTAATCTAATACTAAGCAGTCTTTTTTGCCTGGGCTTAGTCGTAAACCTCGACCAACAATTTGTTGAAATAGGCTGATAGATTCGGTGGGTCGTAAAATAGCTATTACATCTACGTGGGGCGCATCAAAGCCTGTAGTTAGAACAGATACATTCACTAAGTATTTAATTTGTTTGGCTTTAAAAGCGGTGATTAGCTCGTCTCGCTGTTTGATTTTTGTGGTGCCAGTTATTAAGGCCGTTTGCTCTACTGGTAAATAACCACAAATTTCTTTGGCATGGTCTATGGTGGCGGCAAAAATCATGACACCTTGACGCTCTTTACTTAGCTGCAGTATTTGTTCGGTCACGGCTTGGGTGACCCGAGGATGTTTGTGAATCAGTTCGTTTAAAGCGACGTCATCGGTATTTTGTTCGCCATCTAAGCTTTCTGTTAATAAACTGAAATCATAATGAGCTATCGCTGCATCATAATGAATGGGCGGCGTTAAATACCCGTTTTTTACCATATGCTGCAGGGGCAGTTCAAAAATACATTTTTTAAAAAATGAGCTTGGAGCGAGGCGTGCAAACCCGTGGTAATGATGTTGGTATATCCAGCCACTGCCTAAGCGGTATGGGGTAGCGGTTAAACCTAAAATTTTTACATTGGGGTTTAGACCACGAAAATGCGCAAGAGCTTTAAGGTATTGGGCGCTATCGTCCATGGCGACTCGATGACATTCATCAATAATAATTAAGCTGGCTGGGGTTTGAAAAGACGCTAAGCTCGCAGACAGCGACTGAATACTGGCAAAGGTGGTTTTGGCGGTATTGGTTTTTTGGCCTAGCCCGGCTGAAAAAATACCGGCTGGGGTCCCCGTTGCGAGTAACTTAGCGTGATTTTGCTCAACTAGTTCTTTTACATGGGCAAGGCAAATCACATGGCCTTTTGCTAGTCGACTTAATTCTGCAATCACTAAGCTTTTACCCGCGCCTGTAGGCAGGACAATCACTGCGGGATCATCGCCATGACGAAAGTGCGCTAGGGCTGCCTCAACTGCTTGAGTTTGGTAGTCTCGGAGTTTGAATGTTTGGGTCATGATGCTTGAAGTAGAGTTGTTTTAGTTTGAGGCATAAAAAGTGGCATATCTTTTTGTAAACAATGAATACCCCTAGGCATCATTACCTGAGTAGTTAATCGCTTTATTAGCAATAGAGTATGAGAACCCTTGCCCAATTAAATGTCTCAATGCCTTTTGTTTAAGTTTGTCATCGACAATTTTGGATTCGCCAAATTTTTTGACTTTAAGGATGAGGGCTTTATCTAAATAGTCCTCATCTGTGTTCTCTATTAATTCTACGCACTCGTTGATGATTTGTGATGTGAAGCCTTTGGTAAAGAGTTTTTGTTTTATTTTGTTGGGACCAATGTTCTTTTCTGAGTAATTTTGGGTCAAGCGTTTTGCATACCTTAGATCATCAACTATGCCTTGTTCGATAAGATAGTTAAGGGCCTCTTCATTAAATGAAGGGTTCTCTTTGAATAATGTGTTGGCCTTTTGCATTAAGGTTTTTGATGTGTAATCTCCATATTTTCCTAGCAACCACATGTAGTAACCTTTGACTCGTTCGAAGGTTATTTCTTTGGGTTTTGCATCTTGCTTTTTTTTAAACATAGTTCAGGTTTTCTGCATTATAACTGGTGGTAAAGTTTTCATTTTTGCTTGAATAAATACGTGCGCTAGCAACTAGGATAAGTGAATTAAAA
Organism: Paraglaciecola sp.; assembly: GCF_039943935.1. GTDB lineage: Bacteria > Pseudomonadota > Gammaproteobacteria > Enterobacterales > Alteromonadaceae > Paraglaciecola. The sequence goes on from NZ_JBDUZQ010000004.1 coordinate 101,975, forward strand.
AGACAGTCTAGTTTATTTCCGCAATGTTAGGGTTTTTGCCGTTTATAGCAATAATGTCTGCAGAGTTTGGCTTGCCTCAGGTAGAATGCCGCCAATTCAGTTATTCTGTTTTTTGGGGCGTATTCTAGATGCAAATTAATCGAGTTATGTTGATCGCTATCTGCAGTGTTTTATTCGCTATGGTGGCAATTCAATCTGGCGCATCTCTGGCAAAACAGCTTTTTCCTTTGGTTGGTCCAGAGGGCACCACGGCATTACGTTTAGGCTTTGCTGCTGCGGTACTTTGGGTCGTGTTTCGGCCATGGCGAGCCATGCCTAAAGGGCGAGAATGGCAAAGTGTTATTATTTATGGCCTGTGTTTAGGTGGCATGAATATTTTATTTTACCTCGCTATTGAACGTATTCCGTTAGGGATTGCGGTGGCGCTTGAATTTACAGGCCCATTAGCGGTGGCATTATTTAATTCTAAGCGTAAAAGCGATCTGTTGTGGGTCGCTTTTGCCATTGCTGGGATCGTTTTGTTACTACCAGATTTAGCTAGTACACAAGGGCTTGATCTAACGGGTGCTTTAATGGCTCTTGGGGCTGGGGCTTTCTGGGCTGGTTATATTTTGTTTGGCACTCGTTCTGGTAAAAAGGTATCTGGTGGAATGACTGTGGCACTTGGCATGACAGTCGCTTCTATTGTGCTGGTGCCTGTTGGGGCCGTTAGTCAGGGCTTGGCGCTAGTGAGTTGGGAGGTGTTATCTATTGGGTTATTGGTAGGAATTTTATCAAGTGCGCTACCTTATTCTTTAGAAATGATTGCCCTTAGAAATATCCCTACGCAAGCTTTTAGTGTGTTGATGAGCTTAGAGCCTGCCATAGGAGCTTTAGCTGGCTTTGTGTTTTTAAGTGAGCAGTTGACCTTATTGCAGTGGGTTGCAATTTGTTTGGTTATTGTTGCTTCGATAGGAAGTAGTTTTACACCTAAAAAAGCCGCTGAAATGGGAGTGTAACCACAGGAACGGCTAGTGTTTGGCTTCGTCTTCTTAGCCTGCAGACCTGCGCCATGGTTAAAGCGTGTTTAGAGTGAATATAGTTCATACCCAATTGCGAAGCAGCCTTTAGTTTTTATCAGTGTGCTAAGCATCCTGATGGCGTCCAACGGCATACTGGTGGTGTGGCATTATTGGTTAAGCAGTTTTCGATTTCGCAAATGGCTGCTCCTTGGGTCCAACTTACATCTATTTTGCTTGATAGCTCGGCTTGTATATTTAAGGTTTTCAAAAATTTATCTAAATAGATGGGTTTAAAACATGCTATGTCAGCATTGTAATATCCATCATTTTTATTGACACAAAAATCATGAATGTCTGTTTCTTTTGTATAATTGAAAGCGCCCATCAATAACCATTTAGGTATAATTTTAAGGGTGGCTGGTAGCGCATTTGTGGTGCCTTTAGTCCCTTTTTTTGAGTAATGGTATGGGGCTTTAATATCAGTTTTTGAACCTTCAACCGTTAGCGGTATTTCGTCGGCACAGCTCGCTACGGTCCAATCAGGATTGTTTGCTCCTGCACCGTAGGCACAGTGTTTAGGTACTGGATCAACAAAGGGTGTGGGTAGGCTACGTGGGGCTTCATTTTGACCTAAACCAAGATATGAATAGCTGTATATTTGTATTGGTTTGCCATTGACGGTGACGGTTTTAACGGCGTCGTTTGCAGGGGAGCAGTGTGGGCATGGAAAGGTTATTTGTGAAGATGCTCCGCCCATTTCCACAATGCCGTAGTGGCCGCTGGGGTATTTGTCATTAACACTTAGCCAAGCAAACAGGCCTTCTTCAAAGCCGCTTAGGGTTTTGGCTTCTACGTTCACCTTTGGGCCAACTTTGGCTGCTATTTTAGTTGTTAACGTTTTCCACAAGGTTTTACTGTTTACAGGGTTGATTTGTTCAGCAATACGCATGCCCGCAGTGGCAAAAACTTTAACTGATTGCGCTTCACATTGTTTGCTCCAATCAAACGCTGACCATTTGGGTTTACCATTTTCTAGTGGGCCATCCGTCTTAATTAAATCTAAAGTAGACACCACTTCATTGGTAATGGCGTTAATGTCACTTAGGTTTTTGCCATGGATATGGCGAATTGGGTCTGCCAGTGCGCTAACTCTAGGGCCTTCATGGGTGAGAAAATTAGAGCCTGATTGCTCGTAAATGTATAAGCGTGTGCCACTACTACCTGCGTCATATACTATGTAACACAAGTTTTTATCTGGTGTTGTTATTTCACTGATACAGCTGTTCAAGCTTAAAATTGCTAAAACAATCAGAGCAAATTTGTTCATGATGTGCTTCAAAATCATCCTGGTTAAGTGTAATCCGTAAATAGAGAGCTACTGTATTTCCATCTGTTAATGCTTCTTTGAATATGTGAATAGATTAAATGTAGATGTTCGATAAAACAATTATGGCGAGTAATATACTTAAAATAATGTTCAAAGAGGTTTTACCATTACTTATGTCTAAATTTTGTGTGGTAGAAAGGTATACTAGGTCACCTACTTATTATGCGTAGTGAAAGTAAAGTAGCTTAGACGTGGTCTAAATATATTCTAAACTCATTACTTAAGGCTAACAATATAGTGGAAATTAGCAGCGAGCTAGGCATTTTAATGTTGTTGTTTTGTATAAGTGGTTACACCATGCTTGCAAAACGTTTATCACAAACTGTGATAACTGCACCTATTATATTTTTATCTATTGGCTTTATATTGGCCTCACTCGGTATTTTCACCGAAATTGAAACCGAAGAAATTATACATTTAGTGGCTGAAATCGCATTGATCGTGTTGCTTTTCTTAGATGCCTCACAGATTAATTTAAAGCGCCTAAAATACAAGAATACTTGGCCATTACGGATGTTACTTATTGGTCTTCCTCTTTGTATTGTAATCGGAACCTTGGTGGGCTTGTTGTTCTTCCCTGAGTGGCCTTGGTTGTTCGTGGCTCTCGTTGCTTCAGTATTGGCTCCAACTGATGCGGCATTAGGTGAAGCCGTTATTCAGAATAAATCTGTACCTGTCAATACCCGTCAAACTCTTACCGTAGAAAGTGGCTTAAACGATGGTCTAGCCTTGCCGTTTGTTTTGTTTTTTGCAAGTTTGTTTTTGACTGTATCTCAAGAAGATACAAGTACTTTTTATTGGCTATTCTTTGGTGCAAGTCAGGTCACAATCGGTGTGGTTGTTGGTATCACTATGGGGTGGATGAGCGGTAAGCTATTTTTGTATGCAGAATCTAAAGAACTCACCTCCAATGTGTATGAAGGAATCGGTGTGCTTGCTTTGTCTGGTTCATCTTACTTATTTGCGACTGTCGTAGGCGGTAACGGTTTCATATCCGCTTTTGTGGCAGGGTTAGTGTTTGGTAATCAAGTCAAAGGCCATTGTCGCTTTATTTATCAATTTACAGAAACTGAGGGGCAATTACTGGTTTGGGCTGCCTTTACTGCCATTGGATTAGGTTTGTTGCCTGAAGCGTCACATCATATTACTTGGAATATTGCCTTGTATATATTGGTGAGCTTGTTCTTTGTCAGGCCATTGGCTATTTATTTATCTTTATTGGGAGCCAAAATGCCTTTGGTTTCAAAGTTGTTTTTAGGCTGGTTTGGTCCTAGAGGCTTAGCTACGGCCTTATTTGCGTTGATTGTTTCTAAAGATATGCTGAGTGAATACAGTCATAGTTTGTTGGTAGTAGCCATCAATGCCGTATGGATTAGCGCTTTGTTACATGGCATGAGTGCGGCTCCGTTAGGGCGTTGGTACGGCACCTACATGTTAAAACTAAAACAACGTAGACGTAATAATTAAGCGCTATAGTTTTTTACTATAAATTTTAAAAGCAAGTTTTAGCACTTGCTTTTAAAGTGGCTGATGTTGTCAGCGAGTAAGTTGAGTAGCCTTTGTTGTGATTCAATACTGGCCCATGCAATGTGTGCTGTAATTTTAAGGTTATCAAGGTGTATGTTGGGCTCTTGAGTTGTGATTGCTCTTATCAATATATGCTCTGCACTTGGGGGCTCTTGTTCAAGCACATCTAGCACCCCATAACCTAAGTGTTTATTTTTTAATGCTGCATGCAAGTCGTAACTATTAACAAGTGCCCCGCGAGCTGTGTTGATTAACATGGCATTGGGTTTCATTAGGCTCAAGGTTTGCGCGTTAATGAGGTTTTCGGTTTCTGGTGTTTGCGGGCAATGTAACGTTAGTACGTCTGCTTCAGATAATACTTGTTCAAAACTGAGTCTGTTGTTACGAATAGTTGCAGCATAAGGACGCTCTGCAACGAGTATTTTCATACCAAAGGCTTCCCCAATTTTTGCAACAGCTTGGCCTAAATTTCCATACCCTACTATGCCTAGATTTTTGCCGTGAAGTTCGTTTATCTCACCTGAATGATGACAAAAAGTCGTACTTTGCTGCCACACCCCTTGGGCTGAGTCTTGGTTATAAAGGCTGGTTTGACTAAAGTACTCAAGCATTTGTGCAAATACATATTGGCTAACCGAGGTAGTAGAGTACCCAGCCACATTTTTTACCTGAATACCCAACTGAGCAGCGGCATTAAGATCAACATTGTTGGTGCCAGTGGCTGCCACACACACTAATTTTAGTTTGGGGAGTTGCTCTAAGATATCTTGGTTTAATGCTACTTTGTTTGTGATAACAATATCGGCTTGGGCGCAGCGTGATAAAAGCTGCTCTGGTGAAGTGGTGGCAAAACAGGTTAATGAAGTAACCTGCTGGCGAACATTATCAAGGGTAATATTAGGGCTAAAAGTCTGTTGGTCTAAAAATACAGCGTGCATATTTGGTGCCTTTCAATATCAAAGTACGCGAGTTTACGAGTAAATTTAGGTAAGCTCAACGTCATAATTAAAGTGCTGCTTACTCACTTAAGGTAGGAACAAATGAACGCTAAAAACCTACTCGTTACGCTTGTACTTGGGTTTCCGATAAACGTATGGGCTGAAACTAGCGAGTGTTTTGGAACAACGTCTAATGGGAGTCTAGTAAATGGTGTAACTCTACCCTCAAAAGGAAATAATTATGTGGGTTACAGCACAGTGGCTAGATGGGTGGGTAGAACCTATGTCCATTCAGAAGTTAGTCATATTGTTGTGTCTGCATATAAATCCCTTGAAACTGAGCAACCAACAAAAATCTATAAATATGCTGAGACTGGATTTAAAGCTGGGGGGAAATTCAAACCTCACAAAACTCACCAAAATGGATTGTCTGTAGATTTTATGACTCCCGTCACGAATAAAGAAGGAGAGTCAGTTCATCTACCTACAAACCTTTTTAATAAGTTAGGCTACGACATCGAGTTTGATGAGCATGATCATTATGATGGTATGTATATTGATTATGAAGCTATGGCTGCGCATTTGGTGGCTTTACACCAACAAGCAAAAAAGAATGGCTTTGATTTATGGAGAGTGATTTTTGACCCTAAATTGCAACCCCACTTATTTAAAACTAAATACGCACAATATCTAAAGAAAAACATTCAATTTTCTAAAAAGCGATCTTGGGTGCGACATGATGAGCATTACCATGTTGACTTTAATTTACCGTGCACATCATAGTATCAATATAAATTGCTAGCTATTGGCGCATTACAAGAGCCAAAAAATGAACAGCTATGTTAAAGATTAAGGCGAGTATATGAAATTCAGTAAGTATCATGCGTTAGGTAATGATTACATCGTGATTGATCCTAATTTTCTAACGAAACAACTAACCGTTACAAATATCAAAGCCATTTGCGACCGGCATTTTGGTGTAGGTTCGGATGGTATTTTGTATGGTCCAGAAGAAAGTAAAACCTGTGACTTTTCTCTTCGTATCTTTAACCCTGATTCAAGTGAAGCTGAAAAAAGTGGCAATGGTTTGCGAATTTTCTCACGATATCTCTGGGATAAATCGTTGGTGACCCATGATGAATTTACTATTCAAACAAAAGGCGGGGTTGTCAATTCAACTGTCGGTACCAAAGGTTTGTCAGTATCTGTAGGAATGGGAAAAGTGAGATTCACTCATGATTCTAGTGGCGAGCCTGCTTTAACCCCTTGCAACATGACTGTAAACGGGCGAGAGTTTACATATTACTTAGCGAATGTTGGTAACCCTCATTGTGTCATATTGGTCGAAGAGCTTAGTCCGTCTTTAGCAACTGAGCTGGGTAAAGTGATTGAAAATGACGCTAGATTTCCCAACCGCACGAATGTTCAGTTTGTGAAAGTTATCGATAAAAGCACAATCACAATCGAAATATGGGAGCGAGGAGCGGGTTACACTCTTGCTTCTGGTTCTAGTAGTTCTGCTGCAGCTTCGGTTGTACACGGGCTAGGTTTATGTGATGCAAATGTAAATGTTCATATGCCCGGAGGCATAATTAACATTAAGCTGGATGACTCTTTTTTTGCAACTATGACGGGCGATGTCCGGAAGATTTGTGAGGGTGAGATTTCAAATGAAGTATTGGGAGCACACCAATAAGCCGATGCTGTCATTTTATCAGGGCTGGTGTATGAAGGGTGATGATTTTTCTGGGTTGGAGTTAAGAAGTCATTTTTTATCAATAGTACGGGTTATCCGAGAAGGCATAATAGATTGTTATTTAAATGGTTTAAGTCAGAAAAGCCGAATGTTTATTTAGGGACATTAGCTGTTGTATCAGAAGATACTACGACAAAGTTTGAAAATTTCTTCTCTTTTGGTGGCCATAGCCTTCAAGATCATATGCGAAGCAAACTAGAAGGCGTTTTTTGTCTTAATAACATTTCATCTATAGTTGAACCCAAATCCTCTGACGTGGGTTTAGATGTCATTATTGTAGCTTTACATGGTGGTGAAGCATTTACTATCGGTTGGGAAGCCGGTGTTGCCCCTTTATTTTGGCGTCCTAAAATCAAGCTTGTTTCGCGTCTCTATAATCTGAAAACAAAGAAAACCATTAAGACATTTAAAACATCTCAGTCGGTCACTTGGCGAGAGTTTTTTGCCAAAGTATTCAGTTTTCGAAGGCTATTTGGGTGGGGCGCCTTATGTGATAATCAAGACATGGGCGACTGCTTTATCAAGGATGCCTCGAACTAGTAGATAAAATGCGTAAAGGGCTTTAAATTGTAATTTCAGTAAAGCAATTCAATGTTATTAACTTTATTTTGGTTTTACTTGTTTCTTAACCGCTTAGGTTTTAAGGGCCGTTGTCAGCGAGGCTCTTAAATGGCCAGTAATTGGAGTGGGTTTGTGTGTTGTGCGCTCTACAAATACGTGAGTCATGGTTCCCCCTGCAGATGCGCTTGTTTGATTTTCTTTAAAAATAGCCAAGTCGTATTCTACTGATGAATTACCGATTTTGTTGACTGCAAAGGCACCGATTAGTTTATCGGGAAACGCAACGCTACTATAATAATTGCATTGTGAGCTCACCATTAGCCCAATCGTGGCCCCTGTGTGAATGTCTAAATCTGCTTGTTCGATAAGGTAGCGATTCACAATAGTATCAAAGTAACTGTAATACACTACGTTGTTAACGTGACCGTATAAGTCGTTGTCCATCCAGCGGGTCTCTATATTGATGAAGTGATGGTAATCACTCAACTGTGGTAATGCTGTTTTGGTGGGTGATTGATTACTCACTGAGACCTCTTTTACATATACATTGTTTTGATAAAAAACGAATTATTGAGCTACGTCATAAAATGTAGGTATGTTACTCACCTTTGAGAAGTGTTCAATATAAGCATGAACTTTGTCAGGGATCGTGAGCCCTTTGACTAAGGTGATCCCTCTTAAGCGCCCAAACAAATGTATGTCATCAATTGAAAGCTGCTCATTCACACTGGTTTCACTGTAAAGCAGTGGCGCAAGCTCTCGTAATTTTGTTTCTAGCTCTTGTATTAACGTGTCGCTATTGGCTAATGCTTCAGAAAAATTACCCAGCTCTTTGGTTTTCTTTTTAGTGAAGTAGTCAATTGCGCTTTGGGTTTGAAATTCACCAACTGGTGATGTGATCCATCTAGGATAGAGGAGTTGCTTAAATAGCAAGTTAACCTGTTTTAGCCAAGCGCTTAAGTCTTCTCGCTGTGCTGATGGATTGAATATAGGGTTGCAATCTAGTTGGTCTGCATAAGCTACTATATCCATGCTCTCAGGCATAAAGCTGCCGTCAGACTTTTTTAAAATCGGGCAGGCTTTCATGCCAATCATAGAAATTGGTGTGGCTTCATCATCGCTAGGCAATACTGTTAACTCAACAGGAATGTTTTTCATGCCGAAAGGCATACGTGCCATAACGCAATAAGGACAGTGATCGTAAATGTACAAACCCATGGTAGACATAATTAAGTTCTCGATTAAGCATTAAATGAGATTACTGTAACGTGATTCTCCTTGAAGTTCTATAAAGCTAGATTGGTGCAGTTAGCTCTGGGTGGTAAGCTTCGGCCTTTATATTAGATTGTTGGTGCTTTGTTCAATTCTGATTAATTAAGAGCTATAGCAATTCATTCATAATTAAAATAAATGAATTTGTTATTTATTTGCATTAATTATGTTTGTTATATGTAACGGGTTGTGGGCGGGTTTATGTCAAGAAAGAGGCATAATGGGCTGTTGGGCGACGCTTGAGCGTCAAATATTAAGTGTGCATACTGAGTGTATCCTAAACAAAAAATAGTCACTTGGAGCCTTCTATGAATACTGAGACCCGCAATTACCGGCGTTATGTTCTGTTTATTCTTACTTTGGTTTATGTATTCAATTTTGTAGATCGGCAGATTTTGGTCATTTTGCAGGAGCCTATTAAAGCTGAACTGGGCTTGTCTGACACACAGCTAGGCTTATTAACGGGTTTTGCGTTTGCTTTATTCTATGTCGTGGTTGGGATACCCATAGCCCGTTGGGCTGATGTGGGTAATCGCCGTAATATTGTGAGTTTAGCATTGGTGGTTTGGAGTGGTATGACTGCTGTTTCGGGGTTAGCTCAAAATTACGTGCAATTACTTATGGCTCGAATTGGTGTTGGGGTTGGTGAAGCCGGAGCTAGCCCACCTTCTCATTCTATTATTTCAGACTATTATGCCCCTGAAGAGCGCGGCACGGCTATGTCTATTTACAATATGGGGTTGTATATCGGCATTTTAGTTGGTCTTTTATTGGGAGGCTGGTTGAGCGACAAGGTCGGTTGGCGAATGGCATTTTTTGTAGTCGGCTTACCCGGTGTATTGATGGCTTTAGTGGTGCGATTTACGCTAAGAGAGCCTCCTCGGGGCGGGGCTGACATGGTGTCTGATCCATCTGTAGGCGAAAAATACTCCTTTAAAGAAACCTTGAGTTATTTATGGAAATCTAAGGCCTTTAGATACGCCTCTTTTGGTGCGGGCTTTTGTTCGTTTGCAGGTTACTCCACGTTAACTTTTATCCCTTCTTTTTTAATTCGCAGTCATGGTATGAGTGTTTCTCAAGTGGGGGTTGCCTTAGGTTTGATTATTGGGATGTCGGGTATTATTGGTGCGCTCTCTGGGGGCTTCTTAGCTGATAAGCTAGGTAAAAAGGATATGCGTTGGTATCTATGGGTGCCGGGCATAGGTGTTTTGTTATCCCTACCTTTTTCTCTTTTAGCATTAAACGTAAATTCGTTAAATACAGTTTTAATCTGCATCTTTATAAGTAATGTGTTTATGTCTTCTTACCTTGGTCCAACCATAGCTATTGCTCACCATTTGGTGAAGCCTTCAATGCGTGCCATGACTTCGGCAATTTTATTTTTTATCCTTAATATTGTGGGACTAGGCTGTGGGCCTATGATAACGGGTATGGTGAGTGATTATTTAGCACCAGAATATGGGATTGAGTCTTTGCGTTATGCTTTGATTTTCTCTAGTTTTGCGGCGTTAATAGCAGCACTTAAGTATATGCATAGCGGGTTACTTTTACAAAAGCAACCAGATTAGAATGGGGTGTTTAATCTTATTTAGGTTTGTTTGATTTAGGTGCTTGCTAAGATAGTTCTATTCTAGAGCCCTGTAATTAAGGACTTTTTTTATATCTTATATAAAATACTCAGTGTAACTAAGTTCATCTAATTTTCCCTCTAGATAAAAATCTAAGTATAATCTCGCTGATTTCCGTTTGGTCCCCCAAATAAATTCTATCGATTATTTTAAATTGTTAAGGAAGTAAATGATTGCTGTAAGCCAACTTGTATTAAAGGCTAAATCAAAAATGAGTGCGTTGTCGGTGATTAGTGTATGTAAAACCTTAAGCGCTTTTGGGATATTTAGTATAGCTATAATGATTAGCTCTACGAATGTGTTGGCACAGGCGGTTGCCACTAATACTAATCAGGACGCTGCCAACGAAAGCTCTCGAGAGCGAGACCGTGTACTTCTAAAGCGAAGCCCAATCGCATCTGAATATCAGACTTTAAGTGCGCCCGGTGATGTTTTGGGGGCCACTTTTGATGCCGAGGGCGTCGACTTCAGATCTCAATTTAGGTTGCCCAAAGGTCAAGCTAATGCTTCAGTGATTAAAGCCGAAGCGAATGTTAATTACCAATCTATTGCTGAGAAGTTTGTTATGGGCGGTAGTATTAAAGCGGCTAAGTCTTTGGGTAAGTTGAGCTTGCAGCTGCAGGTTCAAAAGAATAACTCAGAGCGTTTGGTCGATTTATATGCCTCACGCTGGTTATTAGACTCTAACTCTGAATTGTCAGAAAATGATGTATTAACTCTGGGATACCCAAGATATACCCAAGATGGCATTCAAACTCAAAGTATTAACACTCGTTGGCGTGCTGATTATCAAGTTAATAAAGATTTGTTGCTTACCTACGAAGGACTAAATACTAACTATGATGATGTTGCTACTCGTAATCGGTTCGAAATACAATTTGGTGCCGGCGATCTTAGTAACCTAACGCTAGGGAGTGATGGGAGTACGATTACGCAGGCTGCTGTTACTGATGCTAGGATACGTCGTTATTTCCATCGTTTAGATACCGCGAGAGATATTGACCGTCATAAGCTTGGTTTTATCTTAAATAGAGAGGATGGTTCTTTAGAGGTTAATACCTATTATAGCCGCTGGGTTAACGACAGAGTGTGGCTACCATGGAACTTTATTGATAGTGATGTCTCTGCTACTTCTAGCTTAGAAGACCGTTATTTGCCAACTGTAAATGTGACAAGTAGTGATATTTATGATGTTAGTGGTTCAGTTTTTTCAGATTATCGTATTGCTAAATCTATTACCACAGATACTGATTACGCCTTTATGGTGAACTGGGACAAAAAGATTAGTATTGCTAGTCGCGACCTTTGGGTTGAAGCAGGTGGTGCATGGCGAAATAAAGAAAGAGCCGTAGACAACGACCGTCCAGTGTATGGTGCAACGTCTAATGAGTTCTATTTGAATGAGCTTACAGGGACGAATAGCGCAGTAAATATAATCGATAATGGTTATTTGTTACCTGCTGGTATAGGCACTGAGAACGGAGCAAGTTATTTTAATAGTCATTTAAGTGAACAGTTTGAGCTTAATCTTAGCCAATCGTTTATCGAGACAATTCAAGATATCTATACCAGTGAAGAAACAGTAAGTTCTTTATATTTTAATGCTTACCAACAAAGAAAAAACTGGTTTTGGCGTGTGGGGTTAAGGTATGAAAAAACTGAAACCGCCACTCGAGGTGCAGTGTATGCCTCGCCTGATACCAATATCGCCTCTCAAGGTGATGCCATTACCAGCGTCGTGATTAATGGCGAATTAGTTGAAGAAAATTTTGATAGTTTTGATGCCGCGTTTGTTGAGGGAGGAAATGACTACCAGCATTGGTTGCCTTCATTAGAGTTACGGTATGCCGTAAACAAACAACTCACTCTGAAAACGGCGTATTTTCAGCAATTAATGCGTCCGCAATACTTTGATACAGTGAGTTACAGGCGGGCAAATGTGGCTACCCTTTCGATAACCGAAGGTAACCCTGAACTTGAAGCCACCACAATTGAAAATCTCTATGCTGGGTTTGAGTATCAATATTCGGGCTCTGGCAAGTTGGTGGCAGGGGTTTATTACAATAGTGTGTCTGACTTCTTTTATGACTCGAATACCACTGAGTTAATTGGTGATGACTTATATGAAGTGGCTCGTGTTGAAAATGGTACAGATGGCTTTATAAAAGGCCTGCAGACGTTTTGGGCCCAACAGTTAAGCTTACCTTTAGTTAGTCAAGCCGAACTAAAACTCGCATATACTTACTCTGATAGCGAAGCCGAGTTGAGCGACAGAACTATAACCATGCCAGAGAGGGCAAAGCATAGGCTCGCTCTTAATCTATTACTTGGTTATGAAGATTGGCAGTATAACTCTCAATTCTCTTGGCAAAGTGAAGCTGTAGATGATGTGGGCGCAAGTGCAATGCAAGATACCATTCGAGAAAAAGTATTAGTGTGGAACCAAGCGCTTTCTTGGCTTTACAGCAAACAAGTGGTTGCACGTTTGTCATTGAACAATGTTTTAGATTACCCAGAAAGATCATATCAAGGGCAACCTAGTAGGGTTATCAATAACCTATATAGTGGCTCAACGGCAAGGCTGAGTGTGGCTGTTACTTTTTAAAAGAGTTGCGAGTTGAGTTACGGACTACATTTTACCTTTGTAAGTATACTGTTAATTTGTAGCTCGTAACTTTCAGGCTTAATCGACTTTTTAGAGTTAATCGATTAAATACAGCCCTTTAGCTTAAGTTCGTTGTCACTTTACACTGATATATGTTAAAAAAATAAATGAGGGTGCTGTCAGTCATCTGAGATTTGGCGACTGACAGGTTTATTGTTTTTAACATGTCCTCGCCTATCTATTTATATTTTTTACAATCTGATGAACAAACCCAGATTTTAATGATTAAGTTTCAACTATAAGGAACAAACTATGAAGTTTCACATGCTCGCACTAGGAGTATTGTCGGCCACTCTTTTAGGATGTGGTTCAGCCGAAGAGCAAACACAACAAACAATAGAACAACCTAAACAACAGGCTATGGTGGTGACTGCTAACCCCCATGCAACCGCTGCTGGTTTAGAAGTATTACGAGCGGGTGGTTCAGCCGTTGACGCTGCCATTGCCGTAGAATCGGTTTTAAGTTTAGTTGAGCCACAAAGCTCTGGCTTAGCTGGCGGTGCCTTTATGGTGCATTACGACAGTGAAACCAAATCTTTAGCTGTTTATGATGGTCGAGAGGCTGCACCAAGTGGTGCGAAAGCAGACATGTTTATGTTAGAGAACGGCGACTCAATGCCGTTTATTCAAGCTAAAACCAGTGGCTTGTCTACCGGTGTGCCTGGGGTGTTAGCTATGTTGTCTATGGCTCATAAAGACCAAGGGACATTAGAGTGGAGCAGTTTATTTAACTATGCCAGTAAGCTTGCCAATGAAGGGTTTGAAATTTCGCCTCGTTTACACGGCATGTTAGAGCGTTTTGGTAAGTATATTCCAAGTAAACCAGAAGACGGCCCAACGGATGCTTTTGAATATTTTTATGACGAAGCAGGCGTAGCTCATCCAGAGGGCTACCTATTAAAAAATCCTGAATACGCAAAAACATTAGAAATCATTGCGAAGGACCCCGCTGAGTTTTACCAAGGTGAGATAGCGAAAGAAATCGCCGCTATGGTTCAGCAAGAACCTAGAGCGGGTTCACTAACCGCCGAGGATATTGCAGCTTATCAACCTGTGAAGCGATCTGCTCTTTGTCAAGATTACCGCGATACCCAAATTTGTGGTGCGCCGCCGCCATCTTCTTGGTTGGCTGTAGGGATGATTATGGGGATTTTAGAGAATGGTCCTAAGCCAAGTGCAGCCGGTCCTGATGACCCTAAAAACTGGGCCATAATGGCACAAGCACAACAACTTGCTTATGCAGATAGAGATCAGTTTATTGCTGATCCTAATTTTGTGGATATGCCTTTAAAAGGGATGTTAAACAAAGAATATTTAGCTAAACGAGCTAAGCTGATTGCAGATAAAGCCACACCTTTAACATATGCAGTGGGCGACCCTTGGGCTTACAATGATACGCCAAGTGAGATCACCGCTGGTATTGATGCAACTCAAGATGTTCACGGAACTACCCATTTCGTTATTGTAGATACAAAAGGCGATGTGGTATCAATGACTGCCACAGTTGAAAGCATCTTTGGAACTACCCGTATGGTTGGTGGTATGTTTTTGAATAACCAGTTAACTGATTTCTCTTTTCAGCACCATGATAAAGATGGCAATCCTATAGTTAATGCCGTTGCTGCTAACAAGCGCCCGCGCTCATCTATGTCTCCGTCTATTGTACTAGATAAAAATGGCGAGTTTTTAATGGCAACAGGTTCACCGGGTGGCAACAATATTATTGCATATACCGTTAAAACTATGGTGGGAGTATTTGAATGGGATTTAGATCCACAAGCTGCGGTTGATTTACCTAATATGGTTGCCCGTGGTAAAACCGTACGTTTAGAAAAAGGCGCGGCGCCCGAGTCATTAATATCAGCCATGAAAGACATGGGCTTTGATGTAGATGCTTCTAGGGGTGAAAATTCAGGACTCAGTGTGATTATGCGCAAACCTGATGGGACCTTAGTTGGTGCTGCTGATAAACGACGCGAAGGTGTGATAGGTACTCTTTAGCAAAAAAGGTTAGTGTTTAAAAAAGTGGTCAATATTTATTGCCACTTTTTATGAAATAACTTTGGATTGTATAAAAGCGCGATAGCTTAATAGGATTAGCTATCGCGCTTTTTTGTGAATTCTGTCTATTTAACGGCAAGGCCAAACAACATATAGAAGGCTCCATTCAATATAGACAGTCTGACTGGGTATAGGGTGCTGCGAATTGGCTAATAATACTAGCAAGCACCTAGGCTGATAGCTTGGTCATCTCCGCCTAATTCAAATTGTATACCGACCGAAAAACGTGGGTGAAAATGGTAATCAGCTCCGAATATTAAGGCAAGATCAAAGTCTCTTATTTCTTCTAAAATAATGGCCCCTCGCAACTCAACAGGTTTTAATACTTCGATTTTGCTAGATATTGTTCAAAGAAGAAATCACGCACCCCAACCGACACTCAAATACCTGTGTCACTGTAATTTCCGTACTCACGCTTCACTAAGGCAGTAGTTGTAATTAGGTCGTGGTCTATTATGCCTCGCACGATTATCCCTCCTCCGACTTCTAGGTTTGCATGATTGTTTGAGCCATGATTCTGGACGAGGTAACTGCCAAAAACTCGCCAATTGGGATCCAGTTGATACGAACCTGCTACTTCAATGCCGCTGTTATAACGACCTTCTAAATAGTTAATATCAACCTGCTTAGCGGAAGCGGCTAAAGGGACACATAAGGATAATAATAAACTTAATTTGATGCCTAGGGTTAAAGGCTTCTTCATTGGGTTTACTTATTACTAAATACATTGTTGCAGCAAGTAAAATGCTACTTTAAATTAAAAAAGTTACATTTAATTTACAGAATATTGAACTAAAGTAGAAAAGGGCCGTCTGACTATATAGTTTTTATGTGTGTTCTCTTTTAAGCCTGATTTGTTATCAGGCTTTTTTTTTGTCCTCAAAAAAGTTATCGAAATTGTGTTGTAGCTTTTCAAAGTATTGACCAACATGGAGGCCGTCTACTAACCCATGGTGAACTTCTACCGATACCGGCATAATAACTTCTTTATGTTTTTTCTTATATTTACCCATCACAAATCTGGGTATGGAGTCATGTTGACTTTGTTTTTGAGCATGGGAAAAACTAGTGAAATGTAACCAGGGTAAGACTGAGCAAAATATACTGTTAGCTTTGCCGTTTGAAGTCATTAGCGGTAAGTTGTGTTTTTTTAGGTGATTCATTTTTTGCTCAGCATTGTGATAGAAAGCTTTAAACTCTTGGCATTTTCCAAAATCACAAAAGCCAAAGCTTTGATTGTTATTGAGCACAGTACAGCTGATTTCTAATTCGTCGTGCAACTCTACCTTGCTGTTATTTATACGTAACCTTAGTGGCGCTATTTGATTGGCTGTGTAACCTAAAATAAACAAAGAACAGATAAAGAATGACAGGTTATTATCTTTACAAAACCGCAGGGTTCGGGATACATCAACTGTTGCGCAGATATTAAAAAACGGTTGTGAAAAGGTAGAATAGAACTCGAAGTGTTCTTTTCTGTGCCAAGAATCGATATCGATTTTTTTTATGGTATCCACGACTGTGTAATATTTTAGAAATGTGTATGAATAATATTCACACAAGTTGGTTGTGATTGTAAGAGGCCATAAATCTTATTAAATAGCCCATTAAGCATATGAGTCTTGCAATGCTTGCTAGGTTTTATTAGCTTGGTGTCTCTTCTTTTAATCATAATAATCCCAAAAAAAGACAACCTTATGACGAAAACACTTTTACCTAGTTTGGCTATTGGCCTTGTACTCACTGCCTGTCAACCTGTTGTTGATGAGCCTGCCCCTCAATTGACACAAATCGAGGTTAAAGACTTTAAGGCTTCTGGTTTAATTGCCGGTACTTTGCCTGACATTATTGACGCCCTTGAAACCGGTAAAGTTAGTTCTGAACGACTAGTGAATTTGTATCTTGAGCGTATTGAGAATATTGACAAAAGCGGCCCTAGGCTACAAGCCGTGTTAAGTATTAACCCAGATGCACTTGCCCAAGCCAGAGCCCTTGATGAGAAACGAGCAGCAGGTGAAGTATTAGGGCCTCTTCATGGCGTACCGGTGCTTCTTAAAGACAATATCGAATCTAAAGACACGTTGCCAACAACGGCGGGCGCAATAGCACTAAAAGACAACATTACGGGAAGAGACAGCCCTCTTGTAGCAGGGCTAAGAGCTCAGGGGGCTATTATTTTAGGTAAAACTAATTTGAGCCAGTGGGCAAACTTTAGATCTGAAGGTTCAATGAGTGGCTGGAGTGCGTTAGGTGGGCAGGTGCGTAACCCCCACATGCTTGATCGTAACCCTTGTGGTTCAAGCTCTGGATCTGGTGCTGCTGCAGCTGCATCACTTGCCGCTGCGACCGTGGGCACCGAAACTAACGGTTCTGTTATTTGTCCATCTAATGCAAATGGCATTGTAGGTTTTAAACCCACTGTAGGTTTAGTGCCGCAGCAGTATATTATTCCTATTTCGGTTTCGCAGGATACTGCAGGCCCTATGACTAAAACAGTAATGGGAGCAGCATTAATGATGAATGCAATGGCAACCACCACACCCAATCAAGACTACTCTGCCGGGCTACAAAAAGATGCATTAACTGGGGTACGTGTAGGGGTGCTAAATTTTGCTAAAGGTGAATCTGTACCTATCACTGCTCTGTTTACAAAGGCCTTACAAGATTTAGAAATGGCTGGCGCGGTATTAGTAGATATAGATGAAGCCCCAGAGGCTCCCCAAGATTTTGGGAAAATGAGTTACGACATTCTTAAATATGAATTTAAAGATGGTGTAAATAAGTACTTAGCCTCTACTTCAGAATCACTAGTTAGTACTCGTACTTTACAGCAACTGATTGATTTTAATTCAGCCCACAAAGAAGAGCTAGCGCTGTTTGACCAAAGTATTTTTATAGCATCACAAGCTATGGCTTCAATTGAAAGTGAAGATTATAAAAATGCTCTAAAAATAGTGCAACAGGCTACTAGAGAAGATGGCATAGATGCCCTTTTACAACAGCATAATGTTGATGTTTTAATTGCCCCGTCAGGATTAGTTGTCCCTAGAGTTGACCCCATCAATGGTGATGTTTGGCCAAGAGATTGGCCCGGCTATGGTGGTTATGCTGCCCGTGCAGGTTATCCCCATGTAACTGTTCCAATGGGAGGTATTCATAATTTATCGGTTGGCTTATCATTTATTGGAACTAAACATACTGATGCAGATGTTCTAGCATACGCCTACGGATATGAGCAGCAGTCTCAACGTAGATTAGCTCCTCAGTATCTAAAAAATGCTGAAGATTTACCAGGTGTTAAAGAAGCAATGAATCCTTAATAGCTGACGACAATACGTTAATCTAATCGATTGCTTTAACCACACGCGGGGCGCAGCGACCTTTGGTTATTCTTTCGATTGTTTACATATCTACTGCTATATATTGTATTAATTTTTCTTTTCGCGATCAGAGAAAGCTTTAGTACTTAGCTCTGATATCTTTTCCCACGCTTCATTTGGCACTAAAAATGACATAGCATAATGGGCTATTTTCCAATGTCCGTTTTGTTTGACAACTACACCGGTACCACGAAAGCGGCCCCATTTTTCTGAAACTGTAATTTCATCAAACCAAGCTGTGTTGGAGTCTTCTGAGAGTATTAAATTTCTCTCTACTGATTGATAAGTCCAACCTGTGCCGCCTTCAAAACGTTCTGATACATATTTGTCTAACGTAACTGGTCGGGTCCACCTTTCCCAGTCATCGGTACCCATAAATACGCCGGTTTCGGTAAACGAGCCTAAGTACTTATCTAAGTTAGCTTGGCTAGCTGCGATGTGTAGCCCATCAAGTAATTTATTTATTGCTTGAGTCGATTTAGTCTCAGAGTGCGCGCAAACACCAGTAGACAAAAATACATAAAGGGTTAAAGATAAGCATGTGAAGGCTTTCATGATTGGTTCCATAACAATAGTTAAACCTGCCTAAACAGGGTGTTGTAGAGAGTATTTATGTAACTACCTATTAAGAAGTGTGCCGGGGTAAAAGTCAAATAAGGTGTTAATCATATTTAATGTTTGGCTGCTACCTTGCTGTAAAAGTGAGACTTACTATAAATTGCACTCTTACATTGTGTAAACACTGTGGTAAAGGTAAGATCAGTATCACTAAATTAGGCATTTTTAGCTGAATTTTAAGCACAAGGTATACGTTATATTTTATGGATCATTTTGAGCTATTAGGGGTTACCAGAACCTCTACCACCACTGAAATTAAAAAAGCTTATCGTAAACTGGCTAATCAGTATCACCCAGATAGAAATGATGGTGCAGAAGCAAAAGAGAAGTTTCAGGCCATTCAAAAAGCTTATGATGAGATTGCAGATCCTCATAAACGAACCGCATATATTAAGAGTACCTATACGGTAATCACAGACCCAAGAGAAGTCGCAGATTCTTTTTGGCATAACGCCTTATCGTAGGATAAACATTTATGAAATTTGACGCGCCAATCCCTGCTTATTTAGCGGATGAGTTTTCTATGTATTTAGAAAATATGGAGTCACTGAGTGATCCAGAAAACCCAGATTTACTGAGAAATTACCTTAAAACATTACAAAAGCAATTAGCATCTGACAGCTCAGTATTTAGTGGTTTAGTTGATCAACTAGCTATGGCTATTACTTTAAGTGTAAGAATTAATTCAGAAAAACTAGCTAAAGTCGATCTTACTCAACAGCCATTGTGGACTGATGTCAAACCATTTGTGGGGGTGCATGCAGATGCTAGAGCAACCATTACTGAGTTAATGAACCATTCAGAAGAAGATCTTAAAACCGCTGTTTTACTGATTCACTTATACAATACTTACGACTCGACTCCTTTACCAGAAGAGGTTGAAGTTGGTGATAATGAAGTAAACGATAGCTACAACACCTACGGCTACGATGAATAACATTAACCTATTTTTGAGGAATACCCTTTGACTAGTAACGCATTAATTCTCGCTACCGACATTACCGAACAAGCCCAGCACAGTGGTCGAGAGGCGGGTACTTCATTAGAAAAAATAGCATCTGAGCAAGGCGATACTGCCATGTTAGCTGTGTTCGCCGAGATGGATATTTTGACTGTTGCAAAAATTGTACGTGAGCATGATGCAACAATTCCTTCTATTGCCACATGGTTAATGGATGCTGAGTCGGTGAAAAAGCTACTAAATGTTGAGCCATCTTACTGGCAGAATATGGATGAAGAATCACTATTTTGTGTGCAAACCGAAGCTCATAGTTTATTGGCTCAAATCTTCTTGTCATATAATGATGATGAAAAACAGCGTGAGATACTCAATGCAGTTGTACAGGATGATTTTGGATTGTTGTATTTATCTCTACCATTTATTGGGCATGATTTTTCTGAGCTTGAATATGATGAAGAGCAAGTTTCTGGAAGCATTGAAGAGTTGCTATTGAAAATTAAAAGCTTAAGTGAAGAAGCCTACAACGAAGTGTTAACCGTGAGCACAAATGGCACGTTAGATAACATTGAAGCGGCATTAAAAAATAACGCCAATAAACAAAGAGTATCGGCCGTCGAAATGGACACAGACGATATGTTTGCGCCGCTATAGGATAATGCTATGAAGATCGCAGAGTTAAGAAACAAACCATTTGTTCTATTGGTGTTGAAAGATGGTTTAGCTGAAGGGTATTTTTCTGAAGAGTTTGTGCATAAGACAAAACAACAATTGTCAGATATGTCATTACGGATTGCTTCAGATAATTTATCAATTATCTATGCTGATCACATTAAAAAGGCCTGTGAAATTGTATTGGGCATTATTAACTTAGGTTTATTGAGCCATTGTCATAACAGCACCGAAAATGCGAAAGAAATCATTAAGACCCAGGGCATTGTTTATTGCTTTAGAGCTGGGTGGGCAAAGTACTCTAGCTTAAAAGATATTTCTGCCGAGTATTTTAAAAAAATAGATTTAATGACTTACGCTTTGGGCGCAGACGACACGTCGGACATCAGGCATCTACATGATGAATTAGTTAAGCAAGGTCAAAATAGCTTAAAGTTATTCAATTTACATAAGATCATGTCTGCAAAATATGCTGCGAATGTGGTGATACCTGAAACAGATGAAGACTATTTACGCTTTGAGTTACAGAAGTTTCTAAACTCAGCACTTGGCCTAATGTTGATAGATTCTGAAGATAAAGTGTTCAACAACGAACGCTACAATCGATTAATTACTTTTTTGACTGATACTGATGTGCAATTGGTACTTGAAAAGTTTGAAGCTTGTGTGACAAAGTTTGTTGAACAGCAACCAAGCGGTACCAGAAGCTTTTTGAATGAGAGTGCTTTATTAGAGTTTAATGAATTTAAGACCATCATTGCTTCGAAACAAAATATTGATATTTACATTCCAGAAATATTAGAACTGTCTGTAAACCTTACAAACGAACTCAATGACGACTTTGAAGGCGGTTACGACTTTGGCATGGATGATTTAGACGACCTCGATTTTTTGAAACCTTAATAGAGAGGGGGACACAGCGCTGTATTTTATGCTCTGTGCGCACAGAGTATTTGCTCTGCTTACTTTGAGCATTCATTTTCGTTTACCGCCATCCATGGCGCTTTAAACTCCCACTCGCGAGAGCTAGTTACTCTTTCTACAACAGCCAAGAAAGAATAACCAGAAAGAGGCCGCACTCTGATCAAATTCCTCACCCATACAATATTAGGCTTTGATATTGATAGGGTAATGAGTCGCTCTCAGTTATAAAGGAGGGCTTTGTTCCAGTGCTTTTGCTCGAACCATTCAATAACGCAACCATTTGACAGGGAGTTCCTAGTCACAGTAGACCAAGGGCATAACTTAGTGGCTAAGCATTCGCGAACATTACCGCAACCTCGGTAACGAATCCTTGCTTAATCCTCACTTCCTCTTTAATTCGCAATTTTGGGGCTGACTGGATAACGATTCGCCGCAAGTATGCTCGTTAAGTCATTAAACTTTACGCCCTTTTCTTTTAGAAAAACATTAACTCGCTTACTGATTATTTGGCGAATATAGAAAGGTTGACTGGGTACAAAGTGGTGAATGGTATGAGTGTTTCCAAAATTAAAGCAAAATAGTTGGAATGGCATAAAAAGCCAATGGTTTAACACTTGGGTTTGCTGGAGCATATTAAAAGCACCACCATAATAATGCATTGATGACGTAACAAAATTCAAACATGCCGATCGTAAATAACTAGGCGCTATCCACACTACTACAGTAAAACTAATCCAATCCACAAGTGTCATTAGCCAAGCCGGGTAATGAATCACGACGGCCATATATTCAACAATGAAATCAAATATATGGAACAGTAAAAAGCTATATAAAACAATGTAATAAATAGTTGTTAATGGGAAGCCTGCATTAAATAGCTTGAAAAAGTTATAATCTTTAATTTCTCGAGAGAATTGTTTGGTGCGTACTATTAATCCTAATAATCCATCACATACGACTAACATTCTAAGTAAATGACTTTTAATGCCATTTCCAACTAAGCGCTCTTCAATATCTTGAGAGGTACCTGATACCTTGTGATGATTTAAATGAATTTTTTTACGATACCATGGGTTGATGGTATTAGGCCTAATTAGCCACACCATGACCATCATGAAATGATAGATAACCCCGTTAGATTTAAAATATTGCTGATGAATGAGGTCGTGTTCTATTTCGTGAGCTATAGAAGTACTCAGTGCCCCTAAGATTATGCAAGCCCAGCCAGGGATAACACCAATAAAATATAAAAAACCAGAAGTAATAAAGCCCAGAACAGACAGTAACAGTATGCTTAAACCTAAGGTATTCTGTTGATTTAATAAAGGCAGTTGCACACGTAAGGTCTTTTCCTGATTTTTTATATAGTTAATTATTTCTCTTATGATTTCTTTATCTGAAGTGCTTTGCATATTTTTTGTGGTTATTCTTTAAGTTACAGGTTACAGGTTACAGGTTACAGGTACAAAAATTAAGTGCCAGTGAGCATTTATCCTTATATGTTTTTAGTTGATGACCAAGTTATTTTCTGATTAATAATGCAAAAAGGTTAGTTGAACTGAAGGTAGCAATAGATGATTGCAGTTAATACTGTAAGTCAGTTAGGCGATGTAAATTTTGTTTGAAACCAGCATTATGCTGTCTTGGATGGCGGAAGGCATGGTAAATAAGTGCGCAGTTACCCTATGTTTTAAAGGTTGGAATAAATAAGCTGCTTGTTACTATTTCTTAACGAGAATTATTCTTAAACTACAAACTAATATTGCGATACAAAAAGCCGAAAAACTATGTTTTTCGGCTTTTTTATAATGAGGTGTGAGGTATTGAGGTTAACAGTTATTAACTATTTTTAGCTTTTCTGAAGCCAATCATAACTAGACCTAAAGCGATAATTGTAAAGGCCCCTGGTGCAGATACTTCTGCTGCAGATGTAGTAAATACATTAAGATCATCAATACCAATATCATCTGAGGTAGTGAAAACAACATCAGTCAGATCTGCCCACCCTAAATCTACAAAAGTTGCAGTAGATATATTGGTTAGGCTGCTTACTAATGTACCGCCATTCAATAGGTTGCCAGTTATCAGTACATCAATACTAGTGCTAGCTGCAAAAGCATTAATACCTAAAATTAAATCAGATAGAGCAAACGAGCTACCAGATTCAGTTGTTAGAGTAACAGTATTATATTCAGAAAAACCAAACCAGTCGGTATCGTTACCAATAAAGTCGAATCCTGAACCTATGTAAACAGAGTCAAGTAACGCTGCATGGTGATGAGTTGAAGTGAATACATATCCTTCTTCGGAGTAAGGTGTTGATACAGCAAAGTCAATTCTTTGCCCAGAGCCCGCAACATCTTCAAAATCGATTAGCGTAGCGTTTGCAGTAGCGACCGTAAATAAAGAAACCAATAGAACAACTAAATTTTTCAACCTTAAACTCCTTAAATTAAAAGTAACATCTTCCACTTGCTTTAAGCATTATGTATGCCATTTTTTATAGTGTTGATTTGTAAGTGTTTTTTATGAGTTGCTGTGATTCTTAATGATTGAGTGTAAAAAAAAGTGACAATTTATGAAGCTTGTCCATAAAACTTACAGGGGAACGTTAGGTGTTCACGAACCTCAAAGTATAGTGTGATTTTTTTGTAATATTAACCTATGAAGTTTGTTTACATTGGATGTATAACCAGTGGCAATTAGCTCACTAGTCGCTACTTCTGGTTGAGCATGCGTAAAAGTGCAAGTGTTCTTATGGACGTGCTCGTTTGTTTCATTCATATAAATTAGGTCTTTCTGGGTAGAGCTGTTCTTATGAACTGCTATAGTCTGTGTTGTGCCTTTGAACTACGATAAATAACCATGTGGCCTGAAATATATAGAGTGTGGACTCCATGAAAAAGAGCTTACAATACGTGTAAATTTGGCTGTCATGCTGGTTATCACTTGTTTTATTTTTAGTCATTGTGTTGATTTTAAGAGGCGATAAATGAGAAAAATAATGGCACAATAATAAGTTAATTGTAGTGTAAAGTTTGAGTCGTATCATTTGAAATACTCCCAGCGGGCGCAAGCCATCTCCCCTTTTTTGGCTATGGCTTTTAGTGAAAAAGCGGCACATTTAGAAGCTCAAGGAAAGCACGTTGTTAAACTAAATATCGGTGAGCCTGACTTTGGTGCGCCCCCTGATGTGTTAAAAGCTCTAGAGCAATTAGCTAGCAGTGCTCCACTCCCTTATACCTCAGCATTAGGCTTGCTTGAGCTGCGCGTCGCCATCGCGGGTTTTTATAAAACCAAACATCAAATAGATATCGATCCTAATAGAGTGGTCGTCACGGCAGGGGCTTCTGCTGCTTTGTTGCTTTTATCAGCGGCGTTTGTTGATGAAGGTGACACCGTGATCATGGCTGATCCTTGCTACCCATGTAATAAACAATTCATTAAGAGTTTTGGGGGGAATGTACACTTAGTGCCAACCCAAGCAGACTCTCGTTTTCAGTTAGATAGTGATTTACTCGAGCAACATTGGCAGCCAGACACTTGCGGGTTAATGTTGGCTACGCCTTCTAACCCAACGGGTACCTCTGTTGCGATTGATGAGTTGGCTGCAATGTGTGACTTTGCTAAAAAGAAAGGTGCGTGGCGTATTGTTGATGAAATCTACTTGAACTTACATCATGGGGCAGCCGGGTTAGAACCCGCCACTGTTTTATCTGTAGATGATCAGGCCTTAGTGATTAATAGTTTCTCTAAATATTTTGGCATGACTGGTTGGCGTTTAGGCTGGTGTATCGTGCCAGAAGAAGCCGTTAGTGTGATTGAGCGGTTGGCTCAGAATTATTATATTTGTCCATCAACTATAGCTCAAAAAGCAGCCTTACAATGTTTTACTGCAGATTCTTTAGCATTGTGTGAGGCTCGAAGAGCTTCTTTGGTTTCTCGTAAAAATCTAGTACTTTCTGGATTACAAAAATGTGGCTTAGACGTGCCTGTTGTCCCTGATGGCGCGTTTTATGTTTATATGGACGTAACGTCAACTGGGTTAACGGCCATGGAGTTTTGTGAAAACGTATTACAGCAAGTCTATGTATCTCTGACGCCAAGCAATGACTTTAGTGAGCAAACTGACAAGCAATTTGTGCGCTTGTCTTTTGCATCTGCCGAGTCAGAACTAAAAGAAGGGTTAGATAGATTGAATAAATTTATGCAAGGATTGAATGGTTAAATACGGACTTCTCATCGTAATTTTAAATGCTTTAGTGGTGTTCTTGAGATGTGTCGTTACTTGAGAGGTATATTGCCTAGCAATGTGAAAATATCTACTGTGAATTGTGTTGTTAAGTAAATTTAAAGGATGTTATGAATAAATTAATATTATTAGTGGGTGTGCTAGCCTTTTCGGTGACTTCGAGCATGGCCTCTGCAAAAAAATTTTTTGTAAACAGTGAAGTTAAATTAAAAAATGCCATTGCAAGTGTACAAGCTGGTGATGACATTGTCCTTGAAAATGGCACCTATAAAGATATACAAATAGAGTTTTATGGAGAGGGAACAGAACAAAAGCCGATTACGTTAAAGGCAGAAACTCCGGGCAAAGTGTTTATTGAGGGGAGCTCAAACCTACACTTAGGTGGGCACTACCTTATCGTTGAAGGATTACATTTTAGAAATGGCTATTCGCCTACTAAGGCCATGGTTCGGTTTAAAATTAATGATGAGAAAATTGCCTTTCACTCAAAATTTACTAATAACGTAATAGAAGAGTTCACCCAATTAGATAGGCATGTGACTGATCGCTGGGTAGAATTTTGGGGGCAGCATAACGAGCTTAGCAATAACTATATTACCGGAAAATCTAATTTTGGCCCTACTGTTATGGTGGAGTTGAAGGGTAACCAGCACGTAAATAACCATCATCAAATTATCAGTAATCACTTTGGTCCACGCCCCAGAAAAGGTGGTCCCCATGGTGAAACACTGCAAATTGGTAACAGCAGCACCTCAATGACGCCTTCTTATACGAATGTTGAACATAACTTCTTTGATCGCGTAAATGGGGAAGTGGAAATTATTTCAAGTAAATCTAACTTCAATATATTCAAGAACAATGTGTTTTTTGAAAGTGAAGGTTCTTTAGTGTTACGCCACGGTAATTACGCCACCATAGACGGCAATATGTTTATTGGTGATGGTGAGTCAGAGTTTTTTGGTGGAATTCGAGTGGTTAATACCGGTCATTGGATTACCAATAATTACTTTTATAAATTAACAGGCGAAAAGTTCAGAGCGCCTATCGCAGTGATGAATGGTATTCCTAAGTCACCGCTAAATAGATATAACCAAGTCACAGATGTGGTGGTGGCCTATAACACTTGGGTTGAGTCTCCCACGCCTTGGTATTTTAGTGTGGGCTCAAATGTTTCTCAAAGTGCGGTATTACCAAAGTCTGAAATACGTTCTGCTAGGCCTATTCGTACTATATTTGCGAATAATTTAATTTATAACTCTACAAAAGCCGAATATCCCATTTATCACTATGATGAAGTTGACGGGGTGATGTTCAAAAATAATATCTCTAATTATGGCAACAAAACAGACGTTAAAACCGAGGGGATCGTAAAACGGCCGGTATCGATGGAATCAGTTTCAGAGCGATTGTTAGTCCCCAATACTAACTACACGGATGTATATAACGGTTTTGATTTTGATAAAATTATCACTGATTTTTTTGGTACTCAAAGAGCTTCACGTAATAGTGTGGGTGCTATGGTTAGCCCAATAAAATCAGACGTTCATTTGTTTGATAAAACACAATATGGCACCTCTTGGTTTGTAACCGGGCAAGAACCAAAAGCACCTAGTGTAATTAAAGTTGCTACCTCTGCTGACTTGCTCAAGGCGGTTGCAGCTGTGAGTTCTGGTGATATTATTGAACTTACGTCTGCAAATTATGCTATCTCCAATAGCATTGCTATTAACAAAACTATTTCGATTACTGCGACAGGCAATAATAGCCCGACCATTTACTTTACCGCGAAAGACACCGCGTTTTCATTGGAGCCTAAAGGCTACTTACATTTAAACGGCGTTACCCTTAAAGGTAATGGTAAGCAAAATGCTTTCGCAACTTTAGATAAGTACATGTCTAAAGCCTATAACTTGTCTATTAAAAATAGTGTTATCTCTGGCTTTAAGCATGTTTTATATGTCTCTAAAGGTTCGTTTGCCGATTCAATAGTAGTACTTGATAGTGTCATCAAAAATAATCAAGGTGGTTTTTTGTTAAATCAAGAAACCGATAACAAAGGTGATTACAACGCTGAGTTTGTGACTATTAAAGATACGACCTTTGATAATATCTCTGGCGCAATACTCGATTACCACCGTGGTGGTTATGACGAATCTACTATTGGTGGAAATTTAGTGTTTGAAAACAATATTGTGACCAGCTCAGGTGAAGATGGCGGACTGCTTATCAAGAACCGAGGTATAGTGAATTTAGAGCTAAACAATAACACATTTAAAAATAACCCCGTTAAATTGATAGCTGTTCTGTGGGGAGAGAAAGGCCAAACGCCTGAGAACAACATCATTAGCAGTTCAGGTAAAATTGAAATTGTGCAAAACCTAAAATTAGAGTTGATGTACTAACCGCTTACCTTTGATGTTTCAGTTCTTTGTTGTTGAGGGCTGAAACATTACATCATTAGCAATTGAAAAACCTATCACTTTGCCCTCTCTTACTTGGATGCCTTAGATAACCATATTATTTGTATTCTGACCGATAGAAAGTTTCAATGATTCTGCCAATGTAATCTAAGTAGGCTGCAACCGGCTACTGTGTAAACGCAATAATGGCCAACTCACCGTGGATTTAGTCCCTCTTGTTCTTGCGATTTCTGTAAAAGTGATACTTGCATCCGCTTTAACCCTTTTATCAGATCGTTTTGACGCAAAGCCATAGGGTAACAAGGTGCAATAGCATAGCCTTCTGTTGTTAAATAAATGTAATTTAAATGTTTATTTGGTGAGTGAGTGTGAAGCAACATAACTATCTCATCGCTATATGGCACCCAATAAAGCCTACACGTTTTAGTGCCATTTTATTTGTTATTGCTCCTCTAGAACCATAGCTGCAATTGGTGAGAGTAGGGCGTTATCTAGTGGCGTTGTGGAGATGTTATGGAGTTAATGACAAGCTTAATTTCATTAACGTTCTATCTGGCATGTTCTAGCTATTGAACATATTAAGGCGAATAGAGCCTAGTAAGAACGGTAATTCATTTGCAAAGGAATATTATGTCTAATTTTAAAATTGCGAAGGGTGTCTGTTGCGCCTTGATGTTGTCGTCACCTATGGCTATGGCAGAGTGGGAAAACGTTAAAACTGATTCTAGAGTAACGCATACTAGAGCGGGTTTTGACAATACAAAGCGGGTGGTTTACACCATTGCAAGAGTCAAAAATACCGGGACTGATGTATTAGAAGGCCCATTTAGAGTAGTTATCGATAAGTCAACTTTGGTGGTGAGCAATAATGATGGGATCACTGAGGATGGTCTACCCTTTTTTGATGTGGCTTTGTCTGAGTTGCAGCCAGGTGAATCACATAGATTTAGAATTAATTTTGAATTAGAGCGTAAACCTCTGCTGTTACGAGCTTCATTACAAAGTGATGTGGCTGAAGACGGTTGGCAGCTAGTGTGGAGCGATGAGTTTGATGGTTCCGAGATTGATGAATCTAAGTGGTCTCATGAAATTAACTGCAATGGCGGTGGAAATAATGAGAAGCAATGTTATACCGACAGTGAAGAAAATTCGTTTGTAGAGAATGGCGTTTTAAACATAGTAGCTAAGGCTGAAAATAACGAAACCTTACCCTACAGCTCTGCACGTTTAAGGACTGTCGATAAAGGGGATTGGACTTACGGACGTTTTGAAATCCGAGCCAAAGCACCAAGTGGTCAAGGTGCATGGCCAGCAATTTGGATGTTACCTACAGACTATGTTTACGGTGGGTGGCCTCATTCAGGTGAAATTGACATATTTGAAGCTGTGAATTTAGGTGTGCCTCTAGATGATGGTAATGGCTCTGTGGAATCTGCCGTCCATGGTACATTGCACTATGGTCAAAGCTGGCCAAATAACGATTACTCTGGTTTAGATTACGCCTTACCTGAAGGTGCCAACCCAGCGGATGATTTCCATGTTTATGCGATTGAATGGGAACAAGGTGAAATTCGTTGGTATGTAGACGGTGTTTTGTATCAAACCCAGTTAAAGTCAGAGGTCAGTTATAACGAAACTGGTGTTGCCGATGGCCTAGAGCATAGAGGTTGGTATACAGAGCAAGACGGTGAGTTTGCATACACAGAAGCGCCATTCGATGAACGTTTTCATATGATTCTAAATTTTGCCGTGGGAGGCGATTGGCCGGAGAATGTCAACCAAGGTGGCGTTGATCCAGCGGCTTTTGATGGCACTAATAAGTTTCAAGTTGATTATGTTCGCGTATATGAATGCTCAGTTAACCCCACTAGTGGGCAGGGCTGTGCCACCGTAAACGATGGTTATCTTGACCCTATCGACGAAGGAGGGACGCTAAACGAAGGCCAAGCTCCAATTCCTATTCCACCTTCAGATGGCATAGCTGAAGATCTCATTATATTTGAAGAGACACTACACCCAGCATGGCCGGCTTGGGATTGCTGCGGTGGCACAACCCCCACCATCGAATACGAAGATGGCGATTACCTAAACGTGGTTGAGTTTGTTGTTGACGCAGAACCTACGGTATTGGGTTTTAATACTAATTTTGCTGAGACTCCAGCACCTTATGATGCTTCACCGTTAGAAGATACTGGAGTATTAGAGTTTGATTTGAAATTGGTCAACCCTCCTAACAATGTTTCTGCAGGTTGGAATCTTAAGGTTGAGCAGGGTGGGGCAGCTACTGAAGCCAATATTGTTATTACCGCGCCTACCTCACAATGGCAGCATTACTCAGTACCGCTTAAAACCCTTAGAAACGCCGGATTAGAACTTAATGGTATTGATGTAATAATGATTTTTCCTGATTGGGGAGCGG
Organism: Paraglaciecola sp.; assembly: GCF_039943935.1. Lineage (GTDB taxonomy): Bacteria > Pseudomonadota > Gammaproteobacteria > Enterobacterales > Alteromonadaceae > Paraglaciecola. The sequence continues at coordinate 132,414 of NZ_JBDUZQ010000004.1, forward strand.
GTGAAGGAGCTGTTTATCGAGTAGACAACGTTACTATAACTGAAACCCAAGATGAAGGTGGTGATGACGGCAACCTAAGCGATGTTACCCCTATTGATTTCGAAGAAGATGGGTATGGCGCTTCGGTAAACTGGAATGTGTTTGAGAATGATGACAACCCAGCTCTTGAATTTGTGACTAACCCTGATGCTTCAGGAAATAATGATTCATCTACTGTTGCTAAGTTTACCGCTCGAGTAACAGGTGCACCTTGGGTAGGAACCGAGACAGTACATGGCGAGTTTGGCCCATTAACACTTGATGAAACCAACAGCATAGTGAAACTCATGGTGTACAAAAGTGTCATCAGTGATGTGGGTGTGAAGTTTGCAATTAACAATGGTGGTGCTCAGTCAGAAATCAAAGTAGCTAATACCCTAATCAATGAATGGGAGGAGTTAACCTTTGATTTTAGTGGTTATATAGGCTTGGCTGAGGCCATAGATATTGATCAAATAATCGTATTTCCGGACTTCGATACTGTAGGGCGCACTCAAGAAAATGTGGTGTATTTCGATAACATTCGATTCTATGGGCAAGGAAGTGATGACGATGGAGGCGGCGACAATGGTGGAGAGGATGATGGCGATGATGGTAGCCAAGACGGTGATTTAGTCTCTAATGGGTCATTTGATAATGGGGGAGACGATTGGATTGGCGCAGTTAACGTCATTGAAGAAAATGGTAACAACGTGTTTTATGCCAATGTTTTAGCTGCTGGCAATGCATGGGATGTGAACTTAAGTCAGGTGATGACATTAGTCGCAGATGAAACCTATATCGTTTCTTTTAAAGCGAGAGCTTCAGTTGACCGTACTATCATAGCGGGGCTAGGCCTTAATTATGATCCTTGGACTAATGTGTCTGAAACTGTGTCAGTTTCTACTAATTGGGAGCCCTACTCACTAACGATTACTACCACAGGTTTTGGTGGTGAAAACAACCGGGTGTTGTTTGATCTTGGAGCTGAAGTTGGAGAAGTATATATCGACGATGTGAGTGTGGTCTTACAAGACAGTAATGGCGGAGGGGATCCAATTGAGGGTGACACCTTTTACTTAATATCCTCTAACGGTGGTTCAGATATTGCCTTTGAATCAGATACTGTTGGCGAATGGGGCACGGGTACGACTATTCAAAGTGACGTAATGTTTGATGGGTTGCTGGGGTGGGAATTAGTGTCTAGCTCTAATTCTTCTGAGCAAGGCAACTGGGGCACGTTACTCGCGTTTCAAAATGGGATTAATGGAGACTTTAGTCTACATAACCGTATTGAGTTAAAGCTTGCTACTACTGGCTCTTATACTGATGGTTACAAACTTGCCATTTCTGGGAATGGAGTTAGTAAAGAAATTACACTACCAATAGATGAAAGCATTGATACTTGGCAAGTCGTGACCTTGGATACCGCTGATATTCCATTAAATTTATCTTCAGTCGACTGGGTTGCAGCATACGGTATTGGTGGCCAGTCAGGTGTATCCACAATTCATTTGACAGATTTTGCGATTATTCAAGACCAAACTACTCCATTTGATAGTGCTCCAAATGAAGATTTTGTTTTTATTTCATCAGATGAGAATATTCCTAGCGACTTAATTGTTGATGGCGATAACAACAGTAATGTGGGCAATGTTATCTTTGGAGAATGGAGTACAGGTACGATTATCTCTGATAGCAATTATGAAGGTCTAGACGGTATTAAGTTAAGTGCAAATGGTTCTTGGGGCGCAGTTTTGGCATTACAAGGCGACATATCCGATGGCTCTACAATCGACAACTACGATGTGGATTTTGCTGAATATACCAATATTAAATTTAAAGCTGCCTCTGAGGGAGCATTTGAACGCTATGCACTTTCTATTGTGTCTAATGTAAATGGTAATGAAGTGGCTCAAGAAGTGGCCTTTAGCTTAGCTAACGAAGCTGAATGGAATCTTATCGATATTGATTTAAAAATGTATGGTGTAAATCTATCTAATGTGAGTCAAATGGCCTTGTTTGGGGTGTACCAAGGAGGTTCTGCTTCCCAAGCGATTTATATGACAGATTTGATCATGTATGACTCTGGCAAGCTAACAACTGAAAAAGACAGTTCTGATGATAAATTTGTGTTTTTCTCATCAACAGGTGAAGAAACTGACATGATTATCGATGACAATAACTTTGCAAATGACGGTAACCTAACCTTAAACGATTGGTCTACAGGTACATTTTTTACGTCTGACATTATTTATAACGGATTGAGTAGTTTTGAGTTGTCAAAAGGCAGTAGTTGGGGCGCAGTGCTTGCCGTGATGGGAGACATTTATGGCGACGTTCAGCAATACACTATAGATGTATCAAAATATTCAGTGCTGAATTTCAAAATTGCTACAACGGGAAGTTTCTCTGAATATACCTTAGACTTTATTGTTGATGGTGCCGAGTTTAAAATCCCGTTAAGTGTAAATGGTAGTTGGAATGAAGTCAGTGTTGATTTAAGTGAGATACCACTCGATTTATCTAAACTTACTCAAATTGCGATTTTTGGAGTCGGGGGGAGTACAGGTGATAAACTCTATTTAACGGATTTCCACATCACTAAATAACCTTGTTGGAATTTATTAGAAAGCCTAAACCGCGAGAGTGGTTTAGGCTTTTTCTATGGCAGCGACTAAAATTTTTGATTAGTGGGCTTGCTGCGCGCCGCGTTACTTTAATTACAAAGATGCGACTGTTTCTTGGTTAGCGCTATATTTACCAGCAGTTAAGTAGTTGTTGATTTTGTCAACATTAGTACCGTGCTGCTCTACAAAACTAGTCATTTCTTGATTATTACACGTCACATTTTCAACAATGAAACGTTTACTTAATCCGGTTTTCTCAATCGCTTTTGATAATTTTAATTTGCTACCTTCAGTAGCGGCCACGCATAATTTACTTGTCATATAATCATCAGCAGCAACGTATTCTGTTGCAGCATTTGCCATGCCGATTGCGCTAAGAGTTAAAACTGAAGTTGCGATTATTTTAGTAAATGTGTTCATCATATTTTCCTATTTAGTTAAGTTATGTAAGTAGTCGTTGTGACTTACTATAGCTTTTGCAACTGAGGTGCCAATTTTTATTTTCTATATAAAACATATAGTTAAGTTTTAATTGAGATATTTTAGAATATGCAAGTAATCAATTTGGCTATTGGGTTGGTTTATTTGACTAAATTTTGGTTTGTTTTTTATGGCTTGTTCGAAGCAATTTTTATTAGGTGTAAGGCTGGCTCCTATTGGCACTCATTAATGCCGAGTTAGGTGGTTACTGCAGCGCCTTGATACTGAATCTGTAGGCTGTTTAGTGTTACGAATAAAACAGGCAGGTGGGTTTGCCCTGTATGTCAGTGATAGTTGTAAACTTAGTTGTAATTTTTGTTTGTTATATCTGAGTGCGGTTGGTCTGTACATAGAGCTTCGAATGGGTCTTCGGATTCATTTAACTCGCCTAATGATAGCAATTGCAGACACAAAGAGAATAATTCTGACTGGGTGGTGATGTCTAATTTTTGATAGATATGCTTTCTGTGTATTTTAACGGTGCTTAAAGATATATCGAGCTTTGTTGCTAAGGATTTAGATGAATGTCCATGCAAAATGCATTGCACTACATCTTGTTCTCGTTTGGTTAAAACCGATTTTCCGAATGAGTCAAAGATACTCTGGTAATGGCTTTTACCTGTTCTACTATTATTTTTTGTTGCTGCATTGTTTAAAACTTTCCAGTGCTCCTCTATCAAATATACAATCAATGGTGTAATTGATATTAGTAATTCACTGTCCTCTTCGCTAAATTTGCTGCCCAAGTGATTCAAATAGAAATCGATATAGCAATTATCTATATTGACGATAAAGTCAATTTCATCTGTTATACCCGCAGGCTTTACAAAGTCACTGTAATATTTACTTTCATGGAAGCAGTCGGGTGCAATATCACTAAAATGATATAGGCCTGTTTCTGTCCCTTTTGCTAACAAACTATAGTGTGGGTCGAGCAGATACAAGCCCTTCAGATACAACTCTATGTATTCGCGATAGATATCAGTGAAATAGCCTTCATGTAGGCTGGTGACTTCGTTGCCGTTGTAAAACATTACTCCAGAGCAGTCAAAATTGACTACCTGTTTGATTGTTTTTGTCAAACTAGAAAAAAAGCTATCGGTGCCAACCTCTTTATGTAGTCTAACTAATTGCTCATACCAAACAGCACTTTGCGTATTGATCATACTAAAACTAATTTTACTATCGCTGGATGAAATTACACTACCGTAATTGATTAAGATTGTAAAATTACCGAAAGCTCCCTTTATGAGGGGTTATGTCATAGGATTTACGACATTTTGTTGTAAACCCTAATGAATTTTATAGCCCGCGGTTGTCTAAAATGCTTGATGCTAAATGAGTAGACTGTACTTTTTTTAAAGATTGTTTTTTTGTGACTAGCATCCAACCTAAATAGGCCAAAAACGAAAATACAAAGGTAGGTATAGTGACGCCAAGTGGACTTTGTATTGAGTTGGTTAACCATAATGAAACTAAGACTCCTAATAACCAAACTACTATTGCACATACATTGAAGCCTTTTTGATACCAATATCGGCCACCTCGACCCAACAAGATATCTTTATTGTAATATCCTTTTTTTATGATGTAGTAATCAGCGATCATAATGGCAAACACAGGTATAAAAAGCGTACCTACCAGAGTCAGGAAGGTGGTAAACAGGTCTAACATGGCTAGCCAACTCGCACCAATAATTGAAACTAACCCTAAGATTACCGCGGTTGGTAAAAATTTAATTTTTGATGATGGAGTGATATTTACCACAGAGGCAACCATGCCATAGACAACCATAGTATTGGTTGCCATTACCGATAAAAATATAACGATAGCGAAAGGTGCGCCAAAAGCAGTAACAATAGATATAGGGTCAAAACTATTAATGGCGTTTCCTTCTAAGGCAATATATGCAATTGCCGTAGCACCTAAACTCATAGACAGGACAGTTGATGTTATATAGCCAAGGCCAGAACCTATTACCCCTGCTTTTTGTGACTTTGCAAGGCGATTAAACTCAGCAGATAGCACTGTCCAAGAAATAGCTGTGGCTATGACCACATCAATTACGATTGAAGCATCCCAACCTAAACCAGCATCCACCTCTAATGCCATTAAATCAGTGATTGAATAGGCATTAAATACTACCGCAAAGATATATATCATGATTGCTAAAATAATTAATGCCAGCCAAGGTTCAACTTTTGAAATTCCTTCATGACCAAGAATAGCTAGGCCCACCACAAATGTCTGGCAGAGTATGGAGAACAAAATTGGGTTTGAATATCCCGTATATTGCTCGACTAAAAAGTTAATGGTAACCCCTGCCAATATGGCTTGAACCCAGCACCAGCCCATCAAGATTACAACATTAGCCGTTGTAGTGAGAAAAGAGCCTCTAAGCCCAAATGCCCCCTTGGTTAAAGACATAGTCGATAAACCTGTGCGGGTACCCATGTTACCAACTATGACTAACACTACAGTGCCAATTGCGGTTCCGGCCAATATCAATGTAAGAGCCAACTGCCACGAAACCCCAGGTACAAATAACGTTCCTGTCAGCAAGGTTGTCACAACTAAGTTTGCAGCTAGCCAGATCATGGCAATACGTCCTGCAGATAATGAGCCTTTAATTGGGCCGTACTCTTCAGAATGACTGTCTTTTATTGCAGCATGTTCGTTTAACGCTGAACTAGGTTGTGACATTATCTTCTCTTCTCTTAGGTTCTAAAATGTATACTTGTAATCAACCCCAAATGTTCTTGGAGCTCCTCGAAAGAAAAACAAACCATTCCAATCCGCGGTCAAATCAACTGAGTAAGTTGCATACTCTTCATCTGTTAAGTTTTTAACATACAAACCCACTTTGTGTTGTTCATTTTCAAATGTAAAGTTTAGACGAAGGTTATGAACGCTGTAGCCAGGTTGATCTAAGCGATCGTCGTTAAATGGTTCGAAGTACTGTTTTGAAATATAGCTTCCATCGTAATGAAGTTGAACCCAAAGCGAATCACTTTGCCATACATCATAATCAAGCATTAGGTTAAAGTTAACTTCAGGAGCTGAAGGCAAGGTATTGCCAGATAAGTCGATACCTGCATAATTTAGCTCAACATATTCAGCATCCAATAAACCAATACCTGCATTGATTGTTAAATCTTTTGTCGCCTGAGTGGTGAGTTGTAATTCTAGCCCTTGTATCTCTGACTCCCCTGCATTTAAAAGGAATTGTAATCCGCCATCAAATATTAAGAATTGTTGATTTTCATAGGTGTAGCGGAATACTGCACCATTGAGGCGAGTTCGCCCCTGTTGCAGGGTGGATTTAAAACCGAATTCCCAGGCCGCCAACTCTTCTGGTTTTACAGACGTAAACTCTTCTGGTGCAAATGCAAAGCCATTAAATGCACTGCCTCTGTAGCCCGTACTATATGAGCCATAGACTAGTAAATCTTTACTGACAGCCCAGTCTACGCCAAGCTTACCAGATGTATCTGAATCATTAATCTTCTCGTTAATTCCGTCTAACCCTAAGTTACCAAGGGTTGGCCCATCAATTGTTTGTTCAAAACTATTTTGAGCTTCACCATACCAAGAGGTGTAATCTTCAATTTCTATACTGTCTTTTGTATGGCGTAAACCAAGGGTTAGGGATATATCATCTGTTACATCATAGGTGCTATGAATATAAGCGGCTTTTGTTGTTCTTGTTTGCTTGTAGCTATTTGAGTAGTAGCAGCCGTAAAAGAAAGTATCTTCACAGGTGTTCGCCAATGGTTGGGTTCCATCACCAAAGTCAGCTAACCAACGGTAACGTGTTTCCCCGTCAGTTGTATCACGACTGTAGTATAAACCAGCGATATAATTAAAGGCCCCATTGAAGTTAGACGACACCCGGATGTCTTGTGTAAATTGTTTGGTTTGAGCTAAAAAGTCATCTTCTAAAAGGTGATAAGGGCTGCCATCGGGATCTTCTGGCACAAAATATTCGCCATTATCATAAGATGTGATAGACGTAAGTGTGTAATTATTAATATCGTAGTTTAGTGTTAAATTGGCTCCAGTTAGGTCAAACTCTTTTTCTTCAACCCTATTAGACTCTGTTTCATGAAAGCCCAAATCGTCACGGCCATAGCCTGTAAATCCTATTCCCACGCCACCATTTTCTGTACCTTCATCAGCTTCAAGTAGCAAAATACTTGAATGGTTAGCTCGGCTGCGGCTTTTATGAACTCTAAATATTGCGTTTAGATCATCACCTTCGTAGGCTAATGAGAAACGTAATGCCTGCTCGTCGATTTGACTCGGATTTTCTGTATTAGGTATTTTGTTATCAACAAATCCATCATTTTTACTTGATGTGAATGCAAATCTAGCTCCCCAGTTTTCTGCTAGCTCAGTGTCAATTGCACCTGAAAAAGTTTTGTAGCCGAAGTTGCCTAAGCCAACATCCATATAACCACTTGTGCCATCCATTTTCGGTTTGGTGGTCATAATATTTGCGGCGCCGCCTGTTGTGTTTTTTCCATAAAGTGTGCCTTGTGGCCCAAGTAACATTTCAATACGTTCAACATCGAATAATTGCACCCCAGAGGATAGTGGAGTGGCACCCATATATACTTCATCAACATATAAAGCGACAGCTCCACTACCATTAGGGCTGTAATCTGATTGTGTAACCCCACGCATTCCTAACACTAATTGGGCGTCACCGTTACTTCCCAACATTTGTACATTTGGAGCTTGAGCTACAATCTCTTGGGTATTACGCATTTTAAGATTGCTTAATTCATTTGCACTTAAGGCAATTACGCTGACAGGCACCGTTTGAATGTTTTGTACTTTTTTCTGTGCGGTAACTTGTATTTTCTCTAGCGTTAATTCACTTGTTTCTTCAGCTTCATTTGATGTGTCATTTTCTGCAGCAACAGAGTGAAAGGTTAAGCTTGCAATAGCTAAGCCTATAACAATTGGAGTAAGGGAAAATGTGTTCATGAAAGTAATCCTTTTAAATTTTTAATAGACGAAATTTAATTATTGTTGTTGTTTTATCGTTCAAAACGATGTTTTGAGATCAGTTATATAAAACATCATCTTTCTATTTTTTGGTATAGTCCCTAAGAACTATAAGACGTTATATTGATGTATATAAACGCTAAAGATCGATTGCTACAGCTCTTATAGGGGAACCATCGCAACCTTCTAACTTAAGTGGTAAAAGTGAGATGGTAGGATTTTCAAAATCAATACCCGAGAAGTTTGCAAGGTTCTCTGCAATTAGTCCGTCTGCTTTGGCATAGAGGTCGTGTACGGGAAAAGTCGTCCCTCCTGTTTTATCTAAATTAATAGTATCGATTGCAATGGTTTTGATATTTTTACTCAACAAGTACTCTGCTCCAGCCTCAGATAAATAAGGGTGCTCAAAATAGACCAGACTTCCTAAGTTTTTATCCCATAAGGTTTTGATTAAAATAATGTTGCAAGAATCAATTTGTTTCGAAAATGGTTGTAAATCTTCTACTGAAATTTCTTCGTTGCTGCTTTTATGAGACATATCAATTACGTACCCTTTTCCAAAACAAAGGTTTAAATCGATAGTGTCTACCGTTTTTCCATCATTATTAAAGTGATAAGGCGCATCAAGGTGGGAGCCTGTCTGTGTGCCTAATTGAAGATTAAATAGATTGTATCCTTCATTTTTTAGGGTGGTTGCAATGCTGATATTGGGTGTTGGATCTCCAGGATAAATGGGTGTTTTTGAGTTCAATACTAAGGAAAGGTCAACTATTTTTAAATGATGGGACATGTTCTATCCTATTTTTATTATTTGATTTTAAATAATTGGAACATAGCCACTTGAAATGATGAATAGTCCAAAAGAACTACAAGAGTATGATTTTGTTCACTCCATACTGATTGGGTGCAAAGAGACAGCATTGGTGTTGCTTTGAATGCATTTTTTGATTCGACGGCTAGTTTTTGTCATTAATAGACGCTTCTAACTTTGCCCCTTTTTTGGTGAGGTTTTCTAAAATACTATTCAGCACTAATTGGGTTCGATAGTTTATTTGTGTATCTTGGTGGGTTGCTAAGTACACGGATTGGCCTTCTGTATGGGCTGTGTCTATGGCTTGCATTAATTTACCTTGGTTTATATCGTCTTCTACTTCAACAATATCTGCTAGTGCCATTCCCATTCCTAAACGTGCAGCTTCAATCGCTTGAAATGCGTATTCAAAAGTGGTGTGCTGTTTTGATTTGTGTCCATCTAAACCGTGGTGGTTGAACCATTTGTACCACTGACCTAAGCCGTCATGCAGTAAAGGATAGTTGAGCAGGTCTTTTACATGTTGTACTGGCTGGCCTTTTAATAAGGTTGGGTTACATACCGGTAGGTAATATTCATCATATAGCTTTGTGACCACTCTGCTTGGATCATCCGGGCGCCCTAAACACAAGGCGAAGTCTAAATTTGAAGGCAGGGATTGTTGTAAAGGCTCTAGGGTTTGTACGTCGAAGGAAATCTCTGGATATTGTTGTTGGACTGTTGCTAATACGGGTAACAACCAATTAAGCATGATGGTGGCTGTTGTACCTATCACAACTTCACCTGCTACTAAATTTGGGTCTAAAGAATGAATGCCCTTGTTGAGTTCAGAAAATGCAGCCTGAATAGACGCGAGTAGGCGATTTCCTGGTGCGGTTAAGCGTAATTTATTGTTTTTTCTTTCAAACAATAGAGTACCTAGGCGCGCTTCTAATTGTTTGATGTGGCGACTCAAAGCGGAGTGAGATACAAACATTTCTTGTGCAGCTCGACGCATGTGGCAATGGCGGCCAGCAGCCTCAAAAGCTAATAAGGCGTTCAGCGGGATTTGCCGTAAATCTAAATAAGGACTTTTGTTTGGTTTCATCGGTTAGCTATATTTAATCAATTAAATATCTTGGTCTATAAATTAAACCAAGATGGTAGAAAATCAATGCTTGAGTAATTAAAATGTAACCATAAACTAAACGTACGTATTCTGATAGGGCTTTTATATGAAATCTAATTTTTTCCGACGTAATGAGCTGGGCAACACGCCTCGTTTAGACTACTGGAGCATGGACTCTGAATATGCAGAGCTGCAAGAGGTGCTAATCGGGCCGATGGAACATTATGATTGGCAGTCAGGTAATGCCATGTCTAGACGTTCGTTAAGACTAGGGCGTGAATATAATAAGCCGTTGGCGCAGCAGCAATACAATGAAATGTTAGATGTGTATAAACAGTGCGGTGTCAAAACTCATATTCTTGATGCTAACGAGCATTTACCCTATCAGATTTATGCCCGGGACTCTTCGGTGTTAACCCCTTGGGGGCCTGTAATTACGCAAATGTATAGCCCATGGCGACGGGGGGAGTGGGTTGAGTTGATGCGTTTTTATCAAGAGAAAAATATCCCTATTTACGATGCCATCACTGCGGGCTCGTTTGAGGGGGGCGATTTTATGGTGTTAGAACCAGGGGTGGTTCTGTGTGGGTATACAGGGGAGCGCACCAGTGAAGCTGGGCTAAATCAAATGCGTTCGTGGGTAGAAAAAGAAGGATGGGAATTTAAGTCTTACCAATTTGACCCCTACTTCTTACATTTAGATGTGAAATTTGCCATGTTATCTGAGAAGTTAGCTGCGGTTTGTACCCAAGCCGTTGAAGATGAGCTACTTGATTGGTTAAAAGCTAAGGGAATCGAAATTATCGATATCTCTTATCGCTCTGTATTAGAGCTTGGCGTAAACGTGGTGGCGCTAGGTAATGACAGAGTCTTAATTCCAGAGGCCAGTCAAGAGTTAATCGGTAAAGCAAAAGCCCATGGGTTAGAGGTATATGCGCCAGATATGTCAATGTTCACATCAGGCGGCGGCGGTGTGCATTGCATGTGTCAACCCTTAAGCAGAAAAGACGCATAGGAGTATTCAAATGACCTTACAAATTAATGGTGAAAGGTTGTGGTCTAGTTTGATGACCATGGCTGAAATTGGTACAACCGATAAAGGCGGCTGTAATCGCCAAGCGTTAACTGATTTAGACAAAGCAGGCAGAGATTTGTTTGTTACTTGGTCCGAGGCAATAGGGTGCGAGCGTAGAGTCGATCAAATGGGCAACCTGTTTTTACGCAAAGCGGGCACTAACAATAGTTTACCTCCTATATTAATGGGCAGTCATTTAGATACTCAGCCAACAGGCGGAAAGTTTGATGGTGTGTATGGTGTATTAGGTGGTTTAGAGGTACTGCGTACTTTGCATGACGCTAATGTAACGACTTTGCACCCTCTCGAAGTTGCTGTGTGGACAAACGAAGAAGGCGCTAGATTCTCTCCTGCCATGGTGGGCTCTGGGGTCTGGTGTGGCGACTTCTCTTTAGATTATGGCTGGCAACGGGCTGACAAACAGGGAGCCACAATTCAACAAGAGCTTGAGCGTATTGGCTATCTAGGTAATGCGCCTTGTGCGCCGTTTCCAATAAAAGCGGCATTTGAGTTACATATTGAGCAGGGGCCAATTTTAGAAGCGGTAGGTAAACAAATAGGTGTGGTGCAAGGTGTACAAGGGATGCGTTGGTACGATCTAGTTATTCACGGTCAACCCGTACATGCGGGACCTACGCCTATGGAGCAAAGACAAGATCCTGTTAAAGCGGCGACACAAATTATTGCCCAGCTATATGCCTTAGCAGATGAGTTTTCACCTCAAGCCCGGGCAACCTTTGGAGATATTACTGTCAGCCCTGGTTCTCGTAACACTGTTCCCGAAACCTTAACGATAACGGTAGACTTGCGACATCCAAACCAAGATATATTGGTGAAAATGGACCAAAAATTTAGACAAATTTCAGAACAGGTTTGCAATGCTTGTGATGTCAAATTTGACATTGTAGATGAGTGGGACTCACCTGCCGTAGCATTTGACCAAACATGTATTGATGCAGTGCGTACCTCTGTTGAAGATATGGATTTACCTTACGAAGAAATGTTTTCAGGGGCTGGCCACGACTCGGTTTACATATCTAAGGTAGCGCCTACCTCTATGATATTTATACCTTGTGAAAAAGGCATCAGTCACAACGAAGCAGAAAACGCTAAATCAGAAGATATTGCAGCAGGTTGCCAAGTCTTGTTAGGCGCTGTCATGAAGTTAGCGATGTAATAGCCGTAAAGTTAATCATCATAATTATAAGGTATAAAATGAACACTTTTGAACAACTCTATATTGATGGAAATTGGATCAACAGCCAAGGTGGTGACACGCTTGACGTGATTAATCCCGCTACGGCTGAAGTATATGCAACAGTTCCGTCTGCTAATAAACAAGATGTAGAGCTTGCCGTTGCAGCAGCTAAGCGAGCATTTGGTGAGTGGTCAGTACAACCTACTGAGGTTCGCGCAGCTATGATCAATGCTATTGCAGATGGTATGGAGGCTCGTAAAGATGAGTTGATAGAATCTATTGTTGGCTCAATGGGTTGCCCTATTTCTATTGCAGAAGATATACAAGTGCAAGGATCGATTGACGCTTTGCGAAGTTTTGCTGTACTTGCTCCCGAAATGGACAAACAGGAAACGTTCGATAGTCATATTGTGCTCAGTGAAGCGGTAGGTGTGTGTGTGTTAATTAACCCGTGGAACTATCCTCTATCGCAACTTGTGGGTAAATTAGGGCCTGCTCTGGCCGCTGGTTGTACTGTGGTGGTTAAGCCTGCAGAGCAAACACCGCTGCAAGATTTAATTTTGGCTGACATTATTAATCAAACACCTCTTCCCAAAGGTGTATTTAACTTGTTAACAGGTGTTGGCAGTCAAATTGGCGAAGTTTTATGCAGTCACCCTGATGTTGATATGGTGTCTTTTACAGGCTCTACACAGGCAGGTGTTAAGGTGGCTCAAGCAGCCGCACCAACGGTTAAGCGTGTGTGTCAGGAGTTGGGGGGAAAGTCTCCTTTTATTATAGCGCCAGGAGCGGACTTAAACGCTGCTGTTCGTTATGGCGTTGAAGATATTATGATTAATACAGGGCAAAGCTGTAATGCTCTGGCTAGGATGCTTGTTCCAGCTGAACAACTTAAAGATGTTGAGAGAATTGCAATATCAGTTGCAAATGAATGGCAGCTAGGCGATCCAAGAGACATAGATACCAACATGGGACCTCTTAGTTCTCATTTACAGCAAAGTCGAGTTTTAGCCTATATTGAAAAAGGGATTGCTGAAGGTGCAACCTTGCTCTGCGGAGGTACAGACGTTGCTAAAGAATTGAGTAAAGGTGCGTATGTTGCTCCCACTATTTTTTCAAATGTGAGTAATGATATGATCATAGCTCAAGAAGAAATATTTGGACCTGTGCTCTGTATTATTCCTTATGATGATATTGAACAGGCAATCGCCATAGCCAATGACACGCAATTTGGTTTGTCGTCAGCGGTGTATGCTGCTGAACGAAAAAGTGCGATCGAAATAGCGAAGAAGTTACGAGCGGGGCAGTGTTATTTGCAAGGCGCTTATTTTAATTCAGATGCGCCATTTGGCGGTTATAAGCAATCTGGAAACGGCCGTGAATGGGGCTTAGATGGGCTCAAAGAATACACAGAGACCAAAGCACTATTGATTGATACTGAAGCGAAATAGGCTTAAATCGTTAAGTTAATGATGGCGTGTTTTTACACGCCATTTTTTATATGTAGTTAGGAATTCTTATGCGTTACGCGCCACTTACTCTAGCAATTCAAGGGGAAACCGTTGACGCTTGGGATATTCACTTTAAAGCCACAGCACTAAAAGAGCAGGACCCAAGTGTTATTGTGCTAAGTATTGGGGACCCAGACTTTGATACTCCAGCCCCTATTGTTGAAAGTGCAGTAAAAAGCTTGCGAGGGGGAGATACCCACTATGTTGATATTGAAGGCAGAGATCACCTGCGTAATAAAATTGCAGCTGATCACCAAGGGAGTTGCGGTCAGCAAGTTACCAAAGATAATGTAATTTTACTGGCAGGGGCACAGAATGCGTTGTTTGCCACGTCTATGTGTATTTTAGAGGCAGGCGACGAAGTCTTAGTGTTGCAACCTAATTATGTCACCTACGAAGCTTGTATTCAGTTAACAGGGGCAAAATTGGTGCCTGTTTCTATGGACGTAGACCATGATTTTTGTCTTGATGAAAACGCTCTACTGCAAGCCATAACAGATAAAACCAAAGCGATTTATTTTGCAACGCCCAGTAACCCGAGTGGCGTAATGCTTACCAAAAGTGAACTACAATTTATTGCTGATTTAGCCCTAGAAAATGATTTATGGGTTATGTCAGACGAAGTGTACAGTCATACCATTTTTGAAGGCGAGCACGTTAGTATTGCTGGATTAGATAATATGGCCGAGCGCACAGTGACGTTAAATAGCTTATCTAAATCTCACGCCATGACGGGGTGGAGAGCTGGGTGGGCCATAGGACCTACCGAGTTAATTTACCATCTAAGTAACTTATCTTTGTGTATGCTTTACGGATTACCGGGGTTTGTTCAAGAAGCGGCCTATACTGCGCTAACCGATCCCAATGCTTTGGCCGAAGCTGAAAAAATGAGAGTGACCTATCAACGTCGCCGAGATCGTTTGTTAAGCTGTTTCAATCAGCAGCCATTGTTAACCTGCGTCCCCCCAAAAGCGTCTATGTTTTTATTAGTTAATGTGAGTCAAACCGGGTTAGACGGTCAAGCATTCGCTGAAATGTTATTCGCACAACAAAAAATTGGGGTGTTGCCCGCTACCGCATTTGGAGAATGTGCTGCCAACTATATTCGAATTTCTTATGTTGTGGACGATAAGCAATTGGATGATGCTTGCGCTCGAATTGAAGCATTTATGGCACAGTTTACTCAGGTATCAAACGAGTAACCAACAGCTATATTTACGTGACCCTTAAACAAATCGATTTAAGTGTTCGATTGCAGTTTTGAGCAATCGAACCTTAACTCTACTCCTTAAAAATCACTCGTTTGATATGATTATGCGCTAGTCGATGAGCCAGCCTTTGGAGACTCTCTAAATTTTTTATTCATACTTACTCGTTATTTTTCGTGTTTTTTAACTATTTTTTTACTTTTTGCGTTGCAAGCTAATTAGGCTGCATCGCTTATAAATAAAAGGATGTTCGGTTAGACGAACGCTTGTTCGAACTCAAAAGTAGCCGGGTTTGAATGTCAGCTTGTTTTTAGGACGCCAAACTTTCAAGTTTAAAATAATTTCCACGTCATTGATTTTGTATGGCAATAAAATAATTCAAATCAGTAACCAATTTTGAATTCAATAATTTGGGATAGACTATGAACACACCACTTAAAATTATTATTTTAGCAGGCGCAATGTTTGCTTTAACTGCTTGTAATAATGGCAATGACACACGTGCAATTGACGATACTAAGGCTGCAGAAATTTGGCCTAAATTAGATATAGCAGTGAAGCAAGACCAAGAGGTTGAAGCCACGGTAAAAGAGATCATGGCTTCGATGACGTTGAAGCAAAAAGTTGCACAGATGATCCAACCTGAAATTAGAGATATTACGGTAGAAGATATGCGTACCTATGGTTTTGGTTCTTATCTAAATGGTGGTGGGGCATTTCCTAATAACAATAAACATTCGACAGCTGAAGATTGGATAAAGTTAGCTGATGATATGTACTTAGCTTCAGTTGACGATAGTGTCGATGGAACAAACATTCCTACTATGTGGGGCACAGATGCCGTTCATGGTCATAACAATGTTATTGGTGCTACGTTATTTCCCCATAATATTGGTTTGGGTGCTGCAAATAACCCAGACCTAATTGAAAAAATAGCCAGTGTAACAGCCACCGAAGTGATGGTGACGGGGATTGATTGGGTATTTGCGCCAACGGTAGCTGTGGTGCGTGATGACAGATGGGGTCGTACCTATGAAGGGTATTCTGAAGATCCTGAAATCGTCAGAAATTACGCTGCGTCAATTGTAAAAGGTCTGCAAGGTCATGCAGATAAAGATTTTCTTTCAGATAGCCGAGTGATCAGTACTGTAAAACACTTTATCGGTGACGGAGGGACGGTTAAGGGGGATGATCAAGGCGATAACATAAGCAGTGAACAAGAGCTGTTTGATATACATGCACAAGGGTATGTAGGCGGCCTAACCGCTGGCGCCCAATCTGTTATGGCGTCATTTAACAGTTGGCATGGTGATAAAGTTCATGGCAACAAGTACCTGTTAACTGATGTGCTAAAAGACAAAATGGGATTTGATGGATTTGTTGTTGGTGATTGGAATGGCCATGGCCAGGTTAAAGGGTGCACTAACGATAGCTGCCCACAATCTATCAATGCCGGTTTAGATATTTTTATGGTACCAACCGATGCTTGGAAACCATTATATGAAAATACCATCGCCCAGGTAAAAGACGGCACTATTCCTATGTCACGGATCAATGATGCGGTGACCCGTATCTTAAGAGTTAAGGTGCGTGCAGGTTTGTTTGACAAACCTAGCCCTGCAGACCGTAAATTTTCTGGCAAGACAGAGTTGATTGGTCAACAAAGTCATAGAGACGTGGCTCGCAAAGCAGTAAGAGAATCGTTAGTACTGCTGAAAAATAAAAATAATTTACTTCCGTTAGACCCTAAACTGTCGATTTTAGTGGCAGGTGATGCTGCAGATAATATAGGCAAGCAATCTGGCGGATGGTCTATTACGTGGCAAGG
The DNA here is from genome assembly GCF_039943935.1 of Paraglaciecola sp. Taxonomy (GTDB): domain Bacteria; phylum Pseudomonadota; class Gammaproteobacteria; order Enterobacterales; family Alteromonadaceae; genus Paraglaciecola. The sequence goes on from NZ_JBDUZQ010000004.1 coordinate 149,294, forward strand.
TACCAATAATACTAATGCAGACTTTCCTGGTGGCACTTCAATTTATGATGGATTACAGCAGCAAGTTACTGCAGCTGGTGGCACGATTAATCTAAATGTTGATGGTGAATTCGAAGACAAGCCTGACGTTGCTATTGTTGTTTTTGGTGAAGAGCCCTATGCAGAAGGTCACGGTGATAGAGAAAACTTAAGCTATCAACAAGGGGACAAACGAGACTTAGCATTAGTTAAAAAACTTAAAGCTCAAGGTATACCGGTTGTTTCCATATTTATTTCTGGAAGGCCAATGTGGATCAATGCTGAGTTGAATGCATCTGACTCCCTTGTGGCAGCTTGGTTACCAGGCTCTGAAGGAAACGGAGTGGCAGAGGTCGTATTAGCTAATGCTGATGGTTCGGTGCAACATGACTTTAAAGGTAAATTATCATTTTCTTGGCCTAAGTCTGCAGAGCAATCAAATGTTAACTTTGGTGATGCTGATTATGCGCCATTATTACCGTATGGCTTTGGTCTGACATACCAAGATGAGAATGTTTTAGATGATAACTTATCTGAATTCGTAGCCTTAGATGTGGACAAAGCACAAGTCAGGCACCTATACACAGGCGCTATGCACCAGCCTTGGTTAATGCATCTATTTACTGGTGATGAAGAAATTCTAGTTAGTGCTAACTCTCACCAAATAGAAGGACTTGCATACCGCACAGTAGATAGGGAAGTTCAAGAAGACTCATTTTCAATCAAGTTGGATGGTAATGAATTAGCGGGCGTGAGAATTAGAAGCAAGAGTAGTTTCAGAGAAGATATCACTAAGGATTTATTACTTCAAAGTAGCTTGTCTATGTTAGTTAAACTGGATAGCAAACCAGCTGATAAAGTGTATGTTGCTATGAATTGCGAAGCGTTTTCTGAAGAGAAGGGTAGCTGTCGCACTCAGTTAGACATAACAGAGTCGGTTAGCACTCTGCCATTAGATGAGTGGTCTAGTTTAAGCTTCGACTTGAAGTGTTTTGCTGATAAAGGCATTAAATTCGAAAAAATAGTGTCACCGTTTTCCTTAGAGTCTGAAGGCGCATTGCAAATATCTGTGTCGGATATAAACCTGGTTCCTCAAACTGCAAAAGATGCGACCATTAGTTGTCAATAAGGCTGAACCAACTTAACTAAAAAGTTGCTCTGTGGTAAATGATTACCAAAGAGCAGCTCGAGTGAGTTAAAGCCTACAAAAATGATAATGCAAAGGTTGGTCTCAATGACTAACCTTTTTACTTTTTAAACGGTAGAGCATGAAACGTGTTCAATTTTAATGCCCTCAAGTATTTAAGTTAACCTCTGGTCACTCTTTCACATAAATTCATAGGATCCCCTTTGAGAATAGGCTAGCATTTGTCACCTAGTGGATTTTGGCCGAATTTTTCAAATTAACCCAATAGCCTGTGTATTTTAATATTTGAAAGCAAACTACTTAACTACGGCTAAATTTTTAAAGCGGATATCTAATTTAAGTTTATGAGTAGCGTCGTTTTTAATTTGAATGACATCATTCTAGTGATGACATTTGTACTTTCTATTTTGTTTGCGCTAATGCTTATCTCTAGCCATAGAATGCCGGATATTAGTGCTTACTTACTATCGGGTTTTTTAGCAAGCCAAGCGTTAATTGCATTTCATGAGTTAACATTTTTTGGAGTGAGATTTAGGTTTGAAGTCTTGGACTTTGAACCCAACTTGTTTTTTGTAGGCAGTCTCGCTTACTGTTTAGATGCGGCTTTGCTGTATTTCTATATTAGGTCCTCGGTATACAGCGACTTTAAACTGACCAAAAAAGATTTGCTTCACCTTATTCCCTTTGTGGCATATGCCGTTTATTTAATTGTGGTTTACTACAGCCTAAGTGACCTTGCGAAGCAAATCTCCATCGAAAATTGGGAGCTTTATCACACTTGGCATTTCATCGCCTCTGACACTGCTATAAAACTGTTACGTATGTTCTATATAGTGAGCTGTTTTGTGCTTATTGCCCGTTATCACTCGCGCCATAAAGAAGCCCGAGCCGATATCTCTACCATTGATTTGAACTGGCTTAAGTTATTACTTGTTGGCTTTTTAATTATTATGTTTGTGGAGGTCATTTTAAGTGTCCTTAAAGTGGTGAATTTACGTGTTGAGATTGATGTCTCTACCCTTATTGGTTTAGGGCTGTTTTCTTATTACGCTACCTTTTTACTTGTAGTTTCACTGCTATTTTATAGTGTCACTAAGTCCCATTCTATTATGCCAATACTTGCGCAAACACCTGAACAAATCGGGGATGAAAAAAAGGCGCAACAACCTAGCTACACCCAGCGTATTGAAACCATTATGGAGTCTGAGAAGCCTTATCTTTTACCTGATATCACCATAGATGAATTGGCAAAAACACTAGACGTATCTACTAAGGATTTATCTGTCACGTTGAATCGTCACTTTCAGGTTAATTTCTATGAGTTTATCAATAGATATCGTATTGATGAGGCAAAGCGGTTGCTCGTTAATGCACCTCAAAAATCGATAACAGAGGTTTTTTATGAAGTAGGGTTTAACAGTAAATCCGTGTTTTATACTTTTTTTAAGAAAAAAGAAGGTATGACGCCATCTGAATATAAAAAGCGAAATAGATTAACCAATGGGTAATATCAAGATGACTGAAGGTGTGGCGGTCGACATAAGTAACGGCGGTCGCTGGCTACGAGAGTCCTTACCAATTTAGTCAAGAGTTTAACCATTATATGGACACTCTTCTGCAGAGTAGAGACCGTTTAAAATGACTCATTGAGCAAACCTCAGTTCAAGGTTTTTCATGCCTTTAATCAATTACGGTTAGCTAAATAAGCAGTAATAACCTTTACAACACAGCAAATAATTGTAAGTAACATGCGAAAATTTAATTTCTGGATATTGCTATGTATGGGGGTTATCCCTGTGGCAATTTTGTATCAATTGTCTTGGGATTATTACCTTAAAAGCTTGCCTCTGCAATTTTGGATAGGAGGGGCATCAAGTCAACTTTTACTGCTTAAAAGTGCAAGTGAATTGGTCATGTATTCAATTATGTTTTGGTTCTTGATTTGTGGAACAAAAACAAGCTTTAACAAAATTAAAGCTATGGTTTGTACTTTACTTGGATGCATTATTTTATACACTGGTTACTCTTTGGTGACCCTTAACTAAAGGCTCTTAACAATGAAGCTTATTGTTGCACTATGTATATTGGGTTTAACTGTTCTAGGTTTCTACTCTAACGAGGCTAGAAAGGAAGTCTATTATCTTTGTGGAAATTTTACACAAGGAGTCTATTACCCTAATATTATCAAGCAATTAGACACCACACATTTATCAGCTTACACCATAGAAAACTTGCAACTAGGTAAACGAATTGTTCATAGTAGTTGGCTTAATTTGCACTTAGTTAAATGTAATATCAATTTCAACAATAATGATTTAGTGGTGTCAGCATTTTATGAAACCCCATGACAGAAGCGAGTTAAAAGTTTGCTGTATAAATTAGACCTAGTATATGGTGGAACTGCATACAAACTAAATTTATATTTTAAATGACTTTTTCATAATAAAACTAATAAAGAGAAGTGCATTGAATACATTACGAGAATTAATGGCGGCCTTGCCTAAAGCTGAATTACATCTGCATCTAGAAGGTTCGGTGATGCCACTCACCTTAATTGAATTAGCGGCTAAAAATAACATTGTATTGCCAGAGTACGCTAAGCCACTTGATTTATATGAGTTTGATAAAGACTTAGCGACCTTTCTTAATGTTTACAATTTGGTTTGTGAGTCGATTGTAGATCATCAAGATTTTGAGCGGGTAACTTACGAGTGTTTGGCTAATTGCCATATGAATGGTGCGCGATATGTTGAATTGTTTTTCAGTCCTCAGGCGCATTTTAAATATGGTGTTTCTTATGCAACCTGTCTAAATGGTGTTGTTGCCGGTAAAAATAGAGCGTTTGAGAACTTTGGCATTGAATGTCAGCTTATACCCGGCGTTAATCGAGAAAAGCCTGCAGATGAAAACCTCGCTTTTTTGCGCACCATTCTTAACACTCAGCGTGACAAAGTTGTGGGTATTGGCTTAGATTATTATGAAAATCCATTCCCTCCAGAATTGCACTTAGAAACCTTTCAATTAGCTAAAGAACAGGGTTTGCGTTTAACCGCTCATGCAGGTGAAGCTGGCCCCGCCGAAAATGTACAAAAATCTGTAGATATTTTAGGCTGTGAGCGTATCGACCATGGCTATCATATTGTAGATTGCCCCGATATGCTGGCAGAGTTTTCCAAGGGAGATATAGTGTTCACCGTATGCCCTTCAACTACCACAATTACCACTCATTGGCATGATCTAGCAGACCCACAACATGCCATTAAACGCATGGTAGAAGGTGGTTTGAAGGTGATGATTAACTCGGATGATCCTCCCATGATGGGCACTGATTTAGCCAATGAATATGTACTACTGGTTGAAGAAATGGGGTTTTCTTTATCAGATATCAAAGGCTTTATTTTAAACGGTATTGATGCTGCTTGGATAAGTGAAGATAAAAAGGCCTATTGGCATAAAGAGTGGGCCAAAGAAATCGATGATTTATTTTCTAAATACACCACAAATGTTCAATCGAGCATGGCGCAGTCTAATAGTGGCGGGCTAGTAAATCATGACCAGTAAATTATTTTCAAACCTAGGTTTACGGCCTGAGCTCAATGCTTTCTTTACGTTTTTCTTTGATATTGTAGTTACCTTATTTGTGATGCTGGGGTTACTGTCTTTTGTGGGATTTCCGGTTACTTTTATCATTGAAAAAGTTACGCCTGCGTTAGCCTTAGGGGTCCTCTTAGGTAACCTTGTGTATAGCAGAATGGCCATTAGCTTAAGTAAGCAAACAGGTGAGCAAAAAACGGCAATACCTTTAGGCATTGATATCACAAGTGTAGTGGCGATTATTTTATTAATCGTTGGCCCTTCATTACAGTTTTTCAACGCTGAGTTTGAGGACCCTGAAAAAGCCTTGCTTTACAGTTGGTATGTGGGAATGGGGACGTCATTATGGTTAGGCATAATCAAGTTTGCCTTAGCTTTTTGTAACGACGCTATTCGCCGTTTTATTCCTATGGCTGGCATGTTGGGCTCAATTGCTGGTGTCGCTTTTGTTTGGTTAGGGGCAAACCCTGTATTGTCGGCGTTTCAAATGCCTTTAATTGGTTTGTTGGCCTTAATTATTTGTATTGTTAGTTTAATGGCTCATGTTCGATTACCTGTAGGTGCCCCCGGTGCTTTGGTTGCCTTGTTGATTTGCTTGCCTCTTTACTATGTGTTTGAAAGCTTTGGATTGATACCAGAACACGCAGCTTCTTCTAACAGTGCAGACACGTTAGGCCTACACCTTCCCTATTTACAGATGGGGGGATTAGAGCACTTATTCGGATATACCTTAGGCTATCTAGCGATTATCGCACCACTAGCTATATTGGTGTCTGTTATTGCGACTAACATAGTAGCCGCTGCTCGGTTATCTAATCTCAACTATTCCACACGAAACGTGATTATCGCTGATGCGGCCGCCACCTTTACTCTTGGGCTGTTTGGTGGGGTAGGGCAAACCACGCCTTACCTGGGTATCGAAACCTACAAACGTATGGGGGCAGGGCACTTATATTGTATGTTTACCATTCTAGCCATGTTAGTGATTTGTTTTAGTGGCTTGTTAAACTTTATGCTCAGCTATATTCCAGAAGCTGTATTTCTGCCGCTCTTGGTCATAGTGTGTATCGATATTATCTCCTTGGCGTTTTCAAGTTCAAAAACCAAAGAATCGAACCATACTCCAGCCATCATTGTGGCAATGATTCCTGCAGTGATTAACCTAGTCTATGTAAAAATGGATGAGTTATTGAACACTGTGCATTTTGGTTTGATGTCTGCCCAAGCAAAAATTGATGGCGCTGTAGAAGGCGGGTTAGCATCTGAACTGCATTTTGGACTCAATACTCTGTTGTCAAACCACTGGTACAATGGTTATTACGCCATGCGGGTGTTATCTCAAGGATATATTCTCACGGCAATTTTTTGGGGAGCAACGGTGGCGTTAATGATGGATAAACGCCTAAAACAAGCATCTTACTTTTTAGCTGTTGCCGGCGTGTTCTCCTTATTTGGTATCATACATTCGGTTACAGCAACGGGCTCTATGTATCTTCCTTGGAATTTACCAGCAGATTTAGCGCCACGTTTGCTGTCACTACCCTATGAAATTTCAGGGGCGTATTTCATCAGTGCGCTGTTTTTGTTTGGACTTTCGTTTCAAGAAAAAGCAGCGCCTAAACTCTAACGTTAGCGACGAATAACTGGGTACCCAAATGCAGCCCCTTTATGGGTATGAATCTCGTTAATCATCATTGAAAACTTGAGTTTATGAAGATTAAGAAAAAAGAAATAGCTGAGTTTATTTTGTCAAATATGTCTGCTCGTACCTATGAAAAGGCAGCATTAGATAGTTTAATTTCCTCGATAGTCAGCTATCAATATTCATCCCAACCTCTATACGCTATCGATCACTTGAGAAGGGCTTTAGTTGATACATAGCTCTCCCTCCCTACTTTGTTTAGGAGCACTTATTCAAGTAGCTCGTTACCATTCACTTTCAGGTATTTCTACGACTAAGCCATCGTGTTCTGGGGCTAGAAATATCTGGCAAGACAAACGACTATTTTCTTGAACATTGTCTATAGCGTTTTCAAGCAGGTCGGTTTCCATATCATCGGCAGGGGTTAATTTTTCTTTCCAGCTGTTGTCAATAAAACAGTGGCAAGTGGCGCACGAACAACAGCCACCACAATCAGCGCTTATCTGTTCAATACCATTGTCTACCGCAGTTTGCATTAGGCTATCGCCATCGTTTGCTGCCACAGTAACTTGACTTTCGTCTGGTAAAATAAAGGTAATGTTTGGCATTATGTGCTCCTATTTATTCTGTGAAAATACTGTTTAGATCTTGCGAGCAATCTGCCAGTCTTGTTTTATTTACCTTAGGAAGGTCATGTAAATATTTACGAGTGATCATAAATGATTTTGGCTGGTTAATGGCGTCAACCGCAATAAGATTATCACCAGTAAAGTAAAATACCGCTAGGCTTTTTTCAGATTCTTTACGCACCACTATGTCATCATACCCTGCAGATATTCCTGCAATTTGTAGTTTTGCATCATATTGATCAGACCAAAACCATGGCGTCGCTGAGTAGGGCGTTAAGGTGCCGCAGATTGCCAATGCAGCAGTTTTAGCTTGGTCTGTGGCATTTTGTACTGATTCAATACGCATCTGCTTTTTATACATTGGGTGATAAAAACTGACACAGTCACCAATAGCAAAAATATTAGCATCTGAAGTTTGCATGTATTGGTTTACTTTAATGCCGTTTTCTACCGCTAAGCCTGCCTCTTCGGCTAAGGACTGTTCTGGGGTTACACCTATGCCAGCCACCACTAGATCCGCGGGGTATTGCTGACCATTTGCGGCTGCTACTGCTACGACTTTGTTGCCTTCACCCATAATTGCTGTTGCTGGCGCTAACGGTTGAATATCAACTCCATTTTTTTGTTGTAAGTTACTTAGGTAATTACTGATTACTGGGCTAGTAAGGTGTTGCAGCGGGCGTTCGCTATTGATCAACAAGGTCACATTCTTACCGAGTTTTTTAAGTGATGCGGCGGCCTCTAGTCCTATGTAACCGCCACCAATGACAACTGCGTTATTGGTCTCTGGCAATTGGTCTCTTAAGCCAAGGGTGTCTTGATGGTCCCGTAAATAATGAACCCCTTCTAAGCCGCTACCTGGGATTGTCAATTTACGGATTGAAGCACCGGTAGCTAGTATTAGCTTGCTGTAGCTGAGCTGCTCTTGGTTATCTAAAACTACCTGTTGCTCTTGTTTATCAATTTTGACCACGCGCGTACTTAGGCGTAAATCAATGTCTTTTTGCTGGTAAAAGGTTTCTGGACGTAGCCATAACCTCTGCTCAGGTAAGGTGTTTTGTAAAAACGCTTTAGATAAAGGCGGGCGTTGATAAGGTAAAACCTTATCGGCGCTAATCAGGGTGATGCCATCGGTATATCCTTGGGTGCGTAAATTAATCGCGGCCTGAACGCCAGCATGACTCGCCCCAATAATGATACAGCTCATACTTGTGTGCTCTGTTTGGTCTTAGTGTATTTATTCATCTATTTATTTGCTCACCTAGTTAGCCGTTTTAGCTGTCATTTTCTGAAGCCACATTTGGTGAAACGTCATGTTCACTTGATCCCAAGCGTCATTAAGGTGCCCTTGGTTGGCGATATTATTGCTACGGGTAATTTGGAGCTTATCGAGTAGTTCGATATCTTGTTGGTTTACTTCGTTTAATACTTCATGCAAACGGGCTTGTTCGGCTTGATACTCGTCACTCGCGGCTTCGTCATTTACCACGTAAACACTAAGAGATTCTGCAGTGTGGGTTTCGCCCATAGGTTTTACCACTATGGTTTGCACCCAACATGGGTCAACAAAAAATAAAGTATTAGGGAATATGCCAAACCATTGTTGTGCTCCTTGTTTCTCTGGCGGTAGGCCATGAAAGTGAGGCAACTGTTTGGCGGTTTTGGCAGGTTTTGCACTGGCACCATGGGGCAGATGTAAACCAACAATATTCTCAGACAAAAATAAATCTTCTTGCCCAAGGACTGACTCTACGCTGCAAGCTTGTGAATGAACAAAGGGCACATGATAGCCATCTAAAAAGTTATCTACAGCTAGTTTCCAGTTAACGTCTCCTGAGTAATCTGTGGTGCTGATCATACGAATGTCGTCTTTTGGATAGCAAGTTAGCTGTTTGTCTAACGGTTTGATGAAATCTTCAAAAGCTTCTGCTGTCCCATCTATATTGACGAAAATAATATCCCACCATACTGCAAAGCGAACTTTGATTAAGCCTTTGTCAGCTTTGTCTGCGGCTGTCATGACTTTGTTATCGTTACCAAAATACCGAGGGGCACTCAGTAAGTCGCCGTCTATTTTAAAAGACCACTTGTGGTAAGGGCACACTAAGCTGCGTTTGTTGCAAGGCTCATCGACCAAAGGAGCGGCTTTGTGGCGACACACATTGTGAAACACGCCTATTTCACCTTGTTTATTGCGAATAGCAATTAGTGATTGGCCTGCAATTCGAATAGGTAATATATCGCCAGGTTTATTGATTTGCTGGCCACAACCAATACTTGCCCAGCCGCTTGCAAATACTTTGTCGCATTCTTGCTCATAAATATATTTGTCTTTAAAGGTGATTGCTGGCAAGCCGTGCGCTGAGACATGCTCTTTTGTTATTGTTTTTATGTATTCCATGGTTCTACCTATTACTACTAATATATATGTACCATCTAATCACAGCTAAGAGCTGTAAAACATACGAAGAATGTTATGTATTTTTACGTACTCAAAATAGCATATGACCAATAACAACCAGTATCGGAAATGAAATAGCGGTTCTGATGGCAAATATGGCAATTAACTGAGTAATGGTGATAGGAATAGCCGAGCGCATAATCAGTATGGCAGTTTCAGCAAAAAATATAAGTTGAGTCACTGATAAACCAGCAAGTATGAATTTAGTGATAGGCTCACTTAAATTACCTGCAATTATAGTAGGTACAAATTGGTCTAGTAACCCAATAAATAACCCCGGTGCGGCCATTTCTGCTTCTGGTATATTCAAGGCTTCGAGTAAAAATACAAATGGATAACTCAGGGTTTGTAATATGCCTGTGTGGCTGTAAACCGCTAATGTCAAAAATTCAATTGTCATGGCTGCTGGCATCATCATTAGATAAATATCTGTCATCGACCAAAAGCCTTTTTTAATCGAGCTTAATGGTGACGGTGCCTTTTTTGCCGTAGCAATAGCTCTGTGAGTGGCACAGGCTAAGCGGCTTTCTCCTAAATCTACATCTTCATTTAATTGCTTTTCTTGGCCACCACAATATTCATCTTTAAAAGAAGACAATGGTGGCAGTTTAGGTGTAACAATCGCACATAAAACACAGATAAAAATCATGCTGGCATAAAGTTGTAAAAAGTGACTTTCTATCCCTGCAACTTGGGCGGTTAACAGCACAAAAGGAATAGATACCACAGAGAAATTTGTGGCAATTACTGCTGATTCACGGGCGCTGTAATAACCTTTTTTATATTGAGAGTCTGTCATCACAACGGCAATGCTGGATGAGCCTACCCACGATGCTAGGGTATCGATAGTGGCTCTGCCTGGTAAGTTAAACAGCTTTTGAAAGGCTTTTTGTAATAACGTGCCAATAAAATCGAGTAGTCCATAATCTGTCAAAAAAGGTAAAAACAGACAACCTAATCCTATTAGCAAAAATATTGCACCCGCAACGTCTATGTAAGCCGTTATGCCAGTCTCTTTAGATATTACCCAGTCCGGACCTACCTGAAAAAACGTCAAACTTGATGCTACACCACCTATGATTGCCAGCAGGGTCCATAACCAATGGGAGGCGATAAATTTTTCACTCAAAGGCAGTTTTTTAGCAACGCTTTTAGGGGTTAAATTGTAGATGACCGCCACCACAGCTCCCAAGAAAAAGACACTACAAGTGAATACTTTCATGTTATCGCCAATCATTTGGGTAAACAGGCTTGCCACTAGCCCTAGGCTGATTGTCCACGAATTATTATATTGAAAAGGCACTAAGAAAAATAACACGCCAAATAGAGAGCACCCCAATAGTTTGAGCCAAATTAAGGGAGAGGTTGTGGCTTCTTTCTTTGAGGAGCTCTGTTGTATTGTCATGTTTTGTTTCCTAACGTGTAATTGTTTTATGTGACTAATATTTAGGGCGTGGCTTACTCAACCTCTAAAATGCGTAACCACAGTTAAGGGCTGCCTCGTCAAGTTCAATTAAAAAGGGGGCATTATAGGCTTCTGCTTGATTTAATAATGTGGATAATTCTATGAGACTTTTTGCATGCGCTCCATCGCACCCCATAGCCTTGGCAAGTGCCACATAATCTGGGGGCATAATGTCTACTCCATTTTTTTCGACTTTGGCATCATCCATGAAACGGCGTATTTCACCATGACCTCGGTTATTCCAAACGATATAGATAACAGGAACATTTGCGTCCACCGCGCTGATAATTTCGTTTAAGCTAAATTGTCCACCCCCGTCACCTGTTAAACCAATTACAGGTAGGTTGGGTTCACCTATTTTTGCGCCAATAGCTGCAGGAAACGCATAGCCTAAGGTGCCGTAGCCACTGGTTGAATGGAAGTACCGTGCTGTGTTGTTGGTTTCATAATAAGCTTGGGCGTAATAAGCGGGTTGGGTAGAGTCACCGACGATAACGCAGTCACCTAAAGTATCTGTGATGGTTTTGAAAAAATCTCGGTAGATGGGCTTTTTCATATCTTGGGTATCTTTACGTAAGGTATCGCAACGTGAATGTACTATATCTATATTTTGGGTTCTAACGGCAGATAGACTGCAATTGATAGCACTTAATGCTTGTTGTGCATCTGATAAAATGGGTAAGTCTGGTCTATGGTTTCGCATCAGTTGTGCGCTATCAATATCAATGCGAATGAGCTTTCCTTTGATGCGCAAATCACCTAAAAAGAAAAAATCATAATCAGTTTCTGCCAGCTCAGTACCCACCGCAAGAACTACGTCAGCTTGTTTTTCTATTTCTTCACGAATGGCTGGATGAGAGGGGGTAGAGCCTATTGCTAAGGGGTGATCCGGTGGCACTACACCTTTACCATTACAGGTATTTACTACTGGCATGTTGAGTTTTTCTGCAAGCTCTAGGGCAACAAAATCTACTTTTTTAGCTCCGCCACCCAATATCATTATCGGCCGCTTCGCTTGGCTTAGTATAGCAACTGCTTGTTTGATGCTATCAGGTTGAGGCGCTGGTGCTTGGGGCACAGGCCAAGGTTGCATATCTAAATAGCTCGCATCTTGTGCTAATACATCAATAGGGATTTCAATGTGCACAGGGCCGGGTCGTTGACTACTGAAAACCGCAAAAGCTTGGGCTAACACTTTAGGTAGGTTGTCTACACTCAATAAAGTATGACTGTAACGAGATACCCCAGAGGTAAGAGCCAACTGGTTTGATAGCTCATGTAAACGCCCTTCACCCATGGCTAACTGCTGCATGCGACTTACTGATGAAATCACCAACATAGGAATAGAGTCTTGTAGTGCTTGGCCCATGGCGGTGACAATATTTGTCATACCTGGCCCTGTTATTATAAAACACACTCCAGGTTTGTCTGTGACTCTGGCATAGCCATCAGCCATAAAGCCTGCTCCTTGCTCATGGCGTGGCGTGACATGCTTTATGTGTGAGCCTTTTAAGCCTCGATACAACTCAATAGTATGTACGCCAGGTATACCAAATATCGTATCGACGCCATAGACTTGTAATAATCGAGTGAGTGCTTCACCACAGGTTTGTTGCCGCATGCTAATTCTCTATCTTTCTGTATTTTTTTGAAATACGTTTTTAAGTTTACTTAGGCTGTTGCTACCAGAGCTAACAACTAAAATATTACGCTTTTTCTAATGATTGTTGCCATAGGTTTTGAACGGTTTGTCGCATTATCAATGCTTCTTCCCAGCGATCGCTTAACTCTTCACCGTCAGCCCCTGTTATGGCATAAACTGGTGGGCCTAATTCGCATAAAAATACGCATGCGTCATCGCTTTGTTTACCGTGTCTAGCAAGCCAATTATCAAACCCTTCTGACCACCAAGTTTGAAATAATTCAAACCAAGGTTTATTTTGAGGGAACATAAAAGGTACCTGTACTTGTTCTCTTGTGGCAACGCGGCCATGAAAAGCCTCTGCTTTTGTTAAAAATTCAGAGATACGTTGTTTCGCTAGGTCATGCAGGGGTAGGTAATATTCTTGATTCACTAAGGTGTGAGATAAATCAGCTATCATAAGTAGCTCAGGTACTTGCTCCATAAGTTGCAAAGTAAACAACAAATCGTTGGTCATACAGTTGCGATGAATTTCAACGTGGGTAGGGATGCCTGCTTGCTCACCAATAGCCAACCACTGTTTTGTGATACCTGCTACATGTTCAACACTCCAAGGTTCAATCTGACCTACTATTGCGATAAATCTGGGTTTGATAGGCTGTTTAGTTGCAAACTCGATAATATCTTTGTAGTGGTCAACACTTTTTACAAAGGCGTTGTATACCAAATCTAAGCTGTGTGCTTGTAATAACGGTATAGCAGTTTCTATTAATTCTAACGGGTGATAACCAATATCAAAACTGACCCCTTTGAAGCCTGCATTTGATATTTTTTTTATTTTTTCTTCAAGACTTAACTCAAAGCCATCGGGGCGTTTATATTCCATCGCCCACATTGATTGGAAAACGTCTAGCTTTGCCATTATTGTTCCTTACTGTCGTTGGGCTTGATGTCATGCTTTGCAAAGGCATCAAGTAACGGACTTAATTGGGTGTGAAATTGACGCCAAAGACCTACAGAGCGACTATAAATCGGCTCTCTCACCTGGCTGGCACTCGCTGTTTGGCTGGCGGTACTGTTTTGATGAAAGTTAAGACATTCTGATGCCCAATCTAATTCACAAAAAGCCAGTAACTTACGTGTTTCTATTTCTTGAGACTGAACCAGTTGTTCGTAGTCTATGGTGTGTATTTGTGATGGAAATTGTAATTTCCACTGTTGCATCATTGTCCGATATCCAGCGATAAAATCAGCTGTGTCTTCTAACGAATATGAGTATTCATACCCTCTATCGAATAACATTTTGAAGTTACTCAGCGCGGCATCAAAGGGGTTACGGTTTACATGAATTATTTTTGCATTGGGTATGGCTTGTAAAATCAGGCCACAATATAAAAAGTTATAAGGCAGCTTGTCTACAAAAAACGGTGAGCCTTCAACATAGTTGTTCGCAAGTTGTAAATAGCGATTTGCCATATTGTTTAAAGTTTCAGGAGTAACGCTTTGCACTAATTCTTGATCTACACCTTCAAGCCCTGCGGCAATAGGTTTGCCTCCTGCTTCTAGTAAGGCCATAGGAAACGCATTGAGTTCACCGCCACTGACCACATTTGGGTGACTGGCAATAATACGCTCAACCAATGTCGTGCCTGTTCTGGGCAGTCCTACAATAAAAATTGGCGTTTGTGATGGTGTTAGAGCCGCCTCACTCACGTGTTTTTTAAGTGTTTCAGAAAACCTTACTATGGTTTCCATTAAAGTTAAATCTTGCTTGATATCATAGGGGCGTTGCTTGCGCTTTATTGCACCACCAGTACTTAAGTGTTGAAACGCTTTAGGGTAATCAGCTAAGTCTTCGTACACTTTGCCATGAGCATAATGCAGCATAATATGGCCATGGTGACTCGCTGGTAATAACTGACTACAGCGGCTTAGCAGCGGAATAATATCTTCAGCTGTTTTGAAGCGGCGTAACTGAGATAAGTTATAGCAGGCTTGATAATTGTCAGGCTCTAATTCGATGACTTCTCGGTACAAGGTTTCAGATTCGGTTAACTTACCGTTAAAACGAAGCAAAGCCGCCAATTGATTGCGGCTGCGCTTGCTGTCTGGCTCAACGTTTAATGCTTGGGTATGTGCATTAATGGCTAAATCGAGTTGATTGGCCATGTAACGTAATTCTCCAAGTTTATCCCACTCTTGAGCGCTATTGTTACTGTTTAGTAAAGATGAGGCTTTATCAAGTACTTTGGTCGCTGCTGAAAAAGTTTGAAATTGTAAATAACATCCAGCTAAGTGAAAAAAGTGCCACACATTTTGGGGACCACAATCAATAGCTTTTAAGGCGCTATTGATTGTCATTTTGGTTTGCCCTAAGCGCAGACTAATCTCTGATAGATCTTGCCAGAGCTCCCCATTAGTCGCGTCTTTTTTTAGTGCTTCAGTACAAAGCTTGGCCGCATGATTAATATTGTTAGCGGCCAGACTTGACTGAATCAGCTTGTGGTAATGATCGTCAGACTGATCCAAAATATCCATTCTCATCAATAGTTAAGTACTGGTTCTTATTGTGTCAGAACTTATAGCTAACAGATACGCCTACGGTACGAGGGCGCACTCTGTATACTTGATCTCCTAACTGTGCAATGTCGTATTGCTCACCTGCTTTTACCTCACCTGCTGCCGCATCAATGATGTATTTGCCATCACCATCAGATGCTGTTGCATCATCTGCGTTTAGTAAGTTTTCAGCGAACAAGGCAACTGACCATTGGTCTATGTCGTATCGGACACTGGCATTCCACAAAGTAGAAGAGGAGATTTCATCGTACCCTGTTTCATAAAAGACTGAAGGATTATTAAAACCGGTTGCAAACCCTCCTTTATAAGATAAGCCAACTTGAGCTGTTAATTGTCCATTGCCCCATTCTTGCTTATAAATCATAGAGCTGACTAAGGTTGACTCTGGGATGCCAGGTAAAATTTCACCATCAGCGCCTGCATAACTTCCATCTGGGGCCGTGAACTCTTCTGATAATTTAGCTTCAGTATAGGTGTAGCCAAGGTTTAACTTTAAGTTGTCTGTTAAATTAGCATTCATTTCAAGTTCAATTCCCTGAGATTCAGCACTTTGAGCGTTGATCATCGCAGGAAAGCCGCCATTCGGAGACTGCACCAACAGAATTGGGTCTTCCCAGTCTATGTAGTAAGCGGTGGCACTATAGTAAAGCTCGCCATCTAGCATGCTGCCTTTTACGCCCACTTCATAGTTGGTTGTTTTATCAGGTTCGAAAAAGAGGTACTCCTCACTTTCTGCAAAGATACCAGTGGTCGGTAAACCATTAGCACCGCCATGACGGAACCCTTGCGAAATGTTTAGGTAAACTTTGGTATCTAAGTCTACATCGTAAGCTACGTTTAAGCGGTATAGCAGATCACTGAAATCTTTTTCGTCTTCTCCTGCAGCATAGCCCCTTGGGTCTATTCCAGAATTTTCAGCATCACCGCAACTAAAGAAGCCTAATGTGGTATTCCAAAACTCTTCGCAAGCTGGAAGTAGCACTTCTTGTTTTGCATAAAAATTTTGCTCAAAATAACGCAGGCCAGCGGTGATGCTAAGCTCTTCGGTGGGATAATAAGTGACCTCACCAAATATCGCGTAATCTTCGAACTCAGTTTTTTGAATGTTGCCATAACCCACGTCGGTTCCTACTGGGTTGGTAATATTAAAAGCCTCGTCTAATCCATACACTAAGTCGAACGCTTCTGCTTCAAAATCGACTGAATTGTAATAAACACCTAACAGCCAGTCTAAATTGTCATCGTTAGAGCCCGCTAAGCGAAACTCTTGGGTGATAGTATCTGTTTTAAATGACTTTTCGCCGATGATAATTTCTGATGCAGGGGAGGTTCCACCGGTGTAACCATAGTAAGAAATGTAATAAGGCCCCCACCAGGTTGAGTGTCCATAGTTGTAACTTTGGTCATAGCTACTTTCGGCTTCGTTGCTAGTAATAGAAGTAGAAGACGTAAAGTCAGCAAACCCCAGTTCATGCTCTATGACAAGCGAAGTAATGTTAGTTTCGCGTTCGAATTGATCAATGATTTTTGCTGCTGTTTGATAACCGTCTAGGCCTTCTGAGGTTGCCGAAGAGCCTTGCACATCATCTTTTTGCATGTTGTAAGTGAGGAGTACCTCAGTTGTATCTGTAGGGACCCAACGAGCAGATAAGCGAGCCATGGACACGTCTTCGTCGTTGATATCTTTCACTGTGAAATACTCACCAGTAGGTTGCTTGTTGGCATCTAATCCTGCGATATAGTCGCTATCAATGTAACCTCCATTTGCCAGCTGAGTAACGACACCACGTATGGCAAAATTGTCACTTAATGGCACATTTAATGTGAACTCAACATCATGGTTTACATCACCCGCCCCATCAGTAGATGATAGTTTAGCTTGGGCTTTTCCTGATATTTCATCAAATTCAGGTTTATTTGGAATATAGCGTATGGTGCCGCCTAAAGAGCCTGAACCATATAAGGTTGATTGTGGGCCTTTGAGTACTTCTACACGATTCATGTCACGTAGTTCAAGGTTGGCAAACAGAGGGGTTTCACCTAAATAGATTGACACAACTGGATCGGTCGTCATAGCGAAGTCTTCTTGAGCGCCACCTGTAAGGTTAAGACCACGCATTATGATGCCTGAAGATATACCGTTTTTAGCACGTCCGACATCTGTCAAAACCAAACCTGGGATGGATCGAGCAATACTAGAAAAATCAGTGATACCTGCGTTTGCTAGGGCTTCACCACCGTAGGCTGAAATACTGTAAGGTACTTCTTGAATCGTAGTTTCGCGACGAGTTGCAGTAACAGATATTGTTTCAATGTCTTTGGTTTTTTGAGTTGTATCTTCTGGCGCAGTTTGCGCCATACTTAATACTGGTGAGCCCATAAAAGCACAGCAAATTGCCACTCTCAATTTATTTGGTTTAAACAATGAAATTCTCCCTCGAATCATGTTGGTCGTAATAGTTATTATTTTAATATTCAGCTGCTGCATATCTTATTGATTGGTTTTTTCATCAGCAAACAACGAAAACTTCTAGTGCCATTACAAAATGGAATGGCTTAGGGGCTAGTTCTTTAAGTTCCGTCATACACAACATTTGTAATAAACTTGAATAACAAAATTGAAAAAAAACGTGTGTAAAATTTTAGGTGGGTTATTTAGGAGAGGGTTACATGGCGACTATCACTTTGGTAAAGTAGAGCCATGTTATGAGGGTGAGCCAACATAATAGGATGTAAGTTCATTTATCGCAGAATTTATTAATTTAAAATAAGATTGCGGCATCGGATCTTCGCCATTAATTCCTCCAAACAATACAATTACGATATCTGTCTCTGGGCTAACGAATACATGTTGTCCGCCCCAACCTGAATGTGCGTAACCCAAGTCATTCACTGTTAATGAAAGACAATATTTATCATTAGAATAAGAATCTTCGATACCTACTTCATTTCTAACTGTCGACAAGTAAGTGCAGTCTCGAAGTAACATACCATAGCGGGCAAAATCTCTAGTTGTTAGAATCAAGCCTGCACCAATGCTAGGTACGCCATGATGATCAAGAGACATATAAACAGTGTTTTCGCCTCCAATCTCATGCATTAGCTCCCTTACTTGCAACGCTAATGGTGTTTGCATAGCTCGCTCTAAAACCCACCCTGCTACTTCCGTATTTATAGTTGCATATATAATGGAACTGTCGTTTACTTTTTTATTTACTTCAGGGGAACGGCTTTTGAGTTTTTTGGCAAACTCTCTTCGTGCGATTGGCTCTGCCCCTTTAAGGGGTAAGTATCCAAAGCTGATTTCATCTTCTATGCGAAGCTGATGAAGACGGCTTCCTTCTGGAGCGGTATATGCGGTCATCTCATCAAATTCATGAGGAACCTTCATGCTCATTATTTCTTTAATGGAATGGCCAAAGAAACCTTTCCCTATTTCAGGAATATAGTCTTCTACCTTGTCATTAATTGATATTTTCCGCGCCAAAATAGCTTTTTCTAACAGTAAAAGGCTAATGGGTTTACTTGAAGATTGCGCGCTATGTAAACTTGATATTGAGAAGTTTTTTGCATAATACTCAAATGTAATATTATTACCTTTTAAAACCAGAGCAGATTCAACTTCATCATGTTGTATTAATGCTTGTAAGCTAGGCATGGTGTCTAACTTTTTATCGAATGATGAAGTTAAAGGTTTTGTTTTTCTGGCATTTACACTCATCAAGTCAGGAAGAATTTTTTCTAGGTTTTTGAGTCCAACTCTACGTTCTAATTGCCAAGTGGCCAATGAAGGGAGGCGGTTACTCAAATGTTTACCTTGGTTCATACAATGCTTAACCTCAATATTTTATGTTGGTTTTGCCTGTGGTGTCATTGATATGTCATCTTGCAGTATTACGCTTTTCCGAGCGCTCCTATTGACTGATAATTGGAAAATATCTTCACGAGAATAATGTCCTACTACGTCCAAGTCATGCTTGTATTGATTAACTTCATTCAGATTGATGCTGGCGTAGATGATACCTGCTTCATCAAACATAGGCTCTACAACCCATTCACCATTTGGCCCTGCTACACCACTGCCCCCGTTGAAAAATACATTTTCATCTGCAGTAACAGAGCTTGTTGCGCCAAGTCCTTTTTTGTAGGCGTTTCTTAAAGGCTCTGGAACGTCTGAAGCAGTTAAAAATTGTGCCGCTGATATAACAAAGCATCTGCCTTCGAAAGCATAGTGTTTTACTGATGTTATGTGGCTGTCGGCCATGTCAGGCCAACAAGAAATATGAATTTGCTCATCTTGAAAGTGCATTGTTTGGCGCATTAATGGATGCCAATGCTCCCAGCAAATTAATGATCCTACTCTGCCTACGGACGTATCAACGACGTTAAGGCCTGCCCCATCACCTTGAGCCCAAGCTATACGTTCGGTATGAGTGGGCGTTAATTTTCGATGCACATTTAAAGTTTGTCCTTTTGTACCTATCAAAAGGGTACTGTTATAGATAGAGCCTGCATGTGGTCTTGCTCTCTCATTTAATCCTAGCAGTACATTAACGCTACAATCAGCGGCTGCTTGTCTAATTGGGGCTAACCTGTCGCAATCTATAGTTGGGCACTGTGCTAGAAATTCACCATGCCAATATCTAGCTTCAGCGTCATCCCAAATAGCAAGCTCAAACACCCAAGCTGGATAGCCAGTTAGCCAGCTTTCTGGAAATACTATCAATTCTGCACCGTTTTCTGATGCTTCACGAATAGCTAACTCCGCGCGTCTCACACCTTCTTTTAAATCTAAGATTGCTGAAGGTCTTTGAATAATTGCAATTTTTTTGTCATTCATTGTTGAAGCCTTTCATTTTGAATTCGTTGCGCCAAGTATCATGCTAAAGTTCTAACAAACCTTTTCATTATTAGAAGAGTTTGAATAAATAACATAGAGTGAACATAGCAAGCTTAATGTGTAAAAAAAGCCACATGATAAAAGGGTAGTTTGAAAACTTCCTGTGGCATTTAGTATATAGCCATGGATCCACAGTCCAAAAGAGAGGCCGCACCAATACATAAGCATTGATAAAGCAGCAGTCGTTTTATTATCGCTACTAATACGATCTAACTTACCCTGTATAACGGGAACGGTATAAGCCCAACCTAACCCTGTTAAAAACAAGCTAATTGAATAGAATGTAAATCCTTTATTATCCGTTGATAAAAAGATAATGGAAAGCCAGGTAGTTATGACACCAAATAGAATAAGATATTGGCTTTTGACTAGCTTTTCACTGCGTTCAACAAAAAAAGCAGAGAAACCGCAGACGGCGCTAGCTGACAACACAAAAATAATATCACCTATGTCTATACCCCATGATAAACCAAGCCTTTCGTAGAAGGCCCAAGATCCCCCAATGCCTACCATTAAAAATAAAATACAACTTAATAAAGCAATTATTTCGCTGGCTTTTCCTGACGATGATAAGGTGTCAGTGTCAGAGACTGGGGGGGCTTTTCTTTGTGTTGGCAAAGAAAGGGTAGTGAGCAAAATGAGTGATAAAAAACCTAATACAGAAAGAGAAATGAAAAGCCCTTTAGTACCATAGCTATCAGTGATAAAAGGAAGAATGAATAGCCCTATACCGCTAGTGGCAAACATGCCAACCATATAGAGGCTAAAGCCCCGTTTTTGTCTAGGATACAAGGTGATGGCTGCTGCAACGCTACCGCTAATTAAACCAGAGGCTAAACCTGATACAAATCTAACAATTGATAATAGATCTGTATTTGTTATGAAAGCAGACCATAGCTCTGCAAAGGAAATGAATGTTATTCCTAGAATAAAACACTTTTTTAAATTTAATTTTTGCATTGCAAAAATTGAAAAAAAAGCCCCTATAGCTATACCTAGAAAATTGCACATGAATATAAATCCAGCCACATCTGGCGATACATGTAAAACATCGCTAATTGTGCCCACCATTAGTGGCAGAAATTCAATTACACTGGCGGCGAATGAGCCAATTAAAGCTAATGATATATGTTCACGCAATGGATTATTCTTGGTTAGCATTATTGCAAGTCTCAGTTGAAAGTGGATACGTTATGAACGTCTATATAATCGCTTGCTATTGGCTAATCATTCGATACTTTAAGCCACAGTAATTGAATACGAGATAGAATGTTGAGGCACTATGTTTGGTTGCCTTTACCGATAGATAAATTTCTAAACGCCGAAAGTATTTGTTCTGAATGCCTATCTTATTCATATATTATTGAAAGAACTTTTTGGCTGCAAACGATGAAAACTAATGATGGCATTCCAAAATGGAATGGTTTATAAAACCACTACTTAGTTTTTTGTCTCTATACATTGCAACCAGCTTTAGTTCTTTCAGCGTGTGTTAACTCTGATGAGCGTTAAAGGAGCATGAATTTGTATAGTAAACTAGTAGTAAGGTGGCCCAGATGTTGAGAGGAAAACTCCCTACAATTATTTCATTACAGTGTTTTGATGCCGTAGCACATCATTTGAATATGACCTACGCTGGCAATGCTTTGCATCTCACCCAAAGTGCGGTGAGCCGCCAAGTTAAAAATTTGGAAAAGCTAATCGGTCGTGAGTTGTTTTACAGACAAGATAATCAACTCACCTTGACGCCGGTGGGCGAGCAGTATGCTGAAGAAGTTCATAAAATGTTAAACAGCTTAAACGCTGTGACTCAAAAAATATCCTCTAATACCGAATATACTAAGACAGTTAAGTTAAAAGTGGTGACTGAGCCGACTTTCGCCATTGCATGGCTAATGCCCAAGTTAAACGAGTTTTATACTAATTATCCTGATATTGAAATTGACTTAGGTACTGACTTTGAGTCGGTTGCCCGTAACACCCGTCGTTGTGATTTTGCGATACTATGGGGCGATGGTGATTGGCCTCATTATTATGCAGAGCCATTGCGACATGATACGTATTTCGCAGTATGTACTCCAAAATATTTACGGGGTAGAAAGCCTGTTAAAACTATGCGAGAAGTCGCCGATTTTGATTTTATTCATCAAAGTAACGCCATGTCTACAACCGATGAGTGGTTCTTAAAAGCAGGGATGACTGAAAAAGAAATTTCTATGATAGGGGGCCAATACTTCGACTACTTTATTTATTTGTTGCAGGCAGTGAAGAACAATATTGGGGTCTCGATTCTGCCAGAATATTTGGTCCGTGATGCCATCATTGAAGGGGAGTTAATTGTAGCCTGCGAAGAGAGCTTCAAGCCTTCACAGCGTTTTTATATACTTTATGACAGAGAGCGCCAAGATGATTATGCTATTCGCCAGTTTAGAAAATGGCTATTAACCCACAAAGATGACATGTGATGGGAATGCTTTATGCAAAGTAGTCGTAATGATTTTCTAAGTACCGAAATGCAAACTAAGTTGGTAAATGCACTGGGCACTAGCCACTTTTTTAATGTCTTAGTTGAAGCTCTGTCTGTTGTTATCTGCTTTGATAGCAGCTCAGCGATTTGTTACAACAAACATAAAGCCCCAGAGCTATTGTTTTCAAACTTAACAGAGAACGAAGATAAAATATTTTATGCACGGTTTTTAGATGGGGCTTATGTGGCCAGCCCTGCTTATCAAGGGTTTGTAAGTAATCTTTCTGACGGGCTGTATCCTTGGGCTGAATTAATGCCAGAGGGATTTAAGCAGTCTGATATGTACATTACTTACTATCAAGTGAGCTGTATTGAGGATTTGGTTTATGTGTTTATTAACTGTGATGAACTAGGCTTTATACAGTTTTGTATAGGTAGACACTCGCCAAATGCGACGTTTGGCAACGAGGAGCTAGAAACACTTAAAAGTACCTGCCAGCTTATTATTGGCCTTATCAGAAAACATTGGGAGTTTGCCGTTAAGCAAGGGCAAAATGCCACTCCTTTGTCATCGATTGTGTCAGAAAGAGTAAACTATTTACTGAACCATTTTGAGCCTGATTTATTGACAGCCAGAGAGCGTCAAATAGCGAAACTGGTTATCACAGGGCATTCTTCACAGTCTGCTGCAGACAATTTACATATTTCGCCAGGCACGGAAAGGGTTCATCGCGCTAAACTCTATGCCAAACTAAAATTACGATCTAACTCAGAATTGTTTTCATATTTTTTAAATTTGTTGAGAGACGCTAATCAGTAGGCTCACTAAAATACATGCAGTTTTTACCTGCTGATTTAGCCTTATACATAGCAACATCAGCCGATTTCATTAGTTCATCATAAGTATGACCATGCTCAGGAAACAAAGATATTCCTATGCTCCCAGTGAGGGTTAACTCTAAACCTTCTGAAAGTGAATATTTAGAAAACATGGTTTTGAATAGTTGCTTTATTAATTCTTCAACTGCGGTCTTATGCTGTATATCTTGTAGTAACACCACAAACTCATCTCCCCCTAGCCTAGCAGGTATTACTTTTGGCGGTGTTTTCAGTAGCTCGACTGTGTTGATATGCTCGGGGTTAAAGGATAAATGCCTAGCTAATCGTTGCCCAAATCGGAACAGTAGTTCATCACCCACTCTATGACCATAGGTATCGTTTACGGTTTTGAAACCATCAAAATCTATAAAGATGAGCGCGCCTTTATGATTCAGCTTAGGCATATTCTTTATGGCTGTGTGTGCTAATCGGTAAAAGTAATTTCTGTTAGGTAACCCTGAATTAGCGTCATAATAAGCCAGCTTTGATATTTCTTTTTTATTGGTTTCAACGGTGTTCATCATATTAGAAAAGGACTCCTTAAGATCACGAATTTCTTTGGGGATGATTTTTGATAACTTCCATTGTAAATCGACATTAGTTTCTCCCTTTTCAATTGACTTAATCACTCTTGATAAGTTTTCTATGGGATTGATTAAAATGAAAGACACTGGGATGGTAATCAGTAGAGCAAGCCCTAGACCCAATAACATGACAAGTATTGCAGTTTCATCGATGGTCTTTGCTTTGTCTTCTAACTCTTTTATGGGCTGTGGAACCATCACTCCCCAATTGGCATTAGGGACATGGGTATATCCAGCAATCATGTCGCCTTTTAATGCTGGAGAATAGAATTTTTCTACGCCAGTTTTGTCTTCGAGCATTTTTGAAACAGCGCTGATCTGAACAATGTTTTTTCTTTCTTGGATCCAAGAGTCTAGTGGGTGGGCCAATACATTGCCGGCTTGATCTATGATGGCTGCATGCCCTTTTTCTCCAAATGCAACTCTTTTTCCCATTTCAATAATATATTCAGTTGAAAGGTAGGCGAGTAGAATCCCTTGATTGTTCCGTTTCACGACTAAAAGTATGGGACCACTGTTTATACTTGAGTCTTCAGTGACAGTGGATAGTTTGATGCTTTGCCCCTGAAGTGTATCCATGGCTAGGCTGACAATATCCTGGTTGATTTGTTGTGGGCAGCTTAATCTAGCTGTAAAAAGGCAGCTTTTGACATTGCCATTCTCATCAATCTGAGTGATTTCGGTAAATTTGTAGCTTGCTAATAGCGCACTAAACTCTGATGAATTAATTTGAGTGGTAGACTGTTGATCTACGATTGAAAATAGGCTGGTTATATCTTGATAATAGCGTTCGAATGTAGCTGAAAGGTTTTTGGCAATGACGAGGTGTTTTTGACTGACTTCTTCTACTTGAGAGTCTAATGCTTTTGAATAGGGCCAAGCCCAAAACAAGGTCATGGGAGTGATAACAATTACACAAACTGTCAAAGTGATTAAGTGTCTTAACTTCATACGAATTCTCTTTGTAATTAAAGACAGTCATTATTATTTTGCATAGTGTACTACATTCTTAATTGTTTGATGGCTGATGTCGCACTATTTACAGGAGGGTAGTTCTTTTTGGTAAGGTGGGAGATTTAAGGTAATAAAGCGGCGAAATAGTTAGACTGTATTCCATGACTTCTTGTTGGTTTATTTATTTGACTCTATACTTTATTCATAATTTTTGGCCGCCCGAAATACACTGTTGGCACGGTGCCCTCTGAGTTTGAGTTCCCTTTTTGAACAAGCGTTATAGCAAGCTAAAAGATGTTCATTAAATCTAATTATTCAACAAATAAAAAGGGAATACTGCTAAGTATTCCCTTCTTTGACATTAACTAAAGGAACTAGTTTACTGTTTAGTATTTAGTTCTATAGTTTCATTTTTGATTAAAAGTTCACCGTTAACGACGCTTGGACGTTACGAGGGTTAAGCGGTCGATAAAATGGTGAGCCAATAAATGCAAATGACAAGACTTCTTCATCAAACAAGTTATCCACGTTTAAACGTAAGCTAACGTTTTCTGGCATTCCAAATGGGTTTACACCGCCTAAGTCAATGTATGCACTAACTAAAGTGTAGCTGTCCATTGTATAGGTTTCTGCGTAATCCGTGTAACGGCTGCTTGTGTATTTGGCTGAAATATTAGCCACAAACCATTCTGTCGGCTCATAGGTTATTCCGCCTGTCATTAGCCACTTGGGACTATCTGCTAGACGACTACCGGCAGGATTGGTTCCGAATCCATCAACTAAGGTTGCATCTTTATATGAAATGTTAGCATTGAAGTATAGTTCTTTATTGAATGCTTCTGGTTGATATACCCCACTCAATTCAAAACCTACAGCTTCTGATGCGCCGCCATTAATATAAAAACCTTCTGGCTGACCCGTTGCAGGGTTGATAACGTTACTAGCAAATAAACGATTGTCGAAGCGGGTGTAGAATAATGCTAAAGCGGCATTAAAGTTTTCTTGGTTAGTACGGTAACCTATTTCAACGTTATCGGCTTCTTCTCCTTCAGGTGTGTCTGCTTCAAAACTAATGGCATTGTCATAGATATCGTCCGTACCACTTGGTAATGCAAAGTTTTTAGAATACGAGGCAAATAGTTGGTCGTTGTCATTTAAAGCATACACAGCGCCGATTGAAGGCAAAAAGTGATTGCTAAACTCTCCGCCAACAGATTGAGGGCCGTAACCTGCTGCTCCGTCAATTTCGTAATCGTTGTAATCGCGGTATCCATCTAGAGAGTAATCAACACTTAAAGATTTCATACCGACTTCTAGCTTTAAATCATCATCCATTAAGCTAATGGTATCTTTGATGTATAACTGAGTTGTATCCCGAACAGAGGTGTAGTCACGTCTGTAATAGGCCACTTCATCCCAAATTACGTCACCATCAGAACTGCCGGCCGTTTTGTTTAAACGTTTTTGGGTACGGTTGTAGGTATCTTCTTCAATCCATGCTCCAAATTCGATATGGTTGTTTTCAAGCTCTAAGCTAAAATCAGCCACAAAACCTTTACGCTCGCCACCAACTGAAGACAAACCGTATTGTACGCCTCTAGGGTGCACTACATCTAATCCTGCAGCAGCTTGGTCTGTGTAAATACCCAATGTATTGCTATAAGAATCTGGTGATACACCATAGCCATCTTTGTCTTCAAGGTAAGCCGTTCCGGTGAACATTAAGTTATCGGTTAAATAGGTATTTAATTGCAGAGAATATAACTTGTCATCCCGCACGTTAATACGGTCTTCATAGTAGCTAGTACAGTTACTACCGGTAAATACAGGGGTAAAGTCCGATTCGTCTATAACGCCATCTTGGTTAAAGTCATAAACCCCAGGATCAGCAGATATACAGCCTTCTGGAATAGAGTCGGAATAACTGTAGTAATAGTCCGCTTCAAAAGTAGAGGCAAAGCTTGATGGTGAGTCGTAATCAAAAAAGTCATTAGCTACGTAACTAAATTCTAGTGTTGTACCTTGGTCAAAGGTGTAAATTGCTTTACCTTCAATGTGCTCTCTGTCAATTGTTCCCGGTCCGCGCCACAGATCACTGTCTGTTTTTGAACGGCTGATATAGGCTTTAAATCCATTAATATCGCCTGTTTCAAGCTTTACAAAAGAGCGTTGTAAATTATCATCACCAATGGTCATAGAGACTAGACCGCCCATTTCATCTGATGGGGCTACTGAGTAATAAGACGCTATAGGACCTAAAGAAGAATAGCTAGGCGCTGAGACATCACCAGCTCCTGGAGAGGCAACCACAGATGCTAAGTTTTCGTTGTCGACATATCTAAAAATTGGACTTCCACCAAAAGCATCAGAACGCCCCATGGGCACACCATTTAATACAAACCCTATTTGACTTAAGTTAAAGGCACGTACATTGACTGAGTTACCAAATTCATATAAGCCTAAAGCACCATCTGTTTGAACATTAAAGCCGGGTAAACTTTCTAGCATTTTTAATCCAGAAATCCCCGCAGGAGCAGACAATAATGCTTCACGTGTAACGGCTAAAGTGTTGGTGACTTCACCTGTACCAATCGCTATTTCGGTTTCAGAAATTCGACGGCCCACGACTTGAATTTTTTCTTCTGCGTCAGCAGTTTGACTCGTATCAGATTCTTGTGAAAAAACTGGAGATGCAACGAATATAGCGGCAATCGATGCGCTGATTAAAGAAGGGGAAAAATACTTATTGGTAGTTCTCAAAGGTAGCTCCTTGGCTGTAATAGTTCTTTGTAATCTTGGAGGTTGTTGGTAATAAATAATTACTGAAATCAATAAACGTACCAATAAGGATCTAATCGATTTGGATTTCTCTATTTACGTCAGAAGGCTAGATAAGCTGGGGGGAGCTAATTTGTAACATTTTGTAAGGTGTGTTTTTTGTTCAACTTGATAGTGGATAAAAATTGTTTATTCGTTTAGATTTGCACCATTAAAGAATAATTGTGCACTATTATTTCATTGGTGGAGAATAATATATTTTTAACATAGGTTAATATATGTGATTTAGGCTACAAAATATAGCCCTGTTAAAGTAAAGAAGGTAAATTGTAGAATCTATATTCTAGTTTGACTTGGCTGGTGGTTGGTATTAGCAATTTATGTTCTTATCTTATGCTGGCTTAAGGGCTTAGGTTTTTGTTAAATTCAGTGCGGTTTCCTTTGCAATATCGTAGTGATAAATATGATTCTTTTTTACAACTCGATTTAGAATATCACTAAATCGTTTTTTGTTAACATTACTAAGTTGGCGACTTTGTATTTCTTTAAGTAATTCTAAAGTTTTTATTTTCTTAAAATCTAGTAACTCAGCATCAACTAAACCTTGAAGTAGATTTAAACTAAAGGCGAGTTCTCTGGGAAACAAGATATAGGCTTGGTAAAATTGCTTTGTGGCTTCTACAAACTCTTTTGCTGCATACTTTCGTAAGCCATTCTTATTGTACTCAAGAGCTTGAGGTTTCCTTTCTCCAATGCTTTCCGCTCCTTTAGCTATAAGCATTGAGGATACTGTTTTTTCGTTTTCGTCTTCAATGTGTTTGAGTTTTTCTTCGCCCAACTCCAAAAATTCCTTGGCTTTGATTGTGTTGCCGATATTTTGCCATACCATTACTGCGTCAGTAATGGTTGAAATCTCTGAATTTCGAAGGTCTCCCATACCTTTTCGGGTCAACACTTCGTGAGTCTTTTTTTCGTTTCCTTCTAAAAAAGCCACAATGGCATGCATGTAGTCTTTACGAATAGTGAGTTCTGGGTTTAATGATTTTCTGCCTGCGGCTCCGATTAAGTATTTTGCCACTTTTAAACTTTCATGCCGTTCGTTGGCAAGTTTTTGTTCTGCTTCAAAAATATAGCAACGAGCTAACTCAAGTGATATTTCGTCGAAATGCTCTCGGTTTGAGCGGTTGGACTCTCGCTTCTTTTCTAGAAATTTAATTGCATCCTCACAGCGATTTTGTGCTTGAAATATATGGGATTTCAATTGGCACGCTGGAATAGATAGTTCTCCTTCATTAATTTTTCCCATGTAAAGTTCAGCTTTACTGTATTGATTTTTTTCTACATTTATTCTAGCTAACCATTCACAGGCTTTACCGTTTGTGAGTTGTGAGTCAGTTAGGCTTGTTAACAGTTCTTCACTTTGCTCCACTTTACCGTCTAGGAATAGTGCCTGAATGAGCCCCCATTTCGCCCAAAGCACCTTATCGGAGCGCTCTAATATTTCAGAATAGAGTTCACGAGCTTCACTGAAACGACTAAGTTTAGTTAATATTTGAGCCTTTAATTTAACCATGGCAGAGCGGAATCTTGGCCTTTCGTTGGCAGCAATTAACGAATCTACAGATTTTAGTGCTTTTGAATAATTGTCGTCATATAGGTTTTCATAAATTGGTAACAGAAATTTATGTAAATTTAAGCAATTTTTGACACTTTTTTGTAGATTATGAATAGTGTAAGGCTTTACGACTAATGCCTCAGGATGAATGTTGACTATTTGTCCTATGATTAATGGCAAACGATCGTAGGTTATGAACATGACGCATGTTTTTTCATTAATCAGTTTGATTTTTTGTAAATCTTGGACCACTTCAACCCCATTTTTGTATAGGCCGAGGTGAAAATCCATCAGTAATAAGTCAATTTTATTTCGCTTGATGTTCGCCTTGAGCTCACTGCCATTACTAAAGCAACTTATATGCGAAAACCCCATGCCTAAAAGATGGTTACGAATATTGGCTCGAGCCATTCCGTTATCTTCGACAACGGCTACTTTAACTTTGTGAAATGACATAACATCTTTATAAAAACAGTAATCAAGAAGTAGCATAACAAGATACATCAAGAAGATAGCGAGCCTATTTAAGGTGTAAGTATGAAAATATAGAACTATAAGATGCCAAGTTTTATGAGTTTGGTATATTGAGATTAGTCACTTAAAATTTCAACATTACGCTAATGTTTGAGTAATGGTTTTGTAACATTTTCAGCTCGAGTTATGTTAATAGAGCTCAACCTGATAGGAGTAAAAAAATGTCTATGGAGACCGCTTCAGTCATTTTTGAAGAGCTAGAGTCATGCCATGGCGTTAAGATTGGGCATGCAAAATTAGCTAACGGGAGGGCTTTGAATGCCTTAGCCTTAGGTATGATAGATTTACTTTACGCGCAACTTAAAAAGTGGCAACAAGATGAAAACATCGCCATGGTTTACATAGACGGGGATGGAGACAGAGCTTTTTGTGCAGGTGGTGATGTGGTGTCTATGTTTCACACCATTGCAACAACCAACAGTACGCCAGCTAGCTCAGATGAATATGCGCTGCAGACCTACTTTACCCTAGAGTATGAGCTTGATTATCTTATCCATAATTATACCAAACCCTTGCTGGTGTGGGGGAATGGAATTGTTATGGGAGGAGGTTTAGGTTTGATGTGTGGTGCAAGTCATCGTATTGTGACGACAAGTTCACGTATTGCTATGCCCGAAATAACTATTGGTTTGTACCCTGATGTTGGTGCAAGCTTTTTTTTAAATCACATGCCTGCAGGGTGTGGTTTGTTTCTTGGGTTAACTGGAGCAAGTATTAATGCTGCTGATGCTCTGCATACTAATTTGGCTGATTATTTTGTGTCTGATGGCCTCAAGAAGCCTTTTTTTGAAAAACTGTTATCAGCAAATTGGCAACGTGGTTCCTTAGTCGCCACTCTAGATGAAATATGTGAGACCTTTCAAAATGCTAGCTTTGAGTTTTTACCACAAAGCCACTTAATTCCTCATCAAAATTGGCTGCATAAATTAGCTGACTTACCTTCTGTAAGAGATACAGTTAAGGCTATTTTATCAACACCTAGTGAATCAGATCTTTGGCTTAGTAAAGCACAAAAATCCTTGAGCCATGGCTCTGCTGTGTCGGCTCATATTGTGTTTGAACAACTCTGCCGTGCTCAGAATATGAGTCTGTCTCAATGTTTTCAAATGGAATTAGGTCTGTCATGTAAGGCTGGAGAGTTTGGGGAGTTTCAAGAAGGGGTGCGTGCACTGCTAGTGGACAAAGATGGCAAGCCAAACTGGAAATACAAAACCGTTGAAGAGGTACCTGAATCTGTGGTTGAGTATTTCTTTGAAGCAATATGGCCAGCAGAATTACATCCTTTAGCCCATTTTTGTGAAGTGTAATACTCACCAAATTTAAATTAAGAGAACAACAAGTGAATTTACAGAATAAAGTTATTGCCATAACAGGCGCAGCCCAAGGGTTAGGAAAAGCCATGGCACAAGAGTTTGCAAAACAAGGGGCACACATCGCCCTTTTAGATATGCAAAAAGAAAGCGTTGAAGCTCTAGCTAATGATATAAGAAAGCTAGGCGTAAACGCCCTAGGGTACGCGGTAAATGTGACCGACGAAGTGCAGGTTCAGCAAACCTTTGCCACGCTTGTAGATGATTTTGGTCAGATCAATGGTTTGATCAATAGTGCGGGGATTATGCGTGACGGTATGTTGTTAAAAGTAAAAGACGGCAAGGTTGCAGATAAAATGTCTTTGCAACAATTTCAGTCAGTGATGGATGTAAATGTAACTGGCACCTTTTTATGTAGCCGTGAAGCGGCAACTCAGATGGTTGAAACTAAAAGCCAAGGCGTGATCATTAATATTTCGTCGGTCTCAAGAGCAGGTAATATGGGGCAAACAAATTACTCGGCTTCTAAAGCTGCGGTAGCCACTATGACAGTATCTTGGGCAAAAGAATTAGGACGCTTCAAAATACGTACTGGGTGTATTGCACCAGGGTTAGTTGAAACGGCTATGGCAGCGCAAATGCGACCAGAAATGCGAGAGATGTTTATTAAAAGTATCCCTGCGCAGCGTCTTGCCGAGGTAGAAGAGCTGGCTCATGCCGCTAAGTTTATTTTTGAGAATGATTACTTTACCGGCAGAACGCTAGAATTAGATGGTGGCACTAGGGTATAGGATGTCTAACCCAGCTAAATGGGTTACTGTAAATTGGAGAGTACAACATTAGCCCTTATTTATTTCTAATGTCGTACTGAACTCCTTGGATTAACTGGGCTAATCAATAATATCTTCAGCAGGTGTATTTACCTTAGGAAAAGGCTTAGCTTGTAATGTTTTAACAGGCTTACGCTTTATTTGTTTTTGTAAATACTTGATGGCCGCTTCTAGTTGGGCATCTTCGCCATTATAGGTGGCGTAAGGTAAGTTACTGACTTCTATATCTGGAGAGATGCCTCGACCTTCTGTGATCCAGCGCCCATCCATAGCAAATACTGGAAATTCAGCCACCCTTGCTATGCCTTTATCAGCCTGTCTGTTACGACCAGTTAACCAAACGCCTGCTCCTGCGGTTTGTTTGCCAATAACCGTTCCTAACTCTAAAGCTTTAACACCAGCAGTAAAGGTTTCGCCATCTGAGTAGGTATATTCGTCAGCTAATATGACCAGATGGCCTCTAAAGGTTTGCTGCATATTGGTGTTGGCTTCTTGTCCTGGGGGTTGCCAAAAAGACCATGCGCGTCTTAATAGTTTTTCGATAAGCCAGCTGTCTACGTTACCGCCTCGGTTTCGTCTTACATCTATGATCAGGCCTTGTTTTTTGTATTGAGCATAAAACTCTCTAGCGAAGGTAGAAACATCGTTGGCACCCATGGCATACAAATGTAGATAACCTAGGTTTTGGTCTGTATCAAATACCTTTTGTTGGTTATAGGTGGTCCAGTCATAGTAACGTTGAAAGATAGCATCTCGTTTGCTGCCGGCTTTAACCACTGTTTTTATGATCTTATCACCACGTTTTAGGTTAAGTAATACTTGTTTGCCCACTTGGTTTTGCAGCGCTTTAACTAAGTCTGATTTACTTTGAATTAATTTGCCATTTATGGCGGTGATAATATCACCGTTTTTAGCGTTAACATCAGGTCTAGCGAGAGGAGCGAGTCGTTTTATAAGCTCGGGATCATTTTGGTAAATGTGGCTGATTTTAAGGCCATCGTCTGTTTGTTGATACTCTGCGCCTAAAGATGCTTGTTGTGGTGCATTTTTATCGTAAGGCATATCGCCGCCGCGCACTTGTGAGTGTAAGGCGTTGAGCTCTCCCATCATTTGCTCAAAAATGTCGTTAAGTTCATTTCTATGGGTTAGTCGAGACAAAAGAGGTTGGTATTTTTGTTTAACTGCTGCCCAGTCTAAGCCTCGCATGTTTTTATCAAACAGAGAATCACGATGCATTAGCCATGCATCGTGAAATATTTGTTGCCACTCTAGCGCTGGGTCTATTGCTAACTTCCAAGCAGATGTTAGTACTCTGCTGCCCGAAGTTGAAGCGGGGAACTTGCCCGCGGCTTTCACCAAGTACATAGAGTTTTTACTATCGGCTCGTCTAATAAATAGGGTGTTACCATCACTCGACAAGGTGTAATTTTGTACTGAACTACTAAAGGTTGAGATTTTGGTGTTAGGTTTGATCTCTATGGCCTTTAGTGATGGTTTGGTATTGGGCTCCGATACTTTGTCTTGTAGATATAAATATTTTTTATTGGCCCGCAAATTGGAATAGTTGCCAGATGGGACAGGAACTTGCCACAATCGATTTTGTATTTGGTTCCAATCTACTTGTGGTTTGTCTTTTACTTGGGCTGTTTCATCGGCTTTATCTTGTTTGCTATCTGTCGTATCTTTTTTAGTCTCAGCATCTAGCTCATTGGTATCGCTAAAAGGAAATTTTGCATCCTCTTTAAGAGATATAGCGAATACTTGAGTCCGTCTGTCAAAACTTGGCCCCATGTTTCTGTCACCCCAAGGTGATCTTGGATAGCTATTAAATTCTCTGTCTGACAAAAAATATAACCATTTTGAATCGTCTGAAAATGCCGGAGAATAAGAGGCATATTTTTCAGTGGTTAGTAATTTTTGAGTATTGGTGGCCAGCTCAATCAGCATGATTTGGCCGCGCTCAGCTTTAACGCCAGAGTATGAAAGGGCGATCAGTTGACTATCTTTAGACCATGTTAATGATGCAACAGGGCTATTGCCTTCGTTTCCAGATAACAGCTTGTTATTGCTTAGTGTGTCTAAATCGAGCAACCATAGATCGCCATTTTTATCATCATGGACCAAGGTTTTCCCGTCTGGTGACAAATATAAATTCCATCTAAATAACTGTCCATCTGTGGTGAGTTGTTTCGAGCCTTCTGAACCGTCAGCTGGATATTGCCAGACTTCTATTTCGCCACTGCTGTCATTTAAAGCGTATACCCACTGATTGTTGTGGCTTAGAATAGCTTTACGGGTACGAGAGTCTTTGGGTGTGGCTATTTCAACTAAGCGTGAATTGTCAGTGTTAGCAATAGCAACTCTGCCCCTTGCTGTTAACACTACCTTTTTGGCCGAAGCTGCTTGCGATGCGCTGGTCAAATAGTCCAAAGGCTTGTTTATCCAGCGTTCACGTAAATGGGCGAAATCAGACGTAAGGGAAATATCTAAGGTCTTGGTTTGTTTGTTTGAAATATCAAATAACTTGATGTCAGCGCCTTGCTGAAAAACAATTTTGTCTTGATAAATATTTGCAGAACGTATTTCCCAGTCTTTAAAGTGTGTAAGTTGGGTTTGGCTTTTACCGTTTAATTTCATGGACCAAAGATTATCTACACCACTTTGATTGCTGATAAAATAAATTTCATCATCAGCGAGCATAGTGTTGCGAATTGAGCCTTTATGTTTTTTGCTTAAAGGCGACGCTTCTTTTTGTGAGCTTAATGTGAACTTCCATAGTTCACCTGTCGCACCACCTTGGTAGGCACGAGCGTTGTCTGTTGATACTTGTAACCCAAATTGCACAAAGTAGAGTTCATTGTTGGTGGCAATGGTGCCTTCAACGGCATCAGATAAAGGAAGAGTGTTGGTTTCTAGTGTATTTGGATCTAGTTGCTTTAAGGTCCAGTTACCTATAGGGCCAATGCGTCCATTGTAGCTATACAGAACTTTACCGTCAGGGCTCCAACCATGGTTTTTGACGGTAACGTTTTCAAAGGTTAAGCGTTTGGCTATGCCACCTTGAATAGGCATGATGTAAATTTCAGGAGAATCGGTGTAGTTGGCCACAAAGGTAATCCACTGACCATCATTTGAAATATGGGCTTCACGCTCTTCGTTGGGGTGAGTCGTGAGGCGTTGTGCGTATTGCTCTCCAAGGGTGAATTTCCATAGGTCGCCTTCTGCTGTAAATACTAAGGTATCACCATGTAAGGTGGGGTATCGATAATAACCTGGAGAAGCCCAAGCTTGTTGAATAAAGGTGATACACAGTACCAATAACAATACACGTATAGCAGACATAACACTTCCCTTGATTTATAGGTTCTTATTACTGAACTATCGCAATTTGTCATACAAAGTAAAAGACTGTTTTATATGAAACCCCCAATAAAAAGGTCAAAGTGAATATGCCCCTAATGTTACACTTAGCTATATTGAGTTTAATTGTAAATATTAGGTGTTATGAGTAAGCTTTTTTCTCCTTGGATATGCCCATCTTGTCAAAGTACTTTGGTTTTAAATCAGAATGTATGGCGCTGTGAAAACAACCATAGCTTTGATCTCGCTAAAGAAGGCTATGTAAACTTGTTACTAGCCCAAAATAAAAATAGCAAAGCTCCTGGCGACAACAAACAAATGGTAAATGGCCGTAGGGCTTTTTTAGAGTCTGGCCTTTATCAGCCTTTGGCACAAACCATAACGGGTATGTTCAAACTGCATCTGCCTTTCTCTGAACCTGAAAACAGTATCAATATACTGGATGCAGGGTGTGGTGAAGGGTATTACCTTAATTGGTTGGCTGAAAACCTAACATTGCCTAGTGATGAATTAACAATTCATTATAGCGGTGTCGATATCTCTAAATCTGCGATACAGAAAGCCGCGAAACAATACAAAAAACAGCAGTATGCGGTAGCAAGTACGTTTAATTTGCCAGTGTCTAGCGCTAGCCAAGACGGGGTGTTACAAATATTTGCACCAAGCAGCGAATCAGAAATTCATAGAGTGTTAAAAAGCAAAGGAATTTGGGTAGTGGTTAACCCTGCCGGTGACCACTTGCAGCAGTTTAAATATGCTTTATACGATGCGCCCACTCAACACCAAGCTAAATCTATAGAGCCTGAAGGCTTTATATTAAAGCAACAGTTTAATTTAAATTTCGAGTTGGAGCTGAATGATAAAAAACAAGTTGAAAACTTGCTTATGATGACACCTTACTACTGGTCTGCTACGGAAGAAAAACGGCAACAACTAACAGAATATGTAAGAGAGGTTACGGCTGACTTTGATATACGTGTTTACGTCAAAAAGTAGCCTTAATTGATTGCTGTAAATTTGGCTGATTGCCATTGAATCCAATAAAAATAAAATGAAGAGGCAATATGAATTCTTGGGTTAAAGACTCTATTCAAAAGATCAATGCAGACTTACACCGTTCGGCTGATACCCATTTGTTTAAATTGGATATCCCCAGATTAACCAATATTGATATTTACTTAAAAGATGAAAGTACTCACCCAACGGGCAGCTTAAAGCATAGGCTCGCCAGATCACTTTTTTTGTATGCTCTGTGTAATGGAAAAGTTAATCAAACAACTACCATTATTGAAGCTTCTTCGGGAAGTACTGCTGTGTCTGAAGCGTATTTTTCAAGAATGCTAGGTTTACCATTTATAGCTGTTATGCCTCGTAGTACTGCCCAAAGTAAAATTAAATTGATAGAAATGTACGGTGGCCAGTGCCATTTTGTAGACTCAGCTTCGCAAATGCATGGCGAGTCACTGCGTTTAGCGTCTGAGCTCGATGGTTATTTTATGGACCAGTTTAAACATGCAGAACGAGCCACTGACTGGCGGGGTAACAATAATATTGCCCAAAGTATATTTCAGCAGATGGAGCGTGAGCGATATCCGGTTCCTGAATCTGTGGTCATGAGTGCAGGTACTGGCGGAACATCTGCCACATTAGGGCGTTATATTTTGTATCAAGGTTTTAATACTAAGTTGGTGGTTGTTGACCCTGAAAACTCTGTTTTTTACGACAGCTATATGAAAAAAGACTCTACTCTTATTAGCGACAAATCAAGCCGGATTGAAGGTATAGGGCGCCCTAAAGTTGAGTTATCTTTTCAGCCTGATGTCATTAACCACATGATAAAAGTGCCAGATGTTGCCAGTATCGCTACTATTCATTGGTTAGAAAAACTAATAGGCCGAAAGGCGGGCCCATCTACAGGAGCTAACTTGTGGGGAGTCTTACAGTTAGCAAAAGAGATGTTAGACAATAAGCAACAAGGCTCTATTGTCAGTGTAATGTGTGACAGCGGTGAACGTTATTTAGATACCTACTACAACCATACTTGGGTAGCTGAGAATATTGGTGATTTAGAAGATGTCACCAAAGCACTAGAGTGGTGGTTAGTTAGAGATTAGCCTGTAGTCAAACGTCCATCTACAATTCTTTTTTTTCATTTAAATATAGTGAAACGAGCTAACTGTTTTCAGTCAGCTCTACCTCGAACTAACATATTTTATTTAGATTTCATTTTGGGTTTAATTAGGCCTAAAGCTTGCTTGTTATGTGTACTGAAATGTGAGTCTTTTGAACTTATTATTTACAGAGGCCACGTCATTATTAATATAAATTATGATTTTAACGTTGCAACTTATTAACAATAAAAAGACCAAATGTCTTAACTTGGTGACATATTCATGGAGATAGAAGTCAAATGCAGTGCAACAGGAGTGAAAAGCATAATAGAACAGGTTGGGCTCAAGTTTTATTAATATCTCTATTTTGGGGTGTGCTGATAGCCATAGCCTCTCAGGTTTACGCCGCAGACATGAGTCGCTCTGGTTTTTCCGGGCGCTTTGTTGATGGCATGATTTTACCAGCCTATAAGCCACTAAAAATTAGTGGGCAGGGGCCACAAGGGCAAACCTTAGATGTAAAGTTGATAAAAAATAATGCCACCGTCTCAATGGCCAGAGTGACAGTAAATAGCGACAACTATTGGTCTGTTACCTTAGCTGAACAAAGCCCAAGCGGGCCATATCAACTTAAAATCATTGAAAAAAAACGTACAAAAGTGATTAATGATATTTATATAGGCGGCAGGGTTAACGAGGTAGATAACCCAGAAGGGCGCATTATTTTGTCAACGACCCTAAGCGACAATATGTATTTGGAACCCGGTGAAGACATTAAGGTTAGTGGTTATTCAGCCCCTAAAAGCTCCTTAGATATAAAGCTTATAAAGGATAAAACCACGTTTACCATGGCCAGAGTAGAAGCCGCTGGTGATGGGCAATGGCAAGTAATTATGCCAGGTCAAACAGCAGGTGGGCCATTTACGTTACTTGTAACCAATGGCAAGTTTAACAAAGTGGTTAACGGCATTATTATTGGGCAAGCCGACATAAAAAAGCCAGTAGTTAGCCAAATTAAAAATGAGTTTTTAAAACCAGACTTTGATGATTCATCGTGGCCATTAGCTAATTTACGTTCACTAGAAAACCTACCTACCAATCAACCTTTACTAGTTAGAAAATATGTCAACTTTGCGTCAGCTCCCAGCAAGACTATTCGTTTTAATTTGGGAGACAACCATCAGGTTAAACAGATTTATATTAATGGTGAGTTGTTAGATGATAAAAGTTGGACCAAGGGCTCGCTAACTATTAATGTACCTAGCAGTATGTTGCATTCTGGGC
Organism: Paraglaciecola sp.; assembly: GCF_039943935.1. Classification (GTDB taxonomy): domain Bacteria; phylum Pseudomonadota; class Gammaproteobacteria; order Enterobacterales; family Alteromonadaceae; genus Paraglaciecola. The sequence continues at coordinate 188,078 of NZ_JBDUZQ010000004.1, forward strand.
CGAACCTTGTAGCTATGATTTCTAAAGAGCATTGGGACAATACACGCTTTATTGGGACCGCAGGACGTTTCAGCCTTAGCATTAATAACCATGATCTAGATTTAAAGAGCAGCTGGCGAATTTTTAATTCGTCAGCTGAAGCGTTATAATATCTAACCATTTATGTACTCTTAGATTGAAGGGTAGGTTGAAGTGAAAAACGAAATAGACAGTAAATTTGTATTATCTGTATTTGATAAAATGCGAGAGCATGGTGAAAAACAACAAGAACAATATATTTTAGGGGGGCTAAAGGGGTCAACTGATTTTGACGGTTACACCCTGTTTATCGAAGATGCATTGGTGATGTTGCGATTTGGTTTTCACAATCAATATGCTTTTGAATATGAAAAAGAAGAACATTTAGAGCAATTTTTGAAGAAAATGACAGCAATAGAGAATAGATATTAGAACAAGGAGCCGCAAAGGCCGTTCGGTTCGTTTATCAAGCAAGTGTTTTTGTTACCTTTTGATGTCTAGAGCAATGCGCCCTGTATTAGCTTGTCTTTTGTTTCGCATTTAATACTTATTAACTTAACTCGGTAGAGTTGATGTCGCGAGAAGTTAAAGTTATTGGCTTTGCCAGCAAGTACTGTCAGTTGCTGCATCCTCGAAGATTTAACACACTCTACTAGACGTTGGCGTTATGTTCGGATTAGGCCTGTTTAACTCTTGCAAAATCAATGACTGTGCTGAAATCTATGTGCACAGGCCTTCAACCTTTAGGGACGAGTAGTTTAGTTATTTAATAATACATTAAGTATTGTTTAGTATAATAAAAGCCACTGTTATTAAGCTGAGGTTCATATATATTAGAAGGCACTTCCTTTGATACTTATCATGAAAAAGTGAACTCAACTATGTTGTTTATGTTAATTTTTGCTTCTCTTGCTTTGTGCATTTTATTGTATTTCAAGCAAAGCCCCAAAGCTGGCAAGCAGTCACTCAATACGCTAGTAAAGCATAGAGAAAAGCGAATGTCGCTTATGCCTGTTGTTAAAAGTGATTTACCTGATGCAGCAAAAGTGCATGCACATGAAAAAAAATTAAAAGAGCTCGAATACGCTGAAATACCTGAGAGTTTTTATCAATTTGAGTTAATTCAAGATATAGATTCCGATACGGAAATTGACATCAAAAATCACTTGCAGACAATTCGTAAGCCTCATCCCTTACTGCAACACTTAGTACATAATATTTCTGACCCTAAAAAATTATATGATGTGATTAAAACTGATCCTGAGCTTGTCGCTAAAATAATTAATGTAGCTAACTCACCGCTATTTGGTTTGGAAAAACCCATAACTAATGTAAATCATGCCGTTATTTACTTGGGTGTTATGCAGGTTAAAAATATTGCCACTCATTTTGCGTTACAAGAAAGTGTAGCTTTTGGAGATAAAAGTCAGCAGTTGGCTTATGAGAAAATTTGGTCAGCTGGTTTTTTGGCTAGCTCTATTGCTCAGTTGTTGGCCCAGGAAATGAATTTAGATAATTCTGCTGAATTATCTACTAGGTGTCAGTTGAGCTATTTAGGTGATATATCAATTTTATTTTCAGAACCACAAACAGCTGAGTTATATTTAGGAAAAGTAAGCTTTTTTGATCGTATTGATAGGATACAAAAACTAATAGGTACGAATCCGAGTGTGCTGGCTAAACTATTGGCTGAACAATGGAAACTTCCACAGGAAATATCAGCTAATATTTACTTAGGGCTATTACCCTTTAATAACTCCCTAGCTAAGTTAGGGTTGCCAGAAAGACAAGTGAAGGAAATCTTGCTTTGTTATATCAGTTGTCGTTTGGCTGATATTATTTCCTTTGACCACAAAACAGATTTCATCAATAGTCAGGATTTGAATTTTGAACACACCCAAAGGCTTGAGTTTTTTCACATTGCAGAGCAAATTGAAAATGTGCAGTTTGAAGAGATAAATAAAACTTTTGCTAGCCCTAAAGTAAAAAACAAAATTACAGAGTTGATAGCGGGAATTAAAGAAGACAAATCGATATGAGCATTTAGTCTTTTACACTGGCAAATAATGGTGCGTTACATATTATCAACCCTTCTATGCTTACGACCTTGACCTTTCTTTTGCTTAACATTTTTTGAAAAAAACATCGGCATAAAAAACCACGCCCAATAATTATTTGAGCGTCTAATCGTATCGATGTTTAATGGTGCTCATAGAATGTATCAACTTTTGTTTTTGGTGCTATCTGTAATCACTGATACTAATAATGCAGGTAAAAAACTTAAAGTTAAGAAAGTTGAAACTAATATCCCACTTAGTACGATAATTCCCACTCCACGGTACAGTTCTGTACCTTCACCGGGAATGACTACTAGAGGTGCTAGCCCAAAAATGGTGGTGGAGGTTGACATTAGAATGGGCTTTAAACGCTTATTGACGGCTTGTAAAACGGCATCTCTTACCATCATGCCTTGTTCTAATACATAGCGGCGTGTTTGGTCGACTATTAAGATAGGGTTATTGACCACAGTACCTAGTAAGATTAAAAAGCCTAACATAGTGATCATATCAAAAGGCTGATGGTATGCAGCGATCCCCATTGAGGCAAATAAGGCATTAGTGCCATTGACGGTAACCAAGCCTAATAACCCGCCTGCCATACCAAGTGGTACGGTTGCTAAGATAAATATGGGATAACGCCAATGGGTAAAAATAGCCACCAATAATAAATAGCTAAGCACTAAAGCAATAATGAAATTATTGGATAAAGCGGCTTTTGTTGCTTCAAGTTGGTCTGCTGCGCCACTAATACTCACATTAATTCCTTGGGCGATTTTGCCTTGTTGCCATAGGGTAGGTAATAGTTCTTCACGCACCTTTTTCTCGGCGGTTTCTAGTGCTATATCTCGCGGAGGAATGATATAAACCGTCACTGTTCGATTTCCATCAACTCGGCGAACCGAGTTGCTGTTTTGGCTTTCATGTAAGTCTGCTAAGGCATTTAATGGTAAAATTTGTCCATTTGGGGTAACAATTGGCATGCTTTCTAGTTGTGATAAATTCTGTTGATTACCGGCTTCACTGAAAATGAACATATCCACTTTGTCATCATTTAAAATAAACTCATCAACATAAGCCCCATCACTCATGGCCGAAACTGTGTAACCAAAATCGCTATTGCTGATACCCAACTCAGCTAAGCGGAACCAACGAGGTTTAATTTCAATGAGAGGTTGATCTAGAGTCAATGAGCCCGGGTCAGAATTGATTTGAGGGTTATCAAATATCGTGTTTGCTTGCTGATAAACAGCATCTGCGGCCTGATATAAATCAACTACATTGCTTCCTGCAATATCTACAGCTACGGCGCGAGTGCCACCGTCGTTACTAGAAATTATGGAGCCTCTGGCAGAAAATGCGCGCATGTCTGGATAGCTCTTAAATTTTTCGGTTATGGCGGTCATCATTTGATTGATATTGGCTGGATCTACCGGTGCGCTTAGAAACCAAATTCGCCCCACTGACACCGACATTGAATAGTACTCTAAGGGCGGCATATCGGTTTTACCAGCGTCAAAATCACTGCTATCTGCCATTATATAATCTTTGAAGTAGGTGCGTAGTTCAGCACCAATTTTTTGCATTTCTGATAGGTTATAACTGGGCGGGGCTATCATCATAGAAAATGCTTTTGGCTCTTCGCCTTCTGGCAAATATTCGGCTGCTGGCATCAGTGAATATGCTGCGCCCAAAATCACAACAATAAAACCTGCTACTGAGACTCTAGCTCTGGATTGACTAACGGTGAACCAATCCGCTAGTTTTAGCCACTTTTTTGAAAGTGTTAGGCTTGTATTTTGTTTAGCATCAGTCTTTTGAATGATGTTGGTCATGGCTACTGGTACCAAGAATATAGCCACTAACATGGAGGCTATAATTGCTCCTGATATTGCAATGGCAATATCTGAGTATAATTGCCCCGCTTCTTGGTCTATAAATAGTATTGGGGCAAACACTAAAACGGTGGTGGCGGTTGACGCGAGTACAGCTGGCCATACTTCGGTGACACCATTTATGGCTGTTTGTGCTTTCGAAATACCTTTACGTTTTGCCTGAACAATGGACTCTAGCACCACTATAGTATTATCAACCGTCATGCCTATGGCGAATGCCACACCGGCTAAAGAAATTATATTGATGGTGCGACCAAACATTTTCAGGGCTAAAAATGCGGCGATAGTACACAAAGGAATGCCCAGTACCCCCACTAATGTGGCTTTTCCTGACCGCAAAAAGTAAAACATTACTAAGGTCGACAAAATAGCCCCTAAGGCTAGATTCTTCCAAACGTTTACCAACGAGCTTTTGACGTATTTGACATCGTCACTGGTTAGGACCAATTCTAAGCCATTCTGAGCCAATAAGGTTTGATTGATGTCCTCCACTAAAGGCAACATTGCGGCTTTTATAGCGAGTACATTTGAGCCTGATTCTCGATTTACTGAGAGCCTAATTGTGCGTTCACCATTATTAAAAGACACCCCTCTAACTTCAAAGTGATCTAAGGTAACGTCTGCCACATCTTTGAGTAATATGTTTGCGCCATTGTTGCTGGTGTCACGACGCACAATAAGGTTTTCTAATTCAGGTAAATGTTCGAATCGCCCAATAACACGCAATAGGTAGCGACTCTTACCGCTTTCGATATCGCCCGCAGATGAATCGCTATTTCGGTTACGTATAGCTGTTCTAAGCTCGGTTAAGCTAATGCCTCTTTGTGCTAACTTAGCGGTATCGACTTTAATTTGAATTTGCCTCTGAGCTCCACCATTTACGCTGACTTCTGAAACACCGGGTACGCTTTCCATTCGAGGGCGAATGTAGTCATCTGCATAATCACGCAATAAGTCTACATCTAGCTGCATGGGGTTACCAAGTTGAGGTTTTAAGGTAAAGTGCATAAAAGCATTACCAGAAAAAGAGCTAGAGTAAATACGAGGTTGGTCGACATTTTCTGGATAAGCCGGTACTTGACTTAAAGCGTTGTTTACTCGAATCAAGGCATCATTTGCATCTACGCCAAATGGAAACTCAAGCTCAATATTGGCAGAGCCCATTTCAGCGTAAGATACCATGCGGGTTAAGTTGGGTAGCCCGCGTAAATACCTTTCTTGTTCTATGAGTATTTCTTTTTCGACGTCTTGAGGCGTTGCTCCTGGCCAACCTGTATCTACACTTATGGTCCGTACTTCTAAATCGGGGATCATTTGCACCGGAATACTGAGTGCTGCAACTAATCCTAAAATAGTGACTATAAGTACGATGACAGTGACTAATGTGCCACGTTTGACGGCTTCGGCAATCACAATGAAGATTCCGAAGTTACTTCGACTAAAGCGTCATTTTTCAATACCGCTACGCCACTAATAACCACAGGTAATTGACCGGCAATACCCGTAATTCCCACTAATTCACCATCATTCTCAACAATGCTAATACTCACTTGTTTGGCTTGGTTTTTAACAATGGTAAATACACTATTGCCGCCATCGGGGTGCTGTTTTATGGCTGACTTAGGTACCCATGCTATTGCTCGTTCACTTGAGGGTAAATTTATCTCTGCTTGGGCAGACATACCCACTAATAAACCTGCGTCACTAGGTAACTCAATTAAGCCGACTAAGGTGCGGCTTATATTTGCTGCGCTGTTGACTACAGTATTTAACTTAGCAGGTATACTGGTTGCATCAATGAAATCAGGTGTGACTGCTACCACTATGTTCTTTGAGCTTGATAGGGTGCGGTAATATTCCTGTGGGATCGATACAGCTAAACGCAGATTATCTTGTGAAACTAACTGAAAAATAGGGGTTTGCTGAGTAACCCACTCCCCAATATTGACATACCGGGCTGTTATGAGACCAGCAAAGGGGGCTCTCAGTGTATGCCGCGATAACATACTTTGTTGTAGCTGCAGTTGTGTATTGGCTTTACGAACTTCTGCGTTAGCAATGGTAACATTTGCTCTTAGCTCTGCTATGAGGGTTTCGGCTGCAAGTTGCTGTTGTGAGAGCTTTAGCGATTCTTGATACAAACGCTCAGATTCTTGTTGTGCGGCTATTGCTGCCTCTAGCTCAGCTTGAGCTTGTTGCACTCCTAGCTCAATTAATTGGGAGTCCAATGTCATCAAGGTTTGGCCTTTTTCTACTGCTTGCCCCTTTTCAACTAGTAATGAAGCAATTAGTCCTGCTTGAAGTGATGCTAGTGATGATGATTGAGGAGCTTCAACTGTGCCAATCAATAATAGAGACTCAGTTTGTTGGCTAATTTTAGGGTTAACCACTTGCACCCTTACGGTCTCTGCTAACGTGAGTTCGCTGAAAAGGAGTAACGTTAATATGCACAACTGGGCTAAAAAATAATTCTTCATTAGAGGCCTATATGATTTTGGAGTAGCCGAGCTAAGCAGATAGAACCGCCCCATGGAATTTGTTGTTAATTATAAATAGTAACTATTCTCATCAAGCCTTGCAATGATATTTAGTTACCTTATTTAAGGTTTGCATTGAAGGTTTATACTTTTTTCATAGAGGCGATTTACTTAAATTTTTTTAAGTATTTTATATTATGCCATATCAACCTAGCACAGATATTTACACTAGAATTATCCTAATAAACATATCAATTACCTTAAAGCCAAAAACGTTTTTTTTGCAACAACATAAAATTTTGTGCAATGAATAAATGTGTTATCAGTAGAAGGTTGTTTGACGGAAAGTTATGTAATGGAGGCATTAGGACAATCATATTAGTTGATGCTTTCTTAAGTATAAAGAGACCTAACACTGAAAAAAATTAGGTCACAATTAGTTACTTGAGGTGTATGGAGAGTTAATAATAGGCTGAAGCAAACGTAATAACTAGCTACATTACAGGCTTTCTATTTTCGCTAACATTTGACTAAATTCAGCTAGTTCTAACTCTAAGTATTCTCCACCATCTAACCATTCTACGCCAATCATGACGTTATCTTCAGCTAAGTCCTCAACCCAAAACTCTAACCAATCTGCAAGGGTAATGGCTTTAGGAGTGTAGTCTTGCCATTCGTCAATGCAGTGTGCTTGAGCAAGTTCAATGCTTGACCATAGTGGCATAACATCGGTATTTTCAAAGTTAACTGAGTCAAGAATGACCCAACCTTCGCTGGCGGTGTCTTGTAATGCCCATAGTGTTTGGGTTTGTTTTACTTTTGTCATGAAATCGGCAGGTGCGGGATTGGTGTCTGTCATAATAAAGTGTCTTTTATTGATATATGGCTAACATTCTACGGGGTTCGGTGCATCAATGCCATGTTGCAGAGATATATGTGCAACCCTGCTTTAAACAGCACGCTACAGATATTGGTTGTTTTGTTTAGTAGCAACAAAAAAGCCCTAAATACTTAGGGCTTAATCATGGTCTATATGAACTCTAACTCATCTTCTGGTGACATTCCGAGTTCACGAAGCTCCTGTTTTAGTTGATGTCTATCGCGAATAGCTTCGATTTCTCGCCATTTACGTTTGCTGTTTTTAGTCTTGGATGTACGGCTTTCTGAATCTAACGTTGACAATAATTCGGACTTATCCATTTGGAACCTCTTTATCATTATTTATAGCGCAGTGATTACAACAATACCTCTTTTAAGCAAATGTGATTTTTGTTCACAAAACAGCAGCTTATAAGATATGTACCATACAGCAACCTAAAATAGAACAATAATTTGCCTATTTTATTTCTCAGATTTGAATTGTTGATGCAAAAGAAAACTTTAAAAGCTTTAATTTAACTACTGTAAAGCCACCTTAGATTTAGTTATGTTGTTAGGTGTATTGTTCTTATAATTAGGTGGTTGGAGTATTTGAATGTTAGGAAAAGTACTTTTTCCATATTGAGCAAAGTTGTTGCGTATCACTCAATAGTGCAAAGTTGATGGCCATAGCTGATAAGCTTGCATCATGAACTTGAGGCTCGTACGCCGCACAAGCATCGGTAACAACAATGGCGTGGTAATCTAAGTGAAATGCATCTCTGACGCTAGACTCAACGCAGCATTCGGTGGTGACACCACAAAATACTAAGGTGTCGATATTTTTTTGGTCTAATTGCTTGTCTAACTCGGTGCCATGAAATGCGCTATAGCGGGTTTTATAAACAACAGAATCTGAAGGCTCTGGGAGAACTTTGAAAAAATCACTCCCTTTAGTTCCAACTCGACAAATTGCGCTTTCTATTTCAGGATCTCTACCTTGACGACTCATCCATTTTTTCCAAGAAGGAGAGTCTGTTTCTTTTGCTGTTTTTAAGCCAATAAAATAAATAGGGACGTTGGCTTTACGGGCGGCAGTGACTATTTTTTGGCAGTTGGCAATAGCGGTTTGAACCGAGTCCATGTTTAAACCAAACTGGCCTAACAAACCATCTGGACTCGCAAAGTCTTGTTGTATATCAATAATACATAAGGCTGTGCGACTAGGCTCAATCCAAGAGGCTTGTAAGGTTGTGACTTGACGTTGGGCTGAATCAGCCATAGTGCGCTCTTAAGTCAGGTAGAATATGCTGGCCAAACTTATGTAATCCTTTTTCGTAATCATCAAAGATGATCATCACACCATCCATTTCAGTGTTATCTATGACGTCTATTAGCTGCTGCTTTACTGACTTTACTGTGCCTACTAACTCGCGGCTCATAAAAGCTCCTTGAGAGCGAATCACCATGGCATTGTCTTTCAATGCGGGATCAATTCCATAAGAGCGCATCATGCCCTCAACTGCCCCTGAATCTTTTCCTGCTCGGTAATAATCAGCTTTGGCTTGTGCTGCTTCTTCGGTGTCTTCAATAATTAAGATGGCCATGCAGTAACACTTCACTGAGGTGTTTAGTTGATCTGCAATGTCACGCGCCATGCGAGTGATTTTTAAGGTTTCTGCATCATCTTTTCCACCTACAAAACAGGCATCTGTATTTTTTACAGAAAAGCGTAAGCCACGCTCTGACTGGCCTGCACATACAGTAAATGGTTTTTTAGATGGTTTAGGTTGTGACACACAATCTTCAAATTTAAAGTACTTACCGTCGTAATTGACATGGTCTTCTTGCCAAAGCTTATGAACTAACTCTGTCCACTCTTGGGCATAAACATAACGTTCATCATGGTCGACGTCATCGCGCCAAACACCCATTTGATTAAGCTCATCTCTGAACGACCCTGACACTATGTTAAGCCCTGCACGACCGCCAGATATCTGGTCTAAGGTGGCAACCATTTTAGCGATGGCGGCTGGATTCATCATTAAGGTATGCACAGTGGCAATAACTTTTGCGTGGTTCGTGGCTTCTGCTAAGCCTGCCATCATAGTAATTGATTCTAAGGATGTGCCCCAATGCTCGGTTTTGCCCCCATAGCCACGCCATTTAGCCATGGACATGATGAAGTCCATCTTGTAGCTATCAGCAATTAGGGCTGCTGTCTTATTTTGTTGATATGTGGCATCTAGAGGTGGGGTGTTTTCTGAAACAATCCAGCCGCCATTTGCTATAGGTAAAAACACACCAAATTCTTTTTTATCAGTCGTCATTGATATTATTCCTTTTCTGGAACGGTTAACGGCATAACGGCAGATATCTATTGAGTAGGTGAGCTATCTGTCAGTGGTTGCTTTAATCGAGGTGGTTGCATAAAGCAAATCCCAATAAAGATAAGTATTGGAAGGGTGCCAATGATTAAAAAAGGTGGAACGAATGTGCCAGTTACATCTTTTAGGTATCCGCAGACCAATGGCGCAGCCGCCGCAACTGTGGCGCCTAAATTTAGTATTGAAAATAAGGGTAAATATGGCCCTGTACCAAAATAGCGAACTAACAAAACAGTACAAGACAAGAAGGTTAATCCGAATCCAAAACCAATTGCAAATGAATAAAAACCTAAGGTGATGATTGTTTGCCCAAAACTAAGGGCAAACATACCTCCTCCTAGTAACAACAGTGCTATTTGTAGCATGATTTTGGGCTCAACAAACTCTCCTATAAACCCTCCAAATATTCGAGATATGGCGTTACAAAATGCTTCAGCTGACAGCAAGGTACTGGCTAAAGCAAATGTAATTCCTACTTCTGTTAAATGTGCTACTGAAAAGCTATTGACTGTAATGCCAACAAATAACACCGTTGAGTAGGCCGCAAGTAATAGGAGAAACTGAGGTGTTCTTATGGCCTCTTTGAAGGTCCAAACTTGTTCTGTGGCATAAACCCTCTGATTGCCCGTATCCACCAATGCTTGTTCAGGTGGGTGCTTTAGTCGTTTTGAATCAGTGAATAGTAAAGATGTAAGCATTAGTATAACTGATACTATAATTGCTCCTAGCATCAGCAACCAATGATAACGCCAATTTCCTAACATATCGGTTGCTAACCAAACGACTATAGGACCAACAACACCTCCTAAGCCGCCTACTGTGTAGTAGAAACCAAATGCAGTGGAATGCTTTTTAAAAAAGTGAGTGATAACGTAAGTGCCGGGCACGGAGCCAACAAAGCAATAACCGGTACCAACTAAAATACAGCCACAAAAATAAGACAACGGTGTTGCTGTCATGAACAACATCATGAACCCCACGCTTAATAAGGCGAGGCCTGCTAGAAGAGTATGTGATAAACCCCACCGTTTAATAGTGATTGTAGGTAAGTAACTCCCAATTCCGCATGCTAGGCCTAGGCATGTGAAACCTAGGCCAGCGGTTGTCCAATCCCATTGAAGCTCTGAAACCATAGCAGGCAATACTACGCCTAAAGACGTAAAGGTTGCTGCGGTAATCACAAAGAAACCAAGACTAAAGGCACACAACACGAAACGCGCTTGTATATCAGCGGTTAACTTACCCATAAGGTCTCCAATATTTTATCATTATCATTTTGACTACTTTCTACAAGTTGTAGTGAACTGACATACGCCATTCACGACCCTTACCCGGTAATACTGCCACATCGCCATATATATCTTGTAATGGGGTGAAATAGGTTTCGTCTAACACGTTGTCTACGTTCAAGCTAATGGACCAGTCGTTGTAATTGACGAATAGTGCCGCTTGCATCAACAAGTAGCTAGGGTACTTAGTGGAAAACTCGGTGAAGCCAGAGGTTTCTGTTACATGACGCACACCCCATGTTGTCCCTACGCGGTCAAACATACCCACTTCACCAGCATAGGTGGCATAAACACTTGTCACTGCGTCTGGTATACGAGTATCTTCTAACGCACCTAAATAATATTCACTGCCAGTTAAGGCATACAAGCTGTCAGAGAAATTGAAGGCTGCTACAGATACCCCATAGTTGGATACATCGTCTAAGCCAATCTCTCTAGGGTTAATAACATAGTAGCCATCATAACCGTCAACATATTCGGTTTTTTGCTTATTAGATGTAATGCTGAAGCTTAGGTTGTCGGTGGCAAGAATACGTAGTTCGAGCTCGACGCCTTCGCTTTCAGTGCGGTTTACGGTGCTACCTGCGACAGTGCTAAGTTCAGTTCTTTCTTGATTATAACCAGAGAGTGAACCTGTCACTATTCCATCGAACAACTCTAATTTAACCCCAGCTTCAACTAGCTTGCCATCTGATAACCATTCACCATCAGCGATTAAATCAGGGGATACTTCACCTGCTTGGCTAAATTCGATAGCAGCGGACTCAGCGTAACTAATGTAAGGTCGAATACCTGAAGGTAGGTCTAACAATAAGGTGGCGCTGTAGGTAAACTTGTCATCTGTATCTTTGGCTTCTGTTACGCCAGCATAAGAGTAGGTAGGGTCACCATTTTCAGTGGAATCTAAGTCGTAATAGTCGTACCTAGCACTCAATGAAAGATCCCAAATATCCATAGTTGTGGCATCAAGCATTGCAAAAATAGCGTTGTCGGTCCACGTTGATTGAGTATCTAAATCCCAAAAGAAATCAGAATTAAAAGGAGAGCCCATAATATCATTTGGCATAGCGCCAACTGATAAATCCCGACGACTAATGGCAATTTGCCCACCGTTATAAGATGCTTTTTTACGGGCATCATAATAGCGGCTGCTTAAGCCGACATTGTAAACACCTGTGATGGCGTCGCTGTTATTACCGAAAGTACTAATGTAAGACACCCTAACTTCGAATGTTTTCGCTAAATAATCAGCAGGAAAGCCATAACTTACAAAGCGCTGGTTATCTAAATAATCAGCAAAAACTTGTATTTTTAATTGGCTGTCATCGTCATAGGATTTGATAAGGTCTACAAAACCGGTAAAGGTGCCGGTATCAGAAAAGTCATTGTCACTGATGTAGACATCTTGTGGTGATAATTTGGTTGTGCCTAGATTGGTATCTAATGCTGCTACATCACCATCGGCGTATAAGTAAAAATCTGGATAGTGTGTCAGTTTAGCAAAGTAGGTAGGGTCCTGTGCAGACAGCTCTGTCCATTCCATCTGGCCATTACCATTTGTGTCTACTAAATCAGTATCCTGTCCGGTTTGGTAGGTGCCATTATCTATTAGCTCTTGGGTGACTCTGTTCCAGCCTAGGGTTTGCACATAACCTTCAGAAGTATATGACATCAGGCCCGCTGCTAGCTTCCAGCTATTACCTATTTCAAAATCAGCCGATAATTGCAGCATTTGATGTTCTGGGGTAATGCCATTATAAAAACTCCCAGAGTCTTCTAATTCAATGTAGGCATACACGCCGCCTTCAGCTTCTGAGATATTAACAGGTACACCTATCTGAAAACTGGCATTTTTCTTATCATAAGAGCCAAAGGTGACTTGGGCTTCACCGACGACATCAGGTAAAAAGCCACCAAACTGGCTGAGCCTAGCTGTCTTTGGCTCAAGGTTTAACAAGCCGCCTATTTTACCGGGCCCAAAGTTTGCTGTGGGCGGCCCTCTCAAAATGTCTACTCTGGAGGTAGAGCCTATTGGTGTTTGGTAGGTTCCTCTATTTTCAATACGCTTGAACCCATGAAAATAAGTTTCGGCCATTGTGCCCCTAACATTTAAGGCCCCTTCAACTCCATAAAATGAAGCAGTAAAGGTACCGGGTGCGACTGCCGTAAGGTCATCCACTGTAGTTACACCAAAGGCTTTTAAGGTTTCGTCTCCGACAAAGGTGGCAGAGCGACCTGTTTCTAACAGTGACTTTTCAAAACCAAAAAGCAAACTACTAGGTTGATTCTCTAGAAACCCTGCAATATCCCGTTTTGCAGTTATCGATATAACTTCTACTGCATCTTCATCAGTAACTTGAGTGGTATTATCCGTCGGTATTGTCTCTTGAGCCAATAGCATGTTTCCTGAACCACTAATCACAACCGCAGCGATTGAAATAAATGCAAAAAACTTATCTAATTTTCGCATAGTGTGGATCCTTTTGTTTATTGTGGTGTCAAGGAAGGTCTTACACTATCAATTTAGTCATCGTTACTTTGCCATCACCTGTTGAAGTACTTGACTATTTATGCAACCAATGACGTTTAACTAGCAGATATAGAGTGTGCGAGTATTATATACTAGTTATATACGTTGAATTTAATCTATTATATCTATTCGAAATAATAAATGTCTGTTCGGTTGATTTTTAAAAAGAATCATTTGCACATAAAAATATTGTCGGTCTCTAGAGAAGGTGAATCAATTTTTAATTTAAAAAAGCCAGACATCGTAATTCTAATAAGGAAACATAACTGATCATGAATACTTTAGCTAAAGCTGTAACTGTTGGTCTATTAGGTTGTGCGTGTTTTCTCAGCTCAGCAGCAGAGCTTGCCGATGGGCCCATTATCTTTGGTTATGGAAAGCACACTTCCGTGAAACAAGATATGAAAATTGCTAAGGATACAGAATTAAAAGTAGTATTTGATATTGCTAAACCAGGCAAAGATGGTGGGTTAAACCGAGGCTTTGATAGCGTGGCTCGTTTTTATAATATGCATGCTGCTAACGGGATCCCAAAGAAGAATATCGACTTAGTGGTTGTGGTTCATGGTGGAGCTACAAATGAAATGCGTAATACTGAATCTCATCAAGCTAAGTACGGTAAAGAGAATCCAAATGAAGAACTGATTGCTACTCTACTCGCTAATAATGTCCAGTTTGTGCAATGCGGTCAATCGGCCGCTTTTCATCAAGTTGATAATGAGGATTTGATTGAAGGCGTTGACATGGCTTTGTCTGCAATGACTGCTCATGCGCTTTTAGCTGCTAAAGGGTATAGTCAAAACCCTTTTTAATTTTAAACTGTGGTCAGTGACAAAAAAGGCGGGTGATATTCTATCATCCGCCTTTTTAAGTGTGTGTTTACTGCTTTAAATTAATTGTTAGCCGCTCTAAATTTAGCAATTAACTGGTTAGTTGAAGCATCAAAACTTAACGGTGCATCAGTGTTAACAAGTTTATCTAATACCTGATTACCTAGTTCTTTTCCTAGCTCAACACCCCATTGGTCAAATGAGTTCACACCCCATACTGCACCTTGTACAAATACTTTGTGTTCATACATAGCAACTAAAGCGCCTAGTGTTTTAGGGTCTACTTTATCAAACAACATAGTATTACTTGGTTTATTGCCAGGCATAGTTTTGTGAGTGGCAAGAGAGTTTAACTCTGAATCATCCAATCCTTTTGACGCTAAATCTACTTTACACTCTTCAAAGGTCTTACCTTGCATTAAAGCTTGGGTTTGACCAAAACAGTTAGAAGCTAACATAGCATGGTGGGTATCATCTTGGTTAGGCACATTCAGTGGTAACATAAAGTCAGCGGGTACTAAGACTGTACCTTGGTGAATAAGCTGGTGGAACGAATGTTGGCCGTTAGTGCCTTCACTTCCCCAGATTATTGGTCCTGTTTCATAGTCTGTTGCTGTTTCTGCACCAGCTATGCGTTTACCATTACTTTCCATATCAAGCTGTTGCACATATGCAGGGAATCCTCGTAAATAATGGTAATAAGGCAGCAGTACATGACTTTGAGCCCCAAAGAAATTGACATACCAAACCCCTAAGAGCCCTAACAACAGTGGCAGGTTTTGCTCTGCAGGAGCCGTTTTGAAGTGCTCATCCATGTCAAAAGCACCTTGAAGTAGTTCACGATAGTTGTCGTAACCTATAGTTAACGCTATCGGTAATCCAATCGCAGACCAAAGTGAGTAACGACCACCTACCCAATCCCACATCGGGAAAATATTATCTTCAGCCATGCCAAACTCAGTGGCAGCTTTGATGTTAGAAGATACGGCAATAAAGTGTTTTGCTATATCTTGCTGCGTACCGCCGGCTCCTAAAAACCATGCTTTAGCAGTCAGCGTATTTTGTAAGGTCTCTTGGGTGCTGAAAGACTTAGATGACATAACAACTAAGGTTTCTTCATGGTCTACTGTGGCTAAAACATCCTGAATGTGACAGCCATCTACGTTCGCCACATAGTGTACTTTTACGCCCTCAAACCAATAAGGTTTTAGTGCTTCCGACATGATTTTTGGACCTAAAAAAGATCCCCCTATACCAATTGCGACAATTTCTTTTAAAGCTTTGCCTGTATACCCTTTAAGCTCACCACTGTGAACACTCGCCACAAAGTCTTGAATTTTTTGTTGGCATGCCAATACCTCTGGCATCACATCTTCACCGTCAACTAAAACAGGCTTTCCTGAAAAGTTACGAAGAGCTGTATGCAAAACTGCACGTTTTTCGGTGTGGTTTATGATATCACCAGCAAACATGGCATCGCGCTTTTCTGAAACCTGACATTCAGTAGCTAATGTTTGTAATGCACTAAGTACTTCGTCAGTGATTAAATTTTTTGAAAAGTCTAACTCAATGCCACAAGCTGATTCGGTGTACTTTTCTGCTCTTTGGGGATCGGCTGCAAACCAATCTCGCATATGTTGAGTTTTTATTTGTTCTGCTAGGCTTTCTAGGTTTTGCCAAGCTTTAGATTCAGTCAGTGCTGTCATAGGAGACCTCGAGTGTAGAGTGATATAAAAATAATGACAAAAAAGCGCCGCAGAACGACGCTTTTTTTTAAACTAATTTAGCTTATAGATAGCTTTTCAATAGTGTTTCTAGTTTTACTTGATCGATGGCGAAGTTGCGAATACCTTCAGATACTTTTTCGGTTGCCATTGCATCTTGGTTCATTTCCCAGCGGAATTGCGCTTCGGTTAAAGGCGCGCCTGGTGTTTTCGTTGCGCCACTATCGGTCAACTTAACAGGAAGAGGTGCGTCTGATTGTGATAACTCTTCTAACAAAGCTGGGCCTATTGTTAAACGGTCGCAACCAGCTAGTTCTGTAATTTCACCTGTGTTACGGAAGCTTGCTCCCATTACAACCGTTTTGTAGCCGTGCTCTTTATAGTAATTGTAGATCTTTGTTACAGATACTACACCCGGATCTTCTTCGGAGGTATAGTCAGTTTTACCTGTACTCTTTTTGTACCAGTCTAGAATACGACCTACAAATGGAGAGATTAAATAGGCGCCAGCTTCTGCACATGCTTGAGCTTGAGCAAAACCAAATAAAAGTGTTAGGTTACAATTAATTCCTTCTTTTTCTAGCACTTCAGCTGCTTTGATGCCTTCCCAGGTAGAAGCCAATTTTATTAATATACGACTTTTATCGATACCAGCTTCTTTATAAAGAGCAACTAACTTATGAGCTTTTTCAATACTGCTAGCAGTATCAAACGATAAACGAGCATCTACTTCGGTAGAAATACGACCAGGAACAATGTTTACTATGTCTGTACCTATGGTTACGGAGAGTTTATCGCCTGCATCAATGATTTGCTGTTCTGGATCTGATGACTGCTCTTTGGCCCATGCTACAGCGTTCTCTAGATGAGATTTGTACTGTGGCATTTCAGCGGCTTTTAATAACAAAGAAGGGTTTGTAGTTGCATCTACTGGCTGGTACTTTTTAATTGCTTCGATATCGCCTGTATCTGCTACAACAGTGGTAATTTCTCGTAAAGCTTGTAATTGGTTAGACATAGTATCCTCTGTAATGGGTAACGCTTAGTTTATGCATGATGTTAATGTGCTATAGCTTGGTCATGAACTCAAAGAAGTAAGCTAACTATCTTATGCTTAATGTTTACCAAACATATTAACAGTCCTTGTGGCGAAGGATATAACTGTTAAAAAACTGATGCTAGTAAAAGGCTATTATTACTGACAAAAAAACTAAGGTGTATCAGAATAGTAACAGTTTTGTGGGTTTCTATGTCGTAGGTTGACAATGTTGTGCTCTTTTTAATTTAATGATTACCGTTAAACCAAACAAACTTGTTTTCTTGAACCTGCCCCCAATATCCGTTTCTAACGTTTATTATTTAATTATTACTTCACAGGGCCTTTTTAATGTTAGTGGTTATATCTCCCGCAAAAAATCTCGACTATACAACACCGCCTACTACTGAAACATTTTCACAGCCTGAAATGTTAGAAGACTCAACGTTTCTTATTGAGCATTGTCGTAAATTAAGCCCAGCTAAAATTGGTTCGTTAATGAAAATTAGTGACAAATTAGCGGGGTTAAATGCTGACCGTTATGCCAGTTGGGAATTACCTTTTACCACCGATAATGCCAAACAGGCATTACTTGCGTTTAACGGTGACGTATACACAGGGTTAGATGCTGGGACGTTGACGGAAGATG
Organism: Paraglaciecola sp.; assembly: GCF_039943935.1. Taxonomy (GTDB): domain Bacteria; phylum Pseudomonadota; class Gammaproteobacteria; order Enterobacterales; family Alteromonadaceae; genus Paraglaciecola. The sequence continues at coordinate 205,828 of NZ_JBDUZQ010000004.1, forward strand.
ACTTAAGTTATGGACAGCAACATTTACGCATATTGTCTGGCTTGTATGGGGTTTTAAAGCCTCTAGACTTGATGCAGGCGTACAGGCTGGAAATGGGCACTAAGTTAGATACAGGCACACATAAAAATTTGTATCAATTTTGGGACGACCGAGTAACCAATAAATTGAATGAAGCGCTTGCTGCACAAAGAGATAATGTTTTGCTTAACCTAGCTTCTAATGAATATTTCAAAGCGGTAAAACCAAAATCCTTAAATGCAGAAGTTTTTACACCTGTTTTTCAAGATTGTAAGAACGGCCAATACAAAGTGATTAGTTTCTTTGCTAAAAAAGCCAGAGGTATGATGGCTAGGTATATCATTGAAAATCGTCTAACGGATGTGTGTCAGTTAAAAGAATTCGACACAGGGGGATATCAATTTTCAGAAGCAAAAAGTACAGATAAAGACTTAGTCTTTACCAGAGAAGAACAAGGGTAGAAGAAAATTTCAGCGGTTGAATAGTAAGGTGCAATAATTTTTAGTTACTGCCGATATATTTATTGGTGGCATTAATTTTGCCTTTACAATATTAACCAATACTCAAAATAGAAAATAAGGAGGCCTTATGACCTTTAAATCATTAATGCTAGTAAAAATCGCCACTGTTTCGCTGTTGTTTTCAAACCTCAGTCTTGCTCAGTCTGAGCAGTTAGAAGTTAAAAAAGCTGAAATTCAAAAAGAAATGCAACAAAGAATTGAAGACCGCTGTGGGGACGATCAAGATTGTATTGAAAAAATGAAATCTCGAATGGCAGATAAAAAAGGCGCTGAAAGAGGAGGTAGTGACAGTAAAAAACAGCAGATGTTTATTGAGAAACGCTGTGGTGATGACCAAGACTGTATTGAAAAAATGAAATCTCGTATGGCAGACAGAAAAGGGACTGAAAGGGGAGAACGTGACAATTCTAAACAGCAGATGTTTATCGAAAAACGCTGTGGCGATGACCAAGACTGTATTGAAAAAATGAAATCTCGTATGGCAGACAAGAAAGGCACTAAAAGAGGAGATAGTGACAGTGTTAAACAACAGATGTTTATTGAGAAACGGTGTGGTGATGATCAAGATTGCATTGAAAAAATGAAATCTCGAATGGCGGAAAGAGAATCAGTTAAAGAATAACTAGAGAAAGCTATTGATTTAATTGCGAATTAAATAATTAGACTAATAGGTCTAGGTATTGTACCTAATACTCAAGTATTGACATGCAGATTTTTTAATCGCACTCGACAGGTTTAAATGAACTTAACGCAATGATGTTGCATTAACTTATTAAACCAATTCGAGGATTAACCATGTTGAAAATTGTTAAAACTTCTATCGCTATCGCTACGGTATCTTTGTTAACTGCTGCTCCAGCCCAAGCTGACGTTGGTGAAGCTTTACAAAATATTTGTACTATTGTAAAAGCTGATGACAAAGGCGAATTACGTAAGAAGATGAAACGAGTACAATCAGATTTTAGATTGAAATTAAAAGATTATTACACGGGCGTTTCGTGTGGCGGTAACAGCCTAATTCGTACCGCAATGTTAAACAATGCAGTTGAAACAGGTACCTTGATGGTTAAAAAAATGCCTAAAGGTGATCTTTCTGCTCCAGAGAAAGATGGTAAAACTGTTTTAGATTGGGCTAATGAGAATGGTTTAACAACTTCTCCTATCGTAGCTGTATTAAACGACCGTATTTAATTAAATAGTATTTAGTTCCATCGTGAACACCCAGTTCAACATGGATGGTAAGGCACTTTTTATTAAGTAATTTACCTTGGAAACGACCTCTTTGAGGTCGTTTTTTTTGTTTGAAATTCGTATTTGATTTTGGTGGTTCCCTGATTTTATGCAAACTCACGTAAAATAGTGGTACTCCAAGGCACCAATAAGGGACTAGCGTAAGGTGCGATAGTCTTTAGTTTAAGCGGAGTATTGGGTTTTATCATTTAGAGATTAGGTTGGGTGCTTTGTTTATTTTTCGTTGCTGTATCAGAACTAATACTAAAGTATTAATAGGCAGATTTCTTAATCACTCTCGGTGCGCTTTAATAAGGTCAACGCAATGATATTGCATTAATTTATTAAACCAATCCGAGGATTAACCATGTTGAAAATTGTTAAAACTTCTATCGCTATCGCCACTGTATCTCTGTTAACTACTGCTCCAGCCCAAGCTGACGTGGGTGAAGCACTGCAAAATATTTGTACTATTGTAAAAGCTGATGATAAAGGCGAATTACGTAAGAAAATGAAACGAGTACAATCAGATTTCAGATTGAAATTAAAAGATTATTACACAGGCGTTTCGTGTGGCGGTAACAGCCTAATTCGTACCGCAATGTTAAACAACGCAGTTGAAACAGGAACCTTGATGGTTAAAAAAATGCCTAAAGGTGATCTTTCTGCTCCAGAGAAGGACGGTAAAACTGTATTAGATTGGGCTAATGAGAATGGTTTAACAACTTCTCCTATCGTAGCTGTATTAAATGATCGTATCTAGTTAAGTCTTAACGTTACGCTAAAAACGACCTCATCTGAGGTCGTTTTTTTTGGGCGTATTTATCTAACGATACTGTTACTTAGCTTTAATTAGAGAATGAAATTGAAAGTTTTAGACAGATTAAATTGATTATTGCCTAGGGTTTGTTTATTTTTATGAAATCGTTTCCATCATACAAAATTAAACTAAAGGCTTATACTTGCAGCTAACTAAATCACATAAAAAATTTCTGGTAGTAAAAACCACACTACTTCTCCCTCTTTTAATTGCATTTTCTGGGTGTAATGAAACTAAATCTGAGCAAAAAACGCCGTTGTTCGCACCTAACATTAGCGCTATCAAGGTCGATCCTAACAATTGGCCAAAATCTGAATCTCCTATTAAACGCAGTACTGAGCAAGAAACAAAAATCACTGCATTACTTCAAAAAATGACCTTAGAAGAAAAAGTCGGGCAGGTAATTCAGGCAGATATTGCATCCGTTACTCCAGAACAAGTGACCAAGTATCATTTAGGCTCAATACTGAATGGAGGTAATAGCGCACCTAACGGCAATAATCACGCAAATCCTGAAGAATGGTTGAAATTAGCTGATGAGTTTTGGTTGGCCTCAACAGATGCATCTGATGATGGAGTCGCTATTCCAGCTTTATGGGGGATCGATGCTGTTCATGGTAATAATAATGTCTTAGGTGCGACAATATTTCCTCATAACATAGGGTTGGGAGCAGCAAATGATCTAGACCTAATGCGAAACATTGGGGCTATTACTGCCAAAGAAATTTTAGTGGTGGGTATTGATTGGACATTTGCTCCCACCCTTGCTGTGGTTCAAAATGATAAGTGGGGCCGTACCTATGAAAGTTATTCAGAAAATCCAGAAGTAGTAGCAAAGTATTCTGGTCCTTTGGTGGAAGGCATTCAAGGTGTGCCAAATACCGATAGCTTTTTAGGCGATGGTCATATGTTAGCGAACGCTAAACACTTTTTAGGTGATGGCTCTACTAAAGACGGTAAAGATCAAGGTGATACTTTTGTTAGTGAAGCGATAATGAGGGATATACATGGCGCAGGTTACCCTCCAGCAATTGAACATGGTGCGCAGGTTGTGATGGCCTCGTTCAATAGCTGGCATGGTAGAAAAATGCATGGTAGTCGCCAAATGTTGAATGATATTTTAGTGGACAGGCTAGGTTTTGATGGTTTTGTTGTTGGGGATTGGAATGGCCACGGGCAAGTTGCTGGGTGCAGCAATGTGTCTTGTCCTCAGGCAATGAATGCTGGATTAGATATGTTTATGGCGCCCGATAGTTGGGAGCCGCTATATCATAATACTTTAAAACAAGTTAAGTCCGGTGAAATAAGCCTAGAGCGACTTGATGAAGCTGTATCTAGAATTTTACGAGTGAAATTCAGAGCAGGTTTATTTACCGCTGGCCTGCCATCAAAGCGCACATATGCCGGAAAGTATGAGTTGTTAGGGGCCTCTGAGCATAGAGCTGTAGCCCGTGATGCTGTAAGAAAATCTCTAGTCTTACTAAAAAATAACGATGATATTTTACCATTAAGTCCTAAGAGCAAAGTATTGGTAGCGGGTGCGGGCGCTAACAATATTGGTCAACAAACTGGCGGTTGGACTTTGACGTGGCAAGGTACGGGTAATAAAAACTCAGATTTCCCTAATGCAGATTCCATATACGCTGGAATAGCAGATGCTGTTCAAAGAGCGGGCGGTGAGGCAATCTTAAGTGAAGTTGGCAATTTTGATGAGAAACCAGATGTGGCTATTATTGTTTTTGGTGAACAGCCTTATGCTGAGTTTCAAGGGGATGTGACTGATTTAGATTATAAACCTACTGAAGACTTAGCCTTGTTGAAGTCCTTTAAAGCTAAGGGCATTCCAACCGTTTCTATATTTTTATCTGGTCGTCCGATGTGGGTAAATCCGGAGCTTAATGCTTCAGATGCCTTTATTGCTGCATGGTTACCTGGTACCGAAGGAGCTGGTATTGCTGACATGTTGTTTACCGACCCTCAAGGAGAGACTCAACATGACTTCACTGGGCGTTTGTCTTTCTCATGGCCAAAGGATCCCCTTGATGTAGAACTTAATATTGGCAATGCTGACTACGATCCTCTTTTTGCATATGGTTATGGCTTATCTCTCAAGGATAGCCAAAACCTAGGGCGACTAAATGAAGAAATTGATCCTTCTTTAAATACAGTGAATGATAGTCGATTCTTATTTGCAGGAGACCCTGTACAACCTTGGCGTTTAGTATTGAATGATAATGGGGGTAATACTCAAGTGAGTTCAAACCATCAAATCAGCTCACAGTCAAAAGTAGAAATTCAAGCAAAAGACTTTAAAGCACAAGAAGATATAATCCAGGTTAATTGGACTGGACAAGGTAATGTTTCGATTCAAGGTAATCCCGTTGACCTCAGTAAAAAAGCGTCAGGCGGTATGGCAATCGAGTTTGATTATAATGTCTTGTTGCACAAAGCGACAAAGGTGAGTTTATCTCTGGGATGTGGTCTTGAATGTGCTAAAGAGTTTGATATAACTGAGGCGTTAAAAAGCAAGGCTATGTCTGAATGGCAAACAGCAAAAATTGATGTACGCTGTTTTATTAATGACGAGTCTAAGTTAGATAACGTTAATGTACCTTTCTTACTTAGATCTGATGCTGGATTATCCATACAATTAAGCACTATCAATATAGTTGAAGGTACACCCGGTAGTACTTGTAGTTTGTAATTATATAAGGTCCTCTTCTTGGTTTTTATGCTTAAAGCCAAGAAGAGTAAGTAAAATAGTAAGGTTCTGCATTCTGTTTAAAAAACTCATCAGTTTGAATTGTATACGCCAAATTAAAAAATACTTTAAAGCTCAACAGGCCTAGCCATGGTTAAAATAATTGTTAATATGATAGCGTTTTAATCTCATTAATCAGGAACGCTCTTTGTTAAACTGGCCATTCAATCTATCTTGTATAAAGCTAACTCAATTTATTGATCTTCCTAAATTTTATCAAGTTTTTGTCACTACGGGTTTACTTCTTAGTTATCAGCCTAGGCTGAGCGCGCAGGGATCAATTACTGAAGGCCTGCCAAGTGGAGGAAGCTGGTATCTCTTCATTGGCATTGTATTGGCATTGACTGTTATCACTATGTTGATGATGCAAACCATTCGAAACAGAAGGCTAGCTCGTAAACTAGATAAGTTAGCGACAATTGATGACTTAACAGGTTTAATGAATAGGAGGAAAATTTTAGAAAGTGTTGAGACTCAGTTCAATGAGATTAAAAATCGAAGTGGTAGCGTGTCTATCGCCCTAGTGGATATAGACTGGTTTAAACAAATTAATAATAAATTTGGGTATTTCACTGGAGATAAAGTACTTAAATTGTTTTCAGAACTGTGTATTGAAAAGCTTTCTGGTGACTTTTTATTAGGGCGGATCGGTGAAGAAGAATTTTTAATACTGATGCCAGATACCCATAGGGATAAAGCATATTTAGCATTAGAGCATTTACGCAGAAGCATGAGTGAAATTAGCGCAAAGATTAACATGCCTGATTTAGATGTAACTCTATCGGCTGGTATCTGCGAATATAAAAAAACCGACACTCCAGATAAAATGCTGCAATTAGCAAGTACTGCTTTGTACCGTGCGAAAAAAAATAGTAAAAACATTGTGGTAGTGTGCGACCGCACCATTGAATCAGGTTTGTAATGTCTGCAATTTTAGATGGGTTTGTTCTGACAGCGAACAGTTTTGAACGCAATGGTAAAACCTATTTAGATATTTGGTTTTTGACTGAGAATGGTCCAGTTAAAGGCACTACCTCTTCTCAGCAAGCTTTATTTTTTGTAGAGCAGTCAGATAGGCAAGCTATCAGTGAAATCTTCGATACTAACCGTGTAAAACATCACTACAAGCCTTTAGGCCTTACTACCTTTGAGCATAAGCCAATAGGAGGAGTGTACTTTGATACTCTACCTGCATTTTTCAAGGGAAGAAAGCTACTAGAGCATCATGATGTGTCCCATTTTGAAGCTGAAATTAGACTAAATGATAGGTTTTTAATGGAACGCTTTGTCTATGGTAGTGCGAGATTTACAGGCTTGGAGCAAGCAGCAAATGTAGCCAACCGGGCATTAGTTGATATCAATTGTAAGCCTGGTGAATTTGTCCCTAAATTTAAGGTTTTATCTTTAGATATAGAATGTAGTGAAAAAGGGCATTTGTTTTCGATTGGACTAGCCAGTGAAAATTTTCAATCTGTCTTGATGATAGGCACGCCGCAGCCATCACCTGATTGGATAACTTGGGTTGCAAATGAAAAACTGCTATTGCTGGCACTTGTAGAGAAGTTTAACCATTTTGATCCCGATTTAGTAATTGGTTGGAACATAGTTAATTTTGACTTTAAGTTACTTATTAAGCGTGCTGAAATTTATAGCGTGTCATTAAATATTGGCCGCGATGGTCAAAGTATATCTTGGCGTGATGCACGTAATGATAGTTACCAAGGTTTTGTGACAATTGCTGGGAGAGTGGTAATAGATGGCATTGAGGCCTTAAAAACAGCGACATATCAATTTGATAGTTTTAGCCTTGAGGGTGTCGCTCAAGAATTGTTAGGGCGCGGCAAAAAGACTGAAGACGTTGATAATCGGCTTGCCCATATTGAGCATGATTTTTTGTACAATAAACCTAAACTTGCTGAATACAACCTTGAAGATTGTCGGCTTGTTTTAGATATATTTGAAAAAACGAAAGTACTGGATTTTTTAGTGCTTCGAAGTCAGCTCACTGGACTTGAATTAGACCGAATGGGAGGGTCTGTTGCTGCTTTCGTAAATTTATATCTACCAAAGTTACATCGAGCTGGCTATATTGCGCCCAATCGACCTGTTGACGGTGGCTTAGCTAGTCCAGGTGGTTATGTCATGAATTCTAAGCCTGGTCTTTATGAGCATGTATTAGTGTTAGATTTTAAAAGTTTGTACCCCTCAATTATCCGAACTTTTAAAATTGACCCATTGGGATTAGTGGAAGGGTTAAAGTTTCCCAATGATGCAATAGAGGGGTATCGAGGCGGAAAATTCAGTCGAGAGAGTCATTTTTTGCCGGGTATAATCGAATCTTTGTGGAGGCAAAGAGATGAGGCTAAAAAAAATAAAGACGCACCTCGTAGTCAAGCCATCAAAATATTAATGAATTCATTTTATGGCGTTTTGGGTTCAGGTGGATGTCCATTTTACGATACGCGTTTAGCAAGTTCTATAACTCTTCGTGGTCATGAAATCATGCAAACCACAGCGAAATGGATTACAGGCGCGGGCTATCAAGTTATCTATGGTGATACAGATTCAACCTTCGTTTGGTTAGATGGAGAGTTTACTGCAGCAGAAGCAGAAAACGTGGGGGAATCACTGGCGACAATGATTAATGAGAATTGGTCTGCAGTTCTAAAGGAGGAATTTTCTTTAAATTGTGAATTAGAAATTGAGTTTGAAACTCACTTTAAAGATTTTTTAATGCCTACCATCCGAGGATCTGAATTAGGTAGTAAGAAAAGGTATGCGGGCATCAAAGTTACCTCTAAAGGAGATGAGCTAGTATTTAAAGGTTTAGAAACGGTGCGCTCTGATTGGACGCCTTTGGCTAAACAGTTTCAGTTGTCCTTATATAAAATGGTGTTCGCAAAAGAAAATGTGCATCAATATCTGCAAGATATGGTGCAAGAAACCCGAGAGGGTAAAAATGATGAACTATTGATTTATCGAAAACGTATTCGTCGGAAGCTAGTTCAGTATATAAAAAATGTTCCCCCTCATGTTAAAGCTGCAAGAATAGCCGATGAAAGAAATACTAGCTTGGGAAAACCCCTTAAGTATCAAAATAAAGGTTGGATTAGTTATATAATAACCACGAATGGACCAGAACCCATTGAATATCAGACGAATGCGATAGACTATGAACATTATATTGAAAAACAAATAAGACCTATTGCAGAGGGAATTCTACCGTTTATTGGTCTATCATTTGAAGAGATCACAGGTCAGCAATTAGGCTTGTTCTAAAACAAAAAAGGGCATCATATTTTACAATGGCGCCCTAAAAATATTCAATCGTTGATGGTACAAGTTACTTTTGAGTAGATAACCACACCACTAAATCAACCATATCATCTTGAGTTAAGTTTCTATCTTTATTAAAAACAGCTTGGTATTTTCCATTAACAATAAAACTTGGAACACTGCTGACATGTTTACGATATTGATTGATGTTTTTATTATTCATTTGCACTAGGCTGTTTACGCCAAAACTAGAAGCCATTTTATCGAAATCTGCTGGCTCAACTCCATTAACAACAAATATATTTCTAAGGTCATTAAGGCCTGTTACTTGAGAGCGTTGTACATGAATGTATTTAAAAATTGCACCATTTAATTGATCTTCTTTTTTCAAAGCTCGCGCGATCATCATGCCACGTGTTGCCTCATCTTGTATCTTAGGTGACGTAAAGCCCATGAAATTAACATGCACCTTTTTAAATTCCACGTCATCAGCCAGCTTAGTTTTCATATTCTTAACTAAAGGTTCAAAGCTAAAACAGTGAGGACACCAAAAAGAGAAAAACTCCATTACTTGTTTTTTTTCAGTCGCCTTCTCTGCAAGGACGTTGTAGTGAACACCTTCCTGCCATTTTGCTTGGGCTGCAGCTTGTAAAGGAATGAGGGTAGCAAGTGCAATAAGTAGTAGTATTTTTTTCATTGTGTTTCGCTTTTACAGGTTAGATATCTGCTATAGATTAACATAGCTCTTTAAAAAATCCGATAGGACTTTGTAAGTCAATGTTAATGTTTTTACTCAAATAAAATCAACAAAGCTAGCAAATATGCTGGCTTGCAAAGCTAACCTTTTAAAAGAGAAGTCCATACTAAAAAATATAATTTATTGCAAATCGAAGAAGTGTTGTCTCAGCAGATACATTAGCATTGTCATCGTAATTTATTGCAAACGTCCATATCACTCTCTTGGCTTAATTGATAACCTAAGGCCGTTGGTGTTGGACCGGCAATCGCTTCAGCTATTACTTAATTAGTTATGCCATTGATTCGAACGTCAGCTTGAGCGGTAAATGATGTTGCCGCTGTAACTGCGGTGGTAATTCATAATCTATTACACAATGTAACCCTTTGTTAGTTCAACAAAGTGATTTTTACAACGAAAGTAACAGAAGCGCTACTAATGTATCTGAGTCAAACGCTTTTCTAATAGGGCCGCAAGTTACCTGATCAACCGGAGTAGCTTCTTTGTAATTAGAAAACTTATTCTCTTTTTCTAAAAAATTTGTTGTTTCGAATTTTTGTTTACTTTCACAAAGTGAAATTTAGATTTTATCTGTACGGGTAAAAAGTTAGTGGTCGCACGTATGAGGAAAATAAATTTTTAAGAAGGAGATTTGATTAAATAACTATGTAATCAGTTAAGCATCTTAAGCACATGAATTTGCCGATTAACATTTCATTTTTGTCTTTTAAGTTTGAAACGTTAACACGTTAGATTTTTAGAGGAGGCTCTTGTAGGGCTGAAAACTGCTCTTTTAAAGCTAGTATTTGCTGTTCCCAATATCGCCCTTCAGCAAACCACGGGAATGCTTGAGGGAAAGCTGGATCGTTCCAACGATTGCTAAGCCAAGCCATGTAATGGATCATTCTCATCGCACGTAAAGGCTCTATTAATAACAGCTGAGAGCTATCAAAATCACAAAATTCTTCATATGCGGCAATAAGTGTGTCCATCTGAATAAACTGTTGTTGTCTATCACCAGATAGCATCATCCACAGGTCTTGAATCGCTGGGCCAGAACGGCAGTCATCTAAGTCTACGAATGTTGGGCCATCTCGCCACAAAATATTGCCTGCATGGCAATCGCCATGAAGTCGAATATGGTTGGTTGAATGATAGAGGTTTTGTGTTAATTCAATAACTTGTTCTAAAATAGTAAAAAATGCTTGGTGTAAATCCTTTGGGATCAAGGTGCTTTGTTTTAATTCTTCAGCAGGTGTGAATAGGTGGGATTGCATGCTGATAGCTGGCCTATATTTAAAATTAGCACTTTTAGCAATACCATGCATACGGCCAATAAATCGCCCCATCCATTCTAGTTGTTCTAAGTTATCAGCTTCAAACTGCCGTCCGCCTGCAGAAGGGAAAACCGCAAACAGATACCCTTGATAAAAATGTAGACTTTTCCCAGACTGTGTTAATGGCGCGACAATCGGAATTTCATGTGTTGCTAATTCCACAGAAAAGTCATGTTCTTCTTGTATTTGCAACGATGTCCAACGCTGAGGGCGATAGAATTTCACAACATAGCGTTTTTTGTCTTCGGCTAAAAATTGATAGACTCTATTTTCATAACTGTTCAAAGCTAGTAGTCCAGATTCCACTCGAATATTGGTAGATTCAATGGCATCTAAAATAAGGTCTGGGGTTAGCCCAGAAAAATCAAATGCTGTCATAAGTCAGGGTACAAAAACTTACTGATGGCTTCACTATGAATCACTTCTTCTGAACTAATTGTTGCATCTACTTCAAAATTAAACTCGGTTACTTTTTGTTCAATGTCATTAGGGTTTATGGCAATACTAATGGGTAAGTTAAATAACTCGCCACCTGCGACTGTCGCTTGTGCTGTGCCTATCATAATGTGTTTAGGCAGCCCTGATACAGATACAGAATATGTCTGCATATCTTGAGACTTGTTAAGAATTTTAATTGTGAATATGTTTTCAATCATGCCATTGCCCGTTTCCCTGTAGAGTGGAGTACGATCTTTAATTATATCTATTTCTAGAGGTGAGCGCGTGGCTATTTCAAACACTAACAAACCTGACATTAATAGTAGAACAACCGCATAGCCAATGAGCTTAGGGCGAAATATTTTTGTTACGCCACCGGCAAGTTCGGTTTCAGATGTAAAACTTATTAAGCCTTTGGGGTAATTCATTTTTTCCATCACCCCGTTACAAGCGTCTACACAAGCTCCACAGTTGATACACTCGTATTGCAAGCCATTGCGAATGTCAATTCCAGTGGGGCACACTTGTACACAAAGGTTGCAGTCAATACAGTCTCCCAAGCCTTTTTCTTGGTTTACTTCTCGCGGTACTTTACGACCTCTCGGACCTCTACTTTCTCCTCTTGAAGCATTGTAACCCACCGTAAAAGTATCTTTATCGAACATAGCCGACTGGAAACGAGCGTAGGGGCATATGTGGGTACACATTATCTCTCGCATCCAGCCCGCATTACCGTATGTACAGGTTGCAAAAAATAACACACAAATTGTTGCCCAAAAGCTGCTGGAAAATGTGAAAAAATTAATAAATAAAGCATCGATAGGGGTGAAGTAGCCCACAAATATTAAAGCGGTAAACAATGCTACGGCAACCCACGCTATGTGTTTAAGAGTCTTTCGCCATAGTTTGTCAAAGTTCCAGGCTCGTTGATCAAGCTTTATTCGTTTGTTCCGGCTGCCTTCTATGGCTTCTTCAAACCAAATATAAATAAATGTCCAAGTGGTCTGTGGGCACATAAAACCGCACCAGACGCGACCCGCAAAAGCCGTAACAAAAAATAATGCGAAGGCTGCAACGATTAGAATCCAAGCAAGTAGTGTTAAGTCTTGAGGCCATAACGTTAGACCAAAAATATTGAACCTTTGCGCACCTATGTCTAGCAAAATAGCTTGCTGCCCCTGATATTGAATCCAAGGAAAGATAGCAAAAATACCTAAGAAAAATAATCCAAAAAAGCGTCGAACATTTTCTAAAAAACCTTTTACAGATCTTACATATATTCGGCTACGAGGTGTATAGGTATTGTCATGTTTGTCTTTGTCAGGTTGATGAACTTTTACTGGTGAGATATTTTTTACGGGAATTCGCTCACTCATTTGTGGATCCTTAGAAAATAGAAAAGCAAAAGCACTGAAGCAATTTCACGTTAAGTATATCAGTATCTAGTTAACCCTGCTTGATGCTCATCATGAATTTTAAATTTAGTGTTAATATTAAATTGATATAAAAATATCATTTTTTTAATTCATTTTTGGTCGTTAAGTTCATGTCACTATTAGCTATTTACCTGTTAAGTGATGTCGGTTTAATATAGTGGTATATTTGTTTTTTATTGATGCTGGTGTGAGCGTAATGTTTCGATGGTTTATAGGTATATTAGGAATATTGGCTGTAGTGATAGTTCTAAGAACGCCGTTTGTGCAGTTTTGGGTTGCTGATATTCAAAAAAAGATGGCTGATTGGATGTTTGAAGCTTCGTTAATTGTTGAGAAACAACAATTACAGAGCTTTAGAGAAGAAATTAATCCTCAAACCCAAAATTTGCGTGAGTATCAAAAAGAATATTTGCTCGATGTCACTGAAAATATGTCGTCCCTAGGGAACTTTAACCTTCATTATTGTCAGAATAATGACAAGAATCCATATATTTATGGAGATACACTGCAATACATATGTGGTGAGATCATTCGAACTGGCATTCTTGATAGATATTGATTTCTATTTAGTTTGTTAGAAGCAATGTTAGCTCGGAATTTTTAACTTTATTAGGAGCGAAAATAGTGAAGACCTCAATGGCTGCATGTTTGAGTGCAATTATTCTGATTGCAAATTTTCAACTTATGGCTGCGACACAAGTTGAAGTTCAGTGGTTAAACCCAGAAAAATATCGAGATGTGAGGCCTACCTCAGAGCCAAGAAAACGGTTTAGAGAGTCAACCTTTAAAAAGCTTGATGCTTATTTACAAGAGTTAAGTTTTAGATTACCTGCGGGTAGTAAACTATTAATGACAGTGACAGACCTAGATTTGGCTGGTCAGGTTTTACCAGCTTCTTTTGCTGGTTTAGGGCATGGTTCTTCTGAAATCAGAATTATTAATGCTGTTGATATTCCTAGAATGAGTTTTAGTTATCAACTGATGTCTAGCACGGGAGAAATCCTTCAAGAGACAGATGTTAACTTAAAAGATATGTCGTTTATGAATCGGATGCCACAAAGCTTTAGGAGTGATACTTTGGGGTATGAAAAAAGTATGTTGAAGCGTTGGTTTAATAAAGAGTTTAATCAACAAATAGCGCAAAACGTTATGAAAAAAGAGACAGCAGAATAAGATAGTTAGCCGTAAAAACTATGTCTGTTTTTACCTGCTTTTTTAGCTGCATATAAGGCTTGATCTGATTGTTTAATCAATAACTCAGATGTGGTTGATTCATTAGGTGAAGTGGTTTTTATACCTATACTTAGTGTGACATGTTTGGCCACATCGCTGTAATGATGGGGGAGTGCTTCAGCCTTCAATTCATTAATAATATGTATCGCTAGTTCTTCTGCGCCTTCTGCTGAGGTCCGCGGTAATACGCATATAAATTCCTCGCCTCCATATCTTGCAACGAAATCAGTATCTCTTTGCAATGCATTACTAATTATTCTCGATATATCCTTTAAACATGTATCCCCAGCCGAATGCCCATAGTTATCGTTGAAGAGTTTAAAGTTATCTATATCCATCAGTAATACAGAAACGCTGTATTTATCTCTCATTGCTAGCTTTATGTCATGTTGAAGGCGAATATCTAATGCCCTTCTATTTGCGATTCCAGTTAAGCCATCAGACATTGACAGGTGTTCAAGTTTCTTCTTTTGTAACTCAATAGTTTCAGTAAACGCTTTAAAAGTTATGGCTAAATCGGTGATTTCATCATTACCAGATAACTGTGTTTGCAATTCAATCCCTTGAGATTTAGTCAATACAATTTGATTGAATACACTGATTCTTTTCAACACTCTTTGTTGAAATAAAAACGAAATAATGGATAAAAATATCACTCCACCTATTAAAACAACCCCTATTAGTTGGATTTGCTTTTGGGTTTCAATCGCAGAATAAGATACCTGCTTAGTGATACGTTGCTCTGTTTTATTGGTTACAAATCCAAGCTGGGTCACATAATCTCTAATTAAACTCTGAACAAAATTAGCTTTTCCTATTGTTCGACCTGCCAAACGTAAATATTGTATTTTTAACACTTCTAAGCCATTTTCTCCAAAAAGTAAGTTTTTGAGTTTGCTTGTTAATTTTTTCTCTGTCTCTGATCTTTCTTCCTGATAAAGTTTACTTAGCTGTTGTTTTAACTGCTTAAATAAAAACCTAACTTGTTGTAGTTTATTTTCATTTAAGGCAGTGCTGACATTGACTATGGCTTGGGAAAAAATCATAGTCCAATCTGAATATGATTCACCTTTAACAGTGATTGCCTGTTTGTTTAATTCGAATAGTTGCGTTTTCAGTAACTCTATATTGTCCCTAGTTTGCTGGCGTTCATCTATCAGGTCAGAAAACTCTTCAAGTTCTATAGCGATGGTATTAAGTTGTGTATCTAAAAACTCATTTTTAAATATTTCTTTTGCGGCTTTCCGAGTATTTAGCAAGTTACTTTGCAGCTGCTCTTTTGCCAATCGTTTCGAGGCATTTGAAGACGATTGAGACAAGATATCTGTGGATTCTAACAATGATGCGGCTTGAGTATAGAGTTGGTTTATCTCTATTATATGGGGCAAAGAGATTTCTGATACATTAGTTAAGGTTGATTCAAAGCTTAGTAGCCGTGAAAATGTAAAATAGCTCAATAGAATGAATATAAACATTATGCACATAAACCCTGCACTAAATACTGTGACTAAAGAGATTCTAGGAGCATTTTTTGCAGACGGTATTATCATTTCGTTATCCGCTTTATTCTATTCTCGATACTTGGGTATATAATTTTCTGTTGTTGAATTGAACGTGTCACAATTTCGGAAATTAAAGGTTGTTTTTGCGTACTTGCTTGCTGGCGTTTTGTATTCAAAAATACACTATATTCGTCACCTCCATTCGCTAAGTAATTAGAAATGGCTAGAGTATAGGTTTTTGACGGGATGATAGGTTCTTTGTTGATTAATATTGTCTGAACTCTTTGGTTGTCAGGATTGTCGGGTCTATAAGTAAATGATAACCCTGATATTTGTAGAAATCGGCCGTTGATTTGTTGTACCTGACTAACACTATGTTCTAGTGCTTTTTTTATTTGTGCCCCAGTGATGAATAGGCCTGTTATTGTGTTTCTAAAAGGAAGCTCAGTTACGATATCATGACGAGTAATAGGGTCGCCTTTGTTATAGCTTTTTTCTCCTCTAATATCTCCTGCATTCACAAACGCTATGTCTGTTTGAAGGTAACCTCTTATGGAGTCAGCAACTAAGTTTCCAAAGGGAGCCTCTTGCGTTCTGACTAGATTTCTCGAGGTGTTAATTTGAGTGCCCCAGGTTCCAATTTGTTGACCAAGTAATCTATTGAGCCTTTGATTATATTTTTTTATTAATGATGAAGTAGTTGGATTACCTGGTAATAATGCCCTGTCCAATTTGGGCACGTCAATCATTAGATTCTTATTGTCTGAATCCGAATCCCAGCGCATCCGGAGAAGAACAAATGGAGCTCTGGTTGCGACCGAATATATTTTATTCGTTTGCTGAAATGTTGAGTTTTGCTCTGATGTTGGTAGCACTCTTAATGCAAAGTCTATTTGATTTTCACTTAATAGCGTATGGTAATAGTCTCGCTCTTTAGCGTAGGTTAAAGCGATTAAATCTACTTTTTGGGCCCTTAGAAATGCAATTTCTCGTTGTATTACGTCACGAGGATCAACGACTTGTAGCCTTTTCAGTAAATACTCAGTAACAACTTCTTCATCAAGTATTGATATAAACCCAATTTTAATATCGTTCTTTTCAGCGATATAGGTTGAAGATATTCCTTCTAAATTATTATCAGTGAGTGGATCATAGATATTGCTAGAGATAAGTGGAAAAGCAGCTTCGTAAGAGCGTAAAGTAAGTTCATCTTCAGAATAACTAAATTCTCGCTTAGTTAATGTCATTAGATCAGGTTCTAGAGTATTCAGAATATCAATGATATGCGAGCCTTTATCTAGGCTAGATAGAGGGCTAGGTCCTAAACTTCCGCCTGCAAAAGTGAATACAGTCGGGGTTTCTTCAGCTCGTACGGTCTCTAATAAACTCGCTAGGTTGGAATAAGTACCATGAGTACTTATTCCAATGTCAGGCATATTCCCAGCATAAACAAGAGTTAAATGCTTTTCTGTTGCTACAACAACTGTATTTATTAATAGTAGACTAGCAGTCGTTACAAACAATAGCTTTTGTATCAACATATTTACCTTTGTAAAGCTGTATATACTCCGCCAAAACATATCTGTTGATGCTACCTATCAGTTGATGTGAAGTGTGACCACTTGTTCTTTATTTAATCATTATAAAGACTCTATTGTGTTTTGTTGTTCCTTTAACTTATCTATTTGCATACTAAAGTCAGCTAATTTAGCTTTTTCTTTATCTATTACAGCAGCAGGTGCATTGCTAACAAATTTTTCATTACTGAGCTTGCCCTGTGTTCTCGCACAATCTTTCTCTAGTTTATCCAAAGCTTTAGCTATTCGTGTTAATTCGGCGTCTTTATCAATAAGTCCCGCCATTGGGATCATTATCTCAAGTGAGCCTAACAACGACGTGGCGCAAGCGGGTGTATCTTCACTTTCTTGAATAGGGGTGATTGCTTCTAGTTTAGCTATGGATTGCAGGAAAATATTATTTTCGTGAAGTCGTCGAATATCTTCATCTGATGCGTTACGTATTAATACAGAAAGTGGTTTGCTTGGTGCAATATCCATTTCTCCGCGTATGGTTCTTATGGCTACAACAAACCCTTTTACCCACTCTAAATCAGCCATAGCTAAAGGATCAACACTAGATTTATCATATTCAGGGTAAGCTTGATTCATTATGGTTGCGCTGTGACAATTTGCTAATACAGCAACATTTTGCCAAATGGTTTCAGTGATAAATGGCATGATAGGGTGCATTAATCTAAGTAGGGACTCTAACACCACTATTAAAGTATGACGTGTACCTCTTTGTTGCTGTTCATCACCTTTTTGTAATACTGGTTTTGTAAGCTCTATGTACCATCCACAGAATTGATCCCAAGTAAACTCATAGATGATTTTTGCTGCCATATCAAAGCGATATGTGTCCATTGCCTCACGGTAAGCTTTAATAGTATGTTGGTATTGGCCCATTATCCACTTGTCTGCTAGAGAAAGGGTCATAGCCGAGTCTGAGTCAAATCCGCAATCGTGTTCTTCGGTATTCATTAATACAAAGTTACTAGCGTTCCACAATTTATTGCAGAAGTTTCGGTAACCTTCTAGACGTTTCATATCCCAGTTTATATCACGACCTGTGGAGGCGAGGGCGGCTAATGTAAAGCGTAAAGCGTCTGTACCGTGTTGCTCAATGCCATCTGGGAATTGTTTAGAGGTTTGCTTTTTGATTTTTTCAGCCATTTTAGGCTGCATCATATTACCGGTACGTTTTTCTAATAAATCGTCTAATGAAATGCCATCAATCATATCTAAGGGGTCGATTACATTCCCTTTAGATTTAGACATTTTATTGCCTTCGTCATCTCGAATTAAGCCAGTAACGTAAACGGTTTTAAATGGGACTTGTGGTTTACCATTTTCGTCTTTGATGAAGTGCATTGTCATCATGATCATTCTGGCTACCCAGAAAAATATGATATCAAACCCAGTAACTAGCACATCGGTAGGGTGGAAGGTTTTTAAGTCCTCGGTGTTATCTGGCCAGCCTAGAGTGGAAAACGTCCATAGAGCAGATGAAAACCAAGTGTCGAGTACGTCATCATCTTGTTTGAGTTTTATATCTTTAGGTAAATTATTTTCAGCACGGACCTGTGCTTCATCTCGACCTACATAGACCTTGCCTTGTTCGTCATACCATGCAGGTATTCTGTGTCCCCACCATAGTTGGCGAGAGATACACCAATCTTGAATATCGTTCATCCAAGAAAAGTACATATTTTCGTATTGTTTAGGTACAAATTGGATTTCACCATTGGTAACGGCTTCTGTCGCTACTTTTGCTAACGGTGCTGCACGCACATACCATTGATCAGTCAGCATTGGCTCTATGACCACGCCACCTCTGTCACCATAGGGTACAGTTAAGTCATGATCTTTGATTTCTTCTAATAAACCAATTTCTTCAAATTTAGCGACCACGGCCTTACGTGCTGCAAATCTTTCTAACCCTTGGAAGGCTTCAGGTAAATCTGCATTTAACGCGTCACTGGCTTCACCATTGGTATCAAATACTTCAGCTTCTTGACGAATTTCGCCAGTGAAAGTCAAAATGTTTATCATAGGAAGTTCGTGACGTTTACCTACCTCATAATCATTGAAGTCATGGGCTGGCGTAATTTTCACGCAACCAGTGCCTTTTTCCATATCAGCATGTTCGTCACCTACTATGGGAATACGGCGGCCTACCAAAGGTAACTCGATAAATTTACCGATTAAATCCTTGTATCTGGGATCTTCAGGGTTGACTGCCACGCCTGTATCACCTAAAACCGTTTCAGGGCGAGTAGTCGCAACGATCAGATAGCCTTTGCCACTAGAAGTTTTCACTCCGTCTGCTAATGGATAACGGAAATGCCACATATGGCCTTTTTTATCTTTGTTCTCTACTTCTAAATCTGAGATGGCAGTGTGTAATTTAGGATCCCAATTAACGAGTCGTTTGCCACGATAGATAAGGTCTTCTGAATACAATTGCACGAACACTTCTTGAACCGCATTAGATAAACCGTCGTCCATGGTGAAGCGTTCTCTATCCCAATCAACAGAGGTTCCTAAACGGCGCATCTGATTGGTAATAGTATTACCTGACTCTGCTTTCCAATCCCATATCTTTTCTATGAAAGTATCTCGGCCCATTTCTTTACGAGTCGGTTGATTTTCAGCTGCTAATTTACGTTCAACCACCATTTGAGTTGCGATACCAGCATGGTCTGTTCCTACTTGCCATAATGTATTGTTACCGCACATACGTTTGTAGCGAGTTAAAGAGTCCATAATAGTTTGTTGAAACGCATGGCCCATGTGGAGGCTACCCGTAACATTAGGTGGCGGTATCATGATGCAATAAGGTTCGCCTTCACCAGACGGTTTAAATTGACCGCTGTCCTCCCAATTTTTATAAATTTCTTGTTCAATATTATGGGGATTAAAGGTTTTATCCATGGTTTTGTGTCTCATTTATGCTTGAGGCAGGTAATGTATCAAGTTGATTACCTACGGCTCTATATTGTTTATAACGTTCTCTGGCCTGCGCTTTTAAGGCTTCTAATGCAGGTACAAAGTCAATGACTTGTCTAAACTTTTGGTGAAAAGCCGGTACAGTATCAGACAAGTTTATAAGAACGGGGCGATTGAATTGAGTTGGCGTTTGCCAGCAGATTTCTACCGGTGCGCCACCAACAGGCCCTTCACCAGCTAAATTGTGTGGTACAAAAGCATCATTGGGTAATTGCCACAATAGTTCATCAAAGCTTTCAGCTTGATTTTGATCTTGGCAGTATACTATGCACTTTTGTTTTTGCCTGTAGCTGCGAGTCGCTAACAAACAAGCCAGCGCAAAATGCGCTGGCTGTTGAAGTTTTTCTTGGGTTTCATCAAGTAGATAAAACATGATGTTAGACATTCTTTAAATGGCCTTAGTCTGGTTTTTAGGGCTAGTCTTCGGTTTCTATGCCAGCCCGATTCATTAAAAACTGTGACAGCATAGGAACTGGCCTACCTGTAGAGCCCTTATTTTTGCCTCCTAGCCAGGCTGTTCCTGCAATATCCATATGTGCCCAATTGTATTTTCGGGTAAAGCGAGACAAGAAACATGCTGCAGTAATAGTGCCTGCTGGCCTGCCACCTAAGTTAGACATATCGGCAAAGGGGCTCTCGATTTGTTCTTGATACTCATCCCATAATGGTAGGCGCCAAGCCTTGTCACCACTTTGTTCAGAAGCATTGATTAATTCATGGGCTAGTGGGTTATGATTGCTCATCACACCAGTGGCGTGTTTACCTAAAGCGACAACACAAGCTCCAGTTAATGTGGCTACATCAATTACTAACTCAGGATCAAAACGTTCTACATAGGTTAGGGCATCACATAACACCAAGCGCCCTTCAGCATCGGTATTTAATACCTCAACCGTTTGCCCAGACATAGTTGTTAATATGTCTCCTGGACGGTAAGCATTAGCATCTGGCATGTTTTCACATCCAGCTAATATCCCAACAATGTTGATAGGTAAGTTCAATTCAGAAATAGTATGCATCGCACCTAATACACCGGCAGCGCCACCCATGTCATATTTCATTTCATCCATGGCTTCCCCTGGTTTGATAGATATTCCACCAGAGTCAAAGGTCAACCCTTTTCCAACAAGCACCACAGGAGCTTGGTCTTTAGGACCACCGTTATGTTCCATAATAGTCATAATAGATTCGTTTACTGAGCCACGACCAACAGCTAAGTAAGTATGCATACCTAAGTCATCCATTTGCTTTTCATTAACTGAACTTACAGTTAAGTTTGGATAGACTTCGGCAAATTGTTCAGCTTGAGTTAACAAGTATGCCGGATTACATATATTGGGTGGCATGTTGGCCACATCTTTAGCTGTTTTAGAACCGGCTGCTACAGCTAAACCATGAGCCAATGCTCGTTCACCAAGAGAGAGTTCTCTTCGAGTAGGAACATTAAATACTATTTTTCGAAGTGGGCGACGTAATTCGCCTTTTTTGGTTTTGAGCTGTAAAAATGTATATAACGAATCTTGGGTAGCTTCTACTGCTTGACGGACTTTCCAGTAGGTATCTCTTCCCTTTACATGTAGTTCAGTTAAAAAACTGACAGCTTCCATTGAACCAGTTTCATTCAACTTCTTGACTGTTCTTGATATGATTTGTTTGTATTGACGCTCGTCTAGTTCACGTTCTTTGCCACAGCCCACCAATAATACTCTTTCACTCAAAATATTAGGAACATGGTGCAGAAGTAACATTTGACCAGCTTGGCCTTCTAGGTCACCGCGCCTTAATAGGTTGCTAATGTACCCTTCGCTGATATTATCAAGTTGCTCTGCAACAGAAGTTAAACGTCTGGGCTCAAATACCCCTACTACAATACAAGCACTACGCTGCTTTTCTGGACTGCCACTTTTAACACTAAATTCCACTGTCATTCCTTATTGCATAAATTGATTGAGTCACACCACCTTTAATTGTCGAGTTTTCCAAAACTTGTAATAAAAATAAGTCAGGTTTGGGCAATGTAGTGATATTATTGTAAAATTATCCACAGCCATAGATAATCTGTAAAGATTGTTTTGGCTTAGAGCCTTAAAAATAGGCACTTGATAAATTAAACTTGTGAAAACATTAAGTTTACTTAAAATTTCGCATAGTGCCACTAAAAATACTACTTTTCTATGGATGTATTGTGCTGATTTTCCGTTATTTAGTGAAAGAAACTTTGAAGTCTCAAGCGGCTATTTTTCTGCTGCTCATGGCAATATTTGTCACGCAAAAATTCGTTAGAGTATTAGCTGATGCATCAGATGGGGATATCCCCGCTGGTCTGGTTTTGGGTTTTCTCGCCCTTAGTACACCTGTGTTAGCGTCTCTTATTTTGCCATTAAGTTTGTTTTTAGGAATTATGCTTGCTCATGGCAGGTTATATGTTGACAGTGAAATGAGTGTAATGCGCGCGTGTGGCATTAGTGAGTGGTACATTACTCGTGTGATGTTAGTGCTAGCTATTATTATGTCAATAATTACCGCATTCTTTACCTTATGGCTAACCCCATATTCAGTGGAAAGCCAATACCAGCTTGAAGAAGAAATTGGTGCAAAAAGTGGATTAACAAGTCTTATTTCTGGGAGATTTCAACAAACAGCTAATCAACAAGCAGTTGTTTTTGTGCATGATATTGATGGCAGTGGGGAGCCTTTAAAGCGAATCTTTTTAGCACAAAGAGGTAGTGATTCTGAGCTAGAGAACGTGCGCATTGTTTACGCTAAAACAGGCGGAGTAAAAGAAGAGATTGATGGTTCTGAAAAGTTAATATTGAACCATGGTAAACAATACGAAGGAAAAATCGGTCAACAAGATTACCGTGTTGTTGAGTTCGACGAATACCAAATTCAGATAGCCGAACAACAGGCTGAAAAGAAGCGGCGAAAGTTAAGTGCCTATAAAACTATTGATTTACTCCATGATCCTTCGTTAGATGCTATTTCTGAACTTCATTGGCGTATTGCTATTCCTTTATCTTTACCGTTTTTAGTTTTAATTGCTGTGCCTTTAAGTGCCGCTAATCCAAGACAGGGGCGTTTTGGAAAAATGTTTCCTGCACTTATGTTGTATCTTGGATACTTTTTAATGTTGATGGCTGGGCGTAAAGCGTTAGAAGAAGGAACCATACCTCAGCAGTTAGGTTTGTGGTGGGTTCATGGCATTCTATTTTTCATTGGTTGGATCTTACTCGTGAAAGGCCGGCCTTTAGGGATCAAATTAAGAGCTGGGTTTAAGGGTAATGCTAATGTTTAAAATTTTGGATTTTTACATTGCAAGGACATTGTTAACCACTACGGCAATGAGTTTAAGTGTTTTAGTTGGCTTGAGTGCGTTAATTAAGTTTATAGAGCAAATGCGCCAGGTGGGTAAAGGCAGTTATGACATGACTGTAGCGGGTATCTATGTATTATTAAGTTTACCTCGCGAAATTGAACAGTTTTTCCCCATGGCGACTTTGATAGGTGGCTTGATTGGGTTAGGCGTACTCGCCAGTAATAGTGAGCTGGTTGTTATGCAATCTGCAGGGCAAAGTCGCTGGAATATTGTTAATTCAGCAATGAAATCTGCACTCTTAATGGTGTTATTTGTTATGTCTATTGGAGAATGGATCGCTCCTATTACCGAAACGAAAGCCAAAGAAATTCGTACTCAGGCGATTTCTGGCGGCAGCTTGTTTGCTTCAGACAGGACAACATGGGCAAAAGATGGAGAAAACTTTGTAAGCATCGACCAAGTTCTCAATCGAGATACCTTAATTGATATTAAGATTTATGAATTCGATGACGATTTAGTCTTAAAAAAAATTACTAGTGCCAAACAAGCCATTTACAAAGAGCAACAATGGGAGTTAGAGAACGTACAACATACCTATTTAGAAGAACAAAACGTTACATATGTTGAACTAGAAAAGGGAGTTTGGAAGTCTACTTTAACACCAGACAAATTAAGTGTTGTTACCGTTAAGCCAGAAGCTTTGTCTATTCAAGGTTTGTTTGAGTATGTAAATTACCTTGAGAATAGTAGCCAAGATCCGAGTCGATACCAGTTGGCTTTATGGCGTAAAATTTTGCAACCTGTTTCAGTGGGAGTCATGCTGCTTATGGCATTGTCTTTCATATTTGGCCCCCTGAGAAGTGTAACTATGGGGGCAAGGGTTATCTTAGGAGTTTTAACTGGATTTGGCTTTTTTGTAAGTAATGAAGTATTTGGGACTCTTAGTGGTGTTTATCAATTTCCCCCCTTTATTGGTGCTGCTCTCCCAAGCTTCGTATTTGCAATGTACTCAATCTATTTATTACGAAGGACTTAAACACTGCCTAACCGTATTTATGTATTTTACGGCTAGGCCTAAACCTAGTTATTCTTGAATATTTTTCCATGAAGCATGATGGTTCGCTTCTTTGCTCAGCACTAGTATCTCTGTGTGTGTTAACCTGTCTTGTAAAGATAACTTCGATTTCACATCAAATAACACTAACAAAGTACCTAGCCCGCCTAAAGAACATACTAGTCGTAACAAAGCTCTTTTGTAACCAAAGGGTTTGTCATTGGTACTAAATAATCTAAGCCTCCAAGCTCTCATTCCAATAGTTTGCCCGCCATTGCGCCAGAACCATAGAAAAAATATCACAACCCAAAAAGTCACCCAAATTTGTAGTATCAGTGGATAAATTACAGAACTTTGCATGAGATCCATAAAGTGCTCATGAGCACCTCTAGTGATTATGTTTGCCTCAAATAATGTTAGAAGACAAATCAACATAATGAGGCCTGTACACATACCTATCGCGACAGCGACCAATATGTCATAAATCATTGCGGCTATGCGGCGGAAAAAACCTGCTCGTAAAGTTTGTTTAGTTTCGTTTATCACAAGTATTAAATCTTTTTATTCGATTAGTAGAGACAGTTTATCAGTAAAAAATTTTAATTATATGTTTTAAAAAGTAAATGGTTATTACCAATATTGGTAACAACCAATTATTTAACATTGATGGTCCATAAGCTAGGAAGTTTTGTTATGCTGCAGGCTACGTTGCTGTTTTTGATAACAAACTTATAACAAGCAGTGAGTGTGGAAATATTATTGGTATGACCAATGATAATAATTGGTTGACATTGTTGGTGGTATTGGTTACGTTTATACGTAGAACCTAGCTGGTCTTTCTTCTTCATGAGACGGTATACATGTCTAATGGCTTCCAGTTATGGTTTAATAAACATTTTATCTAGTGAAGTTTCAGTGGAGAACATTATGACAATGAAAGGCAAAGTGGCAATTGTTGCCGGCGGTGGTAGAGATATCGGCCGTGCCTGTGCGATCGAATTAGCACAACGTGGTGCAAACGTAGTAATTACTTATCATTCAAGCAAGACGACAGCCGAAAGTGCTGTTGCCGAAATTGAAGCACTTGGTTGTAAAGCCTTAGCACTTCAAGCTGATTTAACGAATCAAGAAAGTGTAGATGCTACAGTTCAAGCAACCCTAGATACTTTCGGAAAAATTGATACTCTTGTTCATGTTTCAGGCGGTTTGTTAGCTCGAATTAAAATTGCAGATATGAGCCTTGAGCATTGGAACAACGTTATGGACTTAAATATGACGTCATTGTTCATGATGGCTAAAGCATGTATCCCTCATTTAGCAGCGGGTAGTTCTATTGTTACTCTAGCCTCTCAAGCAGGTCGCGATGGCGGCGGCGGCGGCGCTGTAGCTTATGCTAGTTCTAAAGGTTCAGTAATGACCTTTACTCGTGGTTTGGCTAAAGAGTTAGGGCCTGATGTCCGTGTAAATGGTGTATGTCCTGGAATGATTAGTACAGGTTTTCACGATACGTTTACTCCTGATAATGTACGTACAATGGTTGCTGGTAACACTTGTGCGAAAAGAGAAGGCTCGTCTGAAGAAGTAGCTAAATTAGTAGGTTTCTTAGCTTCTGATGAATCGTCTTATATGACTGGCAACAATATCGACATCAATGGCGGTATGCTCTTCTCTTAGAGAATAAATTAATAATAAAAGTAGAATATCAAGCTACTGTACCCTGCAAGGCCATATTATATATGGCCTTTTTTCATTCTACATAATAGGTTTTTTTGTTTGTTTCTATTGATTGGTACGTACAGTAGGTCTTCTAGGTGGTTGCTTTTAAGGGCTGCCGAGTCAGAGTTAACCTCAGGATACTAAGTGGTTCAACGAATATAAATCACGGGTTTCGCTGGTTTGTTTTCTGACTTCTTCTAAGGCTTTTGCTTCACTTGCTTCAAATAATGCGTTGATTAATCGGTTAAAGTGTAAATGCATAGCTGCCCTAGCAGCCTGCGCATCACGGTTCTCTAGTGCGGTGTATATGGCCCTATGCTCCTCTAGTCTTTTACTGTCACTTTGACTGCATACTCCTTTATAAGCCAACTTTACAGATGGGCTACTTTCACGCATGTTCCAAAGGTTGGTTACTGAAAGCAAGATGGCCTTGTTTCTAGTGGCGGTAGATATAATGGTGTGAAACTCTTTGTCTGCGGCTTCAGGGTCTACACCTTGTTCCATTTCTATTAGTGTTCTATTTAGATTAACTAACTCTTCTTCTGAAATAGTCGTAGCAGCTAATGCTGCTGCTTCTCCCTCAACTAAAGCTCTAGCTTGGGTTAGTTCGAAAGCGCTGACATCATGCTGTACCGCTTGTTTGGTTGTATTTTCAAGAACATAAACCCCTGAGCCAGTTTTTACTTCAACTCGCTCTAGAACTTCAAGGGCAATGATTGCTTCCCTAATGGTAGGCCTACTTACCTCAAAGTTTTCTGCTAATTCTCGTTCTGGGGGCAGCCTGCTCCCGGCTGGATATTGCCCTGAATCGATTAACAATTCTATTTTATCGACAATATTCCAAAATAACCGCCGGTTTTTCATTCTCCGTTCCTTATGCTACGAAAGGTACTATTAATTACGTGCGCGTAGTTTATCGTTTATTTTTACAATCGTACACACGTATACGCTATCACTTTATAACACGTTGTTAAGATAAAACCAAACTGGTAACATTTCATTAACTGGTATTGGTATTACCAATGAATTGAATATTGGTAATAATTTAAATGTAAAATTGGTTAATATTTGTTTGACATTGTATTTAACAATTAGTTACATTGCCTTGGTCTGTACACAAAACGCAAAATGAGATCTCACAAATGATAAAACTAAATAAGATTAGTAGCGCATTTCTAGCAACAAACAGAAATAGCGTACTTGCCAAAAGTCTTTGTGCAACCGCACTTATGTGCATGGTTACTTTTCCAGCCACTTCTCAAGAAACATCAGAAGCCCCGGAAGAAGACCTAGAAGTTATTCAAGTTAAAGGCATCCGCGGCACGATTCAAAGTTCAAATAATATTAAAAAGTTATCAACAAGTATTGTTGACGGGTTATCTTCAGAAGATATCGGTGATTTACCTGCTTTATCAATTGGTGAGGCGTTAGAGACTTTGACCGGTGCCGCTTCTCACACAGAGCAAGGTGGTGCAACTGAAATTTCGATTCGTGGTTTAGGGCCATTTCTAGGTAGTACAGTATTTAACGGTCGTGAAGCGGCTAATGGTAGTGGTGACCGTTCTGTTAACTTTTCACAGTTTCCATCTGAACTTTTTAATAAAATTGCCATATATAAGACTCAAGAAGCAAGTTTGATTGAAGGTGGTGTTGCTGGTCAAATCTCATTAGAGACAGTTAAGCCTTTAGATTACGGTAAACGTCGTTTTCAAGCTCAAATTAAAGGCAACTGGAATCCAGATGAGGCTGATATAGATAACAGCGCTCGTGATTTTGGGACTCGTTTTACTGCAAGTTTTGTTGATCAATACGAAACTGATAAATTAGGTGAAATTGGATTTTCAATCGGTATACAGAAAGATTTAAAAACTAACCCAGAACAAGAAGCACGCTCTACCAGTGGTTTTGCTGATTGTCGACTTGATCCAAATACTCCTTACGGGATTTATAGTACTTCAGGTGATGATTGTGATGATGATGATAGCAGCTTAAACGCTAATGGTGATGGTGGCGTTAACTATAACGTTGATCCTAATACTGGCCTTCCTATAGATGATGGTGTGCCTTATGTATTTTCACCTAGTTCATACTCATATCGCCAAAATACAACAGATGATGATAGAGAGTCTTACTTTGCAGCTGTGCAATGGAGACCAACTGAAAAATTTGAAATGAATGTTGACGTTGAAGTATCAGAACGTTTATTTACAGAGACGAGAAACGACTTAGTATTTGCAAATAGTAAAAGGCTTGATGACCCTACAGTTGTTCGTGATGGCCAATTTGATACTGACTTAGTAGTATCTGATTCTGGGGCGCTAATTTCAGGTACCAATTTTCAAAGAATAGAAACCCTTAGTACATATATAGAAAGACTAGAAGAATACCAAGGTGGGGGCGTGTCATTCGACTATGATGTGAGTGATGTGTTAACTATTTCAGCTGATTTATCTGTGTCAGAAACAGAGCGTCGTGAAAGCCTTTATCATACTCGTTTACAATCAGAGCCAAATGACATTCTTGGGAACCCTGTCGAAGGGGCTTCTAATAGCGGTTATGTTAATACCTCTGTTGAAATTGGACAAAATGGCTCGCTAATTCCCATTATGCAAGTTAGAAACTTTGATGTGACCAATCCTAATAATTTTGCTGATGCTGCACGTACCCGAGTTGATTTAAACCAGTTCAGAAATAACACAGTTAGCGCATTTAGAACCGACTTTCAGTACCTAGCTGATCACGATGTTATCAGTCAGATAAAGGGTGGGGTCCGTTTTTCTAAATTAGAATTCGACAGTGCCCCTCGTTCTAGAGATGAATTCACTAACGATGATAATGACATTGTATATGCAGCCGTTGCATCATGCCAAAATGATAGCTTTCCTGAGAGCGGCTTTTTATCATCAGTAACAGGTGGTCAGGCTCTAATCACTAACGTTGATGATAATGGTGCGGTTATTTCACAAGGTACAGGCAATGCATTTGCTTCGTTTGATCCACTATGTTTGGCGAGAGCTGTAATCGGTGGAGATCCAGTGATTCCTGAGCCAGAAGACACCGTAGCTAATGTAGACGTAGATGAAGAAACTTTCGCTGTTTATTTACAAGCAGACTACGACACGTTGATTGGTGATTACTCTGTACGTGGTAATTTTGGTGTTCGATATATCAAAACTGATGTGACTTCTGTAGGTCTAAGAGGTCCATTAGAGTCGTCTATTAACTCTGATGGAAGCATCTCTGTAAGCGAGGTGTCTGGTGAGCTAATTGAAGTTACAGGTGGGGGTAGCTACTCTGAAATACTACCAAGCTTTAATGCTGTTATGGACTTGAGTGATGATGTATTACTGCGCGGCGCGGTGTACCGTGCACTATCAAGACCGTCTCCTTCTGACTTAGGCTTTGGACGAGCATTTACCGGCTTAACGGAAGATGGTGAAGAGGCTGAAGATATCAGTGCTGCCATAGGAACTGCAATTGCAAACGGTAACCCAGATCTTAAGCCGTTTACTTCTTGGAATGCTGACGTAGCTATTGAATGGTATCCAAATGAAGATACCATCTTGGCAGTAGGGGGATATTATAAAAGTTTTGAAGGTGGATTTGAAAACACCTCCATTACAGAAACATTTAACGTTGACGGTGAAGACTTAGAAACCATAGTAACAACTCAACAAACTACTGAAGATACCAGTACTATTTATGGCCTAGAAATGACCGCAACTCATGCGTTTAGTTACTTACCAGGAGCGTTAAGTAATACTGGAATTAAGTTTAGCTATAACTGGGCTGATTCTGATTTTGAGGTAGAAGATACAAACTTTGGTGCATCTAATATTATTAACCCTGACGGATCTATTACTGAAAGAGTGGGGATTGTACCTTCAGCTGAAATTTTCGGATTCTCAGAAAACGTAGCCTCTGCTCAATTGTATTATCAAGAGGGCGGATTTAATGCTCAGTTGATCTACAAGTACAGAAGTGAGTATTTTCAGCAGTATGTAACGACACCAGGCAACTTAAGATATGTAGATGATAAAGGGCAATATGAAGCTCGTGTAAGCTACAAATTAAATAGTAACCTTAAGTTCTCTGTTGAAGCGATTAACTTGTTTAATGAAACAAAAAGACAGTTTAACCCTACACCTGATAACTTCTCAGAAGTTAATGTATATGGACCCCGTATCTTTGCCGGTGTGACATACAAACATTAATATATAAGGTGCGGCAGAGTCTATTTTAGATTCAGCCTTACATATTAAAAAGTATATTGAGCTCTCCGTTATGTTTGCAATGGAGAGCTTTTTTAATACTTTTATAACAAGCTATATAAAAGAGATAAGAGTAAATCTATATGATACGTTGTTTTTCCTTAATGGTTTTTACCTATGTGGCTGTCGTTTTATTTAGCCAAAATACATTTGCTAAAGAATATTTAGTAAAAACTCCTAATGAATATGAGCAAGTCGCTGCAGGACTACAACCCGGAGACGAAGTCATATTAGCGAATGGCACATGGTCTGATTTTGAAATTTTGTTCAAAGCAAATGGTACCAAAGACGCGCCTATAAGGTTGAAAGCTGAAACGCCAGGAAAAGTATTTTTGTCTGGCCTTTCAAATTTGAGGTTGGCTGGTGAGTATTTAGTTGTTTCAGGGGTGGTGTTTAAAGATGGCTATACCCCGACTGGAGAAGTGATTTCTTTTAGGCAGAACAAAGATAATCTAGCCAATCACAGTAGAGTGACTCAAATTGTAATTGATAACTACAGTAACCCGGAAAAATTTGAGCAAGACAAATGGGTGGTCATGTATGGGAAACATAACCGTTTTGACCATAATAATTTGGTAGGCAAAAAGAATGCTGGCGTTACTATGGCTGTGCGTTTAAATACCAAAGATAGCCAAGAAAATTATCACCGTATTGACAATAATTATTTTGGACCGCGCCCTGTTTTAGGATCAAATGGTGGTGAAACTCTGCGGATAGGCACTAGTCATTATTCGCTTACCGACTCATTTACCACAATTGAAAACAATTACTTTGACCGTTGTAATGGTGAAGTTGAAATTATTTCTAATAAATCTGGTAAAAATAAAATACTAAATAATTTGTTTTTTGAGTCAAAAGGAACTCTCACTCTGCGTCATGGAAATGGCAACTTGGTTGAAGGTAACGTTTTTGTAGGTAATGGTGTTGACCACACGGGTGGGATACGAGTTATTAACAGAGATCAAATTATTCGTAATAACTATATGGAAGGCCTAACTGGTTATCGCTTTGGTAGTGGCTTTACAATTATGAATGGCGTACCAAACTCAAAAATCAATCGTTATCATCAAGTGGATAATGCGTTAATTGAAAACAATACCTTAGTTAATGTTGACCATATTCACTTTGCTGCAGGCAGTGATGCAGAACGCAGTGCGGCTCCGATTAATAGTACCTTTCAAAATAATCTTATCGTGAACAAAGATAACCGTGATGGTATTTCAATTTTTGATGATATAAGTGGAATTCATTTCGAGAACAATACCGTTACTAAAGATACGGTTCCTACTATTAAAAATGGATTTTCACCAACTTCTATTGAAATGAAAAGAGCTGAAAATGGGCTACTTTATCCCAATAGTGGACAGATTGAGAATAATGGCGCCTCTAAGAATTTAGCTTTAGTTAATAAAGAAACAGTTGGCGCTAGTTATTATC
This sequence comes from Paraglaciecola sp., assembly GCF_039943935.1. Lineage (GTDB taxonomy): Bacteria > Pseudomonadota > Gammaproteobacteria > Enterobacterales > Alteromonadaceae > Paraglaciecola. Next base: position 237,498 of record NZ_JBDUZQ010000004.1, read on the forward strand.
CAAAAACAGAGCCAGAGGTAGCCTTTGACTCAGGGCGAGTCATAAACGTTAAACCAGGTGAAAATGCTCTTTTTGATGCCATAAATAATGCATCTACTGGTGACATTTTACTGTTAGATGATGGTGATTACAGCATTTCTAAGGTAATCAAACTTACAAAAACAATCACTATAAAGGCTGCAAGTAAAGGTCAGGCCTATTTATACCCAGGACGTTCAACCTTTGTAGATATCAATGACTACGGGAGTTTACAGTTAGTTGACTTAGTTATTGATGGAAAACAAACTCCTGATTCAGCTGGCAATACACTTGTACGAACTTCAAGAACGCCCATGCAGAGAAACTATCGATTAGTAATCAATGGCAGTGTAATTAAAAACTTAAACGTAAATCACTCTTTTCACGTATTTGATGCTGGGAGCAGAAGTTTTGCAGATGAAATCAAGATTTTAAATAGTACGTTCAAAAATATCACAGGTGATATTTTACGTTTAAACAAAGAAACTGACGACCTTGGGATTTATAATGCGGAGTATATTTACTTCAATGGTAATAACGTTAAAAATGTAGAAGGCGCAATTGCGAAGGTTTACAGAGGGGGGACTGATGAAAGTACATTTGGTCCGCATTTCTTGATGAAAGATAACTCTCTAAGTAATGTTGGTAATGGTAAACGTAACAAGGTTGGTGCCTCTGTCTTCTTACATGGTGTTCAAGTTACAGATATAACCAATAATAAGGTTGCTAAATCAGCTCTTGTAGATATTGAACATACAGTAGGACAGCCTTTGACTTCACTGAGCAATAATACATTTATTCAAACTAATGCACCAAAGGTTGTTGAACTTGTTGTCAGTGGGCCTCATACCGCAACGCTTGAAAATAACAAAGTTAATTAAAGTTAGTTTTCTAACAGTAAAGTAGCAGACTGAGTTGACGGGTAATTGAGGTTAGTGATTTTGTTTACTATGTCCAAAATGACGTAAAAAATATAATCACATAACAATATAAATTGAACGATGTAATCAATACTTTGTTCGATTACATTCAGACATTAACATTATGTCTTATTGCGCCAAAGAAGTTATAATAGAGTGCCATTTTTAGTATTCTATTGTTCTACGTAAAAATTAGCTTGATTCTTTGCTTGGGTGAATTAAGTCACCCACAAACAATAAACTTTACTTAGTAATAAAACACCAAAAAAGAGAATTAATAATATGAAAATTAAAGGATTACGCTGGTGGGTAATTGCATTGATTGCACTTGCCACAGTTATTAACTACATAGATAGGCAAGCACTCAGTGTTCTATGGCCTTATATGGGCAGTGAAATATATCCAGACAAAAACTCAGATGAACTTAAACAAGTTCTGGGTACAGTGAGTGTTGTATTTTTATTTTCTTATGCGATAGGCCAAGCATTGTTTGGCAAGATTTTTGACTGGATTGGAACCCGTTTAGGTTTCGTTTTGTCAATTGGTGTATGGTCAATTGCTACTGCACTGCACGCATTTGCCCAAGGGGTGCTTACTTTTAGTATTTTTCGTGCAATTTTAGGTGTGTCAGAAGCAGGTAACTGGCCAGGTGCTGCTAAGGCAAATGCAGAATGGTTCCCCAGTAAAGAGCGAGCCTTAGCGCAAGGTATCTTTAACTCTGGGGCTGCAATCGGCGGTATTATTTCGGTTCCATTGATTGCATATCTAGCAACTTTTTTAAGTTGGAAAGTTATTTTTGTATTGGTTGGCTTAGTAGGACTTCTTTGGTTAGTTCCATGGTTAATTTTAGTAAAAGCGCCGCCAATTAAGCACCCTTGGATTACTGATGAAGAACGAGAGTACATTCTAACTGGTCAAAAAGTTGCTTCGTCAGACGATAACGCTGTCGTAAAAGAAGCGGAGTATGTTCCTACTTATGGTGAAATGTTGCGTCGCAAAGAGAGCTGGGGGGTGATTTTAGCCACAGCTGCAATTGATCCAATATGGTGGTTGTTTATAGTCTGGATACCGACCTACTTAGTAGAAGTTTACAATATGGATGTTAAAGGCCTAGCTATCATTGGCTGGGTGCCATATGTAGGCGCTATGTTTGGTGCTTGGTTTGGTGGTTTATTATCTCAAAATAGAATCAAAGCTGGGTGGAGTGTCAACAAAACCCGTAAAACAGTGATAGTGCTAGGTTGTTTAATAATGTTACCTTCGTTATTACTTTTATCGAACCCTGGTAGTTCAAATACAGCAGTTCTTTTAATGGCGGCTATATTGTTTGGTTTCCAAACATCGATTGGTAGTATTCAAACTTTGCCAAGTGATATGTTAGGTAAAGATAGTGTAGGTTCGTTATCAGGGTTTGCTGGAATGGCTGCAAAATTTACTGCCGCAGGTTTGACTGCTATGGTGCCAATCTTGACAGCCGGCGCAAACTATCAAAACGTATTTATTCTTGGTGCGGTTCTAGCTTCAATTGTGATGGCAAGTATATTATTTCTTTGCCCGAAAATCGAACCATTGAAAGACACCAAGTAGTAACTTGGTGTCATACTAATCAATTACATTCTTAATTAAGAATAAGAGACAAGGTTTATCATGCAAAAAGTAGTGCTATTTGGTGAGTGTATGCTTGAGCTTAAGCAGAATGAACCTGAAGTTATGCGTCAATCCTTCGCTGGTGACGCATATAACACCGCGGTTTATCTCAAACGCTTATTCGGCACTCAAGATGTTAGTTTTATGACTGCATTAGGAAAAGATCTTATCAGTCAACAAATGACAGATAAGTTTGCCAGTGAAGGGTTAAATAATGAATTGGTATTTGCTGATGAAGTAAAAACGCCTGGGATTTATTTAGTTCAAACAGATGAGCAAGGTGAGCGTTCTTTTTTGTATTGGCGAGACAGCTCTGCTGCCCGCCAAGCCATGAAGTTTGTTGACGATAACGTTTTAAGTTCATTAACCGCCTCTGATGTGTTTTTCTTTTCTGGAATTAGTCTCGCAGTTATTGAACCTGCTTATCGAACTGCATTTTGGGAAATGTTAAATACACTTAGTATCGCTGGTGTTAAAATTATTTTCGATCCCAATTATAGGGCTCGTCTATGGCGAAGTGTTGACGAGGCAAAAGAAGCCTTTGAGAAAGCCTTTGCTTTAAGCAATATGTTACTACCTGGCATTGACGACTTTGAACAACTTTATGGTTTGACTTCAGTAGAGCAAGTTGTAGATTTTTGTCAACCATACAATATTGCAGAGTTAGTGATTAAAAATGGACCTGAAAGTTTGTTTATTAAGCTAGACGGTAAGTTGACAGAACTACAGATTAAACCCGTTGAAAATGTGGTTGATACTACTTCAGCAGGCGACTCTTTTAATGGAGGGTATATCGGGGCAAGGCTAAATGGTCATTCCACCGAGTATGCTGCAAAAATCGCTTCTGCCGCGGCTGCGTGTGTTATTCAGCATCCCGGAGCTATCGCCCCTCAAGCCGATTTTATGGCGTTTATGAAAAGTAAGTTCTCTGATATTTAAGATTCGTTTAAAAAAACACCATGTGATTTTAATGACGAAGAAATTACTTGCATGAAAGAAGGCGATGGCTATAATGCCTGCCTCTTAATTGCTAAGTAATTTGGCAATTCAATAGAATGCCAGTGTGATGGAATTGGTAGACATGACGGATTCAAAATCCGTTGCAGCAATGCGTGGCGGTTCGAGTCCGCCCACTGGTACCATCTCTTTGTTGTCTGCGCGAAGAGAATCACAAACCGACTTTAAGTCGGTTTTTTTGTGCCTGAAATTAATGAATGCATTTTTAAGCACATCTTTAATATCACTCCATCCTAGTTCAATATGTCTTATACTAATGCATTCTTTATTTATACATAATTGAAGTGCTAAGTTTACGGTTAGTGGTTAAAATATCACAGTTACATTGTGTTGAGTTCAATTGGCCCTACACCTTTGAATTTAGCTTGGTAACTCAATATTATTATTGATATGCAAGCACACACGTTTTTTAATGAAAATAAAAATTGGAATTCTATGAAAACTCTGTCTGATATCGGCCTAATAGGCCTAGCTGTTATGGGTGAAAACCTAATTCTTAATATGGCCAGTAAAGGTTATACCGTTACGGCTTATAATCGTTCAACTGATAAAGTTGAAAGTTTTATTAATGGTCGCGCTAAAGGCGAGAGCATTAGAGGGGCCTATTCGATTGAGGAGTTAGTTCAATCTTTAGCGACACCTCGTAAAATTATGATTATGGTGAAGTCCGGAGCGCCAGTTGATGCTACCATCGAACAGCTTCTACCTTTATTAGACAAAGGCGATATCATTATTGACGGTGGCAATACTCACTTTCCAGATACCATTCGCCGTGAAAAATACTGTGCTGAAAAAGGTATTAACTTTGTCGGTGCAGGGGTTTCTGGTGGTGAAGAAGGCGCACTTAAAGGGCCTTCAATTATGCCTGGCGGTTCTGCTGAAGCATGGCAGGCGGTTAAGCCTATTTTCCAAGATATCTCAGCCAAGGTTGAAGATGGTTCACCTTGTTGTGATTATGTGGGTGAAAATGGCGCGGGCCACTTTGTTAAGATGGTACATAACGGTATTGAATACGGCGATATGCAATTATTGTGTGAAGCTTATCAAATAATGAAAGAAGTGCTTGGCATGTCTGCGGACGAAATGCATGAAGTATTCAAAGAGTGGAACACTACAGAGTTAGACAGTTATCTAGTTGAAATTACTCGCGACATCTTGGCCTATAAAGACGAAGACGGTAGCCCTCTTGTTGAGAGTATTCTTGATACGGCTGGTCAAAAGGGAACAGGTAAATGGACTGGTGTTGTGGCACTTGATTTAGGTGTGCCTCTTACTCTTATAGCTGAGTCTGTTTTCGCTCGTTGTATTTCTGCACTAAAAGAAGAGCGTGTAGAAGCATCAAAAGTTATCTCTGGTCCCGAAAAAGTATTTGAAGGCGACAAAGCAGCGTTTATCGAAGATTTACGTCAAGCTGTACTGGCCGCTAAAATCGTATCTTATGCGCAGGGTTATACTTTAATGCGTGAAGCTGCTAAAGAGTTTAATTGGAACCTTAACTACGGTGGCATTGCATTAATGTGGCGTGGTGGTTGTATCATTCGTTCTGCATTCTTAGGTGATATCAAAAATGCTTTCGATAAAAATCCAGAGCTTAACAATTTATTGTTAGATGATTACTTCAAAAATACAGTCGTTGATGCTCAACAAGGTTGGAGAAATGTTGTGATAAGTGCAGTGACAAATGGTGTACCAGCACCTTGCTTAACTGCAGCACTTAATTACTTTGATGGTTATCGCACAGAGCGCTTACCAGCTAACTTATTACAAGCACAGCGTGACTACTTTGGTGCTCACACTTATGAGCGCACAGATAAGCCTAGAGGTGAGTTCTTCCATACTAATTGGACAGGGCGAGGCGGTAATACATCTTCGTCTACTTATAACGCCTAAACTCTATTAAGTACAAATTTAAAGCCCTTGCTCTTTTAGAGTTGAGGCTTTTTTTATGCCCCGGAAAGAGTATGTTTATATGCCATTTGACTGTCTATTGAGCAAACTAGTAAATGATTACAACATACGAAACTGGATATTTTAGATTCCCAAGTTTTAGCTTGATAAAGCGAACATTTCAGTTAAGCGCTGAGTATTTTGAATGGAGCTTTATGCTGTTGCTAGTATTAGGCTTTTTTCTATCTTCTTGGCACGATGCACACATAGCAAAATTAATCGTAGAAAAGCCTCAGCGTAATGATTTCTTTTTAGTCGACTATTACGCTTTGAATAAAGATTCGGATATTCGACATCGATATGTACCAATGAAAGTGCTAGAGGTAAAAAGCGATTCTATTGTGTTCAAGGTCGGTGGTATTGCTCACTCAACCAAGGTGTCGGTGGATAAGCATGTTCAATTCGATAAACCCATGTTAGATAATTTTTATCGTAAGCAGACCTTAGAGTTAAGCTTTTCTAAAATAGCTGATTTTTTTCAAATTGGAACTATCTATTCAGCGGCAAGGCCCCGTAATATTTATATTAATGGCTGGATTGTGATGCATGAAAGTGAGCTTTAGCAGTGGCTATATTTTGCTAGTACATTTGTAAGGGGAGAAGGCTCCATAGTGAATTTTCACTATGGAGCCTAGTATTAAAACTCTAGTCTATTGCTTAAAAACGATATCCAAGCATCACACTGTAAACCAATGGGTTAACATCTACATCAACAGAGCCAGTCGCCCCATTTAAGTCAAAAGTGGCTTTGGTATCAATGTCTATCCAACGTACAGACGTATTAACAGACCAATTTTCATCAATAGCATAATCGAATCCAATTTGTGCAGCCAACCCTACAGAGTCATCTAATTCTAATTCACTAAAGCCTGCTTCTGTATTAGTTGCGGTAAAATCTTCATCAAAAAAAATGGTGTAGTTAAGGCCTGCCCCCACATATGGCTGAAACGTAGCGCTTGGATCAGCAAAGTAGTAATTGATACTCAGGGTAGGAGGAAGGTGTTTAGTACTTCCTAGATCTCCTACTGTATCTAGGCCTATATCGTGATTAAAAGGTGTTGCAGCCAATAATTCTAGCGCTAACTGGGGGGTGTAAAAATACAGAATATTTAAACCAAGTTGAGTATTGCTATCTACGTTTACACCAATCCCTAAATCACTGCCGCCTACACTGACATTGCTACTAGAATCGTCAGGTGAAACGGCAGTTATGCCACCTCGCACAACCCAATCTCCTTCTTCGTAACAAAAGGCAGGTTGTACAGAGCAAAGTAACAGGCTCGCAAGGGGTAATGCTAAATGTGTTTTTTTCATGTGTGTCTCGTTTTATTTCAAAGGTTAAGGCTATTTTAATAGCCCTTAACAGGTAGAAATTGATCTAAAACAAGGTTTTGTTGCACTGACTAGACGATTGATACAAGGTAATAGTTTTCTAGGCTAGCTTTTTATTTGCTGCTTCTATCATAACGGTTGCTAGTGTAGTGTAGGTAATTAGCCAAGCGCCTTTTAGTTCTGGAGTGAAGTCTTTGCCAAGACCTTGCTCAAGGGTCCATATTAGTGCCTCTCCTACAGTATCGTAGTGTTCTTCTTTTACACCATAACCAGTATGACGTTCACCCAGTGTTTGCACTATTGGGATCAACATCTCTAGATTATTTAAGTTATTTACAGCTACGCCTAACATTTTCATAAGTTTGGTACCTTGTTCAGTTATATCTTGTTTGAACAAAGGCTTTAACTTTGGGTTTAGTTCGAACAGCTTATTATAGAAAAGCTCAGCGGCTAGACTGGAAATGGGAATTATTTTCGAAAAGCTTTCCTGTACCAGGGTTATTTGATACTTGTTCATCGGGCGTCCTAATTTATTAAGTCAGTTTATTCGACTGTAATTCTGATGTGTTTACACAGGTTGGAAAAATTATGTTTAAAAATTTTCCAAAAAAAAGACGCCTTGACATAATGCTATGTCAAGGCGCCTTTGCCTATTGAGTTTGTTTATTTTCAGCCTTTATTATTAGTGTTTTTATTGTTTTTTATTTGTGGCCATTAAAGAATCTGTCTGTACACTCTTTAACTAGTTCCCTACACCCAGAAAACAAACATACTCATACATTAATACTTAGCACGTTTTAGGCCAGTTTTAATATTCATTAAAAAACAATAAGTTATGCTATTTTAGCATTTTTTTGCATGCTGCTAGACAAAACGTTTGCTTAAAATTAGTGATAGATATCACCAATATTGCGCACTTGAACAAGTCATCTTTAATCAATGAAATTAAGCCAAGCTTCTAAGGTGTGTTGTAGATCAATCAATCCACAGCCTGCAGATTCTTGTTCGTGCCACTCTATGTCTAATTTGGCTGAAGGTGCGAGACTGGCATTGTTTAGTTGTAGCTCGGCTTCACTGTAATCTAATAATAAATGATAGGTGTTGCCGATATAACTATAGTCTTGAATTTCACGGGTTTGTAATTGCTGAATGATGGCGAGAAGCTGTTTTATGCCACTAATATTGCCACCCACGTCTTGAGTGAGCCAATCCCCAAATAATTCGCAATCAAGCTCACATTTGGCCGTTGGTTTCCCTAAAAAATCATAAGAAAATTGATATTCCACTATAAAAGGTTACCTAAAACTTAAAATGTAAGATTAACATAAGATAACGACTTATTTGCCAGTGAATACACTGCCCGAACGCTCTAGCGCAGTTAGGTATACCCGAACATCAAATTCAACTTGATGATACTCAGGCATCATATGTTCACACAGTTTGTAAAATGCTTTGTTATGTTGTTTTTCTTTAAGATGGGCTAACTCATGTACCACAATCATTTGTAAAAATGCATCGGGAGTATTTTTGAACAAGGTGCTAACGCGTAATTCATTTTTACTTTTGAGCTTGCCACCTTGCACTCTAGAAACGTAACTATGTAAACCAAGTGCGTGATTAACAATATGAATTTTACTGTCGAAAATTATTTTGCTCAGTGGCTGGGTCTTTTTCATGTACTGATTTTTTAACGACATTGCATAGTCACGTAAGTCATTGTCGTTGGCCACTGTATGTAAGTCTGGGTAACGTGAACGTAACCAATCACCTAGCTTGTTTTTATCCAGTAATTGCTGAATCTGTTGCTGCAAGTGTTCTGAGTAGTGAGCTAGGTAGGTTAATTGATTGGGCATGTATGTATTTGGGTTAGTGTAAAAAGATTTTAGATTATACGTGAATTATAGAGATAAGAGCAGAGTTGGTATGGAGCTGATTTTTATCATTAGGCAACGCATAGCAGACGATATAAATAGGTTTAAAATTGTACGAGTAAGGTTTATTGCAATGCATTGTTGACGCTATCCTCGTCGCAACGCCGAATTATTGGCTTATGGTTACTAATGATTGTTGCATATTTAGCCTATCTTGGATTGACAGATGAGTCTCTATCAATATTGGTTCTCTCTGGAATAACAAACCTATTATTATTACCCCTCTATTGGACTAACTTTAAGCAAGAAGAGATGAATAACCGAGTAAGTAACCCGGTCGAACACTTTAGAATAGAAAATAATCTTGTGACGATTGGTGATAGCAAACTGCTCGTAGAAAAAGTAAAGCGAGTCGCTATTGATGTTCAAGACAAGGTTGCTTACTGCTCGCTCCCCTCTAATCACATAAAACCGGGGATTTTCCCTAATTTCACGTTTGCTTCTGAGCAGGCTGATGAGTTAAAGCGGCATATTGGCCTGAAATTACCTTCGGCAACGATTATTGAATAGTCGGCAATAAACATACGGGCCATCGGGGGCAGATACGAGGTTGATGACACATAGTATTTCCTTATCTTTTTCTCTAAGTATAAAAGGGGCAGCTCCAAATTAAATAGAGTCACTCGTTTTCACAGTTTAAGTAAACGAATATTACAGCCCTATTCGTATCGAAAACTAACTTTACCCAGATTGCCAGACAACTTTCGATATGTCTGCTGTAGATTGTTTTAATCTGCTTTGTTCTGCCTCAAGCCGCTCCATTCTGCTTTTATCTATTTTAATCTTTGACATATGAAAATTCATATATATGATATTTCATATGTTTGAGGGAAAATATTATGATCACCCCTGTATCCTTTTATAAATGTTTGTCAGAAGACACCAGGTTAAAGTGCTTGTTGTTGATCACTATGCACTCAGAGTTGTGTGTGTGCGATCTTATTTGTGCCCTTAAGTTAAGTCAGCCCAAAGTATCTAGGCATTTAGCCGAGCTTCGTAAATGCGGCTTACTTCAAGATCATAGGCGAGGTAAGTGGGTGTTTTATCGGCTTAACCCTTCATTACCTAATTGGGCTGTGGATGTTTTAAAAACGACTGCTAAAAGTAATGCCGAATATGTATCGAGTTGCCTAAACAATTTGAATATCAGTAAAAATTTAACCTCCTGCTGTTAACGTCAATTAAGGAAAACCCAGTGAAGATTTTATACATATGTACCCATAACCGCTGCCGCAGCATTTTATCAGAGGCAATTACCAACCATTTTGCACAAGGTAAAATAGTCGCTAAAAGCGCAGGCAGTCAACCTGTTGGCGAAGTGCATCCTTTATCTATCAAATACTTACAAGAAGCGGGAATTTCAACTGAAGGCTTAATAAGCCAGTCATGGGATGAGTTTGAAGATTTTGAAGCAGATATAGTGGTGACGGTATGTGACTCTGCTGCGGGTGAGTCTTGCCCTGTATGGTTTGGTAACAGTTTAAAAGTCCATTGGGGCTTAACAGACCCATCTAAATTAGAAGGGACTGAAGAACAGCTTGCCGATGCATTCCGAGCAACCATTGCTGAAATTAGAGAACGTGTTGAACAACTGGCAAAAATTGATGCCGATTTGAAAGATAAGAAAGCATTAAAGCTTGCTTTAGAAAACTTAGGGGCTAATTAATGAGTACAAAAGACATGTCTTTACCTGGTCTTGATGAAGAGCAGTTTACACAACCAAACATGGCAGAATTCTCCAGTACGCCATCTAATCACAAACCCAAAATATTGCTGTTATATGGGTCGTTACGTGAGCGCTCTTTTAGCCGTTTAGTGGTGGAAGAGTCGGCTCGTTTGTTGGAAAAAATGGGGGCAGAGACCCGTATTTTTGATCCAACTGGCTTACCTCTACCAGATGGTGATGAGCCTACCCACCCTAAAGTAGCAGAGTTGAGAGAGTTAATGATGTGGTCAGAAGGGCAGGTGTGGTGTTCACCAGAGCGTCATGGCGCTATGACGGGCATTTTAAAAAGCCAAATAGATTGGGTGCCACTGAGTGTGGGTGCGGTACGACCCACTCAAGGTAAAACCTTAGCTGTGATGCAAGTCTGTGGTGGCTCACAGTCGTTTAATGCGGTGAATCAAATGCGTGTTTTAGGTCGTTGGATGCGTATGTTGACTATCCCTAATCAATCATCAGTTGCCAAAGCCTTTATGGAGTTTGATGACAATAACCGCATGAAGCCTTCGTCTTATTACAATCGTATTGTGGATGTGTTGGAAGAGTTAGTGAAATTTACCTTACTGACTAGAGACAATGCTGACTATTTAGTCGACCGTTATTCAGAGCGAGTGGAAACTGCCCAACAGCAAAGCAAACGGGTGAATCAGCGTTCAATCTAGGAGTAAAGACATGGGATTATTTGAAAGATATTTATCAGTGTGGGTTGGGTTAAGCATATTAGTAGGCATTGTCTTAGGCAGTTATCTACCTAATGTTTTTGCATCGATAGCTGCACTTGAATATGCCCATGTGAATATTGTTGTGGCTGTATTAATTTGGTTAATGGTGTACCCCATGATGATCCAAATTGACTTCTCATCTATCAAAGATGTAGGCAAAAGGCCTAAAGGGCTGGCACTGACACTGATTATAAATTGGTTAGTTAAGCCCTTTTCTATGGCTGCGTTAGGGTGGTTGTTTTTTAAAGGTTTTTTTGCAGACTGGGTTGACCCTCAATCAGCAAATGAATACATAGCTGGAATGATTTTGCTAGGAGTTGCGCCATGTACGGCTATGGTGTTTGTGTGGAGCCAGATGACCAAAGGTGACGCCAACTACACCCTAGTACAGGTATCAATAAACGACATTATTATGATATTTGCTTTTGCTCCGCTTACTGCGTTATTACTGGGTGTGAGTGATATTGAGGTGCCGTGGAATACTTTACTGTTATCTGTGGTTTTATACGTGTTATTGCCCTTAATTGCCGGTGTCTTAACGCGGTCTTCACTGGATAGAAAACATCAAAATTCAAGTGAAGCAGATGCGAAGGCCATTGATGATTTTGTGGGTAAGTTAAAGCCATGGTCGATTATAGGTTTGCTCGCAACAGTTGTGCTGTTATTTGGTTTTCAAGCGCAAAGTATTTTAGAGAAGCCACAAACAATCGTATTAATAGCTATTCCCTTGATTATTCAAACCTACGGTATTTTTGCTATTGCTTACTTTTTCGCTAAACGTTTAAAGCTACCCCATAATGTGGCAGCACCTGCGAGCATGATAGGCACTTCTAACTTTTTTGAACTAGCAGTAGCGGTAGCCATTTCTTTATTTGGTTTGCATTCAGGTGCAGCACTGGCCACTGTGGTTGGTGTGTTAGTTGAGGTGCCAGTGATGTTGTCATTGGTGTATTTTGCTAATAAAACTAGACATTGGTTTGATTAATTGAGGTAAGATAAGGGCTACTAACCTCATTTATATGGATATCTAATGAAGCTATATTTAACCCTTACTATTTTATCTCTGTTATGTTTAAGCTGTAGTGACTCTGAAGACTTACCCACGCAAGCTTTTGCAGATGAATACCAACTCGCAGACTTCAACCTAAGTGATAGCTATATCTATTGGGAGAAACGTCGCGGTAATCTTTACGGCCAAGAAGAACAGGCTGATGAAGTACTGATTCAATTTGATGCTGAGATTTATACTGATTTAAGCACGGAGCAGGTCGCGCTTTTAGATACCGCAGATACCAACAATGGCTACGACGCACAATGTTTACCTGAATATTGCCCTATTTATGGAGTGGCACTACTAAATGACTCAAGTTTTGTGATTGAGTCTATGACTGACTTAGTAGATTTTTTTGGAGATATCGACACTGAAGCTGAGTTATATCATTTGGTGTCTGTTGATAGTTCAGTTGCAAAAAGCTATGAAAAGAATGAAGACGGATACAGAGTTGTTGTAGAATGGAATAATTTATGTGGCCTTAAAGGCACAAACCTTATTCAAGTTTTTACTGACGGCAGCCAAGAGTTAATAAAAGAGCTAACCACAGAAGAAACAGGGACTTGTGTCTAATCACTACAACCTAAGTTGTGGGGCTACATTTGTGTTGTTGAAATTTGGAATATACAAGTGAAGTTAGGCAAAAGTTTGTTGTTAATATGTTCGATTGGACTCTCTAATATTAGTTGGGCCCAATCAGAACAACCCTCTGAAGAAGAAACCGCTGCAATACATAAATGTGTGTTAAAAGCGTTCAACAATGCCAAAGCAGAGCAAACCATTGCTGATATACGCAAAAAGTGCGCTTATACAAAGCAAACGTTAGTCAAAAAGAGAATTAACTTAGAGCAGCAAGCTTCAGAGAACCCTTTTGCAATCTTACCCCATAAACCTAATTTCGTATTGCCTGCAAGTTTAACCAGCATCAATCAAGAGCCTTATGTGGACTTACCGGTGGATTCTGAGTTAGACGATGTGGAAATTAAGTTTCAAGTGTCAATGAAATACCTAGCGGCACAAGATGTACTATTTAACGACTTAGATTTACAAATAGCATTTACAGCAACTAGCTGGTGGCAGGCATACAACGGAGCTATTTCGGCTCCCTTTAGAGAAACCAATTATGAGCCTGAACTGATACTTGATTACCATCATTCTTGGTCGCTATTTGGGTTACCTGTAGAGCAAACAAGCTTATCATTTAATCATCAATCAAATGGGCAAACAGGTTCATTGTCTCGTAGTTGGAATCGTATTATTTTAGGGTTTACCTTTGCTGCGACTGAGAAAGTAATTTGGGGCTTTAGGACGTGGTATCGAATTCCTGAAGATGAAAAAACATCACCTCTTGATGCAAGTGGTGATGATAATCCCGATATTGAAAAGTATCTGGGTTATGGTGAATTGGGTGGCCTGTGGAGTATTTCTGATAAACACTCATTGGAGTTTATGATTCGCAATAACTTACGCAGTGAAAATAAAGGTGCAATACAGCTGGGTTGGTCATTTCCTATAAATGATAAAATCCAAGGCTATGTTGAGTATTTTAATGGTTATGGTGAAAGTTTAATTTACTACAACTATCACACCCAACGACTTGGTATCGGGTTTAAGTTAACTAATTGGTTATAGTGATTTGAGTCATTTGTTTACAATCGCTATAAGCAATTATGGCAAACAATGAACCATAACTAATACCATCATACTGATAGCTATATAATTAAATGCCTCCGGCTTGTCTTTAGCTGGTAAACCTGTGACATTCACTTCAAATATCCCAGTTAAGAATGACTCAGCTAAAAATATAGTGGTAACTAAATACCACACATATTTAACTAAATCTTGTTGTTCTTTAATACGGTTGCGTAGTCCATCTTGCAGTACCATGAACCTTTCTTTGGTTACGTCTTAATTTTCAACATACCGGGTCTTACAACCTACTTGGTTTCTTCATCCAGACCGTTTTTCTTGATCTAAATGTCTATTGAAGCGATACATCGCTTCTAACGTATCGCCTATACTAAGAAGCCTGAATATTGCTGTAAATCCAAGTTACTCAGTTTATTTATAGCTGCGAAATGGTTATGCACTGTGTGTAAATAGTTACACCTTTTTATGTTTTTTTACTGAAATTTCAAAGCTGTAGTAAAACCCACTATAAATCAATGCTTTATGTTCTGGCATGTTATTAGCATTAGGCTGCATTCCTTACCTTTTGCAATGCTATGAGCACTGCTTTCAGGGAAAAATAGAGGGTGAGGATTTAGTGACATCCATTAATGATGTGAAGGTAGCGTGGCTCCCTTGTTGAATATCTTAAAGTTAGACTCAGAACACTACCAAGTAATAGCAGTTGTAGAGAATACGAAAGACGTCTCTAAAGTTATAAACACTATTGAACTTGAAAAGTGAGTTGTTAAAAATTCATTATGATCGAATAGATCCCAGCGCTTTTAAAGTGTGATTTTTTTGTGGAGCAGGAACCTTCCATTATGCAAAAACTCTTAGTAACAGTATCAAGCTTTATTGACTCAATGACTCTAAAGGAGCATGACGCGCCAGATTGTCTCTTAATAAGTGATTTTAATTGGTTCACCCAAATAAAACTTAATTTTTAGGAACCGCTTACTATGTTTGCATCCAGTAACAATATTTTACAGGCCGCCGAGACAGAATACCTTGGCCGAGTTTTTACTGAGCCAAATCAAAGGTTAATGTTTGTCGGCGCAGGTAGAGCACTAGAATGTTTGTCATTATCATTTACTCAGACCTTCGATGTGATTACTACTTCTCATACTAGTGATATTTTTCAAACGTGTAGCGATGTAGACGTCGATATGATCATACTTTACGTTGGAGACAGTAAAGAGTTGTGGGTAGAAACTCTTAGGAAAATTCGCTCTAACTCAATGTTAAATTTTATCCCAGTTATTGTGTTAACTGAAACTAACTCTATTAATGCGCAGCTTATTGCATTGGAGTTGGGAGCATTAGATTGCATGGTTAATCCCGTCAATACTTTTTTGCTAAACGCAAAAATAACTAACTACATGAAACTGATGAAAAACATTAAGGAGCTAGAATTGATTTCTTGTACTGACGGTTTGACAGGTTTGGCCAATAAAATGCAGCTGAATACCAGATTAAACAGTGAATGGTACAGAATGAAAAGAACCGACTCATCTTTATCTGCTTTAATGATCGATGTAGACCACTTTAAGCATTTTAATGATACTTTTGGTCATATTGAAGGTGACGAGTGTTTGAAAAAAGTCGCCAAAGTGATTAAAAATGTCGCGGCTAGAGACTCCGATTTTGGGGCCAGGTTTGGAGGCGAAGAGTTTGCTATTTTATTACCTAATACAGACCGTAAAGGTGCCCAAAAGGTAGCTAAAGCTGTATTGCTAGAGTTACAAGCTTTACACATACCTAATCAATATGATGATAATGAGTATTTGAGTGTGAGTATAGGTATCGGTAGCTGTGAACCTAATTCTTTTGAGGACACCAACATTGACCCAATGTGGTTGTTAGAAGAAGCTGATAGCAACCTATACAAAGCAAAAGTCAATGGTCGCAATCAATTTTGGGTGTGAAATTTACTGGTCAATCAAATGCTAACTTTATATTTCTTTGTTCTACAGCGTTACATTTGTAACGACTAACCCTGTGACATGATTAAAAACAGATATATACACCGCCTTAAAATCTTTTCAGTATGTTAGGCGTATTTGGTTGAATAAAACGATATTGATTCATCATGCGCCTTAAATAGAAAGCCGACCCAATCCATTTTAGAAAGACTAGGTAGCTGTTGCTCCAGGAATAATGTGCCTATGTGGTTGAGGTAGAAAGCTAATGTCTCTTTTTTAATACATGGAGCTTAAAGTTCGAACTATGTTACTAGGCTAAGGTTTATCAGATGAATACATCACTCCTTTTTAACCTGCAATCTCAGTCTTAAATGGGTCGGAATAGCTCGAAAAGAGCAATTAAAACGGATGTTTTTGAAATATGGCGTAATAACTGCTTTGGTAAGTTATTAAGCCTAGTTAGTCTAAAGATAAGGAAAGTAGCTTGTATCTAAAAAGTGTTTTTTTTGCATTGATATCATTGAGCTCATGGGAAGTTGTGTCACAAAATATAGAGCAGCGGGACTTACCAAGTGAGAGTAGCCCGTTTCTTCAAAAACTTGTGCTTCAAGCTAAAGCTGAGATAGATTTTGAGCCAATTCAGGCCATTGAAAATGAAGCGTTAAATAATATTGATTATCAGCAATATCGTTCCATAAGGTTTGAACCCAAAGAGAGCCTTTGGCGAGGGGTTTATCCGTTTGAGGTGCAGCTATTTCATTCAGGGTTTCTCTATAAACACCCTGTTAATATTCATATGATAGATTACAAAAACCATGTGACTCAATTACCATTCAACACAGATTACTTTCGTTATGATCCACCTGCAGAGTTTCTTGGTGACGAAATCAATGAAGATGTCGGCTTTGCCGGATTTAGAGTGCATTACCCATTAAATAGTAAAAACTACAAAGATGAACTAGTGGCTTTTTTAGGGGCGACTTACTTTAGATTAATTGGTAAAAATCAAAAATATGGATTATCTGCAAGAGGTATAGCGATTGATACAGGCATGCCAGAAGGCGAGGAGTTTCCTTATTTTACTGATTTTTGGTTAATAGAACCTGCCAATGGTAAACAATTAAGTGTTTACGCGAAGATGGATAGTCCATCAATGACAGGTATTTATAAATTTACAATGGAGTCTGAGGTCTCGGGCGACACGGTAACAGATGTTAAAGCGTGGTTATTTGCAAGAGATGATATAGACAAAGTAGGTTTAGCGCCTTTTACCAGTATGTTCTTGTATGGAGAAAACTCATTAACTAAGCCTGATGACTACCGCCCTGAAGTTCACGACAGTGATGGTATGATGCTTATCACCTCTAACAATGAGAGGTTATGGAGACCTTTAGATAACCCTAACCGTTTACGTATTACATCTTTGGGAGACAAAGCTCCAAAGGGGTTTGGGTTATTGCAACGAGACATTCAATATGAGAACTATGTTGATAGCGAGGCCCACTACCATCAACGCCCTGGCTTTTGGGTAACCCCTTATAAAGGGTTTAACCAAGGCCGTTTAGAATTAGTTGAGATCCCTACTAATTCAGAGACTCACGACAATATTGTGGCCTATTGGGTTAATGATAAGCCAGTGAAGCAAGGTGACAGTATTCATGTGCATTATGAACTGAAGACAGTTAGTGCAGATGCTCACGCGTACGATAAATCAAAGGTGCTTCGTACTTTACAAGGGGCCGATAGGTTGCCCGGTGAAGAAGTAGATGAAGACAACCTAACTCGCCGCTTTATCGTAGATTTTACCGTGCCAGATGGCGTGGTCCTTAACCCAGAAGATTTGGCTGCAGATATCTCAGCGACAAATGGTAATGTTAGCCAAGTAAGGGTCTTTAAAACCAACTTTGATCACGAAATAAGAGCGACCTTTTTGTTTACCCCTGAGAGTGAGCGTAGTGTAAATGATATGCGACTTTTAGTAACCCATAAGGGAAAACCTATTAGTGAGGTATGGACATATGTTCATGAAAAATAACTTTGTTTTGAAGGTTAGAGCCCGAAAAATCCGTTTGTTAATCATGGCATTATTGGTATTGCCAACAGCTTATTGGGCTATGTCACAGGTGTATATCATCTTTCAGCCCAATGAGTTCAGACCTTTAGAATGGGTCCAGCTAGGCTTAACTTCAGTGCTCTTTTTGTGGTTAACCATGGCCTTTTGGACATCAATTATTGGTTTCTTTCTTAAGCTTTTTAAGCGAGACCCATTAACGTTTCAAGCTGAACAACATGCTCCTGTAAGCTCGGAGCCACTTCAGAAACGCCACGCTATCGTCATGCCAGTATATAACGAAGAGACCCAGCGTATTATGGCTGGTTTTGAAGCAACAGTACTCACTATGCTAACCACACACAGTGCTAAGCAGTTTGATTTTTACATGCTTAGCGATACCCAAGATCAAACCTTACTATCTGCAGAGCTTAGGTCTTGGGAAAGTTTGTTAAAACGTTTACCAAGTAATTTGGCTAGGCACTGTTTTTATCGTAACCGTAAAAAAAATGTTGGCCGTAAAGTAGGGAATATCAAAGATTTCTGTCAGCGCTGGGGGCATCAATATGAAAGTATGATAGTGCTGGATGCAGACAGTATTATGACCGGTGAAAAAATGCTTGAGTTAGCTCAGCGTATGGAAACCAACCCAAACACGGGTTTGATTCAAACCATCCCAATGCCAGCCAGGCAAAGTACTTTTTTCGGGCGTTTTGTGCAATTTGCAGCGCAAGTATACAGCCCTATGCTGGCAACGGGTTTGTCGTTTTGGCAAGCTGACTGTGCTAACTATTGGGGACACAATGCAGTTATCCGAATGAAGGCTTTTATCGACACCTGTGGACTGCCAGAGTTGAAAGGTAAGCAACCGTTTGGTGGAGAAATTTTAAGTCACGACTTTGTTGAAGCAGCGTTACTGCGCCGAGCTGGTTGGCAAGTGTTTTTGCTAACTGATTCTGCTGGTAGTTACGAAGAAGTACCTAGTAATATCATAGATTACGCCACCCGAGACAGACGCTGGGTGCAAGGTAACATGCAGCATTTGGGGATTGTTACCACTAAAGGTTTGCGCCTAGAGAATAGAATGCACTTTAGCTTTGGAGCATTTGCTTACGCCAGCTCAATATTACTGCTTTTGTCTTTGTTAGCTGGTACCGCAGATGCGTTAATTCAAGCATTTACCACTCCTGTGTATTTCACTAGTACTTATCAGCTTTTCCCTACTTGGTTGATCACCAAAAAGAACGTGATGATCACAACGTTGTGGGTCACTATCGCATTACTGTTTTTGCCGAAAGTGTTAGGCATAGTGATCACATTATTGCAGCGACGCAAAGAGTTTGGGGGGGGTCTTAACTTTTTAAAAAGCGCAGTAGTCGAGTTTTTCTTTGCGGTACTGTTAGCCCCAGTAATGATGATGTTCCATAGTTATTTTGTGCTTAATGTTTTAGCGGGTAAGAGTGTTAAATGGGAAGCGCAAGTTAGGGAAGGGCGAATGCTTCCTTGGTCACAGGCTTTACGTTTTAGTTATCTGCTGACTACCATTGGACTAATTTGGGGGGGCGTAACTGCTTATTATACCTCGACCTTATTCTTGTGGTTGTTACCGGTATTTTCTGGCTTGGTGTTAGCTGCTCCTATTATTAGGTTATCAAGTAGTGTCAAGTTTGGCCTGTGGTGCAAGCATAAAGGGATCTTTTTATTAGAAACAGAATGTCAGCCCAATAGTGCTATCCGTAATGTTAATCGTAGTATGAAAAACTTACAGATGAAACGAAAGCTTGCTGCCGTCCCTACTTTACCTGATGAAGTTTGGGTAGATATGCCCTTGCAACCATTAGCAAGAGGTATCTATCCTACAAAAAAGAATCCTGATGTAGAAACTGACTCTGAATCAGTATCCGTATCCGTTTCTTCAAAAATAGGTTAGCCACGCTTCTTGTTAAAATATGCAAAAGCCCTGTTTAAATACCTAAGCAGGGCTTTTATTTTTTATTACTGTTTATAATAAACGTTGTACGATTGGGCAGTTGATTATGATCCCTGTCGAACCATAAGGTGCGCCACCTGGACCCGTTACAAAGCCTCTTTCAACCATACCTAGAATGGCAAACTCTTCAGTCATTCTTGAACGATAACCCTTGTCTACCGCTTCTTGTGTCCACTCTCCTAAGTTTAAATCCCAAAGAGGGCTGTAGTCAGTCGCTATAGTTGGGATCCCACCTAATACATTAAGTGGCACGCCTTCTCCAAGTATTGCGCTATTGAAACCTTGGCGCTGTGGACTAACCTGGCCACTAGCATCGTTTACCGGGCCATTGGTGAAACCAAATATACGTTCTACACCACTAAACAATGAATCATCGGCGCCTACTGGTATGTTACCCATAGCTGGAGCATGAATAGCGCCTTCTAACGCCGCAGGTAAACCAGCTGAAGCATCAGTTGAAAGATACAAAACAGGGCGACCAAAGCTAAAACCTAATGTTAACTCCAAAGTTACAGTACCGGCTTCGCCGTCTTCACCTGGGCAGATGGCAACCACACTATCGTGCAGTATTGCTTGGGCATCAGCCAGTTTCTCTTCTGGTATACCATCACAATATGCAGATAATTCTTCAGCGTCTGTATTGAATGAGACCATAGGTGCATTAAATATGTGGTTACGGGCATTTTCAATTTTTACTAAAGGGCTATAAAAGCCATCAGGATCACCAACATCAGTCCCTACTGCGCCGGGAGAGGTGGTTAATGCTGCGATTAAATTACTGGTACCCGATGTGTCATCAGAGCTTGATGCAACACTTCTAACAGTAGAAAAATCGACTGCACCACCAGAGGTGATTAATACCCCTTCACTATCGTAGAAACCGCGGCGAACAGCATTAGGTTCAAAACTATCTCCATCTGCAGAAACATCAGTAAATGCGAGCTTTTCACTGAAGTTTAAACCTAGCGCTGCTGCGTTATCTCGGTCAGAGGTATCGGTAACAATATACCAAAACTGCTGGTCATTTTTAGGCCCGCCAGAGGCTAAACGTCCTCGGTAAAGAGGTAAAGTGACTGTGGCTACTTCCGACTCAGTATCTACGATACCAGCAGTAAGCAGTTGTACCGGACCTATTAACCTTGGATTACTGTCAGATGGAGCTGGCCCAAAATAAGTAACGGGGATGTCGGCACCAACTGAAGGGGGACCTGGTGCGACATCATCGTCATCTTCTTCAAATTCAGCGGGTGTTCCCGGCACTAATTCAAAGGCGTTGGTGCTCGATTCAGTTGAGTCAGCAAAATCTTGAGCCAGTCGTCCACCAAAAGGAACCGTTATTTCAGAAGGAGGCTCCGCAACAAAGTCTTGGCCAGCTTCACCTTGTGGGCCAACTGGACCTTGCACACCATCATCACCGCTACATGCGCTTAAGGTTAAGGCGATAGCAACGCCGATAAATATTTTTTTTGTGTGAAATTTCATAATCTTAATCCTGAATAAAGTAGTAAAGAGCTTTTATAGAAAACGGTGTACGATTGGGCAATTGATGATAAAACCCGTTGAGCCATAACTTGCGCCACCTGGGCCAGTGATAAAACCTCGCTCTACTAAGCCAAGGATTTGAAACTCTTCGGTTAATCGTGATACATAGCCGCGGTCTATCGCTTCTTGTGACCACTCTCCCAAGTTGAGATCCCATAATGGGCTATAATCGGTTGCTACCGTTGGTATGCCACCTAGTACGTTTAAGACATCACCTTCACCACGTAATGCGCTTTCAAAGCCTTGCCTTTGTGGATTTACTACTCCTTCTTCAAGGTTAACTGGGCCGTTAACAAATCCAAATATACGTTCGACCGAACTAAACAATGAATCATCTGCACCAACTGCAACATCTCGTAAGCCTGGAGCATAAGTGGCACCTTCTAGTGCTGCGGGTAACGGATCATTGGTATCTGTAGAAATATATAGAACTGGTTTCGCGAAGCTGAAGCCTGGGGTTAATTTAAGTGTTACCGTGCCTTCTTCCGGACAAATATGTACAACTTTGTCGTGTACTAGAGAATAATCTGGCGTGGTATCACAAAAGTCTAAGTCTTCTCTTGGCGTGTTGAAGGCAATCATAGGGGCGTTATAAACATGGTCGCCAGCGCTAATAATTTTAACTAAAGGTGAATACAGCTCGTCGCCTACTGAACCAGGTTGAAACGCAACGGGTGGAAATGCGTTAGGTAATTCGCCCGGTGTGACACTCCGTTCAGGTGAGAAATCAACAGCTCCCCAGTGAAACATCAAGGTTCCATCGACGTCTGTTTCTGCAATACGGGCAGAGCGTGAGTTGTCAGCAAACGCTAGTTTTCCAGCGTGGTTAACACCAAGTGCAACCGCTACTTCAGCATCAGTTGTATCAGTAATAACATACCAAACCGCTTCACCGGTTTCTTTTAACTTTCCGTAGTACAGGGGAAGAGTGATGGTACCAGCATCAACATCTAAGGTACCCGATCGTAATAATTGTACTGGACCAATCAATTCTGGCTCAATACTTGACGGAGGTGGACCAAAATAGGTGACTGGAATATCTGTACCAATTGATGGTGGTGAAGGTTGTACTTCATCATCAAGTTCTTGTGCAAAAACCATTGCTGAATACAAGCTTGAGAGTGTGAAAAGGCCAACGAGTGCCTTGATAGATTTATTACGCATGTTTTTACCTTCTGAAATTTAAGTGACAGTGAATTGAGAAGCTTTTATTTTTAGCTAGGTGCTTTTCAATGTGGTAAAGGCTACGGAGTATTCGTCACGATTTATTCACGAAGTAAACACTGTTTTATAGTGATGGCATCACATGGTCGTGATGAATATCACAAAAGAATTGTATAGAGATGAGAGTGAATTTATCGATTTATAGATGTTTGCAGGCAGCTAGGTATTTAGAAAGCCGATGGCATGCAAAGCAACTATCACAGATTGTGAATGTTGTTTAGTAAATGGGACAACTGTTATATTTTCCTTTTGCGAGAGGCGCAGCGCTTGGAGCAGTATTTCACGTGCGCCCAGTCTCGTTGCCATTTTTTACGCCAATTAAAAGGTCGCTCGCACACTATGCAGATCTTACTTGGGAGTTCAGACTTCTTCATTGCTTTCTATAGCCTTGAAGAAAATCTGACTATCGCGGCTAATGGCTAAGCGTTTTTCGTCTGTCATTTTGTTGAGGGTACGGTATGGCATGCCAAGTCTGGGGTTATTGCCTAGCTTTTCTTTGTTTCGGTCTAAAAAATCCCAGTACAAATAATTGAAAGGACAGGCTTGCGCCCCTAGTTTTTCTTTTACGTTGTAATGGCAGTGTTGGCAGTAATTAGACATCTTATTGATATAGCTTCCGCTTGCGGCATAAGGTTTACTCGCTAATAAGCCTCCGTCAGCGAATAATATCATGCCTGTGACATTGGGCATTTCGACCCATTCGTAAGCATCGGCATATACAATTAAATACCACTCATTGACCTCATCTGGATGCAAACCAGCTAACAATGAGAAATTACCCAGTACCATCAACCTTTGAATATGATGGGCATAAGCATTGTCAGAGGTTTCAGTTATGCACTGAGACAAGCAATTCATGTTGGTTTTTGCATCCCAAAAAAAGCGGGGTAGTGAGCGCTTGGCGTTTAAAAAGTTTTCATTTTGATAACCAGGCATTTTGAACCAGTACAAGCCTCGGACATATTCGCGCCAGCCTAAAACTTGGCGAATAAAGCCTTCTACTGCGTTTAACGGAGCATCACCTTGACGATAAGCATTCTCTGCTTGCTCGATAACTTCTTTTGGGGTGAGCAGCCCGCAGTTTAGGTAAAAACTGATATGTGAGTGGTACATCCAAGGTTCGCCTTGCACCATGGCGTCTTGGTAGTCTCCAAAATTATCTAGACGTTCTGCCACAAACACCGAGAGCACTTGTAGTGCTTGTTCCCGGGTAACCGCAAAGTGAAACGGTTCAAGCTTGCCAAAATGATCACTGAAATTGTCTTTGACTAGTGTGATGACTTCTTGGGTGATGTCGTCTGGCTCAAAGGTGGTGGGTGGTGGTGGTGACATTCCCTTTGGCAAGGCTTTGCGATTGGCACTATCGTAGTTCCACTTATTGCCCACTGGTTTATCGCCATCCATCAAGCAATACCAAGCTTTACGCATTTCTCGATAGAAAAACTCCATGCGTAACTGTTTGCGCCCTTCTGCCCAGTTTGCAAACTCTTCTAGGCTTGCTAAAAAGCGATCGTCTTGTCGGATCATCACATTAATGCCTAGTCTGTCTTGCCAACTTTGCATATCAGCCAATACACGGTATTCGCCAGGGTGGGTTAGTATAATGTCGGTAATGGCTTTGTCGGTGTCAGATACTTTTTCGCAAAATGCCATCACCTCGTCAAATAGACTTCCTTTATTCTCTTTATCGTCATATTTTCGGTAAAAAACCTGATGGCCGCTGCTTGTTAACTCTGCTGCGAAATGACGCATAGCAGAAAATAAAAACGCTATTTTCTTTTTATGATGTTTTACATAGCTGGCTTCACTGCGTACTTCAGCCATTAATATCCAGTCTTCGGCTTGATTGCAGTCTTGCAGGCTAGCCAGTGAGTGACTTAATTGGTCGCCGAGAATTAATCGTAAAGAAGCCATAGCTAAGCATTAGCCTGTTCAGCTAACTGCTTAGCATCTGCCAATGCATCTAACGCTCTTTGCCTTGAGGCTTTTAAATCGACCAGCGGGCGAGGGTAGTTTGCCCCCAGTTTCACCTTGGCATAATCTAAAATATTTTGCGGCGCATCCCATGGGTTATGAATGTATTTCTCAGGTAGTTTACTTAACTCAGGACAATAACGTTTTACGTAGTCTCCTTGAGAATCAAACTTTTGCCCCTGTGTTACAGGGTTGAATATTCTGAAGTAAGGTGCTGCATCAGCACCTGTGCCTGCAACCCACTGCCAGCTAGCACTATTAGCGGCAAGGTCGGCATCGAGTAAACAGTCCCAAAACCAACGTTCGCCTTCACGCCAGTGAATGAGTAAGTTTTTCACTAAAAATGAAGCCACCACCATGCGTACCCTGTTGTGCATGGTGCCGGTTTGCCACAGTTCACGCATGCCCGCATCAACAATAGGAATGCCTGTTTGGCCTCGTTGCCAAGCTAGCAACGATTCGTTGTCAGTGCGCCACGGAAAATGCTCAAACTTTGGGCTAAAGTTTTGCTCAGGAATATGAGGGAAGTGATACAGCAGGTAATGAGAAAACTCACGCCAACCTAATTCACTCAGGTAGCAATCGAGCCCTTGATTGTCTAGGTTGCCATTTAGTGCGTGGATCCCAGCATACCAAACCTGATTGGGAGATATTTCACCAAAATGTAAGTGAGGTGAAAGCTTAGAGGTCGCCCCTAGCTTTGGAAAATCTCGGTTGTTTTTATAGTCTTTTGCTCCATCAGGTAAAAACTCACTTAAACGTTTAGCCGCGCCTTCTTCTCCTGGCAACCATGTTTTCGCTATAGTGTCATACCAGTCAATACTTGGCATTAGCGCTAACGAGTCTAAGCCATGGTCAAGGTCGGGTTCATATGCAGTTGTAAGGTTTTCAGGTTTTGCTACTGGCATACGAGGGGCTGTCTTGGTTAGGCAGCCTTTGCGGTAGTAAGGTGTGAATACTTTATAAGGCATTTCGTCTTTTTTAAGTACTTGCCAAGGCTCCCAAAGTAAATGGCTGTTAAAGCTTTTAACCTGTATACCCATGTCCACTAATTGTTGTTTTAATTGACTATCACGCTTGATTTGCCAAGGTTCGTAGCAGCGATTCCACACAATGTGTGTGATGTCATGAGTGCTAATGATATCTAGTAAAATCTCTGTGGCATGGCCTTTTTGCATATGCAGCTTGTCATCAAGAGAAGCATTCAACGCGTGCAAAGAGTGGTGCAACCACCACTGGCTAGCCTCTCCTATTTGGGCGTGTTTAGGACAATCTTTATCAAGGATAAATACCGGCAATACTGACCCTATGTCTGCTGCGTAGTGCAAGGCTGGATTGTCTTTTAGTCGTAAGTCTTGTCTGAACCACACTAAGGTCGTTCCGTTGATGGGAGTTTTCATTTCTTAAAAATTTCTAGCGCTTATATAATGACACACTACGTTTTTTACAGTTTTTCAGATCAACCTAGTCATTAATTTTATGGTTTAGTGAACCAGAAAATTCATCCTCCCGTAACGGTGATTTATGAAAATTAATAATTTGAATAAATATTGCCCAGCTGATGTGTCGCGCATCATTGAAATGGCGTGGGAAGACAGAACCCCTTTTGAGGCCATCGAGCACTTATTTGGGATGACGCCAAACCAGCTGACACGCTTCATGCGGGCAGAATTGAAAAGCGCTTCATTTAAAGTGTGGCGTAAGCGCATGGCTGGAAGAAAAACAAAGCACCTCGGTATGCGGCCTGAAGGTATTTTACGAGGATATTGCAAAACTCAATATAAACATAGGTGATAGTAGTTGCCTGTTCATTTTAGCTTTGTACACTAACAATAATAAATATAAACACAGAGTCGAACGCCTAACATGATGTTGCTGCAACACATTATAAAACATTTGCTCGATAACTTAGCACTGCAAGGGTTTAATCCAGTGGTGCACTTTGAGTTAGAAGGGGTGTTTGAGTTATATCCATGGCAAAAGCAACTTGATTATTCTGGTATCAATCGCAAGCTAAAAAAACTTGATATAGATGGTGAGCTTAAAACTGAGTATTGGAAAAACCAATGGGAGTATGTCTCTCTTTTTAATGGTCAATCCCCTTTGAAAGAGGCACAAAACCTCGACAAGGCTATGCAGTTACTGCCTCAACTTATGCGTCAATACGGCGCAGCAAATGTATTGATGCAGCCCGTTGCTTGGGGCGCTGATAATGGACGTTATCTCAGTGGTTCGGGTGCAATATTTTCATTAGACACGCGGTCTGTTCATATACCTAATGCCATACAATTGAACGTAAGTGTGGAGAACGACAAGGGTGAAAATTTATTTGCACAGCAAGGGTTAGGAGAGTGGGTTCAATACCACCTACTGAAAAATAGCTACCACAACTGCATTTTGTTTTTACCTGAAGAAGATGCGTTTAAGCGCTTATCTCTAAGAAAAGACTATGGTTTAGATGCTGAATTAAGTTCGCCTGTGGTGTTATCTGGCGGGCATCAAGGCAGCATCGCTTTGTACAAAGAAAAAGGCAAGCACAACCAAGCTATGGGCCAAGAACCATTATTTTTTGCGGCAGACAACTCGGTGTTGTCTTACACCACTGATTGGCAAAAAACAGCTCGGGTTGAACACAGAATAGGGGCAACGAGCCAAGCATATAACCCTTATTTAAATGTGATATTTGCATTGTTAAATGTACTCGAAGGTATAAACAGTTGGAAAACAGGGCAGCTTGCCCCTAACGCTTTAGATAAGGCGTTACCTAGGTCGATAGATGACACATACCATTGTGATACCTTAGTTCTGGGTGCTCTTTCTTTATTTAAAAATGATAATTGGCTGGTGAATAAAGTAGACCTATATTGTCAAAATATGTTTTACGCAGATGCCACAAACCTAGGTAAAAGGATTAGAGATATGGTTTTAGCACCATATCAAGGGTCCAATATTACTTTAGGGTCATAAAAATTTAATAGGCTATATTTAAGCTGATAATAAAAATATTAGGAATAACATTTTGTTAAAACAAAAAGTAATTACCCTTGATAAGCCACCTTTATTAACGGGTGATAATGTTGAAAGTAAACGGGCCGAAATCAGAACCTACTTCGAACAAACGTGGGATGTATACGAATCATTGTTTTCACTGATTAATCAAGATGAAGCCTATTACCTTCGGCCCGAACCTTTGCGACATCCACTAATATTTTATTATGGTCACACCGCTGTTTTTTACATCAATAAATTACTCTTAGGGCAATTTATTCATAGCCGCGAAAACGAAAAAATTGAATCTGTTTGCGCGGTTGGTGTAGACGAAATGTCTTGGGACGATTTGTCGCCAGGAAATTATGAATGGCCAAGTGTAGGCGCTGTGTCTGAATACCGAGATAGTGTTAAAAAACGCGTTTTGGCGCTGATTGATACTATGCCTTTGGCTTTGCCAATACAGCAAGATTCACTGGCTTGGGTGTTGTTGATGGGGTGTGAACATGAACGTATTCATGTAGAAACATCGTCTGTGATCATACGCATGCTAGATTTGAATTATCTCACTCCTTCGAACCTATGGAAGTCTTGTGCTGAATACGGTGATGCGCCAAATAACCGCTTAATTGATGTGGCAGCTCAAGACCTTGTTTTGGGTAAACCTGAAACCAATGCAACCTATGGTTGGGATAATGAATATGGTCAACAGCCTCTTTCTGTAGACAAGTTTTCTGCGTCTGAGTATTTGGTTTCTAACCAAGAATTTATGGAGTTTATCAATGCTGGTGGTTATCAAAATAAACAGTATTGGACCGAAGAGGGGCAAAGTTGGTTAGCGTTCACTAAAGCTACAATGCCGAGATTTTGGGATGTAAAGAATGGTAAGTACTGGCAACGTAATCTAACAGAAGAAATCCCGTTACCGCTCAATTGGCCTGTTGAAGTTAATTACCTCGAAGCAAAAGCCTTTTGTAATTGGAAAGATAGCCTAAGCAAAGATTTTGTACGTTTGCCTACTGAAGGAGAGTGGCAAGTACTCAGAGACCAACTTGATACCGATTTACCTTATTGGAGTAAAGCTCCGGGTAACGTAAATTTAGAACATTACGCTTCTTCTTGTCCTGTTGATCAATTTAAGCAAACTGAGTTTTATGATGTTATTGGAAATGTGTGGCAGTGGACAGAAAGTCCAATAGATGGCTATGAAGGCTTTAAGGTTCACCCTTTGTACGATGACTTTTCGACCCCTACTTTTGATGGTCAACATAACCTTATAAAAGGGGGCAGCTGGATCTCTACTGGAAACGAAGCGACCCGTGATTCGCGCTATGCGTTTCGCCGTCATTTTTATCAGCATGCTGGGTTTCGTTATGTAGCAAGTAACAGTCAAGATGTCCCTATTACGGCTGTGACTAAATGTGAGATGCAAACCGATATTAGCCGTTTATTGCATCATCATTTTAAGGCCACTAGCTTAGACTCCACAAGCGATCTGCAACAACTATTGAGCCTTAGCAAAGCGTATGTTCAAGCTGACAGCCGAGTGCTAGATATAGGGTGCGGTGTAGGGCGTTTGTCATTTGAATTAGCAAAATTGGCAGGTCAAGTAGATGGTATTGATTTTACTGCACGGCATATTCAGCACTGTTTAGATTTAAAAGAGCAAGGGCAGCTGCGCTACGCTATGCCGACCCAAGGTGAAATATTTGACTTTCACGAAGTCACTCTCGCTGAGCTAGGCTTTGAACAAGCCCCTGAAAACCTGAATTTCGCCCAAGGCGACGGACACAACCTTAAGCCGCAATTTGCTGATTATGATTTGGTTATTTGCCACCGTGTCATTGAATACAGCTACCACCCAGAAGTGTTATTGAAACAATTAAGCCAACGAGTGAAAGCTGGTGGAGTCGTGGTGATAGGCAGCAGCTATGGATGGAACGAAGACCTAACTGACAAAAAGCACTGGATTGGCGGCGTAAAACGTAACGGTGAAAACCTAAGCAGCGAAGCTCATCTGTTAGACATCATGCAAGATCAGTTTGAGCTATTACAGCAAACTGACATTGTTAGCCAGTTTGAATTAGACAAACGTACTAGCCAAACTGCTAACAACCATATTACTATTTGGCGTAAGAAAAGCTAACCCGTTAGGATCCCTTTTGGGCACAAAAATTGTAATAGCAGGGGCAGGAATTGGCGGCCTATGCGCGGCATTAGCCTTGAGTAAAAAAGGCTTTGATGTTGCTGTTTATGAACAAAGCGCTGAACTAACTGAGGTAGGGGCGGGGTTGCAGTTAAGCCCCAATGCCATGCATGTATTGGCGCGTTTAAATGTAGCTGATGAGATCAAAGCATTAGGGTTTCAACCTAGCGCAGCCGTGATGCGTCATTACCAAACAGGTGCCGACTATTTTTCTGTGCCTCTTGGGGCGCAGGCTACGCAAAAGTACGGGGCAGACTACCTGCACATTCATCGTGCTGATTTACAATCCACTCTCTACAAATCATGCCTTAAGGAGAGTGTAAGCGTTCACTTATCTTGTGGTGTTGTTAGTTATCAATTGAGTGAAAAAGGTGTGTCGGTTGAGCTGCAAAATTCTACTCAAGTGCAAGCTGATTTACTTGTTGGGGCAGATGGTATTAAGTCTAAGGTGCAGTCTTGTATGCTGGGGCAAACTCCTGCTGTGTTTACCGGGCAGGTGGCGTGGCGGGGCACAGTTGAGGCATACAAACTGCCTAAAAACTTGGTTAAGCCAAAGGCTAATTTATGGGTGGGGCCTGGGCAACACTTTGTTAGTTATTACTTGCGGGGCGGCGACTTAGTGAATTTTGTGGCTGTGCAAGAGCGAGTCGATTGGCAACAAGAGTCATGGAATGAGCCTGGTGATATTAATGAACTTAAGGGGGCTTTTAAAGGCTGGCATCCAGAGGTAACCGAAGTACTTGATGCTACCGAGTCATGTTTTTTATGGGCTTTGTTTGATAGAAAACCGTTAAACCAATGGGTTGATAAACAGGTTGCGTTATTAGGTGACGCTTGCCACCCCATGTTGCCATTTTTAGCACAAGGCGCGGCGATGGCTATTGAAGACAGCTATGTGTTAGCCCATTATTTAGGGAGTGATTTACCCATACCCACCGCTTTAAAAAAATATCAAGATTTACGATTAGCCCGCACTAAGGGGATTCAACTTGGCGCACGTAAAAACGCCGGCTTATACCATATGAGCTCGCCCACCAATCAAGCTAAATTAGCTGTGTTATCTGGTTTATCAAAGTTTGGTTTAAGTGATGCCATGGCTGCAAATAAACTAGACGATATTTACGGTTATAACCTACCGAAAAAATTGGGCTAAGAGGACAAGTGCTGATGATGGAGCCTACAATTAAAGCGGTATTTGATAGTTGTCAGCCCAATACTCAAGAGACCTTGTTAACTATTCGGCAGTGGATTTTTGATATTGCCAATACATCAGAAAGCATAGGAACCATTGACGAGTGTTTAAAATGGGGGGAGCCAAGCTACCTAACCCATACACCTAAATCGGGTACAAGTTTAAGACTATCTCCCCTTAAGTCTAACCCGCAAAAGTACGGCTTATTTGTACATTGTCAAACCCGTTTAATTGAAGAGTTTAGGTTGGTTTACCCAGACTTAGATTACGACAAAAACCGGGGAATATTATTTGATAGCCACGACCCCATTGATGAAGAATTGATAAAGCAATTTATCTTTGCTGCGTTAACGTATCAGCTACGTAAAAAACGCTAACCATTAAGACAAACAATCAAAAAAGTAAGCTTAGTTGCTTACTTTGTTGTTGACCCTATAAAAGCTTTTAATGGGGTGATTATCTAAGATACCATAACCGCCTCTAGCGTTAATAAAACATAAAAGGATACCCATATGAGCCGTCATTTTGACCAAGCTAAAGGCCTAAGTGAAGAGCACGACCCGGCTACCCATGAGTTTGTATTTAATCAAACCATGTTTAGGATCAAAAACCCTGAGCCTACCTTAGCGTTTTATACTCAAGTGTTAGGTATGACATTAGTTAAACGTCTAGATTTTGAAGACATGAAGTTTACTCTGTACTTTTTAGCCTGTGTACCGCCAAAAGCCAGCGGTGAGTGGTCTACAGACGATGACGAACGTATGGTGCAAACGTTTGGCCGCCCAGCGATGTTAGAGCTAACCCATAACTGGGGAGATGAAAACGATGACACAGTGGTTTACCACAATGGAAATTCAGAGCCTAAGGGCTTTGGTCATATAGGTTTTTCTGTGCCTGATATTGACGCTGCCTGTGAACGATTTGAATCACTAGGTGTTGAGTTTCAGAAAAAGCCAAACGATGGCGGCATGAAAGGCATTGCTTTTATTAAAGATCCTGATGGTTATTGGATTGAGATTTTTACACCTGCTCGCTTGCCTACATTATTAAAAGGTCACTTGCAGCAAAAATAGTATGATTCATACCCCTCAAGGAAAGCATCTGAACTATTACCTTACAGCAGCAGGATGCTTAAGCGCCTTAGCAGGGCTATTACACCTAGGGTGTATTTACTTTGGCGCGCCTTGGTATCGATTTTTTGGTGCTGGTGAGCATATGGCAGTGATGGCTGAAAAGGGTTTATTACAGCCAACCATTATTACTTTGGTTATTTTCAGCGTTTTATCTGTTTGGTCTCTTTACGCCTTTTCAGCAGCTGGGATCATTGTTTCCATGCCTTTAGTTCGTTTGGCACTTATCGTTATCACCAGTGTTTACCTTTTACGGGGGGGGGCAGGTTTTTATTTTGTGACTAACCCTATTGGTAGAAGCCCAGAATTTTGGATTTGGAGCTCGGTTATTTGTTTGCTAATTGGTTTACTACATTTAGTGGGTTTAAAACAACAGTGGCCGACCCTATAAATGCAAATTCACAGAATATACTCAGTGTTCCTTGTAAGATGATGCCCCATTATTAGTGGGGCTTTTTGGTGTTTTGGTAAATGGTTAGAGGGTTATCGTTAGCGTTGATGTAAATGACAAATAACTCCACTGGGCTGTGGGTTTTGTTGACGCCTTTATGCCATTTTCCCACCAGTTCTACTAAGGCTTCGCCTTCAATAATCTTCAGTTCTTTATCTTCTGATATAAGTGTTAACTCTCCTTTAATGACATAACCCACACTTAATACAGGGTGCAGATGCACAGCCGTGCTGGAGTTCGGCGGAATAATGACTTTCAAAGCAGTAATTTGATTAACACTATTTTGTGCATCACTTAGTTCAGTATTATCCCAGCTTTTAGTGGTGTTCAATATCTCAACGGCCTGCAGTTTGTTGGCGTCCTGAGCGTACCCAAATGAGATACTTAGACTGGATAGCATCAACAATATCAGCGGTTGTATTTGAATTTTCATATGGTTTATCGTCCTATTAGATTTGAGCCAATCCGCCGTCAACTTGTATGTCAGCGCCAGTAATAAATGATGCCTTCTCAGAATTTAAATACATCACAGCGTTTGTGATGTCTGCGACTTCGCCTAAACGCTTTAAGGGGGTGGCGTTTTTGATTTGCACAAGGCTTTCATCTAAAACTCCTCTATCAATCCCAAATTTATCGAATATTGGCGTTTGCGTGACACCGGGTGATAGACAATTTACCCGCACACCTTGTGCGCCTAGCTCAGCTGCAAAGGAGCGAGCTAACGATCTGACCGCTGCTTTAGAGGCACCATAAGCTGCCCATACACCGGCCCCGCGATTAGCCTGTATGGATGAAATTAAAGTGATAGATGCATGCATGTTGAGTACAGGCAATGCCTTTTGTACGGTAAAAAATACGCCTTTTACATTGATGTTTAGGGTGTTTTCAAAGCTCTCTTCAGTTACCTCTGATATCGCTTCTGCATGGGCGATACCCGCGTTGGCAAGAAGGATATCGAGCCCTTGCCAAGTATCTGATATTTGTTGATAAAAGCTTTCTAAATCTTGTGAGTTCTCAACTAACCCCTGTTTACATATTAAGCTTTTGGGGTACTGCTTAGCCAAAGCTTCACATTGGTCAATACTTCGTGAAAATGCTGCGACTTTGTGACCCGCCGCAAGATAGGCTTTAACAATGTCTAGCCCGATACCCGAGTTTGCACCTGTCACCGCGACTACTTTTTTAGATCCTGTCATGACTAACCACCTGAATAAGTTGTGTTTTGAATGGTGAGTCTGGCGCTTTCTTGATGACTGTGTAAGTATAAATAGGAATTTATCCAGTATATTGGAATATGGTGAGGAGTATGACAACAGACACTATTGATAAAAAGTACACGCAGAGTGAGCCAAGCTTTGATTTTATTGGACATTTTGTACGTAGTTATCGGGCCGCGAAACAAGAAAGCTTGCAAGCCCTCGCGGATCGCTCAGGTGTAAGTCGTTCGATGATCGCACAAATAGAGTCAGCGCAGACTACGCCAACCATTGTGGTGTTAGCCAAGTTAGCCAATGCTATGGAAATAAGTTTAGGAGACTTAGTACAGCCACCAGAGCAGGCACTTAATATTCGTGTATCTGAAATCAATACAGAGAACTTAGTTAGTAAAAAAGACAGCCCCTTTGTATGCCATTTGCTAAATAGTCAAACTCGGCACTTTTCGAATGAAATTTATCATTTTCATTTTAAAACCAGTGGTAAAACAGCCTTTGCAGCCAATGTGGCAGGGTCGACTAAGCATATATGGTTAGAGCAGGGCAGTATGCTGATGTATATCGCCAACAAGCGAGTGTCTATAAAACCCCAGCAACTCACTAGTTTTAATGCAGCGATTCCGCACCGCTTTGAATGTATTTCAACTCCACTGGCCAAAGGCCTGTTTTATGTGGTTTATTGAACTATGAGAAAAGTTAACGTTATTGGAACGAGTGGAAGCGGGAAGTCTCATTTTAGTAAACGACTCGCTGCGGCACTAGATATCACATACATTGAAATGGACGCAATACTTTGGCAGCCAGATTGGCAGCCACTAGAGACGTTAGAGTTTGTTATGACCATTCAAAAAATTATCAGCAACCCCAGTTTTGTTTTAGACGGAAATCATTCTAAAACTAATCGCGTTAAATGGTCTGTTGTTGACACTATAATTTGGTTAGATTTAGGCTTCTGGCGCACGTTTACACAAATACTTCAGCGCTCAATCAAAAGGTCTTATGCCCGAAGCGAAATCTGGCCAGGAACCGGCAATAAAGAATCCTTTTATCGTAGTTTCTTTTCATCAGAATCAGTGATTTGGTGGATGCTAAAAAACTATTGGAAAACGAAGTCTAAATATCGAAACCTTTTTAAAGAAAAATCGTCGAGCAATATGCGCTTAATTCGCTAACGTTCACGAGCAGAAGTAGAAGCCTTTTTAGTGAACATAAGGCGCAGTTAGTAAAAAGGCTAAAGCAGACACCCCACGTAAAAGTAGCAATATTTTAGTCTGCGATAGTATTGGGGCATTGTAGGTTGAGCTTTAGCCCGTCGGCTTGTCTAGCGGTGACCTTCAACTGCTAAATCAACAACATTGATTTAGGCATATAGCATTCTTACTAATTTACATGTGTATTTATACAAGTTCAGTAAGAAATCCGTATAACAGCAAGCTCTAGGAAAAATTCCGTATTTCCCCATGTGCTGAATTAGTCACAGAGAATAAAGTTAACCTGTACAAAGGGTTAGAGGGTATGGTAGAAATGAGTGATGTAGAAAGGCGGAAAAATTCCGTGTTTAAAGGCGGAAAAATTCCGTGTTTAAACACGGAATTTTTCCATCTATTAATACTGTTATGAGCAATTTTAATTTCACAGAGGTGGAGTTTGTCCAAAAAAAATACAAAACGAATATTTAGATTAGCACTTATAGTCGCATCTATTTCTTCTTTGTTCTTTGTTCCTTGGTTATTAGTAAAAGCATGGATACTTCCGATACCAAGTACGATTCAAGAACAGTTAGATGAAGCTATTGAACATGGTTTTGATGGAATGGTAGTTTACATAAACAAAGCTGGTCAGCCAGCTCAATATTTCGCTTCCGGCTGGCATGATCGAGAAACTAAGATACCTGCCAAACCTCAAGCCCTATTTAAGATTGCCAGCATTAGCAAGCTATATGATGCTGTTGCAGTTACCAAACTGATAAGTGATGGGCTGCTTTCACTAGATAAAAAAATTACTGATTATTTACCTGAACTTGTGGGAAGAATTGAACACGCAGATAAAATTACCTTAAGAATGATGATACAGCATAGAAGTGGTATTCCAAATTTTACGAACGCTCCGAATTTCTGGGAAGCTCCAACAGAGACCTATGAAGAAAGTCTTGCCTTGATTCTGGACAAGCCAGCTAACTTTGAACCCGATGAAAATTATGAATATTGCAATACGAATTATCTTATAATCAATAAGATAATGGATGATGTACTAGGTTATGGTAACTTCCATTTCATTCAGGAACGAATTCTAATGCCACTAAACCTTAATAACACCTTCGCTTCGCTCAATGATGTGAATATAGACGATGTGATGAGTGGTTATCATGTGGGGCATCCTTTTGATTTAAAGGCAGACGAGCATGGCATGTTAGCTACAGCAGAAGATGTAGGTGTTTTCTTAAGAGCGCTGAATGAAGGAGCGGTTTTTGAAGAAGGAGAGCAGGAAATATATTCCTCCATTTATGAATATGAACACGCCGGTTGGGTTCCAGGATACCAGAGTTTTGCAAAATATCACAAAGATCTTGATGTTGTTGTTATTCAGTTCTACAGCACAACTGATCCTAAACTGTACAACTGGAACTTGTCAGAAATTGTAAATAATAGAATTATTGAAATACTGAGCAGGTAAAAAAGCTCATAACAAGTCATTAAAGCAGGACAAAAAACAGTTGGTTTTTTCTCGTGCCTCGCTATTTTGACCAACTATTTTTTGCTTCTTAATGAGGCGTTATGTTTCAGGAATATAATTATGAAATCAACTGTAGATAAGGATGGAGTAACAGTAATTGTCGGTGATAATAAAATAAACAAGACACCCATTTTTAAAGTTAGCTAAATCACAGCTTTGTTCTAAGCTTTAGGTTATTCAAACAACCAAGGATGGTGTGTTATGCCTCAGTCCCGTAAAAGCCAAATTAGTCTTGTCGATACCCCTTATTATCA
>NZ_JBDUZQ010000005.1:0-81065 GCF_039943935.1 Paraglaciecola sp.
AAAAGCTAAAGCGTTATTGCAACAGGTTTAATATATCGCTAACTCGTTTCCCCAACCAGTTTTATGGCTAAGTTATGCTGCCCGAAATTTACAAAATGTCACCAATTTAAGTAAATTTAAACCATACCCGCCAAATTATTCTCAAACCCAAATGTAGAAAATCATCAAAGAACTTATTCAAATCACTTTCTGCTTGTTGATTGGAGAGTATTTAAGTAATTTATTATTTTGGGTGTCTATGTAAGCTTATGATCTAGTCACACTCACTGAGAGCAACTAATTGTTAGATAGGTTTGTACACACGCAAATCACACCTTTAAATACAGCAATCTAAAGAAAAAATACAAATATATAAGTGGTCACACTCGTCACCATATTTTATATATTTCAGCTTTGCTGATTGATGTGTAAGTGCATGATTTTAAAGGATAAAAGTTGGTACAACCGAGTGGACTCGAACCACCGACCCCCACCATGTCAAGGTGGTGCTCTAACCAGCTGAGCTACGGTTGTATTGGTATAGACGCTTTAAGACTGTGCTTTGAAGCGGCGCGTATAATAACTATGCCTTAATTACTCTGCAAGCCTTTTTTATCTCTACAGGTTTAATCGAGCAGCATTCATACAATTGTCACTATTAGATTAGATATCGCTAGCTGTAAAGAACACTTTAGAATATTTGGATTTAAATTAATGGCTAAATTTGCTGCGGTGAAATATTACAGTTTTTGAATAGCTCTTGCCAAAATCTTAAATGCTCTGTCATTGCATTTGAATATTCCTCAAACTCTAGAGTGTTCTGGGTGTGAATATATTCTTTAAAGGTTTGAGAGAGGTGAGGATGATTTATTAGCTCTTCAAACATAGGTGTGAGCTGATAGTGATAATAATTTAATTGCCCCGCAATGGGCTGTATTTTGTCTATAAAAAACAATCTAAATACGTTGGTAAGGTAGTCAAGCTTTTCATTTCTTTTGCCACTGTTGCACTGTATTTGAGGCGCTTGGTTTTTTAACCAGTTTGTTAGTTGGTTGAGTTGTTCACCAATTAATAATTGTGTGAACCACATTCTTGCTGGTAACGGGTTGTCTAATAACTGTTTTAATTGGGATTCCAACTTAATGTTTGGATTAAGGTTGTTGGCTAATAATTTTATTAAATAGTTTAAAGCTGTTTTTGTTTCATTTAAACCGTCACTAGGAGTGCCATAAATGAGGCCTGTGTTTGTTGAAAAGCTGTGTTTTATTTCATGGCTGGTTTGTATCAGGTTAGTCCATACTTTAGGCCGTTGTTTTTCTTTTAATGTTAACCAATTTGTTAGCTTAGAGTGTAGTTGTGTATCTTTGGTCTTGGTTAGGCAAGCTTGTAGTGCATTGATTAGCTCTGTCTCATATATGTAGCGTGTAGATGGGAGGTGTATTCTCCCAAGTACAGTATTGCGCTGGGCCACTAATGAGTATAGTTCACAGTGTTTAAGTCCATAGAAGTCACTAAGTTTGATCAATGTATTGGGGATGTTTTGCTGCAAACTTGTGATTTTAGGGTAGGGTGGAAGGCTTACTTGCAGCAGTTGTTGTGGTTCTGATTCAAGTATGTTTGCCATACGTTTAGCGTATTCGTTTAGATGGTCGTCTATAGTATCGGCCTTACTACAAGCCAATAACACGCACCCTAAAGCGAAGAGTATTGTTGCCTTTATTAAATGTACTACGCCTTTGTATGTGAAGATAAACTGCGCCCTCCATCTACTGCTAGGATTTGTCCCGTTATATAAGATGCGTCGATTAAAAAGCCAATAGCATCTGCAATATCTTGCATATGTCCTAGTCGTTGTAACGGGATCTGTTCTAATATCTGTTGTTTCTCTTCAGCGTTTAATTCAGTTTCGGGCCATAATATTGCGCCAGGGGCGATACCGTTTACTCTTACCTTAGGAGCGAGTTCAATAGCCAATGATTGGGTCATAGTGACTAGTGCTGATTTAGCCATACAATATAATGTATGGTTTTTTAACGGTTTAGCGGCGTGAATGTCGACCATATTGATAATCACCCCATTATTTAACGTTAGTTTATTTGCGCAATATTGAGATAAAAACAGTGGCCCTTGCATGTTGCTGCCTACTAACCTGTACCAGTCGTCTTCAGAAATACTGCCTATTGGTGTGGGATAAAAAGATGATGCGTTATTAATCAGCACATCTAAACGCCCAAAGGCATTGATAGCCTGTTGTCCAATACTCTCAACAGCTGTTATATCCGACAAACATCCTTGAACAAGTGCTGTTGAGTTAGGTCTGATTTTATTCAGTTGGTGGCTAAGAGCTTCAGCTTCTGCTTTGGATTTATCAAAATGAATTACGATGTTTGAACCTAATGAGTGCAAGTGCTTTGCTGTATGTGCCCCCAGCCGTTTAGCACTGCCTGTAATAAAGGTAACTTTGTTTTTCATTAAATGTCACTAATTCTAGTAGAAACCAAAAGGATATATCTGAATAAAGTCAAAGACTAGGGGATTCTATCTAGCAACATTATCTATATAAATATTACACGAGTTATCAATAACTTAATATTTAGTGGTGAGTGAAGGGTGATTTATTATTTGTATACCTTGTAGTTCTATGTATGGTTATACATAGAACTACAAGGTATTAAATTATGAGTTTGTCTAAAGACTTAGTGGCGGCTTCTTCAACTCCACTTATATTGTCAATTTTAAATAAGGGCGAAAGTTACGGTTATGCGATTATCCAACAAGTGCATGATATGTCAGATGGAGACATTTCTTGGGCAGACGGCATGTTGTATCCCATTTTGCATCGCTTAGAGAAAAAAGAATGGATCGCATCATTTTGGGGAAAAGCTGAAACGGGTCGTAAGCGTAAATATTATCGTTTGCGCGAAGCTGGGCTTGATGAGTTGAAGCAACAACGAAAACAATGGAAGCAATTATCAAATATGATCAGTCAATTGGAGGAGTAACAATGTTCAATTTAGATTTAGCTGTACATCAGTGGTGTGCTGAGGTTTTGAGTTCCTATTCCATTAAAAACAGAAAAATAGATGAGTTGAAAGACCATCTATATTGTTTAATAGAAAAACATGTAGATGATGGTTTAAGCGAGCAAGATGCCTTTTCAGAAGCCGTTAAAAATATTGGTACCCAAGAGGAATTAAAATCTATGTTTGACCAAGACTTAACTTGGCTTAATAAGATGTGTACCTTTGAGTATGGATCAGTAGCTGACAATGCTGCACAAGGTTCGAACTTAATGAAACTACATAAAAGCACACAATTTACTCAAGCTATATTGTGGGCCACAGCTTTATTATCGAGCGCTTGGATTTTAAAAGGTATTGAACAAGCCCAAACTATAACAATGTTAATTTTAGTACCTTTAGCGACAATCAGTATGTTATCGATTCGCCAACAATTTACTAAAATTCGTAAGAAAATTAAGGACTAGATTAACAAACCTTGTTATGAACTATAAAAAGGTTCAGTCAAAGTATTTTATAAAAGTTAGCTCAAGGTGTTACATTCTTTGGTAGATAATTTTCCG
Source organism: Paraglaciecola sp. (assembly GCF_039943935.1). GTDB lineage: Bacteria > Pseudomonadota > Gammaproteobacteria > Enterobacterales > Alteromonadaceae > Paraglaciecola. The sequence continues at coordinate 3,563 of NZ_JBDUZQ010000005.1, forward strand.
ATGGAAGTATCTTGTTTAAATTTAAGAAAGTATTGTATATAGAGCTTACCAGTTCTTTATTGGCTATAAATGCAGGTATCCGGCCACCTGGATTACCGCCACCTTGATAACTTATTTCAGTCATACCTTCGGATGTTGGTGTCGCTTTCCACACCCCATGCATATTTGTCATTCTGACAAATTTGGGGTGGTTCAAAATCAATGTACTTCTATCAGATATTTCGATTTTTACAGTGCCTTCGCTGTAAGTCGTATTTGAGTAAGTCACCATATCTCTATCTTTTATGGGCCACGGTGCTGCGAAGAAACTATGAACTAACCTTTCAGACGTTGATATTTTTTCTAATATTGTAACTTTACTGCAATTATGAACCCATTTTGGAGTTGATTCGATATCATCAAAAAGTGCGATTAATGCCAAAGGATGAACTTGTATTTGTGTTATTGCCAAAATTTGGCTGTAACCAGATTCTGTTGTTTGACTATATACACTGACATTATTTTTTTGTTTTTTTAGCGTCCAGTTATCTGCATGGCTTGTGGGACTTATAGATAAACATATAAAGAGTATGAGGTATGCCATAGTTTTTGGTGTTGAGCATTGCATCGATGAACCTTATTTCGTTATAATATGAGGCATTGCTTTGATAGTAGCAGAGCGTTTTTTCTATAAGCACCCTTTTTTGGGTGTTTTTTATTTTTATCAATCGGTTTCATTCACACAAAACTGATTCTACATATTCGCATGTGGCGCTTGGTAGGTGTCACCACTGCATTAAGGATTTCTATATGCCCGTAATTACTCTTCCCGATGGCAGTCAACGCCAATTTGATCACGCAGTTTCTGTACTTGATGTTGCAAACGATATAGGCCCAGGTTTAGCTAAGGCAACTATAGCTGGCAAAGTAGACGGTGTTCGAGTTGATGCTTGTGACCCTATTGAGCATGATGCAAAACTACAGATTATCACAGCAAAAGATGAAGATGGTCTTGAAATTATTCGTCACTCTTGTGCGCATTTAATTGGTCATGCAATTAAACAATTGTACCCAGATGTAAAAATGGCAATTGGTCCTACGATTGATAACGGCTTTTATTACGATATCGATATGGAACATTCATTAAACGATGATGATTTAGTAAAAATAGAAAAGCGCATGTTACAACTGGCAAAAACTAATTATCCAGTTGTTAAAAAGGTTGTTAGTTGGCAAGAAGCTCGCGATGCTTTTGAAGCTCGTGGCGAAACGTACAAAATTCAAATTCTTGATGAAAATATAGATAAGGATGATAAGCCTGGTTTGTATCACCATGAAGAGTATATTGATATGTGTCGTGGTCCACACGTTCCTAATATGCGCTTTTGCCAGCACTTTAAGTTAATGAAGGTGGCTGGTGCATATTGGCGCGGTGATAGTGACAATAAAATGTTGCAACGTATATATGGTACCGCTTGGGCTGATAAAAAACAGTTAAAAGGTTACCTAAACCGCCTAGAAGAAGCAGAAAAACGCGATCACCGTAAAATTGGTAAGGCCTTAGATTTATTTCATTGGCAAGAAGAAGCGCCTGGTATGGTCTTCTGGCACAATGATGGTTGGACTATTTATCGAGAGCTAGAAAATTATGCTCGAGAACAGCTTGTCAAGTACGGCTATGATGAAATTAAAGCCCCACTAATTATGGATGTCAGTATGTGGGAAAAATCTGGTCACTGGGATAAATATCAAGAAAATATTTTTGCTACTGAATCTGAAAAAAGAACTTATGCCGTCAAGCCTATGAATTGCCCTGGGCACGTTCAAATTTTCAACCAAGGCCTAAAATCTTATCGAGATTTACCTTTGCGTATGGCTGAATTTGGTGTCGTACATAGAAATGAGCCGTCTGGATCATTGCATGGATTGATGAGAGTTAGAAGTTTCACTCAGGATGATGCTCATGTTTTTTGTACTGAAGAACAAATATTAAAAGAAGTAACGGGTTGTATCGACATGGTATACGACACCTATAAAACGTTTGGTTTTGAAAAAGAAAGTATTGTCGTAAAATTGTCTACTCGTCCAGAAAAGCGTATTGGGTCAGATGAAATTTGGGATAAATCTGAAGCAGCGCTTGCAGATGCGTTAAAAGCCAATGATATAAATTTTGATTACCAGCCAGGAGAAGGTGCCTTCTATGGTCCTAAAATCGAATTCACTCTTTTTGATTGTTTAGAACGCGCCTGGCAATGTGGCACCATTCAGTTAGATTTCTCTATGCCTGCTAGATTAGGGTCAACTTATGTAGCTGAAGATGGTGAGCGTAAAGTACCGGTCATGATCCACAGAGCTATTTTAGGATCACTAGAGCGTTTTATCGGTATTTTAATCGAGGAATACGCTGGACTTTTCCCGCTTTGGTTAGCGCCAACTCAAGCCGTGGTGATGAATATTACGGATAAACAGGCCGATTATTCCAATAAAGTAGTGAAAAAGTTAAAAGAAAGTGGGATTAGGGCTAAGTCGGACTTGAGAAATGAGAAGATAGGCTTTAAAATCCGCGAGCACACGCTAATGCGTGTCCCTTATTTGCTTGTTGTTGGCGATAAAGAGATGGAAAGTGGTGAAATTGCCGTGCGTTCACGCAAAGGTGATGACCTCGGAAAAATGTCTATAGATAAGTTTATAGAAATGGCATCGTCAGAAGTCAACAACAAAGCGATTTGATTAATCTTTTGGAGGAATAACATATTAAAGGCGCTAACATGAAGGCTAAAGATTCGAACAAAGCTCGAATTAATGAAGAAATTACATTAAATGAAGTTCGTTTAGTAGGTAAAGATGGTGAACCATTAGGCGTTGTGTCTATAACAGAAGCCATGGGTACCGCTGAACAGGCAAATTTAGATTTGGTTGAAATTAGCCCTAATGCTGAGCCGCCAGTATGTAAAGTAATGGATTACGGTAAGTTCTTGTTTGAAAAAAGCAAGACACTTAAAGAGCAAAAGAAGAAGCAAAAGCAAATTCAGGTCAAGGAGATTAAATTTCGCCCTGGCACTGATGAAGGCGATTACCAGGTAAAACTGCGCAACCTGCGTCGCTTTCTAGAAGCGGGTGACAAGGCCAAAGTAACGATACGTTTTCGCGGTCGAGAAATGGCGCACCAAGAGATTGGCATAGAACAGCTGAAACGTGTAAGAGCGGATTTAGAAGATATTGCCAACTGCGAATCTTTCCCGCATAGGGTTGAGGGTCGTCAGATGATCATGGTGCTTGCCCCAATTAAGAAGTAGTTAAGGTCTACAAGTAGTTCGGATTCTGCACCCGTTCTCACCTTGCTGCTAAACATGAAACTTAGACTTTGCGTTTCTGCAAAACAAAAAGTCATTAACAATGCGGAGTTTTAGCAATGCCTAAAATGAAATCCAACAGTGGAGCTGCCAAGCGTTTTAGAAAAACCGCTTCAGGTCGCTTTAAAAGTAAACAGTCTCACTTGCGTCATATTTTGACCAAGAAGAGTTCTAAGCGTAAACGTCACTTACGTGGCAAAAAACTAGCCCATGTGGCTGACACTGCGTTGATTCAACGCATGTTACCTTACGTTTAAAACAGGAGACTAGAAAATGGCAAGAGTAAAACGTGGTGTTGTTGCACGTGCCCGTCACAAAAAGGTACTAAAGCAAGCCAAAGGTTATTATGGAGCTCGTAGTCGAGTTTATCGCGTTGCTGTACAAGCAGTAACAAAAGCTGGTCAATATGCATATCGTGACCGTCGTCAACGTAAACGTCAATTCCGTCAATTATGGATTGCACGTATAAACGCGGCGTCTCGTCAAAATGGTTTATCTTATAGCCGTTTCATCAATGGTTTGAAAAAAGCCTCTGTTGAAATCGATCGTAAGATCTTAGCCGATATTGCGGTACATGATAAAAATGCATTTAGCGCATTAGTAGATGCTGCTAAAGGTGCATTAGCTTAATTCTTTAAACAATTAAGTTTAAGTTCTTTCACAGAAACGGCGAACCAGGATGGTTCGCCGTTTTTTTATGGGTCATATAAATTAGTTTTTAGTGAGTTAGCTTCCAATTGTTTCAATTAACATTTAAGCACAACGACCTATAATCTCCCTTGATAAGTGCTATTTAAAGCCTCTCTTAGTGGACACTCAATATCAGATCTTGGTATTACTTATCAACGTGATACTTTAGTCAAAAAAACCTTTAAAAATCCGTAGTTTCCGTATATTACGTATAGCCTCGCTATGTAGCTTTCGTGTAGAATTACCGGCTCTTAAAAATGTCTGTTCATGTGCTGTAACTTTATAGCCTGACTTAATATATAAAATGTAATTCGAGGATACTATGGATCTTGATGCCATAATCAAAGAAGCCGAAGCACAAATTAACCTTGCACAAGATGTAAACACACTTGATGGGGTGCGTGTGGAGTTCATGGGTAAAAAAGGTCGAATGACAGAGTTGCTTAAAGGTTTAGGTAAACTGTCTAATGAAGAACGCCCTGCGGCTGGTCAAAAAATCAATATGGCCAAGCAACAAATTCAAAAACTTATTCAAGCCAGAGGCGATACACTGCGCACTGAAGAGTTAAATAAAAAGTTAGCCGCTGAAACCATAGACGTAACGTTACCGGGTAGAGGGCAATCGCGTGGTGGTTTACATCCAGTCACTCGTACCATTAATCGTATTGAAAGCTTTTTTAATGAGTTAGGTTTTAGCGTTAAAACGGGCCCTGAGGTTGAAGATGGGTTTCATAACTTTGATGCTTTGAATATCCCTGCCAACCACCCAGCAAGAGCTGATCACGATACATTTTACTTTAACCCAGATGTAATGTTACGTACCCAAACTTCGGGTGTGCAAATACGTACTATGGAGCATGAACAGCCCCCATTACGTATTATTTCTCCTGGTCGTGTTTATAGAAATGATTATGATCAAACTCATACGCCTATGTTTCATCAGGTTGAGGGCTTGATGGTTGATAAGAACGTGAGTTTTGCTGAGTTAAAAGGGATTTTACATGACTTCCTCAATAACTTTTTTGAACAAGATTTACAGGTAAGATTTCGTCCTTCTTATTTTCCTTTTACTGAACCTTCTGCTGAAGTGGATGTTATGGGTAAAAATGGCAAATGGTTAGAAGTGTTGGGTTGTGGAATGGTACACCCAAATGTACTTAAAGCCGTTAATATCGACCCTGAAGTTTATACCGGTTTTGCTTTTGGTATGGGGGTAGAGCGCTTAACTATGTTGCGTTACGAAGTGAACGATTTACGAGCATTTTTTGAAAACGATCTTCGTTTCCTCAAGCAGTTTAATTAGGTCGAGCCAAGAATATGAAATTTAGTGAAAAGTGGTTAAGAGAGTGGGTAAACCCTGAAGTATCTACCGAAGAGTTATCTGAGCAGCTAAGTATGGCTGGTCTTGAAGTTGATGATGTTGAAGCCGTAGCAGGTGAGTTTTCTGGTGTAGTAGTGGGTGAAGTGGTTGAATGTGGCCAACACCCTGATGCAGATAAATTACAAGTTACCAAAATCAACGTTGGTGAAGAAGAGTTATTAGATATTGTCTGTGGAGCACCCAATTGCCGCAAAGGTATCAAGGTTGCAGTGGCTAAAGTAGGTGCTGTTTTACCTGGCAACTTTAAAATTAAAAAAGCCAAGTTACGAGGTCAACCTTCGTTTGGAATGTTATGCAGTTTCTCTGAGCTTGGTATATCTGATGACCATGATGGTATTTTAGAATTGCCTGAAGATGCTGAAGTCGCTCAAGATATTAGAGAGTACTTACAGCTTGATGATGTATCAATTGAAGTTGATTTAACGCCAAATAGAGCTGATTGTTTAGGTATAAAAGGTTTAGCCCGTGAAGTTGGTGTATTAAACCAGATCGAAGTGACTGAGCCAGAAGTTAAAGACGTAGAGGCTCAGATTCATGACGTTAGAGCCATTTCTTTAGAGGCTCCAGAAGCTTGCCCTAGATATTTAGGACGAGTGATTAAAAATGTCAACGTGACAGCGTCTTCACCACTGTGGATGGTCGAAAAATTACGTCGCTCAGGGATAAGGAGTATTGACCCTGTAGTCGATGTCACTAACTTTGTTTTATTAGAGTTAGGCCATCCGATGCATGCCTTTGATAACGATAAAATCAAAGGTGATGTTATTGTTCGTTTAGCAAAAGAGTCAGAAAAACTAACATTATTGGATAGCAATGAAGTGACCTTAAAAAGCAATACCTTAGTCATTGCTGATAGTGAGAAATCCTTAGCGATGGCTGGTATTTTTGGTGGTCTTGATTCAGGTGTTACAATTGAGACCAAAGACATTTTCTTAGAAAGTGCATTTTTTGACCCAGATTTTATTATGGGTAAGGCTCGTCAATATGGTTTACATACCGATGCGTCGCACCGCTATGAGAGAGGTGTCGATCCACAATTGCAAAAAGTTGCAATGGAAAGAGCCAGTGCTTTACTACTCGATATTGTAGGCGGTGAAGCCGGACCAATAGTTGAAGCGGTAGCTGAATCACATGTACCTACTAATCGTGCTGTGGTACTTAGACATAGCCGTCTTACAAAAGTACTTGGTGTAGATATATCAGTAGAAAAAGTAACCGATATAATTGAACGTTTAGGGTTTGGGGTTTCATTTGATAATCAAATCTGGAATATAGATGTACCACCTTATCGATTTGATATTAGTATTGAAGAAGATCTTATCGAAGAAGTGGCGAGAGTTTACGGTTACAATAATATTCCTCATATTGCGCCTGTAGCTAGTTTACAAATGTCTAAGCACCAAGAGCAAAAGGTGCAGCTAAATCAATTGAAAAGTAGTTTGGTAGAAAATGACTATCAAGAAGCTATTACATATTCGTTTATTGATCCTAAGGTACAAGGAGCCTTGTATCCTGATGTTGAAGGAATGGCTCTGCCTCATCCTATATCATCAGAAATGTCGACTATGCGAGTAAGTTTGTGGACTGGCTTACTTCAAGCCGTGTCTTATAATCAAAAACGTCAACAATCAAGAGTACGCTTGTTTGAATCAGGATTGCGTTTTGTACCTGATACCAGTGAAAAAACGGGTGTAAGACAAGAGCTAGTAATAAGTGGTGTTATTGCTGGACCTGTAGCAGAAGAAAGCTGGGATAGCCCAACCAAAGCTGTAGACTTTTACGATGTAAAGTCTGATATTGAAAATGTATTGAATGCTGCCGGTGTGACCAAATACCGCTTTGAGTTGTGTCTACATAGCCCATTACATCCGGGGCAAAGTGCTGCAATCTATACTGGTGATAACCTCATAGGTTACTTAGGTGCAGTACACCCTCAATTTGAAAAATTATTAGGTTTACATGGCCGTTCTTTTGTTTTTGAATTAGAACTTGCTGCTTTAGGTCTTAAGACTTTACCTAGTGCAGAAGAAATTTCAAAGTTTCCAGCAAATAGACGTGACATTGCAATTGTTGTAGACAATGATAAAGTAGTAGGGGATATATTGAATTGCATAGAAAATTCTGGCGTAAATCAATTGGTTGGCCTAAACTTGTTCGATGTATATACAGGTAATGGAATTGCAGAAGGTAAGAAAAGTTTAGCAATTTCTCTGACATTGCAGGACAAAACTAGAACACTAGAAGAAAATGATATTCAGGCCGCAGTTGATAGTATTTTAGCTGTGTTGTCAGACAAGTTTGAAGCATCTTTGAGGGATTGACCGGTATGGCGTTAACCAAAGCCGAAATGGCGGAACATTTATTTGAAAAACTAGGGATTAATAAGCGCGATGCTAAAGATCTTGTTGAGATATTTTTTGAAGAAGTTCGTGAAGCCTTAGAGTCTGGCGAACAAGTAAAACTGTCGGGCTTTGGTAATTTTGACTTAAGAGAAAAAAGTGAAAGGCCTGGAAGAAACCCCAAAACAGGGGAAGATATTCCAATAAAGGCTAGAAGAGTGGTGACATTTAGGCCGGGTCAAAAGCTTAAAAGTAGAGTTGAGAACTCAAAGCCGACAGATTAAGTGTTTGTGGATACAAAAAACCGGTTAAGGCATTAGTCTTAACCGGTTTTTTTATTGTATTAATAATCTCTTACAGTACCGACACCAAGGCTTTAGCTAAAGTATCCACATTACTCTTGCTAATCCCTGCAATATTAACTCTGCTTGAGCCCACAAAATATACACTGTGCTTATCTCTTACAGCCTGTACTTGCTCTGGCGTTATACACAAGAACGAAAACATGCCTTTTTGTTTAGTGATAAAACTAAAGTCTTTGCTCGCGCCATTTTCATTAAGTTTGTCTAATAGTAATTGGCGTAGGCTAGACATACGCAAGCGCATGGATTCAACTTCATTAACCCATTCAGTTTTTAATACTTCATTAGATAAAATGATGTCAACCAATGCTCCGCCGTATGATGGGGGCATTGAGTAATTGCCGCGTGCCACACTTTGTATTTGGGATTGTACAACTTTTCGTGTAACAGTGCTGGCTGTTACAATAGCCGCTAGACCAACACGCTCTCTGTATAAACCAAAGTTTTTAGAACAAGACGCAGCTATAAGAACTTCTGGAAGGTTTGAAGTTAATAAGCGCAAACCATAAGCATCTTCATCTAAACCATCACCAAAGCCTAAGTAGGCAACATCAATAAAAGGTATAAACCCACGGTTTTGAGCAATTTCTAATACTTTATCCCATTGTTCATTAGTTAAGTCTGCTCCAGTGGGGTTATGGCAGCAGCCATGTAACAGAACAATGTCATCTTTATCAACTTTTTCTAGGCAAGCAACCATAGCGTCAAAATTAATACCTGCTGTTTCTTTGTCAAAGTAAGTGTAGGTTGCTAACTCTAATCCCGCATTTTGTATTAACGGAATATGGTTAGCCCAAGTTGGATCGCTTACCCATACTTTGGCATTGCTATTACAGCGCTTTAGTAAATCAGACAAAATACGCAATGAACCGGTACCACCAGGGGCTTGCACCGCAGCAACACGATCTTCTAACAATGCCGTATGACCTTTACCCAATAGTAATGATAGAAACCCATCAATATATCCTTGGTTACCTTGGGGTGGGATATACGTTTTAGAAGTCTCTTTCTCTAGAAGAATACCTTGTGCCTTTGCCACACTAGTAAAAATAGGGGTATTACTTTGTTCGTCTTTATATACACCAACACCTAAATCTATTTTATTTGGATTGGTGTCAGCTTTAAATGCAGTGGATAAACCTAAAATAGGGTCGGCTGGTAGCTGAGGCAAGACGTCAAACATGATGTTCCTTAAATGATCTTTAAAAAAAGCTTAATAGGCGCGTATTATGACACCACGTAATTAAAAAACGAGTTGAATTTGCACTAATTTATACTGAAATTGTAATATTGACTTGAAGTACAGTTTGCTTCGCTATCGTAGGTCTTTTCGTGCCAAAATACATTGTCTTCTTTATCAACCTTCAAAACTGTAGAAGAGCGTGTGCCATATTCATTTCCTTGGATAAAGATAGAAGATACATAGCGCTCCCATTCAATTGAGACTCCTGTTTTTGGAAGTTCTTCATCTGGCGCTTTAGAGGTATCTAATAGCAGTTCAAATAAAATATTAGAGTGAATGTCGTGGCCATCTTTGCAGTATGCTTCTAGTGCAGCCACGCCTTTATTGATTTTTGGCCAAGGGCTGTTTAGATCAGCATTTGATAATCCGTAATAACCTTCGGTTAAAGGTTGTAGTTCGTTAGAGTGGTTATTATAAACAGTTAGGTTATCCCATTTGCCAAAAAGCAGGTTATAACCATTATAGTTAGCTCTACTATTAGTTAACTGCTGCCCATATCTATCAACAGGTTGATGGAGATAGTTGCTAACTAACTCTCCTCGGGAAATAGCGTCAAGGCTTACTTTATTTGGATCTCGAATATTTGTTAGAGAAGCTAAATAACCTTGTTTATTGATCCCCATCCATGTTCCGCCAGCGAGCAGATCTTTGCCTGCAAGTATATTATGCTTAGGCTTCCAATAATGAGACTCTGCTGTTTCTCGTGCAAAATACTCATCACGGTTAGCTGCAATGATTAATGGATAATCTTTATGCTGGTTAATAGCTACAAACAAAATACACATTGCTCAAAAAACCTTACAATTATTTTATCTTTAATTTATCAACATTTAAAAACAGGCTTTCTGTTTTCTCTAAAAACTCTTGGGTATCTATACTACCTGTAACATCATATGTTGGAGGTAATAATATAGGGTCGTACATGGGACGAGGATTAAAATCCCCACTGTTTAAAAAGCCCAAAACATAAATCGGTGTGGTTATGGTGGCGGTCATCAAAAAAGAAATGATATTTCTCCGTCTATTCGTTTGATGAAACCCTATAAACAAAGTTAACCAAATAAACCCACCAGTCAACACAGCTAATAACAATAGCTCAAGCCAAGCAAACCAACCTCCGGGATGAATATTAAATATGACGATATTTTTACTCAACAATAGAACATTGACGAACAAAAACATTAACAAGGTTAAGTTAACTTGACTGATTAAATGACTTTCTTTTTTTACGACCTTGGCAAGTACTGCAAAGCATAATGGCCATATGCAAAATGCAGCTAATTCACTAAGCTCGGTTGGTAATGCTTTAAGTATATTAAACTCGTTTACACTACTGAAAAATTGTAATACTAGCATCAGCCCTAAACACATCATGGATAATGCCACTGCAAGGGGAACTCGATTTAACCAACTTAAATTTTCTTCTAATTCACTTAGTGGGATTGCTTCAGCTAATGGCGCTTTGGTATCTATAATCCGTAAACGGGTACGGCCTACTTTAATAATGTCTTGTGGGTTTAATTTTGCCTGAGTAACAAACTTATTATTAACTTTGATGCCATTTGCAGATTTACAATCATTTACCATTAGAAGACCTGATTCAGGGTCCATAGCTACCAACATATGACTGGGACACACGTAAGGGTCATCTAGACGTAAATCATTATTAAAATCACGGCCAACATTCACATAATCTTGTTCAAATTTAAAATGTTTGAGAGGGATATTTTTTCTAGATAAAAGCTCTAAAACTATTGCCATGATATTGAATCCATAAATTTTTGCGAAAATACCAAAGCGGAGTCTTTGGTTACGCCAGCTAATGTGTAGTGGCTTAAAAGTCCTTTGTCTTCATGATCTATGCTAGCACCCACAAATAACACATCATATAACTCGTCAAACTCTTTATACGCCCTAACACAAAATACCGTTTTATTCGTCACTCCATGGCGGTTTGTAACTTTATCTTCTTCACATTCAAAGTTAGTTACATCATCTTTAGAGGCATTGTTACTAGCGCCAGCACCGGTGATACTATGAGTGAAAAAATTATAAAAGCGATGTTTACCAAGTGACTTCCCATCTAGCCATTCAAATTCGAGCTCTAAACCTCCAGTACGTAATCCGCTATGGACGTAAATTTGTTCATCAAGTTGACAACTGCTTTCTACTGATAAATATAAGGCTTGCCTGTCACTGGTATTTGAGCCTCCCCAGCAAGATATGAACTCCGTAATATTAGCAGGTACTAATGCCTCACCTAACACACTTGTGGGCCAATCTCGCATTTTCAATCTATCAATAAGAACCTGTTGATTGGCTTTTATCTGTTGTTGTAGGCGAGGTTTTAATTGGTCGTTATTAAGTGGAGCTAAGTGTTGACTTTCTAATAAGCCTAATACTTTCGATAATGGGATTAAAAAACCGATCTGATTTCCCGCTGTGGCAACGTTAACACCCATAACTTCACCTAAATCATTTACCACAGGCCCGCCGCTCATACCTGGGTTAATTGAACCAGTAAAATGAATACGTTGGTAAAAACTATTTTTCTTTAAGCCATTGAAGGTACCTGGTACTACTATCATGCCTAAATCATGGGGGTTACCCAAAGAGTATATGTCGCTGCCTTGTTCTGGTAGCGTCGTTGCGATAGGGAAAGCCGCCTCTTCTGCAAGCTTCAATTTTCTGACGAGGGCTAAATCATTGACAACATCTACATCAACGAGTTGCAGCTCTCCCTCGCTACCATCATTTGCCATATACTCGATTCTAAATTTATCGGGGTTATATACGTATTCAGACACAACGTGGTAATTGGTAACAATATTACCTTTTAGATCTACCTGAAAACCTGAGCCGATTGAGGATTTGTTGCCAGATTCAAGTTCTATGATTTTTATTTGAAAAAGCGCGGTGCGGTGTTGCCCAAATAAGCTTTGAGCGGTTTGTTGACTATGGGCGATAACACTAACAAAAAACAACAAAAATACTAAAATTTTCAATATATGGCTTCCATCGATAATGAATACTAGTTCATGTAGGCTTAACAATTAATGCAATATTTTGTTTACATTAGGTGTGATACCAGTCATGAAGGCTTATCCCCTTAGTGTAAATTGCGCAACGTCATATTGAAATGGTTTAAAGCGTAAAACCTTTCATTCTTTCTATAGAATCTTTTCAAATTTACTGATTGATGATTAATTTTATAGAGGCTAGTGACCAAGCTCATGCTATTTTACTTTAAAAGGTTGGAATAGTAATTCAGAATACTTTGGCATTTATTGGGTTCACTATTATTTTATTATAAGAAAAACCAGATCAAGTTTGGTGCTTTGCAATATATAAGTACAATACGCCATAATTAATGAAGTTAATTTCCACTCAGTTAATCGATGTGGATTACATCAAATAAAATTTACTTACTGATATCGTGCCAGCCACGGAGAATAAAGATTGAAAAATAAAGGTTTTACCACTCGCCTAGTACATGCTGATCGCATGGTTAATGCCCCTGAAAGTGGAGCAGTCCATCAAGCCACAACAAACTCAGTATTGTTTGAGTTTAAAGAGGCGCAAGACATAGTTGATGTATTTCAAGGTAAAAAAGCGGGGCATGTCTACGGGCGCTCATCTACAGGCTCTAATGTTGCATTACAGAATATACTCAACCATTTAGAAGGTGGAGTAGGGGCGATAACATTTGCAACGGGGATGGCGGCTATAACTGCGACAATGTTGAGTTTGTTTAAAGCTGGTGACCACATAATTGTGAGCCATTTCTTGTTTGGTAACACTCGAAGCCTTATAGAAACAATGGGGTCTCTGGGTATCGAAATCAGTTTTGTTGATGTTACGGATGTCATAAATGTTAAGTCTGCTTTCAAAGGTAATACCAAAGCCGTGTATTTGGAAACCATTGCTAATCCAGTTACACAAGTCGCAGATTTAAGAGCAATAGGGCAGTTATGTGATGCTCAAAATGCATTGTTTTTGGTAGATAACACCATGACGCCGGCCAATATGTTTGACGCTAAATCAGTACTAGCGTCGCTTACTATTGGTTCCTTGACCAAGTATATATCTGGGCACGGCAATGTACTCGGCGGTGCGGTGATTGATACAGGACTTTTTAATTGGCAAGTCTTTGAAAACATCTTGCCTCTGTACCGGGGTACTGAAGTTGCACAGTGGGGGTTAACCCAAATTAAGAAGAGAGGATTGCGTGACATGGGAGCGACCTTGTCGCCTACATCTGCTCACGCGATATCGGTGGGCATAGAAACATTAGTACTTCGCACCGAGAAAACCTGTGAAAACGCTATGCGTTTAGCCTCTTATTTACATGGGCATAAACATGTTGCAGCTGTCTACTACCCTGGGTTAGCCGATCACCCTCAGCACTTTTTAGCCAGAGAGCACTTTAAAGGATACGGTGGGATTCTAAGTTTTGATTTAACCGATAATATCGATCCTATAGCATTTTTGAATGCGTTAAATTTGGTGATTTGTGCAACCCACTTAGGTGACACTCGCACTTTAGCCCTTCCTGTTGCTTCAACAATCTATTTCGAATGTAGCGAAGAGCAAAGACAGGAAATGAATGTGAGTGACAATATGATTAGAATGTCTATTGGTATAGAAGATATTGATGACCTTGTGGCTGATTTTGAACAAGCGTTTACACAGTTTTAAGCATGAATCATAGTGCTGAATATGCCTAACTTTAGGAGTGTTCAGCGTTTCTTAATTAAGTTAAGTTTATGTAATTCCTAATATTTTGTAGTTCGACTAATACATGTATTACCTAATAGCAGTATGTTTAATTACTTCACTTCGAAATAAATGGCTAGTATTGCAAGGTAAATATGAAGGGTATACTCTAATTTTAAGCCTATAAAATAATAACAATAATACTAGGAGCCCTAATGCAACGACGAGACTTTATATTTGGAACTAGTGCAGCTATTGCCGCTTTATCTTCAGGGACATTGGTTGGTTGTACAACTGTTCTAAGTCAGGCTGAAGAATTCGGTGCAAATAACCACGTTCGGCCTATTGGTTCACCCATTACGCCCATTCAATCAAGTTTAGATAGAGTCACTCGCTCGGTTGTTGGTTTACGCCCTTTTCGTAAGCCGGGGCCAAGACTTGAAGCCACTACTATGGGAAATAAATATTTAGTACATAATTATGGCCATGGCGGTGGTGGTGTGTCTTTGTCGTGGGGCGTGGCAGAAATAGCTGCTGGTTTGATACGGCAACAGGGAAGTCGAGAAGTGGGCATTTTAGGCTCAGGTGTCATTGGCCTATCTACTGCCCTTGAATTACAGCGAAATGGCGTTAATGTTACTATTTATGCTAAAGACTTTCCTCCTTATACAACCTCAAATATAGCGGGGGCAATGTGGCATCCAGTTACCTTGTTTGAAAAAGGCCAAGCCTCACCAAAGACAATGCAAATGTTGCATTTAGCAGCTCAAATAGCATTTAAACGTTTTATAACCTACGCCAATGATACTCGTTATGGTGTAACGTGGATACGTCAACATGGTTTAAGTAGTAAACCTATGGATACAAGTTATCCATATATAGGTGGCGATGCACTTTATCCCGGCTTAGTGCGCAATCAATCGAGTGAAAATGCTATGTTTGGCATGCCTTTTTACGATGCTTATTACACACTGATGATCGATCCAGATATTTATCTTAGGGCATTAGTAACTGATTTTAGAAATGCCGGAGGTAAATTTGTTGAGCAGAGTTTTGAAAGCCCAGAGGACGTTATTAAGTTACCGCAATCTTCAATTGTGAATTGCATGGGTTTAGGCGCGGGTAAAGTATTTAATGACGAATTAATTATACCTGCCCGCGGACAATTGAGCTTTTTATTACCTCAATCAAACATAGACTATGGATACGCGATGATGCATCCAAACCATGGTTTGCTTTATAGTTTTCCTCGCAAAACTGGAATATTGATAGGCGGATCAGTTGGTAAAGGGGATTGGAATACAAGCATAGATGAAAGCGAAGTAAAACGTATGGTAAAAGGCCATGCTGCGTTGGCAAGTTTGGCTAATAGCTAAAATTTTCTGTATGGGTGAGTTTTGTTGCAGCAAAATCAATGTAAAGGTAAACCCAAGGTGGTCTTGCTATAAATCAATCTTCATTTCATATATTTCCAAAGGTAAACCATCAGGGTCATTAAAAAATGTAAATTTTTTCTGTGTATACTCATCAACTCTAATTGGCTCTACCTCAATTGATTTACTTTGCAAATATTTCGAAACCGCTTCCACTGACTCTACGACAAACGCTAAATGGCGTAAGCCTTGTGCCTCTGGATAGCTAGGCCTTGCAGGAGGATTATCAAAGGAAAAGAGTTCTATTTGCCCACCGTCGGGTAGCCCTAAATCTAATTTATAGGAATTTCGTGTTTCTCTGTAATGCTCCGCAATAATCTTTAACCCTAATATTGCGTTATAAAAGTGTTTAGACTTTTCATAGTTAGAGCAAATTATGGCTGCGTGGTGAATCGATTTAAGCATGGTAAAGTTACTTACTAGTAATACGGAATAGGTTGGAAGTAAAAGGCGTTTTATCTTTAATTTATTGAAATAGCAAACTATATTGTCAATCTTAGCTAACATGTCGCACTATTGTTATTAAGAGTGAAAAAACTACATTCTATGCTTAACCTTACAAAATATAATTTAGCTCGACTGGTATTTTGGTGGCTGGTAATTATTCCAGCAATTCCTTTTATTTTAGTGACAATAGGGATATCAGTTTATGTCTATTGGCCTCGTGATTATTCGTCTGTGATTGATTTTTCAGTTGCAGAAAACATTGAATACATAACTCTTTCAGCACATGGAGTAAATGACTCTCCTAGAAGTTGGAGCGATGAATTACAGCATATAATGGCTATTGATAGCTACCCACAGTTACAACCTCTTGCTAAACAACATCAAAGTATTAATTGGCAACTTTATTCAGATAACGTATTTTTATGTTCAGTTGCAGGTAAAAAAATTGGTTTGGAAATTGGCGAGCGTCTAGCTAAAGCACCTAATTTAAAAGCGGTTCATGCTGTTGGCCATAGTTGTGGCTCGTTTATTATCTTAGGTATATGTGAAAGGCTTAAATCAATTAATGCAAACGTTTTAATACAAACTACGTATTTAGATCCTGTATCAGTGTATTCAGGTTTTTTTTGGGATTATGGAATTGAACATTTTGGTAGCTGCGCTGACTTTACCGATAATTATATAGATACCCGTGACACAGTCCCTGGAAGTAATATTCCGTTACCTAATGCGTTTACATTTGATGTTACTCAGCTACAAACGCCAGAGGATTCTGGAGTGCCGCCACATGCTTGGCCAACTCGTTATTACTTAAATGCCTATAAACAACAATACGTTCCTGTGTTTTACTTAGGCAATGTTGCTGCAATGCAGGGCCTCAAAAAAGGAGAGTCAGTCGTGCTCAATTAGACTTGCCTTATTGTATTGTTCGGTTCAGAGGTAAAACGCCAGTTAGGTACGCTGTAATTAAACTAAAGCATAACTGGTCGTAATTTTTACATTCCCTGTTAACATCAACATGACTGAACAATATTTTTCTGCAGATAGTTGAACGGCGCGAGCCACATTTTTCTCTAATAAGTCTGTCCCTGAAACAATATAATGAGCATGAATAGAAGTGAAAAATCGTGGAGCCTCTTCAGCTCTTTCAGCATCTAATTTACATTCACAATGAGTGACTTGTTTTCTAGACTTTTTTAGTATGTCGACTACATCAATAGAGGAGCAAGCACCAACGGACAATAGTACTGTCTCCATAGGCGTCATGTTTTCTCCTTTTCCATCTAGCACAAGGTGTTTACCAGATTCAGTTTCACAATTAAATGTTAATTCTTTATCCCAGCTCACTGTTGCTTTCATTTTATTTACTTCTATGTGATTAATTTTGAATACTAAACCCTAATTTATCATTAGAGTTTGGCCTTGGAGTAATAACTTTATGCTTGAATTTAGGTTTTGCTGTTAGTCACTAATGTGATTTTAGTTTTATCTAACAAAATACGTTTTTGTTTATATAATGAACCTAAGGCTTTTTTGTAGGTATTCTTACTCACATTAAAGCGTTTTGAAATCTCTGCTGCAGGGCTTTTATCTGTCAAGGTTGACAGGCCGTCGTGGGCAACGAGGTCTTCAATGATTTGTTGTTCTAATGTATTGCGAGCGCTAGGATCGTGAAACTGAAAACATAAATCAATTTTACCATCTTCACGGACTCGTTTAATAAAACCTTCCATAGAATGACCCACCTTTATGGGATGAAATACTTCATCCCTAAATATGAGACCAATATGTGAGCCATTAATAACCGCTTTGTAACCCATATCGGTTTGTCCACAAATTAATAAATCGACTTTTTGTTTTGCTTGATATAACCCAGATTCAGAATTGGATTCTTCGTATAAAAAGTCAGTCAGCTTGGTTGACGCTGCTAATCTTCCTGTTTCTTCATCACAAAAAACATACACCACATATGACACCCCTTCTGCCATGGGGTAATCCTGTTCACTAAAAGGTACGAGTAAATCTTTTTCTAACCCCCAGTCTACAAAAGTACCGACTTTCGTAATACTCACAACCTTTAAAAAGGCACAGTGATCCACGAACACCTTAGGGCGCTTCGTGGTGGCGATAATACGGTCGTCGCTGTCATGATAAATAAATACGCTAACTTGATCATCAACCTCGCAGCCTAATGGGGCATTCTTACTAGGCAATAAAATTTGGTTGCCATCGCCGCCATCTAAGTAAAATCCAAAGGGAACTTCTTTAGAAACGGTTAGTGTGTGGAATTTTCCGACTTGTAACATAATAGAATCGATTGTGGAGTGCGAAGTAATAGCTGTATTGTACCTGATTTATTGTGAAGCCAACACGTTACAAAAAAATAAACACAAGTCTTGTTCTACTTCTTTTAATGAATTAATTCATGTCATAATAAATTACCTGCAAAGTAAACTTTTTAAAATGCGATGGATATGAATACAGATGTGGTTTACCTAAATGGTGAGTTTATGCCAATGGATCAAGCCAAAATCTCGCCATTAGACCGAGGTTTTTTGTTTGGTGACGGGATATATGAAGTTGTCCCTTCTTATGCTGGTAAATTGGTTGGATTTTCTTTGCATTTGGAGCGAATGCAAAAAGGCTTAGATACTATTGGGATTAAGTTATTTAAAACCTTAGATGAGTGGCGGGAGCTATTTGAGACCCTTATTAATAAGAATGGGGCTGGAAATTTAGGGGTTTATTTACATGTCAGTAGAGGGGCAGATGTTAAGCGTTTTCATGCCTACCCAGAAGGTGTATCACCTACGGTCTTTGCTTTTACTTTTGAAATTGCAGCCGCTACTGTGGCAGATAAGAAATTTGTTAAAAAATTTAAAGTCACTAGTACCGAAGACTTACGTTGGAAGCGTTGTCAGATTAAATCAACATCTTTGCTAGGTAATGTGATGCATTTTCAACAAGGGGTTGACGCCGGTGTTAATGAAATATTGTTACACAATACCAAAGGGCATTTAACCGAAGCCGCTGCATGTAATGTATTTATTGTAAAAGATGGAAAAGTATTCACCCCCCCTTTAGATAACCAAATATTGGCCGGGGTAACGCGTAACATGTTGTTAGATATTTTACGTAATTATAGTGACCTTGATGTTCAAGAAGTTGTGATTACCATGGAGCAGGTTAAGCAAGCTGATGAGGTATGGTTGACTAGCTCTAGTAAGGAACTCGCACCAGTGGTTGAGCTAAATGGCCAACCCATTGGCGATGGTGAAGTAGGGGCGGTTTGGGAGTTTGCTCAGAGGCTATTCTCTGCTAATAAGTTTTTCTATTAATTCAATGTTGTTTCGAGAATAAATACAAATTTTATGTCAAGACCCGCGAAAATATTTATTGATTTAGCTGCAGTAGAAGCTAACTACAAATGTGCTAAAACACTTGCGCCTAATTCAAAAACAATAGCCGTAGTCAAAGCTGATGCTTATGGGCATGGTGCCATAGAGGTTGCTAAAAAACTTGCTCCGTTAGTAGAGCTTTTCGCCGTGTCATGTCTAGAGGAAGCCATCGCAATTCGGCAGGCAGGTATCAAGCAATCTATATTATTGTTGGAGGGCTGTTTTAGTGTTGACGAAATTTCATTAGCCGCAGCGCAAAACTGCCAGGTTGTAGTGCATAATCAGCAGCAAATAAACGAGTTATCTAGTGCAAAGGTGTGTCAGCCTCTATCTGTTTGGTTAAAAGTCGACACGGGTATGCATAGGTTGGGAGTTCAGCCGTCTGATGTTTCAAAGGCCCATCAAGCACTTAAAACCTGCGCAAATGTCAAAAATACACGCTTAATGAGTCACTTCTCTAGTGCTGACATTATTAACTCTAAGGAAGTTGTTAAACAACTAGAAGCTTTTAGTACTTGCGTAGGCACTATTAAAGATGATGATATTCAATTGAGTATGGCAAATTCTGCGGGTATTTTAGCTTGGCCTAACAGCCATAAAAACTGGAATCGTCCCGGCATTATGTTATACGGATTGAGCCCATTTTCAGAATGCCAGCCCCAAGCTAACCAGTTACAAGCCGCTATGTCTTTTGAATCAGAAGTCATTGCAATGCGTGATGTTTCTATAGGTGAATCTGTTGGATATGGTGATACATGGGTTGCTTGTCGACCATCTGTTGTTGCGACTGTCGCTGTTGGCTATGGCGATGGTTATCCTCGAAACGCTAAATCAGGAACCCCTGTATTTGTGAACAATCAGAGGGCGCCTCTAGCGGGGCGTGTATCTATGGATATGATTTCAATTGATGTCACAGATTTACAAAACGTAAATATTGGCGATAAAGTTGAATTGTGGGGGAAAAACCTAGGGGCAAATGAAGTTGCATTTTGGGCAGATACCATAGGGTATGAATTAGTTACTCGCATGCCAACGCGTGCAAAACGATTGTTTATATAACCAGTCATAAATGAGTGTTGGTTTCTAAAAGGGTAAGGTTATGTTTCATTTTAAAATATTAAAAAACAGTGTGTTGGCTTTAGGTTTGTTAGCAAGCTTGAGCGCGATCGCTAATGACTCTGTTGATAATGACGTAAAAAAGGCCACAGATATTCCCAAGTTGCTGGAGTTTAAAACCTCACACAAAGGAAAATTTAATGGGGTAAAGGTTAGTTATGATGTTGTTGCATCAGAAACCGCATTATCTAATGATAAAGGTGAAGTCCTAGGACACCTGTTTTCGACTAGTTACTTTAGAACCAATGACAATAATGAAAACCGTCCCATTGCTTTTGTGTTTAATGGTGGCCCAGGCTCTGCGTCAACTTGGTTACATATGGGGTTACTTGGCCCTAAAACGGTTGATGTGGTAAGCGATGCATCAACTGATGACGGTGCAGCACCTTTTAATTTAAGTAACAATGATCTGACAATTTTAGATAAAGCGGACTTAGTGTTTATTGATCCTATTGGAACAGGTTACAGCCGTTTAGTCGGTGAGGGTAGGCCAGAAGATTTTTGGAGCCTAAAAGCGGGTACAAGCTCGATAGCTGAATTTATTCGTATCTGGATCACCGAAAATAAGCGCTGGAATTCGTCTAAATACCTTATTGGTGAAAGTTACGGGAGCCCCAGAGCTGTGGGTGTTGCTAAAGCGTTGCGGTCAAATGGTTTAGATATATCATTAAACGGTATTGTGATGATATCTCAGGCAATGGATTACACAGGGAGTACACCTGTTGACGATAACTTAGTCGCTTTTGTGACTTATTTTCCTACGTTAACAGCAGTCGCACACTTTCATAAAAAAGCCGGAGTTGGGGAGTCTTTAGAATCATTTTTAGATAAGAGCCGAGCTTTTGCTGTAGATGAATATTTGCCTGCTCTGTTTAAAGGTAATTTATTAAGTGACAACGAAAAGAACACAATTGCCGCTAAAATGGCGACTTTTATTGGGTTAGATAAAAGCTATATTTTGCAATCTGATTTAAGGGTTTTATCAGCTCGATTTGCTAAAGAGTTACTCCGTGATGAAGGTAAAACTGTTGGGTTATTAGATGGCAGATACACTAGCGAAGAAGTTGATGTTATTGCTGGTCGCCCTTCTAGTGATGCAGCAAGTCAAAGTATTAGTAGTGCATATGCTGTGGCAATAAATCACTATATGCAACAAGATTTACAAGTAAACGTAAAAACTCCTTATTATCTTAGCTCATCAAAAGTGGGTAAAAATTGGGATTGGGCGGCGATTGAGCCGAATGCCTATAACGAACCTGAGTATGTCAAAGTAGCGAGAATACTCAGCAAAGAAATGCGTAAAAATAAAGACTTAAAATTGTTAGTAGCCAGTGGCTATTATGATTTAGTTACGCCGTTTTTTGATGCAGAATACACTGTGGCTCGCCATGGTTTTAAACGGGAAAGCATCACCATGACATATTATCCAGCTGGCCATATGATGTACGTGAATAAACCTTCACTTCAACGTTTATTGAAGGATATTCACGATTTTATTAATTAGAGTGACTCTTAAATAGGTTTAAATTATTTACTTGTTTGCAATTAGCACAGCCCTTACTGGTGCAGGGTAACCTTCAATAGTTTTACTATGATCATCAGGGTCTAGAAAATCCACTAGAGACTGAGTGTCCATCCACTCAGTCGCCCTTTGTTCTTCTATGGTTGTTGCTGCTACATCGACTACCCGAATGTTCGTAAATCCTACTCTTTGCAACCACAATGTTAACGCTGCGGTACTAGGTAAATACCATACATTACGCATTTGTGCATAACGATCTCCTGGCATAAATACGGTTTGAGCATCACCATCGACTACTAAGGTTTCTAGTACTAACTCTCCGCCTTTTTTAAGTTGGTTTTTTAACTGATACAAAAAGTCGATAGGGCTACGCCTATGATATAGAACGCCCATTGAAAACACAGTATCAAAAGCGTTTAGCTCTGGGAGTTGTTCTACTCCGACTGGCATTAAGTGAATTCGCGAGTCAGGGTTAAAATGTTTTAGTGCTTGGAATTGCATTAAAAACAGCTGTGATGGATCTGCACCTACCACCATTTTGGCGTTTTCTCCTAACATGCGCCACATGTGATACCCACTGCCACAGCCCACATCTAATACGTATTTATCTTTTAGGCTTTGAATATGTGGTTGCACGCGATCCCATTTCCAATCAGAGCGCCATTCGGTATCAAGGTGTACACCGTGTATATTAAATGGGCCTTTACGCCATGGCATAAATTGCTTAAGTAAGCCGCTAAATTGTTTTTGGGTGTATTCGTCAATATCTGTCGCAGTTCCAAACGCTACCTTATCCAACATATTAATGCTTGAAACCTTAGTCTGAGGAAGCTTACTAAGAAGTTTTACCCACTTATTGAAGTCACCGTGGAGTTGTTCTTTTTGCCATACCGCAATTTGGTTAGGCAATACTTCTAACCAATGGCTAAGGGGAGAGTCAGCCAACTGCTTGTAAAAATCGTTAAACCAAGTAACAGCCAAGAGGCCTCCTTAAAGTGGCGAAGAGTGCTAATCAAAGAGCGCTCAGGAAAATTAAATTGAATATTATTTGTAAAAAAATGAATGCGTTAATGTAACTATAATCTACCGCTTATAGATCAATACGGTTGTTGTTTAGTTAGGTTTAACCGCCACCATTGACGAAAAGTTAAAGCAGGTAAACCAGCGTATTACATCATTAAACCCTGCCGATTCTATACGTCTTTTATGCTGTTCAAAAGATTCTATACGCATTACATCTTCTAGAGCTGTGCGCTTTTGGCTGATTTCTAACTCACTGTAACCATTTCTACGTTTGAATTCATGATGTAAATCTATTAATAGTTCATTTCCAGTTTGAGTGTTATGACTTAATTTTTCTGACAGTATAAGTACTCCGCCAGGTTTTAGCCCTTGGTATATTTTTTCAATAATGTCATTGCGCTGGGTTGGGTCAATAAATTGTAGGGTAAAGTTCATTATCACCACACTAGCATTATTGATTTCTATATTTTGTAGATCGTCACATAGTACTGAAATTGGTGTTTTAGCCTTAAACGTTTGCACATGGAGTTCACAGCGTTTTGCCATGGCTTCTGAGTTGTCCACGGCCAGTATTTTGCAATTTTTAGCATGTATGTATTTACTTGCAGACAAGCTAGCTGCACCTAATGAACAACCTAAGTCATATATTGACGTATCAGCTTGTGCAAATTGGGCACTAATTTGTCCTATTGTATCAACAATAGTATTGTATCCTGGCACAGAACGTTGGATCATATCTGGAAATACTTCTGCAACGGACTGGTCAAAGCTAAAGGATGATACTTCTTGTGGTTGAGAATAAATGGCGTCTTTGCCTTGTTGCATCATAAAAAAGGGCAATTAATAGGAATTTCCATAATTCTACCTGTGTGCCTTAGTTCAATCAATTTCCATTGATCCAAATAATTTGGTTATTAGAATAAAAGTTAATTAAAACAAGACATTCGATGTAATTAATGATTATCGTTATCCGGACGATATTAAATAGTTAGTTTATTAATAAATAGTCGTGAATTTGAACATGGATATATGTTTTGGTCTGTTCACAAGTACTTATTGTTAGTATTCTAATATGGATATCAAGCCACCGTATTTGCAAACTATGAACTTCGCAGGAATTACAAAAACAAGGTTAAATGAATGACTACATTTTTAATTGCAGATGATCATCCGTTATTTCGAGAAGCTTTGGTTGGTGCTTTGTCGCCGCTATTTGGTGACCTTGAAATTAAACAAGCTGACTCGTTAGAATCTACTATTTCTGCTCTAAAGAAGAGTAAGGGGTTTGATTTAGTTTTGTTAGACTTAAATATGCCTGGATGTGACAGTTTTTTTGGACTGATTAGAGTATTAGAAGACTTCCCAAATATACCCGTTGCCGTTATTTCCGCAAGCGATTCATCGCAAGTTGTAAGTAAGGTTATGAACTTAGGCGCTAAAGGCTTTATATCAAAAGCTACTCCTACTAGTATTATTGCTGAAGCATTAAAACAAATTCTGAAAGGTGAAATTTGGTTACCAGAAGGATATGAACAACTTAGTGCAGAAAATGTAGCTACCGTCAATGTGGCAAATTTGGTTGCAGGGCTTACCCCTAAACAATTTAAGGTTATAAAATTATTACAAGACGGTTTATTAAATAAACAAATTGCCGCTGATTTAGATATAACAGAAGCTACAGTAAAAGCTCATATCAGCGCCATATTTAAAAAGTTAGGGGTGAAAACACGTACCCAAGCGGTTCTTTTGCTAAAAGAGCTAGACATCGAATAGCCCCATATAGCGATAGAAAGTGATTAACCATTCTTTACCTTTAACGGATTTACACCGACATTTAGACGGTAACATTCGTCTGTCTACTATTTGGCAATTGGCACGTGAGTTTTCTATTGACCTTCCTTACTCCTCCTTTCAAGAGTTTTCTATCAAGGCGTTTAACCATAGTAATGTCACTGACTTATTGGCATTTTTAGCTAAGATGGAATTAGGCGTTTCGGTATTGGCATCAGAGCAAGCATGTTACCGAGTCGCTTATGAAAATGTAGAAGATGCTAAATCTATTGGTTTAAATTATGTCGAACTTCGCTTTTCTCCCAGTTTTATGGCTAGACATCATAATCTATCCATGGAAGCGGTTATTGAGGCTGTCATTGCTGGAGCTAAAGACGCAAGTACAAAACTAAATATACCGGTCCAATTAATTGGTATATTAAGTCGAAGCTATGGTGTTGAACAATGTAAACTAGAGTTAACATCCTTGCTCAAATATAAACAACATTTGTGCGCTTTAGATTTAGCGGGAGACGAAAAAGGGTTTCCAGCTAAAGACTTTGAAGCGCATTTTAGTTTAGCTCGAGATGCCGCTTGGCAAATCACTGTACATGCCGGTGAGGCAGATGGACCAGATAGTATATGGCAGGCAATTAATTATTTAGGGGCCACGAGAATAGGGCACGGTGTTGCAGCTGCCCAAGATAACAAGCTTATGGATTACATGTTGAAAAATGACATCGCAGTCGAGTGTTGTTTAACGTCCAACTATCAAACTGGTGCCTGTATTGATACGGCTAACCATCCCATTAAAATGTTTTTAGAACGCGGATTAATTACTACTCTAAATACTGATGACCCTGGCGTGTCAGGTATCGAAATTGTCAATGAATATCAAGTCGCTAGGGATATTGTTGGTTTGTCAGCTGCCCAGTTAGACCTAGTTCAAATTAATGGAATAACGGCTTCTTTTGCATCTAAAGCACTTAAGGAAAATTTATTACCTTTTAATTAAGCAGTGCTGCTGTTTATCTGTCGGTAAAGTATGTTATAGCAAACTTAGTAGTTTGCTTATTTTTGATAGTTACCTATTTTATGGTGAGTCATAACATTGGAAACCAACAATAGTTTTATGTTTTAACACAAGTTTTTAAAAAATGTTCAATGAGTATTTATTTACTCAGTAGTTAAATTGTTACATCAAACATTAAACTGCTTTATTTAGGTATTTTAGTTAATACCTTTATGTCTACCCTTACATGTTTTCACTAAACATATTGCTATATTCTACTTAAAATTCCTATTTCAAATTGGCGCTATCCCGCCCCAAATTAGGCCAACTAAGTTGATTAAAAATATTTGTTTAAGTTTACTGCTAGTAAGTAACTCAAGCCTTGCAGTGGGACAAAAAATTCTAGAGCAAAGTGCAGAGAATATAGATTTGGGGCTAATCGTTGGAGCTTCTATATTTGGGATCCTTGTAGTAATTCTACTAATATCCAAATTTAGATTCTCGCAATTGCGCAAAATATTAGCTCGTCATAATGCAGAAATGGCTGCAAAACAAGCGTTACTGACAGACTTTAAAGTTGGCATGTTACATCTTAACGCTTCTGGTGAAGTTATTTTTGCAAATACTGTTGCGGCTTTTTTACTAGGAAGTAATCAACAAAAGTTAACTAATAAACCTGTATTTGATTTTTTCAAACCAGAAGAGCAACCCACAATTACTCAGGGGCTTTCTTCACCTAAGTATAGCCATTACCAAACTTATGTTGCTAACAGTAAACGTCATCTGCAAGTCGGTTTTTCTCAACATATAGATAATATTAATGGCATTACTAATGTTGTTTCTCTCACAGATATCAGCAATTTCCAAACTCAATTGGATATTCAAAAAGAGCAGTTAGGTTATTTCGAGAACGCGCTTAATAAAAATGGCCTTGGGCAGTTGAGTCTTGACTTGGATGCTAAGCATTTTTCTGTTGATGCAATATTTGCCAACTTGTTGCAGCGTGAGAGTGATTTTGAAGGTGAGCTGAAAGACTTCAGCGCAATGATAGATAAGAAAGATCTCTTTAAATGGGAGCAGGCGTTAGATAATGCTAAAAAAGAAGAATCATTAAATCTTTATCTAGGTATATCAATTATTGAAACATCCCAAGCTCTGCACTTAGGTAATGAGCCCATTGATAAAAAGCCTACTAGGGTTTTGCCTGTTAGGCTAGTTGGTTTATGTCGTAAAAAAGACAAAGTGGGTAATAGCAGTCTCTTTGATTGTATCGTTTATGATTTATCTGAAATAGAAAAGTCGAAAGCTCAAGTACAAGCTAGCCAACAAAAAATTAAAACATTGATTCATAGTAACCCTAATCCTGTATATGTTTTAGATGAAGGAAATAAGTTTGAAGATTGCAATGCGCCATTTGAGAAATTATTTACCTTAAAGTTAAAGTCTATAATTAACAAAGAAGTAGATATCATATCTGAATTACCTGATGACATAGTTAAATTGCATAGTGATACAGGTACAAATTTTGGCAGCCCTAATGTTGGCCACGAGAAAGAGTTTCAGATTTCCTTTGAAAGCGGTGCAGTGCACAGCTTAAAACTCAAACTTAAAGTTTTTTCAGATGACCAGCATAATCGGGCTGGCGTGGTGTGTATGCTACAGGAGCTAACTGAACTTAAGCAAGTCAAAGAGGAACTCATTCAAGAGAGAAAGCATTTTACTACTATTTTAGATTTAGCTCCTTCTGCTGTAGCAACAATAGACGCTGAAGATAGGATAATTCAGGCTAATATTGCGATGACAGACCGTTTGGGGCTAAGTGAGAGAGAGCTTAAAAAAGATACTTTGTATCAGTTGTTTTCTGATCCTAGTAATGCTGGAAATGCTGCAAAACAAATTCAAAAAACTGGACGTTTAAGAGCTTTTCAGGCCAAGCTAAAAGGTAAAAAAGGAGAGTTGCATCCTAGTGAGTTACACGTTGATTTGTTAAATAAGGATCGCCAAGAATACTTGTGTTGGATTTCTGATCGAACCGGTGAGCAGTTTCATCAAGACAAGTTCGATGGGCTATTACAACATAGCAGTATGCCAATGGCTATACTGGGTGACCGAGGCTTTACCCAGCTTAATCCGGCCGCTTGTAATTTTTTCGATATACAGGATGAACATGATTTACTAGGTAGTTCACCTTACGCTGATGATTTAAATATTGATCAAGACGCTAGCCAAGAATTAGAACGTCATATCACTAAAGTGAAACTAGATGGCCAAGCTAAATCTATGCCATGGCAGCATCAAGTTAATCAAGAGCTTTTGCCTTGTCATGTTACTTATGTGCCTATGTATAAAGGTAAAAATTTCGATTCTATCTTGTGTATATGGGCAGATTTTCGTGAGATTCAGCAGGCAGACCAAGCTAGAATAGAAGCAATAAGCCAACAGCAAGCAGCAGCTCAGCAAGCAGCGGAAAAACAAAAGTTGTTTGAGTCTAGCCAAAAACAACTAGCAACCAAAACTCGTAGCTTGGTGGATACAGAAAGTAAACTACAAGTTGCTCAAGAGCACTTATCAGAAAAACAAAGTGAATACAGCGATTTACAACAAGCTCATGAAAGTATTACTAATCATTTGCAGGAGTTGCAGCAAGACTATAGCTCTAGCCGCGAAGAATTAAACCGAGTTCAAATTGCCAACTCTGAATTAACCACTCAATTGAAAGAGTCCACAGAGCAAGTAAATGGTTTACAAGAGCAAAGAAATCAAATTTCTGACGCATTACAAAATAGTGAAAGGAAGTTTAAAACGGCACAAGAAGAACTCTTAGCAAGTGAGCGAAATAGTGAAGAATTGCAACAACAGCAATTGATCCAACAAGCAAAAATGAAAGATTTTGCTTCTGAAATAGTAGAGTTACAACAATCTATTGATGTAAAAGACAAACAAATTACAGAGGTTGGTAGTCAGATTACTTCATTGCAATCTGAGTTAAATCGTTCTGGTGATGCGAGTAATAAACTACGTCGACAATTAATGAACCAGCGAAAGGCTAGTGAAGAGGCTCAAAAGCAAAGACGAAATATTGAGCAAACCTATAAAATGGCGCAATCTGAATTAAGTAATAAAGTGCGCCACGTTGAGCACCTACAAAACGAAATGTTAAAATTTGAAGAAATGTCAAACCAGCAAAAAGGGGACATGGAAAAACAACAACATCAGCTTACTCAAGAACTGGCCCTTAAACAACAGACGTTACAGCAAACTCAGGAAAAACTAAATGAGACTAAGCGAACAGCTGTTCAAGAAAGACAAGCTAGAGAGAAACAGCAAGAGCGATTTAATCAGTTGCAAGGTGAGTTGGCCGAAATGGAAGGTCGAAGTCAAATACAGCAAGAAGAAATGGTTACAATTGAACAACAATGGCTTAGTAAGCAACATAAAGTACAACAAGAACTAGAGGCTAAGCAAAAGCAACTTCAAGAGACAGAGCAGTATTTACATCAAGCAAAGCAGCAAAGTGAAGCAGAAAAAGCTCAAAGAAAGCAACAACAAGTAGTATTCGAAACATTGCAACTTGAGCTGCAAGAAATGGAGCAGCAAAATCAAAAACAACAACAAGAAATTACGTTGCGAGATCGAAAGTGGCAACAACAGCAACAAGAGATGAATCGCGAGTTGCTAACTAAGCAGCAACTATTGCAAGAAACCGAACAAAATTTGAAAAAAGCCAAGAAGCAAACTAATGAAGAGAAAAAGGAGCAACAAGCTTTATTTGACAAGTTAAAAGCTGAACTAGTGGAAATGGAGTCCCGTAACTCTGGACAGCAGCAGCAAATGGCTAAAAGTGATGCAGAGTGGCAGCAACAGCAAGAGAAAGTTCAACAAGAACTAAAAGCTAAACAGCAACAACTGCAACAAACCGAAAAACAATTACAGTTAACTAAGCAACAAACTGAAGCGGAGAAAGCGCAGAAAGAACAGCAACAAGCGCTGTTTGAAAAGCTTCAAGAAGAGCTACAAGAAGTTGAAAAACGCAGTGACGAGCAACAGCAAGCCATTGCCCAAAGTGATCAGGAGTGGCAACAGCAGCAACAAGCTTTAAAAGATGAAGTTGAAGCTAAACGTAAGCAATTGCAAAGTACTCAAGTCAATTTAGATGATATCAAGCGTCAAGCAGATGCTGAAAAGCTTGCGCGGATTGAACAGCAACAAAAGTTAGAACAATTGACAGTTGAATTGACTGATGTTGAAAGTCGAGCCGTAAAACAACGTGAGATGATCCAAGGAAGTGATGACCAATGGCGTAAGCATCATGCTGAAATTGAACAACAAAAGAAACAATTACAGCAAGCATTGGTTGAAGCCGAAAAGCAAAATAATAAGCTAAAACACAAGTTGCATCATAATTTAGAGCAATTACAAGATGCAGAATTACAAGTGAATGAAACACAATCAGCTGAACATAATTTGCAGTTGGAGTTAAATACCGCTAAGCAACAGGCCGACTTTTTAGAGACTAGGTTGGCGTTACAAGAGCAACAAGAGAAAAAGCTACAGCAGCAATTAAATCAACAACAAAAGAACTTGCAGGGCAGTGAGCAAAGCATTCAATCTCTTGAAGAAAAGCAGGCTAAATTAACAGAAGAGTTAGAAGCCGTGCAGCAAGAGTATTCACAGAGTAAACAAAGTTTACATGCGCAACATAACGATCATGAAGCGCTGACCGGACAATTACAGAAACTAGAAAAGGAGTTAAGTAGTAGTAAAGCTCAACTAGATGATAAAGAGCAAGCGTTACAAGACGCTCAAGAACAGTTGCAAACCAATCAGGCTAAATTAGCCGAACAAGAAGATGCATTGTTAACGGCTCATAAAGAAGAGTTACAACAAGCCGCAGAACAGCAGCCAAGCATTGAAAATGTAAAACATACGGCTATTGCAAACATTGAAATGCCTAGTAACCCGAATGTATGGTTTGATTTACTGCCTTACTTACAAAAGTATCAAAGTGACAAGGCATTACCCGTAGCTTTAAAAGAATTAATGGATGAATTGCAACAAGGAATTGAAGATACAGATAGCGCAGTGGATGAGGACGATATTACAAAAATACTAAGAGGTGCTCGTAAGCTCAATGTAGTCGCTAACAAAGTTAACTCTGACGCATTAACTGATGTTGTGAATAGACTTGAAGCGGACTGTAGACAAGGGCTAGTAGATAATATCGCTATTTCTTGGCCAACAGTGCAGAGGTCTCTCAATAATACGTTAAGGGTAATTTACTCTCATCTGAATTCATAACATGCAGCACGATGCTATTTATATCTAAGCCCATAACCATATGGGAAAAGAGGCTTTTTACTATCATGTTGAGGCCAATTGAACGGCAGTTTTCCTTGGAAACCTTTGTCGCCAAACAGAACGTCCGCTACGCCTTGTCCTTCGGAGCCTGGTAACCATGCTGCGACAAAAGCAGATGACAGAGACATCTCTTTATCAACAATAAGAGGTCGCCCTGAGACAAGTATTGTTATGACCGGTACGCCTCTGTCAGTAATATTTTTGATAGTTAGTATATCTTCGGGGTGAAACTCACTTAACTCTAGGGAATGTCCATATGCTTCTAGAACTTTGACTTGCCCATTAATTTTAGTGCCGTATTCAATGACTTTTTTGTCATCTTTACGAATATCACCTAAGCCTTCAGAGTAAGGCGTTTCGCCTACTACAACGATTGCAAAATCATGATGCTTTGGGTTTGCGTCCATTCCTTGACTATTACTTAGGCTAGCATACTCAGCTAGTGACGATATTCCTTCCCATATTGATGTTCCGCCTTGAATACTCTCGTTGCCAGAAACCCCTTGCCAATTAATCGTAAACCCGCCACATTGATGGCCTAAATCATGGGCATTTTTACCAGCCACCAGTATTTTTGCTTGTCTATCCAAAGGTAACGTTTTATTTTCATTCTTTAATAACACTAGAGATTTTTGTACTGCTTTACGTGCAATTTCACGATGTTTAAAAGAACCAAAAGATGAGTGGTTTGACCATTTTCTATTTGCAGGGCTAGGTTTATCAAACAAGCCAAATGCAAATTTTACCGTCAGTATACGTTTTACAGCGTCATCTATACGGGCTATGGATACAGTTCCAAGCTGCACGTGGCTGATAAGATTGTCGATAAACATAGACCAATTTCGAGGAACCATGAACATATCGATTCCTGCGTTGACCCCCATCGCTACCGCTAAGTAAAAATCATCTGCTAGGTAATCAATGCCTTGCATATCAGAGATAACAATCCCCTCAAACCTTAACTTTTCTTTTAATATGTCTGTTAATAAAAACTTGTGACCATGACACTTGTCGCCATTCCAGCTGCTAAAAGACACCATAATACTCAATACACCAGTATCGATAGCTTTTACAAAAGGCGGGATGTGTGTCTTTTGTATTTCTTCCCAAGATAAAATTGTATCACCATGATCAATTCCGTAAGTGGCTCCACCATCACCCACCCAGTGCTTAGCACATGCCATGATATGATCGTCTGATAAGTCTCCCTGTAAACCTTTCACTATTTCGGTTGCAAACTTGCCCACGGGTTTAGGTTTAGATGCATAGCTTTCATAGGTACGGCCCCAGTGAGTATCGCGGGCAATGGCTAGGTTCGGAGCAAAACTCCAGTCAACACCAGTTGCTAGCACTTCTTTTGCTGTGGTTGTCGCGATTTTTTGCAATAGGTCAGTATCATTGGCCGCGCCTAATCCAATATTATGAGGAAACACAGTAGCGCCGGTCACGTTGTTATTACCATGTATCGCGTCTAAGCCATATAAAGTAGGGATGCCTAAATGACTCTCATCAGCCTGGCTCGATGCTTGCCAGTATGCCTCATTCATAGCAACCCAACCCTCTGTGTGGTTGTTTTCAGGTCTAGACCCTGCACTGCTTAATATTGAGCCGATATGATATTGCCTAGCTTGTTCTGGTGTACATGACATGCGTTCGGCTTGCGTCATTTGACCTATTTTTTGCTCTAAGGTCATTTTACTCAACAATGTATTTACTTTTTGTTGAATTACTTTATTTGTGAGTAAAGTTTGCTTGGATCGTTTCATCTAATATCTCGAAAGTAGATGGGATAACTGTTGAATACTAACTAATAATTTACCCGATTTTATATTGCATAATGGGGTATTTGAAGTGTCATATTGAAGCATTACAGGTTTTGGACTCGATAGTGTGTTAGGTATTAATTCATTATTTAAAATTACTATTGATACTTTTCATTAACATTATAACCATATTTTACTTTGGTATTTACACAATATAAATAAGTCAAAATGAACACAATGTAAGGTCAATAGGACAACTTTCATGAAAACGTTTTCTTGAATGTTAACGTTAATATTTTAAA
This sequence comes from Paraglaciecola sp., assembly GCF_039943935.1. GTDB lineage: Bacteria > Pseudomonadota > Gammaproteobacteria > Enterobacterales > Alteromonadaceae > Paraglaciecola. The sequence goes on from NZ_JBDUZQ010000005.1 coordinate 36,770, forward strand.
TGTAAAATTTTTATAGTTTGAGAAACTGCTTTATAAGAAAATTTGTCACTAAGAAAAATAGCGTTAAAGAATAGGTCAACAAGCAGAATATCTTTCTACATTCGCAAGTGGCTGAAGACTAATTTATAGGGGTGATTTAATTAAATTTTAAATCTTTTTGGTCGTGATTACAGTCCTCCTTGGCTTGTTTTTATTGCGTAAATTATATGATTAACTAGCCTTCACGCTTTTGTATTCAACAAACTTAAACTGGCGTACTGCAAATAAGATTTTATATCTCGACCCTTCATTAACTTATTAAGTTTTGGAAAGTAATGATGGGCAAGAGTAAGTTAACCCTATTTTAAATTAAGAGAGTGAGGCGATGACAATGTTTGCTCAAGAAGAGCCGAGCATCACAGGTGAGTTTATAGATATGGCTGGAGAGCGCTATTATGCTATTCGCCATGTTGAAAAAATGAATCCGTTTTTTATCAGTTTAGTTTCGGATAGTGATCATTGGTTATTTGTGTCTTCGGCGGGTGGGTTAACTGCTGGGCGAGTCTCACCAGAAACGGCTTTGTTTCCTTATGAGCCGGTAGATAGAGTACATGAAAGCGCATCATATACTGGTCCTAAAACGCTTTTTAGGGTTAGTAGGGGGGGGGGGGAGTATCAATGGCAACCTTTTAATATCGATTTTAATCGGCAGTTTAAAACGGTACAGAATCTTTATAAAAACACCCTAGGCGATAAAATTTGTTTTGAAGAAATAAATTTCGATTTACAGCTAACCTTCCGTTATACCTGGCAAACTAGTGAAGAGTTTGGATTTTGTCGCATTTGTGAAATTGAAAATTTATCAGACAAAGCGTTATCAATTGAGTTACTCGATGGGTTGCAAAATATTTTACCTGCGGGAACGCCTCGTCTAACTCAAAGTGTTTCTAGTAATCTAGTAGATGCATATAAATGGACAGAACTAGAGCCAACATCTGGTTTAGCTATGTTTACTGTGTACTCGGGTATAACGGATAGGGCTGCGCCTAGTGAGTCTTTGAAAGCTAATACAGTGTTTTCAGTTGGCTTGAAATCTCCAAAAATATTGTTGAGTAGTGAGCAGTTAAAGGGTTTCATTGAAGGAAGGGACATAGCAACGGAAACCCATAAGCGAGGTATTCGTGGAGCCTATTTCGTAAAAGCTGAATTTACTCTGAAGCCAAAAACTATAAAAAATTGGCAGTTAGTGGCAAATGTCGAGCAAAATCAAAGTCAAATCACAAGCTTAATTGAATTGCTCAAAAAACCACACGATTTAAGCCGTTTAATAGATGAGTCTGTAGCTAAAGGCTCTTCTAATTTATTGAGAATCATCGCGTCAACTGATGGCATTCAAGTTACAAATGAAGAGAACGTGAGTGTTCATCATTATGCTAATACTTTGTTCAATAATTTAAGAGGAGGAGTGTTTGATAATCAATACTCTATTTCAACCATTGATTTTATTGCTACTGTAAAAACCTTTAATAGCTCTATTTATCAAAAACATATTGAGGCTTTAGAAAAGTGGCCAAATAATATTGATCTTACAACTTTTAAAGCAACTATTAGTAGACAGAATGATCCGCAGTTGCAGCGCCTAGCGAATGAATATTTGCCTATTACGTTTGGGCGACGTCATGGTGATCCAAGTAGACCTTGGAACCAGTTTGAAATTAGACTTAAGGATGATCAAGGGCGAGCTTTGTTATCTTATCAAGGCAATTGGCGAGATATTTTTCAGAATTGGGAGGCATTAACCTTTAGTTACCCAGCGTTCATCGAAAACGTCATTTCTAAGTTTGTTAATGCCTCTACTATTGATGGATATAACCCTTACAGAATAACTAAACAAGGAATAGATTGGGAGATTGAAGAGCCTGAAGACCCATGGAGTTTTATTGGATACTGGGGTGATCATCAAATTATTTATCTTCAGAAAATGCTTGAAGCGTCCCAAAAGTTTCATCCAGAACGTTTAAGTGAAAGGCTACGCCAAGACTTATTTAGCTACGCCAATGTTCCATACCGAATAAATGCATTTGAAAATATTTTAAATGACGCTAAAAATACGGTTGTCTTTGATGAATATGCGGCCCAAGTTATTGATGAGAGAGTCCAAGAAATAGGCTCTGATGGTAAATTAATTCTGGACGAAAGTGGCGATGTTTATCAAGTTAATTTACTTGAAAAACTACTTGTGCCTTTGCTGTGCAAACTTGGAAATTTAGTAGTTGATGGTGGCATTTGGTTAAATACCCAAAGACCTGAGTGGAATGATGCTAACAACGCCATTGTAGGGCAAGGATTGTCTATGGTGACGTTGAATTACCTACGTCGTTATGTACGCTTTTTTCAAGGCTTAATAGAAAAAGAGCAAGGGGATATTAACGTCTCCTATGAAGTTGTTCTGTGGTTGCATGAATCTAGTAAAATATTGTCAAGCTTATCTCCAAAATTGAATGGTGTTGCGATATCTAGCAGTCTACGCTTTCAAATTTTAGAGGGGTTAGGTAAAGCTTCATCTCGTTACCGTCAAGCAGTTTATCAAAATCAAAGGTTTAGCCATAAAATAGAATGCAATATTGAAAAGGTAAAAGCATTATTGAGTTGTTCTTTAGTGGTTATTGAACATAGTATCGAAACCAGTCAAAGTAATGATGGGCTCTATCACTCTTACAACTTACTGGAACTGTCAAAAGATTCTGCCAAAGTAAGAAACCTATATCCAATGCTAGAAGGGCAGGTCGCAGTACTTAGCTCTGGGGCTATTGCAGTCAATAAGGCAGCTGACGTTATCGATAAACTATTTGAAAGTGACATTTATCGCCCAGATCAGAAAACCTTTATGTTGTACCCAGATCGTGAACAAACTCCATTCTTAAAAAAGAATGTACTTTCAGAGCTACAAGTAAACACGTCAACAGTGTTACTAGATATGTTAGATTTAAATGATGAGTGCATCGTTATGCAAGACATACATGGTCATTATCGTTTTAACGCGAACCTTAAAAATAATGGAGATTTAATAGCCCAGCTCAAAGTTGCTAGGTCACGTTATACTAGTTTAGATAACCATGCTATTCAGAATATAGAAAATATATATGAAGAAGTTTTTAACCATAGTGCCTTTACTGGCAGGTCAGGGGGGATGTTTGGCTTTGAAGGACTTGGAAGCGTTTACTGGCATATGGTGTCTAAGTTATTACTTGCTGTTAAAGAAAACTATGATCAAGCTGTGGCACAAGGGGCACCTTCTGAGGTTTTGCAACGCTTAGGCGCTCACTATTATAAAATCAGAGAAGGTATTGGGTTTAATAAGACACCATTAGAGTATGGCGCTTTTCCTTGCGATCCATACTCGCATACTCCCAAACACGCAGGTGCCCAGCAACCCGGCATGACTGGCCAAGTAAAAGAGGAAATATTGACTCGCTTTGGTGAGTTAGGTATTGAAGTTTTAGCTGGCAAAGTGAACTTTTCTCCAAGAATGTTAAGATTGAAAGAGTTTCTTACTGAACCACAGCGCTTCAGTTATCTTGATGTAAGTGGAAACTGGCAACAGTTTTTGCTCCCCCAAAAAAGTTTGGCTTTTACTTGGTGCCAAGTGCCAATAATTTATGAGTTAACGACTGAGAAACCGCAACTAACCCTTTCTGTACATGATGGAACTACTATTCAATACGAAAAATTAAGCTTAGATTCTGAGTTTAGTAATGCATTATTTTTACACAGCGGGTTAATTAAGCGGATACACGTTACTGTGCGTACAAACCAGCTGTATGGTGAAAGTTAACCTTGTCTTACTAAATTTCTGACTCTAAAGTTGAATATCACGCCTGAGCGTGTGTTGGCAACTCCTAGGATTTTCTTTAGAAGGATGGCAGAAGTTATTTGCTGTCATTTTGGTTATACACACCAATTATGTTGTCAAAGGTTTATCAATATGCAAATCACTAATGCGGCGAGAGTATAAATCTGTAACAGTAATTAGCACCTTTATGCGTGTACTTGCTTTTACGTAGGTGATATCACTTGCCCAAGCCTATTAGGGACAAACTTAGCTGAAGTTCTCGTTTAGCTCACTGTGTTTATGCAAGAGGCGTGTATAAAAAGTTTTGTATAATGACTAGGTTGAGTTTAGTTATAAGTTTGTGGGCTTTGAGAACATTCACCTCAACCTCTTCATTATACAGGCATTTGCGTAACTTTCAGTAACCTGATCTATTACAAATCTGCTAGACATCATTTTGCCTCTGTTATACAAACGTAGTTGTCTAGTGGTAACCAATTCAGTTCATTTAACAGGACGTAAACTACCCCCTGATTGCTATGATACTATTGTGGCTGCTTTATACTTAAGCCCTAATATTTATTTTTTAATTAAAATTGTTTCTAGTTCTTCTAATGATTTGCCTTTCGTTTCAGGTAAAAATCGAAGAATAATCCCAAGACCAATTAAAGCAAATCCACCGTAGAAGGCGAACGTAAATGCCGCTCCAAGGTTTGCGAGTTCCCAAGGAAATAATAGTTGCACTAAAAAACTTACGCCTGAGTTAATTAACCCAACGAAAGAAATTGCAATACCTCGAATACGGTTTGGGAATAACTCAGAAAATAACACCCACATTACAGGCCCAAGGGACACTGCAAAGCAGGCTACAAAACCTAAAATACTCACTAATATGACAGTACCATTCATTTGTATGGCTGCGGCCACTAAACTTGATTCATATGAAGCGAGTTGGGTGGTACCTAACAACTCTAGTAAAGCTGCTTTAAAGGTTAAATCACTTGTAAATGTTACGCCAACAATCGCTTCCAAGCTCGATATATCTACCGTTGTTGCAAGTGGTGCGAGTGACTGCGCGGTTAATGTATAGGTGGCAGCATTAAATTGATAAGCCAAACTAAACATGCAAATAACTATGCCTGATACACCTATGACTAATAGTAACTTTCGTCCAATTTTATCAATTAGCGCGATGGCAATTAAGGTAAATACTACATTTGTTACACCGACTAAAATTGCTTGCATAAAAGAGGCATCTGTTCCTATTCCTGTTTGTTCAAATATCATTGGAGCGTAAAAAAATACGGCATTTATACCAGTAATTTGTTGCAATATAGCAATTGAAATACCTACCACCATGACTAACCGCATTGAGGGTTTTATGAGATCTAAAATAGACCCACTGTTAATGTTTTTATCCGATGATAGACTTGATTTTATCTGGGCCATTTGTACATTAGCTTCTTTTTCACCTAGTGCTTTTTTCAGGGTGACTAATGCTTCATTATCCTTGCCTTTCATGATTAACCAACGAGGACTTTCTGGAACGAAAAACAAACAAATAAAATAAAGTAGGGCCGGAATAGCCTCTATACCTAGCATCCAACGCCAATTTGATTCTTCTAGATTTAATGCTTCAACGAGTTGGTTATCCCAGCCTGTTGCTTTTAATATTAAAAAGTTTGTAAAGAAAGCAACGGATATACCTAGAACAATATTAAGTTGGTTCAATGAAACCATTCGCCCACGATACCTAGCTGGGCCTATTTCTGCTATATACATTGGTGCTATAATTAAAGCCGCTCCTACACCAAATCCACCCAACATTCGAGCAATAACCAGAGTTAGAAAATTAGGAGCAAACGCTGATGCTATAGCTGACATGAAAAATAATGCTGCCGCATATTTTAAGATGATTTTTCGACCAAATTTGTCACTTAAAGGGCCTGCGGTCATCATAGCAAAGGTGGCTGTTAATGATAAAGAAGCAACCGCCCAGCCAAGCTCTATTTTTGATAAGTTGAATTCAGTTTCAATAAACTTTACGACACCAGATATTACAGAGGCGTCAAATCCCATTAAGAAGCCACCTAAAGCAACAATAAGAGATACATAAAATACGTAAGCAATGGAAATAGGCTGGTTTTGTTTCATTGATATTTGCCTGTAATTTGAGTCATTTAGTTTGTTAAAAGCTTGTAACGTTAGGAGTGTTGGCAACGCTAGACTATTTGTTAATAAAAAGTTGTCAATTGCGTTTAAACGGTCTGGGTTATAGATGAGATGGACCGTTAAATTGGCTACACCGGTTCCTCAAGTGTAAACTGTTTGTTATTAGAAATGTTCGTGGTAAGTAAAATCTTACTACTTTATTGTTTGCAATTAACAACGTATTTTAAGTGTTATTCAATATGGCAGGGAGTATTACTATTGTGTAATAATTTTTGTTTTTGGCCGTTTCCAAATAAAAACAGTGGTAATAATTTATGGTAACAATGGGACCTGATAATAAACATCAAAGCAATAGAGGCTCAGCCATCTATAGATTTTGGTTACTTCACGTTGGCTTTTGGATTTTTGTAAGTGCGGTTAGTTTTTTATCATTAACGCTTTGGTATGGTCCATATGATTGGAGCCATTTGTTGCATATGTTACTGCAGGCTGTATTTGGATTAGCGTTAACCATTGTTTTGTATTTTGGTTTTATACGTATTTGGCATGCTAATTTTAGTTATCGTACTATTTTAGGGTTAAGTATGGTGATCGCCGTATCTTTTGTTTGGACTTTTTTCAGAATAGAAGCATTTATTTTATTGACTGACCAACAAACAGAGTGGGGGGAGTTTGGGGGATGGCATTTTGCAAGTATGTTTATATTTTTATGTTGGACTGGGTTGTTTCATGGCATTCGATACAACGACTTGTTGCAAGCCGAGCATAGTATTATGCTTAAAGCTGAAGCCGAAACAAGAGAAGAACAATTAAAAAGAATAAGAGCGCAGTCCATTGCCAGAGATGCACAAATCAAAATGTTACGTTATCAACTCAATCCTCATTTTTTATGTAATACGTTAAATGCTATTAACTCTCTTGTTGAAGTAGATGAGCCTGAAAAAGCGCAAAAGATGACTGTGCAACTGAGTCGATTTTTACGTCATTCGTTAGACAATAATCCAGACACTAAAATAACGTTAAGAAATGAAGTATCAGCTATTAATTTGTATTTAGAGATTGAGAAAACACGTTTTGGTGATCGGTTAGGGTTGGACTTTAAAATTGAAGATGAGGCTCAAATTGCGTTGGTACCAAGTTTACTGTTACAACCCATTATTGAAAATTCTATGAAGCATGCTATCTCACAAAATGAATTAGGAGGCATGATTTGTCTTGAGGCAAGAGTTAGAGAAGGACGCTTAATTCTAGAGTTAAGTGATACCGGAAGTGGCAGTAAAATTGGTAAAAGTAAAATGGAAAGTTCAAAAGGTAGAGGGGTGGGATTACGGAACACAAACGAAAGGTTGAAGGCCTTGTATCAGCAAAGCTTTTCCATAGATATTGATATCCTTGCCTCCGGTGGTTTGAAAACCACTATTAGTATTCCTTGGGAGTACGCCTCAATGAATACTAACTTTGTTAAAAGTGAAGGCATTTTGAGTGACCAAAATGAGTTACATATATGATTAAATTAAAGACTCTGATAGTTGATGATGAGCCACTGGCTTTAAAATTACTACAGGCAAAACTGAGAAAAAATCCAGAAATAGAAATTGTAGGTCAATGTAGTAATGGGCGAGAGGCCATTTTGGCTATCATGGATTTAGCGCCAGATTTGGTTTTTCTCGATATTCAAATGCCCGGCCTTAATGGTTTTGATGTGGTTAAAAACTTACAAAGTGACGTTGCTCCACTTATAGTATTTACTACGGCTTATGAGCAATATGCATTAGATGCATTTGATGTTCATGCAGTTGATTATATATTGAAGCCAATTGACGATGAGAGGGTTGCAAGAGCTATTAAACGGGCCGAGCAACGGCTTGTAACTGCTCAATCAGAAGGTAGTAAGTCAAGTATTTTAGGTGCAATAGACGTTATTCATCACAATTCTCAAACCGAAACCTCAATGCCAATAGCTACACCTGCCACTGTTATTGAGCAAAAGGTTGAAGCTAAAGTCGTTATTAAAGACCGTGACGAAATTACGATCTTGAAACAATCTGAGGTGGAGTGGGTTGATGCTGCTGGTGATTATGTGTGCCTTCATGCCAAAGGACAAACACATATTAAACGAAGCACCTTAAAAGAACTATTAACTGAATTAGATGAAAACTTGTTTAAACGAGTGCATAGGTCAACCATTGTTAATTTAAATTTTATTAAGAAAGTCATACCTCACACTAAAGGAGAGTTTTTCTTACAGTTAGGTGAATTTGAAAAAATAAAAGTTAGCCGTAATTACAAAGATGCAATCAAGCACTTTTTAGCGGGAGAACAGTAGAAAAGTATCCTAATAGGATACTTCTCGTAAATTGTTTTATTTTTTGTTTCTACGGCTGTTGGGGCTTGCTGATTTAGATTTTTTTACCTTATTGGGGGACGTTTTGTCGCGGCTTATCTCAGTTGCTGTTGCTTTGTTACTGCGATAGCCTCGGGTATTTTTAGAAACGCTTTTTAGTAAACTTACTCGATTACTCACTTCAAACCCCGGTTTGACAATCCGTTTGATTTTATTACCTATCAATTTTTCAATGCGTACAACTGTGCTTTCTTCTTCCCGACTTACGAAAGATATAGCATACCCTTGATTACCTGCGCGGCCTGTTCTACCTATTCTGTGAACATAATCTTCAGGGAGATAAGGTAAATTGAAGTTTACTACATAGTCCAAACCTTGGATGTCTAAGCCTCTGGCAGCTACTTCTGTTGCTATCAATACTTGTAGTTTGGCTGATTTGAAATCAGCAATAGCGCGTCTTCTCGCCCCTTGGCTTTTATCAGAATGGCATACTGCAGCATCAATCTTACTTAACTTTAATGCTGCCATTAAGCGGTCAGCTTGCTCCTTGGTACTGGTGAAAACCAAAACTTGGAACCAATTGTTTTCTTTTAGTAAGGCTTTAAATAGATCAACTTTTTTTGTCTCTTCAACAGGATACATTACATGAGAAACTGTATCGGCAGTGGTATTGATTTTGGTGACTCGTATTTCCAAGTGGTTCCGTAACACTTTATGAGATAGTTCGTTTACGGCTGGAGAGCTGGTAGCTGAGAACAACAATGTTTGACGATTTTTAGGTGTCTGAGTCAGTAAGTTTTGTACATCAGCAATGAACCCCATATCTAACATTCTATCTGCTTCGTCTAATACGATAAACTCTGCATGGGCTAAGGTGACGTTACTTAAAGATAAGTGTTCTAACAAACGTCCTGGTGTAGAAATAAGAATATCTATACCTTGTTTTAATTTTGCACTTTGCCCCCCCATTTTTACGCCACCATATAAAGCAGTCACAGATAATGAGCAAAATTGGGCATAACTGGCGATTGCAGTTGCAAGTTGTTCTGCTAACTCCCTGGTTGGCGTTAGAATTAGTGCCCTAGGGTTGTTCGGTATTGTTTGCTTAGGCGAGTCCAACATCTGTTGTATTATAGGTACAGAGAAAGCTGCAGTTTTGCCAGTGCCGGTTTGTGCATTAACTAATAAATCTTTGCCTCTACGTCCAGGTATAATAGCCTGTTCTTGCACTGGGGTCATATCAGTGTACCCACAGACTTCGAGTGCCTTTTGGATTTCACTGGCTAAACCTAAATTTGAAAATTTCATATTGTTCCTAAACCAAGCAAAAATGAGGGCGGAATATACAGCATTTTATATCAAAATCATATTCACTAACTTCAGTATAGGAGGTGCGGCAGTGATTCTTAGCTATTTACGAAGTAGTTTGTGACAAAATAGGGTAGTTAAAAATAAGAGAGGAAGTAAAAACATAGGGAGTAAAACAATACTGGTTGAACTATCGGGGACGTTTTAAGTAATTTACCATACTCATAGTAAAAAGCCGTTAGCATGAAGAACATGCTAAACGGCCCAGGGAGTTGGCAGTTCACTACGCTGCCTATAGTAAGTCGCTATTTTAGGATAAAAAGTTCAAAATTTAATAATTATTTTTTAATAAGGTATATATCTTTCGCTTATTTGGAAATTTTAGGATGGAAATATGAAAAAATACAGTGCATCTTTAATGGTTGTTCTAATGTTGACGGGGTGTGATAAAAATGAAGTGGGAGATATCTCTCTTGGGGTGTTTACCACCAAAGACATTAAGCTTAATACTCTGGTAGATCCCATTGTCACAGGTGTGACTTGTCATGTAGCTAGCATCGAAGCTGACCTAAGTCTTTCTGACCCATCTGATAGTTCCATCGCATGTCGTCAAACTGGTGAAATTACCTTAGCAATGATTAATGCCATAGATAAATCAAAGTCAGGTGAGGTGGTTTTTAAAAAATCTAAAAGTATATTTTTTAAAACTATGAAAATAAGACGTATATTCGATGAAGAGAGTCAAACTTTGATGTATGTGTCGTATTCCACTAAAGAAACATCAGGTAGTTTTAAGCATAGTCTTTCAACTGTTCCATTATGGGGAACTCCAGCCTATAAAAATTTGCCTAAACCTAGTGTGTAGGGGAGTGTTTATTAAAGACTTAATAAAGGTATTTCGAGTATTTTTTTGTTCATCAAATTGCGCGTTTAGATAGACATGGCATCTCTACTTTTAGATATTAGCCTAAATAGCCCTAGGTTAAGTGAGATGTATCAGTGTCATATTTCCTTCTAACTTATTGTTGCACACATGTAATTGGGAAGTATTTGCCATTGTTTTCAATTGTTATTGTGGACATATATTATTTTTTTGATTTCCGTGAACCAAATATTAATATTCAACGACCTTTATTATATGAAACGAAATAGCGAACAAATTCTTACAGAATGGCTGGTCATTAGTTGTCAAATGGGTGATGTGGTTGCGATACAAAAACTGCTAAAAATTTGGTATCCAAAATTATTACGATATGCTTTTCGTCAAATAGGAGATCGTCAAAAGTCGGAAGATGCAGTTCAAAATACCTTAGAAATAATGAGTCTTAAATTAGGTAAACTGACAGATTGCGCTGCTTTTCCAAAATGGATTTATAACATTCTACACCATAAATGTGTAGATATTATTCGCCAGAATCAACGACAAAATAACATTGAAAATAGTTATCAAGAGTTTGTCGAATCTGAAAACGAATCTCTTCTACATTCAAAAAATGAAGATAGTGTATGTTTCGATGAAATGGTGAAGCATCTACCCAATGAAATATATCAGCTAGTGCATTTATACTATTTAGAAGACTTAAGTGTGGCTGAAATACACCATATATTGGATATACCAATAGGTACGGTAAAGTCTCGCTTATACCAAGCCCGTAATCTGATACGAACTAATTTGACAGGAGATGGAAATGAATGATTTAAATAAGAAGATAATAGAAGCTTTGGTTAATGATGAATTTACAGATGATATTTCTGAAGAGCAGGCCAATGCATTGCAGTTAATTACTAAAAGCTTTAAAGGGACTTTTCGGTTAACCTTTGCAGTCATTGTTTTCTTACAAATTATCTTTGCTGGTTTGGCGATATTTTGTGGTTATCAACTGATAAATGAGTTTGATCTGGGTTTAAAAATTAATTGGTTAGCCGGTACGTTATTAAGTGGAGTTGTTTTTGCGATTGCTCGATTGTGTTTTTTCATGGAGTTAAATCGTTTGTCTGTTCTCAGGGAAATTAAAAGAGTTGAACTGCAAGTTTCTTTGCTAGGCAATAAGTGAAACACTCGTCAGAGTGTCTAAAGTTCTAGTTGTTTGAATTCGGTAAATAAAAATAATAAAAAGTTGTAGTGCAAAGGTTACTAGGTAGAGATGACGTGTCTAATGAAAGTGTACAGTGGGTGGTTTGCAGCTATGTTAGGGGTGTTGATTTCTTATGACGCCCTAGCCGAAAGCGCCCATGTAGCGGTTGCTGCTAACTTTCGCCAGTCTATGCAGGCGTTGGTTACAGAGTTAGAAAAAGATTCAAACCACAAATATATATTATCTTTTGGTTCCTCAGGAAAGTTCTATGGTCAAATTTTACATGGCGCTCCTTACGATTTATTTTTTTCAGCTGACGCAGTTAAACCAAAGGCAATTGCTAATAGAGGGTTGGCTGTTTCAGAAAGCCGTTTCACCTACGCAACGGGAAGATTGGTATTGTTAAGTAGTAGGATGGAATTGGCAGAGCCAGCAAGAGATATACTGACAAGAGGAACTTTTAACAAGCTCGCGATTGCAAATCCAAAATTTGCGCCTTATGGAGTTGCCACTTTAGAGGTTTTAGAGTTTCTAGATAGATATGAAATCACAAAGTCTAAATGGGTACTAGGAGAAAATATTGCCCAAGCATATCAGTTTGTTGATTCTGGAAATGCTGAGTTAGGCTTTGTTGCCTTATCTCAAGTCATTCATCAAAAAAAGTATGCTGGCGTGTTTTGGTTAATTCCTGATAGTTGGCATAAGCCCATTGAGCAACAAGCCATAATGCTAAATAAAGCTAAAAATAATGCAGCCGCTTTGGCGCTTATTAACTTTATAAAGTCTAATAAAGGTCAGAATATTTTAACAAATTACGGTTATTTAACGCCAGAGAATTATTAATTTTGAATTTAACGCCTGATGATATTGATGCTATTTGGTTGACATTACGTTTAGCCACAACGGTGACCTTGCTGTTATTGGTCTTGGCAACTCCCATCGCTTGGTGGTTAGCTAAAACTCAGTCTTGGTTGAAGATACCTATAGGGGCGTTAGTTGCTTTACCGTTAGTTTTACCCCCGACGGTTTTAGGATTCTATTTATTGGTATTTATGGGCCCTAACGGACCTATAGGGGAGTTTACCCAGGCATTGGGATTAGGGACATTACCTTTTACGTTTTCTGGTTTGGTACTGGCTTCAATGGTTTACTCATTACCATTTGTGGTGCAACCAATTCAAAACGCGATAGAAAGTATTGGTGATAGACCTATTGAGGTAGCAGCAACGTTAGGAGCTGGACCGTTTGACCGCTTTTTTAGTGTGGTATTGCCATTGGCAAAACCTGGGTTCATTACTGCGACAATTCTGGGCTTTGCCCATACTGTGGGTGAATTTGGGATAGTACTTATGATGGGAGGCAGTATCCCACAAGAGACCAGAGTTGTGTCAATTCAAATCTATGATCATGTAGAGGCTTTACAATACGCAAACGCACATTTACTAGCGGCAATTATGTTGTGTTTTTCTTTCATTGTGCTTTTAGGCCTGTATGGGTTCCAACGTAAGCGCTCAGGAGTAGGGTTACATTATGGTGGCTAAGGCCTCAGATAGTGGGAAACACATTATCGAAGCAAGTTTTAAATTAGAGCGTGTTAATGAAACTCTAGAGAGCTCGTTTACCCTTGATGTTGACTTTTCAATACCCGCTGAGGGTGTCACTGCAGTTTTTGGAGAATCAGGCTCAGGTAAAACAACATTGTTGAGGTGCATTGCTGGCCTTGAACAAGCAGACTCAGCGCGTTTAACGATTAATGGTGATATTTGGCAAGATAAGGTTACTTTTAAAGCAACACATAAAAGATCGATTGGTTACGTATTTCAAGAACCAAGTTTGTTTACACATTTAACTGTGATGGGCAATTTATCTTATGCTTTTAAACGCGCTAACAAAGCGCTAAATAATGAGTTTTATAAACAAATAATTAAGATTATGGGCTTAAATACTCTGTTGGCTCAAAAGGTAAATCAGCTGTCTGGTGGAGAAAAACAAAGGGTCGCGATTGCAAGAGCGTTATTACTTAAACCCAAATTACTTTTAATGGATGAACCTTTAGCGTCTTTAGATGGAAAACGTAAACTTGAAATTTTGCCATATATAGAAAAATTAAGAGCGAGCTTTGGCATTCCTGTTTTATATGTGACTCACTCCATAGATGAAATTGCTCGTTTAGCCGACCATGTTTTAATATTGCAAAAAGGCCGTTTAGTTATTCAAGGAAACGTGTCTGAGTTATTTACAAATATTAATGTGCCGTTGCTAAGCAGGGATGAGATGGGCACTGTTCTAGATTGTGATATTTTAAAGATAGATGAGCAATGGCAACTGATGAAAGTGGCGTTTAATGGAGGTCAATTATGGTTACCTGTTCGGCTGGATATATTACCTGATTCACAATGTCGGTTAAGAATACTGGCGAGTGACATTAGTGTTACACTGCGGCCACAATCAGATACCAGTATTTTAAATCAATTGAGGGTAAAAATTATGAGTATCACACCTGAAATTGAGGGAGCAACCACACTTCTTAAAGTTAAAACTGGCGCGACTATATTGTTAACTAGAATTACCAATAAATCTCTCTCAGAGCTCGGCCTAGTTTGTGGTAAAATAGTGTGGGTTCAAGTAAAGTCAGTGGCTATTCTTGGGTAGTTGATTTTTTCCTTTTTCCTTTTTCATTTGTGGAGTACTAAGTAGGGTGGTAAGCCTTCACCATCTCAGCTATTTGCTCTCGCATCCAAATGTGAGCATCATCTAAGTCAGAACTAACATGCCAATATAAAAAGTATTCGAGTAACGGTAGCTCGAAAGGCATTTCATATAAAGCTAAGTCATAGTGTTTTGCCAAGTGATAAGGCAGGCAAGCGATTAAGTCAGTTTTAAATACAACTGAAGGTACGGTTAAAAAATGTTGACCACGCATTACTACTTTACGTTTTTCACCTAATTTGTCTAATGCTACTTCAATTGGCCCTGGCCCTATTTTTCTTTGGGACACATTTATATGCCCCAGTCTTAAAAATGCATCTAAGCTCATACCATTAGTGAGGTCTGGATGGTTTTTACGGGCAATAACCACAAATCGGTCTTGTGCGAGCTTTTGTTTACATAAGTATTGATCGCTAAAAGATGAGGCGTCTGCATAAAAGTCTAAGTTACCACTAGCCATGGCTGACACAATGTTCTTCCGGCTCACTTCATAATTAGTTACAGATATCTTAGGAGCACTCTTTTGCAATAAAGCTAACAATCTAGGCATTATTGTCGCCTCTAATAGATCTCTAGTCGCAAAGTTATAAGTCTTCTCTGCCTTTAATGGGTCGAATATATGACTTTCTTGTACGCTTTTTCTAAGTAGTCCTAGTGCCTCTCTCGCCGGCCCAATGATATTTTGAGCAACAGGAGTAGGGGTCATACTGTGTCCTGTTCTAACAAATAACGGGTCGTTCAACATCTCTCTCAAGCGCGCCAAAGAATTACTTACTGCTGGTTGAGTTATACATAAAACATCTGCCGCTTTAGTTAAACTGCCTGCGGTGTATATAGCATCGAAAACGGCGAAAAGGTTCAAATCAATACGGTGTAAATTCATATTAAGTACTCAGGTAGCATATTTATCGAATAATACGTTATTTATTAGTTAAATCAATGTTAACGTATATTTAATATTCATTATATTGATATTTTAAAGCTTGTTAAAATTGACACTTAGTTGTTATCAGATAGGAGAAATACATGAAAAAGAAGTTGGTAGAGTTAACAATTGGTGAACGATTACCAGTTAGTAATTGGATTAGTATTGGCCAATCTGATATTAACTTATTTGCTAACGCTACAGGTGATGATCAATGGATACATGTGGATACAGCTCGGTGTACAAAAGAAAGTCCATTTGGAACAACGATTGCTCACGGGTATTACGCTGTGACTCTTATCCCCCAAGCTCTCTATGATTCGGTTTTCGCTGATCCGGAGTATCCAACTTTACTGAACTATGGTGTAGATAAAGTTCGGTTTGTTGAGCCAGTGCGAGTAAACGATAAAGTTCGTTTTCATTCAACACTGGTTGATATAGAACAAAAGTCTACTGGCAGACTATTCTATTTTGAAACTACTGTTGAAATAGAGAACCAAGAAAAGCCTGCTTTGAAAGGTATTTTTCTTACTTTACTTGTTGGTGCTAAATAAAATATTCATTCTTTGCTTTCAGCTAGGTGATTAGATTTTACTCCAGCTCTCTAAATTTTGGAGACTTTTCTAATACTTTCATTCTAGTGGTCTGACCACCTCCCTCTGTTGTTTTTACATATAAATAACAATTTATTTACACATTGCCTCGCGGTGCCTACTATTCTTCTTGAGTTGTGCATGTTCGTTTCTGCAGATACTCACTAATAACAATGTTATTGGAATTAAATAGAGCTGTGGCTTTTGACTGTGCATGGTATTTAGTCTCGGGTCTTTGTAAGTGTATTTAATTTCTAATAATTATTCACTGGGAACACAGTATGAGACTAAAAACACAAATGACACTTTTAGCTGCGGCAATTTCTGCTCAGTTATTTACAACACACAATAGTGCTTTGGCACAAGCCCAAGAAGCTGAGCAAAATGTAGAATTGATATTAGTAACGGGCAGTTTTGTCAGGCGTAGTGAGAACTTTTCATCACCATCTCCTCTAGCGGTTATTGATAGCGTTGCCATTGATGCTATTGGGGCTAAGAGTATTGGTGACATTACTCAAACTTTAACTATTAATACAGGTTCCGAAAATACACCTGATGCGTTTACGCAAAATGCAACCGCTGGGACGTCAAATATCAATCTAAGAGGTTTAGGGGTAGCGTCAACACTTATCCTTTTAAACAACAAAAGGCAGGTGGTAAATGCCCAACAAAATAATGGTGGTGTTAACTTTGTTGACACTAGCTCTTTAATTCCAATGATAGCGTTAAATCGTATGGAAGTTGTAAAGGACGGTGCCTCAGCTCTATATGGTTCAGATGCCGTTGCAGGTGTCGTTAATTTCATAACTAAAAGTGACTATGAAGGTATGCAGGTTTCTCTTGATTATCAAGATGGGGCATATGGTGATAACAAAGAATATACAGTGCAAGGTTTATGGGGAACGGTAAGCAATGACTCCAGTGTGATGGCCGCAGTAAGTTACACTAATAGATCGCCAATGTTTACATCGGATAGACGTTTGAGCCGAATTGAAGATGATACAAGTTCTTTAGGTAGCCCAGGTTCATTTTTCTTAGGAGCCACGCCATTTATTGACCCAACCGGCTGTGAAGAATTTGGTGGATATCCGACTCTTTTAGCACCATCGGGTACCGTCCCCGGATTAGAAATTGGATTTTGTGGGTTCGACTTTGGCAATAGTTATTCTTTTGTTCCTGATGAGTCTCGTCTATCCACATATGTGAAGGCGAATAAGCAGTTAACAAGTGATATTTCCTGGACAACTGAACTTTCTACCGCTCGTAATAGGGCTGAACGTGGGGGATCACCGAGCTTTCCCATTTTGACATTCCCAACGGTTCCAGCAAACCACCCAAGTAATGTGTTTGCTACAGATGTGCAGTTTTTTGGTCGTGAAATAGGAAATGGAGGAGAAGGTGATCCTGCTAACACGGAGTCAGATACGTTTAGGTTCAGCACTATGTTGCAAGGTGAACTAGATGATGGTTTCTGGGAATTGAGTTATACAGCTGCGACAAACAATTTTCTTTTTACAGTTAATGACACTTTAGCGCAAGAGTTTCAAAATTCGCTAAGAGGGTTTGGTGGCCAAGGTTGTGATCCCATAACCGGTTCAGCTGGCGTTGGAGAATGTGAGTTTTTTAATCCCTTTGCTACATCTTATACTTCGTTGCCTAACTCTCAAAATGTGATTGATTCTTTTACTGCACAACAACAAATTGATTCCAAGTCTAACCTTGAGGTGGTTGAAGCCTTTATTTCCAAAGAGTTGTTTGAGATGGAAGGCGGTGCTTCTGGTATCGCGTTTGGGGTACAGTATCGATATCAAGACTTAAGACAAGATTATGATGCTCTCTCTAATCAAGATAGATTTTCATTTGTTATTGGTAATGCTGATATCTACGGTGAACAAGATGTTATCGCAATATTTGGAGAGTTAGCTCTCCCTGTAAGTGATGCATTAGACGTGCAAATAGCCCTTAGATATGAAGATTATGGTGGTACAACAGGTGATACTCTTGATCCTAAACTCGCGGTATCATGGCGTGCCACAGATGATTTTTCTATTCGCGGTTCAATATCGACTTCATTTAGGGCTCCTTCAATCTTTCAAAGGGACGGTGGTGCAACTAGTTTAAACCAGATGGTTGACCCATTAACTGGCAGTGCAGCTTTTGCTGCAGCTAGAGCTACGGGTAATGAAGAGTTAAAACCTGAAGAGTCTATCGCTTATAATTTGGGTTTCTCATTTGAACCGGTTGATGATTGGTCCATTGAGCTTGATTATTGGAATTTTGAATTTACAGATTTGATTATTCAAGAAAGTTTTCAAGCAATCTTAAATGCAGAGCCTCAGAATCCTGACCGTATAGTTCGTGCCGGTGACCCGTTAACTGGTCCACTGCTACAAGTAAATGTTACCTATGTAAATGCAAGTTCAATGGAAACTTCTGGCTTCGACTTAGTAACGAATTACAATATGGATTCAGACCTTGGAACATTTACACCTAGTGTCACTGCAACCTATGTTTTAGCTTATGATTTGGTTGACCCGCAAGCAGGAGCAATTGATGGCGCGGGTTTGCGTAACTTTAATAATATAGGGGTGTCTACACCTGAATTGAGAATGAACCTTGGTTTAAATTGGAAACATGATTTCTACTCGGCCAATATATTTGGAAGATACATTGATAGCTATTCAGATGATCAGACTTGTTCTGATGGCACTACCTTCTCTGATGCTTGCACAGTTGGCTATAAAAAGGTGGATAGTCACTTTACGTGGGATGCTCAGTTTAATATTGATCTAGGTGGGATATTTGAAACCGACGCTTCATATGTAATGAGTTTGGGCGGGGTTAACTTGATAAATCAAGATCCCCCGCAAGTTTTTACAAATAGCGGCTTTGACTCAAAAGTGCATGATCCAAGAGGTAGACAAGTATATGCGCGAATAGCTATAGAATTTTAGCAAAGGTACATAATTGCAATTCCCGACTAGCTCGGGAATTTTCTAGTTTTTTTAACTTTGTTTTAAAGAGTCATTGTTTACATCTTGTGATTTAGCATTAAGCTTTGAATGAACAATTGACTGTAATTTAGGTGAGGTTAAGGTGAAAAAGTACACAAAAAAACGAATCCAAAATTCTCTTAATAAACTCAATGAAGATCTAAATGATGAGGCTTTATGGGTTATTAAAGATAGTAAGTTAACTAAACATTTTAAGTTCGATGATTTTATTGATGCGTTTGGTTGGATGTCACAAGTAGCAATGTTTGCAGAAACACTCAAACATCATCCAGATTGGTCTAATTCTTACAATAAAGTAGCTGTCTCTCTCATGACACACGAGCTAAGTGGGCTTTCTGAGCTCGATTTTACCTTAGCCAAGAAAATGGAACATTATGCAAAGTAATGATGTTAGCTAAAGTGAAAGTAAAACTGATTGGATAAATTGACCTAAAGTGATGATTAATTAAACGTCCTGTATGTAGATTGACCGTTTGAACAGGTATTTATACTTTATCTGTATTAAGCCCTTGCGTGTCCCTGTTTGCTATGTATAATACGCCCCACTCGAGAAGAGGTACACGTAAAAAGCCTTTTAGTTGTAGAAGATTTCAAGCGCGGGATGGAGCAGTCTGGTAGCTCGTCGGGCTCATAACCCGAAGGTCGTAGGTTCAAATCCTGCTCCCGCAACCATATTTTGTAAATTCAAATTTTGATGCTTGAAGATATAAATTAACTGGTTGTAAATTACTAATATTTAGTAAGTAAAAATTTCAAGCGCGGGATGGAGCAGTCTGGTAGCTCGTCGGGCTCATAACCCGAAGGTCGTAGGTTCAAATCCTGCTCCCGCAACCATATGATAGAAACCACAAGTAAAGTTGTATTTACTTGTGGTTTTTTTATTGATAATAAAACTGTGTTCTCTGCCAAAAATATTGGCGTAATAATCCAGTTTTCAGTGGTTCTTTTTAGTCATTTTTTTAATTTTGAGCTTATATTTTTAAAATACACACTTAGTAAAAATTTTATTCTATAAGATGATAGATTTTTTGGTCTTTGAATAGGCCATGGTATTGCAAGTGCATTACCTGATCTGTACAATACGTCGCACTTGAGAAGCGAACTCCCTCATTAGTTAATGACAGTAACGCTTTATTTGTGGGAATGATTTGAGATGTTTTTAATTAATTATCTTTATTAATTTGCTCTATTAACCCACAACCACTTTTAAAAACTATTGTTTAGTTTTTTAGTGGACTAGGGTCCAGAAACAAATTACCCCGCTTGTACGGGGTTTTTTGTGTTCGTAATTTATACTCTCTAACGTTAAATTTATAGAGTCTACGGGTGATTCATTTTTTCTGGGCATTTTGGCCCTTTTTTTGTTTTTGGAGCAATATTTTGTCGCAACTCGAACAAAAGTTAACAGAAATGTTAACGTCGCCAGTCGAAGCTTTAGGTTTTGAAATGGTGGGTGTTGAGTTTATCCGGGCGGGTAAGCATTCAACATTGAGAATATATATTGACCACGCTGATGGTATCGGTGTGGAACATTGTGCTGAAGTTAGTCACCAAGTAAGTGCAGTGTTAGATGTAGAAGATCCAATTAGTACGGAATACAACTTAGAAGTATCGTCGCCAGGAATGGATAGACCTTTATTTAAGGAAACCCATTACTTAACCTGTTTAGGTGAAGTGGTTTCAGTCAAATTAAAGATCCCCATGGGTGATAGACGTAACTATAAAGGTAAAGTGTTAGGATGCGAAGCAGGTAACTTAACGTTAGAAGTTGATAACCAAATCCATGTTTTGGCTATTGCGAATATAGAGAAAGGTAATCTAGTCCCCTCTTTTGATTAAGATGGTGACCTGACAAGGGCTTTCGTAAGAGAGTAATCAGTGAGGCAACAATGAATAAAGAAATTTTGTTAGTGGCTGAAGCCGTTTCAAACGAAAAACAGGTTCCAAGAGAAAAAATCTTTGAGGCATTAGAATTTGCTATTGCCAGTGCCACTAAAAAGAAAAATGAAGGCGAAATTGAAGTACGTGTAAGTATTGATCGCGAAACTGGTAATTTTGATACTTTTCGTCAATGGCTAGTGGTTGCAGACGATCATGAGCAAGAAAATCCAATGGCTGAAATGTCTATATCAGCTGCTCAGTTAGATGAACCCGATATTCAATTAGGTGATTTTGTTGAAGACCAAATTGAATCTATCGCGTTTGACAGAATTACAACACAAACGGCTAAGCAAGTTATCGTACAGAAAGTACGTGAAGCTGAACGTGATCAAGTAATCGCCGAATATCAAGACCGTGTTGGTGAATTAGTTACCGGTACAGTGAAAAAGGTAAACCGAGATAACGTTATTATCGACCTAGGAAATAATGCTGAAGGCGTTATTTATCGTGATGATATGTTACCTCGTGAGACATTTCGCCCTGGTGACAGAGTACGTGGTTTGCTTTACGTTATTCGCCCTGAAGCACGTGGTGCTCAATTATTTATTAGTCGTACTCATCCAGACATGCTGGTTGAGTTATTTAGAATTGAAGTGCCTGAAATCGCAGAAGAAACGCTAGATATTAAAGCAGCGGCTCGTGATCCTGGTTCTAGAGCAAAGATTGCTGTGAAAACCAATGATAAACGCCTTGATCCAGTAGGTGCTTGTGTTGGTATGAGAGGCTCTCGAGTACAAGCGGTTTCTGGTGAATTAAGTGGTGAGCGCGTTGATATAGTGCTTTGGGATGATAATCCAGCTCAATTCGTTATTAATGCAATGGCTCCGGCTGAGGTATCTTCAATTGTTGTAGATGAAGATAAACAGTCTATGGATGTTGCCGTAGAGCCAGATAATTTAGCACAAGCTATTGGTCGCAGTGGCCAGAATGTTCGATTAGCAAGTCAGCTTACTGGCTGGGAATTGAACGTTATGACAACTGAAGAATTAAGTTCTAAACATGAAGAAGAAAACGCTAAAGTATTAGGCGTGTTTACCAGTGGTTTAGATATTGATGAAGACTTTGCTTCTGTATTAGTAGATGAAGGTTTTACTACATTAGAAGAAATTGCTTACGTTCCAATCAATGAATTGTTAGAAATAGAAGGTTTAGAAGAGGAGATGGTTGAGGAGCTTCGTAGTAGAGCTCGTGCAACTCTAACCACTCGTGCTTTGGCAAACGAAGAAACTTTAGAAGCAGTAGAGCCTAAAGAGGAACTGTTAAATCTTGAAGGTATGGATAAACATCTTGCTTATATGTTGGCCAGTCGCGGGATCACAGATCTTGAAGGGCTTGCAGAACAGGGTACAGATGAAATTTCAGATATAGAAGAACTAAGCGAAGAAAAAGCCGGTGAGTTGATCATGGCTGCTCGTAATATCGTTTGGTTCAACGAAGAATAGGTCACCAGGAGGAATACCAATTATGGCAGAAGTATCCATAGAAAAACTAGCCACTGATATAGGCACTTCAATTGACCGTTTGGTTCAACAATTTAAAAGTGCAGGTATCGTTAAAGCAGCCGGTGACAGTGTAACAGAAGACGAAAAACGTGTTTTGCTAGACTTCTTAAGTAAGCAGCATGGTGGAAATGGTTCAGAAGCGCCTAAACGTATGACGTTGCAACGAAAAACAACGAGTACATTAAGTGTAGGTAAGTCTAAATCTGTGAATGTTGAAGTGCGTAAAAAACGTACATATGTGAAACGTTCAGAAGTTGAAGAAGCTAAAATGGCTGAAGAAGAAGCCAAACGTTTGGCTGAAGAACAGCAAATTAAGCTTGAAGCCGAGCAAAAAGCAGCTGAAGCCGCTAAAAAAGCAGCGGAAGAAAAAGCTGTTAAAGCAGCAGAAGCAAAAGCTAAAGCTGATGCTGAGCGTGCAGCACGCGTTGAAAAAGCAAAAGAAGTCGCTGAAGCTCGTCAAGCTGAAGAGTCAGTTTTGAGTCCTGAAGAGAAAGCTGAGCAAGATCGTATTCGTTCGGAAGCTGAAAAGCTTCGTAAAGCTCAAGAAGAAGAAACTCAGCGTAAGCTTGAAGAAGATGCTAAGAATGCGGCTGAAGAAGCTAAGAAACTAGCAGAAGAGAATTCTAGACGTTGGAAAGAAGAAGAAGAGCGTCGTAAGAAGCAAGAAAAAGAAGAAGTTCATGTGCATTCGAATCGTTATGCTCAAGAAGCAGAAGACGTAGAAGATATGCAATCAGAGCGTGGCGGACGCAGACGTAAGAAGTCTAAGAAAAATGCCGGTTCTGAGCTAAAACACGCATTTAATAAGCCAGCAGCACCAGTTGAAAAAATGGTACGTATTGGCGAAACCATTACGGTTGGTGAGTTGGGTAGCAAGTTGGCGATTAAAGCCACTGAAGTTATCAAAACACTTATGAAAATGGGTGAAATGGTTACCATTAACCACGTACTTGACCAAGAAACTGCTGTATTAGTAGTTGAAGAAATGGGGCATAAGTATGAATTAGTTAATGACAATGCATTAGAAGATGAGTTAATCGCTGATGTGTCTGGTGGTGAAAAAGCTAGTCGTGCACCTGTTGTTACTATCATGGGTCACGTTGACCACGGTAAAACATCATTATTGGATTACATTCGTCGTGCTAAAGTAGCAGACGGCGAAGCAGGCGGTATTACTCAGCATATCGGTGCTTACAGTGTTGAAACTGATAATGGCCGAATTGCATTTTTAGATACTCCAGGTCACGCCGCCTTTACAGCTATGCGTGCTCGTGGAGCAACTGCAACTGATATCGTTATTCTAGTAGTCGCAGCAGATGATGGTGTGATGCCACAAACTAAAGAAGCGGTTCAGCATTCAAAAGCCGCTGGCGTACCTTTAATTGTAGCGGTTAATAAAATTGATAAAGAAGCGGCTGACTTAGATAGAGTTAAAACTGAATTATCACAAATCGAAGTGATTTCAGAAGAGTGGGGCGGTGAACACCAGTTCGTAAACGTTTCTGCTAAAACCGGTCAAGGTGTAGACGAGTTATTAGAAGCTATCAACTTACAAGCTGAAGTACTTGATTTACAAGCCGTACCAACTGGTCCTGCTAAGGGTATTGTTATTGAATCTCGTCTTGATAAAGGGCGTGGTCCAGTTGCTTCAGTACTCATTCAAGAAGGTGAGCTTAAAGCCGGTGACATTATGTTATGTGGTGAAGAATACGGGCGTATTCGAGCTATGCGGGATGAAAATGGTAAGGATGTGAAACTTGCAGGTCCTTCCACTCCAGTTGAAATCCTTGGTTTATCTGGTGTACCTATGGCAGGTGAGAATGCCTTAGTTGTTCAAGATGAGCGTAAAGCTCGTGAGGTAGCCACTAAGCGTCACACTAAACAGCGTGAAGTTAAACTTGCGAAGCAACAAAAAGCTAAGCTAGAAAACATGTTCGCAAACATGGAAGCTGGTGACGTGAGCGAGTTGAACGTTGTGCTTAAAGCTGATGTTCAAGGCTCGATTCAGGCCATCTCTGATTCTTTAACTAAATTGTCAACTGATGAAGTTAAAGTCAACATTGTTGGTAGTGGTGTTGGTGGAATTACAGAAACCGATGCAACTTTAGCAGCAGCTTCAAGCGCAATTGTAGTTGGTTTTAACGTTCGTGCTGATGCTTCAGCCCGTAAGATTGTTGAAACTGAAGAAATTGATTTACGTTACTACAGCATTATTTATCAATTGATTGACGAAGTTAAGCAAGCAATGAGTGGTATGTTAGCGCCAGAGTTCAGACAAGAAATCATTGGGTTGGCTGAGGTACGTGATGTATTTAAGTCACCAAAGATTGGTGCTATCGCTGGTTGTATGGTCACTGAAGGTATTGTTAAACGTAGTAATCCAATTCGAGTGTTACGTGAAAACGTTGTTATTTATGAAGGTGAACTTGAGTCACTGAGACGTTTCAAAGATGATGTTCAAGAAGTCCGTAACGGCATTGAGTGTGGTATTGGTGTTAAGAACTACAACGATGTTAAAGCGGGTGACCAGATCGAAGTGTTTGAAATTGTTGAAGTAAAACGAGAGCTTTAATATTTAACAAGCTAATAGGTTTTACCTATTCCGAGTTAAGTTAATTTACGGAGGCCTCGGCCTCCGTTTTGTTTGTGTACAGATGCATAAGTTATGTATCAGGAGAAATTAAGATGGCAAGAGAGTTTTCACGTACCGACCGTGTCGGGCAACAAATTCATAAAGAAATCGCCAGCATATTACAGAATGAATTCAAAAACCGCGACCCTCGCTTAGGTATGGTGACAGTATCAGGTGTCGAAGTTTCGCGAGATTTAGCGCATGCTAAAATTTATGTAACGTTTTTTGAAAATGATGAAGAACAAATTAAAGAATACTTAGCGATTCTTGAAGACAATAAAGGGTTTATTCGAAAACTATTGGCGAGTCGCATGCGTATGCGTGCTGTACCAGCTGTTAAATTTGTCAGAGATGGCTCATTAACAGAAGGGATCCGTATTGCTAATTTGGTAAGTGACACCTTAAATAAAGATGCTGAGCGTGCTAAAGAAGCGGGCCGCACTTTTGATGAAAACGATAAAGACATTGATGAGAATCTTTAATTAATGGCCAGAAAAAGAAAAGGCCGTTTAGTCAATGGCATTATTTTATTAGATAAGGGTCTCGGCTTATCTTCTAATCATGCACTGCAACAAGTTAAGCGTATGTTTAATGCAGCAAAAGCTGGGCATACTGGGGCATTAGATCCCTTAGCTACTGGCATGCTGCCTATTTGCTTGGGTGAGGCAACAAAGTTTTCTCAGTTTCTATTAGATGCGGATAAAACTTATCAAGTTACTGCAAAGCTGGGGGTCCGAACGACAACTTCAGACGCAGACGGTGAGGTTGTAGACACTAGAATAGTTAATGTCAATGAAGATAAATTACATTCAGCCTGTGATATGTTTAGAGGGCCAATCAAGCAAGTTCCTTCTATGTATTCAGCTTTAAAGCATCAAGGTAAGCCCTTGTATTTTTATGCTCGCCAAGGAATAAATATTGAAAGAGAAGCCCGAGACATCACTATTTTTAAATTAATAGTTGATAGGTTTGAAGGTGAAGAGGTCGATATGACCGTGCATTGTAGCAAAGGTACTTACATACGCTCTTTAGTAGATGATTTAGGCCAATTATTAGGTTGCGGAGCTTACGTAAGTAAACTTCATCGCACACAAGTAACTGATTATCCTGTTGACAGAATGATGACTATTGAGGCGCTTCAAATTATTCGAAATAAAATAGATGATGAAACCGCTGATTTGTTAAACAATGATACTTTTAGTGAGTTAGACGGGTTGCTGTTGCCAATGGATTCTGCAGTAAAAGAATTACCAGACGTTGAAATTGGAGAAATAGGTGAAGGGTTCTTCAGAAATGGTAACCCAGTCAATTTTAATGGAAGGTCAGAATTCTCCGAAGGTACTTTAGTAAAGGTATATAGTGAGCAAAGTGGTAAATTTTTAGGTGTTGGTTTTATTGATGATGATGCAAAAGTAGCACCTAAACGTTCGGTGGTGTATTAATAGTTAAATAGTCCTTGTTATTGCAAGATGCGAGGCTATAATACGCGCTCTTTTTGGCTTGCTGAATTAGTGATCGGCGAGTTGTATCTTTAAACTCTTATTTTTTGGAGAAAATTATGTCACTAAGTACACAAGAAACTGCAGCAATTATTGCTGAATATGGCGTTAAAGAAGGTGATACAGGTTCACCTGAAGTTCAAGTTGCATTGCTTACTAGCAATATCAACAAACTACAGGGCCACTTTGCAGATCATAAGAAAGATCACCACTCACGTCGTGGTCTATTACGTATGGTTAGCCAGCGTCGTAAACTTCTTGATTACCTTAAGGGTAAAAATGTTGAACGTTATCAAGACTTGATAAAACGTTTAGGCCTACGTCGTTAATCGATTTATGCATACAAAAAAGACGCGCAAGCGTCTTTTTTTATGTCTAAGATAAAGTGAAATTCATAGAGGTTGTTAGAAGGTTAATAATATAGAAAGTGATCTAGCCATTGTCTTAAGATTACTCACTATACTAAAGTATAGTGTCCTCTTGATTGAGTATAATCATTACTAGTTGAAATTTAAGTATATACTAGTGATCTTAGTGATAATATTTCTTATTTTACGGATGGTATTTAATAGGTAAAATTACAAATCAAACTATACTATTTATTGTTATTTTAAATTTGCTTAACAACAATAAACAGATGGACAAATATTTTTAATCACGAAATTTAGAGTATTAATTTAATAAATCAATAATGATGATTGAAAATGATCAAAAACAAATCCAATAATATAGTCGCGATATTCCTTCTTATCGTTGTATCAATTATGTCTACGGGCGGAGGCATATATTTGATCGACCAACATTACCAGCAGCGTGCCATTGAATCCGCTCGCAAAAACGCCGAACTGGTCACTCAATTGGTGGATAATGCTAGACGTTCTTACAGTCAGGTATTACAAAAACTAAGCGCTAAAATTTCAATCGAAACAGGCCATGACCATGTCGATTTTGAATATAAAGTACCTAACCCTGCAACTTTTAGTATAGAGCTAGCAAAAAGCGTTAGCACCCCAGGGCAACGAGTTTGGATGTATAGTGATCATCCATTTCCATGGCGTAAAAATACTGCTATTCCATCTAATGAGCATGAAGTTCAAGTGCTCGCTGCATTGAATGAAAACTCTGTTAACTCTATATTTAAAGTTGTAGATAACGGAGAGGATATGAGTGCATTTTTTGGGCGTGCAGTTACTATGAATGATCAAAGCTGTGTTGACTGCCACAATAACCATCCCTATAGCGCAAAGGTTGATTGGGTAGTAGGAGATACACGAGCTGTTCTAGCTGCAGAGTCACATATAATATATACGTCAAATTATTCATTATATGGGGTGTTCTTAATTGCTTCAGTACTCAGCTTTCTGAGTATTGCTCTCTATTTTCGAAAAAGTTATGAATGGATGCATAGCGAAAAAACGAATCGAATTTGTCCTTTAACGAATATTCCTAATCGTACAGCGCTAAATGAATATATTACTTATGCATTAGAGTCTAATGAACTGAATC
This sequence comes from Paraglaciecola sp., assembly GCF_039943935.1. Classification (GTDB taxonomy): domain Bacteria; phylum Pseudomonadota; class Gammaproteobacteria; order Enterobacterales; family Alteromonadaceae; genus Paraglaciecola. Next base: position 64,801 of record NZ_JBDUZQ010000005.1, read on the forward strand.
AGACCAAGTTGGGTGTGATGATGATTGACATTGACGATTTTAAACAAGTAAATGACCAATATGGCCATGATATTGGAGATGAATGCATTGTATCTATTGCTTCAGAAATTCAATCATTTATGAATTCAGAAAATAAATTTGCTGGACGTTGGGGGGGAGAAGAGTTTCAAGTATTACTAAGTGATAGTGATAGAGAACAAGCCATGGCAACAGCAAAAAATATTTTAAACAATATTAGTAAATTGAAATTTTCAGTAAAGAGTATACACGTCACTGTTAGTATCGGGTTGTACATCACTACTCCTGACAAAGTTACAACGTGGGACTCCATTATGAAACGTGCTGACCAAGCTCTGTTAACTGCTAAACAAACGGGTAAAAATAAAATAGTCGAAGGTTAAGTGATTTAATCAACTGTATTTGCAGTAATTAGTGCGACTGTCATATTTTAAAAGTAATATAACCAATGTAATTCTGGACGATTTTGTTACTTTTTCTTGGTTTAGATATCCCCTAGTGTTTAGGATAGAACTATATGGTTGTTGTGACTGTTTATATATATGATGCTTCGTTTACCAATGAAGATACTCAGTTCTAATTGAAAACTAAATTTAAAGAACGTCTGATTATTTTAATCTTAGTATATAAGGTTCAATCACTAAAACAAAAAAAGGCGACCACTAGGTCGCCTTTTTAAAACTTGAAAGTTTTATTTTTCAATTTGATTGTAAGGACGTTTGGCTTCACCGGTATATAATTGGCGAGGACGACCGATTTTTTGACCCGGCTGACTTAACATCTCGTGCCAATGAGATACCCATCCAACAGTACGTGCAAGTGCAAAAATACATGTGAACATATTGGTAGGAATACCGATAGCTTTCAAAATTATGCCTGAGTAGAAATCAACATTCGGGAAAAGTTTCTTTTCTGCGAAGTAAGGGTCGCTAAGAGCAATTTTTTCTAGTTCCATTGCTACTTTAAGTAGTGGATCATCGATATTTAGCTCTTGTAATACTTCGTGGCAACTTTCGCGCATTACCGTTGCACGAGGATCAAAGTTCTTATAAACCCTATGACCAAAGCCCATCAATCTGAACGGATCAGCTTTGTCTTTAGCACGTGCAATAAATTCAGGAATACGATCAACAGAGCCAATTTCTTCAAGCATAGTTAAACAAGCTTCATTAGCACCACCATGAGCAGGACCCCATAACGAAGCAACACCTGCAGCAATACATGCATAAGGGTTAGCGCCTGATGAACCAGCTAAACGGACTGTGGATGTCGATGCATTTTGTTCGTGGTCAGCATGTAGTATGAATATTCTATCAACTGCTTTAGCTACTGCCGGACTAATCTTGTAATCTTCAGCTGGTACAGAGAACATCATGTTTAGGAAGTTTTCGGCATAACTCAAATCATTTCTAGGATAAACGAAAGGCTGACCAATGTTGTACTTATAACACATTGCTACTAACGTAGGCATCTTAGCAATTAAACGGTGCCCGCTACGCAGTCTTTGTTCAGGGTCGCTGATATCTAGGTCATCATGGTAGAAAGATGACATAGCGCCAACGGTTCCACATAACATCGCCATTGGGTGAGCATCACGTCTAAATCCGCGGAACAAGTTATTAACTTGGTCATGAACTAATGTGTGACGAGTAATCGTGTTTTTGAAATCGTTATATTCTTCAGTATTAGGAGTTTTGTCATGAAGAAGCATGTAACAGACTTCGATATAATCAGCTTCTCTAGCTAAATCTTCAATCGAGTAACCTCTATGTAACAAGATACCTTTAGCACCGTCAATAAACGTAATTGATGATTCACAAGAACTCGTGGCCATAAAGCCTGGATCGTGAGTGAAGTAACCGGTGCTACCTAAAGTACGGATATCTATGACATCATTCCCTTCAGTACCAGACAAAATCGGTAGTTCTACTTCTATATCACCTGCTTTTAAAATGGCTTTGTTATCTGCCATACATTGTTCTCCTCAGAATCGTTTTTATGTTCCAAATTAGCTTATGACGCTAAATGTAGGGGGCGAAATCGTCGCTATTTGTACTGACAATGCAGCTTGATGTCAATTTTTATGCGCTCATATACAGTAAAAATTCGCTCCTTTAGTATGTTAAAAGCAAATAAGTTTTTTGCATTGTACGGTTAACATCCATTTTAGAACCTGTTAACACTTGATTATAACTAATGTGAATTCTAAATTAGAGAAATGTATAACGATTTTTTTATTATTATAATGTAAAGCATACCTAGAGTTATGGCAATTCAAAGATGTGTATTGTTAAAATAGTTAACCCTTTAATACTGAACAATAATTGTATTTCCTCTCGTCGGTGGATATACTTCTTAGGCTTTACGTGCTGAAAATTAAATTGCACACTTCTTGTTAACTATTGATTTACATTGATTTAACACTGTGGTGGCATTTTTGGCTGTTATTCGGCATGCAAAATGTCAATTGCAAAAATGTTTAAACAACCCTCGGGTAAAAAGAGCGATAAACGTGAAAAAACAAAGACCAGTTAATTTACAACTCAATACTATTAGTTTCCCTCCTGCAGCTATTACTTCCATTCTCCATCGTATTACAGGTGTCGCATTATTTTTTGCGCTAATGTTTGTGATCTGGGCTTGGGCTGTATCTGTATCTTCTTCTGAAGGCTTTTCATTTGTTCAAGAACAGATGAGTGGACCTTTAGGATTATTCGTTTCTATTGGAACTATTTCAGCCCTTTTGTTTCATGTGTTAGGTGGTGTTAGACATATGATTATGGATTTGGGACATTGGGAAGAGCTTCAATCAGGTGATTTAAGCGCAAAGATTATCATTGCAGCTTGGATTATTCTTACAGTCGTAATAGGAGTTGTATTATGGTAACTGGTCAAGCAAGTTTAAAACGTAATGGTGTGCAGGATTTCGTAACTATACGAGCTACCGCTATCATCATGGTTGCGTTTGCAATATTTATGGGCGGCTTTTTTGCATGTACGCCAGAAGTAACATTTGAAATTTGGAAAGACTTATTTTCAAATATAGCTATGAAGGTTTTCACCTTTGCAGCGTTAGTGTCAATTATGCTTCACGTACGTATAGGTATGTGGCAAGTATTGACAGATTACGTTAAAGCGCCAGGCTTACGAGCGTTTATCCAATTTATTCTTAACCTAATTGCTTTTGTATATGTAGCAGTAGGTTTATTTGTTTTGTGGGGTGTGTAAATGAGTATTCCTGTTCATGAGTACGATGCAGTTGTTATTGGAGCCGGTGGCGCTGGAATGCGCGCGGCATTACAGATATCAGAATCTGGAAAATCTTGTGCATTGTTATCAAAAGTATTTCCAACTCGTTCACATACAGTTTCAGCTCAAGGTGGCATTACGGTTGCCTTAGGTAACGCCCATGACGATAACTGGGAATGGCATATGTACGATACTGTAAAAGGTTCCGATTACATAGGTGACCAAGACGCTATCGAATACATGTGTAAAACTGGTCCAGAAGCTATTATCGAAATGGAGAACATGGGTTTACCTTTTTCGCGTTTTGAAAATGGAAAAATCTATCAACGTCCGTTTGGTGGTCAATCGAAAGCATTTGGCGGTGAACAAGGTGCCCGTACTGCAGCAGCAGCTGATAGAACTGGACACGCATTATTACATTTGTTGTATCAACAAAATGTCAAAAATAAAACAAAAGTATTTAGCGAATGGTATGCCTTAGACTTAGTCAAAAATCAAGACGGTGATGTTGTTGGATGTACTGCTATTGATATTGAGTCTGGTGAAGTAGTCTACTTCAAATCCAAAGCCGTCGTTTTAGCAACTGGTGGAGCAGGGCGCATATATGCTTCTACCACTAATGCTCACATAAACACAGGTGATGGTGTAGGTATGGCCCTACGGGCTGGTGTTCCTATGCAAGATATGGAAATGTGGCAGTTCCACCCAACAGGTATAGCTGGCGCAGGTACATTAGTAACCGAAGGTTGTCGTGGTGAGGGTGGTTATTTATTGAATAAAGACGGTGAACGTTTCATGGAACGTTATGCTCCAAATGCTAAAGACTTAGCAGGTCGTGATGTTGTTGCCCGCTCTATGATGACTGAAATCCGTGAAGGCCGTGGTTTTGATGGGCCTCTTGGACCTCATTGTAAGTTAAAGCTTGATCACTTAGGTAAAGAGGTTCTTGAGTCTCGCCTTCCTGGCATACTTGAGTTATCTCGTACATTCGCTCACGTTGATCCGGTTAAAGAACCTATTCCTGTTATTCCTACTTGTCACTATATGATGGGTGGTATTCCAACAAATGTTGATGGCCAAGCACTAAGTATTGATGCAAACGGCAAAGAAAGCCCAATTAAAGGGTTGTTCGCTTGTGGTGAAATTGCTTGTGTATCTGTTCATGGTGCTAATCGTCTAGGCGGTAACTCATTATTAGATTTAGTTGTATTTGGTCGTGCGACTGGTTTACATCTTGGCTCTGCAATTGACGGAATTGAAGCTCGCGAAGCATCTACTGATGATGTTGATGCAGCGCTTACTCGATTTAATCGTTGGGAGAATTCTGAAATTGGTAAGGGTGAGGACCCAGTTCAAATTAAGAAAGATCTTCAACAATGTATGCAGCTTAATTTTTCTGTATTCCGTGAAGGTGATGCAATGGCAACAGGCTTGAAAGAGCTAGGAGAAATACGCGAAAGACTTCAACATGCTCGCTTAGATGATAAGAGTAATGATTTCAATACACAGCGTATAGAATGCCTAGAATTAGATAACTTAATGGAGACTGCATACAGCACTGCAGTTGCCGCTAACTTTAGAACTGAAAGCCGTGGAGCACATAGTCGTTTTGATTTCCCAGAGCGAGATGATGCTAATTGGTTGTGCCACTCAGTGTTCTTACCAGAAAACGATGCCATGCTAAAGCGTGAGGTGAATATGTCACCTAAATTGCGCGAAGCCTTTCCACCTAAAGCAAGAACGTACTAGGAGTAACGACAATGCAAATGAATTTTTCTATTTACCGTTACAATCCTGATGTAGACAATGCGCCACGCATGCAAGACTATCAGCTAGAGGTCCAAGAGGGCCAAGATATGATGGTCTTAGATGCTTTAATCGCACTTAAAGAACAGGACGCAACATTGTCATTTCGCCGTTCTTGCCGTGAAGGCGTTTGTGGATCTGACGGTGTAAACATGAACGGCAAAAACGGTTTAGCGTGTATTACACCTTTATCGGCACTTAAAAGTGCTAAAATTGTAGTAAGACCTCTACCTGGTCTACCTGTCGTTCGTGATTTAGTTGTGGATATGACACAGTTTTATACTCAATACGAAAAGATTAAGCCATTCTTAATTAACGATGATAACCAACCTCCAGCTCGTGAGTTTTTACAAGCGCCTGAAGAGAGAGAGAAGTTAGACGGTCTTTATGAATGTATCTTGTGTGCGTGTTGTTCAACATCGTGCCCATCTTTTTGGTGGAACCCTGATAAGTTTATTGGACCTGCAGGTTTGTTACATGCATACCGATTTTTAGCTGACAGCAGAGATACCGCTACCGAAGAACGCTTAAATGATCTAGATGATGCATTTAGTGTATTTAGATGTCACGGCATCATGAACTGTGTCAGTGTATGTCCTAAAGGTTTGAATCCAACTAAAGCGATTGGTCATATCAAATCTATGTTGTTAAAAAGAGCAGTATAGGAGCTTTAGGCCAATGTATTTTGCATTGGCCTTGCCAATCCTATAAAACGGGTGTTTACCCACCGATAAACGTTAAGCGTGCACTTGCACATCTTAATTTGCAAGTCTGATTAAACCAAGGGAAGACAATGCAGCAAAGCGTGATGAAAGCATGGTGGGATTCATCTCACATGTCTGGCGGCAACGCTACTTATGTAGAAGATATGTACGAAGCTTATCTTGAAGATGCGCAAAGCGTCTCTGAAGAATGGCGAAACGTATTTGATAAATTACCTGAAGTAGAAGGTGTGGCTGTTGAAACAAAACACAGCCAAGTACGAGAGCAGTTTCGTACATTAGCTGCATTAGGCCCAGCAGCTAGAGCAGGGGCCGGAGCAGTTGCAACACAGGCAACTGTCAGTGGTGATGATAAACAAGTGAAGGTATTACAATTAATTAATGCTTATCGCTTTAGAGGTCATCAACACGCTAATTTAGATCCACTCGAGCTATGGAAACAACCTAGAGTTCGTGATTTAGAATTATCCCATCATAATCTTTCTGAAAGTGACTTTGAAACTAACTTCAATGTGGGTTCTTACGCGATTGGCAAAGAAACCTTACCCCTTGGTGAATTATTTAAGTCTTTAAATCGGACATATTGCGGCTCTATCGGTACTGAATATATGCATATTACCGATACTGACCAGAAACGTTGGTTACAAAACCGCATCGAATCGGTTCAAGCAAAGCCTGAAATATCGAGAGACGAAAAAGTTAGTATTCTTAAGGGGTTAGTTGCTGCTGATGGTATGGAAAAATACCTTGGTGCTAAGTTCCCTGGCGCAAAGCGATTTTCACTTGAAGGTGGTGATGCATTAGTTCCTATGCTTAAAGGCTTAATTAGTCATGCTGGTACTAAAGGCACGAAAGAAGTCGTAATTGGTATGGCACATAGAGGCCGTATTAATACACTAGTAAATGTTTTAGGTAAAAACCCTTCAGTGTTGTTCGATGAATTCGCTGGTAAACATGATGATAGCTTAGGTGCGGGTGACGTAAAATACCATGCTGGTTATTCTTCAGACTTTGCTACCCCAGGTGGCAATCTACATTTAGCGCTTTCTTTTAATCCTTCGCATCTAGAGATTGTTAACCCAGTTGTTATCGGCTCTGTGAGAGCCAGATTGGATAGACGTGGCTGCAGTGATGGCTCTGTTGTTTTACCTATTACTATTCATGGTGATTCAGCTATTGCTGGTCAAGGTGTAGTTCAAGAAACCTTTAATATGTCCCAAACTCGGGGCTTCCAAGTAGGCGGTACTGTACGTATTGTTATCAACAACCAAGTTGGTTTTACTACATCTAAGACAGAAGATACACGCTCTACTCAATATTGTACTGACATTGCAAAAATGGTCCAAGCGCCAATTTTTCATGTTAATTCTGATGATCCTGAAGCAGTTTTATTCGTTACTAAACTAGCCCTTGATTACCGTAATCAGTTTAAACGTGACGTAGTCATAGATTTAGTATGTTACAGAAGGCATGGCCACAACGAAGCTGATGAGCCTAATGCTACTCAGCCTTTGATGTATCAGAAAATTAAAAAGCATCCCGTTCCTCGTAAAATATATGCAGACCAACTTATAGCAGAAGGTAGTATTGAAGCTCATGAAGTTGAAAAGCTCGTAAGTGAATACCGCGCTGCGTTAGACCACGGAGCATGTGTTGTAGAAGAGTGGCGCCCAATGACAGAACACTCTGTAGATTGGACTCCATATTTAGGGCACGATTGGGATGCTAAGTTTGATAGCGCAATTAGTGCTGACAAAATCATAGAGCTAGGCAATAAGTTATGTACTTTCCCGGAAGATCATAAATTACAGTCTCGTGTTGCGAAGTTATATCAAGACAGAAAAGCAATGGTAGCGGGTGACAAAGCCTACGATTGGGGCATGGCAGAAAACTTAGCATACGCGTCAATAGTTGATGGTGGCGCTAATATTCGAATGACAGGTCAAGACTCTGGTCGTGGCACATTCTTCCATCGTCACGCTGTTTTACATAATCAAACTGATGGCAGTGACTACATGCCACTTCAGAACTTGCATTCAGAGCAAGGCACTATGGAAATCTACGATTCTGTATTGTCAGAAGCTGCAGTACTCGCATTTGAATTTGGTTATGCTACAGCTGAACCAGGTACATTAACCATTTGGGAAGCGCAGTTTGGTGACTTTGCCAATGGTGCTCAAGTGGTTATCGATCAGTTCTTAAGTTCAGGCGAAGCAAAATGGGGGCGTTTGTGTGGTTTAACAATGTTATTACCACATGGTTATGAAGGCCAAGGTCCAGAGCATAGCTCCGCCAGATTAGAACGTTTCTTACAAATGTGTGCCGATCATAACTGGCAAGTGTGTGTACCATCTACACCTGCTCAAGTATTTAACATGTTGCGCCGTCAATCTTTACGACCTATGCGTCGGCCTTTGATAGTGATGTCACCCAAATCATTGTTACGTCACCCGTTAGCTACATCATCCATTGATGAATTAGCTGAAGGCGTTTTTCATAACGTGATCGATGAAGTAGATGACATTAGCCCAAGTAAAGTTAAACGTGTTGTGATGTGTTCAGGCAAAGTCTATTACGATTTATTAGAACAACGTCGTAAGAACGAACAAGATGATATTGCTATTATTCGTATTGAACAGCTTTACCCATTCCCTCATGAAGAAATAGGGCAAATTGTAAGTAAATTCAAAACAGCAAAAGATTGGGTTTGGTGTCAAGAAGAGCCGCAAAATCAAGGTGCTTGGTATTGTAGTCAACATCATTTTTGGGCTGCATTGCCAAAAGGTGCGACTTTGACCTATGCTGGCAGAAAAGCGTCTGCTTCTCCTGCAGTAGGGTATATTTCAGTTCACAACCAACAGCAAAAAGACTTGGTTGATGATGCATTAACAATTTTATAAGGAACCAGTATGACAATCGAAATCAAAGTACCGGTATTACCTGAATCAGTGGCAGATGCATCAATCGCGACCTGGCACGTAAAGGTAGGTGATAAAGTCAGCCGAGATCAGAACTTGGTAGATATTGAAACAGATAAAGTAGTACTAGAAGTAGTAGCGCCAGCTGATGGAGTCGTCTCAGAAATATTCCAAATGGAAGGCGAGACCGTTTTAGGCGAGCAAACAATAGCAAATTTCGAAGAAGGTTCAGCAACTGCTAGTGCTTCAGCGCCTGTTGCAAGTGCAGAATCAAATCAACCATCCGGTAATAAAGGTGAGTCAGTGGATATTAAGGTACCTGTTCTGCCAGAGTCAGTGGCAGATGCAACAGTAGCAACATGGCATGTTCAGCCAGGTGAAGCGATTTCTCGAGATCAAAATTTAGTTGATATCGAGACAGATAAAGTAGTCTTAGAAGTTGTTGCTCCGGCAGACGGCTCACTAAGTGAGATTTTATCCCCTGAAGGTGAAACCGTAACAGGTGAGCAAGTTATTGCTAAATTTGTTGCTGGTGCCGCCGCTGCAGCGCCAGTAGCTGAAGCTTCAGAAGCTACATCAGAAGACAATGATGCACTTAGCCCGTCTGTACGTCGTTTGTTAACTGAAAAAGGTATCGATGCATCAAGCATTAAAGGTACAGGTAAAGGCGGACGTATCACGAAGGAAGACGTTGAGAAATCATTACAAGCGCCAGCTGCTAAACCTGCTGCTGCAGAAACTGCAGCTCCAGCTGTTGCGCTAGGTAATAGAACAGATAAACGTGTTCCAATGACTCGTTTACGTAAAACAATTGCTACGCGTTTATTAGAAGCTAAAAATAGCACAGCAATGCTAACGACCTTTAACGAAGTTAACATGAAGCCAATCATGGATTTACGTAAACAGTACCAAGAGCAGTTTGAAAAGCGACATGGTATTCGCTTAGGCTTTATGTCGTTTTACGTTAAAGCGGTAACTGAGGCCCTTAAACGCTTCCCAGAAGTAAATGCTTCTATTGACGGTGATGATATTTGTTATCACAACTATTTCGATATCTCTATTGCAGTATCTACTCCTCGCGGTTTAGTGACACCAGTACTTAAAGATACCGATGCGTTAGGCATGGCTGGTATCGAAGGTGGTATTCGTGAGCTGGCGCTAAAAGGACGTGATGGTAAATTAAGTCTTGCTGATATGCAGGGCGGTAATTTTACTATTACTAATGGTGGTGTATTTGGTTCTTTGATGTCTACACCAATCTTAAACCTTCCACAAAGTGCTATTTTGGGCATGCATAAGATCCAAGATAGACCTATGGCAGTGAATGGCAAAGTAGAGATTTTGCCAATGATGTATTTAGCACTTTCTTATGATCACAGAATTATCGACGGTAAAGAGTCGGTTGGTTTCTTGGTTACTATTAAAGAAATGTTAGAAGATCCTACGCGTTTATTGTTAGACGTGTAATTGAACGAGGCAGGTAAGAATTACTCTTGCCTGCATCTCGCTGTTACTAGTTATAAATGGTAACGGCATAAAAAATAAAGCAGCTAATAAGCCGCTTTTTTCTTAAATAAAACGGGTAAAAAACCATGAATTTGCATGAATATCAAGGCAAGCAATTATTCAAAGAATATGGCTTGCCAGTGTCTGAAGGGATCGCTACAGATTCTCCAGAAGAAGCTGCAGCAGCGGCTGATAAAATTGGCGGAAGTGAGTGGGTGGTTAAATGCCAAGTGCACGCAGGTGGCCGAGGTAAGGCTGGCGGTGTTAAATTAGTTAAGTCTAAAGAAGAAATCAAAGCCTTCGCTGAAAACTGGTTAGGTAAAAACCTAGTTACGTTTCAAACAGACGAAAACGGCCAACCAGTAAGCAAAATCTTAGTTGAATCTTGTACTGATATTGCTGATGAACTTTATTTAGGCGCTGTTGTTGATCGTACTTCACGTCGTGTTGTATTCATGGCTTCTACTGAAGGCGGTGTCGAAATCGAAACCGTTGCAGAAGAAACGCCAGAAAAAATTCTGAAAGCTGAAATTGATCCAATTGTTGGTGCTCAACCATACCAAGCTCGTGAGATGGCTTTTCAATTAGGTCTTAAAGGCGTACAAATTAAGCAATTCACTAAGATTTTCTTAGGTTTAGCTAAAATGTTTGTAGATCTTGATATCGCACTTATCGAAATCAACCCTCTAGTAATCAAAGACGACGGTGATATTCATTGTCTAGATGCGAAAGTTGCTATCGATGGTAACGCTGCTTACCGTCAGCCTAAAGTTAAAGCTATGCACGATCCATCACAAGATGACGCTCGTGAAGCTGAAGCGGCTAAGTGGGAACTAAACTATGTAGCTCTAGACGGAAACGTTGGTTGTATGGTTAACGGTGCTGGACTTGCTATGGGTACTATGGATATTGTTAACCTTCACGGTGGCAAGCCAGCTAACTTCCTTGATGTAGGCGGTGGTGCAACTAAAGAACGTGTTGCTGAAGCATTTAAAATCATACTTTCTGACAGTAATGTTAGTGCTGTACTAGTTAACATTTTTGGTGGGATTGTACGTTGTGACATGATCGCTGAAGGTATTATCGGTGCAGTTAAAGAAGTTGGAGTTAAGGTGCCTGTTGTTGTTCGTCTTGAAGGGACAAACGCTGAACTTGGTCGTGAAGTATTAGCTAAGTCAGACCTAGATATCATAGCTGCAAGCAGTTTAACTGACGCAGCACAGCTAGTTGTTAAAGCCGCGGAGGGCAAATAATGTCTGTATTAATTAATAAAGACACCAAAGTTATCTGTCAGGGTTTTACTGGTGGTCAAGGTACTTTCCATTCTGAGCAAGCTATTGCTTATGGTACAAAAATGGTTGGTGGTGTAACACCTGGTAAAGGTGGAACAACTCACCTAGATTTACCTGTATTCAATACAGTACGTGAAGCGGTTGAGACAACTGGTGCTACTGCATCTGTTATCTATGTACCAGCTGCATTCTGTAAAGATTCAATCGTTGAAGCGGCAGACGCTGGTATCGAATTGATCATCTGTATCACAGAAGGTATTCCAACTATCGACATGTTATTCGTTAAAGAATACTTGAACGTTAAAGGCGTTCGCATGATCGGTCCTAACTGCCCAGGTGTTATTACTCCAGGCGAATGTAAAATTGGTATCATGCCTGGCCACATCCATAAGCCTGGTAAAGTTGGTATCGTTTCACGTTCTGGTACTTTGACGTACGAAGCCGTTAAGCAAACTACAGATGAAGGTTTCGGCCAATCTACTTGTGTAGGTATTGGTGGTGACCCTATCCCTGGTTCTAACTTCATCGACATCTTGAAATTGTTCCAAGAAGATCCGGCTACAGAAGCAATCGTTATGATTGGTGAAATTGGTGGTTCTGCAGAAGAAGAAGCTGCTGAGTTCATCAAAGCTAACGTTACTAAGCCTGTTGTATCTTACATTGCTGGTGTAACTGCACCAGAAGGTAAGCGTATGGGTCATGCTGGCGCAATTATCGCTGGCGGTAAAGGTACAGCTGATGAAAAATTCAAAGCATTAGAAGCTGCAGGTGTTAAAACTGTTCGTTCTCTTGCTGATATCGGTAAAGGTTTACGTGAAATCACCGGTTGGTAAATTGCGTTAATTTTTAATGATTCTTCCAAATACAAAAACCCGCTGCTAGCGGGTTTTTTATGGTTTGTTATTCGCTGGGCTTATTGTTCACTTATGGTTAAGTCACTTATTCACTTCGCTCACTGTCATCTGGATAACTGCGTTCTACGTTATTCTATCTTCAGCCATCATTGGCTTTGCGCATAACTTGGATGATATGTTGTAAAAAAGGAGACTTATTCATAAGGTTGTCATTGTGATAAATTTTACTGTTTTCATATACAGTATTTTGTGATTTGTCCAATAACAGCAAATTGTGGACATTTTGGGGTATTTCCACATATAGCTTTTGCTTGATATGGAAAAAACAGTTATAAAATAAGCATGTATGGGATTTTTAATAAAATAGCCCGAATAATAAACGACATTATGGGGTGTTTAAACACGACATAATGCCGTCTAATAAATTGTTATATGCCATAGGAGAATTTAAATGGAGCTTGAAATTTGGTACGTAATCGTAGGCATAGCTATTTTATTTAATATTATTGTTTCTATATTTCTAGCGCGCCGAGACGACTTGGAAACCTTTCAAAAAGGTGCTCAGATATTTATTGTTTGGTTAATACCTTTTTTCGCAGCCATTGGTCTTTGGTTATTAAATCGTAGTCAGGATGCACCATCTCGTTCTTCAAAAAGTTTGGGGGGTGGCCCGCAAGATAGCAGTGGGGTTGGCTCTTCAGGTGACTAATGGCATCTAACAAACCAATGTTGTTCAGCCATCAAGCTGGCTTGGGAAAATTACTCGCTGGCACTTCGTGCCAAAACACTCGTAATTTCCCCAAATTGGGGCGTTAGGCACACTCAATGATTGAAGCAGTACCAATATTTGATGTTCAAAGTAATTCCGGCTACGAATCGAATATTTCTAGTGTTGAATTCAAAAATCAAAGTCTAACGATCGTTGTCGATTTTGATTATGGTGAAGAATACGAAATCACTTTTAATGAACAGGTGTGGGCTTTTCGTTATATGGAAGAAGGCGATTTAAGGTATTATTGGGAATCTGGTGAATTCAAATCTGGTCATTTGATTTATGAAATACTCAAAGGTGGGTGGCTTTCAAAGGAAGGCTCAGAGAAAGATATATTGGGGATAGCTAGATCTGAAAATTGGTTAAAGGAGTGGTTCGTAGTAACAAAAAACTTTTCGTTTGTAGTTTTATCAAACTCCCTTCCTTTTATCAGTAGGCTACAAAATGCCTAACAAACCAAGGGATCGGAAAACCACTCACTGGCTGCGCCAAAACGTTCGCATTTTCCGCTGCTTGGGGCGTTATACCTACAAATGAAACTATTGAAACATTTAGCTCTGCTGGCATTATTCTTTTTTACTTTTTCTTTAAAGGCCTCTCCCGATGAAGAAGCAAGGAATCGACTTAAAAATTTATATGGTGAAAGTAAAATATACGAAGAATTTTTTTATAAATTGAAATCTGCACTGGTATTAAAAAATGCTGAGGAAGTTGCAAAATATAATGGTTACCCTATTCGAGTGAATTTCAAGGCTGGCACTGAATACTTTAAAAATAGTAAGGAGTTTCTAGCTAACTATGGTCGAATAATAACCAGCGAGATGTTAGGTAGAGTAGAAAAACAAGCATTCTCTACTTTGTTTGCCAACTCATATGGCTTACATATAGGTTTAGGTGACATTTGGTTTACAGGTTATTGTGTTGGTAAAAATGCCGATAACCCCTGTGAAAAAGTAAAAATAAGCGTAACAGCGTATAACGTCAATTATGTCGAATAGTAGGTATAACAAAAACATTATTTCGCTCGAAGGCTCGCTGGGACAATTACTCACTGGCTGGCGCTTCGCGCAGTATAGCCAGCAAGTAATTGCCCTATATGTTAAGCGTTATGTTTTAAGAGATAAATTTAAGCTCAAACATGAAAACGTGCAAAAAATGTAATTCTATAGTTTCGCCAAAAGAAGTCCGAGTGCGGTCAAAATATTCTTACTTCGTATGCACTGTATGCAATACAAAAATTGCAGGATATCCATGGCAAAAAGTACTTATAGTAGTTGTAGTAAGTACAATTATAATTCTAGTATTATCAGCAGCTACATAACATTAGGTAATAGCTTTAATGCATTTAAAACATAACAAACAAAGCCACCCCATCGCGCAAAAAGCGCGCGCCGGCGCTTTGGAGCGTTATACGAATTAAGGCAGAATATGTTTAAACCGCAAAGAGCTCATTTGAAATTTCCTAAAGTTATAGGTTTCGTATTTATTTGTATCGGTATTTTAATTGGATACCCAGCTCTTGAAGTTGTTCTTGACTCTAATGCTACAGTTGTTGTTAATGGTATCGAAAGGCAGGATATGGAGGCTAAAATTTTTGCTTTATTTATCCCTATTTTATTAATTATTTTAGGTGGAGTTTTTAGTTTATCCAATGGTAGTTTTATCTCAAGTTTCAATAAGCTAAGAGATGAAATCTATTCTGGTATTTTTGGCAAATAATTCGTATATCAAGAGACTATGGCGCCAATAGTTAATTTTTAGCCTTTGGCGCTTCCCACATCACGCCGTCTCTTAGCATTGAGTTCAAGATAACAACCATCTTTCTGATACAAGTAATGATGGCTACTTTTTTTGGTTTTCCTGAGGTAAAAATAAACAATACACCCATTGTTAAAGATAGCTAAATCACAGTTTTGTTCTAAACTCTAAGGCATTCAAACAATTAAGGATGGAGACTATGCTAGACACCCGTGTTTACTTCGTCATAATCCAACTTAGTGATTTTTCTGAAAGCTCTAAAATGGGTGTCCATCTAAGTTTTTAAAGGCATGGTCCTTTTTCAAAATAGCCTTGGTTTGTTTCGGATACTGTCGTGATCGAATAGGGCCCAGTAAAAGCTAATTCTTCGCTACTTCCTTTAGCATAATAATGATATTGAAAATTATAGTACCAATAAGTTGCTCGTTTGGGGGATGCATTGTAATGGTATGTGTTATAAGTTGTATATTCTTTGCAAATCCAAGAGGAGCAAATAGAGTCGCTACCACTGCAACTTTGATCAATCCCATCTCCACATATATCAATGGCACCAGGATTGATATTGGCATCTAAATCATTGCAATCACTGATTGAACTATATCCATCTTCATCTGCGTCTATGGCATTATTACCATTATTTATACGTCGATTATTGTCAAAAAACCACTGCGTAACATAGTTTGGATAGTCGACTTTATCATTGACAAAATAGCCTGAGTTACCGCCGTTTCCTGTAGACCAATCATGCCCCATTCCAGATACCGAAATTTTTGATACTCGAGGGCCAACACTATCGGAGTAAACTGTTTTTGTTCCACCAGTCGCTATTGTTGTAGATTGTCCTTGAACTGTAGCGCCATAAACTAAACTCATAATATCTGCTCCATGGTCATTGAACCCCGGTGCCACAGAAGAGTCATTACTGCCATGAATTGTAGAATAAATTTGTGTTGTCAAGTCAGCCGTATAATTACCAGACATGTTTTGACACAAGGTTGCTTTGTCTTGGTCAGAGTAATTCCATGGAACAAATAAATATTGATTTGCACTAGTGCCTAACCCAGGCCCTGCTGCTGAACCTACTCCCGCAAATATGTCTGGCGCCAAACATGCAATGACATTCGCTTGTCCGCCTCCCGAAGAAAACCCGGTTATGTATACCTGATTGGGATCAATATTAAGTTCAGAACGGCTTGTTAGTTCATTGGCTAAATCTATTATTTCATCACAATAAACAAGACACCCATTTTTAAAGTTAGCTAAATCACAGCTTTGTTCTAAGCTTTAGGTTATTCAAACAACCAAGGATGGTGTGTTATGCCTCAGTCCCGTAAAAGCCAAATTAGTCTTGTCGATACCCCTTATTATCA
>NZ_JBDUZQ010000006.1:0-300414 GCF_039943935.1 Paraglaciecola sp.
CATTCAAAATTAAAGGGTTACCTAAACTATTTTTACAATAGACAGAGATTGCATTCGAGTTTAGGATATAAATCACCTGCTGAGTTTGAATCGGCAGTTATTTGAAACGTGGAAGGTGTCCATTTTATCGGGTGAAGATCACTGCTAACAGTTTGCTCGGTTTCGCTTCGCTACACATTTTAGCAAACTATTATCAGCCCCTTATTGGGGCGTTGTATTCACTTAGCTAGTAGGGTGCTATGAATTCATATTTAGATGAACATTTCCCAAAGTTAAAAATTGAAAAGCCTTTATTTTACAACTGGACTATTGGTTTGAGATTTGAAATTGGGCAAGATGAATTAGAAGTAAATGACGAATATTTTAATGCTGCACATGAGCGTGCTGTTTCTATTTTCGAAGCAGTATTTAGCCAAAAGGATGAAATAGAAATAATTTACCAACAATATTCCGATGGGCGTAAAAAAATCAGAAAAAGTAGTTTTGTATTTAAACAAATTGAATCTACTAAAATCGGTTTAGCTCATTACTCAGATGTCCGTAATATTTATGAGCTAGATTACAAATCTGAATGTTGGAAAAGAGTAAATATACCAAATCTTAGTCTTAATTCTATCGATTATAAAAATATACTGTTGTCCTTAATCCATACCGATTTTGGTTGTCGTTCTCCATCAATATCAGGAGAGTGTTTTTTCATAAATAAATCTAAAAATATCATCGTGAACTTATACGATGATCGTGGCATGGATGTTATTAGTGCAAGTAAAAATGAACTTATATCATTGTATAAAAGCCATAATGATTGGCTGTTGAATTACGTTCGCAACAAAATGAATTTGGTGTTCTCGTCAAGTACTATAGAGACACCCATTGTAGCTGGTCTTAAAAAATAATTTAAAATCAATGGGTTATGGAGGTTTTCTCAATGAAGTCTGACTTGGCCTCCACAGCAGTTGTCAGCGCCACCGATGTATCATCGCCCCTGAGAGTCGGAGGAGTTAAAAGTAGTAAACATATATGGAAACCCAAGACAAATTTGGTTGTTTTTGATGGCTTAGATTGTAATGAGAAGTCTAAATAAAAAGCCCACATTTCAAAAATGTGAGCTTTTTAAATAAGCTACATGCCGCCTTTATATTAAAAAAGGCCTTAGTACTTTATTTACGCGAGTGAGTCTTGTAATGGTGGTACAACTTGCTTTTTACGGCTCATAATACCATCAATCCATACTTTTCCATCAATCAGTGATTTACCATAAGCTTTGTCTGTTAAATCTGCGTTATCGCTTACTACTAGGATTTCAGAGCCTTCTTTCATTATGTCTGTTAGTAATAACATAACGCTATGGCGCTCACCTTCGGTTTTCAATGTGGCTAAGTCAGCTAAAAATGCTTCTTTCATTGAGTCGAAAACACTTAAGTCGATGACTTCTAATTGACCAATTCCGACCTTTTTACCATGCATATTAAAGTCTTTGAAATCTCGTAATACTAAATCACGGATGGGTGTACCTTCTACTGCTGATTTAACTTTAAACATTTCCATGCCTAACGCTTTATAATCTTCAATGCCTGCTATTTCAGCAAGTGCTTCAACACATTTAATATCAGCGGTTGTACAAGTTGGTGATTTAAAAATAACAGTGTCAGATAAGATCGCACACATCATAGCGCCGGCGATGTTTTTAGGGATTTCAACATTATGAAAATCATACATCATTTTAATAATAGTGTTGGTGCAACCTACTGGGCGAACCCATATTTCTAGTGGTGTAGACGTGGTTATATCACCTAATTTGTGATGATCAATAATGCCTAAAACGGTTGAGTCATCAATGTCGTCAGGACCTTGTATGCGGTCTGAGTGATCTACAACGTAAATACCATCTGTGTCAGCGAATGTTAATTTTAACTCTGGTTGTTCTAGGTCAAATTTATCTAAAATAAACAAGGTCTCTGGAGATAATTCACCTAATCGTGCAGGTTTTACATCTTCTCCAGTTACTGTCTTTAGATAAGAAAGTGCGATTGCTGAACAAATTGAATCGGAATCTGGAACCTTGTGTCCCACGGCATAAGCTGACATAAAAACTCTCTATTTGTAATAAGGTAGTAGTTTAACGAGTAGTGTTTGATGTCAAGTATTCTACCAAAGATTAACGCTAGTAGCATAGCAACCATAACTATTAATTATAGAAATACTTATAATCATATTGGTTAGTGTGCCCAAGTATATGAGCAAAAAGAGCCAATGCGAGCCTTGGGCTAGACGGCTAAAAAAGATGCTTTAGATTTATATCGCATGTCAAAATATTGTAATAATCTTAAAATGCATTTTATTAATAGACGCAAGTTATCTCTATTTAATGGAGGGGTAGAGTAAGGCATGTTTGTTTGTAGTGTGATAATATCACATAGTGAAATTATGCTTTTAGAGTGACAAAAAATATTTTATAAATGTAATCTAGCGTAATCAATAAATTGATGGTTTTTCTCAATAAAAAATTTCAGTCTTACATGAGCTCAGCTCCAACATAGAGACTTAAAAAGATTTCAGCCTTAATAGGAGCAATATATACATTATGTTTACTAAAGAATCAGTACACTCGGCCCTGCAGATTTGGTGTGACAACGTGGTAAAGGTAGGGAAAGTTCATGCAGAAGGAGGAGACGTTCAAGCGTTTTCTCTTCAGGTGCTATCTGATAGTTACGATTACGATAACGGCAAAGTGTTGTTTAAGCCTACGCTAACCTTTGGACAGCAAACTTTTCGTCCAACCAAAGAAGGAGCGCTATCTTATTTTGTGGGTGGAAACAATGAGTTCCCCAATGACAATGGTTTTAAATTAAAGCCTTGGGTGAAGGTTTGGTACAGTAAAGAAGACTTTATTCTGCACAATGACTTAGCAATTGTGCAGTGTAATGTGCATTTTATTGGGGATGACGACAGCCATATTTTTGTGAATAAGAGTTTTGTATTTAAAGAGTGTGAAGACGGAAAGGTTCGTATTATTTTACATCAATCATCATTGCCATATCAGCCATAAATCTGCTTGTAGATAATCACATGCAAATAATAGAAAGGGGCGACTTATTAGTAAATCGCCCCTTTCTATGTAAACCTGTTTATAAAAGCGTTATTACAATCAAGCATTAAAGTGGCCCTAACTGGCGCTACTCCCTAGGCATCTTTGTTTTATTCGAGTCAATGAAGCATTACATACTCTTAAACCTATTGATTAGATTTATATGTTAGGCGGTTTGTTTGCTAATGGTTACTTGTTGCTTAAACCACAAGCCAATATAATAATCGTAGATATATTTACGCCCCAGTCAATGATCATGGAATATTGCTTTGCAGCATTAAAAAAGCATCTTTTATTAGCTATGGGAGCAATTTACTCTGGCTACCTACCTAAAAAGAGCGTTTTACTAGAGACAGGCACTTAAAATGAAACGCTTTGAATATTGTAATGCCAAGAGCTGTTTTCAAGAGTTACTCGCTTTAGGGCAGCATAATATGAAAATGTGGTATTTGTTCACTTGGTTGGCAGAGCATGGGGAACTACAGCACGGAACTCAGGCTGAAATCATTAAGTTATATGTTGATAATGAACTGGTTGCCTACAGCTTGTTTGAAAATTATCAGGCCCGTTTGGATAAACTGACCTTTTACGGAGAACAAGGGTATCAAGATTTAGGTGTGGTGCATTTTGTTACATTGCCTAGTTATCGTAATCAAGGATTCGCAAGCACACTAGCGGATAAAATGTATCAAGATGTGATTCAACCTTTATTGGTATTACCAACTCTTAACAACGTTTACGTTACTGCCACAGGTAAAGCTGTTCCTTTAATGCAACGAGCGGGAATTGCCCCTAAGCACTTAATTACTCAATTTTACTCAGAGCTTAGTTTCAAACAGAAAGTAGTGGATGCCATTACTCAAAGTTAACTTTGGGGGGAGATAAGTAACAAGGTAGCGTACAAAGCACAGATATTAGTCTGTGCTCTCATAACTTTTCTTTTATTTGGTAAATTTTACGTCTTGGTCGCGCAGTAAATAAAGTGCAAAACATGCAGCCCACATCGGCCAAGCTGTGAAGAATAATAGATTGTTAAAACCATCAATATATTGATTGTAAGAAGACAACGTAGATAAGCCATGCATGACAAAAATCAAACCGTAAGTGATACGCTTTTGAATCCCCGCTGCAAAGGCTAAAACTAATATTAATTGTAATGCCCCTAAAGCGTAAGCTACTGTATCTGTTGAACCGCTTATTCCATAAAAATGTTCGAATATACGGGCACTGTGACCTGGATTTACAAACTTATCGAGTGTCCACATCAACATTACTATAAAAACCCCTATCCGCAGCGCAAATAGAGACCATTGCAAACGGGCTTGAACATCAGCAATTGAGGTGTTTGTCATAAAATTTCCTTTAGAACGTTAAAATGGTTATTGAGTAAAGCAAGACCGCAAAATATTGTTATTATTTCAATGATTGCAAAAAAAAATTCAGCATATCAACAAACCACTTTTCACTGGATGCTTGCTTAAAAGGAAATGAATGTTAAAAAGGCCTAGGTAATCGTCTTAGTTATAAATAAAAGTTAATGCTGCAATTACTGCATAACTTTAAGATTTAAGGCACAATTCACTCATACATTTTTTATCGTTAAACTATCGGAACACTATGAGTAAAATTGGAATTTTTGGCGCTAATGGCCGTATGGGTAGAGTATTGATTGATGCCGTGAATCAGAGCCAAACTGACCACTTAAGTGCAGCAGGAGTAAGGCCTTCTTCTTCATTTTTAGGGGTAGACGTAGGTGAATTAGCGGGCATTGGAAAAGTTGGACTTACGGTCACGTCAAATCTTGAAAATTACCTTGCAAGTACAGATATTTTTATTGACTTCACGCTACCTGAAGCACTTAAAGATAACTTGGCATTTTGTGTGGCACATAAGAAGCCCATAGTGATAGGGACCACCGGTTTAACAGAAGAGCAAAAAGTATTACTACATGAAGCCGCTAAATCTATTCCTGTTGTTTTTGCCGCTAACTTTAGTGTAGGTGTTAACTTGATGCTTAAATTGGTTCGTCAGGCTGCTTCTGTAATGGCAGAAACAGCTGATATTGAAATTTTAGAAGCCCATCATAGGTTCAAAAAAGATGCGCCTTCGGGAACAGCTGTTGCTATTGGTGAAGCAATTGCAGATGAAATTGGTCGTGATTTATCAAGCTGTGCTATTTACGGTCGCGAGGGCGATACGGGTGAAAGGGAGCATAACACTATAGGGTTTGCCACCGTTAGGGCAGGAGATGTAGTAGGAGAGCATACTGCTTTGTTTGCCGATATTGGTGAGCGTTTAGAAATTACTCATAAGGCTTCTAGTCGATTAACTTTTGCGAAAGGTGCAGTTAAAGCTGCAGCATGGTTAGTTGATAAGCCCGCAGGTTTGTATGATATGCAAGATGTATTAGGTTTTAATTAGGGCGTTAATCGCAGAAACTTTTGGGTTACCTAATTGTGATTTTTACCCCTTATATATAAATATTATGATTAAAGCCTTATTTATACACTTTTTAACAAATGGCCATGGATCTAAAAACATTCAGCATGTATAATGTTGCGAATTTGCCAAAATTTAGTGATATCGATTGATATTCACCCTTTTAAAGATAGCAAATTGACAAAATATTTATGTAAATCATATGTTTGCGTAAATGTATTGGGGTATTGCCAAGGTGCAGTACCTTAGTTTATCCCGTTAATTACAAACCTGGAGGTTGATTTGGCTAACTCTGCCCTTTTAGTACTTGAAGATGGCTCAGTCTTTAAAGGTACTGCAATTGGTGCGTCTGGTGTATCCGTGGGTGAGGTGGTGTTCAATACCTCAATGACAGGTTATCAAGAAATTCTTACTGATCCTTCCTATGCTGAACAAATTGTCACCTTAACTTATCCTCATATCGGTAATACTGGTATCAATAATGAAGATTGTGAATCTAATAAAATATGGGCCAAGGGCCTGATTATTCGTGATTTACCTTTGATAGTTAGTAACTTTCGTAGTGAAAAAAGTCTTTCTGAATACCTAGAAGAAAACAATATTCTAGGTATTGCCGATATCGATACTCGCAGATTAACCCGTATCTTGCGTGATAAAGGTGCTCAAAATGGCTGTATTATCGCAAGTAATACATTAGATGCAGTTAAGCTTGATGAAGCATCTGCTTTAGCGAAAGCTAAAGCGTTTGGTGGCCTTAAAGGTATGGATTTAGCCAAAGAAGTAACCTGTGACGAATCATATTTTTGGTCTGATGGTAGCTGGGTATTAGGCGATGGCTATGTTACCGAACAAGAGCGCACAGATTTTCATGTGGTGGCTTACGATTACGGTGTAAAAAGTAACATCTTAAGAATGTTAGCTGACCGTGGATGCAAGTTAACCGTAGTACCAGCAAAAACATCTGCTGAAGAAGTACTAGCCTTAAAACCAGACGGTGTATTTTTATCAAATGGCCCCGGCGACCCAGAGCCATGTGATTATGCTATTGATGCTATTGCTACTTTATTAGAAACCAATATTCCAATTTTTGGAATTTGCTTAGGGCACCAATTATTGGCTTTAGCTAGCGGCGCTAAAACCATTAAAATGAAATTTGGCCATCATGGTGCTAATCATCCCGTAAAAGATATAAAAGGTAATCGTGTGATGATAACCAGCCAAAACCATGGTTTTGCTGTAGATGAAACAGACTTACCCGCTCACCTTGAGGTGACCCATGTGTCTTTGTTTGATCAATCTCTACAGGGTATTCATCGTACCGATAAACCAGCGTTTAGTTTTCAGGGACACCCTGAAGCAAGCCCCGGTCCTCACGATGCAGCGCCTTTGTTTGATCATTTTATTGAGTTGATGCAGCAAGCTAAATAGCACGCCACATTAACAGCACAACATTTTATAGAGTAATTAGTGACATGCCAAAACGTACCGACTTAAAAAGCATTTTGATATTAGGTGCTGGGCCAATTGTAATTGGCCAAGCTTGTGAATTTGACTATTCAGGGGCCCAAGCCTGTAAAGCGCTTAGGGAAGAAGGTTACCGAGTAATCTTGGTTAACTCGAATCCTGCTACCATAATGACCGACCCTGAAATGGCCGATGCCACGTATATTGAGCCTATTCATTGGGAAGTTGTTAAGAAAATCATTGAAAAAGAACGTCCAGATGCGGTATTACCGACTATGGGTGGGCAAACCGCTCTTAACTGTGCATTAGATTTAAACAAGCACGGAGTATTGGAAGAGTTTGGTGTTGAAATGATAGGTGCCACAGCTGATGCTATTGACAAAGCAGAAGACCGTGAACGTTTTGATAAAGCCATGAAGTCTATTGGCCTTGAGTGTCCTCGTGCAGAAATTGCACACACAATTGATGAAGCGTTTGACGTTAGTACCCGTATTGGATTCCCTTGTATTATTCGCCCTTCATTCACTATGGGTGGGTCTGGCGGTGGTATCGCTTACAACAAACAAGAATTTAAAGAAATTTGTACCCGTGGTTTAGACCTTTCTCCAACCTCTGAGTTGTTAATTGATGAGTCTTTAATCGGTTGGAAAGAGTACGAAATGGAAGTGGTCAGAGATAAGGCTGATAACTGTATTATCGTTTGTACAATTGAAAACTTTGACCCAATGGGCGTTCATACAGGTGACTCTATTACGGTTGCCCCTGCACAAACTCTAACAGACAAAGAGTTCCAAATTATGCGTAACGCAGCAATTGCTGTATTACGTGAAATTGGCGTAGAAACAGGTGGGTCAAACGTTCAGTTTGGTGTAGACCCTAAAACAGGCCGTTTGGTTATTATAGAAATGAACCCTCGTGTGTCACGTTCATCGGCATTAGCGTCAAAAGCTACGGGGTTCCCTATTGCTAAAGTGGCTGCAAAGCTCGCTATAGGTTACACCCTAGATGAATTAGCTAATGATATTACAGGTGGTTTAACGCCAGCATCATTTGAGCCGACAATTGATTACGTTGTGACTAAAATACCGCGGTTTAACTTTGAAAAATTTGCCGGTGCTAATGACCGTTTAACTACGCAGATGAAATCTGTGGGTGAAGTAATGTCAATTGGTCGTAACCAACAAGAGTCCTTACAAAAAGCGTTACGAGGTTTAGAAGTAGGGGTGAATGGTTTAGATTCTATCATTGATATTACCTCGCCAGACGCTAAAAATATTATTGTTCGCGAATTACGTGAACCAGGTGCAGAGCGGATTTGGTACATAGCAGATGCTATACGTATGGGCATGTCAGTTGATGAAATATTTACTCTTACTAATGTTGACAGGTGGTATTTAGTCCAAATTGAAGAATTAATTATATTTGAGCAACAGCTTACAGAAATTGGGCTGTCGGGCATTGATAGTAAGCTTATGACTACGCTTAAACGTAAAGGTTTTGCAGACTCTCGAATCGCTGAGTTAACAGGTGTTGATGAGGTTGATGTACGAGATGTGCGCCGTGGTTTTGATATTCACCCAGTCTATAAACGAGTTGATACTTGTGCGGCAGAGTTTTCTTCAGATACTGCTTATATGTATTCTACTTACGATGAAGAGTGTGAAGCAAATCCATCAGACAAAGATAAAATAATGGTTATTGGCGGTGGCCCTAACAGGATTGGTCAAGGTATTGAATTTGATTACTGTTGTGTTCATGCTGCGTTAGCGATGCGTGAAGATGGTTACGAAACGATTATGGTTAACTGTAATCCTGAAACGGTATCTACTGATTACGATACCTCAGACCGTTTGTATTTTGAGTCTGTCACCTTAGAAGACGTGCTAGAAATTGTGCGTATTGAAAAACCTAAAGGCGTTATCGTGCAATATGGAGGTCAAACACCTCTTAAATTGGCTAGAGACTTAGAAGCTGCAGGTGTACCTATTATTGGTACTTCTCCTGATGCTATAGATAAAGCAGAAGACCGTGAACGTTTTCAAAAAATGGTTAACAAACTTAACCTTAAGCAGCCTGCCAACGCCACTGTAAGTAATATGGAGCAGGCATTAGTTGCAGCAGAGAAAATAGGTTTTCCATTAGTGGTGCGCCCATCTTATGTTTTAGGTGGCCGTGCAATGGAAATTGTTTATGACCTAAATGATTTAAAACGGTACCTAAATAATGCGGTTAAAGTATCAAATGACTCACCAGTATTGCTGGATCGTTTCCTAGACGATGCGATTGAAGTAGATGTTGATGCCATAAGTGACGGAAAAGACGTCATTATTGGTGGCATCATGGAGCATATTGAACAAGCCGGTGTTCACTCAGGTGACTCTGCTTGTTCATTACCGTCATATTCTCTTAGTAGTGATATTCAAGATGTAATGCGTCAGCAGGTCAAAGCTATGGCTTTAGAATTAGGCGTTGTAGGCTTAATGAATACCCAGTTTGCGGTCAAAGATGGTCAGGTGTATTTGATTGAAGTTAACCCTAGGGCTGCGCGTACTGTTCCATTTGTATCAAAAGCAACGGGTATACCTTTAGCTAAAATCGGCGCTCGTGCTATGGCCGGTCAATCTCTTGAGGCTCAAGGTATTACAAAAGAAATTATTCCACCATTTTATTCTGTTAAAGAAGTGGTGTTACCTTTTGCTAAATTTCAAGGTGTTGACCCTTTACTAGGGCCTGAAATGCGCTCTACTGGGGAAGTAATGGGCGTGGGTGAGAGCTTTGAAGAAGCTTATGCTAAAGCTAACCTTGGTGCTAGCCAACCTATACCTACTGGCGGTAAAGCGCTTCTTTCGGTGCGCTTAAATGACCGTAATCGTGTTATTGAGTTAGCACAAATTATGATTGCTAAAGGGTTTGAGCTTGAAGCTACATCAGGGACTGCTAAGGTTTTAAATAATGTAGACATAGCTTGTAGTGTGGTTAATAAACTCAGTGAAGGTCGTCCTAATATAGTTGATGCAATTAAAAATGGTGAGTATTGTTATATAGTGAATACTACAGAAGGTCGTCAAGCTATTGATGATTCGGTTTATATTCGTAAAGAAGCGTTATTAAATAAAGTATCTTACACTACGACTATGAATGCTGCTTTTGCTACAGTTAATGCTAATGAAGCAGATGACAAAGCACGAGTTACTTCTGTACAAGAGTTACACAAACGTATTCATTAATCCTCCCAAATAAGTAGGCTAAATGGTTAGTATTGAAATTAAGTATTTAGCCCTTATTGTGTAGATATAGTTTTATCTATTAAATAACAAAAATAAGAGAGTTGTTGATATGACCCAATATCCAATGACAGCGAAAGGCGCAGAATTACTGCGTGAAGAGTTGAAACATTTAAAATCTGTAAAAAGGCCTGAAATAGTTAAATCAATAGCGGAAGCCCGCGAACATGGTGATTTAAAAGAAAATGCTGAATATCATGCAGCTCGTGAACAACAAAGTTTCTGTGAAGGTCGTATTCAGGATATTGAAGGTAAACTTTCTAATATTCAGATTATTGATGTCACCAAAATGCCTAATAATGGCAAAGTTATTTTTGGTACCACCGTTACCATTATCAACCTAGATACAGATGAAGAAATTACGTATCGCATAGTCGGTGAAGATGAAGCGGATATTAAGAATAACTTAATCTCTGTGGGCTCACCCATTGCTCGAGGTTTGATTGGTAAGTCCCTTGATGATGTTGTCAATATTCAAACTCCTAAAGGCACGATAGAATTTGAAATTTCAGAAGTCCAATATATTTAGTTTTTGGTTCTGATTTATAAAATGACTAAAACGAGGCATCGAGCCTCGTTTTTTAGTTTATGGCCTTTGTGTACTCTAGGATCTTCAAGTTATTTTGCATCAGAGCTAGCTAAAAACATTTCGTGTTTTAGATTAGAAAATTGAGTAAGGTCAATTGATGACTTAACTAAGCCGCTGCTGTTGATTAAGGACTTTACCAAGTATTTATTAAATGGATTAGTCTTGTCGTCGGATAAATATTCTTTGGACGTTATCCATTTCGCATCGTCTATTTCACCGATATCGTGTATGTCTATATCACTCGATAGAGGGATTAGTTTACACACTATATATATATTGGACTTTCCAAAACGATAAGGGTGGGTGCTTGCCATTCCTAAAATAGTATCAAATTTTGTATTAATCCCAGTTTCTTCAAGTACTTCTCTAATCACTGCGTCTTCGATTTTTTCACCTAGCTCAATATGACCACCAGGTAATTTATAGTTGTTAGCTCCATGCTCCTTAATTACAAGTATTTCTCCGTGCTCATTCTGAACTAACCCTCCTGCTCCAAGCGAATGAGTGGGTATAAAGGGGATAAATATTTCGGGGGTAGATTTAAGGACTAACGTTACTTCTTCCGGTAAGCAGTTGTGAAATGTAAAGCCTAGGCCTGTAGAAATAGGAATTAAGTGTGCTAGACGAATTGGTAATGTTAACCAGACAACATCCTTATTTTGTAGTTTAGTATGCAGTAAAAGTGCTTTTAACTGGTTTGAAAATATCTCAGAATGTTCGGGTACTTGGTTACTGTCTATAATGACACCATTAAAGTCATTGTATTCAAATGCTAACAAAACGTCTCACTTATTTTAGAGTAAAGATTAACTGTCCTTGGTTATTTATCTCGCGAGTGCATTCACCTGCAAAATATAGATAATTGAGGTGAGCAAACGACTCCGCGATCGCAAAGAACATATTACGTGAGTTTAGTTTACGCTTAAACAACACAGGCAAACATTGTTCAATCGTTTTACCTTGTTTACAGAAATCTCTTAGGTTACCCAAATGTTCATGGTGGTGGCTAATAAGCTCAGTTATTCTTGTGTGTAGCCCATAAAATGGTTGTTTATGTGACGGTAATACCAAGCAATTTTTAGGTAGCTGCTTAAATTGAGGTAAGGTATTGTTGTAACGAGTTAGCATCTGGCTCGGTATTATACGCTTCAATATTAGGAGAGATGCTAGGCAGTATATGATCGCCAGAAATTAAAATGCTAGCGTTAGCATTAAACAAGCATACATGCTCTGGTGATTGGCCTTTGCCAATATAAACCTGCCAAATACACGAGCCAATTTGTAATTCATCTTCAGCATTTAGTCGTGTATATTGTAAAGGTATAGGTCTAACAATTTGACCTATACCTTTATTGTTTTTTCTTCTTTTTTTGGCAGATGCCTGCTCATCTAGCGACATGCCACATCTTACTAAATATTGCTCGCCTTGCTAGTCTGATGCGCCACGTGGGCCTGGTGCTATCGCTCTACCAACGAAATATTCATCATGACTTATATATAGTGGCTCCCGGAATCTTTCAACCAAGTATCCCGCTATACCAATATGATCAGGATGCATATGAGTGACTATAACTTTGGTGATTGGCTTACCCAACTTGGTCAGTACCTTCCCCTAGATGTCTTCGGTTTGTTGGGTTCCAATACCCGTATCAATTAATGCAAACCCTTCTTCACCATCTTGATTATCTTCAAGTAGGCATAAGTTTATATGGTCAAGGTCGAAGGGAAGGGGCATACGTAACCAGAAGATGCCAGAGGATACTTCTTGTAATACTCCTGCTGCTGGTATTGGTTTTTCAATAAAGCGTAGTTCCATTATTTTCTGCTCCAGTTGGGCATGGTGGTGCTATTTCTACTTGTTAATAGAGACACTATTAGAGCTAAAAGTACTAGCAACTTCCAAGCACCATTATGTATTGATGAACATCATGAGTTTTGATTTAGAATTAAATATTGTAAAAAATAGATTTAAAACGCCTGAGGAGTTTAGTTAATCGAATGATTTACTACATGTTTGTAGGTATTGGGCACTAATAATTATTTGAATCTGTTTCATTACTTAAATTTTTTAATCTAAACCATTTTATTTGGTATGTTTTCAAATACCAAAAACACTGTTTTGGGTCCACAAATTACCCGTAAAGATAAATATTAGCCACTGTAAAAATTTTATGAAAGTCTCTATCAGACATAGGTATTCGAAATAATACGCTAATATTTTGGACTGTAAACTATGTGTATGGATTAAACTTCATAAGAGTTAATAAGATGTAAATACTTGTAAATCATTGTTTTATATGAATTTTTTATTTGTGTGATGTTCTGTGTGTTTTATGTTTATAGAGTTTTTTATTACTCTAATACTTTAGTCTTATTTTTCTATTTTATTGATTTATATAGATATTTTTCTCTGTAAAAAGTTTTATTTATGTATACCTATACTTTTTTGAGATAAATTTCTATGTTCAAATAGTTTCCGTTGATTAGGAACATACATCCGCCAAAAAGGCATAATAAAAACAACTTAACTTTTCTTGTATTGGATGACGGAGTAGTTAAAAATCTAAAAATATTAGGGTATAAAAATGAATAAGAAAATCTTGGCCGTTGCACTTTTAACTATCACTTCAAGTTCTGCTTTTGCAGCAAGTGAAACATTCCAAGCAACTGTAAATGCGCTCTCAGATTCGAGTATTGCTAATACGACTGGACTACATTTCGGTGCTATGCAACCTACTGCTGGTTCTGTTTGTACGATGGATGATGCTGGTGCGATATCAGGAGATTGTGATGCATCAAATGGTAATATTGCTATTGGTTTGGTTACTGTGTCTGGCCTTACCGCAAACACGCCTTTAAATGTAACTGTGTCTGGTAGTGCTGGTACAAATGTAACATTTGCATCAGTGGTCGATATTGATAACGCAACGGGTACTCATGATGCAATAGTTGATAATGCAACTACTGCAGTTATAACTAATGGTAGTGCAGATGATTTGGCTATCAATATTTATGGTTCTATGACTGTAGATACTGTGTTAATCCCTGGTGATACTTACACAGCTGACTACATTGTTGACGTTTCTTTTCAGTAAAAGTTAATGTATGAAAAAGGCGGCATGTATGCCGCCTACCGCTTATCTACAAATTCGTTTTTGATTATATAGCAGGCTCACGCCCATTATATATTTATGTTTTTATTTTGGAATATCCGTGCAATGATAAATTTTATCAAGATAATCACTCCTTTAGTTTTATTCATACTTTCACTAAATGTTAATGCGAATGTAGCACTATCTAAACATCGCTTGTTTTTTGACAATAATACTCGTACTGAAGCTTTACAGCTTAGAAATACTGGCTCGATTACCATGGAGTATAGTGCTGAGTTATCATTAGTTGAAATGACTGAGGAGGGGACACTACGTAAAATTGAAGCAGACCCATTCTCTGCAATAAAGCTATTACGATTCTCACCCAAGAGAGGCACGATAGCGCCTGGTGGTAGGCAGGCATTACGTTTTGCTGTTAGAAAACCTGCTAATTTACCAGCTGGAGAATACCGAGCTGTACTAAACCTAACTAGCACTTATACAGGTGGTAGCCTAGGTAATGTCAATCTGAATACAAAGCTCGCATACAATGTTCCAGTCATCATTCGTCATGGTAGGACAGAGGTGAACAGTGAGCTTCTTGAGCCAAAACTTGTGATGCTTGAAGACGTACCACATATTGAGGTTTGGCAGAGCCTTGATGGGAATCGATCATTATTTGGTAATTTTATTGCTACTGATAAAAATGGAAATGAAGTTGGGTTAGTTAATCACATAGCAGCTTATATGCCATTGAGTCGTCGCAAAGTTTTGATCCCGTTAACCAAAGAAGTATCTGGTTTGGTTACGATCAAATATAATGAAATAGCGGAATTTGGTGGCAGTATAGAGTCAACTACCACGCTTGATATCGAATAGCTTGGAGTGGTGCATTTCCCCAAAGTGTTTATTTTCGTTTATTGATGTTTGATAAAATTAAGCTGTTTTATCATCAAAATGTAAGTTTATTGGTGAGTTCGGATAAGTATGTTTGTTACTTATTTTTACTCATTATTTTTCTATGCCTGTTATCTCCTAAAGCAATGGCGATAGAGTGTAAAAAACTAGCAAACTGGCAACGAGTAGATATTAATGAAGATGCATTACTATTACCCGTACTTAGATTAAATGGTAGACCTATTTCAGCTAGTATTGATGTCTTCCCCCACAACGAGCGATTTTTGGTACCGGTATCAACCTTAGAATCGGTTTTTAAGTTAGGTTGGAGTATCGATATTGCTGCAGCCACCTTCAATTTTAACAATTCAAGTCAGCTTATTGATTTTTGTGATTTTGACATTGACCTAACAGAGCAAGACGATCCCCATGGGTATTTTTGGGCGAGAGATGATTTTGATATCTATATAGATCTTAGAGCCTTGGATACTATTTTAGGGGGGAGTTATGCTTTTAATTATGAATTACTCCACTTAAATATATTTAACGATAAGCCATTTTCTGGCTTAAAAAATGAAGTTAACGTCACTGTGCCAACGTTCGAAGGACCAGCGGAAATGCAACCTTCTAGAAGGGTTGCCGATCAATATCATGTTATTTCTCCCCCTTTAATTCACTATAGGGTCAATGGCTCTCATGATTCAAGCTTAGGTACATCAAAGTTAAGTGGCAATTTAAACGGCTTTTTTGATTTGTTTAAGCACGAAACTGAGCTGCGTATAAACGCTAATCAAGATACCAGTAATCAATACCTGCGGCTAAGTAAAAATTTAGATATCAGTGGCGCTGACCAATCCGTGAGCCTATTAAGATACGAATTAGGGGATATACAGTTACACAGTGATGAGCTTATCTATAGTTCCAAACAAGGTGCTGGCGTATCTATATTTAATTTCGATCCAAACTACTCCCGCTCATTTACAACTTCAACACTAGAGGAGGTTGTACTACCTGGTTGGAGAGTACAATTGTTTCGAAACGGACAATTTATAGCCGAGGTGTTTAGCGACGATGAAAATAGAGCTGTGTTTGAAAATGTTGATACATTTTATGGCAATAATTTGTTCGAGTTTAAATTGTATGGACCTGAAGGTCAGCAAGAAACCCGAACTCAAACCATCAATGTTGGCAATGAACAGCTATCTCCTGGCCGGTTTAACTATTTAGTAAATGTATCAGATGCAAGTAAGCGTTTTATTGATGAAGATAATGAAGAGAGCACATTTGACAAAAATGTTTCTGGATTAATTTCCTACGGATTAACAGGAAATACAACAGTAGAAGCATCCGTTCATTCGTTGCAGGGAGCAGGACAAAAACAAAAATACCTATCTTCAGCTTTATATATGAATTTCTCAGCTGCAGCGTTCAAGAGTCAAGTTGTAAAGGACTTGAATGCCGGCGGTGCGATTTTTACTGGTATTAATACAAGCCTTTTTGATAATAGATTACGTGCGAACCTAAGTTATCGGATTTTTAATAACTTTGAAAGTGATGCTTATGCCGCTTCTCGTGACTTAAAATCAGAAACTCGTACGCGCTTTAATGGAAGGCTTGATTGGTTAAAAGGCGCTAGCTGGGGATTAAATTACTTGCATCGTAGCTATAATAACCAATCAGATGACAACGTATATTCAGTCAATTTTAATAAAAACCTACTAGGTGGGACATTTTCAACAACACTGAGTCGAAATGAAGGTATTGAAGATGAAACTTTAGGACAAACCCTTTATTGGTCCAAAAACTTTAATGGGTGGCAAATCTCTAACTCTATGTCTTGGTTACCTTTTGATGCTCAAGAGGTGCTGAATTATTACTCTAATATTCGTTGGCCACAACAATATAGTACTTACAATGAAAGTAGGATTGATTATAGGCCCTCAAGGGAACACAAATTTGAATTAAGGCACCAACTGAATTGGAGAAGAAAACAGTTTAATTTACAGTTTGGTACAACGGTAAATAATGGTGGTGAGTGGACAGTGAACATTGGTATCGCTGGGGATATCGAATATAACCCTTATGAAAAGGACCTTGATTTCTACCAACCTAGGGGCTCGAATATAGCTAATATAAGGGCCTTTGCTTTTTTAGATAATAATCGTAACTCAATTTTTGATAGTGATGATTCGGCATTAGATGCTGTGACTGTGTCTGGAAATCATGCATGGCGAGAGTTAAAAACCAATAAAATGGGAAACATTCAATTAGCAACGACAAAGCGTGAACAAAAAATTTCAATAGATGACGCTAGCTTACCTGACCCGTATATGACTGCCATCGATGAAATGGTTCTGGTAAATACCCACAAGGGAGGGGTTAATACTGTTTCCTTACCAGTAGTGACCTTTAACGATATTGAAGGGGCTGTTTATAGAGTGAAAAATAATAATAGCCGAGGTGCATCTGATCTTAAAATACGTTTAATTAATCAAGATTTAGAGCTTATATCTGAAACTATTTCAGAAGTAGATGGCTTTTTCTTTTTTACGCAAATACCCCCTGGGCAATACCAGATTCAAGTTGACCCTGATTTCCTTACCTTAAATGAATTAACCATTTTAAATCTGCCAAAAATTATTGAAGCCCCAAATGAGGGAGACTCCGTTAGGATCAATGATCTCTTATTAGTTAACCAGGCTTTAAGTGAGTTTGTTGAAACAGCTACATCAGAACAAAAAGAGTTGTACTTTGTTCAACTTGGCGCTTTTAAGAAGTTTCGGTCAATTTATGAAGTTATTAAACATCTACCAACCGATGAATTTAGTTTAAAAATATTCCGAAATCATGATAAAGCTATGAGCCATGTTGCAATAGGTGGATTTAAAACAATCGATGGAGCAAAAAGAGCAATAAAGCGGATAGCTCATATACAGCCACTTGAACATATCTTTATTAATAGAGGTGAGAGGTATTATTCTTCAGGGTGGGATTTAGAATTTCAACTGAATGATTTTAGTGATTATCTAGATGCTTCTCATAAAAAAATAAAGTTGGCGAATCCTAAAATGCGTCTATGTCAGCTAGCATCCTATCGTTCAATGACCTCAATAAGGCAAGTTTTGTTTGATAATCAACCCAATGTACATATTGTCAGGCGTGTAGTTTCAGGTAAGCGTTTTTATACATTATTAGGTGTGTTGCAAGATAAGTCTGCAAATTGTGCAACTGAGTTTTACGGGGTAACACCAGAGTTGCCGATAGAAATTGGTGTTGAGAAGATAGTGGCAACCTTAGATGAGCCTTAAAGCCTATAAAAAAGTTTTTTGGATTATTACGTTAGAGTAATAGGGTTAATCACCTTGAACATGTGGCTTAAAACTACTTTTATTTCTAAACCATAAAGCTGTCAAAAATAGTCCTAAAGATAAACACCATATTGGAAAGTATCCGAAGGAGCGGTAAATTGTGTGGCCTGAAACTTGTTTTACGTGTTCACTCAGTACGCCAGCTTCAAATTGGGGTAAACGACTCTGAATTGCGCCAGTATGATCAATAAAGGCTGTAATACCGTTGTTAGTAGCACGTAATACAGGCAAACCGAACTCTTTTGCTCTGACTTGAGCTATTTCTAAGTGTTGATCTGGTCCATGTGATGCACCAAACCAAGCGTCATTACTAACCGTAATGATAAAATCAGTGTCATGATAAAGATTAGCAGAAATTTGTGTTGGAAAAGCAATTTCAAAACAAATCGCGGGAGCAAAGTGATAACCCTTTGCGAGTAAATTTTCTTGTTTATATGCTCCTCTACTAAAAGAAGACATAGGCAAGTCAAAGATGGGAGCTAAGCCTCTTATCCAGTTTTCAAAAGGAATAAACTCACCTATTGGTAACAGGTGATGTTTAGTAAATCGGTTGTTATGAAAGTAATGATAGTGCCCTTTATTTAAATGTTCGTCTTCTGTTGATGTGGGGTGTTTTAAGCCGAGTCCAATTAAATTGTTGTAAGCTTCTCTGGTTTCGAAGTTGTAATTGACTATGCCCGTTATTAAACCAACCTGATTTTCAGCCGCCACTTGATCAAGCTCTGCAAGGTACTCTTGTGCAATGGGTTCTAGCTTTGGAATGGCGGCCTCTGGCCATATAATGACATCACTTTGCCAATGTGATGCAGTCATATTGCGATATTTTTCCATAGTGGGCTGATCTTGTTCTGGAGCCCAACGCAGCGCTTGTTGGATATTACCTTGAACCATTGCAACATTAACGACATCACCTGTAGGTTTTGCCCATTGATGGGTATTTAAAACTGCCCCAGAAACAAGTATGACAATAATTAGAAAGGCTGTTTGTCCCCAATTTTTGCTAGGTAACCAAATAGCTATACTGGTACCTAAAAGAACGACTATGGTACTAACACCAATTTCACCTAATACAGGCATCCATCCTGATAAAGGCCCTGAAAGTTGCGCATACCCCAAAGACAGCCAAGGGAAGCCAGTAAACAACCAACCACGGAGTGTTTCAAAAAACAGCCAGATTAGGGGCAGTGCTAAAGGCCAGTGTTTAACATCAAAATATTTTTTCAATAATAAACTTGATAAGGCAGGGTAAATGGCTAAATAACCACATAAAAGCAACATTAATGCAATTGAAGCGATTAAAGGGATGCCGCCAAAGTCTGCAATACTAACGTGAACCCAACTGATACCTGCACCAAACCAGCCTAAGCCAAAAGCAAAGCCTAATTTAAAGGCTTGGTTTTTTTGTACACATGTTAAGAGGTAGATAAAGCTCGAAAACCCCAGTAACATCAACCACCATAGAGAAAAAGGGGCGTAACAAAAAGTTAAACTAGCACCAGATAGTAAAGCGAGAAATAACTTAACCTTTAATGGTATTTGGTTAACTTTTGTCAAAGTGTTGTGATTAGCCTTCATCTTCAGGCAACGTAACCTTCAACTGCAGTAGTCTGCGTTTATCGGAATTAGTTACTTTAAATTCTATTCCCTCAATGGTGACTTTTTCGTCTCTTTGCGGAAGGTGGCCGAATGCTTTTAGAACAATACCACCAATAGTGTCGGCGTCTTCTTCATTAAAGTTAGTTTCAAAAAACTTATTGAAATCTTCTAACGTAGTTAATGCTTTAACAGAATAAGTGTATTTATTGAGGGGGCGAATACCGTCATAATCGTCTTCTTCTACGTCATGTTCATCTTCAATTTCACCAACGATTAGTTCGAGTATATCTTCTATGGTAACTAAGCCAGATACTCCTCCATACTCATCAACCACAATGGCCATATGATAACGTTTCTGTCTAAATTCTTTTAATAATACATCGACACGTTTACTTTCTGGGACAATCACTGCAGGGCGTAGAATATTTTTTAATTCAAATTCTTTACCGGGGATAAATGCATATTCTAGTAAATCTTTGGCCAGTAAAATTCCTTCAATGTGGTCTTTGTCTTCGTTTATAACAGGAAAACGAGAGTGCGCAGATTCAAGTAAAATAGGTAGAAACTCTTCTACACCCTGGTCAATTTCTATTGTCTTCATTTGCGCCCGTGGGATCATTATATCCCGTACGCGCATTTCGCTGACTTCCATGACTCCTTCGAGCATTTCTTTGGTCTCAGGATTTATGACCTCACGTTGTTCCGCCTCTGCAATGACGCCAAACAATTCTTCCTTATTTTGCGGTTCTCCCGTAAAGGTCTGGACTATTTTATCTATCCAGCCTTTGTTGGCAGAACCGTTTGTAGACGGGGGATTATCTTCGCTCATGATCTCGTTATTTTGTGGTTTAAGAAAAATGTTACCAAACTTATGAAGCTTAGCTTGTTGTATCTAGATCTGCATCATTAATGATCTTGGTAGGGGTCGTCAATGGATAATTGTTTTAAAATAGCAATTTCTAGTGCTTCCATTTCATTTGCTTCAGTATCTTCAATATGATCAAAGCCTAATAAGTGCAAACATCCGTGGACAATCATATGTGCCCAATGGTCTAAATTTTGTTTGTTTTGTAGTTTAGCTTCTGCCTCGACTACCTGACTACAGACGACCAAATCACCTAATAGACTCGGAATTTTGATATCTTCATTGGCATCCTGTCGTGATAATACTTCAGGCACTTCAAAAGGAAAAGATAAGATGTTTGTGGGTTTATCTTTGCCTCTATAATCTAGGTTAAGTGCCTGACTTTCTTCAATATCAACTAAGCGTACTGTGATTTCTTGCGCTGTTAAATTTTGGTGAGCAAGTACAGTATTGAGCCACAATTGAATCTTGTCTTTTGTTGGGATAACGGTAGATGTTGTGGCTATTTGTAAATCGACAATGGTGCTCACAATTTGTTTACCTATTAATTATCATTCTGTTTGGCTAAAGCATCTTGTAGCGCTCTTTTCTCTATGCGCTCTTTTTCTTTCTGGCCTTCATGCTCTTCATATGCCGTTACAATTCTTGCCACGACAGGGTGACGAACTACATCACCGGCACTGAAAAAATTAAATGAAATATCATTTACATCTTTTAGTACTTCTATGGCATGCCTAAGTCCAGATCGTACGCCTCGAGGTAAATCAACCTGAGTAATATCACCAGTAATAACCGCTTGAGAGTTAAACCCGATACGGGTTAAGAACATTTTCATTTGTTCTACTGTTGTATTTTGACTTTCATCTAAGATGATGAATGCATCATTTAAGGTGCGGCCACGCATATAGGCGAGGGGAGCGACTTCAATGACATTACGCTCAATGAGTTTTTCTACTTTTTCAAAGCCCAACATTTCGAACAAGGCATCATATAAAGGCCGTAGATAAGGATCGACTTTTTGTGATAGATCTCCCGGTAGAAAACCTAATTTTTCACCCGCTTCTACCGCTGGACGAGTTAATAAGATCCGTCGAATCTCTTGCCTTTCGAGAGCTTCAACTGCACAGGCAACAGCTAAATAGGTTTTACCTGTTCCTGCAGGGCCAACTCCAAAACTAATATCGTGATTCATAATATTAGCTACATATTGAGACTGATTAGGGTTACGGGGCTTAATTACGCCACGCTTTGTTTTAATGTGGATCTCTTTACCATAGTGACCCGCCTCAGCTCGCTCCAAACATTTAGACTCTTGAATGGCTAAGTGCACCTTGTCTGGTTGTATATCCGGTATTTCACCTCTGATGGGCTGAGTTTCTAAATATAACAATTTTAGTAATTCGACAGCTCCACTTGATTGCTGAGATTGCCCTGTGACTTTAAACTCGTTATTTCGGTAGGTAATTTCAACCCCTAATCTACGTTCAATTTGTTTGATGTTGTCATCAAAAGGCCCGCATAAACTTGATAAACGTTTATGATCTGAAGGTTCTAGTAAAAATTCACTGCTTGTAAGTTCGCTCAAGTAATTGTTCTCTATATCTTTTGTATATTGATTGGCTTTAATTCATTTAAGGGGCAAAAGTAGCCACACCTAACTCATCAATATTCGCTGTGTTTTTAGCCAATAGGGTTTGCGGTGATAGATCGTTACGTAAATCCATTTCGGCTTCGGTTCTTACCAGGTTGCCACGTAATGAGTTAGCAAATACATCTGTTATTGCTATATCGACAAACTTACCAATCATATCTGGCGTGCCTTCAAAGTTCACCACTCGATTATTTTCTGTCCTGCCGCTGAGTTCCATTGGATTTTTCTTTGATGGGCCTTCAACTAAAATACGTTGTTCGGTATCAAGCATATTCCTAGCAATGCGAAGGGCTTGTTGGTTGATACGTTGTTGCAACAAACTCAAACGCTGCTTTTTAGTCTCTTCGGTTACGTCATCGGGTAAATCTGCTGCGGGTGTACCCGGTCGAGCACTATAGATAAAGCTGAAGCTTAAATCGAAATCCATAGCTTGAATTAGGTTCATGGTCGCTTCAAAATCGGCATCACTTTCTCCGGGGAAACCAATAATAAAATCTGAAGACATGCTTAAATTAGGTCTGATTTTTCTTAATTTACGAATTTTAGATTTGTATTCAATGGCCGTGTGACCACGCTTCATAAGATTCAGTATACGATCCGCTCCTGATTGAACTGGCAAATGTAGGTGGTCTACAAGCTCAGGAATATTTGCATAGGCGTCTATTATGTCGTCGGTAAACTCCACTGGGTGAGAAGTAGTATAACGAATGCGATCGATGCCATTAATTGACGCGACTAACTCTAATAGTTCTGCGAAGGTACACATTGTGCCATCATAGTTAGGGCCTCTAAAGGCATTCACGTTTTGACCAAGTAGGTTGACTTCTCGAACCCCTTGTTCTGCCAATTGGGCTATTTCTAGCAACACATCATCAACTGGACGGCTAACTTCTTCGCCCCTAGTGTAAGGAACAACACAGAATGTACAGTATTTTGAACAACCTTCCATAATAGAGACAAACGCAGAAGGGCCATCAGCTTTCGGTTCAGGTAAACGATCGAACTTTTCGATTTCAGGAAAGCTAACGTCTACGACAGATTTGTCACCGCCCTTGATCTGATTAATCATTTCAGGCAAGCGATGTAAGGTTTGTGGCCCAAAGATTACATCTACAAATGGTGCTCGTTTACGAATAGTTTCGCCTTCTTGAGACGCTACGCAACCGCCTACACCTATAATAAGTTCAGGTTTATCTTTTTTGAGGTTTTTCCAACGACCGAGTTGGTGGAATACTTTTTCTTGAGCTTTCTCGCGAATAGAACAGGTATTTAGCAAAATCACGTCTGCTTCTTCTGCTTCATTAGTGGCCTCATAACCATGGGTAGAGTCTAATAAATCTGCCATTTTTTCCGAGTCATACTCGTTCATTTGGCAACCCCAAGTTTTAATAAATAGCTTTTTTGTCATAACAGATTTTTTAATTTACCCTACCATTTACGGACACTAACCTATCTAAGTGATGCCCTAATTCTACGCACTAAAAATGAACCGAGCATTTTACTTGTTATTTGTAGAAATCGCTACTTTTAGCGCAAT
Organism: Paraglaciecola sp.; assembly: GCF_039943935.1. Classification (GTDB taxonomy): domain Bacteria; phylum Pseudomonadota; class Gammaproteobacteria; order Enterobacterales; family Alteromonadaceae; genus Paraglaciecola. Next base: position 23,871 of record NZ_JBDUZQ010000006.1, read on the forward strand.
CTAAAGCAGCTTTGAATTTGATGGTCATGGATAAGTGGTTTTGTTTTGATTTGGGGATACCTTGAAGGCTTTTGAGTTGTTATGCTAATCACAATCAATAACAAAGAGTTAAATAAAATTAGATGCAAAATTTACATAATATTTCGGTAGGTGCAATTGAAGTGGCTAACCACAAACCTTTCGTTCTGTTTGGTGGTATGAACGTGCTTGAGTCTCGTGATTTGGCAATGAAAATTGCTGAGCATTATAAGGAGGTAACCACTAAGCTTAATATCCCTTATGTATTTAAGGCGTCTTTTGATAAGGCAAATCGTTCTTCTGTTAATTCTTACCGTGGCCCAGGTTTGGAAGAAGGGTTAAAAATATTTGAAGAAATTAAGACTACTTTCGATGTGCCATTGATCACGGATGTTCATGAGCCCGATCAAGCAGCGCCAGTCGCTGAAGTGGTAGATGTAATACAGTTACCCGCTTTCTTAGCTAGGCAAACAGACCTAGTCGTGGCAATGGCCAAAACTAACGCCGTGATTAATGTCAAAAAGCCACAGTTTTTGGCTGCCCATGAAATGCGCCACATTATTACTAAATTTGGTGAAGCGGGTAACAGTAAAATTTTATTATGTGAACGGGGCTCGTGTTACGGATACAACAACCTAGTGGTTGACATGCTAGCAATGGATGAGATGAAAGCTTATGCCCCTGTTATTTTTGATGCTACTCATGCATTACAAAAACCTGGCGGGCGAACAGATTCCGCTGATGGTAGGCGAGCTCAAGCAGCTCAACTTGCTAGAAGTGGCATGGCCTTGGGGTTAGGTGGATTATTTATTGAAGCACATCCTAATCCAAATGAAGCTAAATGTGATGGCCCTTGTGCATTAGCATTAGATAAGTTAGAACCCTATTTACAACAAATGAAGTCGTTAGATGACTTAGTGAAAGGTTTTGAGCCTTTAGATACGAGTGCAAATTAAGATAAGTATGGGTTAAGTAAGTTTGCTGTGTCGGCACCTGAATGCAATGGTATGCAACGGTTCGACACAGCGCTAACTTACTAAATCAATGTTAACGAGCAGATAAACCAAAAAACGAATTAGTCGGCGATGATGACCTTAAATTTGAATTTCGGTAATTGGTCATTATTACTTCTAACTAATTCATTTGTTTGAAGTTCAAGTGCTGCAGTGTTTATTTCTTTTGCAATGTCTGCTTGTGAGACTGGGGCTTTCGTAAAGCCAAGCATAGTCGTAATATTTTGCTTTATTTGCGCTTCAAGGCTAGATTCTTGAATGGTTTCATTAATTTTTGCATTAGCTGTTGATGTTGATAAAAATGCAATGATAAGTAAAGAACTGAGTATAGCTTGTGTAAATATGTTTTTCATTTTGTTAACCTTAAGTTTGATAATGTAAGTTAAATTTATTTTTTCTAAATTCGTTAATCTGCTTTTTAAATTTGTTAATTGTTTTAAAACAATTAATTTCTTCTACGGGTTAAATTCTAAACAATTTTTTAATTATTCTAAAATGACTATTTGTATTGTTGCGCATTAGAAAAACTAATGATTAAATGTGTTTTAACGATTATTCACGGTGCCGATTCTTATGCCTAGGCGTTTACCTCCATTAAATTCATTAAAAGCCTTCGAAGCTGCTGCTAGGCACTTGAGTTTTACCAAAGCTGCTGACGAGCTATTTGTGACTCAAGCTGCGGTGAGTCATCAAATCAAAGCTTTAGAAGATTTCTTATCAATGAAACTATTTGTACGTAAGAACCGTGCATTGTTTTTGACTGAAGAGGGACAGAGTTATTATCTTGATTTGAAGGAAATTTTTCGAGGATTGCATGAAGCTACGGATAAGTTAGTTGCAAAAGGGGAGAAAGGTGCGATTACTGTGGCGCTGCAAACAAGTTTTGCCATTCAGTGGTTGGTGCCCAGAATTAATCAATTTACCCAAATTAATCCAGATATAGATATTAGAATAAAAGCAGTTGATGGAGATGAAGGTTTCTTAACCGACGATGTGGATGTAGCTATCTACTTTGGTCGGGGAAAGTGGGCCGGTCTAGTGGCTGATAAATTACATACCGAATATTTAACGCCGGTTTGCTCCCCTTTATTATTTCAAGGAGATAATCCTTTATATAAATTAGATGATCTTTCTAAACATGTATTATTACATGACTTATCCAGAGAGCCTTGGGAGGGGTGGATTAAACACTTTAATGTGTTAGGGGTAAATGTAAATCAAGGGCCAATTTTCAGCCACTCTATGATGGTGCAACAAGCTGCGGCTTTAGGGCAAGGAATCGCATTAGGTCATAGTGTTTTGGCCAGGCAAGAAATAGAAGCCGGGCGTTTAGTATGCCCATTTGACGAAAAACTCATTGTAAAAAATGCATACTATTTAGTGTGTCACCAATCACAGGCAGAGTTGGGTAAAATTACTGCATTTCGTGAATGGCTTTTAGAAGAAGTAGCGGCAGACCAAATTGATCAAGACTTTTATTAATAAAGCAGATAATGCTATTGCAACCTTTGTGTTTGCTCATGGTGCGGGGGCTGGGCAAAGCAGTGATTTTATGGCGCTTGTGGCAGAAGGAATAAGCCAGCACCACATAAATGTAGTGCGTTTTAATTTTGCTTACATGCAGTTAGCTGAGGAGCTGGGCAGAAGACGACCCCCTGACAGGGCTGACAAGTTAATCATTCATTATAAAAGTGTTTTGTCAGAACTAAGTAGTTGCGTACCCGTTTTTATTGGCGGTAAGTCTATGGGAGGGAGAATAGCCAGTATGCTATTAGAAGACTCGAATGCTAAAGGTTGTATTTGTATGGGGTACCCATTTCATCCACCTGCAAAGCCCAAAAAATTGCGTACCGAACATCTGCAGAACCTGCAGAAGCCTTTGTTAGTTTTACAAGGTGAGCGAGATAACTTTGGTACCAAAGACGAGATAGATGGTTATTTAATGTCTAGTAACGTACAAGTAATTTATCTTACTGATGGAGATCACAGTTTTAAACCTAGAAAAAAATCGGGCGTAACCTTGGCCCAAAATATAAATAATGCGGTTCAAGAGTCGGTAATGTTCATAAATAGAAATCTATGAGGCACACCAATCTTTTAACTTTTTGATATTTACGCTAGATATTTGGTTAGATAGTTAGTTAGGGTTTTTGATACTATAGCTTTCAATGATTTATATCTGACTTTACTCTTTAAAAACTCCTTCACTAGCGAGTCATGAATGAAATTAATATTGTTTTTTGCAGCCTTTAGCGGAATGTTATCGGTCATTTTGGGAGCGTTCGCTGCCCATGGCCTTAAAGGTAAATTATCAGATAAAATGTTGGATACCTTTCAGGTTGGTGTGCAATATCAGATGTACCATAGTCTAGCGCTAATTTTATTGGTTATTTTATATCGTCAAATGCCTCAGTCTTTAATGATTTATAGTGCTGGGTTTATGGTGGCAGGGATCATTTTCTTCAGTGGTAGTTTATATGTATTGGCTATCACACAAATTAAATGGTTTGGTCCAATTACGCCACTTGGGGGCTTATTTTTTATTGTGGGCTGGGCGTTATTGTTGGCTTCTGCTTTAAAGGGAGTGAATTAAATTATGGCAGGTTTAGTTTTATATTGCCGTAGTGGTTTTGAAAATGATGTTGCCAATGAAGTTCAAGAAAAAGCAAGCCTATTAAATGTGTATGGCTACGTTGAAGCAAAAAGTAATAGCGGCTTTGTTTTGTTCCATTGTTATCAACAAGAGCACGCAGAGCTCTTAAGTAAAAAGTTAGATTTTAGTCGATTGATATTTGCGAGGCAGCACTTTGCTTGCCAGCAAATTATTGAAAATATGGATATAACAGACAGAATTAGCCCTTTAATAGAGGCGACTGTTGATTTTCCATTATGCGGTGAGTTAAGAGTCGAGTATGCAGATACAACTGATGGTCGAGAGTTATCTAAATTTTGCAGAAAGATAAGCGTACCGTTAAGGCAAGCTCTGCGTAAAAAGAATAAGTTAACCAATAAAGACAATCCTAAAAAACCAGTTTTGCATGTGTTTTTTACCAAAAATAACAAAGCTTATATTGGTTATTCATTTACACATAATAACTCTCCTTTGCACTTAGGCATTATGCGATTGAAATTTCCCTTTGATGCTCCTAGCCGTTCCACATTGAAGCTAGATGAGGCCTTTCAAACCTTTATTCCAAAGGGTGAACATAATGTCCGTTTGCAAGGAGGGTTACAGGCTGTCGACTTGGGAGCTTGCCCAGGTGGTTGGACTTATCAACTGGTTAAACGGGGGATGTTTGTTCAAGCCGTAGATAATGGTGCTATGGACGAAGCATTAATGGAAACAGGGCAGGTGACTTATTGTCCAGAAGACGGTTTTAAATTTCAGCCCAAAAAGAAAAATATTTATTGGCTGGTGTGCGACATGATTGAGCAGCCTCAGCGCGTGGCTAAATTAATGGCTACATGGGTGGTAGAGCAGCGTTGCAAAGAAGCTATGTTCAATTTGAAGTTACCCATGAAAAGGCGTTATGAGTCGGTGCAAGGTGCGTTGACAATAATTGAAGAGGTAATGAAAAATGCCAATGCAGGCCGTTACCAAATGCAAACCAAACATTTGTATCACAATAGAGAAGAAGTAACGGTTCACTTAAGATTATTAAACGGCTAATAAAGGTTGATAAGGGCTCTCTAATTTTAAAAAGCAAGCTAATGAATGAAAGCCAGTTGGATAAAGTAACCTATGCCTGTTTAATACGTTAACATATCTCACTTAGATTGAAATGTATCCGATTAACTTGGTGTTAATCGGATAACTAACAATTATTTATTGATCTAAGGGTGTTTCGAACTCTTCAGATAATTCAAAATCACCGCTAACTTTAGTTATTTTGTTATCCTCAAATTCTATGGTGAGTTCCTTACGAAAATCTTCACCACGATTTTTCATCCCTCGCTTCATTTTGTAAATATAATACCAAGTGTTATGGTCAAAGGCGTCTTCTAGAACAGGTTTGCCTAATACATATTCAACCTGCTCTTTGGTCATATCAATCCTAAGTTTCTTAACTTCCTTTTCATCTAAAAAGTTACCTTGGGGTATATCGATACGAAAAATCCAATCAGCACAGGCCGACAACATAATGGTGGTTATTAAAATAACTGATAAATTCTTAAACTTCATTTTTACTCAATATCTTGGCGTTTGAAAAAGCAATAAATCGCTAACGTTGGGTTAAACCCTAAACATTTGGCGAAGCATCCTAACCCAGCCATAACAGCTCAATCAATCCTTAATTACTATGAATTACTGATTTCTAGTAATTCTCTGGCATTAGCCATTGCAGACTCGGTTAGTGTGTCTCCTGCTAGTAGACGTGCCAACTCTTCAATTCGTTCACTTTCTTGTAAAGAAATCATATGAGTTTCTGTGGTATTTTTATCGCTGAACTTAGTAACAAACATCTGATTATGAGCTCTGGCAGCCACTTGAGGTAAATGAGTAACACAAATAACTTGGGTCGATTCTCCTAATTTTCTAAGTAATTGGCCCACTACAGAGGCAGTTGAACCACTTATTCCACTGTCTACTTCATCAAATATCATCGTAGCAATATCACAACTACTCGAACTAATTACTTGAATAGCTAAACCTATACGGGATAATTCACCACCAGAGACTACTTTTTCAAGATTATCTTTCGCCTGGCCTTTATTGGTAGATACCATAAAGTGCACACTGTCTAATCCTAAATTATGCGGGGTACCATGTTCGTCATGATTTATTGCTATTTCAAACTGAGTATCAGCCATATTCATCTGATGAACATGCTGTTCTACTTCTTTAGCGAAGGCTTTTGCTGACTTTTTACGTGATGTACTTAACCGTAAGGCTGCTTTTCGATAATCACTTTCAACAACCAACAATTGTTCTTTTAACTCCTCTAGTAATGAATCATCTTGAACTAGGGTTTTGTATTCTGTATTCAAATCTTGATGAAACTCAAATAAAGTTTCAGGTTGAACATTATGCTTACGAGACAAGTTAAGGGCCTGAGAATATCTAGCTTCAACATTTTGCATTCTCATTGGGTCTATTTCTAACTGTTCTGTGTAGGCCCTTAATTCATTTGCAGCTTCATCTATTTGTATACATGCCTCCGTTAGCATCGAAACAATGGGCGTTAAACTAGGGTCATGATCTTGTAGCTCTGTTAATCTGTCTACACTGCCTTGTACAGCGGATAAAGCGTTAAAGTCATCGGCTTCGTATAGCTGATGAAAACTAATTTGGCTTTGTTCTAATAATGTCTGGCTGTGACTTAATTTTTTATGTTCACTTTCTAACTCATGAAACTCGCCTTCCAACAATGCAAACTCGTCAAGTTCTTGTATTTGATAAGACAGGAGTTGGCTGCGGTCAGCCCTTTGTTGTTGTCCTTCAAGCAAACTCTGATACTGTCGTTTTTGAATTTTTAACGTTTGATAACTGGCAGATACTTTTTCTATTAGGTGCTGATGCTCAGCATATTGATCAAGTAAGTCTCTTTGGTTGTCACTTTTTAATATATGTTGATGGGCATGTTGCCCGTGAATGCTCAATAAAAGCTGCCCAAGGTTTCTTAATTGCTGCAATGGCACTGGGGTACCGTTAATAAAGGCTTTTGAGCGTCCCTCAGAAGATACTACGCGACGAATGATCACTTCATCTGCGTCTGCTAATTCGTGCTGCTCTAGCCAGCTTAACGCTGCTTTTAAATTTTTAATGTAAAATGTTGCACTGACTTCTGCTTTCGCCGCCCCAGTTCTAACCATGCCACTATCTGCACGTTCTCCTAAACATAAGCCCAAGGCATCAACAGATATGGACTTACCCGCACCAGTTTCTCCGGTTATGGCTGTCATGCCTTGAATAAAATCGACATTTAAGGTTTTTACCACTGCAAAATTGCGAATAGATAAATGAGTAAGCATGAAACACAGCTCCAATTCATGTTTAAATATACAGTATATGTAAATATAAACAGCTGTTAGGCTTGTGTCCAGTATTTAGTTGGTTTTATGTTTTATTAATATAGCTTGCTGCCCCAACTTAATTTTGTGCGTAGTACATTGAAATAGTTATAACCTTTTGGATGTATCAAAGTTAATTTTGCAGGGTTTTTAGATATTTTAATTTCATCGCCGGGCAATACTGTCAGTACTATGTGGCTATCACAGCTAACTTGCAGATTATCGGTGTTTTCTGGGGACACTTTTAATGTCACAGTGCTATTAGCATCAACCACTATGGGGCGACTACTCAATGTATGTGGGAACATGGGCACTAAACTTAAGGCGTCTAATTTAGGAGTTAATATTGCACCGCCACCGGATAAAGAATAGGCAGTTGAGCCTGTAGGTGTTGCCACGATCAAACCATCGGAGCGTTGACTAAAGACAAACTGCTCGTCTAAATAGACCTCAAACTCCATCATGTGCGCCACTTTTCCATGGTGCAATACCACTTCATTTACGGCAGAGTCTTTACTCTGTAATTCTCCATCTCTATAAACGGCGACTTCCAACAAAAAGCGCTGTTCAACCTTACATTCGTCGTCAAATATACTGTCTAATTGGGGTTCTATATCATCGGGATTGATGTCTGTTAAAAAACCTAAGTTACCTCTGTTGATACCTACAACCCCAACATTATATTCAGCAAGAACGCGTGCTGCACCCAACATATTGCCGTCACCACCCACCACTATGGCTAAGTCTGCTTGCCGACCAATGTCTTCAATGCTACATACTTCTACATCTTGGCCGTCTAAATTGCTGGCTGTATTGGTTTCTACTAAAATGTTGCACCCTCGCTCATTCAAATAAACGAGTAATGCACTTAAACTGATTTTAGCACCTTGATGTGCTTGCTTACCTATTAAACCAACGGTTTTAAACTTCATTTAAAATGTCATTAACTATATTTTTCTTGAGTATAACCAAGTGGGTGTTTGAAAGTCATATCTTTTAGTTTTATTGATAACAAATAAATTACATATAGAACCTAAAAAATTAGTTTTACTGATTGACTGTTAGATTTATCAATCTCTATAGTAGCGCCATATTTTATTATCAAACGAGAGAAGTATCAGGCTTTATGGGACCATTAATGATTGATGTGTCGGGGTATGAACTGACACCAGAAGAAATAGATATTCTCGACCATCCATTAATTGGAGGCTTAATATTATTTACCCGCAATTACCATGACCAAACACAGTTAAAAGATTTGATACGGCATATAAAAGAAGTGAGCCGCAACGATATTTTACTTGCCACAGATCATGAAGGGGGCAGGGTACAGAGGTTTAAGCATGGGTTTAGTAAAATACCTGCTATGGGAGATATACTTCAGCTCTCAAAAAGGCATCAGATTGATACCGACTCATTCACTCGGCAGCTAGGTTGGTTGATGGCAGTCGAGTTATTAGCGTTTAACATTGATATCAGTTTTGCTCCTGTTTTAGATATTAACGGAATCTCGGAAGTAATAGGGGATAGAGGCTTTCATCAATCACCACAACAAATAGTAAGGTTAGCCAGCGAGTTTATTCGTGGTATGCGAGAGGCTGGCATGAGAGCGACTGGTAAACATTTTCCAGGGCATGGTAACGTCTTAGAAGACTCTCATGTGGCTATACCTATTGATCGTCGCAGTAAACAACAAATATTTGAATTAGATATGGCAATCTTTTCAGAAATAAATAAACAAGGATTACTAGATGCTGTTATGCCAGCTCATGTTATTTACCCTGATGTAGATGATTTACCGGCTGGCTTTTCTCGTAAATGGATCCAACAAATACTACGTAACGATTTAGGGTTTAGGGGCGTCGTGTTTTCAGACGACTTGTCCATGCAAGGTGCGGTGCAAATGGGAGGCATTGTTGATAGGGCTAAGTTAGCTATAACTGCAGGTTGTGACATGGTTTTGGTGTGTAATGACCCTAGTGGTGCGATAAAAGTTATTGATGGTTTACCTACAAATGTTGTTATGAATGATTTGAGTAGTAAAAGAGTTAAAGGATTAAAATCATCTAGCTCGGTTGATTTTAAAACGTTACAAAAATCACAACAATATCTGGATATTGCCTACATCCTGCACTCTATAACCGAGGCCAAAGAGTCATTGTAATGGCTAAGGCTTGCTACATTCATTTGTCATTTATGCTCTTATACAGGGCATAAATAGATTAAGCAGCAACGGCTATAGGTAAAAAATGTTGTTTATCCGCAATTTTCTAATCTTTGGCTTATGAAGTTAACTTTATATAACCTTTGGCATTATTGCTGCTTGGCCAATGTGTTGCCGCAGTTCGGTGAATTAATTTGAGAGAAATTTACATGTTAAAAAATTCAACTTTAAAAAGAACATCTTATTTAGCCTTTAGCTTAGTGGCCTTGTTATCCACAAATTTACAAGCTGCATCATTTGATTGGGGAGAGCTAGAAAAACAAAAAATAGATTTAAAGTTACCTTTATTAACCGTTCAAGGTGAGAAGGGGCTGTTAGCATGTGCTTATGTCGACGTCGCCACCTGTGAAAAAACAGGTGAAGCTTGTGCAATTGTGTCAGGAGTAAAAACTCACAGTGACATGCTATCTCGACCAATTGTTGCTTTGTCTAGTGCAGCTAAAGCCTTAGGGGTAAAAAAAGGAATGTTGGGGTCAGAGGCATTAGAGATTTTACGATAAGTAAAACCTTATTAAGTCAATAAAGGGATATCCACTTAGGTAATCCCTTTTTTTGTATTCACTTTGTACAGTTTAAATGCTGTAATTTTGATGATGTTGGTTGTATAAACCTTCAACATTTACCGCATCGGTTCGTTGATATTTCTCATCAATTAGCTTGCCTCGCCAGTGTTGTTTTGCGTGCGTGTCTGCTGATACTTCTCGCACTAACTCAAAAATTGCTTTTACAATATTATTGTTTTGTTTTTGTTCTGCCATTTGCAGATATACCATGCGGCTTAAGTTAGGTTCTATCATCCTTATAGGGCGAACTTGACCACTTTGTTCTAAATGAAAAGTGGCCGAAGACGGACATATTAAAAGCCCTACACCTTGTGTAACGTAATGAAGTGTTGTCATCAATTGCCCAAACCCTCTTTTAGATTTGAGTTTTATACCATGTTTCTGGGCTTCTAACTGAAGCAGCTGGGTTAGTGCATCTTTCTGTTCTGGAACAAAAATTTCGTAATGCTGTAAGTCACTAAATGGCAAGTTAGAATATAACGCTAATTCACTATAAGAAGGATTTTGTGGTTGTTTTGAAATATAAAGAAATAAATCTTCATCAATTATTGGGAGTGCTTTAGAGCTAGTGTTGATATTCATAGGGGTAAAGCATAGCGCTAGGTCGATACTACCTTCAGCTAACCATTTTTCTACTTCAAAACTAGGCCCTATCCGATAAACCAGTTCAATATTTGCAAACCTATGCTCAAGCTCTTTCAACAAAGGAATAGACAGCACATTACAATTAGACTGGCTAAGTCCTAATATCACTTTACCTTTGTATTCAGACTGATCACCTGCCAAATCTGATTTTGCGGCTTGCATTTGCCCCATTATGAGCTGCGCATGTTTTTCGAATTTTTTTCCAGCGTCAGTTAACTCCACTCCTCTGAAGTCCCGAGCAAATAATTTAGACTTGAGCTCGTGCTCTAAATTAGCTAACTGTAAGCTTATAGCCGGTTGGGCTACATCCAAATGCCGGGCAGCAGCTGTAATACTACCTTGCTCAGCAGTGACTAAAAAATATTGTAGTTGCTTAGAATTCATAGGCTTTCATCCTATTTCTACTGCCTTAATCATTATTATAGTTACGCCTTTATTATCATTTTCTTCATCAATGATAGAACTTATTGAGCATGTTTAAATTTCACAAATATATCTAATTCCCACTATTATAAATAAATAATCGTAATTATTCTGCGCTTTACTATCAGTTATTTGAATTGTAAAAATTTATGTCAGCCAATGCCTAGCGAGGGTTGCAGACTAGATATATATTTATTATGTACCTGAACAATATTTATGTGACTTCTGCCATATTCATACTATTTGTATTATGACATGAAGATTTAGTTGTTGTATTGCTTTTAAAATAACAAGGTATTTATCAAATCACTTTATGTTGAATATTACTAGAAGACAATTTCTTACTATGGTTGGGGCTGCTGGCGGCTCTTCGGCGTTACTCAAAACATCATTAGCTTTAGGCCTAATGCCCGATGAGCCATACACAGGTCCTGTAAAGGTTAAACCTGCTGCTAAGGGCCAAAAACCTACTGCACTTATATTAGGTGCAGGGCTTGCAGGTTTGTCAACGGCACTTGAATTAGAAAGAGCTGGATACGACTGTACCATTTTAGAGGCCTCATTCAGACCTGGTGGTCGTAATCTTACTGTTCGTAATGGTGATAAGATTGACGAAATGGGTAACCCTCAGATTTGTCAATTCGACAAGCAAGAAAATCTGTATTTCAACTGTGGTCCTGCCCGAATTCCTGGCCACCATAGACGTCTTTTGCATTATTGTAAAACTCTGCATGTACCGCTACAAATTAAAGCCAACAGTAGCAAAATGGCTTATTTTCAGGATGATAAGTCTCTAGGGGGTAAGCCTAAACGTATAGTCGAATACCATACAGACGTTCGTGGCCTGATGTCAGAGTTATTATGGAAGTCTGCTGATTCTAATCAGTTCGATCAATTATTAAGTAAAGAAGATGTGGCTAAGTTAAAGAGGTTCTCGAAGACCTATGGTGATTTAACTGAAAATGGTAAGTACATTGGGAGCGACCGAGGGGGCTCTACTAAAGACCGCATGCTTGACCATCCATCACCACACGCACCAATTGAGTTGAAAGCTATGTTAGACAGTAGTTTTTGGTATGGCGGGCTGTTGGGGTCTGAGACCTATGATTGGGCTGAGCCTTTAATGGAGCCTACTGGGGGCATGGATAATGTCATTAAAGCATTTTTAAGAAACTTAAAGAAACAACCTGTACTAAATGCACAAGTTAAGAAAATCTTTAATCGAGACAACGGCGTAGAAGTGACCTATGAGCATGGAGGTCAATTCCATACAGTTAAGGCAGACTACTGCTTTAATAATATTCCAGCCCATTTTATGGCTGGTATTGAAAATAATTTCTCAGACACATATCAGTCTGGTTTAAATGCTATTAAACGAGGTCATTTGTTTAAGATTGCTTATCAAATGAAAGAACGTTTTTGGGAAAATGACGGTATTTATGGTGGCATTAGTTATTCAAAAGATGCCATTGGTCAAATTTGGTACCCATCCCATGACATACATGCTCAGAAAGGTATTTTGTTGGGTGCCTATACTTGGGATGAAAAATCTACCAAGATGTTTGAGGCTCTTTCCCAAGAAGAGCGCCTTAAATCAGGTGCTGTGTCAGGAGAGAAAATACATCCTGGGTTTAGTCAGTATATTGAGAATGGAATAACTATTCCTTGGTCTAGAATGAATCACCAAATGGGTTGCGGTTTGCGTATGTCCCATGAGAATTTTGAAAAATATTATCATATGCTTCAAAAACCTGAAGGCCGTCACTTTATGATTGGTGATCAGATTAGCCACCACACAGGTTGGCAAGAAGGTGCATTAGCTTCAAGTGAACAAGCCTTGCAGCAACTAAATAAAATGTTAGCAGCCAACTTTAATATTGGAGAGTCCAATTATGTTAGCTAAACGATGTTTATTATTACTTGTGTCTGGTTTTTTTGCATTTCATCTCGGTGCAGAAGAAGTGCCGACTCCTGTTGGCTTAGAATATTGTACTGTTTGTCATGGCGCACAATTAAAGGGCAATGAAAACATCCAAGCCCCAAGGCTATCTGGATTATCTGATTGGTATTTAGAGCGCCAGTTACTGAATTTTAAAGGCAGAATTCGAGGTGATCACCCCGATAATATAACTGGCGGAGAAATGATGCTAATGGCTAGGAATCTAAGTGATAAGGAAATCAAAGACATAGTTGCATGGGTAACGGCTACAGATTCACCTAAACCTTTGGCGACTATTGACGCTGATATAAAAGCGGGTGAAGTGCTTTATCAAACCTGTTCTGCATGTCATGGCCCTAAAGCTGCGGGTAACAAATTGCTCGGTGCGCCTAATTTGAGCGGATTAAATGATTGGTATATATTTAATCAGCTCAATCAATTTAGATTAGGCATGCGCGGCACCCATTCATCAGACTCTTACGGTCAACAGATGCGAGCGGTAAGCGGTGTGATTACTTCAGAAAAAGATGCTGCGAACGTGGCGGCATTCATTCATCAATTAAAATAGTAGGAATTAAGTTTATGAAAAAATATTTATTATTGGCGGCAACTAGTATGTTAGCGACAAGTGCGTTGGCTGATGTTACCCGCCATGCATTACCTAATAATAGTACTTTCCCTATTTCTCGCGCTGTTGAGGTATCTCCTGAAACAACTCTAATATTCCACAGTGGCACCGTACCTGGGCCTGTAAACCCAGAAGCAAAACGTGGAAGTCGTGAATATTATGGTGATACCGAGACCCAAGCATTGAATGTATTTAAGCGTATGGAAACATCTTTTAAAGAACTTGGTGTTGATTTTGGTGACATTATAAAAATGCAAGTGTTCTTAGTTGGCGACCCAACAATGGACGGTAAAATGGATTTTGCAGGTTTTATGAAAGCCTACACTAAATTTTTTGGTACAGAAGAACAACCTAATAAACCAGCTCGTTCTGCATTTCAAATTGCAGGACTAGCCGGAGGCCCGAATATGCTAATTGAAATTGAGGCAGTGATTGCTCGTCCTAATTAGTATTGTTAGCCACTAATTTCTCCGAGTTAGTGGCTTTTTTTTCTAAACGTTTAATTTTGCAGTCTTTTTTATTCCTCACAGGCTGAAAATATGAGAGATTATTCACACACCAATTGTGTACAGTGAATAACATGCAAAGCAATAATAAATACATTTTAACGTCAGTCGTATCGTCCTTTTCCTTGTACTTTTTGTTGATATTCTGGGGACACAATTCAGTAATTTCAGCCACCGCGGCGATCACCTTATGTACAGCTATGTTATGGGTGACAGAAGCAATTCCTATTCCAGCTACATCTTTAATTCCCTTTTTTGGGTTTCCTATGGCGGGTGTTATTGATTACAAAGAAGCCGCATCAGCATTAGGAAGTCATATCATCTTATTATTGATGGGAGCATTTATGCTTTCTAAAGCATTAGAGAAATCAAATGTTCATTGTCGCTTAGCTTTTTATTTAGTCAATATTACTGGTGGAAAAAGTGCCAAGCGGTTGGTTTTAGGCTTTATGCTTACCGCTGCTGTTTTAAGTATGTGGATTTCAAATTCAGCAACCACTCTCATGTTATTACCTATAACTTTAGCTGTTTTAAAACATGTGAAAGATCCGCGTTTAACGATAGCCATGTTATTAGGCATTGCCTACGCTGCAAGTTTAGGTGGGGTAGGTACTCCAGTGGGCACACCACCTAATATCATTTTTATGAGTGTATTTTTAGAATCTCAAGGTAAAGAAATTAACTTTTTGGAGTGGATGAAAACAGGGGTGCCCATCGTTGTCATTGGGATTCCTGTAATTGCTTGGTGGTTAACTCGAAAATTGGATGACCATCAAGAATTTATATTACCAAAATCTGGCAACTGGTTACCTGCTGAAAAGCGCGTACTAATTATTTTTTTAGGTATTGCGATTGCCTGGATGTTTAGACCCTATTGGACCGTTTGGTTAAATATGCCCTCAGTTGGCGATAGTACTGTTGCATTGGTTGGAGTGCTTGTTATGTTTTTAGTACCTAATGGCAACAAAAGTGATGCACCAAATAGTCAAGTAGACAAAATTGAAAAAGAACAATTTGGAGAGGTGGTTAATAAACCAAAATCTGACAAGTTACTCGATTGGGAGACCGCATCTGATATTCCTTGGGGTATGTTATTGTTATTCGCCGGCGGCATTTGTATAGCCAAAGCATTTTCAGCGTCTGGTTTGAGCGAATTGCTAGGGCAACTATTGACCGGACTATCATCTTTACCTGTTCCTTTACTTATTTTATCTATTTGTTTATTTGTCACTTTTTTAACTGAAATTACCTCTAATACAGCAACGGCTACCTTGTTAATGCCTATTTTAGCTGCAACAGGAATGGCAGCGGGTATTGATCCAGCCTTGATGATGATGCCTGCAGCGATAAGCGCAAGCTGTGCATTTATGTTACCAGTTGCCACTGCACCAAATGCAATTGTATACGGAATGAACAAATTCAGTATTCAAACTATGGCTCGGGAGGGCTTTATGTTAAATGTATTTTTGGCCTTTATTATTACTGGCGTCAGTTATTTTACGATTTAAATCGTGCATTAAAAAAATAAGAGTTTTAAGGGAGGGATAGCGAAATAAACACTGTCACTTTTGTCATTTTTAGAAGCGACGACTTGCTGTATTTTTGAGTTAATAGACTTGCCTTTTAATAACTATTGTTGTGTTTTTTTTTTGTGTTTTTATGTTAGTAAAATGTGAACCTTGATGGTTTGCGCTGTATTGGTTCATCAGGTTCTAAAATGGTGCGTTAGATTTGATCGTGTACCTCTATCTCTCTATATAACTGGGTTTGTATGACTTGGCACTGTTTGTGCTTTGTTGTGTTTGTGCAGTATTTTTGCTCTGTATATTCATTGGAGCTTAGCTCAATTTAATTAAATTTTTTGAAAAGTGGTGTTATGGAACTGGAGTTGTTGTTGTTTGTTGCTACCTTATGTGTAGCTGGTGCAGTTGCGGGTATAACCTCAGGGTTATTTGGCAATGGTGGTGGGTTTGTTGTAGTTCCAGCTTTATTGGCTGTATTTCCGTTTTTTACTGAGTCTTCGGCTGAATTGATGCAAGTTGCTGTTGGTACATCTTTAGCTTCTATTATTATATCGAGTACCCGTTCTGTTCAAGCTCATCACCGTAAAGGCGCAGTTGACTTTATGGTATTGAAAGATTGGGCCGTTTGGTTGGTTTTAGGTGTGTTAATTGGGCTTTATATTGCCTCTCAAACTAGCTCAACTGTCTTGATACTAGTTTTTGCAACGGGTGTGTTTTTCTACTCTATTTATTTCTTGTTTCCCAACCTTTTTGCAGGGAAAACTGACTCTTTAGATATGCCTAAAGGTATTGGTAAAGCGGCATTAGCTACTTTCTTGGGTGGATTTTCTGCCTTGTTAGGGATTGGCGGTGGAACAATTACAGTTATGACCATGGTTATTTGTAATAGGCCTGTTCATCAAGCTGTAGCAACAGCTGCTGGTGTTGGTTTTATTATTGGATTGCCCGGTGCTATTGGGTTTATGTTTATGGGGCATGATGTTCCAAATTTACCTTTCGGCACGTTTGGTTATATAAATATACCCGCTCTTGTTGCAATCAGTGTTGGTTCAATTATAACAGCGCCAATTGGTGCTAAATGGGCGCATAGTTTAGATGAAGTACTTTTGAAGAAACTCTTCGGTGTGTACCTAATAGTTGTGTCAATTTGTATGTTCTACAAAGCTTTTTAAAACTAAAATATAAAAACTAAGGTTAAAACTTATGACTGATAAATTAAGTAGACGTTTATTTCTACAAGGCACGGTTGCAGCTTCTGCTGTTGCTGCAAGTGGTATTATTACAGGAGCAGCTGTTGCTGCTCATCATAAAAATCCAGCTGTAGCTTATGGTCCTAAAGCGGGTATTGCAAAATTGAATGCAAATGAAAACCCTTTTGGCCCTAGCCCAGCAGCAATGAAAGCTATTATGGAAGCAAGTTCTAAAGGTGCATACTACGCCGCTGATCCCTATAAAGTATTAGTTAGTATGATAGCTGAGAAAAACTCAGTTAGTACTTCACAGGTGTCATTAAGTGCAGGCTCCAGTGGTGTATTGTCTTATACTGCCGTTCTCGCTTCAACTAAAGGCAAGATATTAGGCCCAGACTTATTTTGGGATACAACTGCTAAAATGCCTCAAAAAATTGGGGCTGGAAAAATAAAGCGTACACCTAAAACTAAAGATTTAGCCATTGATTTAGATGCGATGTATGCTGCAATTACGCCAGACGTAGCAATGGTACAAATTACAAACCCTAACAACCCGACGGGTCGTTTATTAGACCCTGTTAAGTTACGAGAGTTTTGTATAAAGGCATCTAAAAAAGCGTTAGTGTTAGTTGACGAAGCGTATAACGAAGTCACTAACATGCCAGAAAAAAATTCAATGATGTCATTAGTTAACGAAGGCCATAATGTTGTTGTAGCTAGAACGTTTTCTAAGCTTTATGGGTTAGCTGGGATGCGTGTTGGTTACATGATTGCATCGGAAGAAAATACAGCTGAAATAAATCGCTATAGCTTAGGTGGTTATTCAATGAACCAAGCCGGTCTTGCGGCTGCTATTGCAAGTTATAACGATGACGCTTTTCTATCTTTTTCAAAGTCTAAAATAGTTGAAGGTAGAGAAATGATTTTGTCTGCTGTGAAAGATAATGGCTTAATAGCTCTGCCTTCAGAAACAAATTTTGTGTTTGTTGATTTAGGCAAAGGTAATGCTGAAGTTTTCCGACAAGAAATGGCGAAACAGAATGTATTAATTCGTGGTATTTACCGTGATTATAATAACTGGTCTCGTGTGAGTACAGGTTTGATACCTGATGTACAAAAATATGTAGACGCTTTTCCTATGGCCTTAGAAAAAACATTAGCTAAAGCTTAATCATTTTGCTTCATTGGTTACTAGTAACTTGAGTATTAAGTTACTAGTAACTCATTTCGTCACTGCAAACTTTTCAGTCATTCCTCTTTTGATTCTTTAATTATTCCCAAGTTTCTGAACTTATGCACTCTAAATGATCTTATGGAGGAACCTTCACTCACAAAATATTATTTAGCGTTTACCACATGCTTTAATATTAGCCACATTCTTTTCGATTAATAGTTTCCACATCAGTTCATTGCGCTTCATGGCGGTTTGTAAGTCAACTCATTCGTTGAGATAATTTTATGTTGCCACATATAGGTGCATTTCGTCTTTTTTGGCTCATTTAAATGAGCTTTTGCTCACGGCAGATATTTTTGTTTAACCGCTTCTAAAATAATTGAAGTTATTTTGAATGGATAGGAAATGCTATGGGCCTTTGTTTTAAAGGGTTTGATGGGATATAAGAAAAATGTTGTCCCCATGAACAGTAAAACCGGTTCCGGTTGGCATCTGAGTTGCTTTTTATTTTTAGAGGAATGGTAATTAATAACCAAAAGTTTATTTATCAAGTGCATTGCACAGAATTAGTACACAAGAATAAGTAACAGAGTGCTGATTCAGTAAATAGATAGTTCCCAAAGTTTTCAAGCACATAATAAAAATGTAACAATAAGAGGTAATACATGCTTAAGCTACACACACTAAGTCGTTCTATTCGACGTAACTTACCGGTAATCGCAGCCAGCACTGGTTTGCTATTAACGTCACCCACTATTTTAGCTCAAGAAGAGCAGGCTGATGATGCAAACACAGAACAAATTGTTATTACAGGTTCTCGTGGAGCACCTAGATCGGTAGCAGATTCTCCTGTACCTGTAGATGTTTTCAGTGAAGAAGACTTAGTTGCTGTTCCGTTTACTGATACCAACGACATATTAAAAACGTTAGTGCCTTCATATTCGTTATCGCGCCAACCAATTTCTGATGGTGCTTCATTTATCCGTCCTGCTACATTACGTGGTATGCCTACCGATAAAACCTTGGTGTTAGTTAACTCTAAACGTCGTCATAAAGCTGCCTTAGTACAAATAGGTGGTTCAGGTACACAAGGTCCTGATATCGCTACTATCCCTGCTTCTGCTTTAAAAGGTGTTGAAGTATTACGTGACGGTGCTGCTGCACAGTATGGTTCAGATGCAATCGCGGGTGTTATTAACTTTCAATTGAAAGATAACAGTGAAGGCGGTTCTCTTTCAGTTGACATGGGTCAATATTATGAAGGTGACGGCGAACAATTTACTGTAACTGGTAACCTTGGTTTTGCGTTAGGCGATAGTGGTTTCGTCAGTGTATCTGGTGAGATTTCTGATCAAAGCGCTGTGTCTCGTTCTGAACAGTACTGTGAATCTTGGGCGTGTGTTGATGTAAATAGTGAAGACTTCTTATCTGGAAGCTCATTTGATACAACATTAGCTGGATATGATGAAGCTGCGTTTATTGCTGGTTTAGAAGATGCAAGTATTGGTTTTGGTGATGTTGTACAGCCTTGGGGTCAACCTAACACGTCGGCAACTCGTTTATTCATCAACTCTGGTTTTGAAATTAACGACTCTACTAGACTTTATGCTTTTGGTAACTACTCAGCCAGTGAAGGTGATGGTGGATTCTTCTATCGCTACCCAGGTAACGGTACTATTGAAGATCTTCGTTTAGAAGATGGTTCTCTATACTCTCCTTTAGAAAAATTCCCAGGTGGTTTTACCCCTCGTTTCTTCGGTGATATTACTGATGTTTCGATTGTAGCCGGTATCGAAGGTGAATTTGCGAACGAAATGACGTATGACTTTAGTGGTCGTTTTGGTTCAAACAAAATTGAATACACCTTAAAAAATACTATCAACCCATCAATGGGGCCTGACTCGCCAACTTCATTCCGTCCTGGTGACTTGATAAACGAAGAGCTGCAACTTACTGCTGACTTTACGCATTTTGTTGATTTGGGTATGGCTAATGAAGTGTTATTTGCATTTGGTGCTTCTTATATGGAAGAAACATATGAGTTGGTAGGCGGTGATGAAGCTTCTTATTCTGCTGGTGATTTTGCATCATCTGACCCGTATGGATTTTGTGATAACGGCACAGAAACAGCGGCTGGTTTAGCTGTTATTGCTACAGGTTCAACACTTGACTGTTCTAACCCTGATGATGCTGTATTTACAGTTGTAGGTGTTGGTTCAAATGGTTTCCCTGGATATTCACCTGAATACTCTGGTACATACGAGCGTGATTCGTTAGGTATATATGTAGATGCAAGTACAGACATTACTGACGCTTTCTTCCTACAAACTGCTTTACGTTACGAAGATTATTCAGATTTTGGTTCTGAGTTAGTAGGTAAAGTGGCTGCTAAGTTATCTATTACAGATGATATTAACTTACGTGGTTCATTTGGTACTGGTTTCAGAGCACCTACTCCTGGTCAACAAGGTACAACTAACGTTTCTACACGTTTACCAAATGGTTTCCCTGTAGCAACGGGTTTGTTCCCAGCACTAAGTGCTGTGGGTCAAGCGTTGGGTGCAGAAGCACTTAAGCCAGAAACTTCAGTTAACTTCTCATTCGGTATGTCTGGTACCTTTGATGCTTTGACAACAACTATTGATTTCTACCGTATTGCAGTTGATGACCGTTTCTATGCTGTATCTACTCTAGATGTTTCTACTGATGAAACATCAGGTGATGCTTATGATAACTACCTAGCATTACTTTCTGCAGGTGTTGAAGGTGCAGAGTCTATTGGTGGTGTTAACTACTTCCAAAACGCATTTGATACTGTAACGTCTGGTGTAGATATTGTTGCAACTTATACTATGGATAACACTGTATTAACTGCTTCTGTTAACTACAATAAAACTGAAATTGATTCAGATGCTTCAGAATTTTTGAATACTGAAAGTCAGCACGACTTAGAAAATAACGCTCCAGAGTTTAAAGGTGTTATTTCTGCTAAGCATGATTTTGATGCATTAACTGTATTAGTACGTGCGAACTTATATGGTGCGTATGAAAACGCAATCGATTCTGCTGCAACCAATATTCAAGAATATGACCCAAGTGTGTTGTTTGATGTAGAATTAAGCTATGCATTAAATGATTCTTTAACCTTAGCAGCTGGTGCTCGTAACTTGTTCGATACTTACCCTGATGAAGGTGACAGTGGTGATGCATGTTGTGGTCGTGTTTACTGGTCTGGTGACACAGTTGATTGGCAAGGTGGTTACTACTACGCCCGTTTAAATTATTCTTTCTAATATTAATTAGTTAAAATAGTAAATATTTAAAAGCCGTCATTTATGACGGCTTTTTTATTGGCTGTAACTTTATTTTAATATAATGGGGATTTCGTTAAGGGTAATCATATCTATGATGTAATGTTCAATTTTGCTGCTAAAGAAGGCTTAGGCTCTCGATAGCATCGAAACGGTAGTTCAACGAGTATTGAAACTGCTTATTAGCTCAATAAATAAAATCATAAGGCCGCTAATGATATAGAAATGCTTGCAACCATTGAATTGGTTATAGGTGAGATACTTGTCAGTATTAAACTTAGATAGAGCATGCGTCACCAACTAAATAGAGTTATAAATTAACTATTTATATCGCTATGTTTTGATGGGTAAACGCAAACGTAAATTAATAGTTAGTCTTCCGTGGTTTCTTCTATTTCTGGCCACTTGTAACGATTAATCGTGACTACCATCCCAAACAAAGGATGATCAAAATAGTGTACCTGTTTGCTGATTACTCTTCTTAACTGGTCAAATTTAACACTTTCTAAAAAGTTAGCTTGGTCATAATTTCCCGAGATTAAAGTGGTTTCTGAGTCTTCCACAGACTCCTGTGGCTTAGTTACTGGGTGTCTATAGTCTAGGTCACTGTCTATGTGTAAATAGGGTACCCGTCCAATGTTTCGTAAATATACTGCGACTTCACCGTCTAATTGCCAGATATCGCCTGCTTTGTCTATTGGTAATTCTTCATCCTTGATCGTATCCGGAGTCTCATTTAGAAGTTCTGACAAATTAAGTGGTGTACTATCATCTAAAGCACTCTCAATTGCTCTAAAGAACTCCTCTGAAGAGTCTTCATCTAGGTTATTTTCTTCTGGGTCTGGGGTTAAGACGACTAGTTTCTCAGCCTCTGGAATATAATTATCTTCAGAGGGGGATAGGGCATCAAATAGTATATCTGTATCTTGTGGTAATAATTCACCGTTGATTGTATAAGCATTACCATAGTTTTTGCCCGCGAATAATCGAATGGCTTGAGAGTTTTCACGTCCGTAGGTGACTTCTTGGCGCCATGCTAAATGTAAAAGTGGGGTTAAACCTCTTTGGTATTTAATACTTTGATATAACTCATCCATTCTGAAGCTATCTATGGGCAATAAAGAAGCGGGCATTTTTGTTTGCCATTCTATGCCGTCTATTTTTACTGGTACGTTAGCGATTAAATCAGTCGGGTCACCCGCATCCTTTTTAGGAGTTAAAACTAACATCGGGTCAATTTGTTCAGAATAGGCGCAAGGAAGTTGTTCAGGTATCTGCCACTCTACGTAATCCATATCTGTGAGTTGACTTACATATACCTCAAGCTCATCTTCCTTATTAGCAGTTAAATCAATAACGTTTGCGTTTTGGCTGCCAATAAATGAGGGTGGTGCTGCTGATATTGACACTCCTTCATCACCCAGAGTAGTTAGGTCTGTATCCAGTTCGGTTTCAGGTAAGACTAGGTTATCGATAGCTGAGCCTATGTAATTAACCCACTGCATATTTGGAATACTAAACTTTTGCTGCTCTGTGGTAGTCACTTCGTCGAGTTTTGATGCTCGACAATATGGTAGTCCTGACAATAAATAAGAAGTGTCGGGGGTTAAGTATGGGCTGAGTAAGTCTAAGGTGTTACCTATTTTTGGGGCTAAGCTTGATTGCTTAAATTTTTCAGAAACAGCATTAGGCTCTAGTGCCCGTTCAAAAACAATAACCTCTATATCAAACCACCACTCTTGCTCTGCGGCTTGTAGGTGCTGTGTCGCATTCAAAACGCCTAAACTGACTAAAGTGAGTTTTAGTGCTTTTGGTGTCAACAAGCTTGTAGTGGAAGATAACAAAGTGGTTAATTTTTGAGTCATTAAGCAGCTCTTAATTGTTGGCTAAATTCATTTAACATATCAGTGAATAGTTTAAGTCTATCTTTGGCTGATTCAGTAGGCACGTTAAATTTTAACTTTTGTGGACCATCTAACTTATATATCCTGGGTTGAGATTGAATCAGTTTGATAATAAAGCCAGGGTCAATCTGCGTCTGTTGCGAAAACTCAACAAAGCCACCTTTATTGGTGCCTTCCATTTTAGCGACACCAATTTTTTTGGCTATTAGTTTCAGCATGGCGACATCAAGCAAGTTTTTAGCACTTTGAGGCAATAGTCCAAACCTGTCTATTAACTCAATTTGAAATTCGTTAATAGCTCTTTCATCTTGGCAACCTGCCAGTTTTTTGTATAAAGATAAGCGCATATTAACATCAGGTACATAGTCATCAGGAAACAGCGCAGGTAATCGCAAGTCAATGTCAGTTTGCTCTGCTAAAGCTGAGTCAAGAGAAGGCTCTTTACCTTGTTTTAAGGCTTCAACGGCTTGTTCTAACATATCCATATATAACGTAAAGCCAATACTTGAAATTTGCCCAGACTGTCCGTCACCTAGCAGTTCTCCGGCTCCTCGTATTTCTAAGTCATGAGTGGCGAGTGCAAAACCAGCGCCTAATTCTTCTAAAGATGAAATTGCCTCGAGACGTTTTTTGGCGTCTTTAGTGAGTCGTCTTGGGTGTGGGGTCATCAAATAGGCGTAAGCTTGGTGGTGTGAACGACCCACGCGGCCTCTAAGTTGATGCAGTTGAGCCAAACCTAAGTGGTCTGCTCTATCCATCACTATCGTGTTGGCAGAAGGCACATCAATACCAGTTTCAATTATGGTGGTACATAACAAGACATTAAAACGTTGGTGGTTAAAGTCTGACATGACTTTTTCAAGCTCTCGCTCACGCATCTGTCCATGACCAATCACAACTCGAGCTTCTGGGACAATTTCTGCTATTTCTTCTGCCGTTCGCTCTATTGTGTCTACTTCATTATGTAAGAAGTAAACTTGTCCGCCCCGCAGAATTTCACGCATGATGGCTTCACGAATTAAATCTTTACTACGTTGTTGTACAAACGTTTTTATGGGTAAACGCTTTGCAGGTGGTGTCGCAATAATTGACAAATCACGCATGCCACTTAAGGCCATATTTAAGGTTCGCGGTATTGGCGTTGCGGTTAACGTTAGAATATCTACGTCTGAACGTAGCGCTTTAAATTTCTCTTTTTGGCGTACTCCAAAGCGATGTTCTTCGTCGATGATCACTAAACCTAAATCATTAAACTTTAAGCGCTCTTGTAACAAGGTGTGGGTACCTACAATGATATCTACATTGCCTTCGCCAATGGCTGATACCACACGTTTAGAATCTTTAGCACTGACAAATCTAGATAACACCTCAATGTTAAAGGGGAAGTTTACAAAACGTTCTTTAAAGTTTTCAAAATGCTGATGGGCTAACAGGGTAGTGGGTACCAAAATAGCCACTTGTTTACCCTGATTGGCAGCGATAAAGGCTGCGCGCATGGCGACTTCTGTTTTACCAAAGCCTACATCACCGCAAACTAGTCTATCCATGGCATTGGCTGAGCCCATGTCTTGAATGACCGCATTGATGGCTTTTTGTTGATCTAGCGTTTCTTCAAAGGGGAAACTATCAGAGAACCCTTGGTATTCATCCCATGCTATTTTAAATGCGTAACCGGGTTTTGCCGCCCGTTGTGCATACACATCCAGTAGCTGAGCGGCTACATCTCGTACTTTTTCAGCGGCTTTGGTTTTGGCTTTTGACCAAGTGTCTGTACCTAAGTGATGCAGTGGCGCGTGTTCTATGTCACCGCCACTGTAGCGACTTATCAACTGCAAAGAAGCTACAGGTACATATAACTTAGACTGTTTAGCGTATTCAATGGTCAAATATTCTGTCGTAATGCCGCCGGCATCTAAGGTTTGTAAACCTAAATAGCGGCCTACACCATGGTCGAGGTGCACCACAGGCTGGCCCAATTGCAGTTCGGCCAAGTTGCGTATAATCGCGCCTTCGTCGGTGCCTTGACGGGTATCCCGTTTACGACGGTGACTAATTTTATGACCTAGGAGCTCGGTTTCAGTAATAAAAGCGACTGCAAAGTCTTTATCATCTGTAAAAAAACTAAATTCTGCTGCGCCCACTGTGATGCCCACAGGTTCATCGCTATACAAAAACTCATCTAGTTGCGCAAAGGTCTTAGGTTTAATTTCTGCTTTTGTGAGAATTTCTAACAGGCCTTCACGGCGGCCTGCTGATTCGGCACTAAATAATACTTTAACCTTTAGTTTCTGCCATTCAGACACTTGTTGCTTTAATGAAGTCCACGGTATTTTGTTTTGTGGCTTGAGTGCAATATCACCAACGGTTTGAGTATTGAAATTATAATGGCCTGCTTTCTTACTAAGTGATTCGTTGGTTATCTGAACCCTTGGCCAACCTTTTAACGCAGCAAACAATTCTTCAGCACGCATAAATATGTCTGCTGGTTTAAGCAGAGGGCGTACTAGGTTATAACGCAGCTGCTCGTATCTATTGTTTACGTCTTTCCAATAGGCGTCGTGTGCTAGTTGTAAATCACCATGCATTAAAATGGTGGTATCTGCGTTTAAGTAATCAAATAAGCATGAGGTCTTTTCAAAAAACAAAGGTAAGTAATATTCAATTCCACCAGGCATTAAACCTTTGCCTACTTGGTAATAAATAGACTCTTTGCTGTTGTTTGCGTCAAATTTTGTTAGGTATTGTTGCCTAAACAATAAGGTGGCGTCTTTATCTGTGGGAAACTCTCTAGCGGGTAATAATTTAATTTCGTCTACTTTATCACCAGAGCGTTGTGTCTCAGGATCAAAGTGTCTAATACTGTCTACTTCGTCATCAAACAAATCGATACGATAAGGGTGAGAACTCCCCATTGGGAATAGGTCAATAATACTGCCACGAATCGAAAATTCACTGTGGCTCATTACCTGATTAACATGCAAATAACCAGCGCGCTCTAAACCTGAACGAAATTCACTAATATCCAAGGTTTGATTGATTTTTAATATCAGTAGATATTTACCAATGTAATCGACTGGAGCCATACGCATAATTAAGGTATTTAGCGGCACAATAAAAATGCTGCGCTCATTTTGAGTAAGCTGATATAACGCTTCTAAACGCTGCGAAACAATATCTTGATGAGGAGAAAAGTTATCGTAGGGTAGGGTTTCCCAATCTGGAAACAATTGCACATTAACTGTTTGGTTTTGTAAAAAGTAATCGAGTTCTTTCTCAAGTTTGATTGCACTTGGCGTATCAGCCGTTATTAATAACAATGGACCGTTTGCATTTTCAGCTGCCGAGGCAATAGCCAAAGCAGTACTACTACCTTGCAGGTTGCCCCAGTGGCGGATGTCATTGTTAGATTTTTGGGTGTTATTGGGTAACGGTGGTGAAAAAATGCTGTCAGTCATTAAGTGTTTTCGTTTTGGTTCATTTTCTGAGATTTACGTTTACGGAGATTTGCAGCTTGTAAATGTAAGCTGGCTCTTACCAATAAGTCTTGGTCTTCATCTCGTATACGGGAAAAAATTAGCGATATATGGTACGTATCATCTTCATGCTTACAAGCAATAACTTCAGCAAAACAGAAAATAGCAGCGGCTTCTTCTCTTAAAAATAATTTTACTTCTACAGCAGCGCCGATTTCCCACTCTGTATCACTTGCAACCACTAAGCCACCACCACCAAACTGTATAGATTGATGACTGTTTGCTTGGTCTGAATGCTGTTGCAAAATAAGTGACATCATTAAATCAATTTTTTTTGATTGGTGATTTAAAAATTCAGCGAGTTGTGACGCATGCTCTCCTAAACTTAACAAGGGCCTGAGGGCTTTACTGTCGATTTCTGATAATTCATTAGCAACCTGAAATTCAAAGGGCATGTGTTCGTGTAAGTCCTCAACATCTGGAAGAGAATATGACTCATCTAACAAACGCATATTGACCGGAACAATATGTTTTATCATGAAAAACTCTTCAAACTGTTCATACTTTTGTTCAAGTGTGAGGTGCTGCATAGGATCTCCGACGTTTGCTTTGCTTGTTAGATTTCTTACAAGCACGTATTATTCATTATCATTTTAGAGTATACCAATACTTAACAGGTTATTTTTCAACTGTTTATAACTAAATAAGAATCCCACTCACATGTTTTATCCCGTTTCAGCCTTTATAGGTTTACGTTATGCCAAAGCCTCGAAGGGTAGTCACTTCATTGCGTTTATTAATTTTTTCTCAGTTGCGGGTATTGCCTTAGGCCTAATGGCGTTGATTACCGTGTTGTCGGTGATGAATGGTTTTGAAGGTGAACTAAAGCTACGAAACTTAGGTATTACGCCCCACATACTAGTTGACCCCCTCGCAGATCCAAAGGCTGAGAATATTGACTTTGAGAGTATTCCTAGTGTGTTAGTTGCCTCTGACTTTATTGAATCAGAAGGCTTAATACAATCTTCACAAGGTCTACAAGGCGTTATATTTCAAGGTGTGCAGCCTAGCGTAATGGAGCAATCGTCTATCGTTGCAGAAAACATGCTAGTAGGGCAGTTCAGCAATTTAAAACAAGGTGAGTATGGCGTAGTGATTGGCCGCGCCTTGTCTTTGAAGCTAAATTTGCGTGTTGGCGAAAAAGCCCGTTTATTAGCATCTGAAAACAGTTACTTTGGACCTTTTGGCAGAATGTACAGTCAGCGGGTGTTTACAGTTGTAGGCATATTTAGCATGAGTTCAGCCTTAGACGACAAAGTGGTGATGTTGCATATAAATGATGCGGCTAGGTTACTCAGAGGTAGCACCCAAAATTTAGCCAAAACCCGTTTGTTTTTAGATGATGCCTTTAGTTACAAAGAGGTTGTACAAGTTTTAAATTCAAAAGGTTATCAATCTACTAATTGGCGAGACAGACAAGGCGTGTTATTTGATGCGGTGAAAATGGAAAAAAACATGATGTCACTAATGTTATTACTTATTATTGCTGTTGCAGCCTTTAATATTGTATCTGCATTGGTGATGGTGGTGTCTGAAAAACAAGGTGACATTGCCATACTACTCACCCAAGGAATGGCTCGTAGCCAAGTAATGTGGATATTTTTGTTTAATGGCGCTTACAATGGCATTAAAGGTACATTAATTGGTGTACTACTAGGTATTTTGATAGTGAGTCAAATCAACAATCTAATAATTTTGTTTAACATACCTATCTATTTTGGCGCTAACGGGCAGGGCTTACCTATTGATCTGCAATGGCCACAAGTTGT
This sequence comes from Paraglaciecola sp., assembly GCF_039943935.1. Taxonomy (GTDB): domain Bacteria; phylum Pseudomonadota; class Gammaproteobacteria; order Enterobacterales; family Alteromonadaceae; genus Paraglaciecola. The sequence goes on from NZ_JBDUZQ010000006.1 coordinate 52,246, forward strand.
GTTTTTGATTGGTACTTCGTTAGTGTTATGTTTTTTAGCGAGTGTGTACCCAGCAATCCGAGCAGTTAAAGTAGAGCCTGCGCAAGCATTAAAGTACGAATAAAAGCTTAAATGTTAGGGTGAATTGATGTCTGCTTCGATATACAATACCGCGCTAAATAACGTTTAGGTTGAATTAACCAAGCGTTCCCTAAAGTTTTAAGGTTACCAACTCAATGCAAAAAACATTTATTACAGCACAAATGTTACTAGAAGATTCGTTCCGAGTAGCGGCTCAGGTTTATGAAAGCGGCTTTCGTCCTACGTTTATTATTGGGATCTGGCGTGGTGGTGCTCCTATTGGTATAGCGGTACAAGAATATTTTGATTTCAAAAAAGTTGAAACTGATCATATTGCTGTACGCACCTCTTCTTACTACGGAATTGACCAACAATCTAAAACCATAAAAGTGCATGGTTTACATTACCTGATTGAAAATGCTAATGCCGATGACACTTTATTAATTGTTGACGATGTTTTTGATTCTGGTCGCAGTGTTGATGCTTTGATAAAACAAATTAAGAAATTATCTCGCGCTAATATGCCTAGTGATGTACGTGTTGCTTGCCCTTATTACAAGCCCAGCAACAATAAGACCGAAATGGTTCCAGATTACTTTGTGCACGAAAGTGACGAATGGTTGGTGTTCCCCCATGAAGTGGCAGGGTTAACACCAGATGAAATCATAGAAGGTAAAACTGACCTTAAAAACGTATTACATTTGCTTAAGCAAGACTAATCGAAAGATAGTAAAACACTATAATTAAAGGCAGTTTACTGCCTTTTTTATTGTCTGAGAATTATGAGTTATTATTCAAAAGGCGTTACATTGACTGCAAGGGTGTAAATTATGAACCAACTTGTCGCAAAGCAATATCTATTACAAAAGCCGTTCAGCACTGAAAACTATCCCTTTGGTGAAGGTGTTGCAGTGTTTAAAGTCAAAACCAAGATGTTTGCTACTTTATCTTTGGGGAAAATGGCCAAAGGTAAAAAAACTGATGGCATAGATGGACCTTATTGGATGAACCTTAAGTGTGACCCAAGTCATGCACTTGAACTACGAGATATCTTTCCATCGGTAATACCCGGATATCACATGAATAAAGTACATTGGAATACTGTGATACTCGATGGCTCAATTCCCCAGGGAGAGATTGAGCGTATGATAGACCACTCATTTGAGCTAGTAGTGGCAAAAATGACGAAGAAAGACCAGCAGTCAATCTTGGTGCACCTTTAAGATAGATTAGACTTCATTAGTTACTGCGGTATAAGGTCCAATTTAGTAGACAGAAATAGTTGGTTTAAATAGTGTAAATAGCCAATTGTTTATGTTTCGATTAAAGTTTTTATTCGGTATTTTTGCAACGGAACCATATTTTAAAATACATGAAAGCAAGCGTCGCTTCCGTAATAACAGCCAGTAAAATACCTATGCCAGCATACCCACGTAAGTATTCTGCACTACCAAGAAAAGCCAATCCAAACATAGATATTGAAAGGCTTAAACATATAGCCTGCCTAGATTCTGAATGCTTAGCGTTTCGGCCGAACCAACTAAACACAGATATTCCAAGAAACAACATTGCAGCCCTTCTAGCCATAAAGATTGCAGAACTATTTTCATCAATATGAAACAACATAAATAATACTTCGGGAATAAGTATAAGAACCAAACACAAAGTAAATGCTATAACCGCTGTAATTGTACTTGTTACTTTAAATTTAATCATGCTCACCTTTGAATGTCTCACGAGTTACATAAACAGTGGAGCAAGTAGGACGCGTTGTTGCACTGTTCGTTTTGCAAAAAAACGACCTGTTTGCGGAGTCAGGTTTAATGCGTTTATTAGCGGCCACTTGTTTTATGCCAGTCTTCAAGCAGCAATAATGATAACTTTAACTTTTACCAGCAACTAAGAAGTTATCTTGTATTCCAGCATAAATAACAACAAAGTATTCTTCACCGTTAATGTCTTTTTTTTCTTTATTGACTAACCTAAGGCTCATATGTGTTAAATGTGCTAACTCAGCGCAGAGCATTAACGTTATTATTTACCCTGTTTTTGTAATCCTTTCCAGAAAACAGTTAAGAATAAATTAAGTTGTTGATCTAACTCTTCCAGAGATTCACTCGCATTTTTTATTCCGTCTACACTCTGCAATATAATTTTTGCCGCATCTGAGACTTCTACATTTAACGTTTTAAGGTTAATTATTTGCTCAACCACTGCCTTGTCTAACACACAAACGATTTTGTTAAAAAGTTGCATTTCAAAGCTAGTCATTAAATCTGGTGCTAGTTTTTTAGATAAAGTGAGTAGCTCTTTTCCGTTAGGTTTCAAGAAAATAGGACCAAATAACACTTGTTCCATATTTTTTATACCATGTAACAAACATTCAAAACTATCTTCAGAATGACTAAATCCTTGTATTGCAGCTTGTTCTCCCAAATTAAGGGTGTGTTCTACTAAGGCTAAAAAAACAGCCTCTTTATTCTTATAATATTGGTACAACGCAGGACGAGAAATATCTAACGCATCAGCAATGTCTTGCATAGATGTTTTTTTATAACCATAGGTGCCAAAAACCTCTGTTGCCGCTTGCAGTATTTGGTGCTTCTTCTCTTCAATTTGCATTTTATATAAACACTTCTTTAATTAAGGCACTAAATCGGGACATTATTTTGTGCAAAAAATAATCTTGACATAAATTACAAATATTGTCACTATGTAATTTCTGACGTTTCATGTAATTTATGTCAGGTTTAATCTAACTAGTTTTAAATAAAAGGTAAATTATGCAAGACCAAAACAAAGAGACGGTTGTAGTAACTGGAGTAACTGGCTTTTTAGGCAGCCATACATCAATTAAATTATTGAAACAGGGTTATAATGTTAAAGGCACATTACGATCATTAAAGCGCTCAGCTGAGATAGAAAAAATAATTTTAGATCAAGTTGGTGAAACTCAAGCTACCCTAAGCTTTGTTGAGTGTGATTTATCAAAAGACCAAGGTTGGAACGAAGCGATGAAAGGTGCGGATTTTGTTATTCATACTGCATCTCCCTTCCTGACTTATATCCCAAAAGATGAAAATGAAATTATAAAGCCAGCAATAGAAGGCACATTACGAGTATTAAAAGCGGCAAAAGATAATGGTATTAAACGAGTCGTATTAACTTCATCCATTGCATCTGTGTTGTACGGTAATGAAAATGTGCAACAAACTGAAGAGTGTTGGACTAATCCAAATGACAAAAGAGTCACCCCGTATTACAAATCTAAAACATTAGCAGAAAGAGCGGCGTGGGATTTTGCTAATGAAGCTGGATTAGAATTGTCAGTTATCAACCCAGGTATTATTTTAGGTCCAGTATTGGAGTCTGACTACGGTACTTCTGCAGAAGTGATCATTAAATTGATGGATAAGTCGCTACCTGCCATTCCTCAAATTGGCTTTACTGTGTCAGATGTTAGAGATGTTGCACAAGCACATATTTTAGCAATGACATCACCAAATGCTGCCAAACAAAGATATATTGCAGCAAGCAAATTCATGTGGATGAGCGATATAGCTGATGTCTTAAGAAAGCAATTCCCTGAGTATAAAATACCAAGCCGTTCATTACCCAACTGGTTAGTAAAAGCCATGTCTTATGTAGACCCAGTGTTAAAAACGGTCGTCAAAGATTTAGGCTTTAAACATAATATGAGTAATGCAAAAGCAAAACAGCAATTAAACTGGAGTCAGCGCCCTGAAGAAGAAACAATCTTCGACACAGCACAAAGTTTAATTAAGCAAGGTGCAATTAAATTACAAAAGTAATTTAGAGTTAATATATAAAAAACATAGCGCACCTGAATATGATTAATATATTTAGGTGCATATAGATTTTGTCTTTAAGTTTGTTGTGTAACTCATTTCGATTATTCATTAAGAGCACATCCTTACTCTTTGTATCAACCTCTGTAGACCTCTATTTTTTTCATTTTAAAAAGGTGATTTCTACTTATACACAATAAATAGTTTACTTTTTTGGATATATACAATGTTAAAAAAATTACTACTGATAGGGGGAATGATTATGGCTTCTAGTTGTGTTAAAAATGTTGATAATGATAATTCAGTTAAAAAATTTACTAATACAGAAATCAATCATACAACGAGTAAAAGTGATTATTACGACATGATTAAAGCCTATTGGAATGATAAGCGTGATCAAGCGACACCTAATTTCGACATTCCAGTTATACCTTTGATTGATGAGCTATTAGCTACTGATGAGTCCGATATCTTATTTAGACTTGGCCACTCCTCTATTCTTTTAAGAATCGACCAAAACTTAATTATATTTGATCCGGTTTTTAGCGAGCGCGCATCGCCAGTTCAATGGATGGGACCAAAACGTTTCCATCAACCGCCTATTTCAATTGAACAACTGCCTAATATTAAAGCTGTAATAATTAGTCATGACCATTACGACCATTTAGATAAACACGCAATATTAGAGTTAGATAAAAAAGTGGAGTTTTTTATAACACCACTCAAAGTAGGCAAGCATTTAGAAAGCTGGGGAATTGATAAATCTAAAATAACAGAACTTAATTGGTGGCAATCAACACAAGTCGACACGTTAAAAATAACTGCAACCCCTGCTCAACACTTTTCAGGGAGAGGTTTGCTCGACAAAGATGAAACACTTTGGGCAAGCTGGGCCATCCAAGGTGCCGAATCAAACATTTATTTTGGCGGTGATTCAGGGTATTTCAGTGGCTTTAAAGAAATAGGAGAACGTTTAGGTCCATTTGATTTAACGTTAATAGAAACGGGCGCTTACCATGAGTTATGGCCTGAGGTTCATATGTTCCCTGAACAAAGTTTACAAGCGCATGTAGACTTAAAAGGTGATGTTATGCTGCCTATTCATAATGGCACGTTCGATCTCTCATTGCACAACTGGAATGAGCCGTTGCAGAGAATAACGAAATTAGCCGCTGACAAAGAGGTCGTTGTATTAACCCCTAAGTTTGGTGAACGAGTCAATGTAAAAACACCTGAAAGAACAACATTTAATTGGTGGCTAAAACCTCAAAGCTAAGTAAGAAACTAAGGTTTATTGTCTAATAATTGGTAATGTAAAAATGTGTTTATTGTTCAAAAATAACTATGCAGCAGCCATTCAATACTGTTTAAATCTCACGCTTACACACTAGCTCATCAAATAACGATTGCATCAGCCTTAGCAAACCTGATGCGCAGTCCGGCTTGAAGCTAATCATGACACCCACTCTAAAAAGCTAAGCAGTGCACATAGACAACCTCAAAGCCCTATTCTAAAAAGGTTAGGGTTAGACACAGAGCAGTGGCTTACCCTCACTACAGAATTTGAACAGCACTTTGCTTCCGCAGTAGGCAGCGAACAGATGATGCAACAGTTTAAGGACCACACCCACCACCAAAGAATACAAGGGATGGCAAAGGCCAAAGCCTTACTCAAAAGTGCCTGAATGCTCTAAGCACTAAAAACAAACGTCCAACTTAAGTTGGGGAGTTAAACTCGTCTGAAATTTGAGTTTTCGCACCCAATGACAAAGTAAACGCTTCAACATCTAAAAAACAACCTTTAAAACATTAAAACACCCACCAAAAACCTAAACCAATCAGGAAAAAGACTTAATGAAAAACGCTGTTTTTTACTTTTTTAATAATGACTGTCTTGTTTATCTTGTTAGAGGTTCATATGTGTTATGTAAATTTATTGAACGGTTTGAATTTTTGCTCTTACATGAGGAGGAAGAGGGTCGAGCCACTCAATTCTATTCGTAGTTATATTATAATGAACGAGTATTGTAGAACTTAACCCTCCGGTTAAATCTACTCCAATATCGTCCTCGCAAACTAAGCCATCGTTATAATCTTTAAGAAAATCAAGATAGGCAAAAACTATTTGGTTATAGTCTGTATCCGATGAATATTTCGGAATCATTAACTTAAAGCGCCTATTCATTTTAGCTTCAGAATATATAGAAAAAGCCGAAGAGTAAGGGTTGTTTTCTTTCAGTTTACCACTAGTGCCATACATGACAGGCTCAATTCTAGGCTTTTGAATTGTCTCATTAGTAAAATTAGCTAGCTTGCTTTTTAATAAGTGAAATAACTCTTTTCCTGTTTCTGCAAAAAAACCACCCGCTATTCCAGCCATAACAGCTGTAGGCATGAGCCATTCAAGAGAAGCCTGAGGACCTGGGTTGGGTCGTGAGTTAACGGTTGTAACAATGCCGATTTCATTTAAATCGTCAGCGAACTCTTGGAAACAGTCATCTTCCAATGCCTCAACGTAAACTAACGATATACCTTCAGGAAACGCCATATTACCTCCATTTACATAACGCCCCTATATGCCGACGAAACGAGCGCAGCGAGTTGAAACAAACTTAGATAGACACCCAAAATAATAACTTACTTAAATATTTTCCCACCTACAACCTTGAAGCTGGGACGCTGTTTTTTACTTTTTTAATAATGACTGTCTTAGTTATCGATGTGTTTATTGCACAATTAGAATTTGTACTTACTTAAAATATCTCTGTTATCTTCTACAGCGCTTTTATACCATTTAAGACTCCATGACCACTCTGCAGATCTTGGATTGCAATCAGAGCATTTGTCACAATTCTGCTCTTTAAAACTATGACCAAAACTTGGGCCATCTGAGTCGTCATACAACCTAGTTAATAGATTTCCAGTTCCTTGAGCATAACCGTGCTTTAAACAAACCAATAAATGCATTCCACCAGTAGAGTGCATCCTAAGAGACTGAGCTATAATTCCACCTGGGCGATAATGAACAAATAAGCTTTCGCAGTTCCTCATAATGCTACTGGGATCATAGTTTTTTAGCCCCATATCTACAATGTGACCATACTCACTTTCTGGATCATCGGGGTCCATTCCAAGATTTTTAGCCATACTGGTAAAGTAAGCTTTTTGCTCCTCAATACTTAGAGAGTAAAAATCCTTATTATCATCAATATCTAAAATAAACTTTTCAATAGAATCTAATGCTTCTTCAAAGTCAGACAAGCTAGAGAGTATCAATTTCCGAGCTTCTTGTGTTGCTTTCGGGTCTTCTTTAAGGGACGTCGACATTAGAAGGTATAAGCGCTCAATTTTAAAAACGTCTTTAGTGATGACGCAATATGTCATCACCAATAAAGCCATACTTTCATGCCAAAAATCTAAGAACTCAATTGATTCCTTTGATCCCCTTGAATTATGTATACCTTTAAATAGAAGAACTGAGGCATATATATCAGTAAATAAACCGGCAAGAACATGATATTGACCATCTCTTGTTAGGCGATTACACAGTTCAATAATTTTTTGCAAAGATAAACTGCATTCACGATACAACTCATGAGTCTGATTGTTAAATATGAGATGCTCGAAGGAATCGCTTTCAAATTTAGAAATTGAATGATGAGTTGCATGAAGCTGCTCCAGTTGCAACTTGAACTTTACAGTGCGAAACTTACCAATAGCAATTAACCTATGACCTTTGCTTTTTTGCTCTCTAGCTAAACTTACTAACCAGTGACAAATCTTAAAGTTCTCTTCAAGTATTTCTCTCTTTACACTTGTAAACGGAGAAGTTTGAAATGCCTGCCAATAGTATAGTAGAGCTACAAACCTATCTTTAGCTGGAACTATAGGAGATTTGCAAATTTCAGATGCTTGTTGATAGACGCCAGTGAAGTCCCTATCAAACAGTAGGTTATTCAGTTTCTGGTGGTGAGCCTTAAATAAAGCGTCTCCAATGTCTTCAATATTCTTTTGAAGTGAAGCTGGGCTAACAGATGGAAACCTATCAACTGACTCCTTCAACCCTTTTATATGTAGATAATCCCAACAATCAATAACGGAGCCTAATAATTTGTTTGCCAGGTCATCATTCTTCCTAACCAAATTATTTTCAACTAGAAGGTGAACTTGAATTGATTCGTTACCACCTGTTTCAGAAGCTTTGGATCTCAGGGTTTCATCATTAGTAATAGGTAACCAGTATATTTTCTCTGAAGACACCTCAACCACTACTAAAATAACTGGGATTTTAAACTTAAAATAGTATTCTAGCCGTTTCAATTTCAGCGTAAATGATAGTGTTTTACCTTTATTGATATATGTCGATCTTTCTTCGCCTTTGATCTGAACCTTAAATACACTATTTTTACCTAAGGCCTTCCCATTATCGTCTTTTAACTCAATTTCACCATCAATACCAAAATCATTCTGGTCTTCTTGGCTACGGAATATCCAGCTGCTAGGTAAATTGTATTCAAAAATACGGCCTGCTTCCGTTCCTATTTCACCTGCATTCATTGGATCATTGAACCTTCTTGTTTTGGCACCTAACTACTTTTTTAATAATGACTGTCTTAGTTATCGTTTTTCACTGTCATGCCATCAAAACCGTAAAAATTGAAAAACAAAAGGAATCCTGACGGGATCGACTCGACTTTTCTGCTTCCTATTAAAAACCATGTGAATAATATTATCCATAGTTAAATTAATAACTTAGCGATTTTCTGAAAAACAAAGTGAACTGCTCTCATCCAATCTAAAAGACACTCAGCTTACATGTGAATACAGCTTTTATATGCATTTTGGTATTAATATCTAAAAGGTTTGCCACATAAATTACTGCCATTGATGACTATATGCTCAATATTTTACAACTGTATAAACTACTGTATATAATGTTTTTGTTATTGGTTAGTTGAGCCCCGAATGTTTAGAAAAAATAAGGCGTTACCTGAGAAGTATTACCTCGATCATTTCAATGAGATTATTCATTTTCTCACCCATGAGTGTTTGCACCTGTTAGATGAAGGTAATCAACGATTTATACAGTCTTATCAAGCATTGCCCCATGGTGCTCAGTGTATGTTTGTTAGGGTGGTCAATCGGCAAAGTCGTTTTATTAAATTAGATAAAATGATTTATCAAGAAATTGAAGATTGCCCACTTCAATTGCAAACGTTAGCTGACAAAGGTTTTTTAATTAAGTTAACCCTAGGTGACATTAAAGATTGGTTACAGGAATTAACCAAAGATCAACTGATTGAACTGCTATGTTGTCATCATTCTGAAGTCGTGAAGAAAAGCGCCAACAAACAAAAGGTACTAGAGCAAGTCAACCAGCTTTGCTCGATTAACCAGTGCCTCACTTCACAACTTGTCAGTCAATTTTTAGTTAAAAATTTTGATGACTGTTTGGCCTATCTACTTTTTTTATTCTTTGGCGATAGCACTAGTGGTTTAAATAAGTTTTCTATGCGTGACTTGGGCGTTTTAAGAACGCGAACCAAAGATACACAGGCTTGTGCGAGATTTCATAGCTTAGAGCAGGCGAAGAGTGTTTTTTACTACAGCGCTAAATTAGAAGAATTAAAACGAAATGAATTAGATATAAAAGAATATGCGCTACACAGCCAAGGAGTGGCCGCACACCCAGTTGTAGCAGATAATTGCCCGCAGTCTGCAAAGCTTAGGGATGACTATTTTTACATATTAGGTAAACAGTTGTTGAACATAGACCACTCTTTAGCATTGGAGTATCTGAGCGCATCTTGTTACCACAAGGCTCAAGAGAAATGGTTAAGAGAGCTTTATAAAACTGGCGAAAAAGAAAAAGTAAAATCACACCTAGAACGTCTTATTGATCACTCTTTAGATGATGCGTTATTGCTGTTTGCAGAAGATTTTTATTTACGCAAATATCATCAATCAAAGATAAGCAAGCTCACCCAAAAGTTACGAGAAGACAGTATTAATCTGGTTATCGATGAGTTATATAAAGACAAAGTCGAAATGGGCGTGAAGCAATATTATCAGCGCCAAGGAGCCATTGTTTTTAGAACCGAAAATCGTTTATTCAATGCATTATTTGGCCTGACATTTTGGCAAGAGTTATTTAACTTTCAAGCCGGTTCAATTGCAACAGAGTTTGACCGAAGACCAAAAGTAGTAAAAGAAAACTCAATTTATCAGGCGTTAAGCGAAGCCATTGAACAGCGCCTATTGATATTTTCGACACCGCAAAACGCCATAGTTTATCTGACGAGAATGGCGACTCAATATTATGGTCAACCCAATGGAATGTTTCGTTGGAACTCAAAAATGATGGAGATTATTTCTATATTTTTGAATGCTGCTCCTTTAGAAGGGGTTGTAGAGCATTTACGGGCCATGGCAAAAAATTATCAGGGGTTAAAGGATGGCTATCCAGACTTGATGATTATAGAACACGGTAAATTACGGTTTGATGAGGTAAAAGCCCCCGGAGATACAATACGGCCTAACCAATTTTTGAGTATAAATGCCCTGCAAGCCGCAGGGTTTGAGGCTGGGATATGTCGGGTTACTTGGAGTGTTGACCCAATGCAGCCCTATGTTGTGGTAGATATTGAAACCACGGGTGGCAAACATCCTCAGCACCGAATTACTGAAATTGGTGCGGTAAAAGTGGTGAACGGCGAAGTGGTCGATACATGGACCAGCTTGGTTAATCCTGAACGCCATATTTCAAAATTTATTACCAAGTTAACCGGGATCAATAACACTATGGTTAAGGGCGCACCTCTTTTTTGCGAGGTTGCGGATACGTTTGCTGATTTTGTTCAAGGATGTATTTTTGTGGCCCATAACGTCAATTTTGATTATGGGTTTATTAAACAAGAATATCAGCGAATTGATCGAAAGTTCAGTATGCCAAAATTATGTACAGTGAGAGAATCTAGAAAATACCTTCCTGGACTAAAATCTTATTCTCTTGCAAACCTTTGTGAGCATTTTGAAATCCCTCTGGTCAATCATCATAGAGCCTTGTGCGATGCACAAGCTACAGCACAAATTTTGAATTTGGTGAATGAGTGTAAAGTCGTGAGTTAAATCTTATTTGAACTTAACAACCAGCATAAATATTAAACCTGTCGTGAAAGTTAAATAGTAATAAGGCTGATACCATCAAGAGAGCTTGAGCGTGTGATGGGCCCGTTGCTGGCGTGAGCAGCGGCTTAAAACCACCAAGACAGATAAATCATCTATCTTGCTGGGTGTAACGCTTATTTACGTTTTACTAGATACTATTTGCCGCTATGTATTTGTCGACTTGTTTGGTCAATATGGGCAAGGGCAGGGCACCGGTGCCGATTACTACATCATGGAAATTTCTGATATTAAATTTATCACCTAACGCTGCTTTTGCTTTTTCTCTAAGATCTAATATGGTGATCATGCCTAGTTTGTAGCCTAGTGCTTGCCCTGGGAGCACAAAATAACGCTCAACCTCTGTCACTATATCCCCTTCACTGATTGGTGTATTTTCCATAAAGTATTGAATGGCTTGCTCACTAGTCCATTTTTTTGAATGAATACCTGTATCAGTCACTAAACGAACAGAGCGCCAAATCTCATCTTGTAAGCGCCCAAAGTTATACATAGGGTTTTTATAGAATCCCATTTCTCTTGCAAGCTGTTCTGCTAACTTTAAAATGGGTGCCTAAATAAGTTTGTTACTGAGATTGTGATGTTGGCTATTTTTCGCCATCAATTGAAATAGAGTGGGGCGTAGATTCTGGTTTCGCGTAACTTAAGCGAGATAACCTTTGGGTTGTGTGGTAGCTGTCGAGGCCTGATAGAGTCACTGTGCTTAACGATTCAATATCTATGTAACCATCGTCTTTTATAGCGTGTTCTTGGCACAATATATCTGTGATTTCACCAATAACGAACAAGGTGTTGTTGGCTTTTATTGGCACAATTTCTTGTAGTGTTAATAAATACTTAAGATTGCTTTCTTTTACAAAAGGTACTTTAACACCTTCAATACACTCTTTTGCTAACCCTGTTTTTTCAAACTCACATTCATCCCTAAGGTAGCGTGCAGAGGTTTGATGGGCTGCTTGCCATATGTCTTGGTTTACTTGATTAATCGTATATTGTTCGGTTATTTGGATATTCTCTAGTGTGTGTCTGTCAACACTGTTGGGGCGCATGATAAACCCTACCAATGCGGGAGATGCTCCTAGGTGAACCACAGAGCTGAATATCGCTAAGTTTGAACTGCCTTCCTTGTCTACAGTGGCAATTAAGTTTGCGCTTTTAAAGCCAGATAAACTATTAATAAGTTGGGCTCTGTATCTGCTTGGGTAAGCCTTTAGTGTGTGATTATTAATATGTTGCATAGGGGCAGCTCAAGGTTGAAAATTTTCGTATTATTACGTTTCTATGCGAAGACTAGATCAATAGTTTTCTATAAAGTATGAAGGGCGTATCTTCAATTAATTATTATGTATTGCGGTAATGAGTGAATAGTGTTTTTAGCGTCAAAGGCTCAACTTGCTAAGTTGAGCCATTCTTATTAATGGTAGTTGTGAACTGTGCAACTTCCTCAGCGAACTTGGCTTCAAAGGTATAAATATACTGAGGTTTTAGTCACTGCCAAAAATAAGCTCCCAGATACTGGGGCTACGTTTTTTATGGTACTGCTTTTTTAAAGCATCCACCTTTTTTAACTGCTGTTTTGCGGTTGTCATATCATCTTCATTTAGTCTGGCTTTAACTAACTCTAACTGCGCTTGTACCTCTGTTAAGCCTTGTTGCAATATTACTTGTCTATCGGTTTCAAACTGCACTAATTGCACCGAAGCAACAAGCTGCTTTAACTTGCTGACCTTGCTCAGCATGTTACTTGGATTAGTTGCTACCATGGCTTGCTTATAGGCTAAGGCCATTGATTTCATGGTTGCTTCTACGTCAGTACTGGCTGTTACTTTTGCTTCAGAGTCTTGGGCAAATACTTGCTCCCCAAGCAACAGACTTCCATACATAATAACTAAAATCAGACTTAGACTTTTTAATAACGACATTTAGGGGCTCATTCATTTAAGAAGGCAAGGAGTGTAGCATAGAAACATCTCATCAAGACGGCAGTGAATTCAGTTTTCCACCTATATCAGGTGGTTATAGAAAAGCTGAACAACGAGTTTACAAGCTAAAATCTACAAATGAATAAGTTACAAATCCAGATTACGTTGCAAGGTTTAATGTAGCTACAATAAACCATGTTTACTTCGTCATAGGCTATATTAGTGATTTTTCTGAAATCTTTAAAATGGGTGTCCATTTAAGCTCTCAAAACACTCACCAAAAACCCAAAACAAATCAGGAAAAAGACTTAATGAAAAACGCTGTTTTTTTCTTTTTAAATAATGACTGCCTTTGTTGTTTTTTGTTATTTTTTCAGACCAAACCTCACGGTTTAGCCCTTGCCATTGGCTAGTAGTTAACGTTTAATAACGGTAAGTTAAATGAACGATGTTCTTTCTGCAGAGGACTTTCACCTCATTAGTTCATGCCCATGCAGGGCGTATACAAGTCATTCAAAAGGACTAAATACTTCGGGCGGTTCGCTTCGCTCCATTTTAGCCCACTAAATTTAGCCTGATAATGAGGCGTTATGTTCTTGGAGAAAAAAGATTGAAAATTCGAGTTTTAATAATTGCTTTGACTTGGCTTTCGGCCTGTTTAAGCTCATTGGCCAGTGTGGCGGATAACAAAGTAGAGCTAGAGGTGTTGGTAAGCAACTACGAAGCGCTAGCAGTAGATGCCAAAAATTGTACAGATTCACGTAATCAGAAATCGGCACCATGTACTCGGTTTATTGAAATATTCAATAACGGTGAAATCAACAATATAATTAAATCATTTGGCAATAATGTGAGTCGCTATTTTAGTATCGATCAAGAACTGACACTTAGGGGGGTTACAGCAGTAGGACACGTTGCTGATACCTTAGGCTTTTTATTCGAAAAACAAACTCAAAAATTGCAAAAACGAACATAACAGACAAATAATGGCCGACGCGCAAACAGCGCGCGCCTCATATTCGAAACGTTAATTGCCAAAGGAGAGTCTAGTGAAAGTTGATGATATTAGAGTTTTTATTCCTAGCAAGGATTACGAAATATCCAAATCCTTTTATCAAGCATTAGGTTTTCAAATGGATTATGTCACTGATGACTTATCCCTATTTGAAAACGGCGAATGTACTTTTTTTCTACAGAGGTTTTATAACGTAGATTTAGCTAAGCATTTAATGCTTCAACTATCTGTCTTAGATATAAATGAGGCTTTTGACATTATTTCTAGTCTAGATGGTTTCGATATAAAGTATCAACCAATTAAAACAGAACATTGGGGTAAAGTTATTTATTTATGGGGGCCATCGGGAGAGCTTTGGCACGTCACTGAGTTTAGAAACTAACACATATGAGCCTCTAGTTAGCCAATAGGTGTTGGTTGTTTTTAGACCGCTCTTCAAGGTCAATCTCAAGCCTCTGAGATAAGCCGTATGCTTTACCTGGAATGCTTAATAAAAGCTCGAACTCCTTTTTGTTGAATATCATCTGCTTTTCGTCATCAATGACGCATAATTCAAATTATGGAATAGCCGGCACGCACAATTGTTATCTTAGCATCCAATAGGATACCTCCTAGTGTTTTCTGTTTTCATATTATTTGCACATTTTTACATATCAGTATTAGCTAAAATGTAGTTTCTAAAACTACAAAAGGTTCAAACTTGATGCGATGCTCACTTTCATTTTTAACAAAATTTACCAGCATATTTATGCTGTGTTTGATGTTAGGGGCTTGCGGCTCTGGTTCATCAGAAGATGATAACGACACAGAAATAGTCAACAGCTCACCTACGGTAAATGCAGGTGCCGACCAAACTGTTGATGCTGGTGCTACAGTAACTTTATCAGCAAGCGTTACCGATGATGATACCAGTTACACTGTTTCTTGGAGTCAGATATCTGGTAACTCAACAGCAACCTTGGTTGACAATAGTGCTGAGTCGACCACGTTTATTGCCCCTGCAGTGAGCGAAAATGAAACGCTTATATTTGAAATTTCCGTAGATGACGGTGCTAATGCTGCTGTGACAGATACGGTATCTATCACAGTTGCAGCTGAAACAACTACCACAACACCTACTAACGATATCTGGATTATCAACGATACTGACGCTGTATCAACTAACATAACCGATGCAAGTACGGGCGAAGGCATACTGGTTGATGTGCAATCTGTCACCGAAGAAACAATTGATGGCGTTACCTACACAGTAGTAGAAACACAAGGTATCCCTGAATACGATGTCACAATAACTCAAGAGATAGTTGACTCACTAAATGACCGCCCTAATGCAAGCACCGATTTCATTGATGGTGTAACAACTGCTGTTGCAGGTGACGTTGTTGAATTTGGTGGAGATATCGGGTTAATAAGTACTGGCGACAATTGCGATACCACAGGTGGTTTTGGCTACTGGCCTAAAGGTCCTGCCTGCCCACAAGCAGATGAACGAGAAGTCTATTTTCCAACTGAACCCACTCCAACAACCGAAGCATGTGAAAACGGCTTAGGCAAAGTAGGTCTATTTGTAAATGGCTCATCTATTTATAACTGGGGTGACGGCCAGAGCTTTAATGGTAATTGGCAAAACCTTGCACCGGTTGCAGAGCAATATGATGTAGATATATGTGGCGGTCATTCTGCAAATGGCGATTATCATCACCATTTCTATACTAGCTGTTTAGCTACTCTGTTAGGCGACGATGGGACTAAGCATTCTCCAATATATGGTTATGCTGCTGATGGATATCCTATTTATGGTCCATGGGAAGCAGACGGCGTGTTAGCAGTCAGCTCTTGGGTAACAAGAGATTATTCATCTACATCTGATACCGGTTGTTCAGATGACGCTCGTAGCTGTATTTTAGTGGATGCATATGATATCACTCAGGGCACGGAAGAGGTCGAGTCTGGCCCTGGCTTTGACGAGATTGTTACGACACTATCGAGAAACGAATTAACTGCAACTAATGGTTATTATTATGAAGATCATTATTGGGATAATGCATTAACGGCGTTAGGTGGCGAATACCTCGATCAATACAATGCTCATATAGATGACGAACGTGGTTATCATTACCATATTACTTTGAGCGACGATGGAGACGGTACATACTCTCCTGCATTCCCTTATATCATTGGTTTACGTTTTGCTGGGGAGCTTGAAGACAATGCAGTAGCATCTTGTGATACAGGTGGAGGCATGGGGCCTCCTCCTGGTGGCTAATTCATTAGCTTAAATACGTATATTAATAATTAATTTATGTATATTTTCTAAAGTGACCTGATGGTTAGAAATGACCCAAAGGTCACTATTGTCATTTCAAAATTAAGATGAAAATATTATGAAAATGAATGTAATCAGTATTACGTTATCGCTATTGATGTTTATCCTCAGTGACAAAGCCCTAGCAGTTCAAGAAATCCATCAACATAAATCTAGAGATATAGGTGCAGAGACTCCTATTCCAAAAATTGAATTAACTATTTTCAAAGATATGATGGACGGCGTTAATATTCATGTAAATGTACAAAATTACTTGTTAAATGCGCCCGATATTGCGAAGAATCCACAAAGTTTAACCCCAGAAGGTTTTTTACAAGGTCATGCTCATGTTTTTGTTAATGGACAAAAGCGACGCCGACTTTATGGTAGCGATATTCATATCCCTCTAGAATGGTTAAAAGAAGGCGTCAATCAAATCGCTATCTCATTAAACAGTCATCAACATGAAAATTGGATGTCGGGCGAGCACAATATTGTTAGTTCAATCTTTTTTGATCTGTCTAAAGATCCTATCGTTTTACATGATTTCACTACACAACCTCTAGATAGCAAACATGCTCATCATTAATAGCTTTTAAAATAGTCGTTTTTAATGGGTTATTATGCGTATCTCCCAGTTATTTAAATTGTGTTGTTGTGCAATCACATTCAAATTATTTACAACAACATAATTGGTTAATTTGTCAGGTAAAAAATCGTTTATTCGGGTTGTGAAGTTACAGTCGTAACCTAGAAGAGAAGAAAGCTATCAAGTACAAGCTAATGGCAATCGCAATTGTACTTGATACGATGGCAATGTTGTTCGTTGCAGGGGAGGGCATAGCGTATAAGTCAGGTTTCGATGTGGCAGAAGATTGGCATGCAGGCAAGGAGATTAGGGGGGGAGGTTTTAGTTTTCCGCCAGTGGAGCTCAATTTCATCTGCCCAACCCGCTAACATGTCACTCCGGCTGCATTATTATTACGTGATACGCTCAGGTGAAAAATTCAGTAAAGTATTTAGCATTTAATCAACATAAGAATGGCTTCAACTTCTATACAAACAACACTACTATTACCTTTGAGTATTATATCTTGAGTGTGCTTATGAAAGGGAGTGTATGCGTAAGATTATTGAACTAATTGAGTTGGATGAGTTACGTCTGAAAGCATTAGAGTGTGTTCGTTTGCTTGATTTACCTCAGTGCTATTTAGCTGCTGGTTTTGTACGTAACCTTGTTTGGGATAGTTTGCATCAAAAGACAGAACCAACGAAGCTAAATGATGTTGATGTTATTTACTTTGATTCACATGAGTCTGATGGTGAAGTGTGTAAACAATATGAGTTAAGGCTTGAAGCAATGCTTCCAGAACTAAAATGGCAAGTTAGGAATCAAGCATTAATGCACATACGAAACCGTGATAAACCCTATACGAGTTCACTTGATGCAATGCGTCATTGGCCTGAAAAAGAAACGGCTGTTGGTATTCGTAAAGTATCAGATGGAACCCTAGAGTGTATTTCCGCTTTTGGATATGAATCTTTGTTTAATTTACAATTAACCCATAACCCAAAGCGCTCGAAGTC
The DNA here is from genome assembly GCF_039943935.1 of Paraglaciecola sp. GTDB lineage: Bacteria > Pseudomonadota > Gammaproteobacteria > Enterobacterales > Alteromonadaceae > Paraglaciecola. The sequence continues at coordinate 70,129 of NZ_JBDUZQ010000006.1, forward strand.
TATATTTGACTATCGTGTAAACTCAAAAGGCTGGCTTTCTAAATGGAAAGGTTTAAAAATCACGTTATAACAATTTCAACAACATAGTTTTACTATTGTTGATGACTAGCAATGACCCATTGCCTTCCTTGTTGTCATTTGAAGCACGCCAAACATCCCGACGATGAGTGCAATCACACTTGCGACTATTACGCCTGCTGTAGTTGTAATCCACAATCCAGATAATATAAGTGTTGCAGAACCTGCTACCCATAGGTAATCACCTATAGAAAAATACAGTATCAGACTTTTCTTTGGTACAAGTGTTCTTGATTCCCAAAATAGATGGATACCATTTAGTATTAATAACCACCCTAGTATCAATACATATAATTGAGGGGCAGGGGAATCGCCACCTAAGAATTCTGCTACCATGTTGGCTTGCATTGCAAATAGTCCTCCAAACACCAAACAACTAGTGGCATTAGCTCGCATTATATTTTTTAGGCTTAACACAATAATCTCAAATATGTATACTTGGTTGACATAAATTTTAAATGTTAAAAATATCAATGTCAACCAAGTTTACAAGCAGAGGGATTGCACTAGTAGATTCCCAGTCATTGCAGCTTATTCAAAGTGCATCACGACTAAATGATGTGATGACTAAATATATTTATCAGCGTCTTGTTGAAAAGGGCTATGGATCGCTGACGCCATCACTTCTTTCTTTTCTTAGTATTCTCGAGTGCGGTGTAAACTATGGTTCAGAAATCGCGAGAAATTTAGATGTCACAAGGCAAATGGTTGCCAAAACGGTTAAAGAGTTATGCCAGCTGGGATTCCTTGAGCAAAAACAAGGTGCTGGTAAACAGAAAGAAATCCTATTTACAGAAATGGGTGAGAAATTAATGTCTGATGCTAGACAGTTGCTGGCTGAGTTGGATGACATGCTATTTAATAATGCAGAGCTTAGTTCTTCACGCATTATGATAAGCGAGCTGAATAAATTGACTTGTGCAGTTAATGAGCGACAACAATAATAGTGTGTTTGAGTCAGTAAGCTTGGCTATAAAACAACAATACACCATTTAAGCCGTACTAAAAAAACTGACATAAAAGAGAACACTTAATGAATGAAGAGAACAGCGCGCTTATCGTTATTGATTTACAAAATGATTTTACTTTAAAAACAGGTAAAGCTCATGCTTGTGCTTCTCAAGCGGATTTAATTATTCCTAAAATTAATGCGTTAATTAAAACCTGTGAGCAGAAAAATATTGATGTAATTTATTTTAAGACAGAGTGGAAAAATTTATTAGTAAAGTTGCTTACAAAAAACTCTGTCAAAGTAGGTAGTTACGGTGCCGAATTAGATAGCAGGTTAACAAGTGATAACAAATCTATATTTGTGAAAAATAATAAGAATATTTTCTCTGACAAACATTTTACGGAGTACCTTCAACAGCATAAAATCACAAATTTATACTTATCTGGGCTCGCTGTTGAGTTCTGTATTAATACATCGTTTAGAGAAGCACAAAAGCTTAAGATTAAAACCAATATTGTTAGTGACCTTGTCATTAGTTATAAGTGTACTGATTTAGAGCCTTTGTTGGGAGAGTTCTTCCCGACTGATAGCTTAATTTTAAGTACCAACCTAGTGAAATAATCCACATTACAAATGTTAATCATTCTTATTTGTATTGAAGTGTTTGGTCAAGGCTGCTATTGTATTGTTATAATATAACAACTTGGTGTAATGATTATGAAACCTAATATTCATCCTAATTATCAAACAGTCGCATTTCACGATACAGCAGCAGATAAAATTTTTTTGGTTGGCTCAACCATCAAAACTGACCGTACAATTGAGCATGAAGGTCAGACATATCCGTATGTCACACTTGATGTATCTAGTGCTTCTCATCCGTTTTATACTGGTGAGCAAAGATCGGCTAAACAAGACGGCAGAGTTTCTAGGTTCAACAAACGTTTTGGTGGTTTGGGTACTAAATAGTAACATTCGTAAGAGGTATTAAAAGGTAAAGGGCATAACTAGGGGGCCTCTAGAAAAATTTGCAGACTCTAAGTAGAAATATTTCATTTAGTTTATAGGATGTTATCTTGGCACCTACCCAGCACAAGAATATAAAAATTAACTTATTAGTTTTATTTTGATGACGTTGTTTGATTAATGAGTATTCTAAGGGCGTTTAATCTAACCTATTTTATAAACGCTCAAGCCGTTTTAGTGGCTTTAAATGCTTAAATCCATGGCAATAGCTATCACCAAATTTTGATTTGTAAATTGTATATAAAAGCTCAATTAAAAGTTTGAAACTATTAAAGTGTCAAATTGGTAGTACCATAAAAAGCCTCTTAGTTAATTCTACGAGGCTTTTTAGGTTTGTGTTGTAACGTTTTATTTATTCAGGTTTTAAGTTGATTACCAATCGGTAACTGCCTAATACGCTTACCACATGCTGCAAAAATGGCATTACATAATGCTGGTGCATAAACAGGCGTGGCGGGCTCACCAACACCTGCTGGCGGTGCATCGCTTGGTATAATTTCTACTTCTACTTCTAATGGCGCATCACTCATACGTGGCACTCGGTAATCGTGAAAATTACTCTGCTGTACACGGCCTTTATCAAAAGTAATACCTTCACTAATGGCAGCGGTAATACCGTATATTGAACCACCTTGAACTTGATTAATAACAGTATCGGTATTCACAACCGTACCGGCATCAATGCTTGCCCATGATTTTATTATCTTCAGGTCGCCATTATCTGATACTTCTACTTCAACTACTGTAGCAACATAGGTTAAAAAGCTTCTGTGAGCGGCGATGCCTAAGCCTCGGCCTTTAGGGAGTTTTCTGCCCCAACCACTCATATCTGCAACTTTTTCAATCGTATGACGTAACCGCCCGATATCTAAGGGATATGTTGCTTTGTCGGCACCATAGTTGTCGTAATCAGCATTCTGCTCGGTCACATCCAAAATACGATCCGGGCCGATGGTTTCTAGTAAGTAATCTTTTTGATCTCGACCGGCTTTATGTGCGGCTTCTGCAATAAATGATTGAATCGCAAAAGCATGGAAAATATTGGATACTGAACGCATCCAGCCAATTCGTGTTTTTGCGGGGGCTTCGCCACTTTCCAATTTTATGTTAGGTGTGTCTATTGGGTTGTCGGTAAAGCCTAACCGTAACTCAAAGCCAAGAGGGGCGGTGGCACCTTCTATAAAAGTAGAGGCAATAGGAGAAAATGCAGTGCGATGCAAATAGGCTTCTATCGCGCCATTTTCATCTAGGCTTGCTTCAATATGTTGAGCTGATACTGCATGGTAAAAACTATGTTGAATATCATCTTCACGGGTCCATTGAACGCGGATGGGCTTACCTGTTTTCATTGATAAGAAAGCGGCTTCTGCTGAAAAGTCTGGCTTAGATTTTCGACCAAAACCACCACCTAACATAGTCACATGGACATTAATTTTTTCTTTATCCATGCCAACCATAGCCCCTACAGTAGCCATATCGGCTTGGGGGTTTTGGGTAGCTGCCCATACGTCAACTCTGTCTTTATAATACATAGCAGTAGCGCATGGCGGTTCCATGGGGGCCTGGGCTAAATGTGGTGCATAGTAGTCAGCTACCAGTTTATCGCTGGCATTGGCGAGTACTTTTTCGGCTTCGCCAATCTTGCGTACCGAAGACTGTGGCGACGCAACCGTGGCGAGTAAATTGGCTTTAAAATTTTCAGAGTTATAATCAGCGTTTTTGCCGTCATCCCAAGTGACAGATAATGCTCTACGACCTTTTATAGCAGCCCACGTATTGTTGGCAATAATAGCAATGCCACCTTTGGGCTGAAATTGCGGCGCTCCTTGCGGGGCTGGAATTTCTACTACATCCATCACGCCATCAACTGCTTTGGCAGCCCTTGCATCAAAACTTTTTGCTTTTCCGCCTACAACAGGTGGTCTTACAACAACAGCAATTAAGGCTTTAGGCTCTAATACATCAGCGGCAAACGTGGCTTTCCCCATCACAATATCTTTTAAATCGATATGTTCCATGGCGGTATTGATATATCGCCAATCGCTACGTTTTTTAAGAGTAATACTAGTTACTTCTGGTGGCGTGAGATTTAAAGCATCATTAACTAATTCTGCATAACTTAGGGTCTTACCAGAGCTATGGGTAACTATGTGCTGCTCGGCAATACAAGAGTCTACAGATACTCCCCAACGCTCTGCTGCAGCTTGACACATTAAGTGACGAACACTGGCCCCCATCTCACGTAATCGCTGCATATTATAGCGAATACTTCGTGAACCATCGGTATTTTGGTCTCCGTATTTGGCATCCCCTTTCCCCTGAATCACCACCACTTTATCCCAAGCGGCTTCCATCTCATCAGCCACAATTTGGGCAATAGCAGTACGAATTTGTTGACCCATTTCAGAGCGGTGACAGGTAATTTCTACAATGCCATCAGGACGCAATGCAACAAATAAATTAGCATTTTTGGCAGACTCAGAAGGCTTGGCAAGCACCCCAGCTAATACTCTTGGGGCGCCACCAGCTAAATAGGTACCAAACACCAAGGCACCCGCTGCGGCACTAGACTTTAAGAAACCACGACGGGTTAAATCAAAATATTGGCTCATACTTGTTCCCCTTCAGATTTAGGGTCAAAGTATTGTACTGCGGCCATAGTTTTAGAGGCTGATTTAATTGCTTTATGGATGCGAGGATACGTACCGCAACGACAAATATTACCTGACATGCCTTGCACGATTTCTTCATCGGTAGGGGCAGGGTTACTTGCTAGCAAGCTAGCGGCTTGCATCATTTGGCCACATTGGCAGTAACCGCATTGTGGCACCTTATGCTCTATCCATGCTTGTTGAACAGGATGCTCACCATCTTCACTTAACCCTTCAATGGTGGTTATTTTGCTGCCTGATATTGCTGATACTGGTAACACACAAGAGCGTTGTGCCACTCCATTAATGTGTACTGTACAGGCACCACACTGTGCCATGCCACACCCAAATTTAGGTCCTGTTAGTTGCAGTTCATCTCGAAGATACCAAAGTACTGGCGTGGTAGGGTCTCCTGAAAATTCGTGAGTTTTACCGTTGACGGAAAACGTGATCATGGTCTTGTCCTCGTTGGCGCACGTAAACCATAATCACTCGTTTAGGATACGTTTGCTGCTAAAGTAATGAAAAATAATAAAGAATAGGCTGATTGACTACATACTACCTAAAATACATAAGTAGCGCAGTTGGTGTAGATAAAATAAAGGATACAATTACTTAATTCAACAGTGAAATCAGTAAATACTCATGTTGTTCCGTTGTGCTGTTCATAAGAACATGGAAGCGTAATTAAAATAGTAGTCAGGCCAAAATCAAAAGATAGAAAATGCCCTGTATAAGGGAATATCGAGCAAGCAATTACTAAGACTAAATTAGGTAATAAGCTTATCCACCGTATTGCCAATACAATGGATGCCTCTGTATTTTAAAAATTTTAGCGGTTTTGAATAAGATTTATAAACGTTTAGGCTGTTATCACTACTAAAGAGTTTCAATATCTCCTTTTCCATAAAAGTTCACGCTATGTTTCGCTAAGTCGTATTGCTTAAGGTAGTTGTTAATTGCTCCAAAGGTAGTCGTGGCTATTTTTCCTGAATGATCTTTGGTGGTTACGTCTTCCATTAATATAGAGCCGAACATGAGTTTAATACGACTTGTTTTTACTCTTTGCGGCGTGAAGTGTGCCCGAGTGTTTGCCTTAAGTTGTGGGGTATTTGTTGTTTCATAAATGGCTGCGTTTATTAGGTCCAGTGTATATTCGGTACAATTCTGCTTTTGACTATTCATAGGATTAGCAATAACTGAATATTTGGGGTTATGTAATTGTGTGTTTTTACCTGTGGCAATTAGGTTTATAAGTCTAGTTTGAATTTCATCACTGGGAATAATTATTCCTGCTTTCAACTGCTGAGCCCCCCAGAAAAAATCGACTGGGTAATCTTGAATCAATTGGCTACGATTTGGCTTACCGTCAACTTGATATAGGTTATGAATAGCATAGCCTTTTGCTGTTTTACCATTATCTAATTGTATCGTTGAATACACTGCTATTGCTGTATGGGTATAGTGAATACCTTTAGGTAGTTCATTTGCGGGTCTTCCTACTCGGGCAATGATAAATGCCCTTGCACCTCGCTGTGCCGCATACTTTTCAACATCTTTAGCAAATTCAATAATCTTTTCTGGGGCAATTGTTGCTGGCTGGTTTGCTTGACTACCAGCATTGACAGTGACACTAAATATGCTGATAAACGCGATTAATATATATTTTTTCATCCTGACCTCATTTATTAAAGCTTGCTAGGTGTTATCCCAGCAAGCCTAAGATTAGCTAGTGTGTATGCGTAATAGTTTGTTTTTGTTGGATCTTGATTGTTTGATTAGGTGCTGGGTCTGCGGTAATCGTGGTTTCGGTAATGACTAATGGGCCAGTACTTTTATTTGATGATTTAACACTATGATTTGAAGAGTCTGCCAGTGCCGAGCCAGCCTGCATACTCGCGGTACCTGATACAACAGCTGCACTTCCTACCACTATGACAGGTGTAGCAATAACGGCACTTGCAACGGTTGCGGTAGAGGCCACACCATGCGTAACTGCTAGCACCGAGTGTTTACTGGCCTTAGATGTGTGATGTGCAGAGTCTGTCGCTAAAGCCGGCAACGCACTCAATGAGAGTGTAAATATTAACGCTTTGATAGTTAGTTTCATTGTAATTCCTTAATTAAATATTGCTTATGAAATGCTCAATAACTTTATGCCGCAGTATTTAAAACGTAAACAGTTGTGAATTATGTATACTTGAAAAACACTTTTGGTATAGTTTATTGATACTTTTATTAGCTAATAGGATTAACGTGAGTCAGATAAGTCAAATTAATCAAACATTAAAGTCGTTACTTAGACAGCAGCATATTACTTACAAAGATATCGCAGCTAGCTTAGATATGAGTGAAGCGAATATTAAGCGCATTTTTTCGACTCAGAGTTTTACGCTGCAGCGTTTAGAACAAATATGTGATGTGCTTAATATGACGATGGCTGATTTATTTACGTTAACTCAAAAGCAGGTGCAACAAATTAGTCAGTTGACGGTTGAACAAGAAAGCGAGTTATTGGCAGATCCTAAATTGCTTTTGATTGCCGTATGTGTCCGTGATGCTTGGAAGTTTGACGAAATTATAAGCTATTATGATATTGATAAATTAGAGTGTATTAGGTTACTGGCGAGATTAGATAAATTGAAAATAATTGATTTATTGCCTAATAATCATTTTAAGTCTCTGATTGCTCAAGATTTTAGATGGATACCTGGTGGGCCGCTGGAGCGGTTTATGGAACAAGAGGTGTTAGTTAAATTTATGGCACCCAAACAAAATGAACAATGGTTGTTTCGTTTCTATTTGCGGGGGCGTTACTCTCAGTCTTCTATTGATATTATTCAACGTAAGCTAAATTTGTTAACCAAAGAAGCTGCAGCTCTTAATCTTGAAGATTCAGATTTACCGTTAAACAAAAGACAGCATATTGGATTATTAATGGCAATGCGTCCTTGGGAGCCTTCTTTATTTGAAAATATGCGCAGAGCCTAAGCCCTACGCATATATGTTTTAAACTGTTCTGGTCGCCAGGGCAGGGGGGATATTCGCTGCTTTTTTAGCGGGCCCAAATACCGCGGCTTGCCCAACAAGCCAAAGTACCAGCATGCCAATAGGGATGTAGAACCAATCTAGTCTGTCTAACCCAAATGCGTTAACGAGTATTACATTCAAGATAACGGTTAATATGGCACCTAAGAGCACTCCGATACTACTGATTAAAAAGTTTTCAAACATGAAGTAACGGATTATAGTCCCTTGAGTGGCACCTAAGGCGCGTCTAGTACCAATTTGTTTTTTGCGCTGATTTACACTAAAGCTGGCTAAGCCGACAATTCCTAGGGCTGTGACGATTGTGAGTATGACCATTACGGTTGTCAAAATTTTAATCATGGCAGTATGGCCACGGTAGCTACGCTCTCGGGTTTCTTCAATACTGCGCATACCTTTGATTAATCTTTGGTTGTTACTGTTAGCCAATAATTCTTCAACTTGATTCATTAAGGTGTCTCGCATACCTGGCTCGGTGCGAATAAAGTAACGACTACCTTTAAATGATTGTCTTTCAGGAGACAGCATAACATTCTCTACGTTACTCCAGTTTACCCAAGGAGCTTGTAACTTATCGATTATCCCAACGACTACCATAGGGTCGATGTCGTTTATATAAACTGTCTTACCAACAACATCGGCATAATTGATATCAGGAAATAAGTTCTCTGCCATGGCCTTGGTGATAATGGTCTTGTTTGGCCAGTCTACTTGCCCAACGATTCGTAAACTTATATCGCTAGGAGCAAAGTTCTCTCCGGCGATTATTTCTACATCTAATGCATTAACACCATGGTCGTCTACCATGTAAACGGCGGTACCTACTGCATCGTGCTCCACTCCCGATTGGGTTTTTAATCCCATAGACCATCCGCTGTTACTATTGGGTACGGCATTAGTTTGAATCGCATCGACTACACCGGGTAACGCCCGTAACATGTTTAGATCTTCTTCAACAGTATTAGGGACATTAAAGTTATCACCAAACCCTACGCTTGTAAGGTAAAAGCTATTTTCGTTGTCTATGCCGCTATCCCGTTGCATGTCTTTGTTTCGTTCAACAATAATATAAACGGAGTTAACTATGATTGTCATAGTTATCGCAATTTGTAATGCGATAAGTATTGCTCCTACCTTATTTCGTAGCATGGCTCTTAAAATAGGACCCAGTTCCCAACTTGTTGACGTCTGAGGTTGTGATTGTTTCATTTTCACTTTCCTTATTGGCTTTTTAATTGGCTGGCGGGTGAGATATTACAAGCACGCCAAGTGGGATATAAACCGGCTGCGATACTTGATACCAAAGCGATGACTAATGCAACGACGATCATAGATGCATCTAGGGAGGCCAAGTCATCAACGAAATCACCGTATAAAGATTTAATGCCTTGTAACCCCACCAAAGTTAGCCCTAGACCAGCAATACCACCGACTAAGCCAATACAGGCGGTTTCGACAATGTGCTGTTTAAATACATCAGCTTTAGACGCGCCAACTGCTAATCGCAAACCAATTTCAGAAGACTTTCCTGTGAATTTAGCGAGCAGTAACCCTATGGTGTTTAATAAGCATACAAGTAAAAACATAAAGGATAACCACATCATCATTTTGGCATCTTCTTCAACCACTTCTCGTCGCTCCATCCATTCCATCACATCGTTTAAACGGTTGTGTAAAGGGCGTGGGAAGCGACCTAATTCTTTTTGAGAACGTACATAATTATTTAAAAAGTCTAAGTAATCTGCTTCTGCCTGGGCATTGGGGAGTTCGACCCACATTTGGGTGTTAATACATTCTGAACGTAAGAATGCGGCATAACCTTCACCATCTGGGCTTTTCCAACAGTTGTTGTTGCCCCAGTTAGGCAGCTCTAGGTCTTCTTTTAGTGAAAATGGCATAAATAGCTCTTCGGTTTCGTTAAAAGGGCCATTATTGACATCATAAAATTTAGGCATGACTTCCCATGTATCAATCACCCCCACAACTTGAAAATGTCTACCCGCTATCACGATATTTTTACCTATGGAGTTTTCTCCTCCAAAAACACTTTCATTAGTGCGCTTGCTAAGGACCACGACTTGCTCGCGGTTACTATCTGAGTTGTTATCCCATGGGCCTCCATATAAAAAGGGAACGTCAAACATAGCAAAAAAGTCTGTATAGGCTAAACGGATTGATGCTTCAAAGGGCTTAGATTCGCTGTCTTGAGGCTCAATTATTGCGCCTGACATACTCATAGCTGATTGCCTTAGGGCTTTTTTTGCATGAGTTAAATTAGTCGCATCTGTCCAGGTTAATTGGTTGGGTAGGGCATCTTCGTCATCATTAAATGGATTATTAGGATCCCAGTTGTCGACTTGAATGTGAAATAATTGCTCACTCTTATGAGGAATAGGGTTGGCTGACATCAAATAATTAACGGTAATAGTGGTCATACTCGCGCCAATGCCAAGGGCTATGGCCGTTACCATTAATAAGCTAAGAATAGGATTTCTTTTAAAGCTCTTGAAGGCTAATTTAATATAGTAATTAAACATGGGAATATTCCTGGTTGATACATGTTATTGAGATTTAAAGGACTCGTTACTCAGCGGCTTAAAGCTCACTCACTTGGCCATCTCTAACATAAATATTACGTCGGGCCTGTTTAGCGAGGTCTGCATCATGTGTCACCATAATGATGGTTGTCCCAGCATCGTTAATGGTTTTGAGTAATTCCATTACGCTATTTGCCATTTTGGTATCTAGGTTACCTGTAGGTTCATCTGCCAGTAAAAAGCGAGGCTCACCAGCTAATGCCCTTGCGATAGCAACACGCTGTTGTTGACCACCAGAAAGTTGTGAAGGAAGGTGTTTCATGCGTTGAGCTAGGCCAACCATTTCTAGGCTGTTTTCAATTCTTTTTTTACGCTCAGCGCTGTTAAAACCGCGATAGCGCAAAGGTACGTCTACGTTATCAAACAGGTTTAAGTCGGGTATTAAGTTAAAGCCTTGAAATATAAATCCGATTTTTTCATTTCTTAGTTGACTACGGTGCTTATCATTCAGGTTACTGACATCTTGACCATCTAATTCATAGGTACCGCCATCGAAGGTTTCTAACAGCCCCGCAATATTCAAAAAAGTAGTTTTACCCGAGCCCGAAGGGCCGGTGACTGCAACGAAATCTCCCTCGCCAACTTGGAGGTTAAAGTCTTTTAGTGCATGGGTCTCTACTAAGTCTGTACGAAATACTTTTTTAACATCGGTCATTTTTAACATGATTGATTCCTAGTTATTGTTCTTTTTTTAATTGGTAATAAGGACACTCTGTGCGCCATTAAATTGATCTGTACCGGACACAATTATGGTGTCGCCAACTGCTAAACCTTCTAATACTTGAACGCTAGATAAGCTCCGAGCACCTGTAAGTATGCTAATACGCTGTGCCATATCGTTTTGAATTTTGTAGGCGACTCTGCCGTTACCTGTTTCTAAAAACTGGCCTCGCTGAACCATAAGCACATCTTGTTTATTTTCCATGAGAACTCGGGTAGTTAATCGTTGATTTTGGCGTAGCCCTTTGGGTTGGCTAATAGAGTCATCAGTAGAGGCTATAAAACGCACACGGCCGCTTACTTGGTTATTTTCTATTTCAGGAGAAATGGTGACTAGCTTTGCTAAGTGAGTCTCACCATTTAGGGTGACTTCAGCCGTCATACCTATGGCCAAATCATCTGCGTAACTTTCTGGAATATCGACTTCAAGCTCAAATTCTGACAAATCTACCACGCTCAATATGGCTTGATTTTTAGCGACTTGGTTTTTTTGTTCAACTGATAAATTGCCCACTAACCCGTCTACTGGCGAGCGCAGGGTAAGTTCCGCAACTTTGCGGCTTAAGTCTTCAACCAATAGAGTTTGACGCTCTACGAATAGCTTCTTTGCTTTTACTTCAAACGCTAAACTTTCTAAGTTTAGCTCGGCATCTTTTACTGAATGTTTATAAACCAACTTGGCGTTTTCTAATTCATCTTGAGCCTTTTCGTAGTCTATTTGGCTTATAGACTGACTTTTAAATGCTTTATCTGCTCGGCGTTTTTCTCTATCTGCAGCAGTTAAGGCTACTTTCGCTAGGTCTACTGCTTTTTGATTTACGAGTGCTTGTTTATTTGATTGAATTTTTTGCCTATCAAGCTCTAGCTGCAATCGCTGCAGTGCAGACTCTTCTTGTTTCAGTTGGTTGCTTAGCTCTGGGCTTTCGATTACCGCTAGGGTTTGTCCTCTTGTTACGCTGTCACCCGCGTCTACTTGAAATGATATTGTGCCTTGCGCTGGGCTGTATAATTTAGGGCTTACTGCCGCAACCACTCTACCTTGTACTGATAAGTCTCGTATTAGATCTCCTCTAATAACGGTAGCAGTTCTAATTCTTTGAGATGAAATACTGGTATCTGAATTGGACCAATTGCTTAATGAGGGCGCTAATGTGAAATAGAGAACAATAGCGACTACAACTAAGCCTAAAATCATCCAAATTGTTTTATTGTTAGTCTTTTTTTGAACAAGCGTATCTTGGCCGCTAGTGTCTGCGATTTTCATCTTATTTCCTGATTATTCGACAATCAAACATTAAGTCGATTGTTTTGGTTAAAAAGTTTAAATGTATTTAAAATAATTTTTAAAGGGTGAGGTTTGACGCATAGTTAAATACTTTGCGTCGCTGTAACTGGAGTGATCCTAATGGCGTTTGAAATGGGTTTTAAAGTAGCTAATATATTAAGCAAATACATAACAAGAGCAGCCGCAACTAAATACATGATAGGTAGTTTACTAAACCCATAATGGTTAACCAGTAAAACATTTAGCGTCACCGCAAAAAAGACGCCTAGTAAGATCCCCATAGTTGTCACCATTAAATTCTCCAATAAATAGTGGCGCAAAATATCAAACTTATTAGCACCTAATGCCCGGCGGATACCAATTTGTTTTGTCTGCTTGAATACCTTTAAAGAACTTGCACCCATTATTCCTAAAGCCACGACTAAGGATAAGGCTCCCATAACGGTAAACACAATACTCAGGGCTGCTAGGTCCGCTCCAAATACTTGTTTTTTGGCTTCGGACAGACTTGTTACTTTTCGAATGACTCGTTGTTTATCATGTAAGGACAAGGCGTGTGCAATATGATTCATCATGTCTTCAAGGAGTCCTGGTTTAACCCGAATAAAATACCTTGAAGAGTTATGCGTAACCACTGACGGTGTAATAAAGCTATGCTCTAAGTGTTCCGACTTAGCCCAAGGGCCATGAAGCTTTTTGATTATACCTATTACTGTAACAATCTGATTATTATCAATAAATATAGGCTTTCCGATTATAGATTGCCAATCTTCAGTGTTAAATAATGCAACCGCAGTGCGCGCTGTTAGTAAAATTTGAGCCGCAAATTTCTTGTCGTGCTCTGATTGCCAAGTCACTTGGTTTTTAGTGAAATTTTGCCCAGCAATTAACTCTAAACCAAAGGTTTCAAGTCCATGTTCATCAAGCTTGTAGCTCGCAGCATTAACTGGATTTTGGTTGTCTTGCTCGATTGTTAGACCAAACTCGTCACCGGTTTCACTATATGGAAATGAATTCGTTTTAACGACATTAACTACCTCAGGTAGTGCTCTAATTTTTGCTAAGTCGGCTTGGATACTATTTTTAGGGTTAAAGCTATCGGTAAAGCCCGAACTGGTTAAGAAAAAGCTGTTGAGTTCGTCTAGTCCACTAGATGTGTGTACGGTTTTGTAACGTTCTAGGGCGATGAATAAGCCATTGCTTAGCACGGCAGTTGCTAGTGCAATTTGTAGAACTAAAATCAACACTGTGTATTTTTGACGTAGCAAAATGGAGCATATGTGTTTAATAGATAACCGAGCAAGTAAACGTGTTAAATACATTGAGATTACCTTTTAGGTTAAATGTTTAGCAATTGGTGTTCGGCTCAAATGCCAAATGGGGATGAGGGCGCTAAATAAAGCAGATAGAATACTCAAGCCCATTGCAAAGCCAATAAGTGCAAAGTCTAGGGTTAAAAATGTACTAAAGTTTGGATACAATAATGCTATTCCTTTTAAGCCAACTAGACTCAAGAGCCACCCCGTCAACCCCCCTAGTATTCCTAAAATGAGAGCCTGAATCAGAGATTGTAGAAAAATAGCTTGCTGACTTGCTCCTAGTGCGTTTCTTAATGCAACCTCATGTCTGGTAGACGCAAATTTGGTACTAATTAAAGTTGCAGCATTGAATAGACAGACAGTTAAAAATAGCAAAGCTAGACTAAAAAATGCATACATATCTTTATTGACAACATTTTTATATTTAAGCCATTGTTTTATATTTAGTAGTTTATTATTCGTAGGCCTATTAAAGCGCCCTAATTGTTTTTGTTGCTCAACATATGAACTTAAATAAAATTCGAAATCAGATATATCTGTTAAGTTTTCGACTTCTACCCATAATTCGAAATTTGTGCATTCAGAGTTCAAAAAACTCTGATAGTTGTCACTTAAACTAGTATCCCAGCAATTTGTTTGGCCACCATGGGGTAAGCTTAATTCTGCTTTGATTTGAAACGGGATGTACAGCTCTTCTGGTTTGCTAAAAGCGCCATAAACCATGTCAAAGTATTTTGGTGAAGGGTGCCAGTCATCGAGCACTCCCACTACTGTAAACGTGCTACCTAGCATTGATAAAGTGCGACCTACTGAGTTTTCTCCAGCAAAAACTCGGTCGTTTATATCTTTACTGAGGACGGTGACATACTGGGCTTGATTAGGTAGATTATTTTGCCAAGGAACACCGAATAGAAATGGGGCATTGAACATAGAGAAAAACTCTCCATGAGTGGCGCGCATTACCCCTAAAAATGGTGTGGCTGTTTTTTGGGTAGGTGTCACCATTCCCCAGGTTATTGCACTTGCTGCTTGGTACTTAGCTTGTTTCGCCGCCACAATATTAACTGCGTCTTGCCACGTGACTTGCTCGGGAGGAAGATTAGGCTCTATTGCTGCTTTATTGGGATCCCAGTTATCAAGTTGCACATGGAGTACTCGGTCGCTTTTTTCTGGTAATGGGTCCGCTGACATTAAATAAATTAGCCCATAGGTAATGACGCAGGCCGCAATACCTAAACTAATGGTTAAAATAATGAGAGTACTTAAATAGGGTTGTTTAAGTGTGTCTTTACATGCCAATTCAAAGGTGTAATTCATGGAAGATCCAGCGGCACATTTTTATTTTTATTATTTTCAACGGATATTACTCTTTTAGCAGCAAGTTCACGACAATTGCAGTGTGATGCTAGGGTAAAATAGTTTCGCTGCCAAGTCTAGGTGGGATGTTTTGCTTGTGTTTACAAGCAATAAATATCAAAAAACGTTTTGAGTTTTTAAAAAATTAACGCTATTTATTCACTTTAGTTCGATTATTTGTATCTCTACTTGTTTCAATCACAGAGTTGTCTTTTGGCATCACCGCCGTTTTGGCAAGTCTGTCATATAACAACACGTTTACTGTTGCTGCCAGGTTCATGCAACCAATAGTTGGGATATAAACTACCTCATCACATTGGTCGATAACGTCTTGTTCAATTGAGCCGTCTTCGGGTCCAAAAATATACAAGGCGTTTTCTGGATGTACAAATAGTGGTAATGGCGTAGCGCCCTCAACGAGTTCAATGGCCACTTTTGTTAAATGCTTGTCTGATTCAAGATCAATAATTTTGTCCACCTGCGTAACAGGGATATCTTGATGTACGTTTTTAGTATCGGTACTAAAGGCCCGAGCACGGGCGTAGCGTTCGCCGGTATAACGGATACTATATGCTTGGTAATTTCCTGCTGCTCTTAAGATGCTACCCATATTTTGTGGGCTTTTAGGGTTAGTAATGGCTAGGTGAGTTTGCACATTTATGACTCTAGTATTTGGTTGATGTTTGTTAACTCTGATTCACTAAACGTTAGATTATCTAGTGCTGCGACACAGTCTTCTATCTGGCTCACTTTACTCGCGCCTATTATAGCACTGGTTACCGCTTGGTTGCTTAAAACCCATGCTACGGCCATTTGTGCAAGTGATTGATCTCTTTGCTGTGCTAGAGAATTTAATTGTGAAATTTTATCTAGCTTGCCTTTTCCAATATTATCTTCACTTAAGTAAATTTGTTCGGAACGTGCTGCCCTAGAGTTCTCGGGGATCCCCTTTAAATATTTGTTGGTCAATAAGCCTTGCGCTAGCGGCGAAAACACTATTGAGCCGACATTTTCATCGAGTAACACATCGGTTAACCCATCTTCAATCCAACGGTCAAACATGTTGTAGCTAGGTTGATGTATCAGCAGCGGTGTACCTAAATCTTCTAATATGCGGATAGCTTGTTTGGTATGGACTGGCGAATAGCTAGAAATACCTACATACAAGGCTCTACCTGATCGCACTATGTAATCGAGCGCTTGCATGGTTTCTTCGAGGGGAGTGTCTGGATCATAACAATGGGAATAAAACACGTCGAAATAGTCCAGCCCGGTTCGTTTTAAGCTTTGGTCACAACTAGAAATTAGGTATTTTCTTGAACCGCCAATTCCATAGGGGCCAGGCCACATGTCGTATCCTGCTTTACTTGAAACCAGTATTTCATCTCTGTATGGCTTCAAACTATTAGTCATGACCTTTCCAAAGGTGCTTTCTGCTGAGCCAAAGGGAGGACCATAATTATTGGCTAAGTCAAAATGATTGATACCAAGATCAAAGGCTCTATGCAGCATTGTTTGAGCGTTACAGAAGGGATCTACTTCACCAAAGTTTTGCCAAAGCCCAAGAGATAAGGCAGGTAGCCGTAAACCACTCTTACCACAGCGTCGGTAAGGCATGTTTTCATAACGGGTTTCTGCTGCACAGTAAAGGGGGTTCGAGTCTTTGGTTATCATTTTTTAATCAGCCTAATGTAAACAGCGGCTAGCCTAAACCAAAGTGACGAATTTCTCAATTTCAAAGAGGCTCTTGCTAAACGATTGTTTGGTAACTATATGAATTTGTGTGTTACCTAGCTTGCAAATTTTAGTGAGCTTTTCTCTGCAATTTTCTCTTTTTATCTTTTTGAGTAATAGACAATAGGCGTTGGAATTTGGGACATTCAAGGTGAGAAGGGGCACTGCAGTGAGCTGCGTGAATTAGACCATCTCGTAATTTAGTGAGCTGTTTTATTTTGTTGTCGACTTGTTGTGACTTTTCCAATAGTTTTTGTCTATCAATTTCTGAGCTATTCTTTAATGCTATATCTGATATTTCATCTAAAGAAAAATCAGCAGCTTGCCCTAATAAAATTAATGATAACTGTTGCAGCACCTTGGTTTTAAAAAACCGCATAATTCCATGGCGACCAGAAGATTGTATTAAGCCAATATCTTCGTAGTACCTAAGAGTTGAAGCAGGAATGCCGGTTTGTTTTACTACTTCTGTAGTAGTTATAAATTTTTGTGGCATTAAACCTTGACCTAAAGTCGACTTTAAGTTGTATGCTACTGCTATAAATTTATCAATTAAGAGTAAAGTAGTAATGAGAGGTTCCTATGGAAAAAGAATATTGGATCAGTAAGTGGCAAAATAAAGAACTGGGGTTTCACCAGCCATCGGTTAATCCTTTATTAGAAAGTAACTTCTCGATATTGGCACTAGAGGAGGGAGCCAGAATTTTTATTCCTTTATGTGGTAAAACCCTAGATATCGGATGGTTGCTGTCACTAGGATACCAGGTAGTGGGTATTGAAATGGTTGAATCAGCTGTCATTCAATTATTTGAAGAGTTACAGGTAACACCTGATATTAAAGCGATAGGCAAGCTGAAGTGTTATAGAGCCGGTGAGTTAGAAATTTATGTTGGGGATATTTTCGATTTAACTTTAGATATATTAGGTGATGTAGATGCTGTGTATGATCGCGCTGCATTAGTGGCACTGCCTGATCCAATCCGTCAGAGATATGCAAGCCATTTACCGGTATTAACGCAACATGCAAAGCAGCTATTAATTAGCTTTGTCTATGACCAAAGCAAGATGGCTGGGCCACCGTTTTCTGTGGATGATGCTGAAATAAAGGGCCATTATGATGTGGCCTATACATTAACTTTATTGGCAGACGATAAGGTAAAAGAGCCAGTTAAAGGGAATAAGGATATTTTAGAGAAGGTTTGGTTATTAACCTCTAACAACTAGGCTGTTTTTGTAGAGTTACTTAACTTGGTAATTTTAATTGTTAAGAGAGGTTTTTAAGCCTCTCTTAAATTGATAACACCTTTTTTCATGACTCTGCAATGAGTTTACTTACTAAATTTTTACTGTTATTTATCATATTAGCTGTTTTCGCCCGCAATTTAAGTAACAACAAATAGGCTAGGGGAACTAACACTAAACTAGTTAAGGTCGAGAAAACCAAACCACCAATAATCGCTATAGCCATGGGTGAGTATGCTGGTCCATCACCTCCTAGCCTAGTGCTTCCAAATGCTAAGGGTACCAAGCCTAAAACGGTAGTGGCTACCGTCATTAATATGGGTCTGACTCGGTTTAAACACGCCTCTATTATTGCTTGCTGAACTTGTAACCCTTCATTTATTAATTGATTTATTCGATCCACTAATACAATGCCATTGTTCACCACAATTCCCATCAATATTAACATACCAATCATACTCATTATCGACATGGGAATACCCGCTATAAACAGTGCCCAAAACACCCCAGTAAGTGAAAATAACAAAGAAGTGATAACGGCTGTTGGCAGCAATATTGATTCGAATAGAGCAGCCATCACTATATAAATCATACAAAGGGCCAAGAGCATATTAGTTTGCATGGCATCTTCATTTTGATTTTGGCGCTTAATACTGCCATCAAACGTCCAGCCATAACCGCTAGGTAATTGTATGTGCTCCATTACTCCTTTAATGCTTTCTTGAACCTCTTCTAATGTTACACCGTCTTGTAAATTACCTCCTATCGTGACTGATGTTTGCCTATAACTGCGGTTTATTTCTGAAGCGCGGGGAGCCACCGATAGGTTGGCAATCATATCTAAGGTGACATTTTGTTGACCTTGGCGGGTAATTGTAAGGTTTTTAAGGGCTTCCACTGAGTTTTGTAGGTTTTGGTCGTACATGAGTTTTATGCCAACTTCGCCGTTTTCACCATGTCTAAATGTTCTTAGGTTTGTTCCCCTTAATGCTGTTGCTATAACTTGGGATATATCTTGAGTATTGAGGCCAAACCTAAAGGCTTTTTGTCTATCAATTACTACTCTTAGCTCTTGTTTCTGTTGACTCGTGTCCGTTTTAACTTCTGTTAACCCTTTGATATTAGAAAATACAGGAATTATTTGTGCGGCTATTTGTTCTAGCCTTTCAGAAGAGTCTCCAATTAATGTTATTTGTATACCGCCACCGTTGCCTTGATCCCATTGAAAACTCGGTTTAGCTCTTACGAACTTGGGCATATTTTCGGTAATGAGTTTTTTGACGTATTTTTGTGATACGGGTAAGTTATCTACCAAGGTAATTCCAGAGACTGCATGGCCCGCGGTAAAATAGGTATAGACTTGCTTTATATAAAACTTTTCCTGGTTGCTATACAGGTAGTTCTCCATTTTTTTAACGGTTTTTTCTACTTCTTCCATGTTGTAACTGCCTTGAACATCATAGTTTAACCATACCCTGTTTTGGTCGCCGTCATTGTCATCGTCGCTGGTAACATGTTGCATAGGTAGCGCTGTACTCATTAAAATTAACACTGCAATTAAAGCGGTTTTACCTTGATTGTTAAGTGACCATGTAAGTACGTTTTTGTAAGCCAAGGTCATTTTGCTAGGGCGCTTTGTATTACTGTGCATGTCTTTGTTATTCTTAGGCTTGATTTTTGTTGCAAGTAACGGGATGAGGGTTTGTGATATAAGGAGCGAGGCAAATAACGAGATGCAAATAGCAATGGCCACGTGTTCTAAAAATATTGTGACATTAACTTTAGCACCAACGATATTAGGTAAAAATACAATAGCCGTTGTGATTGTTCCTGCGATAACAGCAAGACTAACTTTAGCCACCCCCGCTTTGGTAGCATCTACAGTGTTTGCTATGCTTTCTTTCTCTTGTTCGATGCTTTCGGTAACGACTACTGCATTATCAACTAGCATACCAACAGCTAACATCAAGCCCATCATAGATAAAATATTGATGGTGTATCCCATAATGTACATACACCCTAAGGTAATACAAATACTAAAGGGTACTGATAAAACTACCAATAGAGTGCTAGTAATATTTCGCAGAAAAGCATACAGCACAATCAGCGACAATAAGGCCCCAAGTAGGCCTGCATTAAGTAAGTCAGAAAGAGATTTAGTGACACTCTGTGCTTCGTTATCCATTATAAAAAGGTGTATGCCGTTAAAAGCAGGGTTATGATTTGCTTCATCAATAACGTTCATTACATCGTCTGATACGGTTACCATATTACTGTTAGACTCACGGTAAATATTAAAGCCTACAGCATAGGTCTGGTCTAGATGACGACCTTCGATACGTTTGGGTTTTTCGTATTGAACTAAAGCAATGTCACTTAATCGCACCCCTTTCTTAATCATTAAGTCTTGAATTTCTTGGAGACTATTGAACTCACCTTGTGGGTTAACATTTATCTTTTGTTTAAGGTTGTTGTCTTGATAGCTTCCAGCAGAAAGGGAAAAGTTTGCATTTTTTAAGGTGCTAGCTAATTCATTCGGTTTTACCTGTAGTGCGGTCATTAACTGTTGGTCTAAGCGAATAGATATTTGCTTTTGGGTTACACCATATAGCTCTACTTTTGATACACCTGCCACTCTCTCAATGGGGCGTTTAAGGTTACGGTCTAACAAATCATAAGCACTGGATAAGTCTCTATCGCTAGATACTCGGAGCGTGAATATTGGCATGTCGTTGGTATTAAATTGATAAACTAATACTCTTTCAACATCAGATGGCAATTCATTTCGAATAGCATCTATTTTTTCTCTTGCTTCAATACCTTTGGCTTTGAGATTTTCGTCCCAGGCAAATTGTAATCTAATGACAGCTGCATCTTCTGTTGAGTTTGACATTAGCCGCTGAATACCAGACATAGTGGCGAGTGCTTCTTCTATTGGCCGAGTAATCATTTTCTCTACTTCTACCGGGGTGGCGTCTTTGTAGGGAATACGTATGGTTATTTCTGGTATGTCTATACTTGGAAATTTTTCTAAAGGTAATAATTGGCTTGAGATTAACCCAAACACCAGCATTGAAAAGAACAGCATGCCTATAGTGACAGGGCGACGTATGGCAAAGCCAGCTAATGCCGCTCCCGTTGATTCAAACTTATCCATGAACCGCCCCTCCATTTTGTGTGTCTGATAGGGTGTTTTGTTGCTGTGAGATAAATACTTTGCGGTCAAATAAGCTGTAAAGGACTGGGATAAAAAACAGAGTTAATATGGTCGCGAACATCAGCCCATATATAACAGTTATTGCCATAGGTGTGCGGATTTCAGCACCTTCACCTAGGCCGATGGCCATGGGTAAAAGGCCTAAAGTTGTGGTCAAAGTGGTCATCAATATTGGCCGTAATCGACTTTGTGCTGACTCTATAATGGCATGTGTTTTTTCAATTCCAGAGGCTCTAACTTGGTTGATCCTATCTATGAGAACAATGGCGTTGTTAACCACAATTCCTGCCAACATGATTAAGCCAATAAATACGACAACACTTAGGTTTGTACCTGATAAATATAAGCCATAAATAGAGCCTGCACATGCAAGAGGTACAGTAAATAATATCAATAGTGGATGTAATAGGGATTCAAATTGAGATGCCATCACTAAGTAAACTAGAAATATTGCCAAAACCAAGGCAAATTGTAATGACTGGAAGCTAGTTTTCATTTCTTCACTTTGCCCTGCCACCTTAGTTTGGATAGTAAGGGGCAAGTTTAGTGAATTTATGTGTTCATTAATAACAGTTACAGCTTGGTTAAGGTCACCAAAGTTTAAATTTGCAGAAACTACCGCCACGCGCTGTTGGCCAATTCGAGTTATTTCGCTAGGGCCAATAGACATAGTAATATCAGCAATCGCATTTAACGGTATAGCGGGAGTCGCTCCAGGATTAACAATGATTTGCCCTATGTCTTCTATAGAATCACGTTGCTTTTCAATGGTTCTAACTAAGATGTCTACCTTTCGATCTTGAATGCTATATTTTGTGGCGACTTCACCTCCCACTTTAGTGGCAATTAGTTTAGACACATCTGGGGCATTTATACCCAATTGGGACATTCTACTATGGTCGAATTTGATCTTTAATTCAGGGTTTCCAGATTGTAACGTCGACTTGATATCTGCGAATCTCTGATCATTCTGTAAACTTTCCACCAATGATTGGCTGTAGTGACTCAAAGAAGTGAGGTCGTAACCAATTATTTGTACAGCTAAAGGAGTGGCAAAAGTAAATAAAGCTGGTTTGCCAAATTTACTTTGCACACCTGCTTGTTTGGACAAATATGCCCGCATATCTTCAATAACCTTTTCGGTTGACTCATTGGTACTAAGAGGTGTCATGACTACATTTAACTTACCCCAGTAATCGCCACCTTGACTTGCTGAGGCATTCATTAAGCTACCTGTTCCTGCAAGTGCATATGTTCTTTCAACACTTGGTAACGTAGCAGTGAATTGGGCTAAATCGGTAATGACTTGGTCTGTTTGAGCTAATTGGGAGCCTGTTGGTAAATTAATTTCGACAAAGAATTCTCCCTGTGACATATCTGGAATAAGCTCCATGCCTATTTTAGGTAATAGAAACAATGACAAGGCCGAAACAATAACTACCGAACTTAATACTAGAATTCTTATTTTAAGGGCTGCATTTAATGCCACTACATAAATGCGCTCTATCTGAACAAAGGATTTTTCAAAGCTCCAAAGAATAGGCTGCAAAATTAGCTTTGAAACCTTGCCGAATACTCTGAATATGCCAATAAATAATGTAAAGATGGCTAATAATATATAGTAAAAACACAAGCCAACCCCTTTAAATATAAGACTAAAGGGTAGGGTGATGTAGTAACCAACTAATGCTTTTTTGCTAGTTGGTTTTATTTTGGGTTCTGAGGGGCTAAAGACAATTTTGCTTGGTTCTTTGTGGTGGTTTTTGCCTTTTTCTCGAGCGGCTAACATAGGGATTAACGTTAATGCAACGAGTAGCGAAGCAGCAAGTGCGAAAGTAACGGTTAAGGCTTGGTCACTAAATAACTGGCCGGCTACTCCTTCTACAAAGACCAATGGAAAGAACACTGCCATGGTGGTGAGGGTTGACGCTACTATGGCCATTGAAACTTCTTTTGTTCCTATAGCGGCTGCTTGTTTTGGGGTTTTGTTTAGGGTTTTGTGCCGAGCAATGTTTTCTAACACTACAATACTATTATCCACTAACAAACCTATTGCCAGGGCGATCCCTCCCAGACTCATTATGTTTAGGCTAATGTCATTGCTATACATCAAGTTAAAGGTGGCAATTATTGATACAGGTATTGAAATTGAAATAATTAGAGTAGACCAGATATTTTTCAAAAATAAATATAAGATTGCCATAGCCAATAACCCGCCAATAATACCAGCTGATTTCACTTCATCTATGGCACTTCCAATAAACCTTGATTGATCATAAAGGAGTTGTAATTGGTATTGAGTTGGCATGTTACTTTGGATTTGCTCAATTCTAAATTGAACGTTTTCGGCCACCTGCACTGTGTTTGCATCGCCTTCTTTATAAATGGCAATTTCAACACCTTCGTAACCGTTAAACCTATTCATTGAGGTAGGTTCTTTATAGGCTTCTTTAACTGTTGCTATATCTCCTAATCGGATGTTTTTGTTTTCTCGAGTAGCAATAAATAGGTTTCTAATATCATCTAAATTTT
Organism: Paraglaciecola sp.; assembly: GCF_039943935.1. Lineage (GTDB taxonomy): Bacteria > Pseudomonadota > Gammaproteobacteria > Enterobacterales > Alteromonadaceae > Paraglaciecola. Next base: position 93,886 of record NZ_JBDUZQ010000006.1, read on the forward strand.
GAAATTGATTTAAAGTTCGAACAAGATATTCTTGAGATCCATCTTTAACTCTACCGCCTGACGAGTTCACATTTTCATCTTTTAGGCGTTTGATAATGTCACTCACGTTTAAATTAAGTTGATTGGTTTTTTGCTGATTTATTAAAACTTGAATTTCATTTTCTAACCCTCCACTTATTTTTACAGAGGCTACTCCTGCCACTGATTCAAGTTGTCGTTTTACTTGTTCTTCACCATATAGCCTTAGAGCTTTAATACTTTTCTCATTACCTGGAGCGATTTCACGGTCACCACTGGTATTCTCTTTAATACCACTAAGCCCAAAACGTAGCACGGGATCTAAGCTAGGATTAAAGCGCAAAAGTAAAGGTTTAGTGACATCTAGTGGGAGTTGTAATGTGTCTAGCTTTTCACGAACTTCTAAGCTTGCTAAGTCCATATCTGTTCCCCAGTCAAACTCTAGCAGTACATCAGATTGACTTGCTTTTGATGTAGATGTCACTGTATGGACACCTTTAACAACACCTATGGTTTCTTCTATTGGTTTTGAAACAAGTTGCTCAATCTCGCTTGGTGCGGCGCCAATGTAATCCGTGCGAATGGTTAGCGTAGGGTAAGATAATTCTGGTAACAGGTTTATCGCTAGTCTAGATAGAGATACCATGCCAAATAGTATAATAGCTAATGTAAACATCCATATAGTAACAGGCCGCTTAACTGCAATATCAATAATGTTCATATTGCTTTTCCTTAACCTTTAACAGTGGGTTCGGTTATTTCAACTAATGCAGTCTCTGTCGATATGATTTCTACAGGGGCTTGGTCTCTTAAGTTTTGGTGGCCAGTAATTACCACTTGTTCGTTACCGGTGAGTCCACTGATGACCTCAACTAATTCACCTTGTTGATAGCCGATTCTTATGTTTTGTTTACTGGCAATGCCATTTTCAACAACAAATACATTAATACTGTCATCAATGGCAATTAAGGATTTACGGGCTAATAAAAGTGAGTTTTTATGGGTGTCGTAGTTAAGTTGGACTTCAGCAAACATACCTGACTTTAATTGGTTATTGGTATTAGGAACTCGTAACGTTACTTTGAATGTACCTGTGGTTGCGTCTATAACTGGGCTGATACGCTCTACATAAGCTTTGATTGTTGTATCGTTTAAAGCGGTTAATATTAAGGTGGCTTGTTGATTTTTGAATACTTTAGAAAGCTCTTTCTCTGGTAGATAAACAATACCGTATAATTCTTTTTGTTGAACTATATGGAACATTCTCGCTCTTTGAAAAGATTCGGTTAAATTACCAACTTTGGCGTTACGTTCTGCTATATAACCTGAAATGGGTGCAACGATAGTTGCTTCTTTTAGATCTAATTCAGCCAACGATAGTGTGGCCTTTGCTGACTCAAATTGTGCACTTAGCTTATCGTAAGTATCATCACTGACCAGTTTTTGACTATAAACTTTGTTTATTTTTGCTAGCTCTTTTTCAACTCCTACTAGATCCGCTTTTGCCCTGTCTAGGTTAAGGTGATAGCGTCTTGGCTCTATTTGCGCTAGCACTTGACCTTTCTCTACATAGTCACCTTCTTCAACATAAATGTTTTCTATAATGCCAGATGCCCTTGGCACTACAAAAGCCTCTTCTTTGGGTTCTAATACCGCAGTGGTGGTATAGTTTGATGAAATATCACCTTTAGACAATAGGGTTATTTCAACAGGTACTGACATAATTAATTTTTCAGATGGTTTGTCTTGAGTTGCGGTATTGCTGTTATCGCCACATGCACTTAATAGACTGACGCTGAGTAAAAGGCTTAAAATTATTACTAAATTGCTGCTTGGTTTTTTTAATATTAAGTGCATTTTGGGTCCCTTAAAAAACGAAAATTAAACAAATAGTGAGTTTGTAGTTCATGTTTTGCAGCGACCGTGCCAAAGCAATAAAACACATTAAAAACAATTGGTTACGGTAATATAACGTCAGTGGCTGCAGAGTTTATGTTAAGTTTTTAGCGGGTTTGCTTACTAAATGGTTTAATTGACCAATTTAAATTGGGGGATTGTAGCTAGTTGATTTAATGTTAACTAGCAGTGATGAATTGCTTGTCTGATTAGGTTACAAAACTTACATTAGAGTTATAGAATTTTTAGCTTTTAAAAGTGAGGAAATAAATTGAAAATTTGGGTGGATGCAGATGCGGTTCCAGTGGTGATTAAGGATATTTTAAATCGTGCGGCACAACGAAAAGAAGTCGAAACCATATATGTCGCTAATCAATATATTCGTACCCCGCCATCAAAATTTATCAGGTCAATGCAGGTGCCTCAAGGGTTTGATGTAGCTGATGATGAAATAGTAAAGTTAGTGGTGCTTGGCGATTTAATTATAACCAGCGATATCCCACTTGCTGCTGAGGTAATAGAAAAAGGTGCTCTTGCATTAAGTGGGCGAGGTGAGTTGTTTACTAAAGAAAATATTCGTTCAAGACTTAATATACGTGATTTTATGGATACCATGCGAGCCAGCGGTGAACAGTCTGGAGGGCCGCCACCTTTAAACCAAAAAGACAGGCAGAATTTTTCAAACCATTTAGATCGTATTCTTACTGCAAACCATTAATAAAAAAGCAGGCGTTTTAAGCCTGCACTTTATTTGGTATTTGTGTAATTTGTTAAGCTTATCTATTTCCAGAATTGGTATTGGTTGGTTGTCTTCTACGCCGCTGAGAAGGCTGTCCATTGTTGTTGCGTGAGTCACCAGTACGGTTACGATTAGACTGATTATTTTGTCTATTAGGTTGCGGTTTCTTTTTAGCCTTTATAGGTCGCTGACCTTCTTTGGACTCAGGTAAAGGCTGACTTGGTTCATAACCAGCGATGACTTTTCTTTGTATGAGTTGTTTTGTTAATATTTCTATGTCTACTAACTCTTTAAATTCATCTTGTGTCACCATTGAAATAGCTTGGCCTTTAGCGCCAGCACGACCTGTTCGACCAATTCTGTGAACATAATCTTCAGCAACATTTGGTAAATCAAAGTTTACTACTTGTGGTAACTGATCAATATCCAAGCCTCTGGCTGCTATATCAGTGGCAATCAAGGCTTTTACTTTACCTTGCTTGAAGTCGCTTAGCGCTTTGGTACGTGCACCTTGGCTTTTATTACCATGAATGGCTGCAGCCGTAATACCACGCCCTTCTAACTGCTTAACTATTCGGTTAGCACCATGTTTGGTGCGGCTAAATACTAATACCTGTTGCCAGTCATTTTCTTTGATCAAGTGGGTTAATAGCTGTGACTTTCTGCTTTTATCAACTGGGTAAACCCATTGCTCTACTAAATCTACCGTAGTGTTTGCTGGCGATACAGAAACTTCTACAGGGTTGTTAACCAAACCTTTTGCTAGTTTTCTAATGTCGTCAGAAAAAGTTGCAGAAAACATCAAATTTTGACGTTTCTGAGGTAACAGTTTAATAATTTTCTTAATGTCATGAATAAAGCCCATATCTAACATACGGTCTGCCTCATCCAGCACTAGGATTTCTAGCTCATTAAATTTAACGGCGTTTTGATTATACAAATCGAGTAAGCGGCCGGGAGTAGCAACAAGAACATCTGCCCCTTTTCGTAACTTTTGCATTTGTGGATTAATACCAACGCCCCCAAAAACTACAGTAGATCTTAACGATAAGTCTTGTCCGTATGTTTGCACACTTTCAGCTACCTGAGCTGCCAGCTCGCGAGTAGGAGTGAGTATCAAGGCCCTAGCTTGATTAGCTTTTGCAGGTTTGCCTTGGCTCAACAGGTGTAAGATAGGCAGGGTAAACCCTGCTGTTTTTCCTGTGCCTGTTTGTGCGGCGGCCATTACATCGCTGCCTTTTAACACAGCAGGGATAGCCTGGGCCTGTATAGGAGAGGGGGTGGTATATCCCTTATTAGTAATAGCGGATAAAATTTTTGGTGAAAGGCCTAGGTCGGCAAAACTCATAGATAATTCTCAAAGTAGGGTGGTTAGCAACTGTGTCAAACTAAGCCCATGCTTTGTTTGAAATATGAACGGCTAAAATAAGTCGCGGGAGGATACAGCAATACACGCTTAGTTACCAATAAAAATGCCGTGGAGGCGACTCCACGGCATACTAGTTTTGTACAGTAACGTTAATATTTAACGTCAATCTGTTTTACTAAAATTTATGAGTCAGCTCCTGGTCTAAACGCTGGGGCCGTTGCTTTATTTGAGGCACTTAATATTGCAGCGGTTTTAGTTGAACGCTTTAACTCTGGGCGAGCATCGTCAGCTAAGGAGCTAATGTTAATCTCGACAAAGTCCTCAGTAATTTCTGCGGGTCTTGCCATAGGTGCTGAAACAGATTGTGATTTAACCTTTTTCGACACTTTCAAAGAGGTAGCTTTTGAAGCAGTCTTAGCTTTAATAGGTGCTTCTGAATCCTTCACTTTAGGCACCTCTACTTCTGGGGTTTTTGCTTCCACTACAGGAGGTGTTTCAGCACTTACAGGTGTAGGTTCGATTGCTTTAGGTTCGTCATCTGATAACTCTAAAGAAACCTGTTCTGGAGTGGTTTGTTCAACTACAGGGGCTGGTGTTTCATCAACCTTAGCTGGTTCATCAAACTGTAGCTCATCTTGCTTTGCACTTGGCTCGACTTGAGTTTCCTTAACATCTGGCGCTTGAACTGGTTGAGCTAATGGCGTTTCAGCTATATCTGTAGCCGTTACATTTACCTCAGCAACTTCTACTGATTTGCTGTCAGTAACCGTTTCATCAGACACGTCCGTATCTTTACGACGCTTTTGACCCGCAGCTCTAACATGACGAGGAGAGCGGCGACTACGAGTACGTGGTTTTTGCTCTTCGTCGTTAGATACATTTGAGGCTTCCGCTTGTTCAGATGTTGCTTCAAAATCTATAGACGTTGTCTCTTCAGTCGGAATATCTACATTCGTAACTGCCACAGTAACTTCAGGAGCTAAATTAGATTCAATGCTATCAACGTTTGCTGATTCTTCTTTAGCAATTAAAGTAGAAGACTTAGTATTTTCAACTTTCTCAGAATCTACTCTTACACTACGTCTGGTATCTCTGCGCTTACGACGCTCTGCGACTTTTTCCTTTTTCTTTGCAGGAGCAGTATTGTTACGAACTTCGGAACTCTGATTTACTTGAGTGACATTCTCAGTCGCTTTGTCTTTATCGTTACGACGTGGCTTACGATTGTCGTTTCTAGGTTTGCGATCTGAACGTTCATTACGTTTTGATGACTTGTCGTTACGTTCATTTTTCTCGTTACGATCATAATTCTTGCTATTACGTCTATTGCGATCGTTACGACTATTTCTGCCTTTACGCTGGCTATTACCTTGATTACTTGTGCGGGTATTTTTATTGGGTACTTCTTTAGTTTCAACCTTAAATAAATCTGATAACCACTTACCAATTTTACTTAGGACACTGTCTTCTTTAGAAACATTTTTTGGAGCTTGAGTAGACCTTGTCTTATTCGGTTCAATAAGGCTTTGTAAAGCTGGTTGTTCTTTGGCCAAAGCAGGAGCAATGGTTTTATCAGTAATGGTTTCTTCTTGTTCAATAAGAGGTAACTTGTAACTCATATCTTGTGCTGCTTCATCAGGTCTGCGACGAGCGACACTATAATGAGGCGTTTCCATATTTGGATTTGGAATTATCACTAATTGGACAGAGTGACGTTTCTCAATGCTTCTGACTGATTTACGTTTTTCATTAAGTAAATAGGTTGCAACGTTAACAGGTAGTTGTGCCTCTATTTGACCTGTATTGTCCTTAATACTTTCTTCTTCCATTATCCGTAAAACAGATAAGGCTAACGACTCAGTACCACGCACCGTGCCATGACCGCTACAACGTGGACATACATGATAAGCAGAATCACCTAAAGAAGGACGCAAACGCTGGCGAGACATTTCTAATAAACCGAATCGAGAAATACGCCCAAGTTGTACTCTAGCTCGGTCTCCTCTAACCGCTTCTTTCATGCGGTTCTCTACTTCTCTTTGGTGACGTACTGGCGTCATGTCAATGAAGTCTATTACAACTAAACCACCTGCATCTCGAAGACGTAATTGCCTAGCGATCTCATCTGCTGCTTCTAAGTTAGTATTAAAAGCGGTTTCTTCGATATCGCTCCCTTTTGTTGCACGGGCTGAGTTGATATCAATAGAGATCAACGCTTCTGTTGGGTCAATAACAATAGACCCGCCTGAAGGTAGACGAACTTCACGTTGGAAGGCAGATTCTATTTGACTTTCAATTTGGTAGTGACTGAATAAAGGCACGTCACCTTTGTATAGTTTTACACGATTCGCATAATCTGGACGCATTTGTTCAACATGTTTTAATGCTCGTTCGTGTACTGCTGTTTTATCAATAAGTATTTCGCCGATATCGCGTCTTAGGTAGTCACGTATTGCACGAACTACTACATCACTTTCTTGATGAATTAAGAAAGGAGCAGGGCGAGAGTCGGCCATTTCTTTAATACGACCCCAACCCGATACTAGATAATCTAAATCGTAAGCTAGCTCTTCAGATGACTTTCCAACACCTGCTGTCCTAACGATTAAGCCCATACCATCGGGTAAGTTCAATCCACTTAGCGCAGCTTTTAATTCGGTTCTTTCATCACCTTCAATACGACGAGAAATACCCCCTGCACGAGGATTATTTGGCATTAAAACAAGGTAGCTGCCTGCTAAGCTAATAAAGGTTGTTAACGCTGCGCCTTTTTGGCCACGCTCTTCTTTATCAATTTGGATTATTACTTCTTGGCCTTCTTTAATGACCTCTTTTATATTGGGACGGCCTTCAAACTTATAGCCTTTGGGGAAGTAGGTTCTACCTATTTCTTTGAGGGGTAAAAAACCGTGTCTTTCTGCACCGTAATCTACAAATGCTGCCTCAAGACTTGGCTCTACGCGGGTGATTGTACCTTTATATATATTGGCTTTCTTTTGTTCATGGCCTGGACTTTCTATATCCAAATCATACAACTTTTGCCCATCTACAAGTGCTACTCGCAATTCTTCTTGCTGAGTACCATTGATTAACATTCTTTTCATTCTTATTTAGCTCAGTAATGTACCGACCGCTACTAAGTAAAGAATGACTAAATGATTAGACACCTGTTTGATCCAGTCTCACGACTGTATACTTTTAGTTAAGTTTTACCTGTACGTGTTATTGCCATTAATTATTTAATGCATTACTTTCAAACACTTTACCTACATGTTGATAGGCTCTAAACACGGCTGCAGTTTAGATAAAAAATTATACTCTAAAACTTATTATATTCGAAAAACTTAGCTCTATTATATGGCTTGGTTGTGTTCAAATATATTGTCAATTCAATTCGTCTTCTTTACATCGTATGCGTTCAGTAAGATATTTATATCGCTGATGTAAGTGCTCTGTTTAACCATAACCAGTGAAAAGTTACACACTTCACTGTTGGTTCACCGTAACTGGTGAGCAATCTATGTTTACGACTTTTGGTCGTTTATGCATACAGAACATTTAATTCATTATTTTGTTTCATACATTTACTTCATGCATGAAAGTCTTTTTATTATCACATTAAACCGGTAATACTGGCAAGGAATTAAAATACTGGACAACTATTATTAAAATTCAGTTAGAATACGCCGGATATGGCTGACCTATTATTTGAAAAAGTTCAATTTATAACTGTTGATCCTGACCTTGAAGGTCAAAGGATTGATAACTTTTTGCGTACTTTATTAAAAGGAGTACCTAAAAGCCTCATTTATCGTATTTTACGAAAAGGCGAGGTGCGCGTTAATAAAAAAAGGGTAAAGCCAGAATATAAACTATGTGCTAACGATGAGTTGCGTATTCCTCCAGTAAGAGTATCAGAGCCAACAACGCTACCTTCAACTAAGTTAGATAAAGTGTCTAGTTTAGAAAAAGGGATTATTTATGAAGATGATTGGATTATTGTTCTAAATAAACCTTCAGGTACAGCAGTTCACGGTGGAAGTGGTTTAAGCTTTGGCGTGATTGAAGGATTAAGAGCATTAAGGCCACAACAAAAATTTTTAGAATTAGTACATAGGCTTGATAGAGATACATCTGGTTGTTTATTAATAGCTAAACGTCGTTCGGCGTTAAAAAACTTACATGAACAATTAAGAGACAGAAAAGTAGATAAACGTTATCAGGCATTAGTGGCTGGTGAATGGCCCGCGAATCGATTTAAAGTCAAAGCTCCGTTGCTTAAAAATACTTTGAAATCTGGTGAGCGTATGGTGTTAGTGAATGATGAAGGTAAGCCTTCAGAAACTCGTTATCGAATCTTAGAGCTTTTTAATGAGGCTACTTTAGTCGAAGCCTCGCCCATTACAGGTCGTACTCACCAAATTAGGGTGCATTGTTTACATGCGGGTCATCCAATAGCATGTGATGATCGATATGGTGATACTGAATTTGAAACAAGAACAAAAAATCTCGGACTTAATCGCTTATTTTTACATGCTCACTCTTTGGCTTTTATACACCCTAACACCGAAGAAAGGGTCAGCTTTAAAGCACCGCTAGAATTTCAGTTAGTAAATGTTTTAAAAAGGTTGCGCAGTGAAATATAAAGCGGTTATTTTTGATTGGGACGGAACCTTAATGGATTCTGTAGCAAAAATCGTAGAAAGCATGCAGACCAGTGCTAAACATTTTGGATTACCTGTACCAAACTATAATGAAGCAAAAAATGTTATTGGAATAAGTTTATTACCAGCTTTGAAAAAGCTCTTCTCAATTGATGACCCTAAAGAAGCAAATAAACTAATGGTCACCTATAAAGAACATTTTAAAAACCACTCTCAAATTAGCAGTCCAATGTTTGAGGGAGCCTTAGAAATGCTCGAAGAGTTAAAGTCTAGGGGGCATATTTTAGCGGTTGCTACAGGAAAAGCGAGACAGGGGTTAGAGAATAATTTATTACATTCCCATACTGGCCATTTGTTCACTACATCAAGAACAGCAGATGACGCAAATAGCAAGCCATCTCCTGATATGCTAGAGCAAATATTAACCGAGTTAAATTTACAAGCTAATGAAGTTGTAATGGTGGGTGATACTACCTATGACATGGAAATGGCAGAGTCTATAGGTGTGGATCGAATTGCAGTTAGTTTTGGGGTCCACGAAAGTGAAACCTTAATGCGCTACAACCCAATAGCCGTTATTGATTCTTTGGATGAATTAACAGAAATTGTTTAATGTGGCCTTTGCAAATACTCGAATATATCAACATCCATTTTCTCAAATAATTCAATGAGCTTGATTAATGGAAGTCCAATAAGGCTGTTTGGATCTGTACCATTAAGTGATTGGAATAAGACAATACCTAAACCTTCACTTTTAAAACTACCCGCACAGTCAAAAGGTTCTTCAATTTTTAAATATGTGTCAATTTGTTTTTCACTCAATTTCTTAAATGTAACACTGAAAACATCTACAAGGTTTTCTATTTGATTAGTGGCGGATTTTAATAGACATAGGCCAGTATAAAACTTTACGGTTTGTCCACTGGCCATTGATAGTTGCTGTTTAGCCTGGTTATAGTCACCAGGCTTTCCTAGAATTTTACCATTTAAACTTGCTAGTTGGTCTGAACCAATTATAAATGTTTCTTTATCGTTAAGTTTATCTGCTACAGAAGCTGCTTTTTGTGTGGCGAGTCTTATAACTTGCTCTTCTATTGATTCACCCATGATAGCTGATTCGTCAATATCAGGTGTTAATGCAGAAAATGTAATATTCAATTTTTTTAAAATTGATTGTCTATATTGAGAGCTAGAAGCAAGTACTAATTTCATTAATTAAACAAAGTCACAGTTGATTTAAAAAGTTGTATATATGTTAACTAGGATTTACACGGTAAGCTCGTTATTATTTACATGATATTTTCTTTGACTAATAAGCGTTGAAACTATAATATGCGCGCGCTATGCAGAAAGTGAAATTACCCAAGCGATTGGACCCAGTAAAAAGTGCTAATAAACGTTCCGATTATCGGGGGGGTATTTTAGCATCTGATATGCCAAGATTGCTTGGGATGGTTGCAGGTGTTGCCAGTGAAATAGATGTTGATGTTAAGTTTGCAAAAGACGAGCAGGGTCTTACTTATTTTCAAGGTCGTATGGCATGCTCAACATCACTACGCTGTGAAAGATGTAATGAAGTCTTTGAACATCCTATGGATGTGTCTTTTTGTTTCAGTCCTGTGCAGGGTTCTGAGGAAGAAGTCGAAGATGAATTACCGGATGTTTACGAACCGGTAGAGGTCGATGACCATGGAGAAATCAATTTATTTCAATGTCTTGAAGATGAGCTGATTTTATCTTTGCCTATTGTAGCCCTTCATGCAGAGGAGGATTGCAAACAAAAGCGAGACAAAATGAGTTTTGGAAAAATTGAACCGGCCGATGAACGTCCAAACCCGTTCGCGGTTTTGAAAGAACTTAAGCGAGACTAGGAGTAAAATAATGGCTGTACAGAAGAGTAAAAAAGCTCGTTCAAAGCGTGGTATGCGTCGTTCACATGATGCACTTGGTACTGTTGCTTTGTCTGTAGACTCAACGTCAGGTGAGACGCATGTTCGTCATCACGTGACCGCTGATGGTTACTACAAAGGCAAAAAAGTTTTATCTCTTTAATTCATTAAAGTAATAGAACATTGAGCCATCTAACCATAGCGTTAGATATCATGGGGGGCGATCACGGCCCCCATATTATTTTTCCTGCAGTTTTAAAAGCGCTGCAAGAAACGCCTACCTTAAAAGTTATATTGTGTGGCCCACAAGCTGTCATGCTTGAATGGTTTAACAAACAACCTAATGATATCCAAAATCGTCTTGAGCTTTCCACCTGCTCTCAAGAGGTATTAATGGATGATTCACCTTCCCATGCATTGAGGCACAAGAAAGATTCATCAATGAGGCGAATGTTGGACCTTGTACAAGACAATAGAGCAGACGCTTGTGTTAGTGCCGGGAATACTGGTGCGTTGTTAACTATGGCGTTTTATGTTTTGAAAACCTTGCCAGGTATCGACCGGCCAGCTCTAGTAACACAAATCCCAACTAAGAATAATGGCAAAGTTAATTTGTTGGATTTAGGGGCAAACATTAATTGTGATTCAGAAGTGTTATTTCAATACGCTGTTATGGGGTCAGTCTTAGCTGAACAGATTGGAAATATTAATCAGCCCAAAGTCGCGTTACTTAATGTAGGCGTTGAAGAAATAAAGGGCAATGATCGAGTTAAGCAAACTGCTAGATTGTTGACTGATTCTAAAAGTATCAATTACATTGGATACATAGAAGGGCACGATATTTTCTCAGATAATGCAGACGTTGTTGTCACCGATGGTTTTGTTGGAAATATAGCTTTAAAATCATGGGAAGGGTTGTCAAAGTTTATCTTTGAAGAAATCAAAAGAGTATCTCAACAAAATTGGTACTTTTCTATTTTAGCAAAGGTTGCTTTACCTATATTCCATAGGCTGTATTTACGCATGAAACCCGACCAGTATAATGGCGCGAGTCTGGTAGGATTGCGCGGAATTGTGGTTAAGAGCCATGGTAATGCCTCGTCAGAGGCTTTTTTGTATGCTATTCGAAAGTCTATACAAGAAGTCCAGATGCAGGTACCTGAGAAAATAAAAGATAAAATAGAAGCGGCTTTAATGGAGCGTCACGAATAAATGAATTCCAGAATAATTGGCACGGGTAGCTACTATCCAAGCGAAATAAGAACAAATGCCGACTTATCAACTATGGTTGACACGACTGACGAGTGGATTACAGATCGTACCGGCATTAAAGAAAGACGAATTATTGGCAAACATGAAACCGCTGCAACTATGGGTACTGAAGCTAGCAAAAAAGCTTTGGAAGCTGCAGGTATCGACGCTAAGTCTTTAGACATGATTGTTTGCGCAACCACATCAGGTCGCTATGCTTTGCCTAGTACAGCATGTGAGATTCAAAAGGCTTTAGATGTTGATGGCATTCCTGCGTTTGATGTTGCAGCAGCATGTGCAGGTTATTGTTATGCCTTGAGTGTTGCTGATCAGTATATAAAATCTGGGATGGCTAAACGTATTCTGGTTGTCGGTACAGATTGTTTAAGTCGATTAATTAACCCTGAAGACCGAACTATGGTGATATTATTTGGTGATGCTGCTGGCGCCACAATTATTGAAGCAAGTGAAGAGCCAGGCATATTGTCTACCCATATTAATGCTGCGGGCTCGTACGGTGATTTGTTAACAGTTGGTAACCCTCAACGAGGAGATGAGCGCTCAATTCACGAGAATTGGGGCTCTATGAAAGGCAACGAGGTCTTTAAAGTGGCTGTAACTAAGCTAAGTGAAGTAGTGGAGCAAACGTTAGCTGCTAATAATATGCAAAAATCAGATTTGGACTGGTTAGTGCCTCATCAAGCTAACTTTCGTATTATTAAAGCTACTGCTAAGAAACTAGATATGTCACTAGACCAAGTCGTATTGACCCTTGAAAAATATGGTAATACTTCAGCCGCTACGGTTCCTACTGCGTTAGACGCAGCAATTAGGGATGGCCGAATTAAACGTGGTCAAAATCTATTATTAGAGGCTTTTGGCGGCGGATTTGCTTGGGCATCAGCCTTAGTTCGTTATTAATTTATTATTTAGAGAAGTTTTTTATGAGTAAACAAGCATGGGTCTTCCCAGGTCAGGGGTCACAGTTTTTAGGTATGTTGGATGACTTGGCTTCAGAGTATCCAACTGTAAAGAGTACGTATGCAGCTGCTAGTGAAGTTCTGAAATATGATTTGTGGGATGTTGTAAATAATGATGAAGAAAAGTTGGGACAAACACAAATAACCCAACCTGCTTTATTGGCGGCTAGTTATGCCATATTTAAAATATTACAAGAAAATAACCTTCCTTTACCTGCTTATATGGCAGGACATAGTTTAGGTGAGTATTCAGCTTTAGTATGTGCAGGTGTGATTGATTTTAAAAATGCCATAAAATTAGTTGAAGCCCGTGGTCAATTTATGCAAAAAGCTGTTCCACAGGGTGTGGGGGCTATGTACGCAATCATCGGGTTGGATGACGAAAAGGTCATTGCTTGCTGTAAGCAAGCTCAAATTGACTCAGATATGGTTGTAGCTGCTGTGAATTTTAATTCGCCCGGACAAGTAGTCATCGCTGGTAACAAGGAAGCTGCCGAAATTGCCGCAGTGCTTTGTAAAGAGCAAGGTGCAAAACGTGCCTTACCTTTACCTGTTAGTGTGCCTTCTCATTGTGCATTAATGAAACCAGCCGCGGATAAATTAGCTGCATTATTGAACGATGTTTCTTTTTCTACACCACAAATACCTGTTGTTAATAACGTCGACGTTGCAATGGAGACTGATCCTACTGTAATTAAACAAGCATTAATTGCTCAGCTATATAGTCCGGTTAGATGGACAGAAACAGTGAACCAATTACACGAAGTGGGTGTCGATAATCTATATGAATTGGGCCCAGGAAAAGTGCTTACGGGTTTAACTAAGCGTATAAATAAGGCTTTAACGTGTAAGGCCATAGGGTCTTTAGCGTCTGTATCAGATTTAAAATAGTTAAGTAGAGAAAATAAATGTCTAAATTAAATGGCAGCATTGCCTTAGTAACCGGTGCAAGCCGTGGTATTGGTCGAGCAATCGCAGAGCGTCTAGTTGCCGATGGCGCAATTGTTATTGGAACAGCAACATCTGAAAATGGCGCTAAAGCTATTGGAGAGTATTTGCAATCAAATGGCGAAGGTAAAGTATTGAACGTTGCTGATCCTGACTCTATGCAAAATCTTTTAAAAGAAATCACTGAAAAGCATGGTGCTGTTGATATTTTAATTAACAATGCCGGTATCACCAGAGATAACCTACTCATGCGTATGAAAGACGATGAATGGCAAAGTATTATGGATACTAACCTTACGTCTATCTTCAAAATGTCTAAAGCTGTATTACGTGGCATGATGAAAAAGCGTAAAGGAAGAATTGTTAATATTGGCTCTGTAGTAGGAACAACAGGTAATGCTGGTCAAGCTAATTATGCGGCCGCAAAAGCTGGAGTTATCGGTTTTAGTAAGTCTATGGCTCGTGAAGTCGCTTCGAGAGGTATTACTGTCAATGTCGTCGCCCCAGGTTTTATTGACACAGATATGACTAAAGCATTAACAGATGAACAGAAAGAAAATATTTTTAAAGACATTCCCGCGAATCGTTTGGGGGATCCAAAAGAAATAGCAGCAACCGTTGGGTTTTTAGTCAGTGAAGAAGCCGCTTACATTACTGGTGAAACAATTCATGTAAATGGTGGAATGTACATGGGTTAACGATTACAGGACATGTGGTATTATAACCACACTGTAATAATGAATATTTATTTAACCGTGAGTGGTTGGACCAGAAAAAAAGTTGAGTGACTTACTTGCAAGGTCTCGCTTTGCTGAATACACTACTCGCAAATTTATATCTAGGTACTTTAAAGGATAACTAGAATTATGAGTAACATCGAAGAACGCGTAAAAAAAATCATTATCGAACAATTAGGTGTAAAAGAAGAAGAAGTTAAATCTGAAGCTTCTTTCGTTGATGATTTAGGTGCGGATTCATTAGACACTGTTGAATTAGTTATGGCTCTTGAAGAAGAATTTGATACTGAAATTCCTGACGAAGAAGCTGAAAAAATCACAACTGTTCAATCTGCTATTGATTACGTTAACGCTAATAAAGACGCGTAAGATATTTAAAAGCGGCCCTATCTGGGCCGTTTCTTTTTCAATTTATATTTCCATGTTTATAGTCGGAGGCCCTAGTGTCTAAACGTCGCGTAGTAGTGACTGGACTTGGCATGCTTTCCCCTGTTGGCAACGATGTTGATTCTTCTTGGAAAAATATCCTTGCGGGAAAAAGTGGCATTGCTCCAATTACCTCTTTTGATTGTTCAGCTTTCACCACTCAATTTGCTGGTGAAGTAAAAAATTTTGATGTTGAGCAATACATTCCTAAAAAAGAATGTAAAAAAATGGATAAGTTTATCCAATTTGGTATTGCAGCAGGCAAACAAGCATTAGCTAGTTCTGGTCTTCGAGTTACTTCTGAAAATGCTTCAAGAATAGGCGTTGCAATTGGCTCCGGGATAGGTGGTTTGGGCTTGATTGAAGACAACCATAGCAAAATGCTTACGTCTGGACCACGGAAGATATCTCCATTTTTTGTTCCCTCAACCATCACCAATATGATATCGGGTTTTTTCTCTATATTCGAAGGGTTGAAGGGGCCAAACCTAAATGTTGTAACAGCTTGTACTACAGGTGTTCACAACATAGGCATTGCAGCACGTACAATTGCATACGGAGATGCTGACGTCATGATCGCTGGCGGTGCAGAATCTACTATCTGTCCGCTTGGTATTGGTGGCTTTGCAGCAGCTAGAGCATTATCAACACGTAATGACGCACCAGAATCTGCTAGTCGTCCATGGGATAAAGACCGAGACGGTTTTGTTATGGGTGAAGGGGCAGGGGTTGTCGTCCTCGAAGATTACGATATGGCTGTTGCCCGTGGTGCAACAATTTATGCTGAACTCGTTGGATTCGGTATGAGTGGTGATGCTTACCATATGACCTCTCCACCTGCTGACGGTGAAGGGGCCGCTGCCGCCATGGTTAGTGCTATTAATGATGCGAAGATTGATACATCTGAAGTTGGATATATCAATGCTCATGGTACCTCTACACCAGCTGGTGATGTAGCAGAAGTGGCTGCAATAAAATCAGTTTTTGCTGAGGATGCAAAAAAATTGATGGTGAGTTCAACTAAATCTATGACGGGTCATCTATTAGGCGCTGCTGGGGCGGTTGAAGCCATATTTACAATATTAGCTTTGCGAGACCAGATCGCACCGCCAACTACTAATTTAGACAACCCAGGTGAAGGGTGTGATTTAGATTTTGTTGCAAATAAAGCCAAGCCAAAAGAAATGGATTATGCCTTATGTAACTCATTTGGTTTTGGTGGAACCAACGGTTCTTTGCTGTTTAAAAAGTTTTCAAACTAGCCACCCGTAAACTTGATAGAAGTGGCATTAGACTTCCACTTCTATCAAATATACATTTTTATGTTAGCGTATTATTATAGTTCTAAAGTTTCTAGGGTTACTTCAATTTGATGATAGTTAATGGACAGCAACAATCACAAATTCCTTTAACTGATCGTAGTATTCAATACGGTGATGGTTGCTTTACGACTGTTGCTTATCAAAATGCTTCTCTTGAGTTATTTGATTTGCATATCCAACGATTGAAAGATGCCTGTGAGCGTTTATCTATCCCATTCTCTAATTGGGAACAGCTCAGTAAAAGTGTTTTTGATTCTCTGCCAAATAATGAATCATGTGTCGTCAAAATTATGATAACGCGAGGCAGTGGTGGTAGAGGCTACAGTCCAGTAGGGGCAAAATACCCTAATTTTATTATTACCCATCACTCTATTCCTCAACATTACAAAACGTGGCAAACGGAAGGCATCAGTGTCAGTGTTAGTCCTATACAGTTGGCTCGTCAGCCCTTACTAGCAGGAATTAAACATTTAAATCGTCTAGAACAAGTACTTATTAAGCAAGCTTTGGCTACTACTGAATATGATGATGTGATTGTTTGCGATACAGAAAATGAAATAATTGAGTCGTCAGTCGGTAATGTATTTTGGTTTGGTGATGATAAATGGTTTACTGCAAACCTAAGTGAGTCAGGGGTTTTAGGGGTTATGCGTAACCATTTAATTGAAATGATGGAAAAGGCAGGCGATAAAGTTATAGTAACTCGTGAGCCTGTAAAGGCATTATTTGAGGCTCAAGCCTTATTTGTATGCAATTCACTAATGGGTGTAGTACCTGTAAAAAATTTGATTGACCCAGAAACCTTTAACGTTACCAAATTTCTAATTGAACCTGTATATAAAGTGCAATCTATGCTTAAAAACAAGTTGGAGAATTAGATGGCTAAATTATTCAAGATTTTGCTTACTTTGTTGGTTTTATTAATAGCTACTATTGGGGCGTTATTTAATTATTTTAATGAGCAAGTAAAGCAGCCACTGAATTTAGACTCTGCTACGTTTTTCCGCGTTGATTCAGGTCAATCCGCTAAAGGTATTTTGAATAGACTTAAGAGTGTAGGCATTCTTGATGAAAATCTGGGGTTAAAAATCAGCATTAAAATTAATCCAGAGTTAGGTAATATTAAAGTAGGTACCTATTTACTGAAACCTTCAATGACTGGGTTAGATTTACTCGATTTATTAGTAAGTGGCAAAGAAGTACAATTTTCTGTGAGTTTAGTTGAAGGCCTGCGATTGAGAGATTGGCTAGCTACCTTAAGAAGTCATCCAAATCTAAAAGTTGACAGTGACTTTCACGAAAAAGTTAATAGACTTTCTAAAGATATGTCCGGTGGTTCTTTGCAAGGATGGTTGTTGCCAGATACTTACCACTTTGTAGATCAAACCAATGCATATGATTTAGTATTAAGAGCTAAAAATAGTATGCAAAATTACTTGAGTAACGCTTGGGACAACAGAGCGTTTGACTTGCCTTATGAGTCAGCCTATGAAGGTTTGATAATGGCTTCTATAATCGAAAAAGAAACCGGTGTAGCTGAAGAAAGGCCAAGAATATCGGGAGTATTTGTTAACCGTTTAAACTTAAACATGCGATTACAAACGGATCCTACCGTTATATATGGAATGGGTGAAAACTTTGATGGGAATATAAGACGGAAAGATCTAAAAACACCCACCCCCTACAACACCTATGTTATAAAAGGTCTACCCCCGACCCCTATAGCAATGCCAAGTAAACTGGCAATTGATGCGGCATTTAATCCAATAACCACACAAGAATTATATTTTGTTTCAAAAGGTGATGGCAGCCATCAATTTTCTGAAACATTACAAGAGCATAATGCTGCTGTACGTAAATATCAGTTAAAAAAATAAGGTTGAATTAGAATTGCAAACATTGGGTAAGTTTATCGTTATTGAAGGCTTAGAAGGTGCAGGTAAAAGTACCGCTGTTAATATAGTTTCCCAGCTAATAAAAGACGCTGGACATCATTTAGTCAATACTAGGGAACCAGGTGGCACACCAATGGCTGAAGCTATAAGAGAGTGTGTTAAAGGTGATTGGCCTACTGAGAATGTAACAATAGAAGCTGAGCTTTTATTAATGTACGCCGCAAGGGCTCAATTAGTCCAAAATGTAATTTTACCTAACTTAGAACTGGGAAATTGGGTTTTAGGAGATAGGCATGATATGTCTTCGCAAGCTTACCAAGGCGGTGGCCGTAAAATAGATCTTGATATGATTCAGTCGCTTCGTAATATCACCTTAAAAGACTTTAAACCTGACTTTACCTTGTATTTAGATGTAGAGCCTCAAGAAGGACTTAATAGAGCGAGAGGTCGCGGTGAACTAGACCGAATAGAGCAAGAAGACCTCAGTTTTTTTGAAAGAACAAGAGAGCGCTATTTGGTAATGGCTCAACAAGATAGAAATTGCGTGGTGATTAATACTATGCAGAGTATTACTGGCGTTCATCAAGATATCCAATTAGCCCTCACTAGGTTTTTGGAGAGCTAGATGTATCCTTGGTTACAATCTACATTCTTACAGCTTAGTTCAAGAATAGCATCTAATAAATTACATCATGCTTTGTTACTACAAGGTGAAGATGGCATTGGTAAGGATGCATTTGCTTCAAGTTTAGCTAAGTTACTACTATGTCAAGAAAGGCAAGGTGATCAAACGTGCGGGCAGTGTCAATCGTGTAAGCTTAATGCATCAGAAACTCACCCAGACTTATACAAAATAGAATCAGAAAAACAGATTGGTGTTGATCTTGTTAGAGATGCGATAAAAAATCTAACGGGTACTGCCCATATGTCGGGATGCAAGGTACTAATAATCTACCAAGCCGATAGGATGACCGAGTCCAGTGCTAATGCTTTATTGAAAACGTTAGAAGAACCTACTGATAATACCTTCCTGTTACTAATTACAGAAAATCCTGAAAGTATTTTACCCACTATTATTAGTCGTTGCGAAAAGCAGTTATTGCCATCACCTAATTTCGTCAATACTGTGGCTTGGGTAAAACAACATCATCAAGGTGTCATAGATGAAAACTTTGCAAGGTTATTTGTAGGAAGGCCATTAACTTTGTTAAATGAGTTACAACAAGAGCAAAATTATAACTATCAAGATTTTACTACTGGAATACAGGGCGTTATGACAAATAACCTAAGTGCAATACAGTTAGCTACTGACTGGCAAAACCATTCAGAAAAGGTAATTAAGTGGTTGCAAGCTTGGGTAAAGCAATCTTATCTCAGCACTCAAAACGAAGTTTTTTGGCAATTGAATATACGATGCATTGCTGCATCAAAGAAGCTTAAAAATCCTGGTGTAAACAAAACACTAACGTTAGCTGAGTTACTGACTGCGTTAGCAAATTTCGAATCAAATTAAATCATATTTTTATAGGTATACATTGTGTTTGTAGACTCTCATTGTCATTTAGATAGATTAGATCAAAGCCATGAACAATTATCAGAAACACTTCAGTTTGCTCGTAACCGTGGAGTAGAACACTTTTTATGTGTATCCGTATCAGTAAAAGATTTCCCTTCAATGGCAGAAACAGTCGTTAATTTTAACGATGTTTCCATATCTTGTGGTGTGCATCCCTTATATCAAGAAGACGCATGTACATATGAGGAATTACTCGCAACCGCTGACAATGACAGAGTTGTGGCAATAGGTGAAACTGGGTTAGATTATTTTTATAGTGCTGAGACAAAAGAAGTACAGTTAGCTTCTTTTATTGATCATATTAAAGTAGCTAATAAGTTGGGTAAACCTTTAATAATCCATACTAGAGAGGCACGACAAGACACGATTAATGTACTTAAGGAACATAAATTACCAGAAACCCAAGGGGTACTGCATTGTTTCACAGAAGACTTGGAAATGGCTCAGTCAGCAATAGAGTTAGGAATGTATATATCAATATCAGGGATAGTTACCTTCAAAACAGCAACAGAACTCCAAGAGGTAGTAAAAAACATACCTTTAAACAAGCTTCTCATCGAAACTGACTCACCTTGGTTAGCGCCTGTTCCTTATCGTGGCAAACCTAATCAACCAGGTTTTGTTAGAGAAGTCGGTGAGTTTATTGCTGATCTCAAAGGGATCAGTGTCGATGAATTAGCTTATGTTACTACTAAAAATTTCTACGATTTATTTGCCATACCTAAATAGTTAAAACAGTAAGATAATGGATTGGTGTGCCTTAGTAATTAAAGTGGCGCTTTTTAGTTAATTTATTTCCCACAACATTTTTTATATTTTTTACCGCTACCACACAGGCACTGACTATTTCTTTGTGGTTTGAACTCACCAGAATTTTTGAATAGATTCCCTTTGGAGTAATGCCATTTTTCGTCTTCTAAAACGAAATCAGATAGCTCATGT
The DNA here is from genome assembly GCF_039943935.1 of Paraglaciecola sp. Classification (GTDB taxonomy): domain Bacteria; phylum Pseudomonadota; class Gammaproteobacteria; order Enterobacterales; family Alteromonadaceae; genus Paraglaciecola. The sequence goes on from NZ_JBDUZQ010000006.1 coordinate 114,538, forward strand.
AAAACATAAAAGCATTCGCCTATTTTGTAAAACGCTTTGAATTCTACTTGTGAGGTTACCAAATTAGCGCTGTGCCCAATAACTTGAAGTGACAACCATTGTGTATTCTCTGCACTTTGGGCCAACTCTTGTATCGATAAGTTTTGACGGGGTTTTTTAGCATAGGTATCTAAAATATAGGCATAATCTTTTAAAACGTAGGCTGTAAAACGAGACCTCATTAATGCTTCTGAATTAGCAGCTTTTTTAACTTCAGTTAATATGGGCTTACAACAGTATTCAAAAGCAATATTGCTACAACAAAAACAGTTTTTATTATCTTCAAGCACTTATATTTCCTAATTAAAACGAACTCCGCTAGCCTAGGCTAACGAGTATTACTTAGTCAATATATCCGCTTGTAAATACGTTTATATCTTACCAAGGACCTTGAACAACATTATGTTGGCTGCTGTGCTGTTGATACAAATTAACTAAGGTAACCTCGTGCTCTAAACAAAGCTGTTTGATTCGTTTGTAGGTAACTTCGTCTAAAGTTAGTTCTTCTATAAATAGGTTGGCACACTCTTTACCTAGTACAATTTTTTCAATCCAATTCACTAATGTACTGTTATCTGGCTTAGGCAATCTAATGGTGTAAGGGCGTTTTATACTAAATTGGATGTTCTCTGCGATTAGATATGTCCACTTGAATGGAGACGTAAAATCCATCTCATTCAGCATCTGCGGCTCATTAGTAGATACCGGTAACCTTGAGATAACTTTTTTTATCGGTGTTAATGCATGTAAGCTAGCCATAATAAACTCATTTTAGTGATTATATATACAGTGGTTGGGTATACAGTAGTACTGTACAAATAAACATGCAAGTGTTTTTTTTATAATCTATGTGCGCTAATTATGGCGTTTGAACTTTTTAGTGAGTTTATTACGCCTTAACAATAGTAATATTAGCGCGAAACAAATATAAATGATTGGCTGTAACAAAGACGATTTAACTGACCAAAAATAATGAAGTCCTATAGTGACTAAAGCTAAATAAACCCAATTGTGGGTTTTTTGCCAAGCTTTTCCCAGTTTACGCTGTATTGATTTAGTTGATGTTAGCGCTAATGCTGTCAATATTAATAAACTTAGAATACCTGCAAAAATATAAGGGCGTTTAAATACTTCAGATATCAACAATTGCCATTCAAACTGCAAATCGAAAGCGAGATAACTTAAAAAATGGAATAGGGCATACGTAAACGCATAAAGCCCTAATGGCCTACGAAGGTTTAACAAAATGCCTTGCTTTAGCTTCTTCGTGACAGGAGATATCAGTAAAGATAAAAGTAATAAATTAAAGGCTCCAATTCCCGTAAAGTGTAAAAGCTCTTGTACAGGATCAGCTCCCAATTTATCTGTAAATGCCCGAAAGTATAAACAGGCTAATGGGATAAATGCCGCACTATGGATTATCACCTTTAATAATATGATGTGGCTTTTTTTTAGTCTAAACAATTAGATATACCTAGCTAAATCCATTCTCTTATATAGTGGGGCGACTTCTTCATAGCCATTAAATATTTGCGTAGCGACTCTATTACGATTAAACAAACTTCCTGTTGTAATTAACCTCTCACTGGCTTGGCTCCATCTAGGATGGTCAACATTAGGATTAACATTTGCATAGAAACCATATTCCGATGGTGCTAATTTATTCCATGTAGTAGGGGGGATTTTGTCGGTTAAGCGAATGGACACCACTGATTTTATGCTTTTAAATCCGTACTTCCAGGGGACAACTAAACGAATAGGTGCACCATTTTGTGGTGGCAAGGTTTTTCCATACAAACCAACGGACATTAGGGTTAATGGATGTGCCGCTTCATCTAATCTTAGTCCTTCAACATAGGGATAGTCTATTCCTCCTCCAGAAAACCTACTTTTTTGACCTGGCATTTGTTTGGGGTCATATAAGGTTTCAAATGCTACATATTTTGCTGAGCTCAATGGTTTGGCTTTTTGTAATAATTTTTGCAGAGAAAACCCTATCCATGGTACTACCATAGACCAAGCTTCTACACAGCGAAGTCGATAAATCCGTTCTTCTAAATCAAATGCTTTATATAGGTCTTCGTAACCTAGTGTTATTGGCTCTTCTACTAAGCCCTCTATCTTTAAGGTCCAAGGGTCGACTTTAAAATTCTGAGAAGTTTCTACGGGATCAGCTTTACTTGTACCAAACTCGTAAAAGTTATTGTGGGTAATAATTTTTCGTTCTGGAGTTAATATGTGCTTATCATTTTCAGACGTTGTCTGTGCAAAAGATAAAGCTCTGGTTTTAAAAGAGGTTTCATCGTCATTGTTGAAGAGATTAAAAGCGTTTGCTTTGTGGCTTGAAAGTAGGGCCCCTGCACCCAAGTATCCTAAGCCTTTAAGAATATTACGTCTATTTTGATAGACATTATGATCAGTAACTTGGTTTTCTTTAAGCTCGCTTGGCTTGGGAGTACGAATTAACATTATAAATTTCACCTAATAGAAACTGAGGGGGTATCTTATAAGACAGTCTAACGTTAAGAAAATTACATCACGTTTTTATCACAGCAGTAAAAATGCTTTCTTAGCTGATCTTGTCATTAATACCATTGGATGCTGGTAAAAATAAGTTACTGTACAGTTTGGCTGCAAACCCATCTGTCATACCAGATATATAATCTGCAATAACTCGGTGCCCATTGTTATTTTCACTTTCAGATAGCCAACGTTGACGAGTGTTGTCAGGCAGTAACCGCGTAGGATCTGAAGCAAAAGCTTGAAACAGTTCCATCACGATTTGCTGGCCCTTATATTCAATTAATTGAATCTCGGGCTTTTGTATCACTCGTTTGAAAACGTAGCCCTTAAAGAGTGCTAGAGCTTGTTGATAAACAACTGGGAACACTGCGTTGTATCTCAATAGGTCATGCTCAAACTCGGGGCATAGCTCTGTAATTTCTATATGGGTTACAAAACAATTCACCAAAGCGCCAATTGCATTTTTACGTTTATGATGCTGCTGGCTAAATAGATTATCGCTTAATGCTTCAATATTGTCAGACAACCAGCAACCTTGCATATCTAGTAATGGAATTACAACCTCTTCGTGAAATTGCTGATGATTGACAATACCCATTACAATGGCGTCTTCTAAATCATGTATCCCGTACGCTATATCATCTGCTAGCTCCATGATAGAACAATCAAATGATTTGAATTGAGTCTTATGGTGTTTATCTTTATTACTCGTATATTCAATGAAACGTGCTTGGTCTGCTTCAGAGAATACTTTGATCAACCATTCAAACCATGAGCTATCACACTGGTATAAGCCCTTAGGCGGATGCCATTCACTCGCTTTAACTTCACGGTGTGAATTTGCGCCATGCAACTCTGGTTGGTTGCTTAAACTGTCTAGGTAATTAGGATATTTCACTAATCCTAATAAAGTACGTCTGCTTAAATTCATACCATGAGATGCAGTATACCGCTCTAACTTGGTGACAATTCTGAATGTTTGGCCATTTCCCTCAAAACCGCCATGGTCACGCATCATATAGTGCAGAGCAACTTCACCTCCATGACCATAAGGAGGGTGGCCAATATCATGGGCTAAACATAATGCCTCAATAAGGGTATCGTTTAATTCTAGGCGCGAGGTTAACTCCGGGTACTTGTTAAAAAGTTGCGCTGCTATCCCTTGGCCTATTTGGGACGCTTCCAGTGAGTGGGTTAAACGGGTACGGTAAAAATCACTCATACCTGCACCTAGAACCTGTGTTTTGGCTTGTAATCTTCTAAATGCAGCGGAGTGTAATATACGAGCCTTGTCACGTTGAAAAGGGGTACGATGATCACCATCGCGATGAATTTTTTGTCCATGCCGGCGTGTAGTCCATACATCCATCGAGTTTAATACCTCCAGATTACGTTTTAAGTTAACGATTCAAAGCATACTTAAGATTAGGACCATTTAAAACCCACAGATAGAATCAATGATTAAAGAGCTAAATGCATAAAACAATCAGTCTTCTTGAGTGATTTCGTCTAAGCTCAGGCTAAAGCTCGGGACGTATGCATTCAAAAAGTAATCTACTTCTGGAGAGTGATAATCTTTAAGCATTTTATCTAAACGCTTCTTAGCAAGTCCAAACTCCTTGTTACCAGCAGTTAGTTCTTCTAAGGTTTTCAAATACGCGCAAATCACATCAGCTGCCTTTACGATAAAAGCAATATCTTCGCTATGATTTTGGTGATCGATTAGTAGCGCATAATCATTTCTGAACTCGTCTGGGGCCATATTAATTAGTTTTTGCTCAGCAAGCTTTTCGATTTTTTTATATTCATCCCGAATAATGGGGTTTGAGTACTTTACTGGGGTGGGTAAATCACCAGTAATGACTTCAGATACATCGTGAAATAAGGCAATGGTAGCGACTTGGTTTGAGTCTAAGTTACCTTCAAAGTATTTATTACGAATAAGTGCTAATGCATGGGCAACCATTGCCACCTGTAAGCTATGCTCTTGGACATTTTCAGTTCTAACATTACGCATGAGTGGCCATCTATTTATCAATTTCATGCGAGATAAGTGGGCAAAAAAGTGGCTTTTATTTGGAATAACTTGCTTCATGGTTTAATTAATCTGTTTATAGCTTTTAAAGAAATTTGCAATTGCTTCTAGTGCAGGTTTAAGTATGTCTATATGGGGTAAAAAAACCAACCTAAAATAACAGCCGTGGTGCAGGTTAAAAGCAGAACCATGAACTAGTAGTATTTTTTCGGCTTTCAATAGGTCGAATATCATTTGTTCATCGTCGGTGATGTTGAATTTTTTAGCGTCAACTTTTACAAAACAATACATGGCACCTTTGGGCAATATACATTCTAAGCCATCAACGGCATTTAGCATTTTAGTTGCTAAGTCTCGCTGTATTTTTAAACGGCCATCATGACTAATTAACGCATTTATACTTTGATAACCACCTAATGCGGTTTGAATTGCATGTTGGCTTGGGACATTTGCACACATACGCATAGAGGATAAAATGTTTAGCCCTTCAATATACCCATTAGCAATAGATTTGTTGCCACTTACCACTAACCAGCCCACCCTAAAGCCTGCGATGCGATAGTTTTTAGATAAGCCTCCCAGCGTGATAAAAAAAACGTCTTTAGCTAGTGAGGCTATACAGCAATGTTCTGCATCGTCATAAAGAATTTTGTCGTAAATTTCATCACTGATAACAGCCAGTGAAAACTGACGGGCTAACTCGATGATTTGCTGAAGAATTTCTAAAGAATAAACCGCACCAGTGGGGTTATTTGGATTGATTAAAACAATAGCTTTTGTTTTATTTGTAATTTTTTTGCGTATATCTTCAATGTCTGGTTGCCACCCGTTATCTTCATCACAACGATAATGCACTGGCTCACCAGACGATAAGCTAACTGCTGCTGTCCATAATGGGTAGTCAGGGGCAGGCAATAATACTTGATCATCATTGTTTAATAACCCTTGCATTGCCATAACAATTAGCTCGCTGACACCATTACCCAAAAAAACATCGTTCACCTTTACGTGTTTAACATTTTTCTGTTGGTAATACTGCATGACTGCAACACGAGCCGAATAAATACCGTTTGAATCTGAGTATCCTTGAGCACTGGGGAGGTTATGGATTACATCTTTTAATATGTCATCTGGGGCTTCAAAACCAAATGGAGCTGGGTTACCAATATTTAGTTTTAATATTCGATGGCCTTCATCTTCCATTTTCTTCGCTTCGGTTAAGATTGGACCTCTGATTTCATAACAGACATTTTCTAATTTGTTGGATTTGTTAATTAACTTCATGGAGTGACTAAAATAATAGAATTAAACCTAGAGTAAACTATCAGAGCTAATGCTGTTAGGTTTTAATTAAATAGCTTAGTAATTTGTGGTTATAAATAGTAACTAGGAGGTTTTTAAAAGCCCCTAGAAATAATAATAGAAGCTTTTAAATATAAGAAAATTACCGAGGAAGCTTAACACCTTTATTTTCTGTTTGGATTTTTGTTGCATAAAAAGTTTTAACTGAAAATCCAGAGGTTTTGGCTTTCGGTGCTGCTTTTTTCTTGGTGGTTTTTTTCGGTGCAGCAGGGACTTCTTTAGGCGATGTGCCTAGTTCAGAAATCATATCGTTTAGCGCAGCGAGTCTTATATTTTTACCACCATCGACACTATACCACCCCCCTTTTGCTTCGATTTCAGGAGATTTTCCATTAGCGGTTGTGTAGGCTTGCGTAAATGCAGCGATGACTTGGTCTTTATCCAATTTACTCATAATCAGGTCTTTGCCTTCTAAATAATTATAATGAAATAAAAAATATGGTCGGCTTTTATACCGTGTTTTAATTATAATGTCTAATTTTGCTGATAATTCAAGCATCTAGCTTATAAATTCACCTAGGAAACTAAATGGGTATCACTAATTTTGAACTGTTAAACTTTCTAAATTCAGTTCTAACACCAGAAAAAGTTAAAGACTTTTGTCCAAATGGGCTGCAAGTTCAAGGTAAAACGAAGATTACTAAAATTGTTATGGGAGTCACTGCTTCCCAAGCTCTTATAGATAATGCAGTTGAGGTAGGTGCTGACGCAATTATTGTACATCACGGCTATTTTTGGAAAGGTGAGTCTCCTTGTTTAACCGGGATGAAAAAGAAAAGGATCAGTACACTTTTAGAACATGACATTAATTTGTATGCCTATCATTTACCCTTAGATATACATCCAGAATTAGGTAACAATGCACAGTTAGCTAAATTACTAGGTATTACAAATATAACTCCGCTTCAAGAAGCTAATTCCCAATGTGTGGTGATGAAAGGCAACTTCCCTGAAGCAATCACCCCTGAAACACTCTGCCAAAAAATTAACCACACTCTGGATAAAGTGCCACTTCATGAACCTTCCAGTAAGCCAAAAATTAAAACAGTAGCATGGTGTACAGGTGGTGGGCAGAACTATATAGAGCAGGTGGCTACTGAAAATATCGATGCCTTTATAACAGGTGAAGTATCTGAACAGACGATTCACGTAGCCCGTGAAATGAATATTCACTTTTTTGCAGCAGGTCATCATGCTACCGAAAGATATGGTGCGAAAGCACTAGGTGAATACATTCAGCGTTCTTTAAGCATAGATACCGTTTTTATTGATATTTTTAACCCAGCTTAGGACTATTAACAAGTAGATGGATAAGGCAAGTAATGACAAAAGTTTCGACAACTTAGCAAATAAATTTAATAAAAATATTTATGGTTCAACTAAAGGGCAACTTCGCCATGAATTATTACTTCATTATTTACATTTAAATATTGACTTAAATAAAGGCCCGCTAAATATTTTAGATGCAGGCGGGGGGACTGGTAAAATGACCGAATCGCTCCTTAAGTTGGGTCACAAGGTAACCTTGACAGATATATCGTCTGAGGCTTTAGCGTTGGCCCAAGCTAATATTGGCCACCAAGCACAGTTAAGTATTGTACATGGTGATATTTTATCTTTATCAGATAATGTGCAATATGATGTAGTGATTTGTCATGCTGTGCTTGAGTGGCTCCAAGAACCGTTGCCTGTTATTAATAAACTGATTAACCTTACTAAACAAAAAGGCTATTTGTCTTTGAGCTTTTTTAATTATGATGCACAACTTTTTGGCAACGTTTTGTATGGTAATTTTGATTATGTTGAACGGGGGATGAAAGCTAAAAATGTGGTGCGACTAAGCCCAAATAACCCACAAAAACCTAGATACATTTTGTCTTATTTACAAACATTGCCATTAGATATTATACAGATAGCTGGGATTAGGTGTTTTCACGACTATCTAAAAGATTTAGACAAGCAGGTTTCAATGTATGAACAACTGCGAGCTGTGGAGTTACAATACGGCACTGAAGAGCCCTATTTATGGTTAGGGAAATATTTTTTGACTATTTCTAAAAAACACTAGGTAAAAATGAATAATTTACTCTCTTAATAAGTTTTTTATGTCCTCCTCAATGTCACTGGGTTTAGTAGTTGATGCATAACGTTTAACAACTTGCCCTTTTTTATTGATCAGGAATTTTGTGAAATTCCATTTAATTGATTTGCTTCCCATTACGCCTGGCGCATTTGTTTTCAAATACTTAAAAAGAGCACTAGTGTTGGCGCCATTTATTTCTACTTTTTTAAATAAAGGAAAGGATATTTGGTAGGTTAGGTTGCAAAACTTTCGTATGTCATTGTCACTTCCTGGTTCCTGACGACCAAATTGATTACATGGAAAGCCCAATATTTCAAACCCTTGGCTATGATAACGATTTTGAAGTTGCTGTAAGCCTTCGTACTGAGGTGTAAAACCACATTGGCTAGCTGTATTTACAATTAAAAGTACCGAGTTTTGATAGACTTGTAACCCTATGACCTTTCCATTATTCAATGTTTCTTTAAACTGATATACGGTATTTTTCATGGTTACTTTTACTCTCTTCTAGAAGTGATTAAATGTACCAACGTTATGACGCTGATTTGACTCTCCATTGATGTCCTTGTAATAACACCAGTGAAGGATCTAACTCTTTATCAGCTCGCCATGTTCTATTGTTTAGCTTCAATATTACGCCTGGGTAGATCCGTTTGTTAGCGATTATTTGCATATTGTTTTGGTACTTATCTTTTGCGTTTGAAACTTCGGTAAGTTTACTTTCCAACCATTGTAATAATTGAGTTTCACTTTCAAATAGTTGGTTAGCTTCATCAACGCGATACTGCATATCTTTTGGAATGAATTTGGAGTTAATCAAACTCATTCTTTCCAAATGCCGCCCATTATTTTGTCTAAGTTGTTTTAGCAATTCAACCAAAGTATCTTTACGTTCTAATAAATTATTAAAGCCCTCACTATAATCTATATTTAAATTACTTCCTGACACTGCTCCAAATGTTCCCGCTGTAACGCTATCTTGGCAATGAATAATGCAAGAAAATATATTCCCATTAGGCTTTATTGTAGCCCCAACTGTCACTTTTCCTTTACAGGTTATTTTGCTGTGGGCAATTTGTCGCCCAATACTAACATTACCATTACTATGTATTTTTAGGCCTTGCCCATGTTGTGCATATATATTGCCTTTTGAAATAAGCGTGGTGCTATACTCTGTCGCATTTTCATTGACCTTACCCATTGCCCCTTCGGTAATAATTATATCCCCTCCAGCCCTTATAGTTGCGGACTCTACAAACCCATTTATAGTGATATCACCCGTTGCGGTAATTTCCATTTTTTCAGTTACATCACCATTAACAAAAACAGAGCCATCATAATTAATGTTACCAGTGCCAACATTTACACCTTTACAGGTAAAAATATCATCAACCCACATCTTTTGGTCTTTAAATTTAGGCATCCCAGAAATATCAGCAATGAGTAAGTTCTCATCATGGTCACTAATGACAGTACCATCACCTGTTTTGAGTTTTAGCCATTCGCCAGGGGAGGCTTTTATAATTTCACCGGAAACAAAGTAACCATCTCGCCCCTTAGTGGGAGCCATTCTTCTTAATAACTCTGCTCCTTTTTTTACAGATAATATCGCTCCTAGGTTTCGCATATCGACACGAGCACTACTTGCAGATTGAGGTGCTAAAATTCTTTCTAAAGCATTTGGAACTAAAGGAACAAGTTTGGAAGGTTTACCTGTTTTTGGAGGAAGTCCGATTGCAACTACAGACTGTATTTCTTCCCCCGTATTTGCCCTAGCGCATTTAAGGACTAAATCCTCTATACGCTTACGGCTGATACCTCGTTTTACGCCATTTTTAGTCAAAATGTTTTTCAACGAGGCACTACTAGGGAGCTCTCCACCATAACCGCACGTTACTTTTAGAACAACTGACAGCTGATCTTTTAAGATTTCACACTGTATTTCACTGTTTCTACGCTCGCCAATACGAAAAGTGATAACGGCCATTTTGTTTTGTTGCAATGCGTTGTTAAATGCAATTACGGTATCAATAATGCTTTCTTCTAGTAGAAAAAACTGGCTAAATTTACTTGCCGCTATTAAATCATACACTGTGTGTACGTCTAACTTTGCTCCAACTAATTGCGGATTAATTGTTATGTTTAAATAAACATCACTGTCATCAAGGGTTAAATTTACACCTAACATTTATTCGCCTTTATCTATTTGCACAAAATAAATTTGTATAGACTTTAATTACTGTTAACTAAAGTGGTATCGACCTTTTACGAACTAACATTAGAAAAGTGCGGTGTAATTGGCGAACATTTTTATAGTTTAATAGCGTAATCATGTAGGGCTTTAATGATAGTTAGCTTGTCTGGTTGATTTGCATGTTTTTGGTATAACTCTTCTAGTTCCCTCATGTATTCCGACATTTTTATATTAGCTTTAGACTCATTATCAAAAAATTTAAACTCTCTATACCGCTGCCACTTTTGTAACTCTGTATCTGTTAGGGTTTCTGGGAAGTTACGAGCTTTATATCTAAACAATAGTGTGTGTAAACGTTCGTCTTCAAAAGGAAAGTCTGTCGCTGTTAGGCCTTGAGCATCCGACGCTACAATTTGCTGCATCAGTGCTTTATCATTTTTACTGAAGAAACCTCCTGAATAAAGAGCATGTTCAGGGTCAATATCGATAGCACTATGCTCACTGTTATACACTTCTGTTAACTTATTTATTAATGAATCATTATCTTTAATAATTTGTAAGTTCCGTAGACACTGTTGCCTATCGATTTTTAGTCGCTCTGCATTTTCTGAGGTTAAGGTTTTAGCAGGTGCTAAAATAGGACATTTATTTATATGAACTAATTTAATAGGTAGACGCTGTTCTCCTTCTGCGAGTAGAGCTGTGGGCGTATAAAGTCGCTCTTTAATTTCGTTGGCTGATAGTTCAAAGAGTGGACTTGGGTCCAGCGCAAGGTTTAAGACAATAATGGCATTTTTATTGTGAGGATGGATGCCAATTGGAATAATCCAGGTACAGCAACCATATACTGACGAAATTTTAGACGATATATGAACAAGTGGCGTGTGGTGATTGAAATTCATCAACTCTAGTACTTTGTTTTTACTTCGTAGCTCAAATACATAATCAAACAACTTTGGGTGGTGCTGTTTGATTAGCTTAGCCATTGCAATGGTGGCATAAACATCCGACATGGCATCGTGGGCATCTTGATGCTCTATACCGTTAGCTTTAGTTAAATCTTCTAACTTAAAGCTTGGTAAGCCCTTGTCATTTAAAGGCCATTTTATGCCTTCTGGCCTTAGTGCATAACACGCTCGTACTAGGTCAATGATATCCCAACGACTGTTACCATTTTGCCACTCACGTGCATAAGGGTCGTAGAAATTTCTATACAAAGTATAACGAGTAATTTCGTCATCAAAACGGATATTGTTATATCCAGCTACACAAGTGTTAGGCTTTGAAAATTCGTCATGGATTGTATCAATGAATTGTTTTTCTGTTGTCCCTTTGAGAATTGATTTTTGAGGGGTAATTCCCGTTATTAAACAAGCTTCTGGTTGAGGTAAACAATCGTTTGGAATTTGGCTATAAATCATTAAAGGCTCGCTAATGATATTAAGATCCAAATCGGTCCTTACGCCAGCAAACTGGCAAGGGAGGTCTTTTTGAGGGTTTGCGCCCCACGTTTCATAATCGTGCCAGTAGATTGAAGCTTGTATTTCATTGTTCATTGAGGACCGTTAAGTACCTTGGATTGTTTATTTTGTTTATTATGTTTTGATTCTAATGTTTATACAAACTTGAATTTAATTGAAACATAGGTCGTTTAGTTATTCTTGGTTGGTTAAACAGAGTCTTTGAGTTATTTAAGGCATAATGATTCGGATGTGCAGCCTTAAATAAAGCCTAACCCGTGTAAATTTTTATTTTGCTGGAATTTGTATTGCTCTTCTTCTAGGATCGTTCCTAATTTTTATTGAAACCAATTCCTATAACTAGAAGTAGAGCGTTATTTTTGTCTCCTGAACAAGTCCCAATGAATAAAATTAGTATTAAACAATTATCTGAAGACATTTCGTCTTGCCTTTCGAAAGATAAGTTCCGGCTGCTAGCTAGGCTGCATCGCAATTCAAAAATATCCAGTGAAAAACAACAGGAATACTTGTTCAAACTCAATGAAGATATTCAAAGCTCTAAATCTTTATATGAGACAAGGCTCAATCAGTGCCCAAAGATTAATTACCCAGATTTACCAGTAAGTGAAAAAAAGCAAGAAATAGCAGAAGCGATAGGTACAAATCAAGTCGTTATCATAGCGGGTGAGACTGGCTCTGGTAAAACAACTCAAATACCCAAAATTTGCTTAGAATTAGGCCGAGGTGTCAGGGGATTAATAGGGCATACCCAACCTAGACGTTTGGCTGCAAGGACAGTCGCTAATAGAATAGCGGACGAATTGAAAACACCATTAGGTGATCATGTAGGGTTTAAAATTAGATTTTCTGACCAAGTGACAGACAGTACCTATATTAAATTGATGACTGACGGTATTTTACTTGCCGAAATTCAACAAGATAAGTTTCTAAATCAATATGACACCATTATTATCGATGAGGCTCATGAAAGAAGCTTGAATATTGATTTTATTTTGGGATATTTGAAACAACTGCTACCTCGTCGCCCTGATTTAAAGCTGATTATTACCTCAGCAACCATAGATCCTCAGCGTTTTTCAAAACACTTTAATGATGCGCCCGTTATCGAAGTCAGTGGCAGAACCTTCCCTGTGGAGATTCGTTACAAAGAAACGGAGCAGGGTGACTACGACCAAATTCAATCTATCACTGAGGCCGTTGACGAATTAATTACAGAAAAGCCTGGTGACATTTTGGTTTTTCTAAGTGGTGAGAGAGAAATACGAGATACGGCTGATGCCTTAAATAAGCGTCAGTACCGGCATACAGAAGTATTGCCACTGTATGCGAGATTGAGCAACGCTGAACAAAACAAAGTGTTCGCTGCTCACTCTGGCCGCAGAATTGTGTTAGCAACAAACGTAGCTGAAACATCATTAACTGTTCCTGGTATTAAGTATGTAATTGACCCAGGAACAGCAAGAGTTTCAAGGTATAGCGTCAGAAGTAAAGTACAACGTTTACCGATAGAAGCCATCTCCCAAGCCTCTGCTAATCAAAGGGCAGGGCGTTGTGGCCGTGTTTCGAACGGTATCTGTATTCGTTTGTACTCTGAGGAAGATTACCTAAACCGAGATTTATTTACCGACCCTGAAATACTAAGAACTAATCTAGCATCTGTTATTTTACAGATGATGGCACTACATTTTGGAAAAATTGATGCCTTTCCGTTTGTGCAACCCCCTGATTCGCGAAGTATCAATGATGGATTTAAATTATTAGAAGAACTGGGTGCAATTGATAATGAAAAGGGCAGACAGCGCCTTACGGCTAAAGGTAAACAACTAGCTAAATTACCGATAGATCCAAGATACGCCAGAATGGTGATAGAAGCTGATAAGTTAAACTGTTTACACGAAATACAAATTATTTCGGCAGGGTTGAGTATCCAAGATCCAAGGGAGCGCCCGCAAGATAAAAAGCAACAAGCAGATCAAAAACACGAAGATTTTACTAATAAAGAGTCTGATTTTTTAGGGTACTTTCAATTATGGCAAACCTTTAAAGAGCAACAACAATCGTTATCTTCTAATCAATTGCGTACTTGGTGTAAAAAGAATTTCATTAATTTTATGAGAATGCGTGAGTGGCAGGATATTGTGAGCCAGTTGAAAAAATCATGTGCCGAACTTGGGTTTGGTATTACGACACAAGAAGCCAGTTATCAAACAATTCACCAAGCAATTATTTCTGGTTTGTTATCGCATATTGGTACTAAAGACAAAGACAGGGAATATCTGGGTGCTCGTAATAGCCGTTTTATGATTTTTCCAGGCTCTGGATTAGCTAAGTCACAGCCTAAGTGGACTATGGTGGCTGAACTAGTTGAAACGGCACACTTATTTGGACGTGTTGCAGCTAAAATTGAATCCGAATGGATAGAAGAATTAGCAACACATTTAACAAAAACTGAGTATTCAGAGCCTCACTGGTCAAAGAAACAAGGGGTTGTACAAGCGTTTGAAAAGGTAACGTTATATGGATTGGTGATAGTAAACCAAAGACGAAGAAACTTTAGTCAGATAGACCCTGTGGCTAGCCGAGAGATATTTATTCGTGAGGCATTAGTGAACATGGAAAGTAAAATGAATTTTACTTTTTTATCTCATAATCAAAGTATTATTGAAAATGTAGAAAACCTTGAAGATAAGAGCCGTAGGCGAGATCTCTTGGTTGATGAAGAGACCCTTGTTCTATTTTATGCTGACAAACTTCCCGATTATGTTTGCTCAGAAACTAGTTTTAAAAAGTGGTGGAAGAAGGCCTCAGCCACTACGCCAGAATTACTCAATTTTGATCCTAAAAGCTTATTAAAGAAAACCACCAGTCATATTGATGCTCACTCTTTTCCAGAAACGTTTAAGCAAAACAATCTAACATTGGCTTTGGATTACCATTTTGATCCTAAGGATACAGATGACGGCGTCAGTTTAATGGTGCCCTTGGCGCTATTAAACCAAGTTACTCCCCAGGGCTTAGATTGGCTTATACCTGGATTAAGGCACGAACTCATTATCGCTCTTATTAAAGGCTTACCTAAATCTATTCGTAAAAACTTCGTCCCTGCGCCTAATTATGCTGATGCTTGCATAGCAGATATGCAGCAATTCGACAAAAAAGGTGAGATTTTAGCTTTTCTACCTAGTTTATCTTTAAAATTAAAACGTATGACAGGGGTTGTGGTAGATATAGAAGAGTGGCAGCTAGATAAGCTACCTCCTCACTTAGTTTTTAATATTAAAGTCCTAAATAATAAAGGCTCTGTGATTGAGCAGGGTCGAGATTTAATAAAGTTACAACTCAAACTACAGTCACAAGTTAAGGAAAACTTACAGCAAGTTGCCACACCAGAGGTTGAGCAGTCTGGGCTAGTAGATTGGAGTATTGATACTATCCCCCAAGAGTTTATTAATAAAAACTCAGGGTATGAAATTAAAGCTTACCCAGCTTTAGTCAACGAAGGTAAAACAGTAGCGGTTAAATTATTTGAACAACCAAATATCGCGCTAGAATCACATAAAATTGGATTACGTAAACTAGTCATATTATCGATACCTTCCCCCGTTAAATATTTACAAGACAAGCTCCCCAATAAAGCTAAACTCGGTTTGTATTTTAATCCTTTTGGGCAAATTAAAGCTCTGATAGATGACTGTATCGATGCTGCAGTCGATCACATGATTGAACGATATTGTGTAGAGTTTAATACTGATATTCGCGATAAAGTGCAGTTTCAAAAGGTCAGTGAATTTGTAAGACAAGATATTAATGAAGAAGTCTTGGAAATTGCCCAAAAAGTAGAAGTTGGATTAACCATAGCTCATGGGATTAAGAAAAAAATGAAAGGAAATGTACCACTCAATTTAATCTATGCCCATGGTCATATTAAAGCGCAGCTGGATAGTTTAGTGTACAAAGGTTTTGTAGCTGATGTGGGTGCAAAAAAATTAAGCGATTGGCAGCGTTACGTAAAAGCCATCACGAAACGTTTAGAAAAATTACCAGTTGACCCAACGAAAGATAAGTTACATCAGTTGAATATAGAAAAAGCCGAGTCCGCTTATAAAAATAAATGTAATAAGCTACCTGCTAATCAGCCTTTACCTTCTCAATTAAAAGAAGTTAGATGGCTATTACAAGAGTTACACGTATCTTTTTTTGCTCAGCAATTGGGGACATCAACACCTATATCAATAAAACGTATATTAACTTATTTAGACTCTCTTTAGTCTAACCTTTGGTAACAATCGTTGACTTTATAAACTAAGCACCCTATAAACAAGGGGAGAAGATTAAACAGTGAGAGGTATGAGATGTTAGGATACGACGATAAACGCAATTTTTTTAGAATGATGGTAAATTCTATTTGCGATCTTAAGATTGTAGATGATCAATCTTCACGTTCAATTCAAGCCGTTTGCAAGGATATTAGTGCAACAGGTATGTCATTTGAATTAGAAGAAAGCTCAGTGGAAGTAGGTACTTTAATCAATGTTTACATTGAGTCTACCAACGCTCAGATTCCATCATTAACGGCTGATACTAAGGTGATATGGTGTGAATCTAATAAAGAAAACACCTGCACTATCGGTGTAGAAATTTTAGAAATGAAATAATTGCACTACTAGAAAAGTGGCCAATGGCCACTTTTTTATGATTGTTTAGGGTTTATATGACTTTGCAAACTAACCCTTTTAAGTAAAAGCCTTCAGGATAATTAGTCGAGACAGGGTGATCAGCGGCTTGACTCATTCTTTCTATTATTTGCACCGTTCTTCCCGCGTCTAATGCAGCATCTGCTACTACTTTTTGAAATAAATCAAATGATAATAGTCCAGAACAGCTAAATGTGCATAGGATCCCTCCGGGTCGCATTATTTGCATTGCTAACATATTAATGTCTTTATACCCTCTGCAAGCTCGAGTTAGGGAACCTTTAGAATCAACAAACTTTGGAGGGTCCAGAATAATCTCGTCAAACTGCCGACCTTCCTGTTTAAAATCTCGTAGTGCTTGGAACACATCTAGGTTTAGAAACTCACTTTTAGAGGCGTCTAGATTGTTGATTTCAATGTTTCGTCTGGCTGTCGTCAAGGCAAGGTCTGACACATCTAGATTCGTGACAGACTTTGCATCATTCATAAGAGCGTAACTTCCAAAGGTTCCTGTATAACAAAAGCAGTTTAATACTTCTTTTTCTTTAGCATACTTAGCTGCAATAGCACGATTATCCCTTTGATCGAGGTAAAAACCTGTTTTATGTCCTTTTTTTACATTGACGAGTATTTTGACACCATTTTCTTCTATTACTACTTCATCAGGCACTTCACCATGTAATACTTGAGTAACTAATTCTAAGCCTTCTTTTTTGCGAACCGCTACATCACTTCTTTCATAAATAGAGCAGTCAGGAAACTGTTTAGTTAAAGCCCAAACTATTTTGCTTCTATGTTTCTCAGCTCCCGCAGATAATAACTGGCAAACTAAGACATTGGCATATCTATCGATGGTAATACCAGGCAGGCCATCAGACTCTGCGGCTATTAACCTGTAACCTGTTAAACCATGCCTAGCTATTAATTCTTCTCTGCTGCTTTGAGCCGTCGCTATTCGTCTTTGAAAAAAGCCGTTATCGATTGTTTCATTTTTCTCAAAAGTCCAGATACGAACTTGTATTTGCGACTCAGGGGACCAAGCACCACGTCCTAACCAGTCACCATCATGTGAAAAAACATCGACAGTATCTCCGCTATTGGTTCTTCCTATGGTTTTTTCAATTGCCCTAGAAAAAATCCAAGGATGGCGGCGTAATAATGATTTTTCTCGACCTGGCTGTAAAATAACGCTGGATGGCATAGGATAACTTCAGTTTAAAAATTTGCGGTGATTGTACATCAGGTCAATTTAATGCAAAACATAAAAGGCGGTCTAGTTTAGTGAAGTTTATACAGCATATTAAGGGTGGAGATCCAAGCTCTCTTAGCGTAGCAGAAGCAGCTATCCCAGTATTAGTTGAAAATCATGTCTTAGTGAAAGTCGCATACTTCGGTATCAATAGAGCGGATACTTTGCAAAGGCAGGGTAAATATCCGCCACCGTTGAATGAAAGTGAAATATTAGGCTTAGAAGTAAGTGGGGAGGTAATTGCTATACATGATAGTCAAGCTAAACCCGTTCACCTTAAAGTTGGGGATGAAGTTTTTGGTTTGGTAGCTGGAGGCGGCTACGCAGAATATGCTGTTATAAACACCGAGCATGTAATGATGGTTCCTAAAAATATTAATCTCGGACAAGCTGCAGGTATAGCAGAATGTTTCTTAACGGCTTATCAGGCCCTATTTGTGGAGTCACATCTTCAATGTAAGCAAAAGGTATTAATACATGCTGGTGCTAGTGGTGTAGGTATAGCAGCCATCCAGCTTGCAAAAAGTCATGACTGTTTAATAGCCACTACTGCTTCAAGTGCGACTAAATTAGACTTATGTCAGCATTTAGGGGCAGATATTCTTATTAATTATACACAACAAGACTTTGTAGCTGAGATAAAAAACAACTGGGACGGTTGTGATTTAGTAATTGATTTTGTTGCAGGCGATTACCTAAACCGAAATCTTAAGTTATTAAATATAGATGGCACAATTTTATATCTCGCGATGTTGTCTGGCCGCTATGCCGATAACCTTGATATAGCCCTTTTACTAGGTAAACGCGCCTCTATTAAAGGCTCAACCCTCAGAAATAGAAGTGATGTATATAAGGCTGAGCTCATTAAAAAGTTTACTGATGCTTGTTTAGCTGACTTTGCAAACGGCCAGCTAGTATCCATTATTGATACCGAGTATTCAGTAGCAAAATTAGCAGACGCACACCAACGCATCGAAAATAATGACACACAAGGGAAATTGGTAGTGGGTTGGTAGTGAATCACTATAAAAAGTGGTCATGTTAGCTGTACAGTTAAGAATAGATTGATTAGAATAAAAACTTGACACAAGTGTCAGGTTTTTTTGATTCTACTAATCTAACCTCACTTTTATCTCAGCTCATTGTTGTTAATTGTTGTGCATAGCGATTATCTCGCCCAACACCTTGTATATAAACGCCCAGGAAATCGTAAATGATTAAAGATACTCAAGCACAAAATACCTTAGATGAAAAAGGGACCACATTAGAAATGAAATTAAAAACCCATTTTATTGACTTGGTGAGTGAACGAGTGGGTGGTGAAACCCTTTCATGTAGTGATGATTTTTTTGCTGAAATGGAAAACCTACTAAAACCTGGCCGTGGAATTTTTATAGATGATAAGTATACAGAACGTGGTAAGTGGATGGATGGTTGGGAGTCGAGACGCAGTTACGGGCGAGATAATGGTCGAGATTTTGATTGGTGCGTTATTAGATTAGGTATTCCGGGAAAGATTAAAGGTTTTGATATAGACACCAATTACTTCAGAGGTAACGCCCCTGAAAGTGTTTCAGTAGAGGCCTGTAATAGTACTACACAACCTGACGATGAGACGCTTTGGGTTACCGTTCTTGAACAAAATGAAGTCGCAGCCCATAGCCAAAACTTATTTGAAATTAACAACAATGATTCTTGGACACACGTCAGACTCAATATATTCCCCGATGGGGGAGTCGCTAGACTTCGTGTCTATGGAGAAGCTGACGTAGATTGGGGGCAATTTGTTGAAGGCGAGTTAATAGACTTGGCCTATATCAAAAATGGCGCAAAAGCATTATTAGTGAGTGACATGTTTTTTAGTGATAAGAATAATCTGATAATGCCAGGGCGGGGTAAAGACATGGGCGACGGCTGGGAAACTAAACGCAGGCGTGATCCTGGGCCAGATTGGTCCATTGTTAAATTAGCGGTGCCCGGAACAGTTGAGAAAGTGCTGATTGATACGTGTCACTTTAAAGGTAATTTCCCAGACACCTTTATGTTAGAAGGTACAAGTACTGATAATGACGACTTTGTAGACCAAGACGTGCAATGGCAACCTATCATCAAGAAAACAAAATTATACGCCCATAGAGAACATTTATTTATTGAAGAAATATCAACTTTAACTAGTCAAGCATTTACACATGTACGCTTGAGTATATTTCCTGACGGCGGCATATCTCGTATGCGAGTTTTCGGAAAACCAACAGCGTAATACATGGGGAAGTTAGTTTGATGGAAAATCAATTAGTAAAACCTAAAGCATTAACTTCTGAGTCGTTTGAGGCTTTTGGAGATGTGATTGAAGTAAATTCAGAGTCTACTAATTTTAGTATAAATGATGGGTATACCCAAAGGTATCATGATTTAGCAACGGTTGATGTGAGTGAAAACAATGGAAGAACCTTAATCAACATATTTAGATCGACCCCTTTGGCTCAGCCTATCGCCATAAAAATGATGGAGAGGCACCCTTTGTCTAGCCAAGCATTCATTCCGATGGGAAGTGCACCTTATTTAGTTGTTGTTGCGCCAAAAGGTGAGTTAGACACGGATAAAATTGAAGTGTTTTTAGCCCACGCAGATCAAGGCGTTAATTATCATAAAGGCACCTGGCATCATTACTGTTTAGCATTGAGTCAGGTTAGTGACTTTTTAGTGGTTGATAGAGGGGGCGACGGTGACAACTGTGATGTAGTTACCCTAGATGGCTCTATCGTAGTTGAGCCTTGGTAGGCTTTTTTACCTTTTGGGAAGTGGTTAATAACTTAGTTAGCAAAACAGGACATAAAGAATGAATGAACGAATAATTGAACATGGCTATCAAGTCGCTGAATGTTTACATAAGTTAGTAAATGATGAGGTGCTTCCTGGTTTAGATATAAGTAGTCATGATTTTTGGCGTTCATTTGCCGATGTAATGGACGAATTTTCTCCAAGAAATAAAGCCTTACTTGATATTCGAGAGCAGATGCAAAAGCAAATAGATGCTTGGCATAAAGCTGATGAAAATACTCCGTTCAATCATGAGTCTTACAAAAAGTTTCTAAGTGATATTGGCTACTTAACTGCAGAGGGCGCTGATTTTAAAATAACCACTGACAATGTAGATGCCGAAGTTGCGTTAATTTCTGGCCCGCAATTGGTGGTGCCTTTAATGAACGCCAGATTTGCCTTAAATGCCGCAAATGCGAGGTGGGGGAGTCTTTATGATGCTTTGTATGGTTCTGACATCATAGTCGATGAAAAAGAAAGTACTAACAAGGGCTACAATCCTATTAGAGGCGCTAAAGTAGTAGCATATGGACGTGAGTTCTTAGATCAATGCTTGCCTTTAGAATCAGGCGCTCACAAAGATGCCTCTCGTTATCTTATAAAAGATAAACAGCTAATTGTAGAGCTTCAGTCGGGCTCAAAAAGTGCTTTAGCGAAGCCTGAACAATTTGTAGCCTTTATAGGCACCCTAGCCAGTCCAACAGCTATTTTGTGCATGAATAATGGTTTACATATTGAAATACAAATTGACGCCAATAGCCCTATTGGTAAAACAGATTTAGCTCAAGTTAAAGATATTGTCTTAGAGTCTGCACTAAGTACCATTCAAGATTGTGAAGATTCAATTGCTGCCGTTGATGGAGAAGATAAAACAGCAGTTTACCGTAATTGGCTGGGTTTAATGAAAGGGGACTTAACCGAAAAGATTGTTAAAGGCGGTAAAGAGATAGTTCGTTCACTTAATCCAGACCGAGAGTACCTCACTGTTGATGAAGAAGCATTTAGTCTATCGGGACGTAGTTTACAGTTTATTCGTAACGTTGGTCATCTGATGACCACAAATGCAGTATTGAACCGTGATGATGACGAAGTACCAGAGGGGATCTTAGATGGTATTATTACAAGTTTAATATCACTGCATGACTTGAATGGCTCATCACAGTATGTGAACTCTAAAGAGAAAAGCATCTATATTGTAAAACCTAAAATGCATGGCCCAGCAGAGGTGGCATTTACTGATGAATTGTTTAGCACCATAGAAAACAAACTGAGCTTGCCAGCCAACACCATAAAGATGGGAATTATGGACGAAGAGCGACGTACCTCAGCTAATTTGAAAGAATGCATACGTGCTGCTAGTAGCCGTGTGGCGTTTATCAATACAGGATTTTTAGACAGAACCGGTGATGAAATTCATACCTCTATGTTAGCAGGCCCTATGGCCCGTAAAGAGTTAATGAAAAATGAAGCTTGGATTGGTGCTTATGAAAGCCGCAATGTGTTAATTGGCTTGGCAGCAGGTTTGAAAGGTAAAGCTCAGATAGGCAAAGGGATGTGGGCCATTCCAGATGAAATGTCAGCCATGATGGAAGCTAAAATTGGCCACCCTAAATCAGGTGCAAGTTGTGCTTGGGTACCTTCACCCACAGCAGCAACACTACATGTAATGCACTACCACCAAGTAAACGTTACAGATGTACAAGATAGACTTTTAGCATCATTAGGGGCAGAAGTTGGTAATCAGTTAGATGAGCTTTTGACAATTCCATTGCTGAAAGATCCAGATTCAATATCTATGGAAGAGCGACAGCATGAACTGGATAATAATGTGCAAGGATTATTGGGCTACGTAGTTCGTTGGGTTGACCAAGGCGTAGGATGCTCAAAGGTTCCAGATATTGAAAACGTCGGTCGCATGGAAGATAGAGCCACATTACGGATTTCCAGCCAACATATTTGTAATTGGTTACACCACGGTTTGTTAAATGAAGAACAAGTTATGGCAAGCCTTCAAAAAATGGCTGCTGTTGTTGATGCTCAAAATGTCGGTAATACTAGCTATATTGCTATGGCTGATAACTTTGAAGAGAGTGTTGCGTTTCAAGCTGCTATCAATTTGATTTTCAAAGGTAAAGAGCAACCTAGTGGTTATACTGAGCCTTTATTACATCAAAGACGAAAAGAGCTCAAAGCTAAATTGCTTGTAATTTGAACACCAATGGCGGTTTTTGCACTGCTATTTATTGCGGGTGTTGGCTAACATGACAGTTAAAAATAGCCCAGACGATGTAGGCAATGTTCGTAAAAAGAATGTTGCCATCATCTTAGATGCTGCAAAAAAAGAATTTGTGACCTTTGGTTTCAAAGGGGCGTCTATAAAAAGAATTGCAGAGAGAGCCAACATACCTAGGGCTAACATACACTATTATTTTGCTAATAAAGAAGAGCTTTATAAGGTATTGCTTACTGATATTGTTACAATATGGAATAAAAACTTTGATTCTTTTACTGATTGTGATGACCCAAAAGTGGCTTTATCGAGTTATATACGCTCTAAAGTAAAATACTCAATGGAAGATCCTGAAGGCTCACGAATATTTGCAAGTGAAATTATTCATGGTGCTGATGCCCTTGAGTCTTATTTATCTTCTGACTTTACTCTGTGGTTAGAGCAAAAGGTAAAGGTTATAAAAACATGGATAAAAAATGGCTTAATGGATGACATCAACCCTTATCATTTAATGTTTTTAATCTGGGGAGCTACCCAACACTATGCAGATTTTAATGTTCAAGTTGTGGCTGCGTTAGATGTAGAGCAACTCAACGAAGAGCATTTTGAAAGCATAGTCCAATCTATCACGCATATTGTTTTGAAAGGTTGTGGCATCTCATAGAACTTGCATAAAACGAATTTCCACTAGCCAGTTAAGGCATTAAAAAGGATAATGCGCGCGTTATTCATTCATATCAAAATAAACTATCATGCTATCTAATTTTTCATTACCTGATGACCTTTCATGTTTAAAGGTTGTCGTACTAACAGGGGCTGGAATTTCTGCTGAATCAGGTTTGAAAACATTTAGAGATAATAATGGATTGTGGGAAAACCATTCAGTTCATGAAGTCGCCACCCCAGAAGGTTTCAGTGACAACCCCAGCTTGGTGTATCGCTTTTATAATGAAAGACGTAAGCAATTATTCAGCAAAGACGTTAAACCTAACATGGCTCACTATGCCTTGGCTAAACTAGAAGAAAAGTTGGCAGACAACCTCTGGGTGGTTACTCAAAACGTTGATAACTTGCATCAAAGGGCTGGCAGTAAAAATATCATACATATGCATGGTAGTTTGTTATCAGCCAGGTGTTTGCAGTCTGGTAGAAATACCGGAACTTTAAAAGATATAGACAGCGCAACTCAATGTAAATGTTGCCAACCTAGCAGTGGCATGCGCCCCGATATTGTTTGGTTTGGAGAGATACCAATGCATATGGAACGTATTGAATCATTGCTCCGTGAAGCTGATCTATTTATATCGATCGGTACGTCTGGTACGGTCTATCCCGCCGCAGGATTTGTAAATTTAGCAAGTCATTATCAGGTACACTGCGTGGAATTAAATCTAGAGCCGAGTGATGGTTTTAATCAGTTTTCTGAAAAACATTATGGTTCAGCTACCCAAGTTGTGACAGATTTTGTTGATACATTACTAGAAGGTTATTGAGTTGTTGGAGTACATAGAACACTACTGGTTGGAATTTTTAACGATTGCAAGTGTACATATTTTTGCAGTGGCGAGCCCTGGTCCAGATTTCGCTATAGTGTTAAAGCACAGCATTCGTTACGGCCGTCGCTTAGCGTTAATAACTAGCATAGGCGTTGGCGTTGGCATCCTGGTACATGTTGTTTATTCATTATTAGGGATTGGCTTATTGATTAAAGCCAATCCAGATTTATTTAAAATCATCAGTTATATTGCTGCCGCATACTTGCTTTATATCGGTTGGGGAGCAATTCGCAGTCCCGCTCCCTCAAAAGACAGCAGTTCGGTTAGTAGCGCCAGTGGAGTCATGATTTCAGACAAAAAAGCGTTTATGATTGGCTTTCTAACTAATGGTCTTAATCCAAAAGCGACCCTATTCTTTTTATCTATTTTTGCTGTCGTTGTATCCGCTGACACCCCAAATTTAGTCAAATTAGCGTATGGCTTATATTTGGCTATTGCGACTGGGCTATGGTTTTGTTTTCTGTCGGTGATTTTAAGTTCAGATAAGGTCCGCGCCTTTATAGGTTCAAAGGGTTATTGGTTTGACCGTGTTATGGGAGCGGTTTTAATTATTTTAGCGGTAAGCTTAGTTTTACCCTGAATATATAAAGTTTAATGTTAAGTAGGTGATGAGTGAAACAAGAAGAGTGTAAAGTAGTCGGTGGTAGCTATGAAAAATCTATTAATGGCGAAACCCGAATAGATCTAAAAACATTAAGTGTTGAAGCTTGGGAGCTGTCTAAAAAAGGCAAAGCCGAAGTAATGCAAGGCGTAATGTTAATGTTATTTATCGTAATGGCATTTGTTTGGGTGTTACAAAGCATCTTTGGTATTGCTGATATGTCAGCAATTTCGCCACGAACACAGGTGACAATGGAGTTAGGGTTTATCGTTATTACTGCTCCCATCATCGCGGCAATGTTATTGATTGGTATGTTTCGCAGTGTAGGGCTTAAGCCTTCCTTTCTCCCTTTATTGAAACGGGCATTTGGTTCATTTGTGATTATTCTGTTGGCCCTATTATTAGCTATATTGGTGGATGTCGCAGGGCAAGTTTTGTCGTTGGCCGGTTTGTTTTTTGGGATTGTGACAACGGTTTATTTAGGTATGGCCACCGGTTTTTCAATGATGTTATTAATTGAAAAACAATTAGCACCTAAAGATACTATCATCCAATCTTTTAAGGTTTTTAATCGTCACTGGCCGAGCTTAAGTCTTTTCTATATTGGCTCTCTGGTACTTTTTTTATTGGGAATGTTGACTTTTGGGGTCGCCTACATTTGGTTAATTCCCTTCTATTTCAATTTAAAAGGTGTGTTATATCGAGAGCTATTTGGTGTAAATGTCAAAAAGCATGATAAGAAGCCAAAACAGGAAACTATATTTAATGCTTAAAATAGCTTTAGCAACAATCACAATATTATTAAGTGTCGTGACGTTTATTGTGACAGTGCAGAAAAACACTTCCGATGAGAGCGTTAGTGTTGGGCCTCTAAGTGTAGAGTTCCTGAAATTGCCTACGCTTACATTTGAAAATGATCCAGTCCCAAATTTTAATCAGTACAAAGATGTTATCCAGAAAAAACAGGCATTTTTTGGCTATTTGTTGCCTGAAATTAAAAGACAGAACGCTATTATAATAAAAGAGCGAGAAGCAGTATTTAGGTTGTTTACTTTATACAAAGAGGGAGAAGGCTTCACTTCCAACCAGCAAACATTATTTGATTTTTTGTTAACAAAATATACGGTTGAATTCGATGTTTTAAATGAAGTTGTTTTTAAAGAGTTACTGGCAAAAGTTGATGTTATCCCTGAAGCCTTGGTGTTAGTGCAAGCCGCTATAGAGTCAGGGTGGGGAACGTCTCGCTTTGCCATAAAAGGTTATAACTTTTTTGGTTTGTGGTGCTTCAAAAAAGATTGTGGCTTTGTACCAAGACAACGCAATGATGGGGCAGTTCATGAAGTGGCTAAATTTAAAGATTTGTCACACGCAGTCATGACATATATGCGTAACATTAATAGATTATATGCATATGAGGATCTTAGAGCGGTGCGGCAATCATCCTTTGAGCAAGGCAATGAAGCATCTGCAGAATTGTTAGCAACAGGGTTAATATCCTATTCTGAGAGAGGGCAAGAATACATAGATGAGTTGCTAAATATGTTAAGAGTTAATAAAAAATATATGGGGTTAGAACGATGAGAATAGCGTTATTGTGTTTGTTTTTTGGTTTAAGCACGTTTAGTTATGGAGAAACCATAGATGTAGAATATGCAAGTTTCTACAGCCACGTGAAAAAATTACAAGATGAAAATACTCAAGCGCTTAGGTTTGCATTTGGCTTTAAACATATAGTAAAACCAGGGTTATGTGAGGTACTTACAGCTAAAATAGTGACCCAAAAGCAAACGCTGCCGTTGGTTGTTGAAGGTAATTATCGATTTACGGTACCTACCGATAAAATCTTAAAAATGGCTAAGGCTTTAGTTTTAGTCGATATTGAAGATCAGGCTAATCAATGCGACATGTCGGTTCAGCTAGAAACCAAACCGCAATACCTTTCAGTACATTATTCAGATACTGACCTTGAATATTTATTAAAACAGTATCAGGCATTTTTTAATGATATGGGTGGGATTTTTTCTTTTATGATGCCTGAGGTTGATGGCTTAGTATTTCATTTTGATTCGAGCACAGTGTTATCAGATTCACAATTGGGACGTGTAAAAGACAATCGATTAACCCTAAACTTAGCACAAATTAAAGCTAAACCTGAATTAGATTTTCCGGTTAAACCTATTCGGATCACGGCCTCAATAGAATAATAGCTGGATTAAAGCGTTGAGCCTATAAGCCTGCGAGTTTACTCTGTTTGTCTCTTAAGTCGCTCTAATGAGCATTAATGTTATTCAATTAAGAGCGCCGTGATAGGCGCAAAAACGTTTGCTCCTCTTAGTATTTACAAGATATTGATAACACTAAAGATTGAACATATATTTACGTAGGATTAGAAAATTTCATTATTCTATTTCATCCAGACTTAGGTGATATTTAATTTGTGCGGCAATCCGTTCTACACTGCCATGGCCTTCTGCAATAAGCTCTTTGGCTCGATAAAACTCCATCATGCCAAAATCTCGAAGTTGAGGCTCAATTAATATATCTGGTGGATCTCCTGCAAGCCTAGAGCGAGTGACTCGTGCGGATAGGATATCTAAAGACCCAGTCATTGCATTAATGATTGACGGTGCAGGCGGCGCTTGAATATTTGTGAGTGCTATTTCTTGGTGTTCATCTTGTTTATCTAAAGCAGGTTCTAATATGTCCAAACACTCTTGAGTCAAACATGACTCTTGCGTATTGTCGTTAATGATATCGTGTTCCTCGACATTTTCACTACTGTTAGAGTCTTTCTTAAACCATTGTTGAATTTGTTTCTGACTACGTTTAAAAAAATCAGACGTTTTCCTTTGGTTATTACCGTGATCGACTTCTCTATTAGTAAGTGATTGAGGCCTAAAATCCGCACTAAGGTTAACGGCAATAACAAAGTCAGCACCTAGCATCCTACACATATTAACAGGAACTGGATTTACCACACCACCATCAACTAACCATCTATTGCCATGTAAAGTAGGAGGAAACAAGCCAGGAATCGAACAAGACGCTCTCACCGCGCTGACAACCGATCCAGACATAAAGTTAACTTCTCTACCACTGTATAAGTCAGTCGCAACAGCGGCAAAGGGTTTATTTAACTGTTCAAAGGTCTCACAGGTAAAATCTTCTTCAAGGGCGGTAAATACCTTTTGGCCACTCATTAAACCACCTTTATGAAATCCCACTCCCATTAGTGCGAATACTTGCCATTCTGTTAGGCTTTCTACCCATTCTGCAAGTTCTGAAAGTTTACCTGATGCATAAGAAGCACCAACATATGAGCCAATAGAGCACCCTGTTACGATATCAATTTTAATACCCATTTCTTCTAAAGCTTGAATCACTCCAATATGTGACCAACCACGAGCTGCGCCACTGCCTAAAGCTAATCCAATTTTCATCTCTATTTCCTTAAATATTTGTAATGGGCAGCTGATTAATCGAGCTTACTAATTGTTTCTTAGATGAAGTATCAGACAAGGTTTCCACGTTGGGCTCGTCAAATCCAATATTACCGTTGACATAAGGCATCTCTTGGATGCTTAAGTTTTCAAAATCAAAGTGATTATTGTCTGCTAAATGAGAAGGCACAACATTTTGCAATGCTCTTGCCATATTCTCTATGCGCCCAGGGAATCTTTTCTGCCAATCATGCAGCATACTTTTAATCTTTTTCCGTTGTAGGTTTTCTTGAGAACCACATAAATTGCAAGGAATAATTGGAAACTGATTGTTGGCCGAATACTCACTTATATCTGCCTCAGTGCAATAGGCTAGGGGGCGAATAACTATATGCTTGCCATCATCACTAACAAGTTTTGGGGGCATAGATTTTAACTGGCCGCCATAAAACATGTTTAGCATTAATGTTTCTAACATGTCATCTCTATGGTGTCCTAAGGCAATCTTAGTGGCTCCTAATCTACTTGCGGTCTTATATAAAATGCCTCTACGTAAGCGAGAGCATAATGCGCAGGTAGTTTTACCTTCGGGGACTTTATCTACCACTATTGAGTAAGTGTCCTCTTCAACAATTTCGAAATCCACACCGATTTGACTAAGGTAATCTGGTAAAATATGTTCGGGAAACCCAGGTTGTTTTTGGTCCAAATTGACTGCGATTATACTAAAAGAAATTGGGGCAACTCTTTGTTTGTATAGCAGCACATCTAGCATAGTGTAGCTATCTTTTCCGCCTGAAAGGCACACCATTACTTTATCGCCTTCTTCGATCATATTGAAATCGGCTATCGCCTTACCAGTGAAGTGTCTGATACGCTTCTGATTCTTTTGAACGCTTGGATCGGATTTTAATTGTTGTGTTGACATTTGACTCATGAATTTATTACTTTCATTAAACTAGTAGTTTGAATTTAGGTGGTTTTAAATGAATTATACCTTATATTTGCTAGCTATCTAAGAGGGGAAGTGTGGTGCTGTTAGAATCATAATACGGCCTAGAGCTTTTATTGAAGCTCTAAGCCCGATGTGCTGTTTTAGGAGGTTTATCTAAGGCGAGTCTAACTTAATTGGAGATTCAAACCTATCAGGCTTAATGGCCAATACATCACAATTTAACCTATCGATGACGTGTTCAGCTGTATTCCCGATAAGTGCAGCAGAAATACCTTGTCTACCAACGGTGCCAAGTACGACTAATTCGGCGTCAAGTTTGGAGGCACAATCAGGGATTACATCTTCTGGCAACCCCATACCTACGTGACATTGCTCACTAGGTATTTGATATTCTTTACCATGTTTTACCATACAGTCTTCATGATATATCTTGACAGTTTCTTGATGTTTTGAAGGATCAAAATTAGGAATGTTTACAACTATATTAATAGGCGTACTAGGGTAAGCATTCACTAAATATACATCTGAAGCTAATAAACATCCAAAGCTATTGGCATGTTTAGTAACCTGATTATTGAGAGATATATGGTCATCATCATCTGCCCCTACATTTATAGCTGCGATTATTTTTCCACCTTTAGGCCAGTCGTGTTCTTTAACTAATAGTACTGGAACAGGGGCTTTTCGCATAATGTGCCAATCAGTGGGAGTAAATATAACTGACTCAAGGGTATCATGTTGTTGCGTCCCTTTAACGATTAGGTCATGTCCATTTTTTAAAACTTCGTGAATAATGCTTTCGTAAGGGCGGTTATGCCAGATAATTTTTATATCAACTTTCACAAACTCACGTCCTAACGTTTTAGCTACTAAATTTTTGAGCCAATCAGTACGATCATCAACCACAGCCTGTCGCATATTTTCTCGTTCATCCATAGACAACATTGTTGTCATTTCATATGCGAAATCATATATGCACAGAAAAGCTGTAATACTTGCTTGATTCATGCGTGCAATTTCAAGGGCCCGTGAAAGAGACTTCTGCTGCTCTGAATCTGGTTCTATCACCGCTAAAATTTTATTGTATTGCATTGGCTTACCTCTCAAATTGAAAAAGTTAACACTTAATCAGTTTATGAAAATAAGTTTAATACTGCCAACTAATTAGCTAAAGAGTAGTTAGTTATCTTAAAGAATTTTTGAAAGTTAAATATAGTTGAAACAGCGCAAAGAATAACAACAAGATACCCATAAATTTTTTAGTTAATGGATGCTGTAGGTATGCTTTTGATTTTTCGAAACCAAGGGCCATTAGAAGCATAATGGGTAAGGTTCCAAGCCCAAAGCCAAGCATTATTTGAGCTCCGTTTAATGCAGAACCACTTGCCAATGACCAAGTAAGTACAGAGTACACTAATCCACATGGCAACCAGCCCCAAATAGCACCATAAGGCAATGCGTGAAGCGGGCCTTTAAAAGGTAATATTTTTTTTGACCAAGGTTGAAGCAAACGCCAAAACTGCCTCCCAATAGCCTCTACTTTTGTTAGACCGTGCCACCAACCACCAATGTATAAAGCCAATATGACTAAAAACACACTACTCATAAATTGCAGAATGACGATGCCTTGGTCAATTTGTTGGGATACAATCTGTCCTAACCAGCCCGTTAACGCGCCAGCTATAGTGTAGCTGGCAATTCTGCCTAGATTATAAGTAAGCGAATAAAGTCTGGTGGAACCACCTTTAGGAATGGCATATGAAAACGCCCCAACAATACCGCCGCACATACCTACACAATGTACTCCTCCAGCCAAGCCTATTACTAATGCAGAAAGAAACGACAGATCATTCATGATTATCTAAATTAGAAGGAGGGGGATTTTGTTTATGTTTGGGCAAGTCATCGTCAAATAAGATGCTACTGCCGTGTCTCTCTAGATCATCAAACTGATTTGATTTCACAGCCCAAAAAAAGACTAATACTGCTATACAAACCAGTAGAATAGCGATGGGGATCAACACATAAATAATACTCACTAAACACCTTCCATTATTTTAAAAGTCTGATTGAGTTGATAACCACAATTAAGGAGCTAAGAGACATACCAATGACCGCCATCCAGGGTGTTAATACCCCAGAGACAGCAAGGGGTAAAACTAAAATATTGTATCCAATGGCCCATCCGATATTCTGTTTGATTTTATTTTTGCATCGACGCGCAATATTAAATACTAAATTTATTTTATCGAGTGAATTGTCAAGTAATACAATATCAGCTGACGACTTGGCCAAATCTGAGCTTACGCCTAATGTTACGGAAACATCGGCCTGTGCTAATACAGGTGCATCATTGATACCATCACCGACCATAAGCACAGTATGACCATGAGACTGTGCATGTTTAATGACAGCCAGCTTTTCTTCGGGTGAATGTTTTGATAACCAATTCGGAATATTCAATGTTTTAGCCACCGAACTTACCGTAGCTTCTCCATCACCACTGATTAACGTAACCTTTTTACTGTTAAAACCCTCTACAATTCCAGCTGTACTTGAGCGTATTCTATCGGTTAATGTAAAGCCACAAAGTAGTTCCGTGTCTGATTCTAAAAATACGTTACAGGCTTCCATTGATAGTGGAATAGAGTGCTTCATATAAGAGTCTGAGCCCAATTTATATTCAATATTATTGATAGTGCCTTTTAAGCCTTTACCTATGACTGAAGAGACATTTTCTACAGGGTAAGGGCGCTTAATTCCATCAAAGGCTCTGGCAATAGGATGCTCAGAATATTGCTCTAAACAAGCGGCTATTTGGAAACAAAAGTCCTCTGTTTTATCAGAAATATTGACCCATTTAGCAAGCGAAAACTTTCCTTCTGTTAATGTGCCAGTTTTATCAAACCCAATCCAGTCAACGGTAGAAATTTGTTCCAAAGCGTCCGCCCGTTTTAATAATACGCCTTTGCTATTTAAATGAGCTACAGCACAGGATAAGGCAGATGGTGTGGCTAATCCTAAGGCACAAGGGCAAGTTGCAATCAGTACTGCAATCATATGCCAAAGAGCTTCCTCTGCATCTATTTGAGACCAGACCAAATAAGTGATGGCTGAAATCACTAATACTGCTGCTACAAAGTATTGAGAAAAACGGTCAGCTAAACCAGCAATCTTAGGTTTATTAGCTAGGGCTTGATTTTGTAACTGATTAATTTGATTCAGGACTGAATGTTTTAAAACACTGGTTACTTGGATCGTTAATGTGCCTAGTTGGTTAACCGTACCAGCGTAAACACTTTCACCTTTAGTTTTGCTGACAAGCTCAAATTCGCCCGTTAACATGGCTTCGTTAAGCTGGCCTTTGCCTTCAATAATAACCCCATCTATAGGTACTAGGTCACCGGCCTTAACAAAGACTAGCTGCTCTAATTTCAAAGATTTAGCTAGTACGGGTCGGAGTTGTTTGTTTTCAACTAAATTTGCCATAGTGGGCATATATTCAAGCATGTTAGCGGATAGTTGTGAGGCTTTGTAACGTGCACCATGTTCCAAATACCGACTTATCAGTAATAAAAATACGAACATACAGAGTGATTCAAAATAAGTTTGACCGTTATTTTGAAGGGTAGCGAGTACGCTACTTAGATAAGTTAAAGATAATGCAATACTGACTGGCACGTCCATATTTACAGTTCTTGCTTTTAAAGCTCTAATAGCACCCGCGTAAAATCCTGATGCAGAGTACATAAGTACAGGTGTACTCAACAACAAACTTACCCAATTGAAATATTGCTTTGTTTGAGCATCAATATGACCGAATAAGTCAAAAAACACTCCTATATTTAGCATCATAACTTGCATAGTCATTAAACCAGCCAAACCTAGTTTTTTCAAAAATGCCTGATTCTCTTGCTTATAAGATGCTTCGTGCTGTTCAGGTTGAAACGGCTTACCATGATAACCAATGTTTTCTATATGTTTTAAAATGGTACTTAGTTGCAGCAAGTTACTGTCCCAACTGACAGTGGCTCTCCTTGCTGATACATTTACAGCAATCTGCATTATGCCTTTCAACTTTGCAAGTTGCTTTTCTATTAGCCAGCCACACGCCGCGCAATTAATACCACTAATGGTCAATTGAATTTCATGGGCATTATTGTTTTTACCAACAAACTCACTAAGTATGAGGTCATCATCAAATATGGATAGTTTTTCGAGAATATCTTGGCTGTCTTCTGAGGCTTTATCTGCAAACTCACTTCGGTAGTGATAGTAATCCTCTAGACCATTTTCTACAATTGATTCAGCGACAGCTAAACAGCCTGGACAGCAAAATGTTTTTTGTTGTCCCATAACTAACGCTTCAAATTGGCTGCCTTTGGGTACATCTAGGCCACAGTGAAAACACTTAACTTCCATACAATTAAGGGTTTAACTCAAAAGGTTGTCCAATAGGAAGAGATACAACTTTTTGGATTTTCCAATCCTCATCTAACGGTTGCAAACTAATTTGCCACTTTCCTGAAACATCAACCTCAAGTGGTGAGCGATACACACCTTTTGCGTCTCTTAACAAAGTCACCGAAAAATCTTTGTAATCTTGGGTAGAGTGAAAGAAGTTAAGTGTTAACACTTCCCCCTTACTAGGTGCCCCTGATACAAAGCTAATAGCTACATATTCAGCAGAAATTTTAACCGATGTTTGAATATTAAGGTCTTTGGCTTTTTGTACCTTTTGAAACTTTAAATTAATGCCTTTGCCTTCTTTATAGTAATCATCGACTACCATGCTGTCTTCTGAAGTAAAAGCCAATCTCATCATAGTAAAGCTTAAGACCATTGAGGTTAGAGGAACAAATATTAAAAACCAAGGCCAAAATTGTTTATACCAAATTTTTGTAGGTGTAGATTGCATCTAGTTAGGGTGCTCTATGTTTAAATTACAAAATAAAAAGCCCCTGCATTTACAGGGGCTCTTATTATAACTGAATGTGCCTATTTGTCTTGAGACAAGCTATATACATATGCAGCGACTAAATGGATCTTCTTTTCACCTAAGGTATTTTTAAAGGATGGCATTACACCATTTCTACCGTAGGTTAAGGTTTCAGTAATTGTTTTCTCAGTACCACCATACAACCATGTTTGATCGGTTAGGTTAGGGGCACCAAATGCGTAATTACCTTTACCATCTTGACCATGACATGCCGCACAAATTGCAAACCTAGCTTCACCAGCATCAACCAAGTCTTGGTCGAGCTCTGGTCTGTTACTAAGGCTAAGTACATAAGAAACTAGTTCTTTTATCCCTTGTTCACCCATAGCATCTAGCTGGGCGGGCATTAATGCTTGCCTACCATTGATGAGAGTTTCAGTGATTTTTTCAGGTGTACCACCATACAGCCAATCGTCATCAGTTAGGTTAGGGAAGCCTCTTTGACCACGCGCATCAGAACCATGGCACTGTGAACAATTTTGACTAAACAAACGTTGTCCAATTTTAAGAGCTTCAGGATCCTTAGCTAAATCTTTAATCGGCTGTTTGTAATAGCCATCAAAGATAGGAGCGTAAAGCTCGTTAGCAAATGCAACTTCTCTATCATATTGGCTAATTACACCATTGTCTCTAACCAGCTCGACAGCGGCACGTGACTCTTCTAAAGAAAGGATTTTTTGATTTGAGCTTTGCCAATTCAATAAGCCCTTAAAGCTCCCTAAGCCAGGGTAAAGAGCCAAATAAATCAATCCCCAAGCGATACATATGTAAAATAAATATGTCCACCACTTTGGTAATTGATTGTTAATTTCGATAATGCCATCAAATTCATGATGCATATCTTCGCCTTCTTCGATACCTGTTTTATTAGACAGACACCAACGTAACAAAAGAAAACAACCTAAAATCGAACCCAGTGTTATAACTGAAATCCAGATACTCCAAAAACTACTCATCTACTTTAGACTCCCGATTTATTTGTTGGGGTTCATTATCAAAAATTAGCTTTTCAGCTTCGTCAAAGCTGGCTTTTGATTTTTTACTATACGCCCACCAAACTATTCCTATAAAACAAACAAACACTAACACTGTATAGATACTGCCACTCATAGCGTAATCCATATTATTTCAACGCCGTGCCAAGAGATTGTAAATATGCAATTAGGGCTTCCATTTCTGTCTTACCTTTCACTGCGTTTTTTGCACCAGCAATATCTTCGTCTGTATAAGGAACACCAAAATCTCTAAATACTGATAGTTTTTTCGCTGTTAATTCACCATCTAAAGTATTTTCCATTAACCAAGGAAACCCGGGCATATTTGATTCAGGAACAACATCTCTTGGATTGATTAAATGAACCTGATGCCAAGCATCACTGTAACGCCCACCTACACGAGCTAAGTCAGGGCCAGTTCGTTTAGAGCCCCATAAAAATGGATGCTCCCATACTGACTCTCCAGCAACAGAGTAGTGACCATAACGTTCAGTTTCTGCTCTAAAAGGACGGATCATTTGGCTATGACAACCAACACATCCTTCGCGGATGAAAATATCACGTCCTTCCATCTGTAATGGCGTATAAGGTGTTAATCCATCTACCGGCGTCATAGTTTGTTGTTGAAACATAAGCGGTGTTATTTGTGCCATCCCTCCTAAACTAATCGCTACTAGTATAAGTATGGCCAGAAGGCCGACATTTTTTTCAATTATTTCATGTGCATTTTTCATCGATAGACTTCCTTACACCGCTTGCGCTTCAGGCTCTATCGCCTGTTCTTTACTATCACTTTTAATGGTTCTGTAGACGTTGTAAGCCATGATCAACATACCAATCACCACTAACACCCCACCTAAGAATCGAACAAAGTAGAATGGTTTTGAAGCCTCGAGAGACTCAACAAAACTGTAGGTTAGGGTACCGTCATCATTAATTGCACGCCACATTAAACCTTGAAGTACACCTGACATCCACATGGCTACTATGTATAACACCACGCCAACAGTAGCAAACCAGAAATGTACGTTAATCAACTTTATGCTGTACATTCTTGGTTTATCGAATAACACCGGGATGAGATGATAAATTGAACCTATGGATACCATGGCAACCCAACCTAAGGCTCCCGAGTGAACATGACCAATAGTCCAATCAGTATAATGAGATAATGCATTGACTGTTTTGATAGCCATCATAGGCCCTTCAAAGGTAGACATACCGTAGAAAGATAAAGAAACAACCAAGAAACGTAAAACTGGGTCAGTTCTCAACTTATGCCATGCACCAGATAACGTCATGATGCCGTTAATCATACCGCCCCAAGATGGAACAAATAGAATAATAGACATAGCCATACCTAGTGACTGAGTCCAGTCTGGAAGGGCAGTGTAATGTAAATGGTGAGGTCCGGCCCAAATGTACAATGAAATAAGAGCCCAAAAATGTACTACAGATAATCGATACGAATAGACAGGGCGTCCAGCTTGTTTAGGTACAAAATAATACATCATGCCTAAGAAGCCAGCAGTTAAGAAGAACCCAACTGCATTATGTCCGTACCACCATTGAATCATTGCATCTACCGCACCAGCATAAATCGAGTAGGACTTAGTTAATGAGACTGGAATAACCATGCTATTGGCAATATGCAAAACCGCAACGGTGATCATGAACGCACCAAAAAACCAGTTTGCTACATAGATATGAGAAACCTTGCGAATTATCATGGTTCCGAAGAAGTTAATTATATAGGACACCCAAACTAATGCTAAAAGAATATCAATTGGCCACTCTAGCTCTGCATATTCTTTTGAACTTGTAAGACCCATAGGTAGCGTGATCACGGCTAAAACAATAACCGCTTGCCATCCCCAAAAAGTAAATGTAGCAAGCTTATCGCTGAATAACCTCACATTAGATGTTCGCTGAACCACATACAGAGATGTAGCGAATAATGCACACCCACCAAAAGCAAAAATTACTGCATTGGTATGTAATGGTCTTAACCTAGAAAAGGTTAACCAAGGCGTATCGAAGTTTAATGCAGGCCAATAAAGTTGAGCAGCAATAAACACACCCATTGCCATGCCTATAATGCCCCACACAACGGTCATCACCGCAAACTGCCGAATTACTTTATAGTTATATTCGGGATGTACTTGAATAGCTTCACTCATTTAATGAATCTTCCACTCTGTTAACATAAAATTTACTGGTTTTTTACAATTAAAATACAGCATAGTCTGATATTTGCCCAATTAGCTAAGCAATTGATATTTAGCTTAATATGATCCATAACCCTAAATATTCTAGGGATTTAATCACTAAAAAGAAAGATAAAACAGCCTTGCCAGCACTCTTTTTTTTTATCAAACTTAATTAGCTTTTTATTATACCTGTTGAGAAATTGTGAGTCGTACCTTTTTTAACCAAACATTGATCATCATCGCTATTATTTTAGTGGTTATAGGCTTTTTATTTAGTCTAAATACCACTTTAGGGCCAAATGAGACGGTGCAATGCAACTTAACTAAACAACAAAAATGTGAGTTAGTTAATATTGCGGAGTTTGTAACTGTTGAATTCTTACAAGATATAGAATTAGAAGAAGAGTTAAATTTACATATACTTACTAGCCCAACTTTGAAAATTAAGAAAATGTGGGTTCAGGGAGTAAATATGTATATGGGAAAAACTGCTGTACTTATTGATAATGTTAAAGAGACATCGTTCCAAAAATCATATCAAGGGGTGTTATTTTTAGGTGCGTGTAGCGAACCAAATATGAAGTGGCAATTGATTATACTCACAGAGAGTCAAGACAAAGGTGAGCAATCTTGGTTTTTCAACTTTGATACGTCCAGAAATTAAAAAAACCGGGTAAGTTATATATCCGGTTTTAGAGTAGGGGGCGTTGGTCTTAATTTAATTTACATTTGAGATTGTAAATAGTTAGATAACCCTAGGCGTTTGATCAAACCAATTTGTTGCTCTAACCAATGCGCGTGGTCCATTTCTGTATCGTCCAATAAAACCAATAACATATCTCTAGTAACGTAATCTTGCTCAGCCTCACATAAGCTAATAGTATCTTTCAATGCTTGTGCAACAACATACTCGACTCTTAAGTCACTTTCTAACATGCTTGGAACATCAGTGCCTATGACTAACCCATCTCGCTTAGTCATGTCGGGCACACCTTCTAAAAACAACATACGTTCTATTAATTTAGTAGCGTGGCCTTTTTCATCATCAAACTCATGGGAGATACGTTCATAAAGCTTTGTTAGTCCCCAATCTTGATACATTTCTGAGTGAATAAAGTACTGGTCCATGGCCGCTAATTCAAAAGCCAATAAGGAATTAAGCTTATCAATAATAATTTGTTTACCTTGCATACTAATCTTCCTCTAACTGGCTTTGTAAGTAGTTTTCAATACCCATATGTTTAATCTGATATTGCTGAGTTTCTATCCAATCAATGTGATCTTCTTCATACTTTAATATCTCTTCAAATAGATCTCTAGATACAAAATCTTGGAGTTCCTCACATAAGCTAATGGCTTTTTTCAATAAAGGAATTTGTGATTGCTGAAAAGTCATATCACAACTCAGCATCTCAGTGGTTTCTTCACCAATCATTAGTTTTCCTAACAATTGTAAATTAGGGATACCTTCTAAAAACAACACTCGCTCGATCAACTCATCGGCTTGTTTCATATCTTTAATTGATTTTTTATAGGTACGTTTACTTAGGTTTTCAAACCCCCAGTTTTTGTACATCTTTGCATGCAAGAAATATTGGTTAATTGAAGTCAATTCAAAGGTCAATACTTCGTTAAGTGCACTAATTACCTGTTTGTCACCTTTCATAAAAATGTTCCATAACAATATCTGATTTTTGGATTATAGTATGCACTACTTTGAAATACCAATTAAAATTAAAAAAAACCTTTATAAAACAATGATATACACAGTGATAATGATTCTCGTTTTTAATCTTTTTCAACAGTGTTTATAGTGGGTAGTAGTCTTAAGCTTTCTTCAGCAAAACCCATACCTGCTTCAGTGAAAAAGTTAAAAACCTTATCAGAACCAGCATCTAATAATGGTTGAATTTCGTCCTCATAGCGGGCTATAGACGCTATTTTCCCAATATAATTTGCATGTTTTAATTGCTCGGTAATATTACATATGTCCTCAATTGAAGGTAAAGCTAACAACACAAGTTCTATATTGCTTAGGTCCATATTCTCCCAAAGATCAACATCTTCACCATCACCCACCATAGCTTGAAAGCCCTGTTCTTTAAGTCGTCTAATCCTAATGGGGTCTGCATCCATTCCCCATACTTTGCCACCTACCATTGAATTTAAAGATGAGTATGCACCTTTCCCAACTCGACCTAAGCCTACTACTATAATCTGTGCACCTGCTGGTTGAACATAGATATCCTCTTTTAGTCTGACCGGTTTTTCGAAATGTTTGAGGGCTTCTTTATACCTAGTATATTGATTATGAGATGTTTTATAAACTAGGCCCGTGACGACAAAAGAGAATGATACAGCTAGCGCAAATATGACCAACCAATGTGCTGCTAACCAACCAAGGCTAACCAATAGTGCAACAACTATAAGACCGAACTCACTATAATTTGACAGAACGAGACTTGCTAGATAACTCGTTCTAGCTCTTAGTTTAAGCATAAGGAACAGTTTGAAGAAAATTACGAACTTGATCGGTATGAATAGACATAGTAAAAGTGCTGTAATTAGCAAATCTAAGGTGGGTAGGGCACTGAAACCAATTGTTAAGAAAAAACCAATTAAAAACAGGTCTTTAAAGCTCATTAAGGCCTTCGACATTTCTGCAGATTTTACGTGGGTGGCAATGATCATTCCTATGACTAACGCCCCCAAATCGCCTTTAATTCCAACTAACTCAAATAACTGATAGCCCCCCAAGGCCAACATGAACCCAGTCAAAACTAATAACTCACCATGGCCTACTATTTCTAGTATTTTCGCCCATAGAGGCTTAATGAAAAATAAAACAATTAACAGAGGCGCCCATACTGTAGGGGCTTTTCCTGTTGCAATTACTAAAAAAAGCACAGCTACTATATCTTGCATAACCAAGACACCAATGGCTAACTTACCGTGTCGCGTCCTAATTTCACCACTTTCTTCTAATATCTTGACTATGCAGACAGTGCTACTAAAACTTAAAGAAAATGCTAGTAGGCAATGCGTATAGAAATCTAGGTCAGCAAAAACACTTAATCCAAAATAAGTTAAAGCGGTTAAAGTTAAATTAACAACAGTAACCCAAAGCAGAGTATGAGAAATACTGCCAAGCCAAACTTCTTTTTTTAGTAAATCCTGGACATTAAGTTTAAGGCCTATGCTGAATAACATTAATGTGATGCCTAAATTAGCAAGATTTTGAAGGTTGTCTGTAGATTCAAAACCTAGATAATTTAAAACAAATCCAGCGGCTAAGTAACCTATAAGAGTGGGTAAACCTAAAAGTTTTGCGCCAAAGCCACAAGCAAAGGCAAGAAGGATAAATGCAAATTCCATAGCACCAATAAAAAGAGTTAGGTAAAAAATCTATGGTAATGCTTTTCGCAAGGAATGTCAGAAGCTTTATTGTTATTAATTAAGCTAACTGATACTGTGATCAGTGCTCACACATTAACCCAGTAGCGCAAAGTCATTAAAGAGTATTTTGTGGCGACTTCAAATTCCATAGTGGCGGTGACTAAGTTAGTAATGGAACATGTATAATACATCTAATTTAACATAATATACATTATAGGAACTTAAGTGTATATGTAGCACATAGGTCAATGATGCTTATATTGGCATAGCTGTACCTTGTTAATTCAATAATGTTATCAACTAAATACATGTGGCTATATCTTTAGCAACACGTATTAATGTTTAAGTATATGTACAGAGTTAGAAACCTGTGGAGTTTCAAATATAAGTGTATCGAGCATGACGATTAAATAGATTTTATCGCCAGCAAGATCCCATACATTATTGGTTGATGCACTAAATAAATAATTAATGAGTGCCGGCCTAACATTCCTAACTTTTTGAATATGTAATGTTCAGGAAGTTTTATTGAAAACATATGTTTATGCATCACAAATATCCCTATTAACACGACCCCTATCCAGGGTATCAAGCTTGCGAGATCTACTGTTTTCTTAGGTATGCCAATATTAGATACCGACCAACGCCATATTGGCTCCATCGTTAGCCAGCCTAAACTGTAAAGGAGTATAACCAAAATACCAACGATGACTGAAATTGTGGGTCTTCGAACAAACAACACTGATATTGGTAACGCTACTGCTATTAAATGAATAATGCCAAAATAGACCCAAGTTGTTGGATACATAAACACACTACTAATAGTTAAGAATACAGCAACTAAAATAAGCTTACAGGTGGCATTAGCTAATTTACTTACATTAATGTGTTTGTGATATGCCAAATAACTGCTCATACCTACAGCAAGCAAAAATGAACTAACAATAATCGCTCTAAAGATTCGCCACTCAATATCTTGGCCTGTATTAAAAGACGCCCATCCGAAAGTGGCCAAATCGTAACAGAAATGGAAAATAACCATTAAAACAATGGCGAAGCCTCTTAATACATCAACTTCAAAGCATCGACATACTCTATTTTCAGTTAAGCTCATGTTATTATTAGTTATTATTATCTTTCAGCCATTCATTTAATAACTTAATTTGGCCACATTTATAAGCCGCATAGGTTATGCGTAACGAGTTGGACAATATCTCACTATCAGTCCATCCCGTTTTTTCAGATATTTCGTTATAACAAAACTTGGCATTAGGTGTCACGTATCCACGTACCTGTTTATTACCTTTTTCTTTCTGTCGATCTCGAAAACGTTTTTGTTTTTCTGCATTTGCATTAGGTTTAAATTTGTTCATTGCGGCCTTATTGCTGTCTTTTATGCTTTTTACATCTAAAATTGATAAAAAGTATAAGTTTTTGACTGTTCAGAGTTGTTTAGCTTACAAGTGTTCGCTAAATTACTCTCTAAAATAATTTAGGCAAGTAT
The DNA here is from genome assembly GCF_039943935.1 of Paraglaciecola sp. GTDB lineage: Bacteria > Pseudomonadota > Gammaproteobacteria > Enterobacterales > Alteromonadaceae > Paraglaciecola. The sequence continues at coordinate 156,904 of NZ_JBDUZQ010000006.1, forward strand.
ATAGAATGACAATACAACAAAATAGTTTCACGAGAGAAGAACTTTTAGCCTGTAGCCAAGGTGACTTATTTGGACCAGGTAATAGTCAGCTCCCCGCCCCTAATATGTTAATGATGGATAGAATTGTAGAAATACATGAAACCGGTGGAGAGTTTGATAAGGGTTACATTGAAGCTGAATTAGATATCACCCCTGACCTTTGGTTTTTTGAATGCCACTTTCCTGGTGACCCTGTAATGCCAGGTTGCTTAGGGTTAGATGCCATGTGGCAATTAGTTGGATTTTTCTTGGGCTGGTCTGGTGGTCCAGGTAAAGGGCGAGCACTAGGCGTTGGTGAAGTTAAATTTACAGGACAGATTTTACCTACAGCAAAGAAAGTTACATACCGTATTGACTTAAAACGTGTCATAAAGCGTAAATTATTTATGGGTTTAGGTGATGGTACAGTTGCGGTTGATGGGCGTGTTATTTACCAAGCTAAAGATTTAAAAGTAGGTTTATTTCAAGATACCAGTAATTTTTAATTAGAATTGTTTTCTCAAATAATAAAGCCCCATACGGGGCTTTTTTTATTTGATTAGTCCTAGATTTCTATCTCCAATGGCTTCTCGCCAGCCGCCTAACCACTCCGACCTCACTTCTGAACTTTGGAACGGACAATTATCTTTTGAACGCCCTGCAATACCTGCTTGGTAACCTTTGGAATGTGCTCTGGAAAGTCTATCTCTTTTCTGTCTTTTCATTGAGTTCTCTCTTTGGGTTTTAGGATGTGATGGCAGTTCTCTCGAACTACACCGTAGTGATAATAGAAATTAGGATTAGGTTCAATACTAAACTTTACGTTTTATTTGGTATTGCTGTTAACTTATTGAGATGTCAGTTTATTTAGTAATAAACCAATTTTTTCTAAAAAATAAATTTTTAAATGAATTCTATATATAGGCTTATTTATGTTCTCTCATAAAATTTAGACATAAAAAAACCGCTTTTCTAAAGTAATTCACTTTATCAAGCGGCTTTCAAACTAAATACGTTTACTGTTTAGTTAACCGACGCCACATTAGCAACATTCCAGAAAACAATAATAGCCAGCTTATTGAGGCTCCTTGACGTGGCCTAACAACCTCTTCTTGAGGCACTTCACAGATATCAACATCACCACCTTCAATAGGTATTAATTTAACAGCTGCTACGGTATCTACCAATACTTCGTTACCAGCAGAGTCAATGACTAGCTCTCCTCTCGAATCACGTAAAGGCGCTAGGTAAAGGGCAGTGGCAGCAATTTCGTCATTATCGTTTATGCTATTGGCTTGGACTATTGTGTATTTAGAATCACAATCTATTAAGTCCCCTATTCTATTAAACTCTTTTACATTGTGGTCATATAGAAAGCCTTCAGAGCGCCTTTGTCCTAGTGATGCGTCAACTTCACCAAAACCCACCACTAAATTATTATTGTTAATATCCAATGCATTACTTTCAGAGCCCAAGAAAAAATCTTCTGGAAATTCTAATTCACCTAAATTGATATCATAAACAAAAAACTTTTCTCTGGTTACACCATTAATTCTCTGATTTTGATAGCCAACTACCAGATTGTTGTTATTTATATCTGTAGCTGAACTAATCGTTGGTGTAGTTGCTGCAACAGAAATATCGGGGTTTGGTGTCAGGTTTAATACTTCATCACCGTTAAAAACAACTCCGTACGTTCGAATGACTGTAGCATTACTCGTGGTATATTCCCCTTGAGACTCACCAACAGCAATTCCATTATCATTTATAGCGACAGCTCGGCTGGTATAGCTCCCAGTATCTTCAGCTTCTGGTTCGAACAAAATACCTAATTCAGTGGTATCTAATAGGTTACCTTCACCATCAAGCTCCCAAATTAAGCCCCTCAATTGAGATGCTCCATTCAAGTTAGCCGTAAGTGATGCCGCTAGACTTGATATACATGACTCATATGGAATGTCACCTCTTAAGTCTTCGTCTTCACAACTTTCTTCTGCAAACTCAAATGTGTCGGTCAAATACTCAGTCGTACCAATCCCCACGACTTGGTTGCTTTCATTAATACCATAGGCTTCACTATAACCTCCGGCAAAATCTTCTGGCGGTGGTAATTCCGTTGTTTGGCCGTTGCGGGATACAAAACCTCTTATGCCAAACTCATTTACAATGAAAGTAGTCTCTGTCCCACTTTCAAATTGATAATCAATCTTAGAAAAATACCCTTGGCTACTTCCTACTGTAAACTCTGAATTATTTATATCACGTGTATTAACAGTAGAACTCAAGGTGTAGTCACCATCTGCTGATGCCTGTTGGTCAAAAACTGGGATGTAATCAGTTTCATCTTCAGATGCTTGATAGCTTATGGTTTCAGCTATTTGTTGAATGAACTGGGAACCTTGTTGGAGTCTAATGTCGGCGAGTAAAATTTCGTAATCTGTATCATTAATATTACCAACACTTGCCGCTTCTGGGTCTGTCAAAACTAAAGAACTAAAGTTTAGTAAATCTACATCAATTGGAATGTTATAAGGGAGGTTTACATTAACGGAAATTTCCCCGTCGTCATTAATGGCACTCGGAAAGCTATTACGGCCTTCGTTTGCTACATCTAATTCAACCACTTTGTATTTAGCGGCTTCTACTGAACCTATTGATAAAAGAGCTATAGATAATGCTACAGCCAGCCTTTTTTTAATCATGTAATATCCTGCTTACTGCTTATGTTTTATTCGAGCATGCCTTCGATTTCGTCCCATCTGTCATAAGATTGAGTGAGTACTGTTTGTATCTCATTCAATTCATTCAATACGGGATCGGTTACGGTTGCATCTTGTTTGAAAAATTCAGCGTTATTTACTTTTGCTTGTAAACTTTCAATCTGGTTTTCCAAGGATTCAATTTTTAAAGGTAACGATTCTAATTCATGTTGAAGCTTATATGATAGCTTTTTAGTACTTGCTTCTTTGGTCTTCGTTTTTTGACTCTTAGTTTCTGATTTAGTTTCAGCTTTTGAATTTTTATTGCTCGCTAATTGTTTATACCAATTGGAAATATCGGTACAGCCACCAACAAACTCCTTAACTATGCCATTACCTTCAAAAAAGTAACTTGAGGTTACTACGTTATCTACAAACTCCCTATCATGACTCACCAAAACCACAGTACCGGGGTAATTTGCAATTGTATCTTCTAATAATTCTAACGTTTCTACATCTAGGTCGTTGGTTGGCTCATCAAGTATTAATAAGTTGCTTGGTTTCAGCATCAGTTTAGCTAAAAGTAAGCGGTTTTTTTCTCCTCCTGATAAGGATTTAACGGGAGAATTTACTCGTTCTGGGGTAAATAGATAGTCTTGAAGGTAACTCATGACATGTTTAGTTCGCCCATTTAACGTCACTTCACGTTTGCCGTCTGCAATACAATCAATAACCCTTAATTCACCATCAAGTTGGTCTCTATGTTGGTCAAAATATGCAACTTCAATGTTCGCCCCAGACTTTACAATGCCTGATGTCGGTTTTAACTCTTCAAGGAAAAGTTTTATTAACGTACTTTTACCACAACCATTTGGGCCTACTAACGCAAGTTTTTCGCCGCGCATTATTGTAGTCGTTAATGATTCAACAATTAATTTATCTGCGATTTTGTAATGGAGAGCTTCAGTTTCAAACACAATTTTGCCAGAGCTCTTAGATTCGCTAACACTCACTTTAGCGCGCCCCAATTTATTTGCTCGTTGAGAATGCTCTAAACGTAAGGCTTTAAGTGCCCGCACCCGGCCTTCGTTTCTCGTCCTACGGGCTTTAATCCCCTGTCTTATCCAAGTCTCTTCTTGGCTTAATTTCTTATCAAATAGGGCATTTTGCGCTTCTTCAACTTCTAAATCATGGGCCTTTTGTTCAATATAAGCTTGGTAGCTTCCTGGGTAACTAACTAAGTTTCCTCTGTCTAAATCAATAATCCTACTGGCAACTTTACGAATAAATGCTCTATCATGACTAACAAAGACAACTGCGCCTGAGTAACTAGCTATAGCTTCTTCAAGCCATTTAATCATATCAATATCTAGGTGGTTAGTAGGCTCATCAAGTAACAACACATCTGGTTCACTCGCCATAGCCTTCGCTAACGCAGCTTTTCTTCTCCAACCACCTGATAAATCACTTAGTTGTTGTGTTGGATCTAGTTGTAACTTGGTTAATACCTGTTGTATTTTTTGCTCAAATTGCCAACCATTGTGATGGTCAATTTTGTGTTGCAAGGTCTCTAACTTTTGCAAGTTAGCATCTGAAGGATCTTCAGCTACTAAATCAGCAGTCTGAAAATATTCTTTTAAATATTGCCCTACTTCGGCCAATCCCTCAGAAACATAATCAAACAATGAGCATTGTACACTCGATGGTGGGTCTTGTGGCAAACGTGAAATTTTCACATCACCATTAACTATGCGCTGACCATCATCTAATTTAATCTCACCTTCAATCACTTTAAGTAAAGTTGATTTACCACAACCATTGCGCCCAACAAGACACAACCTTTCACCTGGTTGAATAACTAACTCGATACCATTTAACAATGGTGGATGGCCTAGAATGATACTGGCATTTTTTAATTGAAATAAACTCAAGATAAAAACTCTACTAATTGTTCTTTATTAAACGGCCAAGGCAATTCTTGTTCGTTCTCTTTATTAAATAACACCGGAATTCTGGCTCCATACATGTGATATAAGTTTGTACTTGAACGCACATCAACTTTAGTTGTCTGCGCTAATACAGATGGAGATACTTCTTTAAGTAAAGACTCGGCTTGATCGCACAAGCAACATTCTTTACCTGAATAAAAAACTAATGTCATAAGGTTAAATAATCCTATTGCTTAACAAGTGACCAGCAGTGATGAATTTTAGGATTCCTCTGAAAATCTTCAGGTAATGTCTGTTTTGAAATATTCTGAATACTACAGCCCATTTTGGTTAGGGTTGCTTCATCTAATTTAAATTGACGTAAATTATTAGAAAAAATTATTTCACCACCTGGGGTTAAACATTTAAGTGCGTCACTTATTAAATTGATATGGTCTCGTTGCACATCCCATGTAGATTCCATTCTTTTTGAATTAGAAAAAGAGGGAGGATCAATAAACATTAAATCGTATTTACTTGTATGGCTTTTTAGCCAAGTTATACAGTTGGCTTGAACAAATTCATATGCTCCAGTTAGAGCATTTAACTTAAAGTTTTCTTTTGCCCAATCAATGTAAGTATTCGACATATCAACAGTGGTAATAGATTTTGCTTTACCTAACGCTGCATGCACAGAAACACTCCCAGTATAAGCAAATAGGTTTAGCACATCTTTACCTGCAGATTTTTGTTGTACGAGTTGTCTGGTAATTCTGTGATCTAAAAACAACCCAGTGTCTAAGTAATCATATAAATTAACAATAAACTTGGCGCCATTTTCATAAACTTCAATGGTTTCTTTGCGTTGCGATACTTTTTGATATTGATTCTTTCCTTTTTGTTGCTCCCTCACTTTAAGGATTATCCTGTTTGCGTCAATTCCTGTCACCTCAGGTAAGGTTAAAATAACATCTTGTAAACGTTTCTTTGCTTTATGTTCAGGAACATCTTTAGGAGCCGCATATTCGTGAACCACTAAGTAATCGGCGTATCTATCGACCGCCACATTATATTCAGGTAGATCTGCATCATAGATTCGGTAGCAGTTAGTATTTTGCTTTTTTAACCATCTGTCTGTTTTTTGTAAATTCTTTTTAAGACGATTAGCAAAGTCATTACTGATAGGTTTTATTTCACGAACAATACAATTGCGTTCATTTAGTTCAAAATTGACTAAAACACACTCTAGTTTACCATTCATGAGTTTGTATTCTTTCTTGGAGCTCAATTTCATTTGACGTAACAAGTCACGGTCTGAAGTCAGAATAGAAAGATTCCATTCTTTAAATACTTGTTTTAGAGCTACACCCCATTTTTGAAAGGTTGGGATTAGTTTGTTGCTATCGCTTAATCTCTCACCATAGGGTGGATTGGTAACCATATAACCAATGTCTTTTTCAGAGTGGTTAAAATTACAAGCATCTTGAGTAGTAAAATTAATATTATCTAGAACACCGGCAATACGGGCATTTTCTTTTGCGATAGAGACGACTGCTTTATCTATGTCGTTTGCAAAAATTTTGCCTTGAGGTCCTCTTTTTAAAGATTGGGCCAAAGAGCAAAGCTCTTCCCAAACATTAGGTTCGTGCTGTTTCCATGAATCAAAGCCCCATTGTTTTCTACTAAGGCCAGGCGCAACATTGGTTGAAATTAACGCAGCTTCAATAGCTATAGTACCTGCACCACACATGGGATCTAACATGGGTGTTGTTATGTCTGATGTCCAACCGCTTCTAATTAACATTGCACTTGCTAAGTGTTCTTTCACAGGGGCTAGGCCTGTTTTAGCGCGGTAATGCCTTTGATGTAAACTTTGACCAGATAAATCAATATAAACGGCTAATACATTACGCCATAATCTAGCCTGTATGCGTATGTTTGGTGAAAGCTTATTAACTGATGGACGTTCATCAAAAAACATTGAAAACTGGTCCACAATGGCGTCTTTAACTTTTAATCCACCAAATTGCGTATTATTGATGCTTTGATTTGTGCCGTTAAAGTCCACCATAAAGGTATCACTTACACCAAAATGACTGGGCCAATTCGCTTTATCAGTTACTTTGTAGACATCTTCTGCAGTATCTATGTCGCCTTCTGCCAGTTTAACTAATACGCGGTTTGCTAGTCTTGACCATAAACATATCTTATAGGCATCGCTCAACTCACCGGTAACTAAAACCTGGCCAGGCTTACTTTTTAACGCCACATCAGGACAAATAGCAGCTATCTCATCAAATAGCAGGCCATCTAAGCCTTTAGAAGTAGTAACTAAAAATTCAAACATTATGTATCTCACTGGGATATGACGTTAAAACGGGCGCGATTATACGGTAAATATGCACTAAGCGCATGTTTAATCAGGAAAAGGATAGGATTAAATACTGAAGTTTCGGGACTAGGCTGTTAATTGAGAGCCAGATGCAATAAGAAGGGGCTCTAAACGATTTACAGCGACCTTTACCAAGTCAAATTGATTTAGGCATTTCTTGTTGGTAATTAGTATTTCGTTGGATATTAACATGCAGGTTGCAAGCTGCTGTTGGTCGCACAAGACTAAAACGATTCCAGTGCCAAACGATGTGTTTATTTTTGCCAGTTTATGGTTAACCCCAAAATACTCAACTTCATCAAATAACCAACTTTTTGGGGAAATTGGTTTGTGAAAAATTAAAGCGGCTGTCGCATTAATTAAAACATGTGTTAACTGAGCTTCAGAAAACTGTGCATCACTAGTTAATAAACTATTTCCAATAGAAAGATATAGTTCTGTATCTCGTAGACTAAAAAGTTGCTTATCTACAGGCAAGTTAACAATATGCTGTTGATTATATGCAGTTGTACATTGCCACTCTTTTCCCATGGACAACATGAGTTGACCATTTTCAGAGAACCAAAACCAATCTGCCATAGGCTGCAACATAAAAATTAAACACCAAATATTAGTAAATTTATCGTCTAAAAAACTAACATAAATTAACAAACTAATGGTGTTAATTTGCCATATTTAATTATTCTAAAATAACGAGATCTCTCTATGATCCTTATAAGGAGTTTACGATCTCTTTGATCAAAGATGGCCCTTTGTAGATCAATGCTGAATACACTTGGATCAACTGAGATCCGGCTTCGATCCGCTCCTTAGCAGATGATCCGGAGTGAATACCCCCTACCCCTATAACCGGTATCCTGCCTGCAATCTCTTTGCAAAGTTTCTCTGTTACAGCTTGGCTTTTAGCTTGTAACACAGCGCCGCTCAGCCCCCCCATTTCTTCAGCATTTTCTTGTCCCGCAACAAGATCTCTGTCTAAAGTTGTATTGGTTGCGATGACTCCGTCGATCTCAGCATTGATCAAAGAATTTGACATGTCGACAATCTCTCTGTCGCTTAGATCGGGGGCGATCTTAACGAGAACTGGAACATATTTACCGTGCTCTACTTCTAATAATTTTTGCTCTTTTTTAAGCCCTTGCAGAAGTGTTTCTAGCGCATCTCCGTGTTGTAGATTTCTAAGCCCGGGTGTGTTTGGTGATGAGATATTTACAGTGACATAACTCGCATAGTTATAGACTTTTCGTAAACAAATAAGATAATCGTCTAAGGCATTTTCTTCTGGAGTGGTTTTATTTTTACCAATGTTAATACCCAATACGCCGTCGTATTTACATCTCTTTACGTTCTCAATTAGGTTGTCTACCCCTTTATTATTAAACCCCATTCGGTTAATAATCGCTTGCCCTTTGGGTAACCTAAACATTCTTGGTTTGTCGTTACCAGCTTGTGCTTTTGGCGTCACTGTTCCTATTTCGATAAAACCGAAACCCATTGCAGCAAAAGCGTCAATACACTCGCCATTTTTGTCAAGCCCTGCGGCTAAGCCCACTGGGTTTTTGAATGCAATACCAAACACATTTACAGGTTTTGTTGGGATACTTTGTTTATAGATAAAGTTTAAAGGTGTGTTTTGAGTTCGTTTTAACCAATTTATTGTGAAGTCGTGGCTCCATTCAGCATCTTGGGTAAATAGACATTTTTGAATAATTGAATACATATATTTCTCTTTAGACATAAAAAAGCCCCGGTAAGTACCAAAGGTATCAACCAGGGCTGTGTTAGACAGTTTTATTAATCGTTAGCGTTGATGCTTAAAAGCATTAACTCTCTAAGGGCAACAGAAAACTTGGCAAACTCATGGGTACTACTGGTTCTAAACTCCGACATCATATGATACCAGCGATCGAGTAAAGTGCGATTATTGTCCATCCAATTTTTTAAAATGATTTCTGCATCTTTACCTTTGGCGGCTGATAATAACACAGAGGTCAATGATCTTTGTTGCCAATCTAATTCTTCACGATAAGAAGCCCTAGCCAAAGCTTGCCAATGGTTACTTACTGCTTGTCTATCTATTTGAGCCAAGAACCAGTGTAGCTCTAGCTTGGAACCCAATTTATAGTACAAATTTGCCACCAGTTTTATATTTTTATTTTCGGATTCAGCTATTTGTGCCAAATCCATACATGGAAACATATTACTTAAAGAGGCAACCTTAAATGCTGTGTCTTTTGGTACGCCTGATTTCTCTAAGTCAGAGCAAGCATGCTGTAATTCTTGGAGCTCTTCCTCTACTAAATAGTGGTCCAAGTTAGCTGACAAATCATCATATGTTGATTGGTAACTATCAATGGCTTCTTGAATACCTATAAGTTTAGTACCATGCCTAATATACCAACGAGATGCCCTACGCATTGTACGACGAATGCTATCAAGCATGCCTAATTGCACATCCGAAGGTATTTTGTTATCCAAGGCTTCTACTTCTTTCCACAATGTTTCCATTCTGTAAATGCCTTTAACTACAGCATAAGCGTTTGCAATTTCCTCTACTGCAGCGCCTGTTTCCTCTTGGATCCTAAACACATAATTCATGCCTAAGTCATTAATAATATTATTAGTTAACTTAGTCGCAATAATTTCACTTCGAAGCGGATGAAGTTGCATTTGTGACGAAAACTGTTCTTGTAACTTCATAGGAAATGCTTCAATTAACAACTTGCCATGATATGGATTATCGGTAATAGAAGAAATATTAAATTTTTCCTTCATAACCATTTTACCATAGGCAATCAAAACAGAGAGTTCAGGTCTAGTTAACCCAGCTGATTTAGCCAGTCTATCTGATATCTCTTCATCTGTAGGTATAAACTCTAGCTCACGATTTAGATACCCTTCACGCTCTAAACCATGAATAAACCTTAATTGCTCTCTTAACTGGCCAACCCCACCTAACTTGGAAATAGATATGGATTCTGTTTGCCTATAGCAATCTTGAATAACTAAATCTCCTACTTCGTTGGTCATGTCGTAAAGTAAATTATTACGCTGTTTAACAGTTAAATCACCTGAGCTAACTAAAGTATTCAATAGAATTTTGATGTTGACTTCATTATCTGAGCAGTCAACACCGCCTACATTGTCTATAAAGTCGGTATTAACTCTACCACCATTTTCGGCAAATTCTATACGACCTAATTGCGTTACACCTAAGTTGCCACCCTCACCTATTATTTTAGTATTTAACTCGTTACCGTTTACACGTACATCGTCGTTGGCTCGGTCGCCCACTTGAGCATGAGTTTCTTTGCTACTTTTTACGTAGGTTCCTATACCACCATTCCAAAGTAAATCTACTGGCATTTTCAAGGCGGCATGAATTAACTCGTTTGGTGTCATGCTTGCTTGCTTAGTACCTAATGATGCTTTCATTTCAGGGCTAAGCTTTATAGATTTAGTTGAGCGACTAAAAATATTGCCACCTTTTGAAATAATTGACTTGTTGTAGTCATCCCAACCAAGAGATGGGTTTTCAAACAATCGCTTTCTTTCTTTATAGCTAGATTCAATATCTGGACTTGGGTCAAAAAAGATATTTAGGTGATTAAACGCCACCACTAATTTAGTATGTTTAGAAAGTAGCATCCCATTACCAAATACATCTCCGGCCATGTCTCCTACTGCTACACAGGTAAAATCTGAGGTTTGGCAGTCTTTTCCCATTTCTCTGAAATGCCTTTTAACCGATTCCCAAGCACCTCTTGCAGTGATACCCATTTTCTTATGGTCATAACCTATACTGCCACCAGAAGCAAAAGCATCACCAAGCCAAAAGTTAAATTCATCTGCAATGCCGTTTGCTATATCAGAAAATGTTGCTGTACCTTTGTCTGCTGCGACAACCAAATAGGCATCATCTTCATCTAAGCGCACCACGTCTTTGGGATGCACAACGTTTCCGTCGACGATATTATCTGTAATATCTAGTAAACTACGTATAAAGGTTTTGTAGCACTCTTGCCCTTCTTTTTGAAAGGCTTCACGCCCTTGATCTATCGGTAGTTTTTTACAGACAAATCCACCTTTAGCGCCAACGGGAACAATAACCGTATTCTTAACTTGCTGCGCTTTCACTAAGCCTAATATTTCGGTTCTGAAATCTTCCTGTCTATCTGACCAACGTAATCCACCTCGTGCGACTTTGCCTCCACGCAAATGTACGCCTTCTATTCTTGGGCTATAAACAAATATTTCATACTTAGGCTTAGGTAAAGGCATCTCAGGTATAAGTTCTGGTAGCATTTTATAAGAAACATAAGACTTATCGTGTCCATATTGATCTTTCTGATAAAAGTTTGTTCTTAATGTAGCCAAAATTAAGTCTAAGTAGCGACGAATAATCCTGTCGTCATCTAAATTAGAAACATCATCTAAATGTGTTTTGATGGTACTGAGTATTTTTTCAGCAGTTTTATCATTGCGTTTAATCGCTGGGTTAAATTTCTGTGTGAATAAGTCTATTAGTAATACCGCTATTTGAGGATAGTTAGCTAGTGTATTGGCTATATAGTCGTGGCTGAATGAGCTACCAATTTGGCGCATGTATTTCGCATAAGCTCTTAATATAGTAACGTTACGACCAGATAATCCTCCCCCTAATACTAGGCGATTAAAAGAGTCATCTTCTAGTTTTCCATACCACACTTGTGAAAAAGCAGATTGAAATAAAGTTTGTGCCTGTTCCATATCCATATCGTTACTGGCGTTATGTAGCATGGAAAAATCCATAATCCAATTTACAGATCCGTTATCTAAATTCACTTTATAAGGGCTTTCATCAATTACCCTTAATCCAAAATTTTCTAACATAGGCAATACAACAGATAAATGAATAGGCTCATTTTTGTGAAATAATTTTAACTTTACTGATTTACTATCAGGTCCTTCTTCTAAAGGTCGATAGAACAACATATCAAGAGTGTTCTCAGTAGTTAGCTGTTCAAGTTTTTCAATATCTACCAAAGCGGCGCTAGGTAAACTGCATTCTTTGTAGCTATTAGAAAATGCATTGCCATATCTAGTTTCAAGCTTTTTACCCTTAGCTTCCCCATGATTAGAACGGATGGTAGATGCTAGACTGTCTTCCCAACTTTTGTTGAGCTCTATGACGTTCTTTTCAATTTCCTTCACGTTATATTCCGCATTGTTGTTTTTAACTCGGGTTATGTAGTGGGTTCGGGCATAAACAGATTCCGAAAAATAAGTTGTAAATTCAACTTCTTGATCGCTTGAAAATGACTTTTTTAGTAACGCTTGAGTATCTTTTCTAAGTTGCGTGTTGTAACGCTCTCTAGGAACATAAACCATGCATGACACAAAGCGCCCGAAGGTGTCTTTGCGAACAAACAAACGAGACATACCTCGTTCTTGCATCTGAAAGATACCTAGAATAATTTGTGCAAGCTCTGCAACCGTCCCTTGTAATAATTCGTCCCTTGGATAGGTTTCAATAATATTCAGGAATGCTTTATGCCCATGAGTACCTGGATAAAAACCAGATAACTTAGAGATATCATCTATTTTCTTCTGTAAAACGGGAATGTGTGTGGCACTACTATTATAAAATGAAGCAGAATACAGACCTATGAATCTATCCTCGCAAACTACATTACCAGCTTCATCAAATTGTTTAACCCCAACATAATCTAAATAAGCAGGTCGATGTACACGCGAACGTGTACTGGTTTTTGTCAACATTAATGGATTTTTACTAAGCGCCTCTTCTCGAGCAGATAAAGGTATGTTCGATAACACTCTTTCTCGGTTAGTTTTAGAGTTTTTCATCAAACCTAAGCTAGTTTCGTTGTCAGCTACCCAAGAATAGTCCCCATCAATACCGCTAACGGTATACGATCGATAACCCATCAATGTAAAGTTATGATTGCTTAACCAGTTTAAAAATTTAACTGTTTGTTGTTTTGCTTCCTCATTAACTGGACACGGCTTATTACTTATAATATCTATAAGCTCTTCTAGACGGTTACGCATTGGTTTCCAATCATTCACGGCTAAAGATACTTCGTCTACAACAGACATTAACTCATCTGTTAATTCATCTAGGGCTTTTTTAGAGGTTTGTCTGTCGACTTCTATTAGAAAAACAGTTTGTTTAATCACCCCTTCTTTAGCGCTATTTGGTTCTTCAAATGAAGCAACCCTACTTTTTACATCACGACACAAAGCAATGGGACTGTGGAGCAATAAGTGCGCTGTAATCCCCATTCTATTCAGAGCCATTCGCACAGAGTCGACTAAAAATGGCATGTCAGTCACAATCAACTCCACAATAGTGTGAGTTGATTGCCAACCATGTTTACCAATCTCAGGATTAAAGGCGCGAATAAAAGGCTTATCTGCAGGATAATCTATAAACTCATTCCATAAGCTAAGAGTAGCACCATATAAATCGCTATCGCTTCTGTCTTCTAGGTCATGGCTGCCTATATTTTTAAATAGAATTTTAGAAAAATTAGTTACCTGTGCTACTTTTTCAGGGGAGACTTTCTTAGAAATTAACGTATAGACGTTTTCTAAAAGAACAGAATGCTGATTATCTACAACGGTCATTTTTTTACCTATATTAGGTTGACAAAATTATTAACAATAGGCTTATCAACTAGAAAGATGAGCAGCCTAGGTGACAAACAATAAAAGTTTAGTCGAAAGACAGCAAAACACACAGTTTTTGGCTTAAGTTGCTGTATTCTCGCTAAAAAACAATTCAAGTAAAAGAGTTAAATTTACTTAAATTTAACATTATTCATAGCTATGCAGCTTATGTAGGAAAAAACGTGTATATAGGCATTTACATGACTTTTGGGTAAATATTTATGCAAAAATAAATTTCTATAAATACAGTAGAGCTTAGGCTATCTTCTCAAAACTTTGGAATTTATTGTCACTGTTAATAATAAGAAGATAACGACCTTTAATCCCCGTTCTAGTAACATGAGGGCGTAGGTTTTTGACTGGTAGTTGAACTCTTGTACCGTTGTCTGCGGTCATAACAACGGTATTTATACCTGGCTGATACAAGGACTCGCATTCTTCATATTTTAGCCCTAAAGTAAAATAAAACGTCTGCATAATATTGGTGTTGCCTAAGGTAAACTTTTTGAAATTTTTTCAAATAAATCTTTACTAAGCCCTTTAGTATTGCCAATACGCATTAATTGATGTTGCATCAAATCTTGGCGTTCTTTATCGACTTTTTGCCACTGAATTAAAGGAGTGATTACTCTAGCGGCAACTTGAGGATTGACACTATTCAACTTAATTAAATAATCAGCCACAAATTTATAGCCACTACCATCGATTTTATGGAACCCTTTAACATTGAAAAATGCAAATGATCCTATCAGTGCTCTCACCCTATTTGGATTGTTAATAGTAAACTGGGCGTGGCTCATTAGTAATTCTATACGTGGCAGTATATCAGCTCGATTTGTTTTGGCATGCAGTGCAAGCCATTTATCTAAAACGAGTGGATCGTCATGCCACTTTTGCTCAAATTGAGTCATTAAGCTTTCAAATAAATTTAAATCTGTAGATTGCGCTGCTGATAAAGCCCCGAGTGAATCTGTCATATTGTCGCAACTAAAGAACTGATCACTAACCAATTTAGTCGATAGGGCTTTATTCGCATAACTTAAATATTTAAGCGCTAAATTAGCTAACTTACGCTGTTCAACCTGCTTTTGGTCATAACGATAGTTTTGTTTAGATTTGCCATGATAAATCGCGTTCCACTGAGCTTCAAATACTTGCCCCATTTTCGTTAATAGTGCTTCTCGGCTTTGATATAGACGATCAATATTCACTGAGTCAGACTGTTGAAACAGTGTTTCAAAGCTAGGAACCGTTAAGATTTCTGTTTTAAGAGCCGTCTCAATATCTTTACTATCTATCACTTCTACAAAGTACCTGATAGTACGGTTGATTAAATCATCACTTTCAATGGTTGATAACTGACTGGCTTGGTGGATACATTCACTAAATAAGGTTTGTCCTGCATCCCAACGTGCAAAATCATCAGGAGAATCAAGCATAACGTTTGCCAGGCCTGCTTGTTCATATTCATACTTCAATTTAACTGGCGCACTGAAATTATGAAGTAAAGATGGTAAGGGTTTATGTGCTAATTGGCCAAATTCTATAGTTTGTGTCTCTTCAGTAAGTTCAAGAGTGTGGACTTTGTTATCTGAAGTATTTAGTAAACTAAATTGAATAGGAATAACAAGGTTATGTTTTTCATCTTGTTCAAAAGTGGCTTTGTGAGTCTGTTTAAAGGTAATCTTATAAGTTCTCGTATCGCTATTGTAGTCATCAGAAACATCAATACTTGGCGTACCCGATTGGCTATACCATAGCCTAAACTGTGTTAAGTCTTTATTATTGGCATCTTGCATGGCTTGAACAAAATCATCACAAGTAACGGCTTGACCATCAAAGCGCTCAAAATAAAGTTTTATTCCTGCTAAGAATCCTTGTTTTCCCA
This sequence comes from Paraglaciecola sp., assembly GCF_039943935.1. Classification (GTDB taxonomy): domain Bacteria; phylum Pseudomonadota; class Gammaproteobacteria; order Enterobacterales; family Alteromonadaceae; genus Paraglaciecola. The sequence continues at coordinate 172,501 of NZ_JBDUZQ010000006.1, forward strand.
AGATGGTATGCAACATTCTAATTACTTCAGAGCCTTTATCATAAACAGTAACCGTGTAGAAATTGTTCATTTCCATCACTTCATCTGGCCTAATCGGGTGAGACATAGCACTAGCATCTTCAGCAAACTGGTGTTCTCTTATTATCCGTACGTTTTTAATACGATTAACTATTGCTGAACCCATGTCAGAGCTAAATTGTTGGTCTCTGAAAACCGTTAATCCTTCTTTTAGACTTAGTTGAAACCAGTCTCGGCAGGTTACCCTGTTACCTGTCCAATTATGAAAATATTCATGAGCTATCACCGCTTCGATATTAAAATAATCTTCATCAGTAGCGGTGTCAGAATTAGCTAAAACAAACTTACTATTAAAAACATTCAACCCTTTATTTTCCATGGCGCCCATATTGAAAAAATCAACGGCAACAATCATGTAAATATCTAGGTCGTATTCCAATCCAAACACGGTTTCATCCCATCTCATTGCTTTTTTGAGAGAGTCTAAAGCGTGTTGTCCTCTGTCTAATTTGCCTTTATCTACAAACAGTTGTAACGCAATTTCTCGATTAGATTGAGTTATGAAAGTATCTTCAAGTAGATCGAAATCTCCAGCTACCAATGCAAATAAGTAACAAGGTTTATTGAAAGGGTCTTGCCATGAAACAAAATGTTTATTATCTGGCAACTCCCCTTCAGCAATTTTATTCCCGTTTGATAATAAGAATGGGAATTGCGTTTTGTCAGCAATAATTTTTACATCATAAACAGCCAAAATATCTGGTCTGTCTAAAAAATAGGTGATTTTTTGAAACCCTTCAGCCTCACACTGTGTACAAAAAGCCCCAGCCGATAAATATAGCCCCTCTAAACTAGAATTATCCTGAGGGTTGATCATATTCTCTATACGTAACTCAAACTTATCTAAGTCAGTATTCACTGTAAGGCTACCTGGACCTATTTTGTAATCTCTATGTTTATCACCATTAATTGAAACAGACCTCAAGTCTAATCCTTCACCATTTAAGACTAATGGAGTGTTATGATCTCCCTGACGTTCAATCTGAGTAATACAAATAACACGAGTTGTAGTAGCGTCAAGGTTAAACTCTAGGTTTACTTTAGTAATGATAAAATTTGGTTGTTGATAATCAGAGCGTTTTTTTACAGTAGGAATATGTGTAGACATGACTTTCTCAAGTTTCATTTGTATTGAAGGATAAAATAAGGCTGTTTAGATTTAAACAGCCCATATAAAATTAGGTTTGTTACTTAACCTCTGGTACTGGAATTCTTAAAATTTTAATACCTAAATATGCATATATAATAGACAACACTGGGTTGATTAAGTTAAAGAAGGCGAAAACAAAATAATCTAAAGGATTTACAGCAAGCACACCATGCATATATACACCACATGTATTCCAAGGGATAAGAGGAGAGGTTAAGGTACCTCCGTCTTCTAAGCTCCTTGATAAATTCAATTGATTTAACCCGCGTTTTTCAAATTCATCTTTATACATTCTACCAGGCATCACAATTGCCATATATTGATCGGCAGTGATTACATTGGTCCCTATACAAGTTAAAATAGTACGAGTTACCATGTCACCAGCACCTTTTGCTCCTTTTAGAAATGCTGTAACCGCCCGCTTCAGTAAGCCGACTCTTTCTAAAACCGCTCCAAATGTCATTGCACACATGATTAACCAAATTGTATTTAACATACTAGACATACCACCTCTACTCAGTAAATCATTGAGCGTCTCACTTGTGGTTGAAAAAGATACTCCATCAAACAAAGCGGTCCAAACAACTATTATGGATGCTTTATAAGCACTGGTTTCGCCATTAGCTAAACTTACAATGACATCACTTTGGAAAATTATTGCCCATATACCACCTAACAAAGCGCCAATTGCAACAGCAGGAAAAGCTGGAACCTTTTTAATCGCCATGGTTAACAACACAATTAAAGGCACTAACATATGAAAACCAAGATTAAACTCTTGTTTTAAAATTGACTGCATCTCTTGTATTTTGCTATTGGAGTCTGGAATATCTGCGCCTAAGCCAATCGCTACAAAAATCAAAAGGGTGATGACAATACTAGGAACCGTTGTCCACATCATATATTGGATGTGTTCAAACAAGTTAGTTCCAGCAATTGCTGGGGCTAAATTGGTGGTCTCAGACAGTGGTGATATTTTATCACCAAAGTAAGCACCAGAAATAATTGCACCAGCTGTGATAGCCTCTGACATTCCCATTCCAATGGCCACGCCCATTAAGGCTACCCCTACTGTTGCAGCCGTTGTCCAAGAGCTACCAATGCTCATCGCGACAATGCCGCAAATTAAACAACTAGCAGCATAAAACATAGAAGGATTGAGAAGATCTAACCCATAGTAAATCAAGGTAGGTACAGTACCAGATAACATCCAAGTCCCAATCAAAGAACCAACAGCTAATAATATTAAAATTGCGCCAAGTGATCTTGAAATACCTTTGATAATACCTTTTTCAATATCATCCCAACTGTAACCATTTTTAATGCCTATTATAGAGGCGATACCCATCGCAATAAGCAATGCAATTTGATTCGGTCCAAAAGATGAATTATCTCCAAATAGATAAACAGACCCACCTAACAAAGTAATGAGAATAATAATTGGAATGAGAGCATCTGATAACGATGCTTCAACTTGTTGTTTTTCTTCAGTCATGAATTTCTATGTCCATCTAAGAGGTTACAAAGTTGCTTATCCAAAAATGGATAGATAAAACATTATTACAATAACAACGGGACATACAAAACGTACGTACCAAGGCCAAACTTTCCAAAATATACTGTGCTCTACTTGTTCATTTCCTTGTTTAATTTCACTAAGAATTTGATCTCGTTTCCAAATCCAACCAGCAAAAACACACAAAACTAAACCCAATAATGGTTGACTGTACTTGGTGGTCAAATCAATCACTAGCCCAAATAGAGAGGCCATATTAAAAGCAATGATTGAACTGATTAAGAAAATTAGGATGGTTAGCGACCATACCGCTTTTTTACGGTTCACACCTTTATTTTCAACCACATACGCAACAGGCACTTCTAACATAGATATTGACGACGTTAGCGCTGCAATTAACATTAATGCGAAAAATACAAAAGCAACAAACACGCCCACTGTACCCATAGAGTCAAATAATGATGGCAAAACAGCAAAGATTAAATTAGGTCCGTCAATTAATGCTCCGGTATCCGTAAATATTTTAATGCCATTGTGAAGGGCAACGTACATAGCAGGAATAATAAGCATACCAGCGAGTATTGCCACGCCAATATCAACCAAAGCTACAGAGGCCCCTAACGTTGGTAAATTTTCTTTTTTACTGACGTAAGATCCATATACAAGCATGGTACCTACGCCTAATGACATAGAGAAAAAAGCTTGCCCCATGGCATTAATAAGTAATTTAGGATCTAAAATTAAACTAAAGTCTGGCTTTAAGTATGCTTTCCAACCACTCATTGCGCCTTCAAGAGTAGAAACATAGATTATCAATAGACCAATAATAACAAACAATGCAGGCATCAGGCGCACTGACCATTTTTCAATACCTTTACTGACTCCACCTGTAACTATGCTAGCTGTTAAACATAAAAACAAACCACAGAATAGAATATCACGAGTATATGAAGAGGTTACCAACCAAGTCGATAGTGACTCTTGGCCGCTCATGTCACTGATGGTTTGTAAAAAATGAGACAGCATCCAGCCAGCAACTAGTGCATAAAAAGAAAGAATTAAAGAAACGGTAACAAACCCCCACACGCCAGTAGCTTTACCTAAAATACTACCGTTGGAGATTTTACTTAGGGCATCAACCATGTTTGAACGAGTGGCTCGGCCGATAATAAGCTCAGCCATTAAAACTGGGTAAGCCAATACGAAAGCTAAAAGAATATAAATTAATACAAATGCTGCGCCACCATTACTAGCAACCTGAGTAGGAAATCCCCATATATTTCCCAACCCAACAGCTGAACCAGCTGCAGCCAATACAAAACCAATCCGAGATGAAAATTCTCCACGTGCACTCATCTATAAACCTTTTATTGTTATTTTTATGAAAGATAAATTTAAGGCCCCGATAGAGGCCTTAAACTTATTCTTGTTTACTATTTATAGCGTATACGTTGGCAGCCAACACATCATAAGTAATGTTTGCAGCTTCTTCCAAGAAACCATCAATATCTTCTAACTCTTCTGGTAAGTCGTCTAAGTTTTCTACTTTCTCAAGTCCTATCCTATCCAAACGCTCGTTAGTTCTTGTTAAGGCGCGTTTTTCATTCTCAGCCTTTTCGTTCAAACGCTCAGACTCAACTAAAGAAATAGTTTTATCTTCTTTTTTAATATTATAGCGAACGATATCTTCATAAATATAGTTAAACTCCGTTTTGACTCTTTGTTTATGAAGTGCTGTTAGACTTTCGACAACATTTTTATTTTCATCAAAGGTTGCGTAATTGGCTCGAGCAATACTATCCCAAGGTAAAGCATTCTCTTCTTGGCTTTCACCCCAGTCTGCATGGTCAATTACTGATGGGAATAAAATGTCTGGTATTACTCCTTTGTGCTGAGTACTGCCACCATTAATGCGGTAAAACTTTGCAATAGTAAACTGCACACTGCCTAAAGGGTTTTCATATAAATCATAAATACGACCTAAAGGACGATGTTGCTGTACTGTACCTTTACCAAAAGTCTGTTCGCCTAAGATTAATGCACGGTTATAATCTTGCATCGCAGCAGCAAAAATCTCTGAAGCTGAAGCACTATATCGGTCAACTAAAACTGTTAAAGGTCCGTTATAAAAAACCTTACCGTCAACATCTTGCTCTAACCTGATACGACCAGCACCACTTCTTATTTGAACCACTGGTCCTTTATCGATAAACAAACCAGACAATAAGGTTGCTTCTGTTAAAGAGCCGCCCCCATTACCCCGTAAATCGACAATTATACCTTCCACCCCTTGTTCAGTGAGACTAGCGATTTCTCTTTGAACATCTTGGTGTAATTTATTATAAAAAGAAGGGATTGCAATCACCCCCAATTTTTGGTCTTTATGAGGACCTGTTTTGGGTGTATAAACTTCTGATTTGGCTTCTCTGTCTTCTAGCTTAATTTTATCGCGAACAAGTGTAACTACATCAGGAACTGAAGACTCAGACGAGCCTTTCATAATTTGTAATTTTACAGTACTGCCTTTAGGACCTTTAATAAGCTCAACAACCTCATCTAAGCGCCATCCAATAACATCAACAAATTCATCTTCATCTTGAGCCACACCAACAATCTTATCTTCTGGCTTTATCTTTTGTGACAAATCAGCAGGCCCGCCAGGCACTACGCTTCGGATAACGGTAAAATCATCTTCGCTTAAAAGTACTGCTCCAATGCCTTCAAAAGAAAGGTTCATTTCCATTTGAAAACGTTCAGCATTACGAGGTGACAAATAACTAGTGTGAGCCTCGATACTTCTAGCAAAAGAATGCATCACGGTTTGAAAAACATCTTCGCTGGAGGTTTGTGTTAAGCGTTTAATAGCTCGCTCGTATCTTTTAGCCAACAATTCTTGAATTTTAGGCCATTCTTTACCAGCTAACTTTAAATTGAGGGCATCATACTTAACTCTTTGACGCCAAAGTTCGTCAAGTTCAGCTTCATTTTTAGCCCATTCCGCATCCTTTCTGTCGTAAACAAATTTATCGCCTATTTTTTCAAAGTTAAATTCATTTTCTAATAAGCTAAGTGAAAATTGATAACGCTCAGTCCTGCGCTGCATGTTTAATTGATAAATTTCATAGGCTATACTTAAATTACCTCTTTCAATGGCATCATCAAACTTCTTACTATCAACTGAGAACTTGGCAATATCTTCTGCGGTAAAAACGTTTCTATTAAAATCCAAAGAGCGAATAAAACGGTTAAATATTTTTACTGATAATTCGTCATCTAAATCAATTTGTTTGTAATGTGCACGCAAAAATTGAGAAGTGACTCTTTTTGCAGCAGCAACGTGCTGCGATTCCTGTGTTAGCTTGGGCAAGTCTTTGACCCCCAAGCTGCTTTCTAGTGCTAATGAACCTGTGCTTACTATAACTAACGCGGACAATACCGATACACGAATTGATTTAATCATTTAATTACCTCTTGGTGCGAGCCAACCTTAAATTTTCTAATTGCACTTTGACAACCATTCCTGAGTCAAGTTGCACTTGAATTCCATCTTTTGCTACATCAGAGATGGTAGCAGGCATAGGTGTTTTACCGACTTTAACTGTCACAGCGGTCCCTGCAACGATTTGACTATCGTTTAGGCGTTCTGCTGGAGGAAGCTTTTCTTTTGGTTGGGCAGGTTTTTTAGTTTTAGATGTAGGCTTGAACTTAGGCACATCTTTCTTTTTGAAGTTTTTCTTTGTTTCAAGGCCAGCTGCTTTTTGCTCTTTACGTTTAAGCGCGACTTTGGCCTTACTTTCTTCAAGTTGTTTTTGTGCATGCTCAACATGCTCATTATCAATTGCAGCTACTTCGTTACCGTCAATATCTACTCGTTTGGCATCTTTTTTTATACAATGCAAATAACGCCAGCTATTGGTGTAATGACGTAAAGAAGAGCGTAGTAGCGTTTTACTTACTCGCTCTTCTTCTACTAAACGTTCAGCTAAATCTTGAAAGATTCCAATCTTTAACGGTTTTGCGTCACCTTTGTTACTGAAACAAGCTGGGAATTGCTCAACTAAGAAATTAATTACTTCTTTGCTATTCGAAAATTTCTGTGGATTGTCCATTAAGTCTTCTAGTTTGGTTAATTACGAGGTTCTTGGTGCTCATCATCCCAAGTTGCTAGAAGTTGGTCAACCCAGTCGTACAAATCATCGTCATCAATATCGAGTAAATGGCTATCTTCTCGCCAATTTTCCCAAATATATTGGATCATGTTCTCTAAGGACACCGTTTTGATGTCTTCATTGGCCTTATCGTACAACATGTGCAGTATAGTATTTAACCTATCACTAGCTAGTTCAGCTCTGTCTTCCCAAAAATCCATGTCATCAACGGTTGCAAGAGCAACATGAATATCAATTAAGTTTTTCATCTACTTGCCTACTTCTAAATTCAATGATCTTTCAAAGACTTCAACTATTTTCGATAATCCAACTTTATCTTGCTCATCAAATCTAGCAACTAATGGACTATCTAGGTCTAGTACCCCAAACACTTTTCCGTCTTTAAGTATGGGCAAAACAATTTCAGAGTTTGATGCTGCATCGCAAGAAATATGACCTGCAAATTCATGCACGTCTTCAATAAGCTGAATCTGGTTATCTTGTGCTGCGGTACCACATACCCCTCTACCAAGTGGAATTCGGATACAAGCTGGTTGCCCGTGAAAAGGCCCGAGTACTAATTGTTTTTCTTTATGGAGATAAAACCCCGCCCAATTAACATCAGCTAATGCCCAGTAAATAAGGGAGCTAATATTTGCCATATTAGCGATCACATCTGTTTCAGATGAAACTAAGGCTTCTGCTTGGGCGGCTAACTCAGCATACTGTTGTTTTTTATTTTGATTCATTCAATAAAACCTAAGGTGTTAATCTGTATATCCAGCTATTCCAAAGAAAACACCACCCTAACTTGAGTTTCGGTAGTCATTTCTCCAGGCTGGTAACTACTGCTAGACTTGGCCTCTTGCATTCGCATTTGAACCGGCATAACTTGTCCTGCTGATTGCTCAGATATGGATATCACTTTGCCTAATTTCAAGTCTAATGTTTTTACCATGTCTTGAGCCCTAGCTTTTGCGTTCAATAAAGCTTGGCGTAATGACATTTGATATTCAACTTCAGACTGACTGCTACTGTAATTAAAATTTGAAATACTGGTGATACCCAATTTTAACACTTCATCAATAGCTTTTTCGTAAATTTGAAGGTCATCCACAGTGACGTTTATGGTGCGCGTTAGAATAAAACCTTTTTGTTCACGTTTCTGATTGCTGTATTCAACCCAAGGATTAAACCTGACTTGTAAAGCTTGTAACGATTTTTTATTTACCCCTACCTTGAGCAAAGCGTTAATCACATTGGTAGACTTTTTAGTCATTACAGCGTTTAAATCTGCGGCTGAACTACCCTTTTCTTCTAAGGATAACGAAAAACTAAATCTGTCAGGCACACTAAATACCAGCCCCACTCCAGTTACTTCTATTTGCCGATTTAAGTCTACAGACGATTTAGATTGCTTAGCATGACTTTGGCTAACGCAAGCTAAAAGTAAAACTAATGTGATAATACGCATAACTATTCCTTTATGAATCGAGATGGCTATATTAAAGGTTTTTTATGAACCTTAACTTAACAAAATGTAAATAATCAGCTCTTTGAATTAACTGTCAAAAGTAAATTTTTCAGGGGCATTATTATAGATAGCAATACAGGATTGGCAGATACAGCTAGGATCTACATTTTCATGGAGTTGAGCTTTTAATCCGGCGGGTATACTAGTATTAAAACACCAACAGCTCCCAAGTTCTGCACTACATTCATTGAGCTTATTGCATAAAGGGCATATTGAAGCGCTTTTTGGTAATGACTGAGGCATATTAAAACAGCCTTATAAATTTTTAGGATATCGAACTAGTTTAAAAAGATTTAGCAGGAATATAAACTTCTCCTTTCATTAATTTTCTGGCACTACGGCTCATCGATACTTTTTTCACCATCCATACTTCATTAGCAAGTTTTGTCTCTGCCCCTACTTTCAAAGTACCTGATGGATGTCCAAATATTACAGAATTTTTGGGGCCACCACCAGCCGCTAAATTAACCAAAGTACCGGGAATAGCCGCAGCGGTTCCTATTGCTACTGCAGCAGTTCCCATCATGGCATGGTGTAATTTACCCATAGATAAGGCCCGAACTGATAAATCAATATCTTCAGCAGTGACAGTTTTCCCACTTGACGTTTGATATTCAGTGCTTGGTGATACAAAAGCAACTTTGGGAGTATGTTGCCGTTCTTTTGCCTGCTCTAAATGTTCTATCAATCCCATTTTCAGTGCACCGTAGGCCCTTATAATCTCAAATTTAGCAAGGGCCGACTCATCGCTATTGATAGTTTCTTGTAATTCAGTGCCTTGATATCCAAGTGCTTTGGCATCAAGAAATATAGTGGGGATACCAGCGTTAATCATAGTCGCTTGAAAATTGCCCACACCGGGTACAGATAATTCATCAACCAAATTGCCCGTTGGGAACATGGCTTCTTCGCCATCCACAGGGTTAACAAATTCAACTTTTACCTCAGCAGCAGGAAAAGTCACCCCATCTAATTCAAATTCACCGCTTTCTTGAACCTGGCCATTAACCATAGGGACATAGGCTATTATGGTTTTACTAATATTAGCTTGCCAAATACGCACGACTGCAACGCCGTTATCGGGAACACGACTGTTGTCTATTAAACCATTGCTTATTGCGAATGAGCCAACTGCTGCGGTCAAATTTCCACAATTACCACTCCAGTCGATAAACGGTTTGTCTATAGCCACTTGTCCGAATAAATAATCGACATCATGTTCAGTTTGGTTGCTTTTAGATAAAATCACTATTTTACTGGTACTTGAGGTAGCACCACCCATGCCATCGGTATGTTTACCGTAGGGATCAGGACTACCAATGACTCTCATTAATAATGCATCTCTAGCAGCACCTGCCACTTGAGTTGACTCAGGCATATCGGCTAGTTTAAAAAATACACCTTTACTGGTACCGCCACGCATGTACGTGGCTTGCACAGCCTCTTGAGGAAGATAAGACATAGTGTTCTCCTAATTCTTTATTGAAGAATAGACGGCACTAACTTCAGGTTAAGTACCGCTAAAGCGCCAATTCTAATTGAAATCAAGGGGCGTTTGATTCAAGAAAATCATTTGCAAATTTTTGCAGTACACCGCCAGCAGTATATACAGAAACTTCCTCTGCTGTGTCTAAGCGACACTTAACTGCAATGTCTACCACTTCACCATTGTTTCTAGTCATCTTAAGGTTCATTACTCCACCAGGGGCTGTTGCACCTTCTACATCATAGGTTTCGCTACCATCAATGTCATATGTATGTCGAGTTTCTCCATTTATAAACTCTAGTGGTAATACCCCCATACCGACTAAATTGGTACGATGAATTCGTTCAAATCCTTCAGATATGATCACTTCAACACCGGCTAAGCGGACGCCTTTAGCCGCCCAATCACGAGAAGAGCCTTGACCATAGTCAGCACCCGCGATAATAATCAGTGGCTGTTTGCGTTTCATGTAGGTCTCAATTGCCTCCCACATGCGAGATTCAGTCCCATCGGGCTCAACACGAGTAAACGAACCTTGCTTTATTTTACCCTCATCATCTTTACACATTTCATTGAACAGTTTCGGATTAGCAAAGGTTGCACGTTGCGCGGTTAAATGGTCACCCCTGTGTGTGGCGTACGAGTTAAAATCAGCTTCAGGTAAGCCCATTTTATTTAAATATGCTCCAGCCGCGCTATTTAATTGAATCGCATTTGATGGAGATAAGTGATCTGTCGTAATGTTATCTCCAAGTACGGCTAATGGTCTCATCCCCTTCATTGTGCGTTCGCCCGCTAGTGCACCTTCCCAGTATGGTGGTCGACGAATGTAGGTACTGGTTGGATCCCAATCATATAGAGGGCTTTCAGCTGGCTCAAAGGAGCCTAGGTCAAACATAGGTGTATAAACCTTTTTGAATTGCTCAGGTTTAACACTCGCCGTTACTATGGCATCGATTTCTTTATCCGATGGCCAAATATCTTTCAGCTTGATTTGGTTACCATTTCGATCAAACCCTAAGACATCATTTTCAATATCAAAGCGCATGGTACCAGCAATAGCATAAGCCACCACTAGTGGTGGTGATGCTAAAAAAGCTTGTTTAGCATAAGGATGAATACGGCCGTCAAAATTACGGTTACCGGATAATACAGCTGTTGAATACAAGTCTCGGTCGATGATTTCTTGTTGGATTTTAGGATCAAGGGCTCCAGACATACCATTACAAGTCGTACATGCGAAACCAACTATACCAAAGCCTAATTTTTCCATTTCTGGTAATAAACCAGATTCTTCCAAGTAAAGCTTGGCAACTTTTGACCCTGGCGCAAACGAAGACTTAACCCAAGGCTTTCTAACTAACCCTAATTCGTTCGCTCTTTTTGCGATAAGGCCTGCGGCAACAAGGTTACGAGGATTAGAGGTGTTTGTACATGAGGTGATGGCGGCAATAATAACTGCACCATCTGGCATTTCGCCATTAGCCTCTTGGACTTTACAATCATTCAAGTTCTTAGCAATGTCTTTTGTGACTAGCTCTGAGGTTGCCAATCTACGATGAGGATTAGACGGCCCCGCTAAATTACGGCCAACATGCGATAAGTCAAATTCTAGTACCCGTTGGTACTGAGCTTCAGTTAAATCATCAGCCCACAAACCAGTGTGCTTAGCATAGGCTTCGACTAATTCAACTTGCTCTGGCTCCCTGCCAGTAATTTTTAAATAATCAATGGTCTGCTTATCAATATAAAATAATCCAGCTGAAGCCCCATACTCAGGTGTCATATTCGAAATGGTGGCCCTATCGCCTATGGTTAATGCAGCTGTGCCTTCTCCAAAAAATTCTAAATATGCAGACACCACTTTGGCATCACGTAAGAATTCTGTCATAGCGAGTACTATATCTGTGGCAGTAATTCCCGGCTGCCGAGTACCAGATATTTTTACGCCGATAATATTAGGTAGCCTCATCATTGATGGCCGCCCAAGCATGACGGTCTCTGCTTCTAAACCACCAACCCCTACAGCAATAACCCCCAATGCATCTACGTGGGGAGTATGGCTATCGGTTCCTACACATGTATCAGGAAAGGCCACGCCATCACGGAGTTGGATAACGGGAGACATTTTTTCTAAGTTAATTTGGTGCATGATGCCATTACCCGCTGGGATAACATCGACATTTTTAAAGGCGGTTTTGGTCCATTCAATAAAGTGAAACCTGTGTTCGTTGCGTCTGTCTTCAATGGCTCGGTTTTTGTTAAAAGCGTCACTTTCAAAGCCCCCGTGCTCAACAGCTAGAGAATGATCGACAATTAGCTGAGTTGGCACAACGGGATTAACTTTCGATGGGTCTCCGCCCTGCTTAGCTATAGCATCTCGTAAACCCGCTAAATCAACCAATGCGGTTTGACCTAATATATCGTGACAAACAACCCGAGCTGGATACCAAGGAAAATCAAGCACTTGCTTACCATAAACAAGTTGTTCAAGGGAGTCTGTTAATACTTCAGGAGAGCACTTTCTAACTAACTGCTCTGCGAGTACCCGTGAGGTATAAGGTAACTTTTTATAAGCCCCTTTACAGATGTTTTCTATTGCTTCTCTGGTATCAAAGAAGTCAATGGAAGTACCTCCAATCTTATAATTTGGAAGGGGTTTACGGTATTCATAATTCATAAAAGTGCTCAAAAGGAAAATCAGGGAAAAAAGGCCGAAACAGCTAAACGGCCTGCATTATCTAATTACCGCTGTGATATTGCCTTCACGGCTCTAGGTTCTGCCCCTACATAATCTGCACTGGGTCTAATAATACGGTTGTTCGATCGTTGCTCCATTACGTGAGCAGCCCAACCCGTTAGTCGCGAACATACAAAAATGGGGGTAAATAACTTAGTCGGTATGTCCATGTAAAAATAAGCGGAGGCATGGAAGAAGTCGGCATTACAAAATAATTTTTTGGACTCCCACATAAATTCTTCGCAGGCTACCGATACATCGTACAACGTACTATCACCGTATTCTGTTGCTAGCTTTTCAGACCACTTTTTTATAATGACATTACGTGGATCAGATTCACGATAAATCGCATGACCAAACCCCATAATTTTTTCTTTGCGGGCTAACATTCCGGCCATTTTTTGCTTGGCATCAGCTGGAGAAGTAAATTGTTTAATCATGTCCATAGCGGCTTCGTTGGCACCACCGTGCAAAGGACCTCTTAAGGAACCAATAGCACCTGTAATACATGAATGCATATCAGATAAGGTAGACGCACACACGCGAGCTGTGAAAGTAGAAGCATTAAACTCATGTTCGGCATACAAAATAAGAGATACATCCATGACCTTTTGATGCTGTGCTGATGGCGTACTACCCGTTAGTAATTTTAGAAAGTGTCCCCCTAAAGAAGGCTCATCACTTGTGCACTCTATTTCGATACCTTCATGGCTGTAGCGGTACCAAAAGCACATAATCGCAGGAAATGCAGCAAGTAGTCGATTAGCAGCTTGGTTTTGATTAGAAAAATCACCTTCAGGATCTAGGTTTCCCAAAAACGAGCAACCTGTGCGCATGACATCCATGGGGTGGGTGTCTGCAGGTATTAATCTTAAAACGGACTTAAGCGCTTCGGGCAAATCACGAAGCTGAGTCAGTTCTTGATTATACCCATCTAGTTGAACTTGGTTTGGAAGCTCTCCGTTGAATAGCAAATAAGCCACTTCTTCAAAGGTAGCGTTATCAGCAAGATCAGAAATATCGTAACCACAGTAGGTTAAGCCGGAGCCAGATTTCCCCACGGTACATAACTTAGTTTCACCTGCACTTTGACCACGTAAACCTGCACCACCCAGTTTTTTATCTACCATAATATTGTCCCGTTTGTTAACAAAGTCAACGCGTAATGACTACGCAGCACTTAAAATAGATCCATATCGATTACTTGTTTTTTCCTTCTGAGAACAAAGTATCTAGCTTTTGTTCATATTCGTGATAACCAAGGTAATCGTATAACTCCATACGAGTCTGCATTGTTTCGACAACCGCTTTTTGATCACCATTAACAAGGATAGACTGGTAAACATTTTCAGCGGCTTTGTTCATGGCCCTAAACGCGCTAAGTGGATACAACACCATATCAGCGCCCCACTCTTTCAATTCACTGGTGTTCCATAATTCGGTTTGTCCAAATTCGGTGATATTCGCCAAGATAGGCACGTCTAATGCTTCTGAAAAAGCACGATAGTGAGCTTCTGTTTTTACCGCTTCTGCGAAAATTCCATCTGCTCCCGCTGCGACATAAGCCTTTGCTCTGTTTATGGCCGCTTCTAATCCTTCTTGGGCAAAGGAATCGGTTCTCGCCATGATAAAAAAGTCAGGGTCGGTCCGAGCATCAACTGCAGCTTTTATGCGGTCAACCATTTCTTCGCTAGAGACAATCTCTTTATTCGGTCTATGACCACAGCGCTTTTGCGCAACTTGGTCTTCCATATGTACGGCTGCGGCTCCGGCCTTTTCCATATCTCTGATGGTTTTGGCAATATTAAAAGCGCCGCCCCATCCCGTATCTATATCAACCATTAAAGGTAAATCGCAGGCCGCAGTAATTCGTTGTACATCTACAATCACATCATTTAATGAAGTCATTCCTAAGTCTGGTAACCCATAAGAGGCATTCGCTACTCCGCCACCTGATAAATAAATAGCTTTATGTCCAATTTGCTTCGCCATCATGGCCGTATAGGCATTGATAGTGCCTACAATTTGTAGTGGAGCATTGTTTATAAGGGCGTCGCGAAAACGCTTTCCTGCTGATCTCATAGTGTGTTCATCCGATTTTCAACGTTTAGACGGGATGCTGATATATGCCTGCGCATGAGTATTTCAGCTAGCTCACCATCTTTATCTTCGATGGCTTGAATGATGTTTTCGTGCTCTCTAAAGGCTTTTTTGGCTCTGGGGCTTGCCATACCAAACTGAAAGCGATACATGCGTACAAGGTAGTACAACTCTTCGCACAACAGGCGTATCAATAACTTATTGCCGCTGCCCATTACAATACGAAAGTGAAAGTCTAGATCTCCCTCTTCTTGCATATAGGCTTCGCCTTGCTGTAACGACTTAGTTTGATTATGGATAACGAGGAGCTTTCGTAAATCGTCAATTTGTTCTTTTGACATATTTTTAGCAGCTAACCTACATGCGGTGCCTTCTAAAGACTCTCTTACTCTAAATATTTCTAAAAGCTGTTCTGTCGACAATGTCACCACGCGATAGCCAATGTTGGCCTTACGTTCTAACAAGCCACAGCCTTCTAACCGAGACAAAGCATCTCGCAAGGTACTACGGCTAATTTCATAATGTTTAGCTAACTCTGGCTCACTAAGTTTAGAGCCAGTAAATATATCGCCCTCAACTATGCGTTGGCGCAAATCAGTGAAAACTGTATCGGCTCGGGTGAGTATAGGAGATGAGGTAAATGTGTTAGGTTGCAAATTATATTGTCGACAAAATAAGTGATGAAAAACATTTTAAATTGTTTTAATGAGATATCAAGAATAATTGTCGACAATATTTGTAAGGTGAGGTTATTTAAGTACTTCAGTTAAAGCATTAACACAATAATCCACATTCTTCTGACTAGAGGCGCAGCCCATAAGGCCAATTCGCCAAACTTTGCCAGCTAACGCCCCTAATCCGGCGCCAATTTCTAGATTATAGTCATTCAGAAGCTTAGTTCTGACTTCTGCGTCATCAACATGCTCTGGAATACGCACAGTATTCAATTGCGGTAGGCGATATTTTTCGTCAACCGCAAACGCTAAACCTAAGCTTTCTAACCCAGCTTTCAGGCTTAAATGGTTAGCTTGGTGCCTTTGCCAAGATTGCTCTAAGCCCTCTTGTTGTAAAATCAACAATGACTCATGCAGAGCATAAAGGCTGTTGACAGGAGCTGTATGATGATAAGCACGCTTTGTTCCTTTGCCCCAATATCCCATCACCAGATCCATATCTAAAAACCAACTTTGAACTGGTGTTTTTCTGGCTTTGATTGCATCAATTGCCGCTGAGCTAAAAGACACAGGAGATAACCCAGGTACACATGATAAACATTTTTGTGTACCTGAATATATAGCGTCTATTTGCCATTCATCTACTTTAAGCTCACTCCCCCCTAGAGACGTTACTGCGTCAACAATCGTTAGGCAGTTATATTCTTTAGCTAACTTACATAAGGCTTGGGCATCATTTAATACGCCAGTAGACGTTTCTGCGTGTACAAAGGCTACGGCTTTAGTATCCGGGTTCGCATCTAATGCATCTTTAAGCTTATCTAGACTTGTCTGCATGCCCCATTCATCTTGAACTGTAATGGCAACACCGCCACAACGTTCTACATTTTGTTGCATGCGGCCACCAAACACGCCATTTTGGCAAACAATAACTTTGTCCCCCGGCTCAACTAAGTTAACGAATACCGCTTCCATCCCTGCAGAACCAGGCGCTGAAATTGGCATAGTGAGCTCATTTTTAGTTTGAAAGGCATACTGTAATAAAGCTTTCACCTCATCCATCAGTGCAACAAATTCGGGGTCTAAATGTCCAATAGTTGGTCTAGCTAGGGCGTGTAACACTTGCGGATAAACATCAGACGGGCCTGGCCCCATTAAAATACGATTAGGGGGAATAAAAGACGAAAATGTTGTAGACATAATATGAAACCTATAAAAATGTAATGAGTTCAGTTTGACTATCTTTAGTCGAAGCAACAACCCTTGTATGTTGAGCATAAGTAGGATAAATAAAGCGTATTCTGCTTATGGTAAAGACGCTTAAACAGCGCGGACCTCTGGCTTTATGCTAAAACCACACACATTATTTTCAAGCAGAAATTAATTAAGTTTGCGGTTTTAACTCTTCTGCAAACCATTGACTATTTTGAACATAATGCTGAGCAGGTTTTTCTAAAAACTTTCGCTGTTCTAAAGGAATACTCTTAACCACCTTAGCTGGGCTTCCTATTGCCAAAGACCCCTCGGGGATCTCCATGTTTTCAGTCACTAAACTATTGGCACCGATGACACAATGTTTGCCAATTTTAGCACCATTTAAGACAACAGTATTAATACCAATAAGACTATAATCTTGGATGCTACAACCGTGCAGCATAACATTATGGCCAACAGTGACACCTTTTCCTAATGTCATGGGCACACCATGGTCGGTGTGTAATATTGCTCCGTCTTGAATATTACTACCTTCGCCAACAGTAATAAGATCGCAATCACCTCGAATCACAGCGTTAAACCAAACACTGACATTTTTCTCTAGCTTTACTTGCCCAATAACATGGCAACCTGGCGCTAAATAAACGCCTTGAGCTTTTTCTACTCTATGTTTACCTAATGAATACATCATAATTTGCCTAACCTCAGTTCTAGCTAAGAAGTATCGTAAAAGTGAAATTTTACGACAAATTCTGAAAGTTAAATAATATTTACACTCATTTGGACCAACACCTGTAACACCTAAAAGAGTCGTCTTGCTGGCGTTTTCTTATCCAGGATTGCGGTTATTAACCTTTCGCATCAACCCTTCTTGCATAGTTGAAGCAACTAGTTTACCTGATTGATTGAAAAACTGCCCTCTGACCAAACCTCTTGCACTGCCTGAAAACGGGCTTTCTGCACAATACAGTAGCCATTCGTCAAAATCGAAAGGATGATGAAACCACATTGAGTGATCTATGGTCGCTAAACGTAAATCTCTATCCCGAACAGAAATCCCATGGGGCTGTAAACTCGTTGCTAAAAAGTTGTAATCGGACGCATAGGATAACATCACCTGATTCAGGTTTAGATTACCAGAAAGCACCTCTTCTGCTTTCATCCAAATATAGCGTTTAGGTTCCAATACTTCAGGACTATTAATATCAATGGTTTGCACCGTTCGCATATCAATTACCTTGTGGTAAGCAATACTGGTTGGGCTAGCTCCTAACTCTTTAGCGATTTTCTCTATCAATTTTATGTCTGGGGAAATGGATTCTGGAGAAGGAACATCTGGCATTACAGCTGCTTGGTGCTCTAAACCTTCTTCAGGAAATTGGAAAGACGCGGTCATATAAAAAATACTCTTACCATTTTGTATGGCTTTTATACGACGAGTTGAAAAACTTCCACCATCACGAACGTTTTCAACATCGAATACAACAGGCTTTGTTGCATCACCTGGCAATAAAAAGTAACTATGAAAAGAATGTGCAACCCTACCTTCTGGTAAAGTCAATTGAGCGGCAGCAAGTGCTTGAGCTAAAACTTGACCGCCAAACAAGGCTCTAAACCCAAGATCCCAGCTTTGGCCTCTAAACAATCCTTTCTCTAGCGTTTCTAGATTAAATAAATCGACTAATTTTATATCTGACATGTGTTCTCTTTTTTACAAATATTAAGCTACGAGCTGAGATTCAATTATTGGACTTACGAAATAAAAGTTATCAGACTATGAATAGATATACTCAAAAAAATAGGTGCATTTTAAGCATTACATAGTTTCCCTTCATATCATCAATAATAGCAGTGGGTTATTTAGCTTTGTATTAACCACTCTACATTGAATGTTGCCCCACTGTCTTGTGCTAATAGAGGCATAATGTCCTGCAAGCATTCACCTATATTAATATCAAATTGCCATGGCGCATTTATAATAGCGATGCCTGATCCATACATCCCTCCTGAGCGACTCGGCGAGGTTACGCATAACTCTACATTAAGTAGGTTTTTAAAGGGCTGCTGGCTTAGTTGCGTAATTAAATTCTGGCTCTTGCCTAATTTACTATTGGTGCTACTAAAACTACCTTCATCAACTTCTCTTTCACTAATAAGTGGATACCAAATCGCAAAAATTCCCGTCGACCATCGTTTATATACCTTGCAAATAGTCTCATAAACTTGTTGATATTCAGACTCAAGTTCATAAGGTGGATCAATCAACACCAAGCCTCTTTTTAAAGCTGGAGGAGTCATTGCAACGAGTCCTTCAAATCCATCTCTGTGATGAATGGAAATATTTCTACCATTTAAATTATGCTTGAGGTTTTTAACTTCTTGAGGGTGCCATTCCATCAAGGTTAATTTATCTTGTGCTCTAACCATAGATTTAGCTATCTCAGGAGAGCCTGGATATTGATTAAACTTTTGGTAAGCGGTGACAAGTTCTAGGTATTGATTAGCTTCAGCATTATTAATTGCGTGAGGAGTTAAACAATCAATCCCCTGTTTGAACTCTTGTGTTTTTAAGGCTTCTTGTGACTGTAAATTGTATATTCCAGCGCCACTATGGGTATCAATATATTCAAAACCTTTATCTTTGTCTTTGAGCTTATTAATAAGCATCATTTGGCAAATGTGTTTTAACACATCTCCATGATTTCCTGCGTGAAAACTATGACGGTAACTAAACAAACGGTAACTCCACTCAATATCTATAGGCCTATGATAAATCAAATTGACTTGTGTTATTACTCCAAAGTGCATTTGGTAAAATCAAAATAGCCGTAAAGTCCAAGCAACACCTTTTTTAAGGTAAACAATTTCAGTCCTGTGAAAAGTGCATAGTCTGATGATTAAGTTGCCTGCATAATATAAGGGAAAACAATCCAGAAACACTATTCACTCAGCGCTTTAATGCTATCAATGAGCCTCGCATTATCGAGCTGTAGTGCAGATTTAATTTTAAATACCACCACAGAAATACAGGAGAAGAGTTTGCAGTTATTCACCACGAACTTGGGCACAACTATTATCAGCGTGCTTACAATCCACAACCTCTAATATATCAAGGTCCTGCTAACGATGGATTTCATGAGGCAATTGGCGACACCATTGCTTTATCTATAACTCTTAAGTATCTAAAAGAAAATGCCAAGATGGCAAGTACAAGCTCAAGTAACCTTTAACGAGCTCAAGCATTAAACATTTATCTAATTGGTCACCTTTACATCATAAAAAGCACTAAATTTGAACAAATCACTAAATAGGTGACTTAATGATTAATAACTACATCTATAGATTTTCAACGTTTAGAGGAGATAACAACTAGCTTGTGTGTGTATTAAGCTTTAAAAGCCTGTTTATTAAAATATTCATTTGTAGAAAACCTTGGCATTGTTATTGCGTTGTTTGATTGCTTTTCTGTGGAATTTTTAAGGATGAACGCTATGCCCAACCACAATTTTAAACAAAGCCTTGTAGCTTTAATTACTTCGCTAACTTTGTATTCTGCCTCTGCTGAGATTGCATTCTATGACCCTGTTAATCTTTCATACACTTCTGGACATTCATTTGCTCCAACAATAGATGTAGATAGCTCCGGCAATGTGTATGTTGCTTGGCATGATAACGACGAAGGTAATCAGGATATATATTTTATCAAGTCTAGTAATCATGGAGAGAGCTATGATGGTAAATTGAATATTAGCCAAAATGAAGGCAATTCTAGTTTTGCCGATATGGCCATTTCAAATTCTGACAATGTTTTTCTCAGTTGGGCAGATAATAGTGCGGGTAAATCCGATATTTTCATTAGTTTTAGTAAAGACGACGGCGTGAGCTTTTCTCCTTCACTTAACATTACAAATTCAGACGTAAACTCTAGTTCAGTCAAATTAGCAGTAGATTCAAGGGAAAGGCTTTATTTAACCTGGGTCGAAGACTCTTCGGTTAGTGTTGCAGCAGTAAATAATGGTGCCAATGTAAATAGTCTGAAAACGCTAGGTACTGGAGGTACACCTGGCGTAGCTGTTGATAGTGATGACTATATACACTTAGTTTATCTGGCCGCGCCAAATGATGACGGTGAAAGGCATGTTTTTTACACTCATTCTAGAGACGGGGCGAATTCATTTTTGGACCAAGTTCAAATTTCCAATGGCATTAAAATTAGCGCTCCTTCAATAGATGTAAGTGACAGCGGCAATGTTTATGTGGTTTGGAGCAACACCCCCACTGAAGACGAAGAAACTGATTTATATTTCACAGTTTCAACTGATCAAGGCCTGAACTTTAGTGAACCTAAAAACATTTCAAATAATGAAGGTGTTTCTGTTTTCCCAAATGTGTTTGTGGATGCGTTAGGTACTGTTCATGTAGTGTGGAATGACACTACACCGGGTAATTACGAAACCATGTATAGTTACTCAAACGATGCTGGCCAAACTTTCTCGCCCCCCTTAAACATTACACCCAGTGAATTAGGCTCATTAAAAGCGCAAGTGGCAGCTGATTTAGATGGTTATGTCCATGTCGCTTCTGATGATAATAGATACGATAGTGTATTCGAAGCGGTTGTTGCCACGGGCAAAGATGGCATTCCTACTTTCACAGATATCTCACTAAGTGCTGAGGTTTTAAGTCCAAATGGTGACTTAGAAGACGATCAGATTTTATTTAGTAGTACTGCTAGTGAAAACATGCTTTGGATTGCTGAAATTTTTGAAGAGGGTGAAACTAGGCCGGCGTTTATTAAAAAAGGGTTGGGAAAGAATATATATGCTGAATGGGATGGACGTACGACTAGAGGCGGCCTAGTTGATGATGGAACGTACCAAATAACCTTGAGTGGGCGTACTCAAACAGGTGTTAATGCAGTTGTTGAGAAAGCATTTTTTTCAGTTAATTCAACTGCTGCAGATGCTACTCCCGAATTAATTTCGTTTAATGCAGCCAATACAATATCTCCTAATAATGATGGACGTCAGGAGGAAGCCTATTTTGATTTTGAGTTCAATAAATCAGTTACTTGGACTTTCACAGTGGCAAATCAACTAGGTGAGTTAATATTTAATACCTCTGGGGCAGGGACATTAGGAGAGGTTATATGGGATGGAACCAACAATAATGGCGCGACTGTTGAAGATGACACTTACATTATCTCTTTGGTGGGCAGTGATTCATTTTCTCAAAGTATAGAGACAGAAACAGAGATTCTTGTGGATACAATTCCTCCCGAATTCAGTAATTTTTCAATTACACCTGACCCCTTTTCACCTGACGAAGACGGTATTTTAACGATCAGCCTAGACGTTTCAGCAAATTCATTGGTTACCGTATATATTTTACAAAGTGACGGGGTAGGCTTAGTGAAAGATCTAGATAGAACTTTGTACGAAAGGGAACAAACCGTAATGTTAACCTGGGATGGAACAGCAGATGGGGGGAATCTGGTTAGCCCAGATAACTATCAGATATCTATATGGATACGTGATAACGCTTCTAATCGAGTTAGCCCCTACCCGATAAAAACCATGATTACAGTGGAATAATGATTTAAACAAATATTAATAGGTAACATACTTATTCACCTTTTGTTGTCTAAGCTCTAGGTGAATAAGTTTAAATACCCCATAACTTGGCTTTGTGGTTATCACTTTGTTTAGCGTCAACCCAATATTGACCCTCTTTAGTGGTTTCCTTTTTCCAAAATGGCGCTTGAGTCTTAAGGAAGTCCATAATAAATTCAGCACCTTGAAATGCAGCCTGCCGGTGCTGACTGGTTACCCCAACAAATACAATTTGTTCTGATACTTGTAGCCGCCCTACTCTATGTACGACTCTTATTCGGCCTAAAGGCCATTTGTTTCTTGCAAGCTCAATAATCGATAGTAATGATTTTTCGGTCATGCCTGGGTAATGCTCAAGGAATAAACTTGATACTGAGTTGTCAAAATTCATATCTCGCACTAAACCACAGAATGTCACTACCGCTCCATCACGACTGTTGCCATCTATTAATGCTTGGTATTCAGCGGCTAAGCTAAAGTCATCTTCTTGAACCTGAATATACGTTAATGTATCAGCTTCCATTATTAGCCCCCCGTTACCGGTGGGAAAAATGCAATTTCATCCGCATCTTTGATTGGCGTATCTTCCGTCGCTATTTGTTGATTTACCGCCACTAACGCTGAGCCATAAGCTAGGTTTTCTTTCCAAACATCTCCTTTCGTCAGTAAAAAGGCTCTCAATTCTGCCACTGAGCCTAAACACTTTGAGCCATCAACTAACTCAAGGGGCAAACGAGATGTGTCTAACCGTTCTTTTAATTGTCCAAAAAATAAAATAGTTACCATCTTTTAGTCTTGCCTTGTCCAGTCACCACTCTTGCCACCTTGCTTTTGCAATACCTTAATATTGTTAATCGTCATTAAAGGGTCAACTGCTTTACACATATCGAATAACGTCAGGGTTGCCACACTCACAGCAGTAAGGGCTTCCATTTCAACGCCAGTCTTACCGGCAAGTTTACATAAAGCCTCGACTTTTATAGTGTGTTCACTAGGCTCAGGGATAAAGTCAACTTGTATTTTGGTAAGCATTAATGGATGGCATAATGGAATTAAATCGCCACACTTTTTGGCTGCTTGAATACCAGCAATTCTTGCTACAGATAACACGTCACCTTTAGCATGCTGATTGTTAACCACCATATCAAATGCCACTTTAGACATCTGGATACTGCCTTGTGCTATGGCTTGACGCTGAGTGACCGATTTATCTGACACGTCAACCATATTTGCTTGACCATGCTCATCAACATGAGTTAACACATCAGAATGCAAATTTGTCATATTAAACCTCTCTAGTGGCGCATTGGGTTTCAATGTTTTTTAAGTGAACCACAAAATTACATGGCCTATGGGTACTATCTAATTGTTGCTGTAATATGCCCGTCCAAGCTGTCTTGCAGGCACCTGTTGAACCTGGCATACAAAATATGGCTGTTCGATTTGCCATGCCTGCCAGTGCTCTTGATTGTACAGTCGACGTGCCTATTTCTAGATAAGATATATGCCTAAATAACTCTCCAAACCCTTCAACATCTTTATCAAATAAAGGTAATACTGCTTCTGGTGTGGTGTCTCTTTCTGTGAATCCCGTTCCACCTGTTATCAACACAACCTGAACATCTTGTGACGCAATCCAATTAGACACTAATGCTCTAATCTGAAATTTGTCATCTATTACGATTTTTTTATCTAAAATATTGTGTCCTGCAGCCTCAGTCGCGTCCACAAGATACTGCCCTGAGGTGTCATTGGCTTCGGTTCGCGTATCAGATACCGTTAGCACAGCGATATTTAAGGGGTGCTTAAGAGAAGATTGATTAGTTTTCATTTATGGTTCTCGCTACTCACATGACAGTGCTGTCGCCATTGCTGTGGAGTATTAATGTTTTCAAAAGGTTGACAATGTGAAGGCTTAATTACTATTCCTTGCAAATCGTTTATTAAATTTTTTAACGCATAGCGTTTATACTTAACTGCAGGCTCCTGTGGAGTATCGACTGTAGTAAACACACCATCTAGGTAATTCATGAGCGATGTATCAATGGGTAAGTACAAAGGGAAATTATAAGATTCAAAATTAGTCACCCGCTTTGCCTCTAAACCTTGATGCAATAATTGCTTTAACTCAATTAAAGAAATATTAGGCATATCGATGGGCAGAATAAGCAGGCCTGTCACACCCGGGGTGTACAAAGAGATATGCTTAACTGCTGCGTGTATACCAGACATTGGCCCTAACTTTGCGTGAATATCCAAGATACCATCAGCATGCTGCGCGCCACTTACTAGCACTGGCTCACATAAATGTGACAGCATCTGTTTACTATGCTCAAGCATAGATAATTGGCTATTAGGTAACCTTAGATAACTTTTATCAGTGCCCATTCTTTGGGATTGACCACCTGCTAAAACCAGTCCAGCTAACATTACCCACCTATCATAGCGAGATGTTTAGTGGCTCCAGTCAATCCATCTTGTAACCAATGGGTGGCCTCTTTATCACCTAACAATGCCTGTAATTGTTGTTGTAAAGCCTGGTCATTTTCATTTTGCAATGTAGGCCTAATATCAAGTCCTTGATCTGCAAATAAACACAAATGTAACTTACCTAAAGACGAGATCCTCAACCTATTACAACTCGCACAAAAATCCTTGCTGTAAGGCATAATTAAGCCCATTCGTCCTTCAAAGTCAGGATGATAAAACTCTTGAGCTGGGCCCGAAGATTTATCTCGAATAAGCTGACTCCAGCCACTATTCTGTAGCTTTTCTTTGATGGCGCTTCCAGATACATGATTCTGATTAAAGAAATCAATATTGTCACCGGTTTGCATTAACTCTATAAGACGCAGCGTAATAGGCGTGGTCTTTAACCAAGTTAAAAATGCATCAAGTTCTTTTTCATTATATTGCTTCATCAAAACCGCGTTGACTTTGACAGGAATGCCCAAGGTTAAAGCTTTATCGATTCCTCGCAGAATACTTTCTAACTTATTATGGCCGGTAATAGAGGCAAACATTCTGGGGTCTAAACTATCGATACTAACATTCAAAGAGTTGAGGCCCGAGTCAACCCAATCTTGAATATCAGATTCTAATTTAAAACCATTGGTTGTCATGGCAACGTGATCAATGCCTGATGTTGACGCGCATACCTTTAAAATATCGCATAAGTCTTTTCTTAGAGCAGGCTCACCACCGGTAATGCGGACCTTACTGGTGCCAAGCTTTGCAAAGCCCGAAACTAAGGTTTTAATTTCAGGTACCTTCAAAAAATCTCGGTCATTGTCACATTGATACCCATCAGGTAAACAATAATCACAACTGAAGTTACATACATCGGTTATGGACAGCCGCAAATAATGGAAGCGACGCCCATATTTATCTTCTAACATAATTTGTTAACACCTTTCCAAAATGAAGAGAAAAACGACTCTTACGGGAGGCTGCTTAATTTCTCTTGCAACCCTGGCAAACTCAAAGTTTGCGGCCAAAATACCCTGTCTAAGATTTAGGTATAGAGGCTCGGAGTTATAAAAATACCGTAAAGTTGACGGTACTTGGTTCAAGTTATTTGTATCATAAATAGTGATATCTGTCATAAAAACACTAGGTTTGCATAAAAATATATGGCATTTTGAATATGGCACACAAGTTGAAGATACACTTACCAGCAAGAATAAATCGTTCTTAAAAGCAGCACTTTTAAAGTGCAATTATGAAGGACAAGTAAATTAATGATCAGTGAATTCATCAAACAACATAAGCTATCGGAAGCATTTAATGATATTACGACGCAATATTATATCCCCTTAGCAGAAGAAATCGCCTTGCACCATAAAGGTGCAAAAAACACCTATTTTGTTGGTATCAATGGCAGTCAAGGTTCGGGTAAATCAACCTTATCTGAGTTTATTAAGGCGTACCTAACAGATAAATACTCCCTCAATGTTGTTGTTATGTCCCTAGATGACTTTTACTTTAGTCATGCTAAAAGGCTCAGCTTAGCCTCAAACATACATCCACTTTTACAAACTCGTGGCGTTCCCGGCACCCATGATATGGAGCAAGCCAAGACAGTTTTAAAGGCTTTAAGTCAACAGTTACCAGCCACCATACCAAGATTTAATAAAGCAACAGATGACCCACACCCTGTTTGTAACTGGACCACAATTACTGAACCGGTTGATGTAGTCATATTTGAAGGCTGGTGTTGGGGCGTGCATGCCCAAACTGCAGAGCAACTCAAAACACATGTCAATAAACTAGAGTCAGAGCAAGATAAAGAAGCGGTATGGCGTACTTATGCGAATACACAACTTTCACTTCATTATGCAACACTCTATAGTTATATGAACAAATGGGTCATGTTAAGCGCACCTTCATTTGAAGACGTGTATGCATGGCGCTTAGAGCAAGAGCAAAAGTTAATCGCTGCTTCAGGAGCAGGTAATCATTCAGGTTTAATGAATGAGCAACAAATCTTAGACTTTATACAGTATTATCAAAGGCTGACAGAACATGGGTTGAATACTTTACCTGCTGCGTGCGACCATGTATTCAAACTTAACTCGAAGCGAAAAATTGTTGAGCATATCAAAAAGGATGTTCATGAATAACAGCATTTTAGTTTTTAGCGATTTAGACGGAACCTTGCTTGACCATCACACATATAGCTTTTCAGCTGCAGTGCCAACCCTTTCGAAGTTAGCAGAACGTGATATCCCTGTTATCCCTACAACAAGTAAGACCTATTCTGAATTAAAACAAATTCGCAAAGATTTAGGACTACATACTCCTTTTATTGTAGAAAACGGCGCTGCAATTTTTATCCCTGTAGGTTTTTTTACTAACCAACCACAAGGCACTATCGAAAAAAATGGGTTCTGGATCAAAGAATTCTCAAAACCGGTAACCTATTGGAGGTCACTACTTGATCAATTAAAAACTGATTTTGACGGTAAATTTAATCACTTTGCTAATATGTCAACCACCGAGATAGTCGATGCAACAGGCTTATCTGATGCTCAAGCACAACTTGCTGGTGCCCGAGAATACGGTGAGCCTATACTTTGGTTAAGTGATCAAGACACAAAAATAGAGTTTTTAAATGCGTTAGAAAAATTAGGCGCGAAGCCTCTTCAGGGAGGCAGGTTTTTACATCTATCTGGTGAGTGTGACAAAGGCAAGGCATTAATTTGGCTTACAGAGTTATTTGAATCAACACATTCCGAGACCAAGTATACAAGCATTGCCCTTGGTGATGGCCAAAATGACGTGGCCATGCTAAATGCAGCAGATATTGCTGTTAGAATTTTATCACCCGTAAATGAACCACCGACACTAACAAAAGAAAATGAGGTTTATACCACTAAACGATTCGGACCAGAGGGATGGGCTGATAGCCTTAACCAAATTATTTTCAATTGTTAATTTTTTTATAACCGGACAACGGAGCTATAATGGCTGATTTTTACCAAAATGGTATTGTTACAACACTACATAATCTTTCAGAACGACCTATTGAGGATCTTGAAAAAGAATTAGTTGGATTCGCTAACAAACGCCCTATGGCGTTAATACTTCCCTCTTTATTTTCTGAGTTAGAGGGTGAAGCCTTACCTAATATTATAGAGCACATATCTAAGGTCCCATACCTTTCTCAAATAGTAATAGGACTAGACAGAGCAGATCTTGAACAATATCAACACGCCTTAAACTTTTTTGGAAAACTTCCCCAAAATCATAGAGTACTGTGGAACGACGGCCCAAGACTAAAAGCATTAGATGCAAAACTAGAATCTTTAGGACTTGCGCCTAAAGAATTAGGTAAAGGCCGAAATGTTTGGTATTGCATGGGATACATATTGGCTACAGGTAAAGCTGAGTCAGTTGCCTTACATGATTGTGACATACTCACTTATGATCGTGGATTATTAGCCAGGCTGATCTACCCAGTGGCTAATCCACAATTTAATTATGAATTCTGTAAAGGTTATTATGCGCGTGTCGCCGAAGGAAAAATTAACGGTCGAGTTTCTAGATTATTAGTTACACCGCTTATTAGAGCCCTGCAAAAAGTAGTTGGACATAATGACTATCTTGAATATATGGATAGTTTTAGATACCCACTTGCTGGCGAGTTCTCTTTTAGACGAGATGTGCTAAACGATATTCGCATTCCAAGTGACTGGGGACTCGAAATAGGTGTTTTATCTGAAATGCAGCGTAACTATTCTCATAATAGACTTTGCCAAGCTGATATTGCTAAAACTTATGATCATAAGCATCAAGATTTATCAGCAGACAATGAAAATGGTGGCTTATCTAAAATGTCTATTGATATAACAAAAGCGCTATTCAGGAAGTTAGCCACACAAGGTGAAACCTTTACGAATGAGACGTTCAGAACATTAAAAGCGACCTATTATCGTATTGCTCTAGATTTTGTAGAAACCTATCACAATGACGCCATTATGAATGGACTTAATTTAGATATTCATAGTGAAGAAAAAGCAGTAGAGCTATTTGCTGGAAATATTATGACGGCTGGTGAAAGTTTCCTTGATAACCCAATGGAGACACCTTTCATCCCGAGTTGGAACCGAGTTGTAAGCGCTATGCCAGATGTTTTAGACGAATTAAAAGACGCAGTAGAAAAAGATTATTTAGAGTTTAACCAATCATAGGGGGCAATAGATGTTATCGGTATTTGAGCAACTAACTGAACGAGTTGAACATCACTTAGATGTAATATACCAAGACGTTGGCTTGGAGGTGTCTCACAAACAGCTAGCTGGGACCCTTATCAAAACAATGGGTATTGTTGAAAGTAAGTTAACAGATGAGCCTAAGCGTCATCATAACAATTGGGATCAAAAAGACGTCATGCTAATTACCTATGGTGATAGCATTGAAAAAGAAGGTGAAAAACCACTTAAAACACTCCACAGTTTTTTAAAGCAATACTGTGGAGATTCAATCAATAGTGTTCACATTCTACCGTTTTTTCCTTATAGCTCAGATGACGGTTTTTCAGTTATTGACTACTCAAGCGTAAATGAGTCTTTGGGAAATTGGGATGACATTGAAGATATAACAAAAGACTATCGAATGATGTCAGATGTAGTTATTAATCATTGCTCGTCTAGAAGCGCATGGTTCCAGAACTTTATTAAAGGTGAAGGCCCAGGTAGTGACTTTTTCTACACAGCTTTACCAGTCGATGATTTATCAGAGGTAACCCGCCCACGCACTTCTGATTTACTCAGGCTGACAGAAACTAAAAATGGTGAAAAATATGTATGGTGTACGTTTAGTCACGATCAGGTAGATTTTGATTTCAGAAACCCAGCAGTTTTAGATACCTTTGTTTCTATAATTCGCCAGTATTTAGATATAGGTATTCGTATCTTTCGACTTGATGCTGTCGCGTTCTTATGGAAAAAGTTGGGAACTACCTGTATTAACCTAGACCAAACACATGAAGCTATTCGATTATTTAGAACGTTAATAGAACATGCAGTAACTGATGCTGTCATCATTACTGAGACTAACATTCCAAACCGTCAAAATTTAACTTATTTTGGAAATGCCAACGAAGCTCATGGCATCTATAACTTTTCTTTACCACCTTTATTAGTGAACTCGCTGGTAACTGGGTCCTGTACTCATCTTAAAGCTTGGCTGTGTAGCATGCCTCCAGCGCAAAATGGTACGTTTTTCTTTAACTTTATAGCATCGCACGATGGAATTGGGCTAAGACCAGCTGAAGGTTTACTAGACGATGAAGAGCTGGGTGCATTAGTCAATACAATGCAAAATTTTGGTGGACGAATTTCATGGAGAAAATCGGAAACTGGCGAGCAAAAAGCTTATGAAATAAACATTGCTCTTTATGATGCATTACAAGGCACCACAAAAGGCACTGATAAATGGGGGCTTGAGCGATTCGTTTGTGCACACAGTGTAATGTTTGCATTGGAAGGGATACCAGGCTTATATGTTCATAGTTTATTAGGCACAACTAACGATTATGAGAGAGTCAAAAACACTAGCCATAATCGCTCAATTAACCGTCACAAGTGGGATTATGATAAGTTAAAAGAAGAGCTTGCATCGCCTTATAGTCAGCATGCAAAGGTTCATTATCGTATTACAGAGTTATTAGATATTCGTAAAGAGCAACCTGCTTTTCACCCAAATGCAACGCAATTCACCCTACAATTAGGTGAGCAATTATTTGGGTTTTGGAGGCAAAGTTTAGGTCGTAGTCAAAGCATTTTTTGTGTATTTAATGTATCTGACGAGCCTCAAATGATGAGACTCAGTGACTTAAACTTAATAGGAACTGACTCTTGGATCGATTTGATTAGCGGACAAACCATAAGCCTTGAAGATTTAGAATACGAAGTTGCACCGTATCAGTCTTTGTGGATTTCAAATCGTTTAAAATAAATATCGTTACCTCTAGCCCGTTAGATTTATGGGTTAGAGGTATCACGTTTTCAGTATTTAGACTTCGACCGGTAAATCCAATCTAGCCCCCCACTCAGACCAAGAACCATCAAATACAGCTAAATTTCTATACCCTAATTGACTAGCAGCTAAGGTTAGAATACAAGCAGTAACGCCAGAGCCACAGCTAAAAACGAGTTGGTCTTCTAGATGTAAATTTAATGATTCGAAAACAGAGGTTAACTCTGACGTAGATTTTAGCTGTGTTCCATTTATCAATTCGGAAAATGGCAAGTTAATCGCTCCCGGAGCATGCCCCGAACGCAAACCTTCACGAGGCTCAGGAGCAGTACCATAAAAACGCCCTTCACTTCTCGCATCTATAATTTTTACAGTACTTTGCTGTGCTAACATATTTTCAGCCGTTGTAAAAAATGCAGGACTGAAGTTTACATTAACCTGATCTATGGGATGTGGCGCAGTTAGACTATTATCAACCTGTCGCTCTTCCTCTAGCCATTTTGGTAACCCCCCGTCTAATATATATACACGTTTAAAGCCCATAGATTTTAACATCCACCACACCCTTGGTGAGCTATACACGCCTTTATTGTCATACACTACAATCAGGTTATCTTCACTTACTCCTACTCCAAGCATAGCAATCTCTTTAGAAAACTGATTTTCGCTCGGCATAGTATGGGGCCACGGAGAATCAAGCTTACAAAATACACTTTCAAAATCAAAGAATATCGAATTAGGAATGTAGTTCTTAGGGGCGGTTTCTTTGACACCTGTAACTGGATTATCCATTTGCGTATATAAAAGGGTTACATTCTCATTATCAAGATGCTCATTTAACCATTGGGTTGATACTAAGTTCTTATTAATCATTTTTTATCCTAAGTAAAATCAACCTAAACCGTGTTTGTTAATAAAGTAACATTGACCTGCACCATGATGTAGCAACCATAAAAATTAAGTCACTATTTTCTTACAATTGATCTGTATACAGTCTGAATAATAGCAATATTATCAGCAAGCTGGCTCATAAAATAGCAATTGACCAATTGGTCACAATATTGCTAGTAAACTTACATATTGAAATATAACAAGTATTGGTAATTTATCTCTATGCAGAACAATGATGAAATAATGTACGGCTTATACGACAAGCCTAAAGTATTACATTGTATCAATGCGGCTTTACAACATGTCATGGCCTCTTTTATTGGAATTATTACTCCTATTCTTATTATAGGCTCAGCATTAGGGCTAACAGCAGAGATCCCATACCTAATAAGTATGGCATTGATGATGTCAGGCATATCAACCTTTATTCAGACTAAAACATTTGGGCCCGTTGGATGTGGATTGATAGCCGTTCAAGGCACTAGCTTTACATTCATTAGTGCACTTTTGATTGCAGGCTTTGCCGTTAAAGCACAAGGGGGGAATAACGATGAAATTTTAGCAGTAATGTTTGGTATTTGCTTTTGGGGAGCAATTATTGAAATTGTCCTTAGCCGGTTTATTGATCATCTAAAGGCTGTAATAACCCCCTTAACCACTGGTATTGTCATTACAACAATCGGGATTACTTTAATAAAAGTCGGGATGACGGATTTGGCTGGTGGGTTTGGTGCAGAAGACTTAGGCTCGGTTGAAAATATCAGTCTCGGGTTTACTGTTATGGTAATTGTAGTCGTTTTAAATCTCTCTAAACACCCTACACTACGCTTATCTGCTATTTTTATAGGCATGTTTGTAGGATCTGCCATCGCGTGGTGGCAAGGTATATTGTCGTTTGACGATATGCTCGACTTTCCGGTTTTTAGTTTTCCACAACCATTTAAGTATGGCATTTCGTTTCAGTGGGATATATTTATACCGGTTGCTTTAGTGTACTTGTTAAGTGCTATTGAGACCTCGGGTGACTTAACGGCAAATAGTTTATTTTGTAAGCAGCCCATTAACGGTCCACTTTATATAAAACGAATCAAGGGCGGTATTCTAGCTGACGGTATCAATTCTATGCTAGCAGCGATTTTTAACAGCTTTCCTAATACTACCTTTGGACAAAACAATGCTGTTATTCAAATGACAGGGGTAGCCAGTCGTCATGTGGGTTTTTATATTTCAGGTTTATTGGTGATTTTAGGGTTGTTTCCTATGATTGGTGCTGTGATTCAATTAATGCCTAAACCTGTGGTGGGCGGTGCGACACTGATTATGTTTGCAACCATAGCAACCGCTGGAATAAAAATACTCACTAGCGAACCCATTGATCGTCGAAAAGGTATTATCATCGCAACCTCAATAGGACTAGGGTTGGGCGTAATGATGGTCCCTGATGTGTTAGTACAGTTACCTCTTTTGGTTAAGAATATTGTTTCTTCATCAGTTACCACTGCAGGATTTTGTGCGATAATTATGAGTGTGTTAATTCCTGATCCAACAAAATCAGTTGAAGAAAAACCCTAATTTAAGAGTAAAAAATGTCTAACAAAACCTTGTGGTTAAAGTCTCCAGCTGCTGTATACACGGGGAATGAATCTAATGCAGGTAATGGGTTGGTCGTCCAAGGTACAAAAATAGTAGAATTAGTACCTAGCGGCCACACCCCAACGAGTAAAATTGATAACTATGTTGATTGTAGCAATTCAGTTCTAACTCCTGGTTTGATAAATACGCATCATCATTTTTATCAAACGTTAACTCGCTGTGTACCCGGTGCCATAAATAAGCCTTTATTTCCATGGTTAAAGTACCTTTATAAAGTATGGGCACATTTAGACGAAGACATGGTTTATAGCGCAACAAGGCTTGCTGGTTTAGAGCTTATGCTTTCAGGCGCCACTTGTATTGCAGATCACCACTATGTATTCCCTAAAGGCCTAGAAAATGCAATTGACATACAAGTAGAAGCAATCAGATCTTTAGGGTGCAGAGCTACATTGACCCGCGGCTCTATGAGCCTTGGAGAAAGCACTGGAGGCCTCCCCCCAGATAGTGTTATTCAAAATGAAGATACCATACTCGAAGATAGCCAAAGGTTAATAAACCAATATCACAATAGAGACGGTGACGCCTTTATCCAAATTGCATTAGCCCCCTGCTCTCCTTTTTCAGTTTCCACTGAATTAATGAAGAATACAGCTAAGATAGCCACTAAAAATAAAGTATTGCTGCACACACACTTAGCTGAAACTGAAGATGAAAATAACTTTTGTCTTAGTAAGTATGGTATGCGTCCATTAGATTATTTAGAGTCGTGCAACTGGTTAAATAGCCACACATGGTTAGCCCATGGCATACACTTTACTGATGATGAAATACAAAGATTAGGTAAGGCAAGCGTTGGTATAGCCCACTGTCCAAGCTCAAATATGCTATTGGCTTCTGGAATTTGTCCCACTATCGAACTTGAAACTGCAGGTTGCAATATTGGACTAGCAGTAGATGGCTCAGCATCAAATGATTGCTCAAATATGATACAAGAAGCCAGGCAGTCATTATTACAACAGAGGTTACGCTACGGTGCAGAAGTTATCACTGCAGAGAAAGTATTGAGTTATGCGACTAGGGGCTCAGCAGCAGTATTGCAACGCCCTAGTTTAGGGGAGTTTAAACCAGGTCAACAAGCAGACGTCGCTATGTTTTCATTAAATGAACTGCGGTTTTCTGGAGTAGGTAGCCCACTAGATGCACTTGTCACTTGCGGTGCTTATAAAGTTGAAAAACTCATGATTGCGGGTAAGTGGGTTGTTGAAAATGGACACCACCATGATATTGATACTGCTAAGTTGATGTCTGAACATCAGAATTTAGCAAGAAAGCTACAGAGCAGAGCAGTTAATTAATATAGTAAAAGTGCCCATTCATGAAAGTGCATGCAGCAAATTCAACGCCCCAAAAAAGGGCGTTTTGTACTATCATATTGTTCATATATTTATAGCGATATATACATGCATTCTCTTTATCCAAAAAATTCATTTAAAATCAATCAATTAAATTTACCAGCAACAACCTGACCAAATGGACAGGTTGTTGGCATTAATTGTGCAACCCCCATCCAGACACATAAAAAAAGCGCCAGATTGACCATATTCGGTGCGTAGAAGTAAATTATATTATTCGGGAAAACCATAATGAGAAATAAAACGTTCAAATCAAATTCTGTTGCTACCGCTGTGGCAATTGGATTATCAGTATTTTTGCCTAGCCAAGTGTTAGCTCAAGAAAGTGAAGAAGAATCAGTAGAGCGTATTCAGGTAACTGGATCCTTGGGTAGTCTTCCCGGTCAAGATGTTGAAGCTGTATTCGGATTTGGTAAATCAATTCTTGAAACACCTCGTTCAGCTTCTACTATTAGTCAAGAACAATTGGAACGTTTTAGTGTAAGCGACATTGATGAGTTGGTTGCGTTTGCACCGGGTACCTTTACCCAATCTTTCTTCGGTGTTGCAGGTTCATTGGATGTACGTGGTACTCCAGGTGAAACTTACTTTCGTGGAGTAAAACGCCTAGATAACCCAGGTAATTACCCTACACCTATTGGCGCTTCGAGTCGTATTGATATCGTTCGTGGTCCAGCATCACCAATCTATGGTCCAGCGAAAATTGGTGGATACCTAAACTTCAACCCTAAGTCTGCACGTGCGAGTGGCGGTCAATATTTAGAAGGGAACGAGGGTGCATTTTCTTATACTACGGGCTCTTGGGATAAGAGCATAATGACTGCTGAGGTTGGTGGCCCTGGTAAGATTGGCGATAAAGAAATGGGATTCTATCTTTATGGTGAGGTAGAAAACTCAGGAAGCTATTACGACAATACAGATACAGACCAGACTGTTTTACAAGCGTCTTTTAATATTGATGTGACCGATAACGTGTTAGTTGAGTTCGGAGCTATGTACCATGACTATGATGGTAACCAAGTAGCGGGTTG
This sequence comes from Paraglaciecola sp., assembly GCF_039943935.1. Lineage (GTDB taxonomy): Bacteria > Pseudomonadota > Gammaproteobacteria > Enterobacterales > Alteromonadaceae > Paraglaciecola. Next base: position 208,165 of record NZ_JBDUZQ010000006.1, read on the forward strand.
GAACCGTCTAACTCAGGATTTAGTTGATAACGGAACCTATGTTACTGGTACAGCAAAACCATTAGATACTGACTTTGATGGTTTAATTTCTCATGCAGAGTACGGTGCAGTTAATATCGGTGGTAATAGCTTCTTTTATGTACCAGGTTCTTCATTTACAGATGATGAATCAACCGATTTAATGCAACTAGAAAATGTTGGTGTAACAACATTAAAAGGTAACCAAGTACTGGTTGCTCCTGAAGACGTTTTACAAAATGAAGTCGAAACTTTGTACTTTGACATCACGTACTTCTCAGAAAATGGCTGGGAAGTTAAAAACCAGTTGTTTTATGAAGCATATGACAACCTAAATGAAAACGCCTATGGCTTCTCTCAGTTCCACGATAGTTCAGTGATAGAAAATAAACTAATATTTTCTAATGAGTGGGAAACCGATTCATTTTTGGCGCAGTTGCAAGTATCCCCTTCGATTCGTCATACTCAGTTTTTACACGGTGATGACTTTACTTTTGAATACTTTAACCGTAGAGATTTGACTGGCCCATCTACAGCCCTTGATAAAAGACAGTTAGCCACGTCAATTAATGCTAACTACGATAATTATGACAAGGGTAATTATACCGATTACGGTATTGCTGCTATGACAGACTTAACATGGGAATTCGGCCTTAATATAGTCTTAGGTTTACGTTATGACTCAATTGATATCGAAACAACCAGCCGTGGTGATCTGTTATTAGGTGGTGGTGAAGTAGAATCTGCTAGCGGGACTGAAAGTGGCGTTTCTTGGAATACCAGTATTTCATACAAAACTCCAATCGGGCTTATCCCTTATATAACAGCTGCAGAACAAGCGACCTTAATTGCAGGTCAAGGTGCAGAAATCGGTGTAGGCCAATTAGAAGATGGTGCATTTGATACCTCAGAACTATTTGAATATGGTGTGAAGGGCTCATTTTTAGATGATAGCTTATATTTTGCTTTGTCAATTTATGAGCAAGAACGTTCAGATTTTAGTGCACAAGCTATTGTTACCAACTCAACTACAGAAAACAAAGGTACTGAGTTTGAGTTACGCTGGGTTATAAATGACAACTTAGTGATAGGTGCCGGATATACCAATATAAAAGTGTATAACCTAACTGCATTCGAAAATGGTACTCAGTTCGGTTTCTTAGGCGCTGAAGACTTAACTTCTTTAACAGATCCTTCTTTAGTTTATGGTGGTAACGTTATCGGGTTGAATTTGGTTGGTAGTAAAGAAGACTCGCGTAAGGCTGGTATTCCTGAAAATATCTATACCTTAAATGCGACTTATGACTTCCAAAATGGTTTTGCTGCTAACGCAAGTGTTGTAAAAGCAGATGAAACCTTCTCAAGCTTCTCACAGGTAGTAACTTTACCTTCTTATACCCTAATCAATGCTGGGGTATTCTACGAAGCTGAGTCTTGGACGGCTAGTTTAAATATTAAAAACTTAACCGATGAAAAATACTACAGAGCAAACTTCCCAGATTTATTCGGTGCGCAAATTGTTTTGCCTGAGTTGCCTCGTCATTATCAAGCGAAATTTACTTATAAATTCTAAATCTTAGATTTACATAAGTATTAAGGGTAAATATGTTATGCATATTTACCCTTTTTTTATATTCTAGAAATAAATGCAGTAATATAAGGAAGCACAATGAACGCTAAATTATTAACCTGGCTATGCCTTAGTCTAATTTTTCTGGGGTGTAGTGATATACAGCCTAAGCAAAACAGCCCTATAGAAATAAAAGCTGTAGTAGTCACCATGTTTGAAATTGGTGAAGATCAAGGGGATAAACCTGGAGAATTTCAACTTTGGAAAGCCGGACAAGAACTGAACACCTGTCTACCCTTTGACACGTCATTTCATGAGATTTGTATCAACCCTAAAACTGGGGTGATGGGGATAGTGACTGGAATGGGAACGGCAAGAGCCACCGCAGCTATCATGGCATTAGGTTTAGATCCAAGATTTGATCTTACTCAAGCGTATTGGTTAGTTGCGGGTATTGCAGGAGTTGATCCGGCTGATGCATCGATAGGCTCTGCGGTCTGGGCCACATACCTTGTAGATGGTGACCTAGCACATGAGATAGATGCAAGAGAAATTCCAAAAAACTGGGCCAGTGGTTATTTTCCTTTGTTTGCTAATGAGCCGGTAGCAAACGGAGCAACTGCGCCAAAAGGCTCACTATCTCAAAATGGTGAAGTATATAAGTTAGATGAGCACCTTGTTGATTGGGCCTACAAATTAACAAAGGATATTCCGTTAAATGATTATGCATCTATGCATGACCTTAGAAGCCAATATACCCAATACCCTAATGCCCAAAAGCCCCCTTTCGTATTAAAAGGAGATCAAATGGCAGCATCTACCTTTTGGCATGGTGACAGACTTAACCAGTGGGCTAACGATTGGACTCATTACTGGACTCAAGGTAAAGGTAACTTTGTCACCTCAGGGATGGAAGACACCGGAAGTTACCAAGCCATAACTTACCTAGACAAGGCCAACAAGGTTGATAAGCAACGCTTTTTGGTACTAAGAACCGCAAGTAATTACGCTACACCACCCACTGGAATTAGTGCCTCTCAGAACTTGACAAATGAAAGTGGTGAAGCCGGTTTTGCAGGCATGCGCTCTTCATTAGAGTCAGCTTATTTAGTAGGGGGTAAAGTTGTCGATACCATAGTTGCCAACTGGGACCAATATAAGTCTGCGTTACCCTATACTGACTCAACACCTTCTCAAAAGGTAGAAACTAGAAATATACCGTCTCAGCCAGACATGATGCCTATAAAATCTAGACATCTGGCAACTGAGCAATTAGTAAAAGCGCTAGGGTTAGAGGGACATGTTGAAGGCGGTTACTTTAAGCAAACCTTTAAAGCTTCCCACAGGCCTAAAATTTCTACTGACAGTGGCCTACGAAACTTAATGACCAGCATATTTTACTTATTGAGTGCAGAATCCCCTATCGGCCATTTTCATATGAATCAATCAGATATTATGCATTATTTCCATGCAGGAGACCCTATAACCTATTATTTGTTACGTTCCGATGGCTCTCTAGAAACTATCGTAATGGGACCTGATCCAACTAAAGGTCATAAAATGCAAATGATGGTGAAAGGTGGTATTTGGAAAGCGTCTAAAATACCTACAGATGGGGAATACGGTTATGGGCTAATTGGTGAAGCAGTTGCCCCAGGGTTTGAATATGAAGATATGCAATTGGGAGAAACACAAAGACTATTAGCTGAATATCCAAAGCATGCAGAGCTAATAAAGATGTTAAGCCGCTGATGTTCTGAACTAAACTATAATTAAGTAATCAGTATTTATTGATCACAATATAGGGGACTTTAAAATGTTAAAAACAACGCTTGTTGTAGCTCTATCATTAATACAACTAACTAGCATGAGTGACGCGCAAGAGAGCAACACCTCGAGTAATTTTATGGCTGCACAATTATCTGAGCAGATACTTAACCAAACGATTGCATTTAGTAACGAAAAATTAGTCAAAGCCCAAGCGAACCTGCTACGCAAACACTATGAGGCGCTTATTGAAGCTGGTTTTAACAAATCAGAAGCGATTCAGATAATTGTTGCAATGGCATCTAGCGATAAATAGATATAACTATATTGATTATTGAAGCGGCTTATAGTTGCCGCTTCGTTTTTCACAATCAACATTACTGTAGTTTCTGCAACCAGCAATCTACTTTTTTCTCTGGTAAAAAACTAGCATAAAACCCATTTTTCAATAGTTGCTTTAATTGAACTTGGTCAATTGGCAAATTATCAATAAGTGCATGATAGTTATCATTTAAATACCCACCAAAATAACTAGGATCATCGGCGTTCACTGTTACCAATAACCCTAACTTTAGGAGTTCTAAAATATTATGTTGATGCATATGTTCAAATACTTTTAACTTGGTATTCGACAATGGGCAAACTGTTAGTGGGTGTTGCGAACTAACTAAAAATTTTATTAAATTAGGGTCTTCAATACTACGCACACCATGGTCTATTCTATGAACATTAAGAGTATTAAGGGCTCCCCAAACATAGGACGGAGGTCCTTCTTCACCGGCATGAGCAACACGCTTTAATCCTAAATTTTTTGCCATCTCGAAAACTTTCGAGAACTTTTCGGGTGGGTTACCCATTTCTGCGCTATCTAGACCTACAGCCACAATGTCGCCTAGGTGAGGAGTCGCTGCTTCTAGGGTATCGATAGCACTTTTTTCACTTAAATGCCGAAGAAAAGACATGATCAATAAACAAGATTGCCCCCATTCTTGTTTAGCTTGATCCATAGCACGTTTAAAACCAGCCATAAAGATAGAAAAATCTATTCCTCTTTCAGTATGAGTTTGAGGATCAAACATGATTTCTGCATGCACGACATTATCTGCTTTACATTGACATAAGTAACACCACATTAATTGATAAAAGTCATCCTCATCAATCAATACCGAAGCTCCAAGGTAATATAAATCCAAAAAGCTTTGTAAATCTTGAAAATTATATGCAGCTCTTACTTCTTCTATAGATTTATACGGTAATTTAACATTATGCTTTTCAGCAAGTTCTATCATTAGCTCAGGCTCAAGACTGCCCTCAATATGCAAATGTAACTCTACCTTTGGCTGTGAAGACAACCACTTTTTTAATTCTTGTTTATTCATCACTCACCTAACTACCCTGCTTAAATTTTGTCGTACATAACGAATGCACCAAAATATGTCTTTTAGTAATTTAATGGTGCATATATTTTTACTTTGAGGCAACTTTCATTTCTATAAATGATAAGAAAGCATATCAAGCAAAAAGTTTACAGACCTTACTCTAAGTACTTGATATTATTTACACCATAGAGCCGAGCATTACCAGACTAATTGGTCAGCCTTTTGCAAGAACCTCTGTTAGCTAACAATAAATAACAACTCAATCACCCAAACTAAAGTGAAAACCAATGTCTAAATTTCTCGAACATTACTTCCAACTAAAAGAAAAAGGCACCAACCTAAAAACAGAGTTCATAGCCGGCCTGACTACATTCGCCGCTATGTCTTATGTGTTAGTGGTAAACCCCAGCATATTAGGTGCCAGTGGTATGCCTATAGAAGGCTTAATTACGGTTACTGCAATAGCCGCATGTATTGGCTGCTTGTTAATGGCATTTATGACGAATTACCCTATTGCTATGGCGCCAGGAATGGGGTTGAACGCATTTTTTGCATTTACTATTTGTTTAACAAGAGAAGTGCCATGGGATGCAGCTTTGGGCATTGTTTTTTGGAATGGTATATTGTTTTTACTGTTGTCTGTTACAGGGGTAAGGACCAAGATAGCAGAGGCGATACCCGCAGCACTTAAAATAGGCGTGCAATGTGGTATTGGTATGTTTATCGCTTTCATTGGGTTAAAAAATGCTGGCCTAGTCGTCGATAACCCAGCAACGTTTGTCTCAATAGGAGATCTATCTGAGCCGGCAACTCTATTGGCCTTGGCCGGAATTATATTAACGATAGTATTAGTCATAAGAAAAGTGACGGGGGCAATTTTAATATCCGTTATTACCTTAAGTGTCATTGGCGCATTTATACCTGTTGGTGATGGATACTTAACCCAGCACACAGATCAATTCATCGGCTTACCTGATGATATATCAAACACATTTTTTGCTATGGATATCATGTACCCTATTGAGCATCTTGCTGAAACATGGGATCTAATATTTGCACTACTATTCGTCAACATGTTCGACACTATAGGCACGCTTATTGGTGTGTCTCGCCGCGCAAACTTATTAAACAAACAGGGTAAACTACCTAAGCTAGGTAAGGCCATGACAGCAGATGCTGTAGCGAGTGTTATGGGCGCAGCCGTGGGAACATCTCCTGTTACCTCTTATGTAGAATCAGCAGCTGGTGTATCTTCTGGTGGTAGAACAGGGCTTACCACTATCTTTGTTGCGCTTTGTTTTTTAATGGCTTTATTTTTAACGCCGGTAATGAAAGTCATCCCACTAATGGCCACTACCCCCGCTTTGATTATGGTGGGTATTTTAATGATGGACTCATTTAGGCAATTAGATTTTGATGATCTAACAGCCTTAGCTACAGCAACCGTTGCTTTGTTAGCTATGCCATTAACGTTTAGCATTAGTGAAGGTATAGCATTAGGATTTATCACTTATGTGGGGATCATGATGGGTACGGGGCGTTACAAACAAGTTACCTTAATCACATACGTCATGGCGGCAGTCTTTGTATTAAGGTATGTATTAGACTTAAAGTAATGTTTTAGAATAAACGCTGTTATTACAAAGCATATCCATATTAGATAAATAAAAACCGACTCATTCAATTAGAATTCAGTCGGTTTTTTTACGAATTACTTTTGTGGTTTAACTTAGGCAGGGAAGTTCTGTTTCCAGTGATTTGCGATTTGCTCACGAGTACAGCACCATACCCTGTCATGACTCTGAACGTATTCTATAAATCTTTGTAAGGCAGCCATTCTAGCTGGGCGCCCTATTATTCTGCAATGCAAACCAACTGATAGCATTTTGGGGGCGGTTTCACCTTCAGCGTAGAGTACATCAAAGGCATCCTTAAGGTATTGATAAAACTGCTCGCCACTATTAAAGCCTTGAGGGGTAGCAAACCGCATATCATTCGTATCTAAGGTATATGGCACCATTAACAATGGTTTTGCGTATTGCTCGTCATAATAGGGTAAATCATCTGCATAGGAGTCTGCGCAATATAAAATATCATCCCTATCAGCAATTAATTTAAGGGTATTGGGGCTCGTACGGCCAGTATACCAACCCACCGGTTTGCAGCCCGTGATAGCCTGATGCAATTGTATAGCTGCATCTATCATTTTCTTTTCTTGCTCTTCAGGCATATCCTGAAAATGTATCCAACGCATAGCGTGGCTGGCTATTTCCCAATTAGCATCTTGCATAGCAGCAACCGCCTCTGGATTGCGCTGCAGTGCCATAGTGACACCGAATACAGTGATAGGCACTTTGTATTTCACAAATAAGTTATAAAGTCGCCAAAATCCGGATCTGCTGCCGTATTCGTACATTGACTCCATACTTAAATGACGATCTTTGTATGGTTGAGCTCCGACTATTTCTGATAAAAAAATTTCAGAATGCTCGTCGCCATGGAGTATGTTATTTTCACCACCCTCTTCGTAATTTAAAACAAACTGTACGGCTATTTTGGCTTTTTTAGGCCATTTTGGGTGAGGAGGATTTTGCCCGTACCCTATTAAATCCCTCGGGTATGCGTGTTTCATAGTTTACCTAAATTCAGATGGAACAGTTAAATCACAGCCAGTTAAAATCAAATGTATAAGATTTTTAGTCGCATTTTCAAAGTCTTGTTGACCCATAGAGGTACCTTGGAGTTCCTTTATTTGCGTAGAAAAATCAGCATAATGCTGAGAAGTACCCCAAATGTTATAAAGTAGATAGTAAGGATTGGTTTCTTTTAACTTTCCAGCTTTTATCCAATCATCTATTACAGCCACTCTGCCTGCCATCCATTTTGAATGCTGGTCTTTAAAAAAATCGTTCAAATTTGGTGCACCATTGATTATTTCGAGTGCGAAAATTTTTGAAGAATTGGCGTGAGAGCGTGATATTTCCATCTTGTCAGCAATATATTGCGCTAAAACAATAGCAGGGTCATCATCAACTGTTGCCTCATCAAACCCACTGTTCCATAGATGCATTATATTCTCTAATATAGCAAGATATAGGCTTTCTTTAGTTTTAAAATAATATAAAACATTTGTTTTAGGTAAACCTGCCCTATCGGCTATTTCCTGCACCCTTGCCCCTTTATAACCATGAGAAGCAAATACTTGTTCGGCAGCACTGAGAATTTTATTTCTGTTTAATTCACCAATAGTGACGTCTTTGTCATGTCTACTTTTAGTCATTAACGGCTCTTATTTCCTTTAATTATTTAGTTAACCAAATTGTTTTTGTTCTTATAACTTAATACTTTAACACTTTTTGGTGAATAATCTTTAGCTTAGCAAAGCTATCACACTAATCACTAAGTAAACGGCATTTAAATTGCTTTTATGTCTGTTAGTTGTAGTATTTTCTATCATTCGATGCATTTTAGCGAGATAAACCTGACCATCTAGTCAGGTTTTTTATTGTAATTCGCTAGTCTTTAAGGATAATACCTAACTCATCAAATTATTTACCGGAGTTCAAAATGGTCAGCTTTTTATTAAATACTCAAATGAACCATATCCAAGAAGAAAAGGCTGACTTAACCTTACTAGAATATCTACGTGAAAATAAAAAGTTAACCGGCACAAAAGAAGGCTGCGCTTCTGGTGACTGTGGAGCATGCACTGTGGTTGTGGCTGAAATATCAAAGGCAACAGACCATTCTCTTCAATACAAAGCTATCAATAGCTGTGTGACGTTTTTATCTGCGCTGCATGGCAAGCAATTAATTACCGTTGAGCATTTAAGTGACGGCAACAACTTACACCCAGTGCAACAAAGCATGGTTGAAGAACATGGCTCCCAGTGTGGCTTTTGTACACCTGGTTTTATTATGTCTATGTTTGCGCTTTATCATCAGAACTCAGAAATAGATAGAGAAGCCGTTATTAATGGTTTATCTGGTAATTTATGTCGTTGCACTGGATATCGTCCCATTATTGATGCTGCTCTAAATGTATGTGGCAACAAAATTGAAGATAAATTTAGCCGAGTAGAAGCACAAACGATTACTACGTTAAAATCTATCGGCAGAACTTCGGTAGATACAGACAACCTAATTATCCCAACGTCAAGAGAGGCTCTGAGCCAAGCGATACAAAGCCACCCAACAGCAAAGATGTTTGCTGGTAGTACAGACTTAGCCTTGCAAGTTACCCAGCAACTGCAAACCTTTGACAAGTTAATATCAATAAGTTTGGTACCTGAATTAACCACTATTGATACGCTAGAGCAGGGTTTACTAATAGGTGCAGCCCTACCCTTTAATGAAATTGAACCTGAATTATTAAAGCATTTCCCTGATTTATCAGAGTTACTTTGGCGATTTGCGGCTACGCCAATACGTAACCAAGCCACTCTAGGTGGCAATGTAGCAAATGCGTCTCCTATAGGTGATATGCCCCCCGTATTATTAGCCTTAAATGCAGTGATACATATTGATAATGGCCATACACAACGTACCGTTGCGGCACATGAATTTTTCCTCGGATATCGACAAACAGTGCTACATCAAGATGAGTGGGTTGCTGCTATTTTCATCCCTTATCTACAACCCAATCAAAGCATTAGAGCTTATAAAATATCAAAACGTTACGAAGATGATATATCTGCGGTATGTGCAGTCTTTAATATTGCACTCGAAGACAAAAAAGTAATTAGCTTAAGCGCCGGATTTGGTGGCGTTGCAGCTATTCCTGCAATAGTAGAAGAACTAAACACCAGCCTTTTAGGTAAAGATTGGTCTAGTTCGCTCACCTTTGAAATCGGCAAAGATATATTATTTAAAGCATTCACCCCTTTGGATGATGTTAGAGCAACAAAGGAATATAGAGTGACTATGTTGGCAAATTTATGGAAGCGTTTTTGGCTTGAGAGCAACCATCAGGCCAACACAATAGCAACTCGTGTTGTTCATGTACCCCATAGCACGGGAGTCACTAGCCATGCGTAAACTCATTACACAACCAGGTTTCGATAATCAAACCCAAGGCGTAGCAGGTAAATCACATAAACATGAAAGTGCGCAGCGCCAAGTGGGCGGGCTAGCTCGCTATGTTGACGATATTCCTGAGGCAGCCAACATTCATCATGGAGCGGTAGGAGTTAGCCCAGTAGCGTCTGGTGTCATCACCTCTATGGATTTAGAAGCAGTTAAAGCCAGTGAGGGTGTAATTGATGTTATTACCGTTGATGATATCCCTGGACATAAAGATATTGGGCCGGTTTTTTCTGGTGATCCGCTACTTGCTGATTCGAAAATTTTTTACCACAGCCAACCTGTTTTTGCTGTGCTTGCGACATCCTCAACCTTGGCTAGAAAAGCTGCGTTGAAAGCGACAATAGAGATCACTCCTGACGAAGCATGTTTATCAGTAGCCCAAGCCAAAGAGGCCAGTGATTTTGTTCGCCCGCCTCACTTTATGCGTCATGGAGACTTTCAACAAAGCTATAACAACAGCCCTGTAAAAATAAGTGGTGAATTATTTATAGGTGGACAGGAGCATATGTATCTTGAAGGCCAAATATCTATGGCTATTCCTGAAGAAGAAGACAGGGTGACTGTGCATACTTCTAGCCAACATCCAAGCGAAGTACAAAAACTTATCGCAGAAGTGTTAGATATTAAGTTACATAAAGTCGTAGTGGACATGCGCCGCATGGGCGGCGGGTTTGGAGGCAAAGAAACCCAAGCCGCACAGTGGGCTTGTTTGGCGTCATTACTTGCTACTCGTAATAATGTAGCTGTGAAAATACGTCTACCAAGAATGTTAGACATGGCAGCAACAGGTAAACGGCATCCATTTGAGAACCGCTTTAGTGTTGGAGTTGATGAGCAAGGTTTATTGCAAGCAACACATATAGAAATTAATGGCAACTGTGGCCATTCTCCTGATTTATCAGATGCCATTGTTGACCGTGCTATGTTCCATGCTGACAACGGGTACTATTTAGCAGATTGTTACATTGAAGGTCATAGATGTCGTACCAATCAGGTCTCACATACTGCTTATAGAGGCTTCGGCGGGCCCCAAGGTATGATTATGGGTGAAGCCATTATGGATGCTATTGCCCGTAAAGTGGGTAAAGATCCGTTAACTATACGTAAACTAAACCTTTACCAAAAAGACAGTCGCAATACTACCCAATATGGGATGCCAGTTGAGCACAACCTACTTGACGATCTCATTCAACGCTTAGAAAATTCTAGCGATTATTGGGCCAGAAGAGATCAAATTAGGCTCTTTAATGAAAACAGTCCAATCATTAAAAAAGGCCTAGCGTTAACGCCGATAAAATTTGGCATTTCTTTTACTGCAAAACACTTAAATCAAGCAGGCGCGCTGTTACATATTTACACTGATGGCAGTATACAAATAAGTCATGGTGGTACCGAAATGGGACAAGGCTTACATACTAAAATTGGGCAAATTGTTGCAAACGAGTTTGGGCTACCCCTATCTCATATTGAAGTCACTTCAACCCGCACCGATAAAGTACCAAATACCTCACCTACAGCGGCATCAAGCGGCACAGATTTAAATGGTAAAGCAGCACAGAATGCTTGTATCGCGATAAAAGAAAGGCTGGCAGCCTTCTTAGCAGAGCAGGTCGATGGTGATCCGCAATTTGTTAAGTTTACTGAACAGGCCGTCACACTAAACGAACATAAAATGACCTTTGTGGAGCTCATACAACAGGCTTATATGAACCGTATTTCTTTGTCTGCATCTGGATTCTATAAAACCCCAAAAATTCATTACGATAGAGAAACAGGTAAAGGTCGTCCATTTTTCTACTTTGCTTATGGCGCAAGTTGTTCAGAGGTATCTATTGATACACTGACAGGTGAGTACAAAGTAAATCGTGTTGATATATTGCATGATGTGGGGAAAAGCATTAACCCTGCTATCGACATTGGGCAAATTGAAGGTGGTTTTATTCAGGGAATGGGCTGGTTAACCAGTGAAGAGTTGTTATGGGATGATTCAGGTAAATTAATTAGTAATAACCCTGCAACCTATAAAATACCCGCCATCGGTGATACACCTGAAATATTTAACGTAGACCTCTACCCCAGAGCAAACGATGAAGAGAGTATCTATCACTCTAAAGCCGTGGGTGAGCCTCCTTTTATGTTGGCAAACTCAGTATGGTGTGCATTAAAAGATGCCATTTCGAGTATAACTGACTATAGAACTGACCCAATTCTAGATACGCCAGCCACACCAGAAAAAGTCTATAAAGCCATAGAACAAGCTCAAGCTTGGAAGGATAATAGCTATGAAAGCTAATAGCTGGTTTGATGCTGTTTATCAGTGTCAACAACAAGGTAAAAGCTACGTACTAGTAACCTTGTTAGCAACAGCGGGGTCTACGCCAAGGGATGGCGGTACTAAAATGCTGGTATGTGATGATTGCACCTATGACACTATAGGCGGCGGACACTTAGAGTTTGAGATAACCAAGCAAGCAAGACAATTGCTACTAGAAGATCAAACTAAACAGAAAGTTGAGCATTATCCTTTGTCAAGCAAATTGGGGCAATGTTGTGGTGGCGCCACTAATGTATTGTTTGAAGTATTTACGCAACATACTCAACATATTGCAATTTATGGTGCAGGTCACGTTTCTAGAGCATTAGTCCCGATTTTGTCACAGCTTCCATTGCAAATACGCTGGATTGATAATCGCCAAACATTGCTTGATGAGATTGATCATCAAGCCCTTAGTTCAAACGTGAAATTGCAGTATGCAGAACACCCAGAAGATACCTTGAATACCTTACCAACCTCATCGTGGGTAATGATTATGACTCACAATCATCAGTTAGATTTTGACATAGTTGAAGCCGCCCTTGGCAATCAAGCCATTTCATTTGTGGGCATGATAGGCTCAGAAACCAAAGCCCGAAGGTTCGTTACCCGGCTTACCCATAGGGACTGGCCAACGGCAGATATTAAACGGCTCATAAGCCCAGTAGGAATGCTTGATATTCCAGGTAAACAACCTATTGAGGTAGCGGTATCTATGGCGGCCCAAATCATCCAAAAATTAAACACAAAGTCACCGAGCGTAGATGCCGATAAGCAAGCGTGGCGTGACAACAAACTACTATTTAAATCTTTAGTAGCTGAACCATTAAAATGAGTGCCTCAATGACCTTATCTTTATCAGCATTAAACAACCTATCAACACACGAAGCAGAAAATTGGTTTAGCCAGTGTTGTGCATCTGAATCTTGGTTTAAAGCTATGACCGCTGGCCGTCCTTTTAGCTCAATTGATGCAGTGAAACGCTATTCGGAAAAAGTCTGGCAAGATTGTAACACCGCAGACTTTTTACAAGCTTTTGAAGCACACCCTATGATTGGTGACGTAAATAGTCTTAGAGCTAAATACGCCTCAACAAAATCCATGGCCAGTAACGAACAACAAGGTGCGTCTGAAGCAGACGAGCGGGTTTTGGAGTCACTAGCTGGTGCTAATAAAACATATTTAGAAAAAAATGGGTTTATTTTCATTATCTGTGCAAGTGGTTTAAGCGCTCAAACCATGCTCGATGCACTAACCATAAGATTACAAAATGACACAGCAACAGAGGTAAACCTCGCCGCTGCAGAGCAAATTAAAATTACCCTTTTAAGAATATCGAAAGGCTTAGAACAAGGAATATCCAAATAATGAGCATTAGTTTATCTAGCCATGTATTAGACACCACATTAGGAAAACCCGCCGCTAATATGCAGCTTGAATTAACCACTTTCGATGGCACCACTATTACCGGTATAACCGATGCCGATGGTAGATGTAATCAATGGCAGGACTTTGAGTTTGAAGCAGGCGAGTACTGCTTGCGCTTTTATACAAAAGATTATCTTTTAGCCCATCATAAAGAAGCATTTTATCCTTTTGTAGATGTCCATTTTGAACTGACAAAAAATGGCGGACATTATCATGTTCCCTTGTTAATTTCGCCGTTTGGTTTTAGTAGTTATCGTGGCAGCTAGTGAGGCTTTAAACATATGAGCATGAACACATATCGCGCTTCTTTATTGCATTTTGCGGCGCGCTCAAATTCACCAAAAGATGATTATACCTATGTTGCTGACGGACTATTGGTTACGCGTAACAACAAAATTGAATTTGTAGGTGACTATAAAACAAATATAAATCAATATGTTGACGAAAATCATCATGACTTATCAGGAAAACTGATATTACCGGGTTTTATAGATAGTCATTTACATTTTCCACAAACAGAAATGCTTGCCAGCTTTGGTGAGCAATTATTAGATTGGTTAACTGACTACACATTTCCCGTTGAACGTAAGTTTGAAAATAAAGAGTACGCGAGTCGTATTGCTAAAGTCTTTTTGAAACAACTTTACCGCCATGGTACCACTACAGGTATGGTGTATTCGTCCGTACATAAACAAGCCACAGACGCTTTATTTGAAGAAGCCCAACAAAACGACATGTTACTAATTGCAGGTAAAGTTTGCATGGATAGGCATTGTCCAGAATGGCTCCAAGATACAGCTGCCAGTGCGCAGCGTGACACGGCTGACCTAATAGACACATGGCACAATAACGGCCGTTTAAAATATGCCATTACTCCAAGGTTTGCCCCTACGAGTACCCCAGAGCAACTCCATACTTTAGGAGAACTTGCCCAGCAATACCCCGATGTTTATATTCAAACTCACCTTTCTGAAAATCACAATGAGATAGCTTGGGTTAAAGAGTTGTTTCCCGAGCGAAAAAATTATCTAGACGTATACGACCATTACAATCTACTTCGCAAAGGTGCGGTATTTGGACACGGTATTCATTTAGAACAATCCGAATGGCAAAGGCTAAGAGAAACCCAGGCAAGTATTGCATTTTGTCCCACCTCAAATTTATTTTTAGGAAGTGGGCTATTTGATCTTGCTAAGGCGCAACAGGAAAATGTACCGGTAATGTTAGCCACAGATGTTGGTGGTGGCACTAGCTTCAGTATGCTTAAAACCTTAAGCGAAGCATATAAAATATGCCAGCTTAAAGGTAATCAAATGGACCCAATGCAGGGTTTGTATTTAATGACTCAAGGTGCCGCTCTAACCCTTGGGCTAGATGATAAAATTGGTAACCTCAATCAAGGCTCAGACGCGGATTTCGTTGTACTTGACCCTGAATTTGATGAGTTAACCGCGCTTCGCTTTGAGAATCACAGAACACCTCAAGACTTAATTTTTGCTTTAAGTATGTTAGCTGATGACAGGGCAATATCTGCAACCTATGTAGCCGGTAAGCCGGTATACCAAGCCAAAAAACAAACACAAGAGGAAGTACACAATGTTGCTTGATTGGATTTCGCTATTTATTCGCTGGTTTCACGTTATTGCTGGTGTTGCATGGATAGGTGCTTCGTTTTATTTTGTGTGGCTCGACAATAATCTAGACACGCCTCCTGATTGGAAAAAGAAAAAAGGCATAAAAGGCGACTTATGGGCCGTGCATGGTGGTGGCTTTTATGAAGTTGCTAAATACGAGTATGGCCCTGAAGTTATTCCACAAAAGCTGCATTGGTTTAAATGGGAGGCTTACACTACTTGGATAAGTGGTTTTTTACTTTTAAGTTTAATTTACTATCACGGGGCAGCTATTTATTTAATCGACACCTCTGTGATGGATCTAACACCTGGCGAAGCAATTGCACGAGGCCTAGGCATTATTTTTGGTGGCCTGTTTATTTATGAAGCAGCATGTCGCAGCCCATTAGGCCGTTACCCAAAAGCATTTGGGATCATGTTTTTAATTCTGTTGGCTGCAGCCAGCTTTCTTGCTACGCACTGGTTTAGTGGCCGCGGTGCATTTATACATGTAGGGGCGTTAATCGGTACGATTATGGCCGGAAATGTATTTTTTAAAATAATGCCAGCACAGCGACTAATGGTAGATGCGGTAACCAATAAAACAGAGATTGACCCAAGTTGGGGGTTAGGAGCTAAGCTACGCTCAGTTCATAATAACTACCTTACCCTGCCCCTACTATTTATCATGATAAGCAATCACTATGCTATGACTTACCAGCACGAACAAGCATGGTTAGTGTTAATGGCTATAGGTATTGTGTCAGCTTGGATACGCCATTATTTTAATCTGAAGCATATTGGTATTTCCCGTCCTTCTATTTTAATTACAGGTGCAGTTGGTATGTTTGCCATCGCGTACTGGGTGTCGATGCCAGTTTCTATGCCTAATGAGTCTCTAGATACAAAGACACCTGCCGTTGCTAAACCAGTCGCACTTAATCCAGACCAACAAGCGGTCTTTGACGTTATGCAGGTTCATTGTGCTAATTGTCACTCAGCAAGCCCTACTGATGATATTTTTGTCGTTGCGCCACTGGGAGTTAAATATGACTCATGGGAGGAAATTGAATCTAAAGCGGCGCTCATTCACCATCGCACGGTAATTACTAAAGATATGCCAATGATGAATAGAACAGGTATGACAGAACAAGAAAGGCAAATTATAGCTCGTTGGTTTGCCAACAAATAAAATTAGTCGTGTATCAAATGTTAAAATTTTGTTCTAATTGAGAAAAACAATTAGGTCACACTATTATGTTTGGTATTTTTAAACCTGCGCCTCACATTGGGCGTGTTTCTGACGAACACACATATAAAGAATATAGACACCTGCGCTGGCAGGTGTTTATAGGCATCTTTGTGGGATATGCAGGGTATTATCTAGTTCGTAAAAACTTCTCTCTCGCCATGCCTTTTCTAATCGAAGAACAAGGCTTTAGTAAAGGCGAATTGGGCTTAGCCCTCTCAGCGGTATCTATTGCTTACGGTTTAAGTAAGTTCTTAATGGGCAGTGTTTCAGACCGCAGTAACCCTAGGTATTTTCTTACTACAGGCTTATTAATATCAGCCTGTGTTATGTTTTTATTCGGTTTTACTTCTTGGGCGACAGCGAGTGTTTCCTCTATATTCATATTGTTATTTCTTAATGGGTGGGCCCAAGGTATGGGCTGGCCAGCTTGTGGCCGCACTATGGTGCATTGGTTTTCAGGTAACGAGAGAGGCAAAACAGTATCCTTTTGGAATATTGCTCATAATATTGGTGGTGGATTAATTGGTCCACTAGCCATATTAGGCATGGCTTGGTTTAACGAATGGCATAGCATATTTTACGTGCCGGCAGCTGCGGCAACCTTTGTTGCGATATTTATTTTTTTAACTTTACGAGACACCCCACAATCTTGTGGCTTGCCACCCATTGAAGAGCACCGCAATGACTATCCAAAAGACTATGACCAAAAGCACGAACTTGAATTTAGTGCGAAAGAAATTTTTCTAACGTATGTACTCAATAACAAGTTGTTATGGTTCATAGCCATAGCTAACGCGTTTGTTTATCTGATCCGCTATGGAGTTTTAGATTGGGCTCCCACTTACCTTCATGAAGTTAAAGATTTCTCTTTTAATAAAAGTTCTTGGGCTTATTTTTTATATGAGTGGGCAGGTATTCCCGGCACACTTTTATGTGGTTATATCAGCGACGCTTGGTTCAAAGGCCGCAGAGCACCTGCTGCAATCCTTTACATGGTGTTAGTATTAGTGACAGTACTTATTTACTGGTTTAACCCTGCAGGTAACCCTACAGTCGATATCGCTGCGTTAATGGCTATAGGTTTCTTAATTTACGGGCCTGTGATGTTAATTGGGTTATTCGCATTAGAATTAGTCCCTAAAAAGGCAGCAGGTACAGCCGCAGGATTAACAGGCTTATTTGGTTACTTAGGCGGTGCGGTAGTGGCCAATATTGCACTGGGATACACGGTCGATCATTTTGGTTGGGATGGTGGCTTTGTACTTTTAGTCGGTGGTTGTATTTGCGCCATTATATTAATCGCATTGACCTTAAAACATGAAGTTGCCCATCAAAGTCAGCTTATGAACACCAATATCAATTATTAATAATTGCCCACTCAGTAAGAGGTTAAGTAGGCTTATCTCAAATTCGACCTGAAATGATTTAGATTATTTCAGGTTTATAGAAAAGTTTTCGTAATCTATTGTCGATAGTTTTCACGTACAAATCACGAAAATATATGTGTCTGAGATAAAATTGTTATAAATGTGTGAATATGGCGTGATATTACCCCGTTATTTTAAGTCTGTCGCAGTATGACTCAACTAAAATATGTATAACGGAGAAACACAAAAATGAAAAAAATTCTTTGCGCCAGTGCTGCTATGTTAATCATGGGAAATGCCTTAGCAACCGACAGAGCTTACGAAGTAACCATCACTAACATAACAAGTAACCAAATTTTCACACCAGTTTTAGCGGCTACCCATAGTAGCAATATCAATTATTTTGAATTGGGTATGCCGGCGTCGTTAGAGTTAGCTACACTGGCTGAATCAGGTAACCCTGCCCCGTTAGAAGAGCTGTTATTGTCAACGCCGAGTTTAGTTCATGATACTGAAAATTCAGCCCCATTATTGTCAGATGGCCTATTGCGACCTGGTGAATCCGTAACGTTAGAATTGACTACGACTAGGCGCTTTCCAAGGTTAAGCTTAGCGGCTATGTTAATCCCTACCAATGATACGTTTATGGCATTGGACTCTGTTTATTTGCCTAGACGTACAGATAATGAAGTTTATTATGCTAAGGCTTATGATGCAGGCTCAGAGAATAATGATGAATTATGTGACAACATTCCAGGCCCTGCTTGTGGTGGAATAGGCTTTTCAGAAGATAGCTCCACTGATGAAGGTTTTGTACATATTAGTGCAGGGATTCATGGTGAAGGCGATCTTCTAGCATCAGAGTATGATTGGCGTGACGCAGTCGCTAAAATTACTATTTCTCGAAAATAACCACTATCAATAATAGTTAGGGGCCTCGCACGCCCCTTTTGCAGTATGCTTAAACAAGTTACTTAAAAAAGCGCTTCTCAATCACAAACCCCATAATCCCAAAAGTAAATAGAAATACTCCCAACACTTGCAACCAAGCATTTATAGGCCGCTTAATCTGCTTTTCTCTTTTAAGTACAAAATGACGGTGCCCGCCTTGCTGTTTCTGTTTAAAACTTTGCCCGGCATATTCAAATAATGAAATCATCTGTTCGTCAACTCTAAGGGCAATTTCAAGTTTTTTATTTGCCATAAAAGTACGGTCAGCCAATTCGTTTGGACTTAATAAAGTCATCCACCTAGAAAAGATAACATCAGGCTCACCTTCAAAAATTACGCCCTGCGACTCATATTGAAATTGAGTCTCTGTAAACACCTGCTTACTATAGCCCATATAAAATAAGGTAACTGCCAGCACGATTATCAAGCTTGAGGTAATTAAATACACTCGTTGTTGCGCAAACTTCAACTTTCCTTGTTCAGAAAAATACTCATCAATAATTGGAATCTGCCTCAACGCACCATGCTCTTTACCTAGCTCAAAATCTTTTAAAAATGCCGATAAAGATAAATTAAAAGCATCTAAAACCTTGCGAAGCACTTCGTTTGAAGGCAATGACTTATCATTTTCTAACTTAGATAAGTATGACTGCTCAATTCCAATTTTTTCAGCCAATTCTGGCTGACTTAATTCATGCTCTGTTCGTAAACTCTTTAGTTTTCTACCCAATGTCATTTTTGACTCCTAAGATACTAACGCCTGACCAAACGCTGATAAGACGCCACTAGTCTTGGCTATTCTTAAAGGACTAGGAAGATGAATATTAACGACTAACCGTGAATAACCGATAGTTTAAGATTACGGCTTTATAAG
The DNA here is from genome assembly GCF_039943935.1 of Paraglaciecola sp. Taxonomy (GTDB): domain Bacteria; phylum Pseudomonadota; class Gammaproteobacteria; order Enterobacterales; family Alteromonadaceae; genus Paraglaciecola. The sequence continues at coordinate 227,783 of NZ_JBDUZQ010000006.1, forward strand.
CTCTAATAAAAATCAGAACATACGTGCAAACAAAAACGCTAAACTTTTGCTATTTTTGACATATCACTAGCTATAACCAAGATATATGATTACATCTAAATATATCGCCTATTTCTACCAAATACCCAAGAAATAAAAATAATGAAATGATCCCTAAACCTCGCTACACATGAGGGATAAATAAAATCAATTGTTTCACGTAAGGCGCTACTAAAAAAATTAGCAGCCCATAACCAAAAGCACAGATTAATACAGTGCGAATAATGAAGTGATACGGACTACTCGTTCGTTTTATATGTTAATTTAGCTCATTACACTATTAAGACAGTAGCTACTAGGGTAAATGCTATTTCGTTAAAATATAGCTGAATAGAAGTACTAAGTTTAGAAAGCATGCTAAAAAAGCAAGCCATTTAATCGCTCTCAAGCTCGGTAAATAAATCTAACATGCCTTGTTCGTTTAGCACCTTCACGCCTAAGGCTTCGGCTTTCGTTAACTTAGATCCCGCCTTTTCACCAGCCACTAAGCAAGTTGTTTTAGCAGATACACTACCCGCTACTTTCGCACCTAAACCTTGTAACTTGGCTTTTGCAGTATTTCTATCCATTTGCGATAAGGTTCCTGTTAACACATAGGTTTGACCTGCAAGTGGTAAAGAGTCGAGCTCAATTTTTTCTATTTTTGGCCAATGTATACCTGCCGCAATTAAATCATTTATGACATGAACATTATGCTCTTCATCAAAAAAGTTATCTAGATGCTGCGCAACAATGACACCCACATCGCTTACTTCTTGCAAACTCTCTACAGTTGCCGTCTTAATGGCATCTAACTCACAATAATGGGCGGCTAAATTAGCAGCAGTCGCCTCACCAACTTCTCGTATACCTAGAGAATACAGGAACTTAGCTAAAGTCGTTTGTTTGCTCTTTTCTAAAGACTTAATTAGGTTAGCTGCTGACTTTTCACCCATGCGTTCTAAATTTGATATCTGAACCAATTCCAAATTAAAGAAGTCTGCAGGGGCTTTGACTAATTTTAAATCAACTAGCTGTTCGATAATTTTGTCACCCAAACCGTCGATATCAAAAGCTTTACGAGACGCGAAATGCTTCATAGATTCTTTAAGCTGCGCACCGCAATACAGCCCGCCAGTACACCTTGCAACGGCTTCATCTTCAAGCTTTTCTATGTTTGAGTCACAAATTGGACAGGATTTTGGAAACACTATCTCTCTTGCATCTATTGGGCGCTTTTCTAAAATAACCGAGACAACTTGCGGGATAACGTCCCCTGCCCGTCTGACAATCACCGTGTCGCCTATTTTTAAACCTAAACGTTGAATTTCATCTTGATTGTGCAACGTTGCATTAGATACGGTCACACCACCCACAAATACAGGCTCTAGCCTTGCAACGGGAGTAATCGCCCCTGTTCTGCCAACTTGATACTCTACATCTTGCACCACTGTCATTTCTTCTTGAGCAGGGAATTTATGGGCGATAGCCCAGCGCGGCGCTCTAGCAACAAATCCAAGTTCTTGCTGTAACGCTATCTTGTCAGCTTTAAATACGACCCCATCGATGTCGTAATTAAGTGCATCTCGTTTTGTGCCAATAGCTTGGTAATATGCTAAACATTCCCTTGAATCCTCAGCAACTTGTAGTTCTTTACTAAGAGGGAATCCCCATTCACTTAACTGCTGTAAACGGGCTGAGTGGGTTTGGGCTAAGGGTTTTTGTTCCCCTTCGACCAACCCAAGAGAGTAGGTAAAAAATAGCAAAGGTCGTTTGGCTGTTATTCGCGAATCCAGTTGTCGTAAACTGCCGGCAGCTGCGTTTCTGGGATTAGCAAACACTTTTTTGCCTTCAGCTAGTTGGTTTTCGTTTAGTTTTATAAAGCCATCACGGCTCATAACTACTTCACCACGAACTTCAAGTCGTTCAGGGTAATCATTTCCTCTGAGCATTAAGGGTATATTACGAATTGTACGGACGTTTGCTGTAATATTTTCTCCGACTTTACCATCGCCTCGAGTCGCACCGCGCACCAATCTACCGTTTTCATACAGTAAGCTTACCGCCAAGCCGTCAAGCTTAGGCTCACAACTATAGGTAATCTGCTCATTGTTTTTTAATCGGTCTTGCATACGCTTTTCAAACGCAAGAAAGGTTGCTTCATCGAAGGCATTATCTAAAGACAACATAGGAACTTCGTGTTCTACCTGTTGAAACTCTGGTAATGGCATGTCTCCCACCTTTTGACTAGGTGAGTCTGGAGTAAGTAATTCAGGGTACTGGGTTTCAATCGCCTTTAAAGCCAGCATTTGCCTGTCGTATTCAGCATCAGGCACGCTTGGGTTATCTAGTACGTAATATTGGTAGTTATATTCTGTAATAGTAGCTTTGGTAGCGGCGAGTTTTAAAATTGTGTCTTGCGAGACTGCCATAAGAAGCATTCCATAGAAAAGAGATTAAGCAGTCCCCTCACAAACGAGAGGGGAGAATAGTTGGATATTATCCGTTATTTACCATTCGTTGGCGTTCGAACTCACGAATTTTTTCAACGTATTGTTGTAGGCTTTGTTTGGTTAATAAACTGCGTTTGCCATCATAAATTTGCGCTGAAAACTCCTCAGAGATTTTACGTGCTGCATTATGCATCATGTTGAAAACTTGATGAGGTTCACCTTCAATTGGTAAAATCATAAATAATGACACACCTTGCGTGGTAAAATTTTCAAGATTATCTATGTCGAATACACCAGGCTTGAACATATTTGCCAAGCTAAATAAGACAGGCCCCTTACCATTAGAATTAACATGGCGGTGAAAGATATCTTGTTCCCCAAATTTAAAGCCAAGTGTAAGTAACATAGGTAATAACGCCGCGCCTGAAATTGGCTCTCCGTCTGGAGTTTTAACATTAAGCACTAATACTTCTTGCTGCTCTACCTTGGCTTGTTTTGTTTCTGATTTTTTCTCTGGTTCTATTGCCTGTGGCTGAGTAACGTCTTTGGTGTCTTCTTCATCAAAATCAATTTTCATTTGATCTTCAGCAATTTTGGGCTCTCGACGTTTTCGAGTATTTTCAGACTTTTGACGTTTTACCAAATTACGTGCTTGTTCACTAAGGCTAGGCTTTTCAGTGACACTTTTTTCTGAGCCAACGGATTTAATATCTTTAACTAGTGGCTCGTCATCGGCTTTTGGAATGTCTTTTGTAATTTCAGTCTCGGGGGAGGTATCTTTTTTAAGTAAAAATGGGGGGGGCTCTGGCGCTTGATATCCATCAGAAATCGAATTAGTACTACTTTGGCTTGTGCCAGTGCTCATTGATGGTTTTGGGTTTCCAGTCGTGCTAGAAGACACTACTTTATGCTGCTGTGATAGGTCACTGTTTTTAGACTTAGAAACGTGGCTTTGTTTTGTGTACTCAGGCTTAGGTTGTGTTACAACCGAAGCATAAATTTTACTTGGAGATTCGTTAGATTGCTGTTCTGTTTTAGACTCTTGTTGATTATCAATTTCAGTATTGGCGATACTTGGGGAGCTCTGGTGTTTAATTTCAGTTGCCTCATTGGGCTCTGTTGAAGTATTACCCGACACCACTCGAACACTACTTAGTCCTAAATCATCGAATTTAGAAGAATTTACAGATGTACTAGTAACCTCAAGCTCAACAGAGGGCTCTTTAAAATCATTGTCAAAGTTTATGGAAACATCTGCGTCTTTTTCAGCGACATCATTAACTGGGTATTGATCTTCTGTTTGTAACTCTGGTCTAGTTCTAGTTTTTTGGGAGGTTTGCTCACTATTTTTACGCGACACCCATATACCATGCAAGGCCACACCAATGATGGCACAACTTCCGACAACCACTAATGACCAACGTAACACATCTTCCATTTAATTCACTCGTACTTTCTATTTATTGTAATTGTTAGGACTAACGTCATTTAAGCATTTGCAATAGCAACGGCTTCTTCCACATCTACAGCGACCATTCTAGACACACCAGGTTCCGCCATAGTGACACCCGTTAAATGGGTGGCCATTTCCATGGCTATTTTATTATGAGTAATGTAAATAAATTGCACACTTTTCGACATTTCAGATACCAGCTTACAAAAACGCCCTACGTTAGCATCATCTAGCGGCGCATCCACTTCATCTAACAAACAAAATGGCGCTGGATTTAATCTAAATATCGCAAACACTAATGATAAAGCGGTCAACGCTTTTTCACCACCCGAAAGCAGGTGAATTGTACTATTTTTCTTACCAGGAGGTCTTGCCATAATACTCACCCCTGTTTCTAATAAATCATCCCCCGTTAATTCCAAGTAAGCGGAACCGCCTCCAAACACTTTTGGAAATAACATTTTTAGGTCGTCGTTAACGATATCAAAGGTCTCTTTAAATCTTGTGCGAGTTTCCTTATCAATTTTGCGTATAGCTTGCTCAAGAATATCCATAGCAGAAACAAGATCATCGTTTTGGTCGTCTAAATGTTTCTTGCGTTGAGCTTGTACTTCGAACTCTTCAACTGCCGCCAGGTTTACCGCACCCAATCGGCTTACTGCTGCTGATGTCTTGTCCAGCAATTTTTGCCATTCATTTTCTTCTGCCTCATCAGTTAACCCATCTAATACAGTTTGTAAACTTAGCTGCATCTCTTCAACTTGCTCGAAAAAACCATTTGCTCGAACTCGATATCCTTCACATTCTAATTTAACACTTTGCAATTGGGTTAACATAGCTTGAATTTTGTCAGTTACACCTTGTTGCCCTTTTTCTGCTTCACGTAGCTTTTCTTCCATCTCAGACAATTTTTCTGATAAGTCGTTCTGTGTAATTTCCAGTGTCGCCTTTTGTTCTAGACTTTGCTGTAAACTCTCGACTTGATCTTCAAGGGGCATGGCCATTTCCGCCAATTCGTTTTGTAATAAATCTAAATTTTGATTGATAGAATGAAGACGTTTCTGCTCTCTGTCTTGTTCGCTTAATAAGGCTTGGTGCTGACCTTGAATAGTCTGTAAATGCAATGCCAGTTGATGCAATTTAGTTTTACCACTTTCCAGCGTACCGCGACTGTCGGTAATATTTTGTTGCAAGCGTTCACGACTTTCTTCGATAGAAGCTTGCTGTTCCTGAAATTCATCAACGGCTAAATCTAATTCCTCAGCATGCATAGCTAATTCTTCTAGTTGTTCACGTTCGTCCTCAAATGTTTCTTGATTGCGAATCAACTCTTCACTCAAACGGTTACTTCGGCTAAGTGTTTGTTGCTGCTGACCACTATACAGTTGCAACTGGTTTTTAAATTGTTGCCAATTTTGTTTTATTCCTTCGAGCTGCTCGTTTACTCGCTTAGTTTGCTGTTTTGCATCATCTAATTTGAGTGTTGCTTGCTTTAGATCTAACTCAGCCTTTTCAAACTGCTTTATGGTGATGTCTTTTTCTATGCTCAACTCTTTAATCTGACTGGCTCGCTGTAACACTCCAGCTTTTTGTTCACGTGTACCGGCAACTACCCAATCAGGCCCAAACCAAATGCCGTCTTGGGTGACTACGGATTGATAACTTTTTAAACTAGGTAAAAGCTGTTTGGCTTCTTGCTGATCTTTTGCATACATTATATGCGTTAGCCATGTAGGTACTCTTTGATTGTTCAGTTTTCTGGCTAAAGAGTCTGGAGGTACTTCGTCAAGATAGTTATCAGAGTACAACCAAATCCCATTAGCTAACATTAATGATTCAATGGCAGCACTATCCTTAATTTCATATGCACTATGCCAACCTTGAGTAACTGTCTCAAAAGCCTTTTCCCATCCAGAGCTAATATCTAAGGTTTGCCACCAAATAGTAAAATCAATACTTTTAGATTTAAGGGCATCAGTTAGAGAGCTCTTGTCTTCGGTAGCTTGTTGAAGTGCATGTAACGCGGCAATTTGCGCATGTAAACTTTGCAGCTCACCTTGAATACTAACTTTAACTTTATCAGCTTGTTGCTGTTGTTCGATACAACGATTTTCAACTTTGAGTGCAACATCAGCCTGCTCTGTTACCTCAGCAAGCTCTTGTTCTATATCAAGTATTTGTTCATGGCATTGTTCAATTTGACTACTTAGATTTTCATCTGACTCCATAGCTAACTCATCTTTGAGCTCGCCAATACGCTGCTGAGTACGCATTTGCATTGACATCATGGCTTGAATTTTACCATGGCAGCTTTGGGCCTGTTGTTTACTATGATTAAACTTTTGGTCTTGTTCACGCCACGCAATTTGCGCTTGGCTAAACTTCTCTTCACAATTAACTAATGTAAATTGAGCCTGTTCTACTTTTTCATGTAACAGGTATTTTTCTGGTTCAGCAAGTTGTATTTGTTGCTCTAACTCTTCAATGGTTTCTGTATGTTGCTCACGGGATATTTCAATATCTCGGATTTCTTCTCGTAGCCCTTGAGAGTCTTTCTGTATTTGTTGCTGCCGTTGTTTGGTATGTATCTGGATCTGCTCAATACGAGTGATATCTGTGCTGACTTTGAATAATTGTTGCTGTATATCAGATATTTTTTGCTTTACATCACTCTGTTGCTCTTTATAGAAGGTAATGTCTTTTTCTTCATTGCGCTGAGTGGCAACATACGCTTCAACATCTGCATTTTTTTTTGTAATATCCGCTTCTAGCAGCTCTACTTTTTTACTATGTTTAAGCCACTTAATGGCTGCAAGCTCTACTTTAAATTGACGTTCGCTCTTCTTTAATTCTCTATAGCGATTTGCTGCCGCGGCTTGACGTTGCAGTTTTTCTAGTTGTTGGCCTAATTCACCACGAACATCTTCGAGCCTTTCTAAATTTTCTTTTGTATGGCGAATACGGGTTTCTGTTTCTCTACGACGTTCCTTGTACTTAGAGACACCTGCCGCCTCTTCAATAAATACACGTAACTCTTGAGGTTTTGATTCTATTAATCGCGAAATCATGCCTTGTTCAATAATGGCATAACTACGGGGCCCTAACCCAGTGCCCAAAAATAAGTCAGTTACATCACGGCGACGACATTTAGCATTATTTAGCAGGTAGCTTGATTTTGCTTCTTTCGTAACAATTCGTTTTACCGAAAGTTCATTATACCCTGCATACTCTCCTTGAATCCGGCCTTGAGAATTATCAAAGACTAATTCGACACTACACTGCGAAACTGGTTTTCTGGCAGTTGAACCATTAAAAATAACATCTGTCATAGCATCGCCACGAAGATTTTTAGCTGAGCTTTCACCCAGCACCCAACGCACAGCATCAATTACATTAGATTTACCACAGCCATTAGGGCCTACGACAGCCGTCATGTCGTCGGGAAAAGGGATAATGGTTGGATCTACAAATGATTTAAACCCGGCCAGCTTTATTTTTTTCAGGCGCATAAATTGAAAGACACTAAGTCGTAAAGTCCCTAAAAATATTATAATTATTATTAATTAGTAAGAGAATGTACCAAAAGTCATCAAGTGTAACAATTGACGTTTTGAACATCCGTTAGAGATCCGTATACTTCCAGTAAATAAATTAACGTTTGTACCGATAAAAACCAGGGTTAATTCAAACAAAACAAAAGGTTATTAAAGCATATTATGCATTATTTTTTCTTGGGATTTAGTCTAATAACAACCAAAGGATTAAAACGCTTTGTGTTTTTCCCCCTAGCAATTAATCTAATTTTATTTTCTGTTGCGCTGTATTTCTTATTTGGTGAAATTAGTGCGAGTATTGTATGGATGGTTGATCTCATTCCTGATTGGGATTGGTTAAGCTGGTTAAAACAAGGCTTAAGTTACATTATCTGGCCCATCGCGGTTATCAGCATTTTATTGGTATTTTCCTTAATTTTTGGAACGTTAGCAAATTGGATAGCAGCTCCATTTAACGGTCTACTGGCTGAAAAAGTTGAACAACATTTGACAGGCCAACGAATGGATGACACTGGCCTTTTAGATATTTTTAAAGACATTCCTCGTACCTTAGGCCGTGAATTGTCAAAGCTTACTTATTACATACCTCGGGCAATTGGTTTTTTATTGTTATTTTTCATGCTACCAGTAGTAGGACAAGTTCTTTGGTTTCTATTTACAGCTTGGATGATGGCAATACAATATTGCGATTACCCTTTTGATAATCACAAAGTTTCTTTTACCAAAATGAAGCATATTTTAAGAGACAATAAATCACAGAGTTTTAGCTTTGGTATCACTGTTAGCGTGTGCTCTTTAATACCCATTTTAAATTTTTTGGTAATGCCAGTTGCAGTTTGTGGCGCAACGGCTTTGTGGGTTGAAGAATTGAAAGACCAAGTTTAGTTCTCCTTAAAAAGGCAAGACCCGTAACTAGTTATAGTTGCGGTACACATCTATCTAAACTCACTTTTTTGCGACATAGGTTTGAGCGATAGCCACCTTTTATCCGTTGATAGTAGGATTGCCATGTAAAACCCAAATTTTAAATTAGAACTAGTTGCGCCCAACGCGCGAGTGCAATAGGTCTGTTTGCTTTTTCACAGCATATAGTATTATATATTAATACTTATAAAACACTTATATGATACTAATCGCACAAAGGTTTACCTATGAGGAACCATTGATTACTTTAGAGACAGTTAAACAATACTACTGAATCTAAAGAAAGGAAATATTCATGAAAATCCAAGCTCCGACAAAATCATATACGTTAGCGTCAATCGTTACTTTAATCACTGGTGGTGGCGCTTATGGAGTTGGCTTATTTAACGCAGAAATGGCATTAAATGAAAAAGGGTATTACTTGGCGATAATTTTATATGGTTTATTCTCGATGGTATCCTTACAAAAAACCATCCGCGACAAAGCAGAAGGAATTGCAACGTCTAAAGTTTATTATAGCCTTTCTTGGGCCTCGGCGGGGATATCTCTTGCTTTGCTAATTATCGGTTTGATTAACGCAAATTTATTATTGAGTGAAAAAGGCTTTTATGGGATGGCTTATGCTTTAAGTTTATTTGCTGCTGTTACCGTACAAAAAAACGTACGGGATCTACAAGCTTTTAAACCAGACGAAAAAGAAGACAAAGCCGAATTATCTGAAACCCTCATCACGCCATAGTATATTTAAACATTAAGAGGGAATACGATCCCTCTTAATTGTTTTTAACACCACAATGGTGTTTTGCTCAAACAATTTTGATAGTAAAACTTTCATTATTAAATTCTATAATATCCCCTGTCATAATTTTTTTACGACGCCTAGTTTCGACTTCACCATTGACTAATACTTGGCCATTATCAATTACGCCTTTGGCCTCACCTCCGCTAGACACCAACGCCTCAAATTTTAGTAGTTGATACAAAGCAATTGGTTCTTTGTTAATTTCTATATTTTTCATATAATTAATTTTAGTGTAATAATGTTATCTATCGTTGAAATTAATTTACTCTATCGAGATTTACAATTACAGTATTTATATATTGTGGATACAATATAAAATTTTTCTAATCCCTATACTTGATTCAAAGAGCCCAATAAATGAAATTCTTTATTAACCTTTTACGTAACATGCTAGGCAGCATTATTGCTGCCATTGATTTAGTCACACGAGGGCCTAAAAAGAAGCGCACACCAGAAGCTCATCAGGAAATTGCAAAAGACATTGATAAATTATCTTTGTACCAGTTTTTTGCTTGTCCATTCTGCATCAAAACTCGTAGAGTAATGCATAGGCTTAACCTGCCAATTGTGAGGCGTAACGCATCTAAATCTCCCTACAGAGAGGAGTTGTTACAAGGCGGTGGCAAAGTACAAACGCCTTGTTTACGAATTGAGCATGAGGATAGTGTTGAATGGCTTTATGAGTCATCTGACATTATTAGCTATTTAGAAAAACATTTTTCGTAAAAACAAAACACTACATATTGACTAAGAAATAAGGCCACATAAACCAGTTAGTTAGATGTGGCCTTATACGTTAATTAAATTTAGATAGGCGCTCTGCCCTCATCATTTAATTTTTGCCCTTTTACAAATAACGATATTCTACGGCACATAATGTAAAACACTGGAGTAAACAGTAAACCAAATAATGTTACCCCTAACATTCCACTGAATACAGTTACACCTAATGCTTGTCTCATTTCAGATCCAGCACCTGTTGCAATAGCCAAAGGTACAACGCCTAAGATGAATGCGAATGAAGTCATTAGTATTGGGCGTAACCTTAATTTACCCGCTTCAACAACCGCTTTATACATAGGCATTCCTTGCATCTCTAAGTGCCGAGCAAACTCAACAATTAGAATTGCATTCTTACTCGCTAGACCAACCAATACAATCAAGCCAATTTGGGTCAGTATGTTGTTATCCATGCCTAATAACCACACGCCTGTAATCGCACTTAGTAAGCACATAGGTACAATTAAAATAACCGATAACGGTAATGTCCAACTTTCATACAGTGCGACTAACAGTAAAAATACAAACACCACCGCTAATACAAACGCAATAACCGCTGTATTGCCAGCCTGCTGCTGCTGATAAGCAAGCTCTGTCCATTCAAAATCAATACCTGGTGGTAGAATTTCAGCAGCCAGCTTTTCCATTGTAGCTATCGCTTCACCAGAGCTATACCCAGGCGCTGTATTTCCCAATAAATCAGCTGCTGGATACAAGTTATAACGTGGTACTCGAGATGGACCAGACCGGTACTCAAATGTGGCAACTGAGCTTAAAGGCACCATTCGGCCATCATCATTTCTAACTCTAATACGACCGATATCTTCGGGGGTCATTCTAAAGGGAGCATCAGCTTGGGCTGTCACCCTAAATGTTCGACCTAAATAACTAAAATCATTTACAAAGGCACTGCCAAGGTAAACTTCTAAAGCTGAAAATACTTCTGATACAGGCACCCCTAAACGCTCAACTCGCTCCCTATCAATATTCGCATATAACTGAGGGGTATTCGTTTCAAAAAGACTGAAAACTTGTGTAGTAGCAGGGGCTTGATTAGCCGCTCCTGCAAGTTGCCACATGGACTGCTCTAGATAAGGTAAGCCATGCCCTGCCTTATCCTCAATCATCATTTTAAAGCCACCACCATTACCGATACCACGAACAGAAGGCGGTGGAATAACCACAATAAAAGCCTCTTTTATTTGGGCCATTTGAGCTTGCACATCCGCATAAATTTTTTCAAAAGTCAGGCCTTTCTCTGCCCTATCTTCAAAAAACAGCATCTGAGTAAATATCGCAGCTGAGTTAGAGGCACTGGTAAACGTTGCCCCAGAAAATCCTGCAAAGGCAACAGAAGTGCGAATACCATCAACGCTTAATAAGCGTTCAATGGCTTCGTTTACCACTTCATCAGTACGAGATAGTGAAGACCCTGGAGGCAGCTGAATACTAACAATGACATAACCTTGATCTTGTTGTGGGATAAACCCTTTTGGAACAGATGAAAATAGATAGCCTGCTAGTATCATTAAACCAACATAGACCAATAACACCAATGGAATCAAACGAATAAGTTTGCTAGTTATGACGCCATAACCATGTGCTAACTTATCCATAAAGTTGTTAAATCCATTGCTGAGGATTGTGGTAATTTGTCGCTTATCGTTTTTTTCGTTATTTGTTTTGTGGGCCTTAAGTAATACTGCAGACATAGCCGGGCTTAGAATAAGTGACACTGAAACAGAAATCATAGTAGCTATGGCAATAGTAATACCGAACTGGCTATAAAATTGGCCAGATATCCCGCCAATAAATGCAGTGGGCAAGAAGACTGCAACCAATACCACACCTATGGCAACAACCGCTCCGCCCACCTCTTTCATTGTTTCTTGCGCCGCTTCAATTGGCCCTTTGCCTTTGGCTAATAAACGCTCCATATTTTCAACCACGACAATAGCATCGTCAACCACAATACCAATTGCCAAAACTAATCCAAACAAAGTTAGATTATTAAGGGAAAAACCAAGGGCACTCATGATTGCAAATGTGCCAATTAAGGAAACAGGAATAGCAACAACAGGAATAATAGCAGCTCGCCAGCTCTGTAAAAAAATGATGACTACCAAGACCACCAAGGCAATGGCTTCATATATCGTCATCTTAACTGCATCAATTGACTGGCTGATAAATTCTGTTGGATTATAGGCAATCTTATAGGCTAAGTCTGGTGGAAAGTCTTGTTCAAGTTCTTCCATTATACTTTTTATGGTGTCTGCTGTTTCTAAAGCATTTGTTCCTGGACGCTGGAAAATGGGAATGGCAATAGCTTTTTTGTCTCCAAGGTATCCACGTGTCGTATAGCTTTCAGCTCCAAGCTCTACTCGGCCTACATCTCTTAACCTTACTATTTTACCATCAGTGTTCTTTATGATGACATTTTCAAATTCTTCAGGTTCTTGCAAACGACCTTGGGTTTGTACTGCTAGTTCAAACGCTGTTTGTCCTTGTAAAACTGGGGCTTGATTTAATGTTCCACTAGAAACCTGAATATTCTGACTCTGCAATTCTGTTACAACTTCAGAGGCTGTCATCCCTATTGAAGCGACTCGGTCCGGATCTAGCCATACACGCATAGAATATTGACTTGCTCCAAAAATTCGTAAGTTACCCACTCCGTCAACTCTTGATATACGGTCTTGAATATGTAGTGCAACGAAGTTGGCAATATAAGTTTGATCATATGTACCATTTGGTGAAAACATGTTAACAACTAACATTAAATCAGGAGAGTTTTTAGCTGTGGTAATACCAATACGTTTAACGGCTTCAGGCAGTCTTGGTTCTGCTATGGCTACACGGTTTTGTACCTGTACTTGGGCTTTGTCTAAATCCGTACCCAATTTAAAAGTAACAGTGATGGCAACCGAACCATCTGCGGTAGATTGCGAAGATAGATACAACATATCTTCAACACCATTAATTTGCTGCTCTATCGGCGTTGCGACAGTTTTAGCTGCTATCTCCGCATTTGCGCCTGGATAAAATGCGGTAACTTGAATAGTTGGCGGGGCAACTTGTGGATACTGCTCTATAGGTAGACCTGAATATGCAATGCTACCTATTATCATTACCATGATGGCAAGTACAGAAGCAAATTTGGGGCGGGAAATAAAATATTGAGTGAAATTCATGTGTAACCCTATTTAGATGTCATATTGTTTGCTGATATCGACAATATTGGGCGAGACCGTGGCTCCAGGACGTGTACGAACAAAGCCATTAACAATGATTTTATCTTCTGCTGTTATGCCTGACTCAATTATCCTTAGCACTTGAGTGTGTAATTTACCTACGGTTACATATTTCCTCCCGACTTTGTTATTGCCATCAATAACGGTTATATATTTACGGGATTGCTCTGTTCCAATTATGGCATCTGGCACTAAAATTACCTTTGTGTTTTTTGTCTCAATTAAACTAATTCGTCCAAATAATCCCGGTAAAATAAAACCATCTTTATTTTCAAAAATAGCGCGCCCTTGGATAGTACCAGTACTGTTATCTACTCTATTATCGACAAAGTCCATTACTCCAAAATGACTGAAATTAGTCTCGTCTTGCAAGCGAACTTTTACTTCATTCGGGTACGTTCTGGAGCTTTTTCTGGTATCAGATTGAGCTAAGCGTAAATATTTCAGTAAGTCACGCTCACCTGCATCAAAATAAAAATGGATAGGATCCACAGATACAACCGTCGTCAACAAAGTACTACCAGAGGCTCCCCCTGTTACTAAATTGCCAATATTAACTAAATCTCGAGAAACCACACCGTCTATTGGTGATTTAACCTCAGTAAACTCTAAATCTAACTTTGCTTTCGCATAGGCAGCCTTAGCTAGTTGGTATTCCGATGCTCGACGGTCAAATTCTTCTTGTGAAATCGAGTTATTAGTTTTTAATTCTATACCACGCTTATACTCTTTCTCTGTAATGTCCAGTTTCGATTGTGCGCTTTGTAACTCTATTTCAAAAGGACGCTGATCGATGACAAACAATATGTCTCCAGCTTTTACATTTTGCCCATCTTCAAATTTTATCTCATCTAAATACCCGCTAACTCTCGCCTTTATTTCTACAAAATTAACCGCTTCAAAACGGCCAGTATATTCGTCCCAAATATCCACTACAGCAGAAATGGGATTACTAACGTCAACTTCAGTTAAAACTGTTGCCTGTACAACGGATTCTTCTTTATTGCAGGCAACTAAAACTATGCTTGCGGCAACCACAGCAAACGTGCAAAAAGCCCTAAGTTTTTGAATAGGCATAACTAACCTTGTATGTTTTTAATGTGTTTAGAAAATAATACTCACAACGACCTACACATTAGTGTGATGTTAGCCGTTATGAGAGATAGACCATTGGAAAATAATTGAAGTAATTTGAAAAATTACGATGTAATACAACTGCAACAAAACCTCGGAGGCTGTGCAGCTATTCTACTTTTTAAAGCAATATCTGAACTCATATATCTATTAGATATCACGTTTCGCATCCACTGAATAAGAGTCATATTCCTTGAAAGCAATCAATACTAATGAAGCAAATAACAATGTTGTAGATGGGAAGAAAGTCAGTTTGGATGAATCAGCGATATACTTTCCAAATGGGTCTATTATGTAGGGTAAGATCGGTAATAGTCCAATTATATACCATACAAGTTGACCATAATATGAAATACGCCTAAACAGACCAATGACCACTAAAGCCCCGACTATTACTTGCAAAGACCCTAAACCAAGATTAATGACGTCTCCGCTTAATAAGCCATTGTAATATTTGTCAGAGACTGCATTTGCCTTATCAGCTGCAACTAATTTAACTATGCCCCAAAAAATTAAATATAAACCAGTAGACACCCTAAGTAATAGTAAACTGACAGCCTGCATGTGTTTCCTTTGTAAAATAAAATTGATAGTTGAGCGTACATGACCAGATTGTTTCTAAAAACCTTTCGTCAAAATAAAAATTATTATAGAAAGCGTAAAGCTATCTTCTACGTTTTCTATTAGAAGGTTTATTCTTTCGGCTTTTAGGATAGTTACTATCAGCCTCAAAGTTACCATAAAGCTCATCATCAGTTTCTTCCTGTGATAGCTTTGTGTTTCTCTTTGATGGTACAAACCCAGATACAACTTCTCGCTTGAGTTTTTGCCTTATTACTTTTTCAATAGACAAAAGCTGTTTAGATTCTTCTTCATTAAACAATGTAATAGCGACACCCGACGCTCCCGCCCTACCCGTTCGGCCGATTCGGTGTATGTAATCTTCTGCAGCAAACGGTAAGTCAAAATTAATCACGCAGGGTAATTGGTTTACGTCGATCCCCCGAGACGCTATATCAGTGGCAACTAATACTGATAGTTTGCCACTTTTAAAGGCATCTAACACATTAACTCTTGCATGCTGACTTCTATTAGCATGGATAGATGCGGCATTAATCCCTGACTTTTCTAGTTTCAATACTAACGATTCTGCACCATGCTTAGTGCCAACAAATATAATGACTTGCGGCCATCGGTGTGTCTTTAACAGGTAAATCAACAAGGCCGATTTACTACTTTTATCAACGGGATGTACCACCTGTTTAATATTATTACCTGAAGTATTAACGTTATTAATCTTAATGATGTTAGGTTGGCTAAGCATGCTCAAAGCTAGCTTATTAATTTCGTCAAAAAATGTAGCAGAAAACATTATGGTTTGATGCTTTCTTGCCAAAAGACCTTTAAGTTCAAGAATATCGTCAATAAAACCCAGCTCCAACATACGATCTGCTTCATCTAGTACCAAAATATCTAGCTGCTCAAAGCATATCGATTGCTGTCGATAGAGATCTAATAAGCGCCCGGGTGTTGCAACTAATACATCAACGCCGCCACATAATCGCGTTATTTGGGGTTCTATTCTCACCCCCCCATATACTCCAAAGGTGTTTAGATTCAAATCAGAACCGTATCGCTCAAAACTGTTAGCAACCTGTGACGCCAGTTCTCGTGTTGGCGTAATCACCAATGCTCGTATATGTTTACTAGAGATACTTGGTTTTGAAGCCATCAATTGCAAGACAGGTAAAGCAAATGCGGCAGTTTTACCAGAGCCTGTTTCTGATATAACCACTAAATCTTCATTATTTAGTAGCGCAGGAATAGCCTTCCGTTGCACTAACGATGGTGCTGAATAACCTAATTTTTTAGCCGTATTTGATAACACATCACATAGGCCCAAATCAGCAAATGACATTAAATTTCCTTAGGATTAATAACTAAAATTAAAAAACATTGGCAATTTTAATACGCCACCTTGCCACATGTAAGTCTTAGATAATTCATTTGTTACTTTGTTTTAGTAGAAAACGAGCTGAACTGGAGGGAGTGGTTCATCTAACAACCATTATATTAACGTGGTTCAGAACTGATTGATTTAGATGCCCACTAACTTTAAGTTTACCTTAGTATATATTTATTTATATGAATGGCAGTATAACGGGAATTACTTCTAACAAAGTTTTAGCTACTAGTGGTTTTCATATGCCATTGATGCATCAACCTTCATTTAGTAATCTTACAATTAAGTAGATAATAACAAGCAAGTATACCGATGTTTGTAATATGCTTTACAATAGCCGTATTTTTGTGAAGAAACCAAGTCAAACAAAGATAAGATTTTGTCCCAAACATTAGGGTAATGGGTCTTATAGCACCTCAACAAGTATTAAATTGATGAATAAAGAGAATGTATTAGTTTTAGGTTATGTATGGCCTGAGCCCAACTCATCTGCCGCGGGAGGTCATTTATTAAGTCAACTACAGTTATTTTTAAAACAAGGGTGGAAGGTAACATTCGCAAGCCCAGCACAATTCGGTGAGCACAAAATTGATTTAAGCCAATTTGGAATTGAACAAGTACTTATCAAAATTAATTGCAGCAGCTTTGACAAATTTTTACAGGAGCTTTCCCCATCTATCGTGCTATTCGACCGTTTTATGCTGGAGGAGCAATTTGGTTGGCGAATAGCAAAGCTTTGCCCCAATGCGCTAAAAATTTTAGATACAGAAGATCTGCACTCCTTACGCAACGCTCGTCACCAGGCTCTTAAACAACAATCCGAAGTAGACCTCAATAGTGAGATGGCAAAACGTGAAATTGCGGCAATATATAGGTGTGATTTAAGCCTAATCATCTCTGATTACGAACTTGAATTACTTAAGAATTATTATGGAGTACCGCAACACCTATTGATACATAGCCCCTTTATGTTAGAAGCAATGAACCTGACTATTCCTGATGATACTTTTATTAATCGCCAACATTTTATCAGCATTGGCAACTTTCGCCACGCACCTAATTGGGATGCAGTACTATGGTTAAAACAAAAAATCTGGCCATTAATTCGTAGGAAGTTACCTAAAGCAGAGTTACATATTTATGGAGCCTACCCTCCTCCAAAGGCCACACAATTACATAACCCTAAACAAGGTTTTCTAGTTAAAGGTTGGGCTACTGATGCAAAAGAGGTAATGCAACAAGCTAGAGTATGTTTAGCACCATTACGTTTTGGGGCGGGTATAAAAGGAAAGTTAGCTGAAGCGATGGCCTGCGGCACGCCAAATATCACCACTCAAATGGGCATAGAAGGCATGCAGATGGGGCATGCTTGGCCAGGCTTAGTCACGGACCTATCACAGTTCCCAGATTTAGATTATGCAGCTCAGCAACTGGCGAACGACGCTGTCAAACTCTATGAAGACCAAGCCTTATGGAAAAGAAATCAAGCGTTAGGATATTCATTGCTAGCTATTAATTTTGATAAACAAGCTATAGAAAATAGAATTATGACTAAAGTCGAAGATGCACTAAATGATTTAAGAGAACATAGAAAGAAGAACTTTATTGGTCAAATGTTACAACATCACCATTTAAAAAGTACTCAGTATATGTCTCAATGGATTGAAGAAAAAAACAAGTAAGCATTCGCAGTGAATGCTTATTTAAATGACTATGAATTTAGTATTGATAATCTAACTATAAAAAGCCTCTACATTACCTTTTTGAGTCATAAGTAAAGGTTGACCACGTCGGTCTAACGCTTTAGGAGAAGGTATTTTAATCCAACCTTCGCTAATACAATACTCTTCAACATTAGTACGCTCTTTGCCATTCAAAAGAATACCAATTTCATATTCAAAAAAATCTTCGTTATAGAAAGGGCTTCGGGAGTTGCTAGAAAGGCGGTCCGGGAGTTCAGGTCGAGTCGTAGTATCTGTCATGTTTATTACCTAAAGTAGAAAATCACGCCATTGTAGACGTAATAACTACCGTGCTCAAGTAACTAAAATACACCGTTACTATAACTCAAGCTTAGGTATGAAGTCTCTGTGTGACCAACCAATCAATTAAGTTTGGATCTAGAAAAAAGTTTTCGCCGACTTCATGCCCTACGTCTTCTAATTCTTTATAAATCACTTTGCCACCGGCATCTTGAATTGCTTTAACATTTTGCCGCGCTAAAGCATTGGTACTAATATGGTCTTCTGACCCTTGATACATCCATATATTCATTTTAGCTAGTTTTGGCGCATCACTTGGAACAATCACTGCTGACCCTGCCGAGGCAGCTATCGCTGAGATTTTATTACAGTGTTGTGCACCATATCTCATAGCTCCTTCACCTCCCATAGAATGTCCAGTGAGACTAACTCTTAATTTGTCAATATTGTAATGGCTTAACACATATTGAATAGACTCAGTTAAGTAATCTGACACATTAGGAGCTGATTCTGTGCCAAAGGTACTTAACCGCCAATTGGTTTGAATTGGTTTGGCAGGTATATGAGCCCACACTTTATCTCCTAAACACAAAGGTAATAAAATGACAGCAGGAAATTCTTTCTCATACTCATTAATCGCTAAACGAATCAATTGATGATTAGCGAATCGAATATCAGCATCACAAAATCTCTCGCCTCCACCATGTAGGTAGACAATTAATGGCCACTCCTTGGAGGGGGTATAGCCTTCTGGTATAAATAAACCGGCAGTTCGTTCTACACCTTTTAGATTAAAAGTAATTTTCTCAAAGTTCACCCCTCTAGGTGGAATCCCTTTTGAAGGGACCAAACTATAGATCAATGGCGTAATTAGCCTTTTTATGTTTCGAAAAATCCGCCCTATTAACATTCCATATCAACCCTTATAAAAACTCTCATCTATTGTTTTGTCATTGCAGCTTGCAATATAGCCATACAACGTTTTATTACTTATAACCAGCCACTTAATTACTGATTTTTTACATTTGAAAATCATGTACTCCATTTTGCCAAACATCCCAATCTTTAACTATTCGGTCGACTACTTGACTCCCTACTAAAACGATATTTTCTAGGGTTACTGTAAACCCTCCAGCGGTTTCGCCGGGTGCAGGGTCAAGGTGCTCTAAGGTATTTTCGTTTTTATGTCCTTGATCAAAATTAACTGAACCTCGTAAACTTAAAATACGTTCAATGCCATGTAACCGGCTAATCACCTGTGTTATGGCTGCAGCCTCCATTTCAGTCGAAATATACTCATCTGCACCATATAGCTCTGCTATATATTGAGCTTCTTTTGACAAACCAGGTCCATGAAAAAACGTATCACCTGTCATATGGGTACCCACCAATATCTTTGGTGACCGTCTAGCCTGAGGGTGTGAATAGCGCATTCGGTATGCTTGCGCTGAACTCGAATCTTTTAGCCTTACCTTGGACGTTAGCTTATATGCCCAAGCAATTAACTGGGGGTTCAGTTGATAACGTCTTATTTTTTCATAGCCTTTACGAGGCATGAACACCGGAGCACCGACTTCTCCTTCTTCTGGTGCCCATCGATGGCCTAGATCGTAATCAACTAGCCAACTACCCCAAGTTACATCTGCAATGGTACCTTTATTGGGAGGTGTACCACCTACTCCACTTAGAACAAAATAGGTTTTTTCAAAGTCAAATTTTGAATTAAGTAATATAGCTTGCATCGAAGCTGATGATGCGACCTTTCCCATTCCCAATACTGCGCCACACACACCAGATTGATTACAGAAAACAGGCCCATCGGCGCCTTTGATTTCAATGGCGTCTGATTTCGAAAAGTACTGTTGATACCAAAATTGGAATTCACCTGGTTTATCACCGGTATTTGCGCCAACTTCAAACATAGCTGCTACAAAAACCTTTACGTCTATAGGCTTATCATCTGCTCGGCAAATACTGCAACAAAATGCATAAATGAAAACACTACCCATAAATACTATAAGCTTAATCAAAATCACTACCTTTGCACTTTTTGTATGACATTTAATAACTTACCGCTTTAGATACTTTTTGAAGATTATTAGTAAATTCCTGAGGCTCAAAAACTAGCGGCAACTGCACTAATTTATTGGCATTGTCATCTAACACTAACAGTGTAGGAAACCCCTCTACGTCATAGGTATCGCGAAAACTTAGTCCTTCAGGTGTTTCGTATTCAATACGTGCAAATATATAATTCTGTTGCATCTCCGCTTTTACTATTTCACTGCTAAAGACTTCTTTATCTAGTCGTCGACACGTTGGGCACCAAATAGCAGACATATCAGCGAGTACCAATTTTTGAGTGCTTTTTGCGACCTCTAAAGCATCTGTCAATGACATAACCTCAAGGCCAGTAGACGCTATTGCAGACTGTCCAAGGTAGCTTTGTACCGTTTTATTACCCCAATACCCTGCAACAGATAACACAACAACAACGACTAAACCTATGCCGACCTTTTTCAATAAAGGCCTCTGTGTTTGTTTTGATGAACGAATCGACATTTAATACCCCATATTAATTTCTAGTTTTTTGAGTGAGCTTGACAAAATTCAAAAATATTATTAACCACGGCTTTAACACCATTAGCTCTAGAGTCACTCAAATATCGTGCTAAACCAATTGAACGTAAATGCCTATCAAGATCAAATGTTAAAATCGTAGCAGGCGTTTTACCTTCTATTGCTTCAAAAATAATAGCCAGTAACCCCCTCACAATTTTACTGGACGAGTCACCTTGAAGCCTTAGTATTGTATCAACCAACTGACACTCCACCCATACTTGACTTTCACAGCCAAACACCTCTAAGTCATTAGTATGTTGCTCTTGTGCTAAGCGAGATAAGGCTTTGCCGGCTAGCATTATTTGCCGGAATTTTTCGTCCCAACTTTTAGCATCAGCAATGGCTTGAGCTAACTTGCCTTGAGCATCAATCTTTTTATCTACTGACTTAACGGCCTCACCATTAGTAAACAAATGAATGCCTGCAACTAAAGCCTCTATAAACTTATCTAATTCTTGTTCGGTGTTATAACAATGAATTGATACACGTATCGTGCCATTAATACCTAGAAATGCCATTAATGGCATAGCACAATGGTGACCGACTCTTACAGATATATTTTGTGTATTTAAATAACTTCCTAAATCATAGTGAGTCACCCCACTAACAGTGAAAGAAAATGTCGCTATTTTATTATTATGATCGCCCCAAATAGTTAAGCCTTCAATCTTAGATAAACGGAGTTGTAAGTAAGACCTTAAATGATCCTCTTGTTTTACAATCGCTTCTCTATGCTCTTGAATAAATGAAGTAGCAATAGCAAAACCTAATACACCCGCGACATTAGGAGTGCCTGCTTCAAACTTAAGAGGCGAGCCAAGAAACTCAGTGCCTTCAAAACTCACTGTTTTAATCATTTCTCCACCTGTTTGGTAAGGCGGCATTATTTCCAATAAAGCTAGCTTGCCATAAAGTACGCCTACCCCAGTAGGCCCAAACATTTTATGGCTACTGAACACGTAAAAATCACACTCTAGTTCTTGTACATCGACTTGAATATGACTAACAGCCTGAGTGCCATCAACAACGGTTAGTGCCCCTACAGCTTGAGCTCTAGCGATAATAGGTTTTACAGGGTTTATATTTCCAAGGGCATTCGATACATGGCCTACGGCAACCAAGGCTGTATCTTGATCAATAACCTCTAAGCCTCTCTTTATGTCTAGCACACCTTTATCGGTTATTGGCATCAATTTAATCTGTAAGCCCATTTGTTGCGCCAGTATTTGCCAGGGTACTATGTTCGCATGGTGCTCTAGGGCAGATATAACAATATTTTGCCCTTTTCTAAATGACGTTCGAGGTATACAGGCAGCTAATAAATTAATACTCTCAGTCGCCCCTTTCGTCCAAACAATTTCTTTACTATCTGCAGCATGAATAAACTTTTGTAAGACGACCCTAGCCTCTTCAAACTTTTGAGTCGTCTCTGACGCCTGTTTATAGCTCGATCGATGCACATTTACAGATGATTGATAGTATTGCTCTGTAATGTCTATAACGGTTTGCAATTTTTGAGTAGTTGCTGCGCTGTCTAAATAAACCCAGCTTGCATTAGCTGAATGTGTAAAAGCGGGAAAGTACTGCCTGAATGGATTAGGTGACATATTCAATTTCTATAGATGTTTGGTTGTATTATGATGGCCACTTTGTTGTCGAATTAATTCGACCAAAGTCACAATTTTAATATTAGATAATTGGCGATAATCAAAATATGGGCAAACTATCAGCTTTGCCTTAGGTGAAATTGCAAAATCATCATTAATCCACTCAAGCGATAACCCAAGGCTTTTAGCATAGGCTTTCCCCATAACTATATGAATATCATTATTAGTTAGTTCAGGGGGGCTAAATAACAAACTGGTATTTGACGTCGCTTGCAGCAGATATTTATCTCTGAACTCTTGCCAAGTTGTAGCCTCATGGACAGAAACTAGGTGCTCACAGTTAAGTGCGAACAATACCTTAGCGTAAACATTAAATACTTTTCGCCAACCATTTCCGCAAGTTTTACCTATTGCTTCTAATTCTCCGCGCCCTAAAGGGACTACCCTTTGGGTAGTCTGAAAGTCTGCAAAATTAGGGCGGTTGGCTATATACACCTTAAAATGTGCGTTTATGTCACCAAGGCCTGTGTCCATCATGGAACCCAATACTTATTCAGTGTCGGGGTTTGGCAAGGTTCCTAAATCTTCCTCAATACAATCCAGCATTTCTTGGGCGTCTAACATAATGCCTTCTTCTTCATCAGCAAGAGGAAAAACCAGCACTAAGGTATTATTCTTTTTCATGCCTGGTAACCAGGTACCTAACCATTCTGGAAAATCGATTTGTTTGGGTTCACTTGCGGGGTCATCGGCTTTTTTCCAGGCTAAGGCAAACTCTTTGTGGGGCCAAACAGGAAAACACGCATCTTCATCGGCTCTAAGCATCACCCAGCCATTTTCACCATAAAGTCCCCATAGGTTTTGCGTTTCGTACATTTTTTCTAATGTATACTCAAACCTTTGTTCAGGGGGCATTTTACTTAAGTCTTGGAATACGTCTTTTGGTAAATCACTCATTATCAAGAGCCTTTCTTAATTACTTTATATTGGCGGTATTTTAACGTGGAAGCAGCATAACTGTCTTGTTTAGTTTTGACTATTTGCAGCTACACTTGGGTTATTTTTAAATTCACTGTGCAAGATAGAATAAACAGCATGATCCACAAATTTGTCATATAACC
The DNA here is from genome assembly GCF_039943935.1 of Paraglaciecola sp. Lineage (GTDB taxonomy): Bacteria > Pseudomonadota > Gammaproteobacteria > Enterobacterales > Alteromonadaceae > Paraglaciecola. The sequence continues at coordinate 251,447 of NZ_JBDUZQ010000006.1, forward strand.
ATTCGCATTCACGCAAGGTCGCCTCAAAGGTTAATCCTAAACGTTCTATTACGGCCATACTTTTATGGTTCTGTGTTGCACAGCGAATTTCAATTTTATGTAATTGTTGTTCGTTAAATCCATAATCTAATAACTGATTCACAACCTTAGTGGTAATTCCTCTTCCCATGTAAGATTGACATAACCAATATCCTATTGTGCCCCAGCGATTTACGTGGTCCAACTGATTAAATCCCGCCACCCCAACCAATTCTTGGTTATATAAAATAACGAATGTTGAGGCTTGGTTATGATTATGTTGATGTATAGCGGTTTCAATAAAGGTTTCCGTATCTTCATAGGTTTTTACCAGATCAATCCAACCGAGCCACTGTTTTAAGTGATCTCGATTTCTATCAGTTAGTTTGAATAGCTCCTGAGCATGCTCGGGGTTAATATGTGTGATTTGAATACTTGAGTTCACCTGAAATTTCATGTTTTAACTGTTCTATATCACCAAAAAAAGCGATGATATTACAATAGCTCATACTTTTTCACGGGATATTTTTGCCGCATATTAATTCTGTAGATATTCTACGTAAACAACAACAAGCATTATCTACTAAAGATTTTAGAGCCAGAGGCTACAAAGTTACGCGTTGTGATAGATGTCTGATCCCTGTCGATAACTGTATCTGTTCACAAAGACCGACTATTGAAAGTAAAGCAGCGTTTTGTTTATTGATGTACAAAAGTGAATATTATAAGCCTAGTAATACCGGCAGAGTGATTGCTGATGTCATAACGGATAACTATGCCTTTAAATGGGATAGAGTCGCACCAGATCCGCAGTTTTTAGCGCTGTTGGACAACCCAAAATACGCCCCCATTTTAGTGTTTCCTCACCAACATGCCACGCCAGAAAGATGCATAGATACCCCCCAACAAGCATTGATGAATCAAGCACAGAAAGTCCCTTTGTTTATTATGCTTGACGGCACATGGAGAGAAGCGAAAAAGATGTTTAAAAGTTCTTCTTTATCTGACATCCCGGTATTAGGAATTGCACCAGAAAAAGCGTCTTCTTACCAATTGAGAGAAGCGGCCCACGAACACCAATTATGTACGGCAGAAGTAGCTATAGAAGTATTAAAATTAGCAGATGACAAGGCTTCAGCTGAAGCATTACATGACTATTTTCAGATATTCAGACGGGCATATATTAAAGGTAAACCTCATTTAACGTTCGTTTAAATCATGCTCCTTTAAAAGCAAAGTACTTACGGCCTTCCCTACCTGATATGTTGGAATGAACCTTATTGATATGTTTAATTTCTTTCCAATGGTCCAATCGCCTCCCCATATTTAAATGCGGGAACACTTGGTTGTTAGTTTGAGGCAAGTTTAAAAAGCCTAATAGTTGCGGCATGCTATTGCTATCAGCTATATCGATGCTAAGCAGATTGTCTCGGTCATTAAAATAATCTTGCACAGCATTTTCGTGTTCCTGATAACAAGTTCTCAAATCCGTGTAATTAGGAGCAGTAACTGCATCTATCAGCTTAAATGTCTGCTCAAAACAGCGTTTTAAAATAGGGCTAACATACGTTTGATTATGAAATGTAGGTATCAATTTATTTAGGAGCATAACAATAGACGGCAACCAAGCATCCAAATTACGCCGTAAATATATGAACTTCGAATTTGGAAACTGCACATCAAGCTGTTGATAATCACAAAAGCAAGGGCAATCTGAAATCACATCAGCCAATTCAAAGGTACGTTTAGTGTAACCAATATGTGCCACCTTAAAGTAATCCAACAAAGCGACACTAATACTCGTTGTGCCAGTTCGAGGTAGGCCGATGACAAAAATTTTACTCACCAAGTTTCATTCAAAACACCTTTTTATTGATTCCGCGAAAGTGTTATACACAGACATTTAATTAATATCAAAAATCACACATACCTTATTGCAATAAATCACATCAACTTACCTGCCTTTAATTTGAGCCAATGGCCAACTACAGGCTATGGTTGATTAACACATTATTTACAAAAACGAATAATGAACCCAACAATCGCTGTACTTGAAGAGCGAGTTGCTGCAATGGAAGGAGGAATTGCAAGGTTAGCCGTTGCCTCTGGAATGTCGGCTATTACCTATGCGATTCAATGTATTTGTACAGTAGGAGATAACATCGTAAGTACTAGCCAATTATATGGTGAAACTTATAACTTGTTTGCCCATGCTCTTCCTAATCAAGGCATTGAAACTCACATGATAGCCCATGATGATTTTGCTGGATTTGAAGCAGAAATTGGGACAAAGCATGGTGTACCACTGATAGTTTATAATACAGTTGTCACACCGCTTTTATGTCGCCCCATTGAACATGGCGCAGCGATTGTAGTGCATTCACTAACCAAATATATTGGCGGCCATGGAACGTCTATTGGCGGTATAATTGTTGACTCAGGTCAGTTTTATTGGGTTGCAAATAAAGAGCGTTTCCCTGTACTGAACCAACCAGCCCCGTCTTATCACGGTGTGGTTTATACCAACGCTTTAGGCCCAGCTGTCTATATTGGTCGCTGCAGAGTTGCGCCACTTAGAAACACTAGTGCCGCTATCTACCCTACCAATTCATTGATATATTCTTACGGGCTTAGAAACCTTAGGTTTACGAATGGAAAGTCATTGTGAAAATGCAGAAAAACTCGCTGAATATTTAAACCATCACCTTAAGGTTAGTTGGGTAAATTAAGCCGCATTAGCAGATAGTCCATACAATGCTACATGTGGAAAATTACTTCAGGCAAAGCCTCAGGAATACTAAGTTTTGGTATCAAAGTTAGTCATAAGGTTGATAGTAAAGTCGCTGGCGAGCAATTTATCGATGCTTTACGAATGATTTTAAGATTAGTGAAGATTTAGTGAGATCATCTGTGGGTATAGAAAACATTGACGATATCATTGCAGACGTGAGCCAAGCCTTAGAAGCGGTCCATTAAATTAAGCTAAGCCGAATAAAAACCACTTATCGTAAGAATACGATAAGTGTTTTTTTATAATAAGGATAATTAAGATGTTTTACAGGCTAACTTGTAATAATTGTTATTGTTATAGTCAAACTCCTTGATAACTCGTAATGGAGTTTTTCTAGTATGAGCTTCGTAAGATCGGGGGTTTATCTTGTTAATAAAGGTCACCAATATAGGGTAACGTTTAGCCATTTCTGCACGGGCAAACTCAAAAATAAGCTCAAACACGCCTTGCCCTCTTACGGCTTTATCTACACAAACAGGACCATATTGATAAGAGTTATCTTGGGTAACTTCGGCATCTAAACACTTTGAGTCATCTAAGTGCTCAATCATATAAGCAAACATGGGCCACTAGCTCCAAAACTGCCAAGACGCAGCCATAGCATATGCAACTATTTTATCGTCTACACTGGCAATAAACAGCCCACCTTCATCTTTGATTAAACTGGTTAGGTGATCCTCTGTAAACGCAGTGGTGATAAAGCCATCAGATTTATCATCGTCATTAATAGAGTCAATCTGATATCGGTAGTGAAGGGCCAAGATTTCTTTAATATTAGCTAATGTGGCAATACTTAACTTTATATTCATTCTACATCCATAATGTGTACTGTTTTCATATTCAGGACCATTTAAGATAGAAATAGCCGTGATTTAATTGAATACTTTAACAAAAAAATGAATTCCGTAAGCACCTAAAATTCTCTTAAAAATTAATATTTAATCCAATCAAACCTATTCCACAGTTTTTGCACATTCATCAGCAGTTAGCTTGTTATGATTCATATACAAATTATTACAAATCGTTGAGATGACTTGATGAAAAAACTCCCTATGCAAACATTGTTTATAACGTCTACTTTAGCCTTGGTTGGTTGTAGTGATTCAGTTGATGATTTGACTGGTGCTATAACTGAAGTAATAGTCGATGAAACAACAGACAGTGACGACTCAACCGATGTAACTATCTTATCGGTAGACACTTCACTTTTTGCGTCTGAATCACTAGTTTCAGTTGAAACAGTTGACTGTACCCTATCAAACGGCTCATCAAGTAGTTGCTATTCAATTACAATTTCAGGATTTCCATCAGACCGCACTGAACTAGGAGACTTTTGCCCCGGCACTATCAATTCAACCGCAAGCGAGGCTGGAAAATGGTTTGATGATGGTGTCCTTTATGATCTCACTGGAGAGTTTGTTCAAAACTTAGATGTATTTTACGGAGATAGTTATTGGCAGTTATATGATACTGATACAGGGATTATCAACATAACAGATACCCAAGAGTCTTGCGAAGCGGCGGCACAACCTCAAGTAGAAGCTCAATATTATAATCACTGTGTACAGTGTGATCTAGATTACTTTGCTGATGAAGCCGGAGGTAGCGTTGAAAGTACCTATTTAATCCCTGTTACGCCGGTATTTAGTAGTAGCCCAAGTGATCTTAGTGGTAACACTGGTCTGGCGTTAAATGGAGTAAATTTAGCCGCAGCAGCACCAACACATGCAATTTTAAGTGCGTATACCATAGCAGCCTTTGATGATTGTGTTGGCCATGTAAATCCTGCCGCAGGTTATCACTATCATGGAGCTAACCAAGGTGATGGAGATTGCCCCGCTATTGAATTTGAAGTAGATGGTCACGCAGGCATGATAGGTTATGCAATGGATGGCTTTGCTATTTATGGCATGCTTGATGAAAATGGAGAAGAGCCAACAGATTTAGATGATTGCCGAGGGCAATCTGACGATGTCCGTGGATATCATTATCACTCGGCCGGACCTGGTGAGAACACTTTTATAGGATGTTTCTCTGGTGTAACGGCAAATTAATCATTCAAGGTCATATAATGTACAAAACTAAAGGTAGTCTATTAATTTTAACACTTGGCTTAGTGGCTGTACCTGCAAAGGCGCATAATGGTCATGGAGATGAACTACCATGGCAGGCTTGCACGCTGGCCCAAAAAGGGGACTTATGTGAATACACCAACAGTCATAACGACTTGTATCAAGGAAGTTGCCGGGTATTTAGTGATGCCCTAATGTGCGTTAGAAATAAACCCATTGTTCATTTAGGTGAAAAAGCTAACGCTTCCATTAAGGCCACAGACGTGAGCGAAAAAGCAATAAAAAACTCATCCCCCTTTTGAAGCTAACACCCAACACCGGTACTATAAAACCTAGCTACCGGTGTAGTTTACCTTACAGGAACACCAATCAGGCTTTTAAAAAAAATACAGGTAGTTGTATTATGGCATTACAAAATTTACAAACTAATGAACGTAATGCTTACCGCTCGTATCAAACAACGCAACTTCAGTGTCGTTAGTGGGTAAGGCAACAGGCCACTCATTGGCTCTATTTTTCCACAACCTAGTTGCTTGTGCATATGCACTGTTCCAACTTAAGTTTTCAATTAATACCAACATTGCTGCCGCCGTACCTAACACAGCACATTGCGCATATTCATCTTGAGTATTGCCGGTCCAAACATCAACAAGCTTTAATGGGTCCAGCTCTTTAGGCTTTGTCACAAAGCTATCTAAAGTATTGGCAACCTCTATGTTCGATTTATCAGTGCCACGGTTTATAAACAAAGTCACATCACGTAACGGATTAAACTCTAACTCCCCTCCTTCCCCTCTAAAACACAAGGTATTGGCATCTTTTAAAAGGCATGAGGTATGTTGATGTTTTTCATCTACTTTACGATGAAAAATCCCTTGTAGACTGTGTGTCGCATTGGATGGGTTTAGCAATCTTGCTAATGTATTGGCGCATGATCGCAAACCAAATAACTCTCTAAGTTGGATCACAGAGTCAAGCTCAGGGTTAATTAACTTTAAATCCATATAACTAAACCCAAATTTTTCCAATGCCTTGTCAGCCTGTAAAACCGTTGTAGGAATATCAAAACCTAACTGCGGCAAGACTTCTTTCAAATATAAGCGTTTAGAGTCAGGCTCATGGGTTCCGTGTAGAAAAACTCGCTTACCATTTTGCCCTAGCAGTATAGCTGCTAGTAAAAACCATGGTAAATGCCGGCGCTTACCTGCATAACACCCTAAGTCTAGATCAATATTAAGTTTGCCCAAGCCTGGATGATTAAACGCTCTAAATGCTTCGGTGAAACCAGCTAACTCCTCTGCAGTTTCTTCTCTGACTCTAAGTAGCATTAAAAATGCGCCTTTTTGCTCAGCCGTTGCTTCACCATTAATCAGCATACTCATAGCTTGCTTGGCTTCTAATTGAGTTAAGGTTCGCCCTGCCCTTTGGCCACGACCAATAATGCGTATAAAATCTTTAAACTGTATATGTGGTTCTGACATGAATATCTATTAACGATTTTAATATGAGCGTAATTTTACTGATTTTGAAGTCACGAGCCTAGAATTATTAACCTAATAGTTAAACAAATAGTCTCAAGACAAAAAATATACTAGGACGTGACACCATGCCCTTCATTGGCAAGTAAAGATAAATCGACTCTATGTCGTTTGTTCACTACTTCACCCACTATAGTGACAGCTGGACCTTGAAATTTTTCAGCTTGTACTTTTGTAGCAATATCCATAAGAGTCCCTACACAAACCCGTTGCTGACTCGTAGATGCTTGGTCTATTACCGCCACAGGCATATCTGGCCGCAATCCATTCTGAGCAAGCCGCTGCATGATAGTATCAATACGCTTTAACCCCATATAGAACACTAGCGTCTCACCGTTTTCATTAGTACCTTTAGCTCCCTCAACTATGGCACACCAATTAGGCTCTGCTTTTGTCGATTTTAAATGAGCCGTTATAAAGCGTACTGATTGAGCGCATTCGCGATGGGTTAATGGAATACCGGCATAAGCTGATGCACCAGATGCCGCAGTGATACCCGGAACAATGGCAAAATCGATTTGATGTTTAGCTAAAATGTCACACTCTTCACCAGCTCTCGCAAATATGGCTGGGTCGCCACCTTTGAGGCGAACAATGTTCTTGCCAGTTTGCGCCACCTCAACCATGAGTTCGCAAATGTCAGCTTGCTTCATACTATGGTTGCCGCATTTCTTGCCCACAAAAATACGCTCTACCTTGGCAGGGATCATTTCGATGATGTCTGGGTTTACTAACCAGTCGTACATCACCACATCAGCTGTTTGAATTAACCTGTACGCTTTTAAAGTTAATAGCTCAGCATCACCGGGACCTGCTCCAATCAAGTGCACGTATCCCTTTTCTGGTCTTGGGGCCCTATTACCCACGGCTTTCTTATCAAACACCTTAAATTTTGCCGTATTATATAAAGTATCTATATTTCTAAAAATCAAGTTAGATACTTTTTGAACCATAGTGATAACACCATGTTCACCGGCTAATTTATTAGTATTCATTACACGGCCTCTAGCGTGATCAGCTTGTCTTCATCAACAGGCAGTATAGTGGGTTTATGTTTGGTAATTAATTGACTCAACTCTGATTTACATGAACCGCAGTTAGTACCGCATTTCAAGCTAGCCCCTAAGCCATCCACACTACAATTTCCTTGCTTAATCGCTTCAACAATAGTGTTTTCGCCTACTTTAAAGCAGCTACATATTAACTTCCCTTGCTTAAAACTGTCATCGGGTTGTAAATTTAACAAACCATGCAATTTTTCAGGATTAATATTAAGCTCTCCAATCAAACTACTAATCCAATTTTGGTCTAACTCTAATGCCCTGTTTGAAGTCCCCATTGAAAGGGCCAGCTGACCCTCACGCAAACCACAGGTACTGCTAAACACTTCACTATTCGCCCCAACCCATTCCTCAAATAGTGGAAAGTTGTTTACTAACCAAGTGCGTAATACCGTTAAATTTTTGTTGGTTGCAAAAGAAACTAAGGTCCCTTTGTCAAAAGGTGTTGTAACAAAATACTCAAACGCTTGCTTAAGTAACGCAATAGATAAATTTTGCTGTACAAACAGCTGCCCTTGATGAGCGAAGTCTACTTTTACTATCGATATTGCGGCATGTTTTAATTCTGGTTGCCCTGATATTTTATCATTAGCATCAGTATATAAAGCCGCAATATTTGAGCTGGAGCTATTAGTTGCACTCCAATGTATAGGCGCAAACAACTCACCTATCCTTTGATTATTATCAATCTTAACAGGTAAACAAACGTTCAAATTCTCACTACATAAATGTGCAGCATTAAGCTGCACTAAGTCATTGTCTTTGAGGTTTAACTTATCAGCATCTTTAGGGTTAATAGCTAAAAATGGGCGTCCAATATGAGATGTTAGCTCTGCTGTTTTTCCGGTGCGAGTCATGGTATGCCATTGATCTCGAATACGCCCACTGTTTAAAACAAATGGGAAATTTTCTGAGGTCAATTGCTCAGGTTGTGTATAACTTATATCTACAAACTGTGCTTTACCAGTTTCAGTATAAAACTGACCATCAGTAAATAACCGTTTTGTACCATCAGGCTGTTTAGTTTCAGCCGAAGATATAACCGGCCACTGAATAGGTTTTAATCGATTATATTCACGGTCTGACAAGTTACATAAACCAGATAAATCTAGGTCCCGAGTACCATTATTTTTAAATGAGGTTAACCCAGTATATTCAGCAAAAATTTCACTGGGTCTACTAAAGTTAAAACCACTATCAAAGCCCATCGCTTTGGCAACGTCGCAGATAATTTGCCAATCGTGCTTAGCTTCTCCACTAGCAGGCATCAAGCCTCGCTGTCTTGAAATACGCCTCTCAGAATTAGTGACTGTTCCGTCTTTTTCTGACCAACCAGTAGCTGGCAATGCAATATGGGCATAATCTAAGGTGTCATTTTTCTGTACGCAATCTGATACCACCACTAATTCACATTTAGCTAACGCAGCTGCAATTTTTTGGCGATTAGGCATACTCACCATAGGGTTAGTTGCCATGATCCAAACAGCCTTAACTTTGCCTTGATTAATGTCGTCAAACATATCAACAGCCTTTAAACCCACTTTAGTAGGAATAGACGGTGAGCCCCAATAGCTTTGCACTGTGTCACGATGCTCTGGATTGTCAATATCCATGTGGCATGCCAACATATTCGCTAGGCCACCGACTTCACGACCACCCATTGCATTAGGTTGACCCGTTAATGAGAACGGTCCACAGCCTTCTTTACCCAGTTTTCCTGAAGCTAAATGACAATTGATAATACTATTAGCTTTGTCGGTTCCAGATGTAGATTGATTCACCCCCATACAATATGCAGTAACCACTTTTTTTGTAGTCAAGAAAAGTTCATAGAAATGAGTCAAATTCGTTTCTGATACGTCACATTCTTTTGCTACATGTGCAACAGTAGAATCTAGGCAAGATTCTAAAACAGCGTCAAAACCTTCCGTATAAGAATTGATGTAATTCTTATCTAACCCATCTTCTTTAGATAAATATTGTATTAATCCATTAAACAGGGCGACATCAGAGCCAGGTTTAATGGCTAAGTGTATATCTGCTAGTTCAGCACTCGAAGTGCGACGCGGATCAACGATCACCACTTTCATGTCAGGGTTAATTTTTTTGGCGCGCTCTATACGTTGAAACAGGACAGGATGAGTCCAAGCTGCATTGGAACCAACTAATATTAATAACTCAGTTTGCTCCAAATCTTCATAACAACAAGGTACAGCATCGGCGCCAAAAGATCGTTTATAGGCGGCTACCGCTGAAGACATACACAAGCGGGAGTTAGTATCAATATTAGCGCTACCGATATACCCTTTCATAAGTTTATTGGCAACGTAATAATCTTCGGTCAACAATTGCCCTGAAACATAAAACGCTACGGCATCTGGGCCATATTGAGCGATAACGTCATTAAACTTAGTGGCAACTTGCCCAATAGCTTCGTCCCAGCTTACTTGCTCACCCATGACAGTAGGGCTAAGTAAACGTCCTTCAGTTGAGTTGGTATCCAAAAGCTTACTGCCTTTGACACACAAACGGCCATAGTTAGCAGGATGATCTGAACTGCCTGTCACAGAAGCCAGATTACCTTTTATATCAAAACTAACATCTACCCCACATCCTACCCCACAATAAGGGCAAGTTGTGGTAGCTAAAGACGCGGCACAGGCGCTTGCTTGTTCAACATTAGATGAGCTAGAGGACATAAGTTATCCTGCCAACTGTAACTGCACTTGATTTTGCTCAATACGAACAGGGTAAACTGTTAGATTTACCCCCTCGTCTTCTAAACAAGTCCCCGTTTCTAAACAAAAACGCTGCTTATATAAGGGAGATATAATTACTTTTTTATCTTCTACCGAGCCTAACAGGCCTCGGTATAAAACGTTTGCCTTGCCAAAAGGGCACCAATTGCTAGATGCAAACACTTGCTCGTCACTACCCGTGCTAATTTTATAAATGGCAATTTGTTGTTCGTTTATCAAGGCACACACGCCAGAGTTAGCAACTAGGTCGGTATCACTACAAACCGTTATCCAATTATTTTGAGTCGTCATAGTAAATCTCCTTAAACCAGTTCTGTGGCAAGCTTTTCAACTTGTTCGTCGCTAAATTCCAGTTTTTCTTGTTCAGTAGCAGGGCGAATTTGCTCTCGCTCTTCAACAAATACAATATTCATGTCTTTGTCTTCACTATTCACAAACTGACGGAAACGTTTCAATGACTGCTCACTTTCAATAGTTGATTTCCACTCACACTGATAGGTATCAACTACATTCTGCATCGCTGCTTCTAATTCTTCACCTAGGCCTAATGAGTCTTCAATAACGACTTTCTGTAAGTACGCTAGGCCACCTTCAAGATTTTCCATCCAAACAGAGGTACGCTGTAACCGATCAGCGGTGCGCACGTAAAACATCAATACTCTGTCAATATATTTAACTAAGGTGTCTGTATCTAAATCTGTTGCGAATAAATCAGCATGGCGAGGTTTCATCCCCCCGTTACCACATACATATAGGTTCCAACCATTTTCTGTGGCAATCACACCTATGTCTTTACCCTGCGCTTCTGCACATTCACGGGTACAACCTGATACACCAAATTTAATTTTATGAGGAGCTCTAAGACCTTTGTATCGATTTTCTAAATTAACCGCTGTTCCAACTGAGTCTTGAACACCATAACGACACCAAGTGCTACCAACACAAGATTTAACGGTACGTAAGGCTTTTGCATAGGCATGGCCTGTCTCAAAACCAGCTTTAACAAGTTTTTCCCAAATATCAGGAAGCTGATCAACACGGGCACCAAATAAGTCAATACGGGTGCCCCCTGTTACTTTTGTATATAACTTGTATTCTTTGGCAATTTCACCAAGAGCTATAAGTTTTTCAGGAGTCACTTCGCCACCTGGCATACGAGGTACAACTGAATAAGTACCATCTTTTTGCATGTTACCTAGGTAAGTATCATTAGTATCTTGAAGACTAACGTGGTCAGGTTTTAGAATGTAGTCATTCCAAACAGAGGCTAAAATAGACCCGGCGGCAGGTTTACATATTTCACAACCTAAACCCTTCCCGTGTTTTTCTAGTAACTCTTCAAACGTTTTAATACCGCCTACTTTTATTAGGTGAAACAATTCTTGGCGCGAATAAGCGAAATGTTCACATATGTCCTTTTTTACCTCAACTCCTCGCTTCTCTAGTTCACAGTCAACAACAGATTTAAGTAAAGCCGCACAACCGCCACAACCTGTGCCAGCTTTAGTGCAAGATTTTACAGAGCCCACATCACAGGCACCTTGATCAACAGACTCAATAATGTCACCTTTTGAAACATTATGGCATGAACAAATGGTAGCCGTATCAGGCAATGCATCAGGACCTAAGCCTACTGGCGCATCACCACTTGCAGGTAAAATCAAACTTTCAGGGTTAGTAGGCAATTCAATGTCATTTAATGCATATTGCAATAAAGTATCGTAATCACTTGTGTCACCAATCAGTACCGAACCAAGAAGTTTCTTCTGTTCTGCATCAACAACAATCTTTTTATACACTTCATTGGGTTGGTTCTCGTAGGTATAACACAATGCCCCTTCTGTCTTAGCATGTGCATCACCAATAGAACCTACTTCAACTCCCATTAGCTTAAGCTTGGTACTCATATCAGCACCTTGGAAGGTCAGGTCACCACCAACGATATGACTCGCAGCGGCTCTAGCCATAGTGTATCCAGGCGCAACCAAGCCAAAAATAAAGTTATTCCAAAGGGCACACTCACCAATGGCATAAATATCTGCATCGCTAGTGAGGCACTGATCGTTAACCACTATGCCGCCTCTCGGGCCTATTTCTATATCAAACTCCCGAGCTAGAGCATCAGACGGACGAATACCTGCAGAAAACAGAATCATGTCTGTTTCTAATTCAGTTCCATCTGCAAACACCATTTTGTAACGACACACATCACCTTTCTCAATAACTTGAGTGGCTTTTTGAGTATGAACTTGCACGCCTAAATTTTCTATTTTACTACGTAATAGACGACCACCACCTGCATCGACTTGCACAGCCATTAATTGCGGTGCGAACTCAACGACATGGGTTTGTAACCCCGCTTCTTTAAGGGCGTTTGCCGCCTCTAACCCGAGTAAACCGCCACCCACTACCACACCAACTTTACTTACGGCAGAAGACGCACTAATGTTTTCTAAATCTTCAATGGTTCTGTAGACCAAACAATGAGGTTGTTCATTACCAGGTATTGGTGGCACAAACGGATAAGAACCAGTTGATAAAACAAGTTTGTCGTATTCGTACACATCGCCTGATTCTGTCGTAACCGTTTTAGCCAATTTATTGATATTGACTACCTTGGCACTTAACGCGAAGTTAATACTGTTTTGTTCATAGTATTCAGGAGTAGTTAAAGCTAACTCGTCTGCAGTTTTACCGCTGAAATATTCTGATAAATGAACACGATCATAAGCTAGCCTAGGTTCTGCTGATAAAACGGTGATGTCTATCTGAGTATTATCATCAGCTTTATTAGCCTTGATTAATTCATCAACAAAATAATGGCCAACCATGCCATTACCCACCACCACCACTCGCATTTTTTGTGCGTTACTTGCATTCATCAAACTTGACATTGGGTCACCTCTGGTCTTTTTTTTTAAGCAAAAAAAAACCCACTAAATTCATCAAATATAATGAATTTGTGGGCTTCTTTGCCGATTTGCAATTACACGCAATTATGTAAAGCAAACGATTTTAAATTAGTACTGTAATTTTCTGCGATTTATAAAGCAGGAAAGATGCCAACTATAATAACCATATAAAACAACAGGTTAAAATTAACTCTGATATAAAACCAAGTAAAAGAACAAATAAAATAGTGCAATGGCACCATATTGGCGCACTAAAAGTGCGGGTATTAATAAACACCAATTTAATATATCCACGATTATTCGTAAGCTTACTCATTTGAGTTGGCACATAGACATTAAAACAAGTATTCTCATGCAATCATTAAATACTTGAGCCATCGGAAATAATTTTACATGACGTTTATTAGAACCTTATCTAGTATCTTCTTATTCATCTTCGCATTCAATATTCACGCTGCATCAGTTTGGAAAGTTTCTTCAAAAACTCATAGCCTATATATAGGAGGTACGATTCATATATTGACGCCAGATGACTATCCCTTACCTAAAGCATATGACATTGCTTATCAAAACACTGATAAGTTGGTATTTGAAACAGATATGGTTGCGGTTAGTCAAGCTGAATTTGCACAAAAAATGATGAGGTTAATGACTTACAGCGATGGCACTACCATAGATAAAATTTTAGAAGCCGATACCTATCAAGATTTAGTGGTATTTTTATCATCAAAAGGCGTTCCTATTCAAGCTGTGGCGTCTTATAGACCAGGCATGATTGCCATAACGCTGAGTATGATGGAACTAAATGCTATGGGTTACACTAGCGAAGGTGTGGATGTATTTTATTCAAAAATGGCGAGTGCCCATAATAAGCCCCAAGAATGGCTTGAAACGCCAGATGAACAACTACAGTTTTTAGCTAATATGGGTCAAGAAGATCCAAATGAAATGATTCATTACACACTTAAAGATATAGCTACAATGGACGATACCTTCGGAAAACTTCACAAAGCCTGGTTTAAGGGAGATATGGCCGCTATGGCTAATGTCGGAATTTACCCTTTCAAAACAGACTATCCAGCTATCTACAATGATTTAATTGCCACTCGAAATAACAATTGGCTACCGCAAATAGTAAATATGTTAAATGACGAACCAAAGGAATTGGTCTTGGTTGGTACGTTACACTTATCTGGGCCAGATGGTATTTTAACTAAATTAAAAACGAAAGGTTACGCAATAGAAAAAATGTAAGTCATTCAAAGCATAATAAAATTAAAGTGTTGTAGTTAAAACGATGCTTTAATTTTTTCTCTCTTTAACCATGTTTTTACGTTAGTCTTTACATAATATCCTTACCTTAAAATATTGTTAACTTACCATGATACAAACCTGTGATACCCCTGGTCTTTTGCCCGTAGAAACTGCTATTTCAAATATGCTTAAAAGTGTTCCCCCTATCCTTGAAAGCGAGAGGGTAGATATAGAAGATGCATTGGGTAGAGTATTGTCTGACGACGTCTTGTCAGAAATTGACGTTCCCCCTGCCGATAATTCGGCCATGGATGGTTACGCGTTACGCGGTGGAGATTTAAGTAAAACCGAACACCTTACTCTGGTAGGGACCGCCCTTGCAGGCTCTCCTTATGATGCTCTGGTATCTAGTGGCCAATGTATTAGGATAATGACAGGAGCTGTCATCCCACAAGGTGCAGACTCAGTTGTAATGCAAGAAAATACTGAAGTTGACGGTAAACGTATCACTTTTAAACAAAAACCGAGTGTTGGAAATAGCGTTCGTAAAGCTGGTGAAGACATTAAAAAAGGGCAAATAGTTATCGGTAAAGGCACGCGAGTTAATGCAGCTAATTTAGCATTACTTGCATCAATTGGTGTATCAGAAGTTGCCGTTATTCGCCGCGTGAAAGTAGCACTAATAGCAACAGGTGATGAACTAACACCTGTCGGACAGCCATTACAAAAAGGCGCGATTTACGAAAGTAACCGTTACGCATTAAGTGCCTTGCTCCACTCTTTTCCTGTTGAAGTATTAGATTTTGGCATTATAAAAGACAATAAAGAAGAGTTACGCACCCACTTTGAGCAAGCAGGTAACCATTGTGACCTAGTGCTATCTTGTGGTGGCGTGTCGGTTGGTGAAGCTGACTATGTGAAAGACATTCTAGATGAGCTAGGTACAATAAACTTTTGGAAAGTAGCCATAAAGCCAGGGAAACCTTTTTCATTTGGGCAATTAGAAAATGCTTGGTTTTGTGGCTTACCCGGTAATCCGGTTTCATCTTATGTCACCTTTGAAACCCTAGTGACGCCTCTATTAAATCAATTGTGTGGTGAAAATCCTAGAACGCCACAGTACTTTCTAGCCAAGGCAGCATGTACTATTTATAAACGTCCTGGGCGAGCTGATTATCAAAGGGGTATATTTTATCGTGATAACAATGGTGAAC
Source organism: Paraglaciecola sp. (assembly GCF_039943935.1). Taxonomy (GTDB): domain Bacteria; phylum Pseudomonadota; class Gammaproteobacteria; order Enterobacterales; family Alteromonadaceae; genus Paraglaciecola. Next base: position 267,066 of record NZ_JBDUZQ010000006.1, read on the forward strand.
TAGTCGTCAAGCCAAATGGCAAGCAAGGCTCGGGTATTATGAGTTCAATCGCCAATGCAAACTGTTATATACTATTGGATCAGGATTCAGGTAATCTAGAACAAGGCAATACAGTCAAAATTCAACCATTTTAACTCACAAATTTAAGCCTAAACATTTTCACATAAACCAATTATAAATGACTAAGTTAATTTACATTTGGTGCTTGATTACAAACTGCGTTAACAAAAGAGACACAAGTGGCATTTAAACAAGAACTTAAAACTATTATCCAACTTGCTTGGCCGCTTTTAATTGCGCAAATTACCCAAACCTTAATGGGTGTGTCAGATACGATTATGGCTGGGCGCTACTCTGCCACAGATATGGCCGCTGTTGCCATTGGGTTTGGTTTTACTTTTCCTGTTTTAGTTTTTATACAAGGAATAACCTTAGCGCTTCCGCCAATAATTTCTCGTTTTAATGGCTCAAAACAACTAGATAAAGTAGCTAATGTTACCCAACAAATGATTTGGTTAGCCTTTGGTATTTCTGTCTTGGCACTGCTGTTTTCTTTTGGCTTCGAACCTTTGTTAAAGTTTATTGATATGGATGCGGAATTACGCAGCATTACCATCGATTATATTCATTATGTGCTTTATTCCATGCCAGCCTTTGCCATATACCAAGTCCTCCGAAACTACTGTGAAGGCCTGTCGGTTACTAAACCTAGTATGCTTATTATGGTAATTGGCTTATTGATAAACATACCCGCAAATTACGTTCTTATTTATGGAAAGTTTGGACTACCAGAAATGGGAGGTGCTGGCTGTGGTATTGCCACCGGGTTGGTATTTGTTGCCATGTTATTTGCCACTTGGTTTTATACTTTTAAGTCGAGTAAATTAGCTAAATTTAACCTGTATCATAAAGTGTACCGACCTCAGATAATAGATATGTGGAATAACCTAAAGTTAGGTGTGCCTATTGCCCTGACTATCTTGTGTGAAGTGACATTATTTGCTGCGGTACCAATATTGTTAGCCCCTTTTGGCGCCACTATAGTTGCATCTCACCAAGTAGCATTAAACTTTTCAGCGTTAATGTTTATGATACCCCTGAGTATAGGGATAACTACCAGTATCCGCATAGGATTTTTATTAGGTGAACAAAAAACCCAGCAAGCAAAATTAGCAATAAAATGCGCCTTTACCTTAGGGTTTTGTACTTCAGTATTTGCCGCACTGACAACTATAGTACTCAGAGGCCCCATTTCTCAGTTGTATAGTATTGATCCAAAAGTGATAGAGCTAGCATCTAGTCTTCTATTATTCGCAGCTATGTTTCAATTTTCTGATGCAATACAAGTTATATCCGGCCATGCTTTACGAGGTTACAAAGACACCGCGGCCATGTTTTATCTAAGCTTTATTTCGTATTGGGGCGTGGGTATGACTATAGGTTGTATTTTGGGCTTAACTGACTGGATAGTCCCTAAAATGGCTGCTAGTGGCTTTTGGATTGGGTTTATTTGCGGCTTAACCACAGCAGCCGTGTTACTCGGCTTGAGGTTAAGGTATGTTCAAAGGCAAGACCACTCACTGGGTTAAATAAAAAGGTAAAAACTAGCATGCAATTACTTGATATTGCCATTCGTAAAAAATCAAAGGCTCCCATGGAGCGCAAAACTGAAGCTATGATCACCAAAGTCGCTGGGGTCGATGGCGACTTTAGAGGTAAACCGGGTAAGCGCCAAGTAACAGTCTTGAGTAAAGAGCAATGGGATATCGCCTGTAGTCAGATTACCACGACACTTCCTTGGACCATACGACGCTCGAATTTATTGATATCAGGCGTCAGATTTACCCCAGATATGGTTGGTCAGCAAATTAAAATAGGGCAGTTAATACTCTTAATTACTCGTGAAACTGACCCATGTCCGCGGATGGACCAACAACACCAAGGCCTGACACAGGCTTTAACCCCTGACTGGCGAGGTGGAGTATGTTGCCGCGTTTTAGCCGATGGACGAGTGACCATAGGAGATAGCATCGATATAATTGCCTAAATATTTTACATTAAAACATCGACTCAACAGCCATCTTAATGTCATTAACTTACAGCTTATGGATACCGAGCATTGGACACCACGATGTGAGAAAAGCCCCCAGATCGGGAGTACCAAGTGAGACAGAATCTAAGATATTAAATTCATCAGCCCATTACTTAAATCGCAAATGACCACTCCTTTAAAAACCATGAATATGAAGCAGGTATTGAACATGCCTTTTCAAGCTCACCTGACAGGCTCCATTTTAGGAGGTTTATTAGAGTAGGAAACCTTAGGGTACTGAAGTTGAAGTTGCAGTAAGCTTTATTCTTGATGAAATAATGGCGCAGCTTCCGGACATAGGCGCTTAAATTTTGAGCTTCACTTCCTTGTTATTTTCATATTAGCCGCTATGAGACCTATTATGATAAGGTTTTTATAAAACTTTAGTCTTAATAATAGGTGTTTAAGACAAAATAACTTAACCAAAATGGATAAATACGTTTATTATCCACCGCAAATTTTGAAACAAAATAGGATTTTAATATGAAATTTTCTGCATTAATCGTTTTAGTTGGCGCCCTTTCTTTCTCAACGGTAAGTCTAGGGAACAATTTGTTAAGCTCAGCTAAAAGCTTGTTAACCGATGACAAAACCGAAACCACTTCAAGTTCATTAAGTGTTACCGACATGGTTAGCTCTGTTTCTGACTCTCTAGGCATTACTGAGTCACAAGCAACAGGTAGCTTGGGTTCACTTTTTGATTACGCCAAAGACAACGTTTCAGCTGAACAGTTTTCTTCTTTAAGCGACTCTTTACCTAGCTTAGACACAATTATGGCAGCAGTACCAGCAATCACTGGCGATAATAGTGAAAGCAACAGTGGTCTAGGTGGTATGTTAAGTAAAGCGACAGAATACAGTGATACATTAAACGGGCTTGCAATGTTACAAAGTCAATTTGAGTCTCTTGGACTTGACGCAGACATGATCTCTAAAGTGTTAGAAAGTGCCTATGCTTATTTAGATACAGAACAAGGGCAACAAGTTAAAACTGTATTACAGCAAGGCTTAAGCTCTCTTTCATTGTAGTAGGTGAACGTTTGATTAACTAGTTGGTAGATATATTCAACTTTAGCAAAGGAAAAATAATGGAAAATTTAGACGAAAAGTTACAAGTATTTTACGACAAAGCAATAGCTATGGGTACCGAGTACGGAACACAATTTATTCTTGCTCTTGTAGTATTAATCATTGGTCTTTGGATCATTGGCAAGCTTAGTGATGCGGTGAGAAAGTACTCAATCAAAGGATTACCAGACGAAACGTTAGCCAAGTTTCTAACAAATATTTTTGAAGTAGTATTAAAAGTATTACTGGTTATAAGTGTTGCATCAATGGTCGGCATAGAGACAACTTCATTCGTAGCCATTTTAGGTGCTGCTGGCCTAGCAGTTGGTTTAGCTTTACAAGGAAGCCTATCAAACTTTGCTGGCGGTGTGATGATTTTAATTTTCCGTCCTTTTAAAGTTGGAGATTATGTTGGCGCTCAAGGTTTAGAAGGAGCAGTCACTGATATCGGTATTTTTGTAACTACATTTGAAACATTTGATAAGCGAATTATCATTGTTCCTAATGGTCCTCTTGCGAATGGCAACATTACCAACTACACAAAAAGTAGTATTCGTGCTGTAGAAATCTCTATTGGGATTTCTTATTCAGACGATATCGCTAAAGGAAAAGCTGCTATGGAAGCCGTTTTAAAAGCTGATCCTCGTGTATTACAAGACGAAGGTAACGTTGTAGAGGTTGTTGATTTAGGATCGAGTTCTGTTGATTTCCTAGTTAGAGCATTTGCAAAAACCGAAGATTACTGGGCATTAAACTTTGCGCTACGCCCTGCACTTAAAGCAGCAGTTGAAGCTGAAGGGTTAAGTATCCCATTCCCTCAACGAGACGTACATATCTTTCAAGAAAGCGTTTAAATTTCGTGATAATTAAAAAAGGAGTGCACATTATTGCACTCCTTTTTTGTATAAATTAGAACGCTGGTTGTTTTTGAAATAGCCACATCACAGCTTCTGCAAACTGAGACTTCCATAATGCTTCTCGTTGCTCACCACTTTTTACCCTTTTAAATTTAAAATTATCTCTCGGATGCCCTTGAGATTTTAGTTGCCTCGACATTCTGTCAGTATCAGCAATCATTCCATCCCCTTCTTTATCACTATACAAAATAAACAACCTACTATCTAATTTAGCCTTTTTAAGCTTTGTATGAGCGAATACATCTTGAGAGTACCAGTAAGCTGGTGAAAAAATACCTGCCTTACTAAACACATCAGGATAAGCGTGTAGAGCATAATGAGAGGATAATCCCCCCATATCGCCTCCCATAATCGCGGTGTACAAACGTTCAGGCTTAGTTCTATAGTTATTGTCAACATAGACTTTGACCACCTCAACTATAAAATCCATGTATGCTTGACCTTGAGCTATACCAAAACGTTTATTCTCCCATGGAGATAACTCGTTCATACGCTCTTCTCCACCATGGTCAATAGCCACAACAATAACCTCAAACTTTTGGACGGCCGCAAGAGCATTTAATGACTCATCAACCTCCCACTCGCCATTGTCAGACGTATGATTATCAAACATGTTTTGCCCATCATGCATATAGATAACAGGATAAGACTTTACAGAATTATCGTAACTAGGGGGGAGGTACAATCGCACTGTCCTTTGTTTATCTAGCTCTGATATAGCAAATTGAAAAGGTAATACTTGAACGTTTTTCGCCGCACTACTCTCGCTCGCCTGTTTTGTACAAGCTAAAAAAGTACAAGTTATCACTACCAATCCATATTTTAATAAGGTTAAGGACTTCATCATTGCAAATTGTAAACTCTAAAACTAATCTGACACCATTATCTACTATTACTAAGGATTAATCGCGCTTCTAAAAGTTCATAGACAATTAATCACCATATAACCATTAAATTTTATAGAAAATATGTATGACAGATTCAGTCCATGGTATTAATAATATGATAGATATCAACCATACTATTTTAAACAAACTGCATTACATAAACTTAACGATGCAAAAGGGATTTAAAAATGAATACAAAACTAATAATGTCAATTTGTGTTTCAATGCTGCTTTTATCATGTTCAAGACATGACGCTTCAAAACCAGAAAATATCAAAGTGGCTTCAGCTAATGTTTTTCAAAGTTATTCCGCTGAAGCATTTTTTCAAACAACGAGTTATGGATTGGCTAATGCAAAGGGTTATGCTTGGTCATCTGATAATAAAAAGCTGCTAATTCAATCAGATAAGTCAGGCGTTTTTAACGCCTACACTATTGATAAAAAAGGCACCCAAACGTTACTAACAGAATCAGATTCAAACGCTTACTTTGTTAATTCTTTTTTTCCACAAGATAACAAAATAATTGTTTCTGCCGATCAAGGCGGCAACGAGTTAAACCATATTTTTGTACGAGAATTAGATGGAACTTTAATAGATGTAACGCCTGGTGAAAAGTTAAAAGCGTTTTTTGGAGGCTGGAACAAAGATAACTCCGCATTTTATGTTTGGCACAACGGTCGCAGCTCGGCGAACTTTGATCTATACAGTATCGATATTTCTAACTATCAAGCTTCCCTGTTATTCGAAAACGCTGGTTTTCAACCGGGCCCCATAAGCAAGTCTGGAAAATGGTTAGCACTAGATAAACCTCGAACAAGTGCAGATTCTGACATTTATTTAGTTGACTTATCAAGTGAGCAAAAAAAACCAGTACTCATTACAGAACACCAAGGCAACATTGCCTACTCCACTTACGACTTCACACCTGATGAGAAACATGTTGTATTTAGTACCAATGAACACGGCGAATTTAACCAAGCATGGACTTACAACATTAGTACAGGTAAAAAGTCGCCCCTAATCGCAGATGATTGGGACGTCAGCTTTGTTTTTTATTCACCAAGCGGACGGTATCGTATTCACGGTATCAACGCTGATGGGCTAACAGATATTACGATATTTGATCAAGACACCGAGAAAAATCTTGACCTTAAAGGTATTCCAGAAGGCGAGTTAGGACAAATTAGATTTTCAAGGGATGAATCTAAGCTGGCGTTTGGACTGAACACAGACACCTCGCCATATAACTTGTACATTGCAAGTATTAGCAATGAAAACGACAGTATTAAGCTAACGAATGCCCTTAATCCTGAAATCAACGAAAACAATCTCGTAACCGCCACTGTAGAGCGTTTTAAAGCATCTGATGGGACAGTTATTCCTGGTATTTTGTATAAACCTAAGCAAGCTTCAGCAGCCAATCCAACCCCTGCGCTTGTATTCGTTCATGGTGGTCCAGGTGGACAAAGTACCCGTGGCTATAGTGCATTAATTCAACATTTGGTGAACAATGGTTACGGAGTTTACGCTGCGAACAATCGGGGGTCATCAGGATATGGAAAGACATTTTTTCATATGGATGACAAACGTCATGGCCAAGAAGATTTAAGAGATATTGTAGAAGCTGGACACTATCTTCGCGGCTTAGATTGGGTTGATAACAAGAAAGTTGGGGTGATGGGTGGCTCTTATGGTGGCTATATCACAGCAGCCGCTATGACTTTCTACCCAGAAGAGTTTGAAGTTGGTATAAACATATTCGGAGTGACCAACTGGGTAAGAACCTTATCTAGCATCCCTGATTGGTGGGAAGCATTTCGTGAAGCGTTATATGATGAAATGGGAGACCCTGCAACAGATGCGGTCAGACATAAAGCCATATCACCTTTGTTCCATGCTGAAAAAGTCCAAAGACCAATGCTAGTGGTACAAGGTGCAAATGACCCAAGAGTTTTGCAAGTTGAAAGTGATGAGCTTGTTGAAGCGATTCGACGTAATGATGTATATGTAGAATATGTACTATTTCCTGATGAAGGGCATGGGTTCCTCAGAAAAGCCAATAGAATTAAAGCGTCTGAAGCCTACTTGAACTTCTTGGAAAATCACCTCAATTAAGATTAATCAAAAAGGTATGCGCTTGTATTAGCAAGTGCATACAGAGTATAACGTTACCCACGCTTATACTGTCAATTTAACACAGTTCAATTCATTAAATTGCATGTCTGCTCTCTGCATAATCCCGTGGTTTAACAACCCCAAAACTAAATTTCTTGAGTGTAGCTAGATATTTATTACAACGTCAAAATCCAAAAACCATAATAAAAAGTCCAAACATTAAGCAATTGAGAGGCCATAATCTCATAAAAATGAGTATTCAAAGGTTTTATCCTTTGCACTTTATTGCGTAAGGGCGATACTTGTTTTAACGTAATACAATGATCATAATTAAGCAGTTTGATTATGCACGTCGAGATAAAGATTTTATGTCAGTGAACCAATACTTTATTGCTTTTATATTATTAGTAAGCGTTGGTGGGAGCTGGGCGAAAGAGCCAAACCAAGCTCTATTAGACCAAGCATACGAGATAAGAAACCAAGACAGAGATGAATTTAATCGTCTACTTTTTGTGCTTGAATCAGAAACCTTATCGACTATTCAACAAGACTTTCTGACTTATCTACAAGCTAGAAAGGCCCTAATTTCTGATGACGATATAGCTAAGGCCATAGAACTGGCAAAAAAGTCAGCTCAAAGTACTGACGTCAGGACTGCTATTATTTCTGACCAATTGCTTTCAAATATATACAACCTTAATTTTGATTTAGAACAAGCATTCAACCATATTTTTAATGCATTAGCCCTTGCACAAGACTATGACGACTTAGAATTGGTTGCCACCGTTTATGCAGGAGCAGCCAATCTCTATGCAGAGTTAGAAGATTATGAAACAGCCGCATTGTTTGGAAAAAAGGCGATTAGCACTTCAAATACATCAACACAACATTGTTTTGTTTATGCCACTGTTGGCTTATATGGAAAACGCCAAATAGACAGAGATACGCTAAAAAAAGGAGTAACCGCCTGCAAAGCAGCCCAACAAGATTTGTTTATTTATTTGTTGTATTTAAATCACGCTGAGTACTTACTTGAAAATCAAGAGCCCCTAGCAGCTTACAATTTCATCACCAAAAACTTTAAAGACATAGCATCACAAGGTTTTGACAGCTACACCTATTCTGCACGTATGTTAATAGGTAGGTCGGCACGACGTATTGGCAAATTTGATGAGGCAAAAGAAAACCTAAACCAATGTTTGCAGGCAAGTAATGATGATGACAGCGAACAGGTTGCTTTGCGAGAACTTGCACTAATTTCTTTACAACAGAAAGAGTTTGAACAAGCTGCTGAATATTTCTATCGATTAGACGATGTTTCTAAGCGCGTTATGGATAACAAACTAAACAATCAATTAGCGTTCCAAGCAGCGAAATTTAAAAATTTAGATAAACAAAATCAAATCGGCAATCTACTTCGTACCAATGAACTGAACGAATTAAGAGCACGGCTAGACGACAGTAAAATTAGATTATTAATAATCTCTATCGTACTTGTTATTTTAATTGCCATCATTTCTACAATTATTATCTATAAACGATCTGCTCGCTTTAGACGAGATTCGTATAAAGATAGCCTTACCAACATTGGTAACCGCCGTTGGTTTGAGCATCGTTTACGTAAGTTACTTAACTCCCACCGGAAAAAGTTAAACCATTGTTTGGTTATATTTGATTTAGACAAATTTAAGCTAGTAAACGACAAATACGGCCATGCAGCGGGTGATATTGTGCTAAAGAAAGTATCTGAAACTGTTAAAAGTCAGATTAGAACAAATGACCCCTTTGCCCGAATTGGCGGTGAAGAGTTCGCAATAATTTTAGAAAACTGCACCTTAGATGAAGCCCAAGAACGAATTGAAAAATGCCGAGCAGCTCTAGCTGCTATATCTTTCGAAGACGAATTGAGAAACTTAAGTGTTTCAGCAAGTTTTGGTATATGTTGTAATTTTCAAGGAGAAAATAACTTTGAGACCTTATTTAATCATGCAGACGAAGCTCTTTATCAAAGTAAAGAGAATGGTCGTAACCGAGTGAGTGTTTTTGTCGAAGAATAAAGCATTGCAGCTTGCCCAAACGATTGTTGTAGAAAAGGAAGACTAAATTAAAACGAAACGAGCACTCATCACACTATAAGTGCTCTCTTTAATTACCTTAAAACTTTTGGTCAATTACAACCGCATTGTGAGCATGAAGGCTTTCTTGGTGTTCTACTTTAAACCAATAATCCTCTATAAAACTCATTGTATCTAATCCTCTTTTTATGTTGCGTGCTGCATCTTCACAAAACATTAAATTCTCTGCATTCAACTTTGCGAAGGCTTGCTCATCAAGCCTTTTTACCGCGGTTTGTACTGGCGTGCCAATGATATCCTCAAGATTAAAAATAAACTTCGAAAACTCTGGCCAGTCATTATCACCTACACAGAGTTGAATATATGCAAATGACCTTTGACTATGTGGAGTAGCAACTGTGCCTTCTGGCGACTCTATCCACTCCAACAAATGAGATTTTTCAATCATCTCATTTTGATATTTACTATTTATCGCGTCAGCATAAAGCTGACGCGCCAGCGATGCTGAGCATGGGCAAGTACTTGAATAAGGTATAGTGAGGTCTAATTTACAAGAAAACCCCTTACTTGTTTTTTCTGCATTAATAGTCATGGGGTAAGACTGAAAACCACTTTCACCACTTAATAATGCTGGCTTCTTAAGCAGTGCATCAAACGTTAGTTCTAGCTTTGCTTCAAAACCAATTCCGTTTTGCGACTCGATGATTTCGTTTAATAGGGTTGCTATTGTCTCTTTATTACACTCTTGCTCCGCAAGATGATTAATAGCAAAGTGTAAACGGGACATGTGTATCCCTTTAGCATCTGCTTTCTCAAGGCTGACATAAACCTTAGCTTTAGCAGCAAATATTTGTTGTTTATCTTGTAAACACAGAGTTATCGGTACTGCGATGCCCTCCATTCCTACCCACTTTAGTAATGAAGGGGCATCTATAACGGAGTCTGAAGTTACATCGGGTAAAACACGGCTTTGCAAAATATAGATCCTAAATTATCGATTAAACATGAGTCGCATAGAAGAATTCGCTTTATCATTAATCTGATTACCATCGAAAACTTGTTGGCCGTTGACCCAAGTACTTTGGATTTTTGATGAAAATTGATGCCCATCAAAAGGTGTCCAACCACAGTGGTAATGAGTGTTATTATGGCTCACTTTTGTAGTTTTATTTGTATCTACTAATACTAAATCAGCAAAATATCCTTCACGAATATAGCCTCGTTTTTCTATGCCATAGCGCTTAGCTGGGTTATGCGCCGTTTTTTCAACCACTTGCTCCAAGCTCAGTCGATTATGCTTTACATGATCAAACAAACTTAATAGTGCATGCTCAACCAAAGGCAAACCTGCTGGAGCTTGAGAATAATCGGTTTGTTTTTCTTTCCATGTATGAGGAGCATGATCGGTAGCGATAATATCAATCTGATTGCTATGTATAGCCTTTATCAGCGCATCACGATCATTTGCAGATTTTATAGCTGGGTTACATTTTATTAAGTTGCCTAAACGAGGGTAATCCTGATTACTAAACCATAGGTGGTGAACACATGCTTCTGCAGTAATATGTTTGCTTTCAATAGGCCCGGACTCAAAAAGCGCTAATTCTTTTTTGGATGTGATGTGTAAAACATGTAGTTGACTCTTATATTTCTTTGCCAATGCTACTGCATAGGAAGACGAGGCATAGCAAGCCTCTGTATCTCGAATAATAGGATGATCAGCTATATTAGGGGTACGCCCTTGACTATGAAATAACTCTAAATTGCTACTAATTATGGGACTACTTTCGCAGTGGGTTACAATCAATACTGGACTATCTCTAAAAATCGCATCTAACGCTTCAGGATGTTCTACCAATAAATCGCCGGTTGACGCTCCCATAAAAATCTTTACACCACAGTGCTGTTTTGGGTCGAGTAATTTAATTTGCTCTAAGTTGTCCTCGGTTGCTCCTAAATAAAAAGAATAATTAGCGACAGAATGCTGCGAAGCAATTTCAAACTTCTTCTCTAAAGCCTCAATAGAAGTGGTGGCTGGATTTACATTAGGCATCTCCATAAAGCTTGTAATACCACCCACAACAGCGGCACGTGACTCACTAAAGATGGTGCCTTTATGAGTTAAACCCGGTTCACGAAAATGAACTTGGTCGTCAATCATACCTGGTAATAAAAGCAGACCGTTTGCATCAATAACGTTATCTTTAGGTGACGCTAAAATTTCACTTTCGACTAGGCTAATGTGGTGGTTTTGAATCCTTACATCACCTTCAATCGTTTTACCCTCATTGACTATTTGGGCGTTTTTTATAAGCGTAGACTGTGTCATATACTCGCATCTCCACAAACCATCACTTCTTTATTTTCGATATCTACATCAAAATAAAAACAGTTTGGACGACCAGTGTGACAAGCAGGGCCAGTCTGTTCGACCTGGCAAAGCACAGTATCTCCATCACAATCAAATGATATAGAAACAAGGAGCTGTGCATTTCCGCTCGTTTCACCTTTTACCCATAACTTTTTTCGACTACGTGACCAATATGTCATCTTTTTAGTAATCAAAGTTTGCTCTAACGAATGTTTATTCATCCAAGCAAACATCAACACTTGTTTAGTCGATACATCTTGCGTGATCACAGGGATCAAACCTTGTTCATTAAATGCTAAATGACTAACAACTTCCGATAATTTTAATAACGTTCGATCAGACAACTTTTCTCGTGCCTGAAAATATTCATTCTTCATTCTGAAACACCCTAATTTTAGTGAGCTAATACACCCATATCAACGTCTAATTAAGACTAAATATTTGACCTTCAAAAATTTAAGAGGTCTTTGCGCAAATACATTTACTAATGATTTGCTTGATAAACCTTTTAAGCTTGACTCGAAATACAAGCATCACATATACAGTTCATTTCTAGTTGAGGACTATCAAGGCAAAATCCTACTTTCTCTACGTTTCTCTGAAGTCCTGTCATGACTGATTTGTCTATATGGATTTCTTTCACTTTTTGACATTTAACACAAATAAGAAACTGAGACACTAGGTGCTTGTAGTTGCAGTTTATGTGTTCGCATGCAACATACTTATTCAATAGGTCTAATTTATGAACCAACTCCTGATCTTTAAGGAATTCTAAAATCCGATAAATAGACATAGGTTGTAATGTTTCACCAAATTCTTTTTTACAAAAATCTATTAACTCATAGGCAGATAACGCTCTTTTTGAAAGTACTAACCCCGATAGCACTCTTTGACGCTTAAGGGTTAAACGGGAACCATTATTTATACAATGTTTCTCTGCATGAGCAATAACTTGTTTTAAGTTCTGCATGTCCTTATCTTGCTACTTTTGCCTTCCCACCACCAAATGTTATGTTATATTATAACGCTTTCAATTAAAACCTTTTAGCACTAAACGATATAACGCAGCTCATGCCTGCATAGATTACTTTCTCTACGTAGTTCTGGCCTTTCATTTTTAGGAGTGCATTTAAGTGAGTGTTTGTACTCCCCATCCTTGTTACCATTAAATCACCATATGTCATTGAGGCATATTCACCTAAGTATGATTAAAGGACACAAGATGAAAAAAGCACTCACAATTATTGCCATATTAGTATGTATAGCCGTGGCGGGAGTTTGGTATGTTATCAACGGTGCAGGAGGGATTATAAAGGCACAAATCGAACAGCAAGGTAACAAATACCTTGGTACAGAAGTCACTGTTTTAAGTGTTGAACTTGCCTTATCTGACGGCCGATTAACAATTAATGACTTAGACATTGAAAACCCTGAAGGGTTTAGTAACAAAGATGCGTTGAGTATTGACGCTATTACACTGGACCTTGGTGACATAACTGATGAACCCTATACAGTACAAACCATAAGCATCACAGCACCAGAAATGCTCTATGAAATAGATGCCAATGGACAAGGTAATTTGATCGTACTGAAAAACAATATTCAAAAGAATCTACCTACGAGTACTAGTGCCCCACAGCCCGAAGCTACTACAAGTGATACGCCGTCTCCTCTTGTGATTGTTGAAAACGTCACCGTTAGCGATTTACAACTACAACTTAATTTTGAAAATCTAGATATAGGGGATTATGAATTAGATACCAAAGCCTACAAACTAACACTACCAACGTTTAGTGCGGGCTCAATAGGTAATCCAAGTGGCATTCCAGCCGATCAAGTAGGCCTAGCGATAGCCAACGCTATGCTAGACAACGCGATAGCTGAAGCTAAAAAAGAAGCTAAAAATTTGTTGAAAGACAAAGCCAAAGAAAAACTCGATGAGGAAAAAGACAGGTTACTTGAAAAAGCTAGCGACAAATTAAAAGGTTTACTGAACTAAAGTAGTTTTTAAGCAGGTAAAGATTAAATTAAATGCCCATTTAACTTAGAAATAGTTAAGTCTATGGGCATTGTTACTATATTTTAAAGAAATGGCACACCTCTGTATTCAACTCTTGCTTCGCTTTTATTTAAGATGAACAACTGTAATGCGACACTCCACCTGCATCAAAATACGCTTGGGGTTTTAGGGTATTGTATTTTTGCGCAATTTCAACAGTTTGCTCATCAAAAGGCTGAGTTAATACTTGTTGTAACTCATGCACTATTGAGAAATCCCCCTCGCTTGCAAGCTTATACGCCGGAACCACCAACCACTCTCGCCACGTATATTTTGGGTTAACTTGTTGCATCATTTTAGTTACGAGCGACTTCTGATGTTTGTCTTCTCCAATATCCATTAATTCATGCCATTTTTGAAGCCATGTGGTCCATTTAACGGACAAGGTTTTGGTTAGAGGACCATAGAAACTTTTACTTAACGCTGTTATATCCTCTGAAATATTCGAAAGTTCACGGAAGAAAATAGTGTAATCCACAAAGGTTTGCCTCATGAGATCAAGCAACCCATTAAACAGTTCATCATCAAAAGACTTGAGCCCAAGTTTAGAAGCCCACATAGCTTCCATTTTGTGTCTCATAAGGTCATCGAACCCTTGATTTATATGTTCTAAGGATGCCAACGCAGCGGAGTCAGTTGCAAGTAACGGTTGCAGTGCTTTACAAAACATATCAAAGTTAGTTTTAGCGGCAGCCCCTTGATTGAAAAACGAAAAGTGTTGCCCTCCCCCAGTCCACGGCTGGTAATAGGGCTCAAAACATTCCGTAAAACCAAATGGACCATAATCAAGTGTATAGCCACCACATGCACAGTTATCACTGTTAAAGTTTCCTTGGCAATAACCTACCCGCATCCAATGACTGATTAAGGTAGTCAAGCGTTCACAAAAGGCCTGTGATAATTGTAAAACTTGCTCTGTAATGGGTAGTTCTCGATTGACTTCTAATGAGTATTCGCGCTCAATCAAATGTAATACTATTACCTCTAACTCTTTAAGCGCATTTTCATGTGCGTTGAAGCGGGCGCGACGGCCAAATAGTTCTAGTTGACCCACTCGCAAAAACGATGGCGCGACTCGAGTAGAAATGGCAACAGGGTTAGTGACATTTCTATCTGGATTTGTGGCATATGAACCTTCAGAATACCAAGGGCGCATAACTTGCTCTGACGCAGATACAAACAAGCACAATGAGCGGGATGTCGGAACTCCTAAAGCATGCATGTGCTCCTGAGCTAAAAACTCTCTAATACTCGAACGTAACACCGCCCTGCCGTCACCTCCTCGACAATAAGGTGTTGGCCCTCCCCCTTTTAGTTGCATTTCCCACCGGTTGCCATTGATCACAGCCTCGACAACAGACATTGCGCGACCATCACCATAACCATTACCTGTTCTAAATGGACATTGCTGAATATATTCAGTGCCATAGATAGAAAGCGCATAACCTGTCGCCCAGCCCACTGGTCTCATGGGTGCTGGCACTTCAGACACATCACCAGAGAACAACCGAGTAAAAGCTTTAGTTTTCGCTAGGACATCATCAAACCCTAACTCTGCAAAAAAGGATTTACTGTGAGCCACATAAATGGGATTAGCTAAGGGCGTAGGCTTAACGGGTACATAGTGTCCAGAAAACACCTGCCTAGGTTCATAATCATCACCCGTTAAGGTGGCATCGGGATCACAATTAAGATTATCCAGTAATGAATAATCCGTTAGGTTAGCGAGATCATCAAGAGTGAAAACCCTGACTGGAATATCCGGATTTGGTTGGTTAGGCATGCTACTCAAACACCTTCTTAATCATTATTTTATGAAAAATAGTATATTTCATTTAGCGCAGTCATTCTTACAATTTTAAAATGGTTGAAAAGAATACGATAAAAACTTTAAGCTAAACGATAATATAAAAAGGCCGGCCATCAGTCATTTGGCAGAATCAATAAATACTGCCTTTTATAAACGTTGTTTCCCGCCTTCGATACTAAGCTCTATAACGGCGAGAGATTATTGGTGCCAATAACAAGTAAAACACCCAAGCAAACCAAGAAATAAAAATCACAGCTAAGATCCATGCAAACTTTTCTCTGCCGCTTGTTCGGTCAGAGACACTTATAGCAATGATAGGTATGCTCCAAAGTACTAAAAAAACGATAACACATAAAAATGAAAACATTTTACTACTCCTATTATACCAACATTCAACAAATACACGGTTGGATTAATTATAATGAGCAACAAATGCACCAAAAAAGTAAAATAACTATTATTCAATAACTTACATGCACTCATATAATATTGAATCTGTAGATTTTGCTAAAAAATACGTTTTTAAACCAAATATTGAGAACTAAGTATAAATCAACTCAGCCACATAGTGTTTATGCTTCTGAATTTCTTCATCGGTCAAGCCTTTGAGCTCATATGGAAAAACCAACCAGTCTTCAGTTTCGTGCAAACAAAAATCAGGTTTTATAGTGGTACGCTGGTAACTTGGTCTGTTAAACAAAGTTGCAATTTTTACTTCTTTCGGAAAATTTCGTTTTAACTGCCCCTTTAGCCTCTGAATAGTCGCATCAATACTGTGGCCTGAGCTATATACATCATCAACAATCAACAAAGAGTCTTCTTCATTTAAGTTTTCGATTAGATATTGAGTACCATGAATACGAATATTTTCTGGCTCTGCCAGCATAGACTCATAGCTTGGCAAACCTCTATAAGAAGTGCGAATAGATATATGGTCAGTCTCAACACCTAATGTCTGCAAACATTCCTGAACATAAATACCAACAGCACTACCGCCTCGCCATAACCCAACAATAAATGTAGGACGATAGCCTTGTTCAAATATTTGTACCCCAAGGCGGAAGGAATCTTCAATTAACGTGTTCTCATCAAGAAAAACTTTTTTCATACTCATATCAACTTTCTTGTTCAGGCAGATAGCTTTATTATAAGGCTTATATCGTAATTAATTCGACACATTATGAGGTTCTAATGGAAAAAACCTATCTAACTGGGGAGCAATTGCTAGCTGATTCTTTCAAGCTTGCTAAGCTAGTTTTTGACAGCGGATACCGCCCTACTTTTATTATAGCTGTTTGGCGTGGCGGAGCCCCTATTGGAATTGCAGTGCAAGAATTTTTAAGTTATCAAGGCATTGAGACAGATAATATCGCCATTAGAACCTCATCTTATGCGGCAGGTATAGATAACCAATCTCGAGAAGTAAAAGTACATGATCTCAATTATTTAATAAAAAAAGTACAACATACTGACAAGCTACTTATTGTCGATGATGTGTTTGATACCGGCCGTTCAATTGAAGCCATTATCAAAAACCTACAAGAAAAAACCCGCTTAAATATGCCACAAGACATACGTGTGGCAGTGCCTTTCTATAAACCAACCCGTCGTGAAGTAGACCGAATTCCAGACTACTACGTACACGAAACAGCAGCTTGGCTTAAGTACCCCCACTCTTTAGAAGGACTGAGCGTAGAAGAAATGGCAGAACATAGGCCAGAACTTTACGATATTGTAAAAAATCACCTACCTTAACCGTAGCTTTTAATCCACCTAAAAATGTAAAAGTCGTATTTTTTAAAAATTATTTTTAAAGTGCAGTAAAATAAGCTACACCATTAAATTTACGACTCAAACGCTATACAATAACTATATCTACAATTATAAAAACAAGAGGTACCACATGCTTTCCAAATGGCGATTAACACTTTGCACATTTTTACTTTTACCCTTATTTGTCGCATCACAAGCGAGTGATGAGCCAGACATCTTTGTGATTTCTAAAGAAGTAAAAACAAACTCAAACATGCTAATGCAAAACGCACAACATAGTGATTTGGCACTAGATATTATTGAATCTATAACAACTGAAGTAGGACCACGTTTAGCTGGTACACCACAAGAAGCAAAAGCGAGAAAATGGGGAATAGCAAAGCTTAAAGCCCTTGGATTTGAAAATGTAAGAGAAGAACCTTTTGAATTAGATTTATGGACACGTGGTCGCTCGGTATACGAAGAGGTAATATTAACTAAACCTTATCCTCAACCATTATATGCTATTTCATTAGGTGGTGCCGCTGCCACACCTGAAGGAGGTGTTGAAGCTGAAGTCGTTTATTTTGATAGCTATGACACATTAAAATTAGACAATAAAAGCGATTTAACTGGAAAAATTGTATTTATCGGTGACCGCATGACCGCAGCTCGAACGGGTGAAGGTTACGGCTGGGCCAATAGAAAACGTCGAGATGCTTGGATAATGGCAGAAGACCGAGGTGCTGTCGCTCTATTCATTCGCTCAGTTGGCACATCAACAAACCGGTTTGCCCATACTGGCATGATGAGCTTTCCTGAAGGAAGGCGTCCTAATATTCCTGCCCTAGCAGTTTCAAACCCAGACGCAGACCAAATTCAGCGTATTTATGCTGAAGGCGACACCATGAGTATACGCTTAAAAACTTATGCTGGGTGGCGTGGCAAAACCATGTCTGGCAATGTAATAGGTGAAATAGTTGGCAGCGAAAAACCAGAAGAAATAGTAATAATTGGTGGACATCTTGATAGTTGGGACACAGCAACGGGTGCCCTTGATGACGGCGCAGGTGTTGGTATCACAATGGCAGCGGCTAAACTGATAGGCGATTTACCTAAAGCGCCTCGCCGTACAATAAGAGTTGTATTATTTGGCGCTGAAGAAGTAGGCCTAGTTGGCGCACGCGCTTATACAGCAGCACGTATCGCAGACGGTACACTGAAAAATCATGTCATAGGTTCAGAGTCAGATTTTGGCGCACGTGAAGTTTGGCGTTTTAGTTCCAACGTAGCTGAAGATGCACTACCTGCAATTGAAGCAATTTGGCGTGAACTAGCCCCCCTTAGCATTATTCGCGGAAATAACAAAGGCGGCGGCGGGCCCGATATGTCGCCACTCAAGGCTGCAGGTATGCCGGTAGCTAGGCTTGATCAAAATGGAGAAGACTACTTTGAATTTCACCACACGCCTAACGATACATTTGACAAAATAGACCCAAAAGAGCTTCGTCAAAACGTAGCAGCATGGACAGTTTTCACCTACCTTGCAGCTGAACTAGATGTAGATTATCGAAAAGATAAAAATAAGGCAGATAAAGAATAATATTCTTGCAGTATGCAAACTAGCATCATTTCAAAAAGCTCCCACATAGGGAGCTTTAATGAATTTAAATGCTTTTAAGGCTTTGGGCACAATACGGCTAAGTATTTTACTAAGGCATACAAAACAAAATACCAAGGGAAGTGCCAATACACAAAAGGTACTAAGTTGATAATAAACAGACACTCTAGGGATGAACCACACAGTTCACAGATGACCCAACCCAGCTAATTATTGCAAAGCGTTACCAATCCCTATAGCAACAGTCGATAATACCAACGCTGCGATACCGCAAAATAATAATACCCGACTCTTACGATTACTGCCTTTCCATTCCATTAAAGCAATGCCCCAAATGGTTGAGAAAATAATGATGCTGGCCATATGTAACGTCCAACTTGAAAATTCATATTTCCCCATATGACTTTCGCCCATGGTGTACATGAAAAATTGGAAATACCACAGCGCACCACCACAGGCCGCAAGTAAGTAATTTCGCAGCATAGTAGATGAAGCCAAAGTAGATTTACCACCTTCAACCTTGCCAATAAACTCTCTGCCTGTGCGATTTTTAATAATAAGGTAACAACACCAGACTAAATTGGTGGTTAAGCCGCCAGCTAATACTACGCACAGCACAGGCAACCCCTGCCACAAATGGTCAGTTCCAGCTTGTAAGGTTAGCTCTCGAATAGGTTTGCCTGCGGCAATACCAAAAGCAAAACAACTCGACATCACACCAGAAAAAAGCGCAATACCAATACCTTTTTTCATATCAATGCTGTCTTTGGTTTCAGTTGTAGGCTGGTTTTTGTTCTTTTCAGCTGTAGCTTTAGACACAAGTACCACCCCACCAAGGGTGATAAACACACCTACGAAAGCAATTTGTCCACTAATGGTAGATAACACATCGCCTATTCTGCCAGCTAGTATGGGCGGCCCTAGTGTACCTATAACAGTTGTCAGTCCTAACACGATAGCCATACCAGAAGAGATACCCATGTACCTTACTGCCAAGCCAAAGGTTAAGCCACCAAAGCCCCAACCAGCTCCCCACAAATAGCACTCTTGAAGTGTACTCATTGGCGTATCGGCTAACACCCCAAACAAATCTTCAGTCTGAATAGCAGCAAAAAACCAAGGGCAAACTAACCAGCTAAATATACCGCCAGTTAGCCAGAACACTTCCCATGACCACCATTTTATTTTCTTATAAGGGACATAAAAACTGGCTGAAAAAAGCCCTCCTAACCAGTGAAAAACCACACCTAACAACGGATTTGCTACCACAATATTTATCCTTTTTTATGCCTGTTATCTCACAAGCTGGGGTTAATATTTATCGTTTAAGGTTTTGACCTGCCACACGCTAAGCGAGAGTGTGACTGCCGATATCTGTTAATTTGTTGCAGCCTGACAGCGCCATAGCCACACGCATTTCATTTTCAAAAATAGTCAGCACATCAAGTACGCCTTTCTTTTTTGCAGCCGCCAAACCATAAACCCAAGGTCTGCCCAGCATCACAGCATCTGCACCTAACGCCAGCGAACGAACAACATCCACTCCGGTTCTAATGCCGCTGTCCATGAGAATACGAATATCACCTTGCACTGCATCTGCAATTGCAGGTAACGCACGGATTGAAGACAAGGCACCGTCTAGTTGTCGTCCACCATGGTTAGACACAATGAGGCCATCAGCGCCTAGCTTTGAAGCCTCTTTAGCATCTTCAGGATCGAGTATGCCTTTAATGATTAATTTCCCAGGCCATTTGGCTCTAATCTGTTCCAAAGTCTTCCAGGTAACACTGGCATCAAAGTTTTGATTCAACCAACTCCAAAACTCATCAATACCTGCATTTTCGCCCAACACAGGTGCAATATTGCCTAAAGAATGAGGGCGCCCCATGACACCAACATCCCATGCCCATGCAGGGCTAAATGCTGATTGTATAAACCTCGTACTCATGCGCCGCAGCTTACTACCACCAGACAAACCAGAACGAATGTCACGATAACGAGTGGCAGGCACTGGCATATCCACGGTAAATACTAAAGTGTCAGTACCAGTTAGTTTGGCTCGTTCAAGCATGGCATCCATAAAACCGCGGTCTTTGATCATGTAAAGTTGAAACCATATGGGAGCTTGTGTGCCTTGACGCACTTCTTCAATTGAACAAGCCGACACAGTTGATAAACAAAAAGGCACATTTTTTTGTTCGGCCGCCTGAGCCGCTAATACCTCTCCACGTCTTGCGTTTAAACCTGCAATGCCTACTGGTCCTAAAATAATCGGCAAGTCCCATTTTCTATCAAACAAAGAAACCGACGTGTCTACTATGGATATATCTCTGAGTACTCGCTGTCGCAGTGCAACTTGTTGAAAATCAGCAGTATTATTACGCAGGGTCGTTTCGCTAAACGCCCCGCCATCTATATATTCAAACAGATATTTCGGTAAACGTTTTTTAGCAAGTAATCTGTAGTCATCTATATTTGCAGGGATCAATGCTGAGGCCTCAAGGTTATAAGTTAATAAAAAACGTAAGCAGAATACGCTTGCGCATACAGCTTAACTTCTTGGGATTAAACAATCCCTGAGGCATTACCAGCCACAGCCGGACGTAACTTAGCGACTGTTTGGCGATATCCCGACTGACGATATGTAGCGATAGGGTCAATCGCACCGCCATCTCGATACCTAGCCATGGCTAAAATGGCAGAGACATCTAAATTGAAGGCTTTCTTCAGTTCGCTACTCGCCATCATGGCGTCGTTCGCATGTTGATATCCGTATAATGCATCGCGGTCAATCAACAAGGCTTTTATGTAGGAACGCTGCACTTCTGCTGCTGAATTCATCAAGCTTTCAATCGGATCAGTGACATTGTGTGACTGGTCCAGCATATAGGTTGGGTCAAAACCGTCTTGTTTTCTGGCTTGCGCATCGACTAGCTCATTGAAAATCAAAAATTGCTGATAAGGGTGAAGTGAACCGCTGTCTAAATCATCATCACCATATTTACTGTCGTTAAAGTGAAACCCTCCTAATTTTTTAAATTGAATTAAGCGAGACACTATCATTTCAATGTTCACATTAGGTGCATGATGGCCTAAATCCACTAGTGATTTACACTTAGGGCCAAGATGCATTGCCGCCAAAATATTACTGCCCCAGTCTTGGATCACCGTTGAATAGAAAGCAGGCTCAAACATTTTGTGCTCGATATGCATTTCCCAATCGTTTGGCAGCTCAGCATATATTTTCTCCATACTTGCTAAGTAACGCTCAAAGCTATGCTGAAAATGTTGCTGCCCCGGATGATTAGAGCCATCACCTACCCAAACAGTAAGGCTTTTGGCACCTAAGGTCTTACCGTATTGAATAACATCGATATTATGTTGAATAGCTTGCTCTCGGGCATCTTGGCTAGTATGACTCAGACTGCCATATTTATAAGAATGCTCTTGACCGATTTGATCTTGAAAGGTATTTGAGTTCACCGCGATCCAAGACAAACCTAGTGCGTCAGACCGATGTTTTAAATCGGTAAAGTCGTCCACTTTATCCCACGGAAAATGTGGCGACACACTATTAGTACTTTGAGATAAATCGTTGATCACCGCGCAATCTTCCAATTTATCATAAATGTTTCTAGGTTCACCCACCCCGGGAAAACGCGCAAAGCGAGTCCCCCCAGTGCCGGTTCCCCAAGAAGGTACTGCAATCTGAAACGTTTGAGCAGCTCCTGTCAGTTGTTCAATGTCTTGACCTGTACGCGATAACCTTTCACCTAAGTAGTCATAATCTTTCTGCAAATCAACTAGATGTTTTTGGTTAACCTCGTCGATAAAATCTTTATCAATTCTGTTCATTGTCATCTTCCTATAGTCTTTACTAGCGCAAAAACGCTTCATGCAAACCGCCATCAACGCTGATGACTTGTCCGGTAGTTTTACTAAGTTGGCCTGAAATTAATAAGTAGGCCGCTTCAGCTTGATCAGCCGGTGTAATGGGTTGTTTTGTTAACGTTCGCTGGGCATAAAACTCTGCCAACTTAGTACGCAAAGAATCGGTCTCTTCACATTCTTCGAATGCAATATCGTACTTACTCAAAGACGAAATCACCCTATCACGGGGAAACATAGTGCTACCCTGCACTACCGTTGCAGGTGCTAATGCATTCACATTTACCATAGGCGCAAAACTCACAGCCAACTCTCTTACTAAATGATTAGCAGCAGCTTTACTGGTGTCGTAGGCAAGTGATCCTGTTTTCGAAACTGCAGCATTAACACTCGTGGTGAGTACCATTGAGCCTTTAAGGTTCTGCCTTTGCCAAATAAGGTTAGCTTCAGACCCCATCACATAACCGCCTTTCACGTTAACTGCAAAACTAGTATCAAATATTGAATCGTTACGCTCATAATCATCGCCCTCAGCAATAAATACCCCAGCAGTGATGATCAAATTATCGAAACCGCCATACGCTTGTATGACCTGCTTGAAAAGAGTTTGTACACTCTCCCTTGAAGTCACATCAACCTCTAGCGCAATCGCCGGACCACAGCTCGATATGCCCGTTCCAGCCACACCAATACCCTGCCCATATATATTACTTAGCTCATTAGCTGTGTTTTGAGCCGCATCTATACGTAAGTCAGCACAAATTACATGCGCACCTTCCCGTGCAATTCGATGCGCAGTAGCTTTTCCAATACCGTCACCGGCACCTACCACAACAACAACATTTCGAGCCAATGTTTTTTCAGCTGGCATGCGCTGTAATTTAGCCTCTTCAAGGTCCCAATATTCGATATCAAATGCTTCTTGCACGGGTAAAGCTATGTATTCACTTATCGCCTCAGCACCCCGCATAACTTCAATTGCACAGTTATAGAATTCGGCAGTTACCCTAGACTCACTTTTGTTCTTACCCCATGCAATTAAACCAATACCAGGAATAAGCACAACGGTAGGACTAGGATCACGCATAGCAGGTGAATCTTCTCGCTTACACTGGTTGTAATAGTGTGCGTAATCAACACGGTATTTTTCTAAAGCTACTTTGAACTGGGTGATTAATGACGTTAAGTCACCTTCTTCTGGATTAAAATCAACAAATAAAGGTTTAATTTTGGTGCGTAAAAAATGATCGGGACATGACGTACCCAACTCACTTAATCGTTTCGCATCCACACTATTTACAAAACGTAATGTATCTTCATCTGTTTGTAAGGTACCAATGAACTTCACCTTTTCAGACAGTAACCCACGAGCAATTGGTAAAAATTGATGGAGTAGCTCGTTGGTTTGTTCTGCATCTAGGCTGTGGTATTTTTGACCACCAAAGGTTTGCGCGCCTTTATCATGTTGTTCGATGTAACGTGCGGCTGTTTCTAATACCCACAAAGACATGTCATAACACCCTTTACTCTCGCTGGCCCAACTCATATGGCCATGCTGCCCGAGTAAGATGCCGTCAATACCTGGGTTTTTCTCATAAGTTTCTTTACATAAAAGCGCAGTTTCCCAACCGGGCCGCATCCAAGGAACGTAAGCTAATTTTCCGCCCCACACTTTTGCAGTGAGCGCTTCTTGATCTTTACAAGAGGCAATGGCAATCACAGCATTAGAGTGCATGTGGTCGATATGTTTTTCGGGGATCATTGAATGCAATGGCGTGTCAATTGACGACGCCCTCGGATTCAAATTGAAATTGCAGTGCTTAAACATACCTACCATTTCATCTTCGGCCGCCGTTTTATAACCTTTTACTTCTTGTTTTTGATACAACTCATCTAAACCTTGAAGTTTCTGTTCATATAGTGACGAAAAATTCTCTTTCTTCGAAGTGCGTAAATCGCCCCCCGAACCTTTCACCCACAACACTTCGACTTGTTCACCGCTTAATGGGTCGGTTTCCATTAATTTGGCAGAGGTGTTACCACCACCAGTGTTGGTGATGCGTTGATCTTCCCCTAGTTTATTGGAGCGATACACTAAATTTTCGACAGGTTCTAGTTTGTCTGCAACCTCATCTTCCCAAAGATAGTTAACATGTTGGTAGTCAACTGGACGAAATCCCATAAATAGCTCCTGATTTTTACGCTCTATGATAAATATAAACAAACAACTAACATTTAGTATACATCTTTTTCAATCAAAAACAGTCATTACCAGCCAATTAAAAGTTATTTTTTGTAAACTGCGTGGGTATAAGAATAAAAAGGCGTTTAAAAAAGAGTCAATAGAAGTGAAAATTGTTAATAATAAAAAAAAAAGCAACGTGAAGAGCCGTTTTGAACAAGAAAGAGGCGTGGGGCAATACAACGACCGAGTCGCTCATGAGTTATGTTTAACCAAGCCATACTAACAGTAAACCATTCTGAACTGACACTATGGTTTTATAATTAAATTGTTGGTATGCCGTTAATAAAGCGCTGACACTTAGCTGACAAGAATTTCACCTAACAACTTTAGTTTAAATACCACAAGGCATAACGATGACTAGCCCAAAAACAATGATAAACCTACAAGCTTTGGGCATATTGGTTTTTCTTCGACAAATATTGATACTACTAGTTAGTGTGTTGAACCTTTAGTGGTAGCCACCAGACGGCCATGAACCACAGTTGATGCTAAGGCATAAAGTTCGGGAGTAATGCCTAAACACTATTCTCCATCAACAATCACTACCTTAATTCCGGCCTTTTCAAAAGCATCAAGCGTACTTCCATCCGCCAGACTATCGGTAATCACCATATCCACATCTGCCAGCGCACTAAAAATAAGATTCCCTTTCACCCCAATTTTCGAACTATCAGCAAGCACAATTAACTTTTCGGCACGTTTGCGTAGTTTTTGTTCGGCACGAATAAGCAAAGGATCGGTTTCCATCACACCAAATTCACTAATACCAGGGGTGCCCATAAACATTTTACTACCGTGGTAATTCTGCGTAGTGTCGTTATCAAATGAGCTTAAAATGATACTTTGCTTTCGATAAATTTCACCGCCTGGCAAGGTGATTTGGTTTTCACTATTCTCTAACAATTCTTGGGCGAGAACAAAGGAGTTAGTCAAAATGTTCATTTTTCTATGGCGTAAAAATTCTGCCATCATATAGGTAGAACTACCACCGTTAATAATGATTGATTCATTATCGGCGCAAAGCTCAACCGCTTTTTGTGCAATCGAGCGTTTGATATCTGTATAGCGTTCTTTAGATGCTAAAAACGCACTGCCTGAAATCTTACGAGCAGGTTTTTCACTGGCGGCTAGAACTTCTGCGCCGCCTCTGATTTTTTTTATTTTTTTGCTGTTAGCTAACTTTATTAAGTCACGCCTGATGGTGGCTTCAGACGCATTAAGCTGTTCGCAAAGCATTATCACACTGGCGTAGGTGTTTTCTTCAAGTAACTCGACAATCAGTTGTTGCCGTTGTTTTTCTAACATCAATACACCCTTAATAAAAAAATATTCAGTAAAAATAATAAAAATTTAGTTAACTGCTTAATGTAAAGCCTGTTACTTAACTAATTCTAACCAATGTTGTTTATATGCTGTCAAATGCTTAAATTCGCTAGGCGCACATAAAGTATGCCCCATTGTTGCTTGATGATCCCCCCACTGAGTTAATAAGGCAGCTCCGTCAACAGTACCACTACCATTACCCGACAACATAACGCGTTGAGTACCACGAAGTTGCGCCAATATTTGGCACAGTAACCGGTTTTGCAAAAATGCACCTTCAATATAGATGTTGCCAACCGCTGATAACTGGCTAAGTTGATAATCAATCATTAGCGCACAATACAGCGTGGCAATTGCTTGAGCATACTGGCTTTTTTGTGGCGCTTGAATAATCGGCACCATACCACCAAAAGGCCCGTTACCTTCACTAAAATCGGGGGTAACCATATATAAATGATCCAATACAAACTGTAAGGCTTGAGCAGAACTGTCTTGTTCAATGTCGCCACCTAGTTGCGCGCAAATGCTTTCGTATTCTCGGCCACCCATAAAACGAGCACAGGCAACAGGGTTACCTAATATATCAACGTTGGCCAACATATCTTTATGTTCATCCAAGTTGGCAGCCTTATTGGACGACATCAAAATCGTCCATGTGCCAGTAGATAGCACAGTAAAAGGCTCGTTGTTACTTGTTGAGCTTTCGGCTTGGTTAGATAAATAACGCAGATAACTGGCGTTGCTATCATGTACACCAGCGTACACCTTGCATTTAGCACTGAGACCAGTTTGCTGAGTAACGTTAGATTGTACGTGACCAATTTTTGACCATGCTGGTACAGGCTCCCCTAGTAAGGTCTGCCAACACAATTTAGATACTAAAGACGAATAACTACGTTGAGATGGAGACCATAAGTCTGTATGGCACCCCAAAGACGTAACCTCAGTACAACATAACCCTGTTAGTCGCCACACCCAGTATTGTGGGTACATGAGGATATGAGTGGCCTTGGCAAAT
Source organism: Paraglaciecola sp. (assembly GCF_039943935.1). Taxonomy (GTDB): domain Bacteria; phylum Pseudomonadota; class Gammaproteobacteria; order Enterobacterales; family Alteromonadaceae; genus Paraglaciecola. The sequence continues at coordinate 294,309 of NZ_JBDUZQ010000006.1, forward strand.
TCAGCTGGAAACGAACCATTTAACCAAACAAGTTGTCGCCCTAGGTTTAAACCAGCAGGCAACGCAGGTGAATGAGTTTCGTTAAAGGCTGGGCGTAACAGCTCATACTCTTGTTTAAAATCATTTATCTCATCAAACTCATAATCTAAAACGGGCAACACTAAGCCATTTTCGTTATCGAGTTCAGAGTTAATTATAGCCGCTGTAGCGCCATGAGTTGTGACTACAATGTCGGTAATGTCTTGGGTGATTGACCAACTATTTAAGGTAGTAACCAACCACATCCAAATAGCATCAACATCGGCTCGAGGGTAAGGAGCACCGAGCTTAACTTGGTTCTTATTTTTAGCTTCTAAAAGGCTAGTAAACTGCGAATCTAGTACCTGTAGTTTGATATGGGTTTTACCTATATCAAACACTAAGATATGTTTTTTATTCACGCCCATCACTCAAAACCAATCAATTTAAGTCACAATAGATAGGATATTTACATTCTTCATGTAATTTGTCTATTACAGAAAGTCTTTACAATGTTTGAAATATGAAATTGAGATAACTAGAGTGGCTTTCTGATTAAGCCTTTTTTTAGTGGCCTTTGAGGAGCAGCCATAATAATACAGTGTATTAGCTGTAAGCGATGACTTAACAGCCACTATGACAGATAAAGTATACGACTTAGCTCAGAGACTTGGATTGACCTTGAAAAAGCCGTCAAAAGACGACAAATAACTATTGAGCAACTAGAGGCTCATATGTGTTAGCCGGCATTTAAGCGCAACCAATTCAACTGTTCAATATAACCTTTCTGACTGTAATTAGTTGAATATAAATTCATAAAGCCATGCAAGTAAGGTGTTTTAATTATTTTTACATTCTGTTTTCTAGACAATTCAGTCTGTAACTCCAAAACATCGAAGTGATCTTCCTTCTTAGGAAAGATCAATTCCACTTCAAACGATGGATTGATGTCTTTAAAATTTCTAATTTGGGAACCATAGTAGCAAATTCCGCGTTCTATATTTTTAACTGATAATTTTTCAGATAACTTCCAAATTATAGAAGCTCCAATACTAAAACCGATTAAGGAGCTAATTGACTCTAATGACTCAGTCATTTTTAGTAGTTTTGATAAATACTCTTCAAGCCCTACGTGCTCGATAAAGTATGAATATGCCTCAGCTTCATTTTTGAAGTTCATATTCATCCCATTATAAGGATCTACGATAACCTTAGCGTTTAGCTCTTCACTTAACTTTATTAAAGCAGGAGTTTTACCAAATACATCCGAAACTAAAATCATATTCCTATGCCTATGTTTGGCTAGTTAACGCCACAAGCAGCGGAAAACACGAACGCTTTGGCGCAGCCAGTGAGTGATTTTCCGATGGCTTGGTTTGTTATGTGTGTAATATCTATTTACAGCCACAATGCACACATTTGTTAGTAAAAGGGTTGATTACCAAGCGATTAATAAAAAATCTCTTGTTACAGTAAGAACATTTAGCATAAAAAACAGGCAGCTGTATAGCAATGACCAATAGACCAATTATTAATACAATTTGTAGATAATTATTGCCATATTCAAAGTTAGAAGCAGAGGCAAACCAAAACAATATAAATGCCACCACAGACACAGTGTAAATATTGCGTTTCTTGCGCAATTTCCCTGCATTATTTAAATTGGTTTCATTCAAAATGTTCATGCCCATATTTCAACAACACATAACGTCTTGCTCAGCGGAAAATGCGAGCACCAACGAGTAGTTTTTCCGATGCAGCAACTTGTTAGATGTTTATATTTTGATGCCAAACTAAGGTACAGCAAGTACTGCACAGTTGCATAGATCGTCACTTTCAAAAACAGTTAAGTCACCAGCATTTAGCTCAGGTGCTGGAAATAAACGAACAGTTAAAGGCTTATTTAAACGAAATGCCATAGTTCCAGTATCTCTCATAAGGGCACTTATTTTTTCTATTGATGTATTTCCAGGAATAGGAACGGTATCTAAACCTATACCGCAAACAGCACTATAGGTTAACAGCGATCGAATATCATAGTGTGATTTTAATGTCCCATCTGCAAGCCCTGTATCTTCTGTTAGAGCTAACATTAAGCCTGAAAAGCCAAGCAGATTAACCCCCTGTAATGACTTAAATACTTTTGTTAATAACGAAGATGCTTCAACTGTTCCAGAGGCTCCAAAGTATTCAACTCCCATCTTTTCATAAACTGTAGTCATACTTTCACAGTCTTTTGATGGTGCAGCCGAACTATCAAAACCAGAAAACTTAAAATCATTACTTAGATTTGCACGTTCAATAATGTTGTTAATTTCTGAAATATGAAATTGAAGAGCTTTGCTCATCACTTCGTAGTAATGGCTATATTGTTCATTATGGTTAGAAAATTGAGTACTCTTATTAGACTCAGAAAGAACTTTAACAAGTAAGTCGGGTGTTTCTAAGCCGATTACAAAACAATTACCCAATTCTTTTTTGTGATAACTTGCTGGGAAATATGGAATTAGCGGGGCGCAGTTAAAATTAACGGTGAAATTAAAGTTACCTTCTCCTCTTGGTGTAATTTCACTAATTTTCTTTACTGCTTTAGAAGAGTTAATGATTTTTTTATTATCTAATACTCCATTACTATCAAGGTCTACGTTTACACATATATTGCACAAGTCCCCAAATTCTTTAATTAATTCTGGAACGAGTGAAATTTCATGTGAAGTCTGAGCTTCGCCAATTGCAAATCTTATGCGTATACCTGAAGTTTTCAAATTCTTAAGAATACTACTAATATAGCTTAAATCATCTCTCGCACTCTCTATGTTCTTTGTATTTAAATATTCACCGAAAGGGTTTGTTACGATTCTATTTGTTTGAACGATGTAATCAGACTTTTGAAGAGTATTCGTTGCCTTTTCACAAAACTCTGAAGCATTTTCAATTTGGCCTTTCCAGTTATTTCGGTCGTTATCTAATGATATAAAAGTTGTTACTGTTCTTACTTTACATAAGGTTTTATCTTCAAAAGCTCGGGACATAGTTAATTCTCAAGTTGTATTCGTCTAACGCCACAATAAACGAGCGGAGCGTGGTATTGTGAGCAAAGCGAACCACGCTTAGCGGAGTCCGGTTGATTGTTTTGTTAAATGCGCCTAGCACGATACTACCGAGAATGCCGAACCAACAGCATTGGCTATACCGTTTATTACTTCTGTTGTGACTCTAGCTTTATTGAGAGCAATGTCTACCAACACACAAAATATTACCGCTATATACGCCAAGTACCCAAAGCCCATATAGTCATTATACAGAATGGTGTAGAACCAATCTTGGCCAAATATGTATATGGCTGATGATAAAATAGTAGCTGTGAGTAATAGTGCTCCAGGTACAAACAGGTGGGCAATCGTTTTTGGTTTGGCTAAGGAAACAGCCACTAGAATTAAAAACATTAAGAGGTTTGAGCCAAGAAAAATACGAAGATCAAATTTTAAATTGCTAACTATTTCGAGGTACTTCCCCTTTATGAGATCACCTAGGGTATCTTGCGCGATATTAATACTTTTAATCCGATCCAAATATCCGGACGTAATAGACTGAATTAGGGCCTTTTTACGCTCACAATCATAACCACACATTGAAGCGATAATACTAGAGATTTTCTCAGGGAGATCGTTGTCGAGATCCTTTTGGAGTTGTTCAGATTCTACTCCAAGCCTATCCGCTATAGTTAGAGCCTTGCTCGCAAAGCTAGATTCGTTAATAAGCTGCTGCTTTTCCAGCACTTCTTTTTCTATCTGGTATTTAACGAACCCTTTTGCGGACTTTTCAATTGTTGCCGGCGATACGTATGTAACTGCGAATAAAATACCAAACAGTAATATCCCAAATAATCCGATTGATCGTAACGTGATACTCATAGCTTCCTTAGCATTTAACACCCCAAGCAGCTGAAAACGCGAACGTTTTGGCTCAGCCAGTGAGTGGTTTTCCGATGGCTTGGCTTGTTAGGTTTACTTTGATAATACAACAGATTTCCCCACATCTAAGCCACAATCAGAACCGTAGCCAGCGACTAAATAACCGTTTGGCCCTTGTTTTAAATTCGTAGTGTAAAAAACTACTTTTTTACCGTCTTCCTCAAATATTGCTAGTTGCGAAGAAAGAGTGGGTTGATCCTTTTTACCTAAATACAATAAAACAGAGTACAGTTGTTTATTCTCAATAGTGCTTGGGAATGTAGCTAAGACTGCGTAACCATCTCCATCCTTAGACTTTTTAATTTCTACATTGATCATAGAATCGTACTTTTCATTCCATTCTTCGAAAGTCTGTTCACTTATCATGCAAGTTGTTCCAACAGCGTTGAAACTAAACAAAACAATCAGATAAAAAACTCTCATAACTATCGAAATCCTATGGTAAACATAACGCTTCGAATAGGCGTCGCGTGCTGTTTGCGCGTCGGCCCTAATTTGTTTGTTAAGTGCCTAATGCACCAAACAATTCAATCTACTATTTTTACGACGATTTCCGAAATGCATTTGGTACCACAAACTGCGCAATTACCGCTTATAAATTTTCGCGCATCTTCAATGTATAACTCTGGATTAATCATTCCTAAATCCGCTTCAGAACATTTATCGCACCAAGTATCTTCAAGGAAAATTTTTCTCTCAACTTCATCTAAGGAGCAAAAATCTAAAACTTGCTTCATAATTTCCCTGGGCATTTAACGCCCAATTAATGGGCTAAAAATAGTAAGCCAAAAATAGCGAGGCACGAGCATCGGCCTGCTGTTTGTGTCCCGTTGAATTGTTTGTTATACAACTATTTCACCCGAGTATAAGTAAATATATTTTCAGATGACAAACTTTTATAAACAAGCTTATTATCACTTATATTAGTAATCTGATAAGTATCATAATTATATGCATTATTAGGGTCTACAGGAAAAAACTCATCGTTTTCAATAGAGCCTCTGTACATCGTGAAATATATTCCACCAGAAACACCCCAAAAACCGAATTCTTTTTGTTTATATGAAACTTCTGATTTTTCATTTAAAACGATAAACTCAACTACATACCTGCTATCAGATCGCCTATCCATAATCGTTTTACGAACACCACCTTCTTTAGTTGGTTGTGAGGATTCCCATTTACCGATAAATGCCGCTCTTTGTGCCTTCTTATCTTGAGTTAGACTAGGTTTAACCGCTGATATCTCACCTGAAGCAAATGCATTAAAAGCCAAAGCTAACGTAAATATTAATGATAATTTATTGATAAACACCGAACCTTCCTTAGTTGTATAACGCTTTTAGCGGTCCAGCCCGAAGGGCAATCGTTGACAAACTTGTTAGGTGTTTTTGCTTGGCACATTATCTATTTGAACCTTGGCGCACAGAATTGACATAACCCGCGTTCGTCCAGCTCCATTTCAGGAAACATATTCTCAAAATTTACCTTTGGAATATTATCCGGAGTTTCTGGGTCCCAGCCGTACTGGCTGCAGGCTGCGCACTGCCTTATCCATTTCCTGGTTCTCGGATCTTTCAGGAACCACTCTTGAGTTTTAGTTTCAGTTCTCATGGACACCTAACGCCCAATTAACAGGCAAATAATTGTTGGCTAAAATAGTGAACGAAGTGAACAAAAGCCAACTGTTATTTGTCACTGTTAAATTGCTTGTTATGTGTTTGATTTACCGAAGATATGTAAACACAATAAACCCTATCGCGCACCATAATAAGAAGCCAACAAAACGAACAAAAACCTTTGAATGATTGTTTGGATTAAATGACATTGGATCGGATTTAGCAGGATAACTACCAAAGGTTATAACTTTTAAGACAAGCCAGCCAGAATAATAAAGTAAAGGCCATAATGTATACGCTAATATTTCACCTAGCGTATAAAAGAAACCTTCTACTACTGCTTCAATCATAAATTAATCCTTTAATATTTAGGCTGTCACCCAAACTACAAAAACACATAACAGTATATTAGCCAGACCGCACGTTTAAGCCACTTTAGGAATAAACAGAATAATGATTCTGGCAATTAATTTATTTCATCTTTTCATATACTTA
>NZ_JBDUZQ010000007.1:0-19857 GCF_039943935.1 Paraglaciecola sp.
ATGGGGCTTAACCATGCAAGATGATTTAACCGACGCAGCAAATTGGCTAGTGGAGCAGAACATCGCCCTTAAAGACAAAATGTGTATCGTTGGAGCGAGCTACGGCGGTTATGCAGCCGCTATGGCGGCGGTAAAAACCCCCGACTTATTTAAGTGCGCAATAAGTTTTGCCGGCGTAACCGATTTAAAAAAATTGGTATCAACTAGTCGTCGTTATTTAAATAGTAAATTTGTGAAAAAGCAGATTGGTGATGACTCTGCTGACTTAAAAGCACGCTCACCAGCTTATCATGCCGATAAAGTTAACATTCCTATGTTATTTATTCACGGCGAGGATGACCGTGTGGTTGATATAGTGCAAAGTGAAATTATGGTAGAAGAGCTTGAAGATTTAGACAAAGATGTGGAATTTATCGAGCTAGAAAATGGCGATCACTATTTATCTATTCAGCGTAATAGACATGCAACGTTTAAAGCTATGGATACTTTTTTGAAAAAGCATTTAAATTAGAGATAACGAGTATTCTTGATAAACTAGCATGATTGATTGGTGCGAAACCAATAAGTTTTGTGTATAGTTTTGGGTTAATTTTAATCGCAAATATTTGAGACTTTTTATGAATGGAATCATTCGCTTGTGTTGTTTGATAGTTATTTTATTCACTTCTTTAATTAGTGTTGCAGAAGAGTTACCCATTGAGAGCTTTAGTCAGCTTCCTAGATATGAAAAACCTGCTTTATCACCAAGTGGGACAAAAATCGCCTACCTAAGAAGCTATAAATCACCAGAAGTAACAGTATTAACATCTGTAGATTTAACTACAGGTAAAAAGCTCCATATAGTGCAATCTGATAATAAAACCAACATTACAAACTGGTTTGAATGGGCAAACAATAAAACCTTGGTGGTAAGTGTTAGGTTTGCTTCTGTCATAAATGGTGTAGATGTTATGGAAACTCGTTTACTGGCCATTGATGTTGATGGCGACCAGCCCGTGCAAAGGCAGCTGAGTAAGCCGCCTTCAAACCATAAAATTGGCAATGATCATTATTCTCAATTTCAAGATGACGTAATTTCATTTTTACCTAATGACCCTGAAAATATTCTTATCGCTCTCGACTTAGATACAGTTAATTTACCGGGTGTTTATAGGTTGAATATCAACACTGGTAGAAAATCTAGAATAAGCCGAGGCAAACTAAACATTCGAGACTGGATGACTGATAGGCAAGGCACTTTACGTTTAGGTGAAGCTTTAAATTATAAAACAGGTGAAGCGTCTATCAGAGTCAGGATTGGCGATGATGACACTTGGCATAAATTGTTCGAACACAACAGCTTTGAAGAGTCTGGTGTTACTCCTCTTGGATTTGCTAAAGACCCCAATATTTTGTACTACACCCAATACAATAGTGATAAAAAAGCGTTGTTTAAAATTGACTTAACAACTAAAGAGTCAACGCTAGTATTTGAAGATAAAGACCATGACGTAGATGGCTCACTTATTTATTCGAAAAAGAGCAATGATGTCATAGGCATTTATCACAGAAATAGCGAAGGCGGGCGCATTTATTGGGATAAATCCATGGGTAATTTCAACAAGTCTTTAATGAAAGCATTCGCTGGTTATAGCGCATATTTAACTGACTTTAGTGCCGATGAAAATGTTTATTTGTTATACACAGAAAATGACTATACTCCTGGCGCTTTTTATTTAGGGCACCGTAAGCAAAACTCTCTTAAGTTAATTTTTGAGCAATACCCAGCCCTCCCTCCTGCAGAGCTTAGTGAGCATAAATTAGTAACCTACACAGCAAGAGATGGCACTAAGCTAGAAGGCTATTTAACATTGCCATTAGGAACTAAAGGCCCAGTACCTACAATATTACATCCACATGGCGGCCCCCACTCAAGAGACAGTGATGGTTTTGATTATTGGACATCATTTTTTGCAAGCCGTGGCTACGCGGTATTTAGGCCTAACTTTAGAGGGTCAACGGGTTATGGTTACGAGTTTGCCCAAAGCCAAATGCAAGGCTGGGGCTTAACCATGCAAGATGACTTAACCGATGCTGCAAACTGGCTGGTTAAACAAAACATCGCAGTGAAAGACAAAATGTGTATCGTGGGTGCAAGCTATGGCGGCTATGCTGCTGCTATGGCGGCCGTAAAAACCCCTGATTTATTTACCTGTGCGATTAGTTTTGCTGGCTTAACTGATCTTAAAAAACGCGTAATCCGCTCTTATGACTACACAAATAGTCGGCTTGTAAAAGAGCAATTAGGTAATGACTTTGATGATTTAGAAGCTCGCTCGCCTTATTACAAAGCCAAAAATGTGAATATTCCTATGTTGTTTATCCACGGTGAAGATGACAGAGTTGTAGATGTTGCTCAAAGTCGAGTGATGGTTAGTAGGCTAAAATCACTCGATAAACCAGTAGAATACATTGAACTAGAAGATGGAGACCATGATTTGTCTATTCAACATAATCGCCACATTGCCTTTAAAGCTATGGATGGTTTTTTGAAAAAGCACTTAAACTAACTTCTTATGCCGCTTTTATCTGTATTCTATCTTGCAGATAAAAGCGGGGTTTTAAATACTTAAAAGTTTAACCACACATTTTCTATGTGGTAGTAGAATCCCTTCTGTTATTTTTCTCTCTTTTTACAGGCTATTAAAATGTCCTCACCAGAGCATCCAACTCCCCCCTTAACTAAGCCTGATATTAGTTTGAGTGAGTTTGTTGTACTTATGGCTGTAATGACTTCCTTAGTTGCTTTGAGCATCGATGCCATGCTACCTGCCTTGCATCACATTGGCCAAGACTTACAAATTACTAATTCGCAAGATACACATCTTATTGTGTCTTTGTTTTTTATTGGGATGGGGTTTGGACAGCTCTATTACGGGCCAGTATCGGATGATAAAGGTAGGCGGTATGCTATTCTTTCTGGGCTAATTATTTTTGCTATTGGTTCAATCATTTGCATGTTGGCTGAGTCGTTGACTGTTATGTTGGTAGGCCGTGTTATTCAAGCATTTGGAGTGTCGGGCCCTAGGATCGCAGCTTTGGCGGTAATTCGCGATAAGTACGAAGGCGAAGCGATGGCACGTGTCATGTCGTTTATTATGATGGTGTTTATTTTAGTGCCTATGGTCGCACCAAGTTTTGGACAAGCCATTATGTTTTGGGCGTCGTGGCGACATATTTTTTCTTCATTTTTATTGATTGGACTGCTAGTTGGAATCTGGTTTTTTATTCGTCAGCCAGAAACCCTACCAAAAGAAATGCGCCAATCATTTAATTGGTCACAGCTTTGGCAGTCTAGTAAGTTTATTTTGAGCCACAAATTAGTGATGTTTTACACCATATCAACGGGGCTAATTTTTGGTGCGTTTCTAGCTTATATCAGCGCTTCACAAACAATCTTTCAGCACATTTACGATACCGGCGAGTTGTTCCCGTTGTATTTTGCCTTATTAGCCTTTTCTATCGGTTTTGCATCTTTCATTAACGGTACCTTAGTGATGCGTTTAGGCATGAGAACCTTATGTACTTGGGCAATGATAGGTTGGCTTATATTTTCCACTCTGCTACTTATTTCATGTTGGTTATATGCCGGTATTCCACCTATGTGGTTATTTGTGTCTGTACTGTTTTGTGCCTTCTTTTGTATCGGAGTATTGTTTGGCAATATTAACGCTATGGCAATGCAACCCTTGGGCAATATGGCTGGGTTGGGCGCTGCTATTATTGGTTCGTTAAGTAGTTTATTTTCGGTGCCTATCGCTGTATTTATTGGTGGTTTTTTAGAGCAATCTGTAACACCCATTGCACTAGGTTTTTGTGTTTTTGGGTTAATCTCTTTTGTCTTTTATTGGAAAGCAGAATAGCCTTTCATCAAGCCTATAATTTAGGCGTTGCGGGTAAATTTGCTCATCAATGCTTCAATATTACTTTGTTAGTTTAAAGTAAGTCTCTTGGCTTTAGTTTTGAACCTTCATTATTAAACTTTAAGCGCTTTTTCGATTACTCTCAATTTCCACATGTTTAAGATCATTCTACCAATCGAAACTGCGGAGAGGTATTTTGAGTAATGTCCACTTGCTTAGACGATTTAAGACCATTTTTAATGCGATCATAGCTAATGTTTTTCATCCCCATCGACTGGCAAAACTTATAGATAGTCAGAAAGTCTTCTTTGGTTAAGTCTTCATCATTGATTGATAAGTGCGAATCAATGTACATTTGATCACCGTTAGCAGTAAGGTTAGCGATAGCAGAGTAGGGCTCGCCGTGATTTTTTACTTTTAAGGCCCTGACCATTTTCACTTCGAAAACCCAGTCACCTATCTGAGATAGCCGTGATATTGATTGATTCATTTATTGTTCCGATTTACTAGATGCGTGCCTGAGTGACTACTCGAAAATTTTTATACAAAACTAAGCTAGAGCAATTGGCGCGCCAAGGTGTTAGCCCTTTAAAAACAATGAGCTAGCGTTAAGAATGAATATTTTTTGTCTGCTTCTAGTAACAAATGATAAATACGTTAGGAATGCTTGAAATTGCGGCTTGTTTTTTTACCTAACAGTGAGTTATTCCAGTATATTTGGTTAAATTTACTGTATCGGTATGAAGACGACCTTTTAATTTACCCATAAAAAAGCCCAACCATAAGGTTGGGCAACAGGGAAGTGTTAGGCCAAAGGCTTTAACACTTTTACGACAGAAATCGTCAGTGTTAAGTCAGATAAATCTTATGCAGACTCAACGATTGTTTTCATATCAGTCATGTAACCACGTAACGTTGCGCCAATTGTTTCAACGCCGCTTTCACGGATTTCTTTATTGATATCAACTAATTTTTTGTTATCTACGCTGTTAGTTGCTGTGGTGTAAGCTTTACCGATTAAATCAGTACCGATATTTGGCATTAATTTCTCGCGTAAAATTGGCACTGCAGCATTAGCGAATAAATAGTTACCGTATTCGGCAGTATCAGAGATAACTACATTCATTTCGTACAAACGCTTACGTGCGATTGTGTTAGAAATAAGCGGAGTCTCGTGAAGTGATTCGTAGTAAGCAGATTCTGGTAAAATTCCAGCTTCAACCATCACATCAAACGCTAGTTCAACACCGGCTTTGATCATAGCCACTAAGAAAACACCGTGGTCGAAGTATTCTTGTTCATCAATAGTGCCAGTAAACTCAGGTGCATTTTCAAAACCGGTCTCGCCAGTTTCTTCACGCCATTTAAGTAAGTTAGCATCGCCATTAGCCCAGTCTTCCATCATAGTGCGAGAAAACTCACCGCTGATAATGTCGTCTTGATGTTTACCAAATAAGTCGCCTAGCAATACTTTTAATTCGTCAGCTAGTTCAAACGCTTTGACTTTTGCAGGGTTAGACAAACGGTCCATCATGTTAGTTACGCCACCGATTTTAAGTGCTTCGGTGATGGTTTCTAAACCGTCTTGGATAAGTTTACCTGCGTAGCCAGCGTCGATGCCGTCAGCAATCATTTTTTCATAGCCTAAGATAGCTGCAACTTGTTGCATACCACATAAAATAGTTTGCTCACCCATAAGGTCAGACTTAACTTCAGCAACAAATGAAGATTCAAGAACACCTGCACGGTCTCCACCAGTGGCAGACGCCAGTGCTTTAGCGATATCCCAACCTTGACCTTTAGGGTCGTTTTCTGGGTGAACAGCGATGAGAGTTGGAACACCAAACCCACGCTTATATTCTTCACGTACTTCAGTACCTGGGCACTTAGGTGCACACATTACAACAGTGATGTCTGAACGAATTTGTTGGCCTTCTTCAACAATGTTGAAGCCGTGTGAATAACCTAATGTTGCGCCTTGTTGCATTAATGGCATGACCGCTTCAACTACACTTGAGTGTTGCTTATCTGGGGTAAGGTTATAAACAATGTCTGCTGTTGGAATAAGCTCTTGGTAAGTACCAACAGTAAAACCATTTTCGCTAGCACGTTGAAAGGATTCACGTTTTTCATCAATTGCAGCTTGGCGAAGTGCATAAGAGATGTTTAAACCAGAATCACGCATGTTCAAACCTTGGTTTAAACCTTGAGCGCCACACCCTACGATGACAATTTTCTTACCTTTAAGAAAATCACAACCAGTAGAAAACTCTGAACGTTGCATAAAACGACAACGACCGATTTGGTCTAATTGCTGACGTAGCGATAATGTATTGAAATAATTTGCCATCTGAAAAATCCTATTCTTTTCTTTGTAAATGAGTCTTTCATTTACGATGGCGAGATAATAGACAATGTATTGCGTTGTTTAAAATGATATATTTGCAATGTTATGTTTCACAAATCGCAATACTGTTTTTTTAGAGGGCTAATTTTGGATATTCGTAGCTTAGAGTTATTTCAACATTTATGTACAAGCTTGCACTTTGGTCGCACTGCCGATGCCATGTTTGTTAGCCCATCGACCTTAAGCCGTGCCATTCAGAGGCTAGAAGAAGAATGCGGCACAACCTTGTTTGTGCGAGACAATCGTAAGGTTAAATTGACAGCGGCGGGCGCAAGTTTATTGAGCTTTAGTCAGCAAATGCTAAGCGAATGGAAAAAGGTGCAAAGCGAGTTACGCCAATCCCACCAGCAGTTACAAGGTGAATTAAGTCTATATTGCTCGGTAACAGCCAGCCAAAGTCATTTACCTAACTTATTGGATCATTTTCGACATAAATATCCACAAATTGAAATCAAGCTCGCCACTGGGGACCCGGCTTTATCTGTTATAAAGGTGATGCAACAAGACGCAGATGCAGCGATTGCGATTCATACTCCAGATTTTCCAAAAGAACTACACTTTTTGCCCTTAGGTGAAGTGCCTTTAGTCTTAATTGCCCCCAAAGACACATTATTAACTCGGCTAGAACAAGTCGATTGGCGACAACATTCAATGGTTTTACCGGAATCTGGCCCCTCTAAACGTATCGTACATCATTGGTTGGCAGAGCAAGGCATTAGGCCCCGCGTTTATGCAACCGTAGCGGGTAACGAAGCGATTGTGAGCATGGTAGCGTTGGGCTGTGGTGTGGCAATTGTACCGCAAATAGTATTAGATCACTCTTCGGTTGGGCAAAAAGTAAACCGTATTTCACTCACTAATATCGAAACTTACCAACTAGGTTTGTGCTGTTTAAAAAAGCGGGCACAAGAGCCTGCGATTAAGGCGTTGTTTAGCTGTTAGTTTATTTAAAATCGTTAAATAGGTTGTTCTGTTTGGACCAATATGACTGTTTTACCAAGGTCAAAACACCTTAAAGGGATCGGACTCCTTCAATACGATTAAGATTATAAGACCAAGCAAAGAAAAGAGTTAATAGGGTGGGCAACCTAGTTAACTTTCCTATTATTCTCCTTCTCCCAAATAGAAGCAATTTGGACGCGCCCTATCTATTAGGTCGCTCGAACCTTTCTATTCATTTAAAGTGAACCCCCAATCTTGTTCTAACATTCATGCATGGGGATATTGTGCTGCAGTAAATGTCGCTTTTAGAGCTCCGATGTCGATTGATTTACCCTGCAGGTTATCTAACTTTGCTTGTATTAACATAGCTCCTGGGATTGTTTTGCATAATCATCGTAGTACTCAAAGCATCCGCTACTTTATCTAATAGAGGCTGAGCTAGGTGCATCTGTTGTTGCTGTATATGGCAAGCCGCCATATTTAAAGTCATCGAAAACCCTTCAATTATCTCAGTGAATCGGACATGTACAAGTGGTTTTATTGTTGCTAATTGTTGATAGTAGTTGAACATGTCGTCGCAATTTTTTAATGCGTAGGCCAAAGTTGCAAGCGCCTTCAGTTGATATTCTGTATTTTCACTTGATTGACTTTATGTGAGCAAAGCTTAATAGAAATGCTGGGTATCGCCCTGTTGTCACCGGCGCAGTAAAAATCAGTTATCTCACTTTTCATTCTACATAATAAATTTATAAATCAACGTGCTCATCAGTAAAGTCATGGAAACACTCAAGGTTGTTTTAACAACTTTAGGGCCATGTTTTATCGCTGAACTACTGCCAATATGGTTACCGGCGAGGTTGGCTATAATTAATGGAATTGCCAGCATGTATAATACTTTTCCGGCTATCATAAAGGCTATTAGCGCCCCCACATTGCTAGAAAAATTTAACAGTTTAGAGTTGGCAGATGCAGTAACTAAATCAAAGCGTAGAATAAGATGCAGCGCTAAGATTAAAAAGCTACCTGTGCCAGGCCCAAAGAACCCATCGTAAAACCCTATAACAAAAACGATAATTGGTACTATTAGGTAAACTTGTATATTCGTTACATTTATTAGATGTGCAGCGTGATTCTTTTTAGGAAGAAGTGACAGCATGATGCCAAATGGTAATAGCCCAATGATAATTTTTGCTACGACTTCAGGTTCGAACATCAGGATCATTTCTGCCCCAAAATAAGAGCCCAGTAATCCACTAGGTATACCTGTTGCCACCACCTTCCAAATGACTTTTTTATTTTTCACAAAGTTGCGGATTGCAGCCAAGGTGCCAAAGGTACTGACTAGTTTGCCTTGACCTAAAGCGACTTGTGGGGGTAAACCAGCTAAGATAAAAGAAGGCAGCAAAATAAGCCCTCCCCCCCCTGCAACGCTATCGATAAACCCAGCAACGAAACACGCAAAAATTAGCGCTCCAAGTACCCATACAGATAGGTCTATATTTAATAATTCCATTAATGCTTATGCCTATTATTTAATTGCATTTCTGTCGGCTTGAAGTGACTTTACTAAGGCTGAAGTATCTAGTCGGCCCATTCCGTTTTGTTGTAACTTTTGGTATTGATTATCGACTTGAGTGGTAAGTGGCAAAGCTAGTTGATGCTTGGCTGCTTCTTCAAGGCAAATACTTAAATCTTTGTGCATCCAATCAATAGCAAAACCGAAGTCGAACTTGTCTTCAGACATGGTTTCAAGCCTGTTTTCCATTTGCCAAGAGCCAGCCGCACCATGTTTTAAGGTATCAACAAGTTGTGGAATATCTAAGCCAACTTTTTGGGCGAGCAATAGCGCTTCGCTTAATCCAGACAGCACGCCAGCAATACATATTTGGTTAACCATTTTAGTACGTTGGCCTTGGCCTGTTTCTCCCATCAATTGCACTTGTTTGGCATAGCTTTGCATTATTGGTTTAGCAGTATCAAAGATGGCACTTTTACCTCCACACATAACAGTGAGTTGACCGTTTTCTGCACCTGCTTGACCGCCAGAGACAGGCGCATCAATAAACTCACAGCCTATTTCTTCGCATCGAGCTTTAAGCTCTAACGCAAGCTCTGCAGATGTAGTGGTGTGATCTACCAAAATTGCCCCTTGCTTCATACCAGCAAGCGCGCCGTTGTTGCCTAAAACCACTTCACGCACATCTTTGTCATTTCCAACGCATATAAAAACAATATCTTTATTAACAGCTGCTTTTTGGGGGGTGAGTGCATACATACTTTTGTATTCGTCTGCCCAGTTTTTTGCTTTAGACTCGGAGCGATTAAACACAGTAGTAAAGTAACCAGATGTTTGCAGGTGTCCTGCCATTGGGTAGCCCATTGCGCCTAATCCAATAAAAGCTGCTGTTGGGTTATTTTTTTCTGATAAATTACCTTTATGGATCATGACCACGCCTACTTTTGGGTTTATTTGCTAATTTGAAAAGAAAATGAACTATGTCACTTCTTCTTTGAAACACTATTTTCTAGTGGCTTTATTATATAGTTAGCCGGATAACACAATGTTTTATTGAACTATTTCTAAAGTAACCTCTAAATTGACATATGTCAATTAAGGTCTTTGTATACTGATTGAATATATCAAAATTGAATTTATGCTTTGGTATCGATACCATTAACTTTTATTTGCAGCATTTGATGTCATGACGCCCCCAAAATACATAGAAATATCTAACATTATTGAGAATAGGATTGACCTAGGGCAATACGCTAAAGGGAGTAAACTACCCACTCATAGGGCGTTGGCTCAAGAGTTAGATACCACAGCGGTCACAGTCTCAAAAGCCTATCAAACCCTAGCTACAGCGGGAAAGATTGAGTCTTTTGTGGGGCGAGGCAGTTTTGTTTTTGACGACAAACCACTATCCCAAGTTATTCGCTCTGGTGATGCTGACAACGAGTTTAACCTATCCATATTGCAGCCTTGCATGTCACACAACGTAAAAAGACTGCATCATGAATTTCAAAACAGTTTTAATCAAGATTTTGATGCAAAACTTTACGAGTATGCGGAAGATTCTGGGCTACTAAAACATAGAGATATAGGCAGGCATTGGGCTGTAAAATATGGTTTATATATGCCAAAAGTTGAGCAACTTCATTTAACTAATGGAGCACAGCATGGTTTATCTACACTCATTCAACTTTATACCCAAGCTGATGATCTTATAGCTGTTGAAGCACAAACCTACCCCGGCATTTTGTCTATAGCCAACTTTTTGGGGAGAAGAGTGGTAGGCATTCAAATGGACGAAAGTGGGATGTGCCCCAATGATTTAGCACGGCAATTTAAACAAGAAAAGCCCGCCCTTGTTATTGTTGTTCCGTCACATCAAAATCCCACCGCTGTAACTATGCCTACTCTTCGCCGTAAGCAAATTGCAGCGACTATTTTAAAATACAACGCATGGCTAATCGAAGATGACATTTACGGTTTTTTAAATGGAACCCCGTTACCAGCTATTAGTAATTTTGCTCCAGAGAATACATTTCATATTAGCAGCCTATCGAAGGCTGTAAGCCCAGGGATCCGCTGCGGCTTTTTGAACTCTCCTGTTTCTCAATCTAAAAAGATAGCGGCCTTTTTAAGGGCTATGGTTTGGTTACCATCACCACTTTTATTTGAAACAGCCAGCCATCTGATTGAATCAGGGGCAGCATTCAAATTAGCAGACCAACAAAAAGCTATTGCGATAAAGCGACAAAAAATTGCGCAGCAAGTCCTGAGTCAGTTTGAGTTGAATGCACAAGTATCTAGCTATCACTTATGGTTGACCTTACCTAGGCAGTGGAATGCCGACAGCTTTTGTCTTGCTGCTAAAAACCAAGGGTTACTGGTGAGCAGTTCGACATATTTTTGTGCTGATGGTAAGCCTATTGATAAAATTCGCTTGTCTGTTATGGCTATAGATTCAGAGACTAGATTTACCTTAGCACTTAAAAATTTAGCTCAACTTTTAGATACTTCACCCATGCAACATTCTCAGTTTTAAGCGTTATGCAAAATCTTAGCGAGCCAAAGCTCAATTATTAGTTAACTGTACTAACATGCGGTCAAAGGCTCGGTAGTTTAGGGCTTCTGCTAGGTGGGATTTTTCTATTTGCGAGCAGTTGGCTAGGTCAGCGATGGTACGGGCAACTTTTAATACCCTGTGGTAAGTTCGCAACGATAGTCCCAGTTTTTCTACTGCGTTATGCAAGAATGCTTGGTCTGCTTTGCTTAAGGCACAATGTTTTTCAATTTCTTTACTGCCTAGTTGTGCGTTAGATTTACCTCTTTGGTTTATCTGTAATTGGTGGGCTGTTACCACTCGATTTCGTACGGTTTGGCTATTCTCACCTCTCGATTTAACTTGTTCAGAAAAGTCGCTGTTAGGTAACTTGGGAACGTCTACTTGTAAGTCGATACGGTCTAGAAATGGGCCCGAAATACGGTTTAAATAACGTAATACTTGGTCGCTACTACTGCGACCATCTTGCAAACTTCCAGTTGGGCTGGGGTTCATGGCTGCCACCAATTGAAAACGCGCCGGAAACTGCGCCTGCCTAGCCGCCCGTGAAATACTGACAGAGCCAGACTCTAATGGCTCTCTTAGTACATCTAACACCTTACGGTCGAATTCAGGTAATTCATCTAAAAACAGCACACCATTGTGGGCCAGCGATATTTCACCTGGTCTGGGTACACTCCCCCCGCCCACTAAGGCAACGGCTGAACTAGTGTGGTGTGGATGGCGGTAGTTTCTTTGTTTCCAAGTGGCCGGATCTACAGGTTTTCCCACAATTGAGTGAATAGCTGCTGAAGCTAAGGCTTCTTCATCTGACATGGGCGGTAAAATGGTAACTAAACGGCTAGCTAACATGGTTTTTCCTGTGCCAGGTGGGCCTGTAAAAAGTAAATTATGGCCCCCTGCTGCGGCTATTTCTAAGGCCCGTTTACCCGCTGCTTGACCGACAACATCTTGTAAGTCGTTTTCGTATTGAGACTCTTTTTGTGTAAACTCGGGCTGATAAAAATTAAGATTTTTTTGCCCAGCTATATGATGAAATACATCCAATAATTGATTAGACGCAAAAATCTGAGCTCCTTCAATGAGTGACGCTTCTGCGGCATTTTCTGCGGGCAGTACCACGGCTCTTCCTGCTTTATGACAAGCATAAGTGAAAGGTAGCGCGCCTTTAATAGAGCGAATTTCACCTGATAATGCTAATTCACCAGCCAGCTCTATGTTTTGCAATGAGTGTTCGGGTAATTGGCTGCTTGCGGCAATAATACCAATGGCAATAGCTAAATCGAATCGAGCGCCTTCTTTAGGTAAGTCGGCGGGGGCTAAATTCACAGTTATACGTTTAGCAGGAAATTCAAAACCAGAGTTGATAAGCGCACTGCGTACTCTGTCTTTAGCTTCGCGAACCGATGCTTCTGGTAAGCCAACTAAGTTAAAACAAGGCAGCCCATTGGCTAAATGTACCTCTACCGTAACCAGTGGCGCATCTATGCCCACAGTTGCACGAGAATAAACAATCGCTAAAGACATAAGGCAACTCCATTTGCAAATGATTGATACATACAAGGCTAGTTAAAGCTGCAGAAATTGCGAACATTCCTTATTACTGGGTTAACTTGGGAATATTTTTATCACATAATAGCGGATGATTGTAAGGTGTTACTTTAAGGTTATACAGGCTCAGAAACATGAAAGGAAACACATGAGAAGCAGATATAAGTTGATTTTTTTTATCATTGCTATTGGCGTTTGCTACCAAGAATACATGTCTTATGAAGACAGCAAAACATACCTTCCTGAGGGTACGTTTGTCGATATGTCAGGCACGCAAATTTATACAGAAATTGTTGGGCAAGGGGATGTCACTATAGTATTTGATGCAGGCATGATGGATACCTCATATGTTTGGAAAAGCGTGGTCGATGAGGTAAGTAAATTTGCTCAAACCTTTGTTTATGACAGAGCGGGTTTAGGCTTTAGTGATAAAAGCCCCAACCCCCGAGATAGCACGCAAGTAGTTGAAGAGCTTCATGCTATTTTAGAAAAGCGAGAAATAAGTGGCCCGATCATTTTAGTAGGTCACTCCTATGGTGGGCTTAATATGCAGCTCTACGCAAAAACTTACCCAGAATACATAGTTGGTTTAGTTCTGGTTGACTCTGCTCACCCTAATCAAGCTAATGTTTTGGCAAAAGAGAATGCTTTATTTAGTTTTGTAAAAAAAGCCAGTATGTGGGCAGCGCCCATAGGTGTACCTCGTCTATATTTATCGTTTAATAAATCCCGTGAAAAGGCATTAAAAAGCACGACAAAGCATCAGTATACATCGTTGAAAGAAAGCACTAATTTTGAGGCAAGCGCTCGTCATGTCAAAAATGTAGTAAAAACATTAGGTGATTTACCTATTGTGGTTATTGCCAAGAACCATTCATCGGGAGTAACAATGGGGAGTACCAAGCAAATACGTGAATGGGCAAAGCTTCAAGAGAGTTTCTTATTATTGTCTGAAAACGCTCGCATAGTATTTTCTGAAAATAGGCAACATAACATACATCAGGCCCAACCAGAGTTAGTCACAGAGGCTATAAATCAGTTAGTTGAAGCGCTCTAACTTGGTTGACTAGTGTAGCTTATCTGAGATTCAGGTTAGTTAAGAAATGAGCACACCATTTTGGTGTTCTATTCATCTTTTACGGAATCATGGGGATTAAAAACAGGTAGGTGCCAATGCCATTTTATTGCCCCTAAACGGGCTGCTAAAGTTAAGCAAAAGCAGATACTCATGCATGCTAGCGTGTTAAGCTCAAGGTGAAGGGCTGTTATATAGCTTGCCCCTCCAAAAATGCAGGCCGTTGCATAGATCTCACTTCGTAAAACCAGTGGTATTTCTTGGCATATTACATCTCGAATTAACCCTCCAAACACCCCTGTCATTGTGCCTAACGCAATGGCTATCATGGGCGATGCACCATACGTGAGGGCTTTTTGTAATCCTATGACATTAAAGAATGCTAGACCAATTGCATCGGCAAACAATAGGTAGCGTAACGGGAAGGTTTTCTGAGTCCTAAGCCAAATAATTGTGGTAAATGCGGCTAAAGTAATGACATAAAAAAAGCTAGGGTCTTGCACCCAGAATACTGGTCGATCTAAAATCATATCTCTTAATGTGCCACCACCTATAGCCGTAACAGATGCAAGTACGACTACTCCAAATCCATCCATATGTTTTTTGTACGCCATAAGAGTGCCTGCAATAGCAAAAACTGCAACGCCTGCCAAATCTATCCAATGTAACCAAGTTTGCATAAGTAACCTAAATTTAAAGCTTATATTTTTGTGAATTGAATGAATGATCTATGTTTAATATATGATCCTCTAAAATGGCATATAGCAATGCTTGATCAGCTTCACTGCTTCATGATATTTCTATACTCAGTGATGATATAAAAATCTGTAATCTAATGCCTTATTCTTTTTACACAGTGTAAAAACAAATTACCTGACATTATCAGCGGTAATAATTGCATTGCGGGGATAGTGGTAAAATCTTATTAGAATACTAAGCCCCTCGCACGAAAGTACGAGGGGTTTTTTGTTAGAAAGATACATAAGTAGTCGTTTTCAAAAATACATTTTATACAATTAATTAAGAGTGAAATAATGCCAAAATTACGTTCAGCCACAAGTACACAAGGTCGCAACATGGCGGGGGCCCGCGCACTGTGGCGCGCAACAGGGATGAAAGACGGTGATTTTAATAAACCCATTATCGCTGTATCCAACTCATTTACTCAATTTGTACCGGGTCATGTACATTTAAAAGATATGGGGCAATTGGTTGCTCGCAGTATCGAAGCCGCTGGCGGTGTAGCAAAAGAATTTAATACTATTGCCGTAGATGACGGTATCGCTATGGGTCATAGCGGTATGTTGTACAGCTTGCCTTCACGAGAAATCATAGCCGACTCTGTTGAGTATATGGTTAATGCCCATTGCGCTGATGCCATAGTGTGTATCTCAAACTGCGACAAAATTACTCCAGGAATGTTAATGGCCTCTATGCGATTAAATATACCTGTCATTTTTGTATCAGGTGGCCCAATGGAAGCGGGTAAAACCAAGCTTTCTGACCAACTTATCAAACTTGATTTAGTAGATGCTATGGTAGCCGGTGTTGATGACAACGTTAGCGATGCAGATAGTGAAGAAGTAGAGCGTTCGGCTTGCCCAACATGTGGTTCATGCTCTGGTATGTTTACTGCCAACTCCATGAACTGTTTGACCGAAGCTTTAGGTTTGTCTTTACCGGGTAATGGTTCAATGCTTGCCACTCACGCTGACCGTGAAGGACTATTTAAACAAGCCGGCACACAAATAGTTGAATTATGCCGTCGTTACTATCAAGAAGATGATGAGTCAGTTTTACCTCGCAACATTGCTAACTTTAAAGCCTTTGAAAACGCTATGTGTTTAGATATTGCTATGGGTGGCTCAACTAATACAATCTTGCATTTATTGGCAGCTGCAGTAGAAGGCGAAGTGCCGTTTACTCTAGATGATATCGATAGATTATCTCGTAAAGTGCCGCACTTATGTAAGGTAGCACCGTCTACCCCTAAATATCATATGGAAGATGTACACCGCGCTGGTGGTGTGATTGGCATCTTGGCTGAGCTAAATCGTGCAGGTTTACTACACGCAGACTCGCCACATGTATTAGGAACATCTATAGGTGATGTGATCAGTAAGTGGGATATTGCTAACGGCCAAAACGAACATGCCCTAGAGTTTTATAAAGCAGGCCCTGCTGGCATTCGCACCACTCAAGCGTTTAGCCAAAACTGCCGCTGGCCCACTGCCGATACCGACCGTGAAGACGGTTGTATCCGTAACATTGACCACGCTTTCAGTCAAGAAGGTGGTTTAGCCGTGTTGTTTGGCAACATAGCTGAAGATGGCTGTATTGTTAAAACCGCAGGGGTTGATGAGTCTATTCATAAATTTACTGGCCGAGCCCGCATTTATGAAAGCCAAGATGAAGCAGTAGAAGCTATTTTGGGTGACAAAGTTGTAGCTGGTGATGTAGTTGTTATCCGCTACGAAGGCCCTAAAGGCGGCCCAGGTATGCAAGAAATGCTATACCCAACAACTTATCTTAAAGCCAAAGGCTTAGGTAAAGATTGTGCCCTTATCACAGACGGTCGTTTTTCTGGTGGTACATCTGGACTGTCGATTGGTCACTGTGCGCCAGAAGCCGCTAGTGGTGGTGGCATAGCCTTAGTTGAAGAAGGTGATACCATCAATATCGATATTCCAAACCGTAAGATTGGTATTGATATCTCCGATGCTGACCTACAAGCTCGCCGTGAAAAAATGGATGCCAGCCCTAAAGCATGGAAACCATTAACTCGTGAACGTAAAGTGACGTTAGCGTTAAAAGCCTATGCATTATTAGCGACCAGTGCTGATAAAGGTGGCGTACGTGATGCGTCTAAATTGGAAGACTAAATGACACGTTCTGCCAATGAGTACCTGCAAAAAATTATACAAGCGCAGGTGTATGATGTAGCCGTAAAGTCTGAATTACAAAAGCTAGATAAATTATCTGAAACCTTAGGTAACGATATTTGGTTGAAACGTGAAGATCAGCAACCCGTGAAGTCTTTTAAGCTTCGCGGGGCATTTAACAAGTTAAGTCAGTTAACCGACGAACAACTTGCTAAAGGTGTGGTTGCCTCATCTGCGGGTAACCATGCTCAAGGTGTGGCTTACTCTGCCAGTAAAAAACAAATCAAAGCGACTATCGTGATGCCTGCTACCGCACCTGACATTAAGGTTGAGGCAGTACGTAACTTTGGTGGTGAATACGTTGAAATAGTACTTCATGGTAGTAGTTTCGATGAGGCAAAAGCCGAAGCACTTCGTTTATCAAAAGAGCATGGCTACACTATGGTAGCCCCTTTTGATGATGAAGATGTCATTGTAGGGCAAGGCACTATTGCTCGTGAATTGCTAGAACAAAACCCCGACTTAGACACGCTTTTTATTGCAGTAGGCGGTGGTGGCTTAGTTGCGGGTATCTCTGTATTCATTAAGCAGCTTAAGCCAGACGTTAAAATCATCGCCATTGAATCGGATGAGTCAGCTTGCTTGCAAGCGGCCATGGCTGCGGGTAAACCTGTTCCTTTAGATCACGTTGGCATCTTTGCCGATGGTGTTGCCGTTAAAATTATTGGCGAAGAGCCGTTTCGTTTATGCCAAGACTATGTAGACGAAGTCATCACAGTCAATACAGACGAGATTTGCTCAGCCATTAAAGATATTTTTGATGATACCCGTGTTATTGCTGAGCCAGCGGGCGCGCTATCTGTTGCCGGCATGCATAAATACCTTAAAGCTAATCCTCAACAAGGCAAAAAGTTTGCAGGCATTTTGTGTGGCGCTAATATCAATTTTCACACCTTGCGTTATGTGTCTGAACGTTGTGAATTAGGGGAGCAAAAAGAAGCGGTTATCGCGGTTAAAATCCCTGAAAAGACCGGTGCGTTTAGAAATTTCTGCTCCTTATTAGGTGGCCGCGCTATTACTGAGTTTAATTACCGGTATGCTACGGATAAAGAAGCCCATGTATTTGTGGGTATTCGCTTACGTGATGGTCAAACAGAGCTGAAACAATTGACTGATGCACTTACTGTTAATGGTTATCAAAGCTTTGATTTGTCAGACAATGAAATGGCAAAGTTACATGTTCGTTATATGGTAGGAGGCAGACCGCCAACAGCTATAAATGAAAAGTTATTTTCTTTTGAATTTCCAGAGCATCCTGGGGCGTTAATGAAGTTTTTAGATACCCTAGGCGAACGCTGGGACATTACCTTGTTTCATTATCGCAACCACGGCGCTGCAGAAGGCTTGGTCTTAGCTGGCTTTGATATTGCTGATGCAGACAGATTGAGCTTTGACCAACACTTGGCTGAGCTAGGTTATGTTTATCAAGAGCAAACCAACAACCCTGCATATCAGTTTTTCTTATCTGATTTAACGGGTGCTTAAATATTGCTACCTAACTAGGACAAAGGGCTGAATATGCAACAAATAGTCGATGATATTGCAGCCCAAATGGCCTCTAAAACCGATAAGGGTAAAGTTGCCAGTTATATCCCGCAATTGGCTCAGGTTGATCCTGAGCAGTTTGCTATCACAATTGCTCTACCAGATGGGGCTATTTATAGTGCCGGATGTGCTGAAACACTGTTTTCTATTCAAAGTATTTCTAAAGTTTTTACGTTAACACTTGCCCTTGGAAAACTAGGTGAACGACTCTGGAAT
The DNA here is from genome assembly GCF_039943935.1 of Paraglaciecola sp. GTDB lineage: Bacteria > Pseudomonadota > Gammaproteobacteria > Enterobacterales > Alteromonadaceae > Paraglaciecola. The sequence continues at coordinate 18,651 of NZ_JBDUZQ010000007.1, forward strand.
AGAGTCGGGCGGGAACCATCGGGTGACCCCTTTAACTCCATTGTGCAGTTAGAACACGAAAACGGAAAACCCCGCAATCCTTTTATAAATGCAGGTGCTATTACAGTTGCTGACGCTATATTGCAAGGCCATCAGCCTAAAGAAACCCTAGCTGAAATACTGCAATTTATGCGTTTTCTGGCAAATGATGAATCTATCAGTATCGATAAAAAAGTTGCCCGATCTGAATTAGAAACTGGTGACAGAAACGCTTCACTAGCCCACTTTATGGCATCCTTTGGGCACTTCGAAAATCCAGTCGATTCTGTGTTAGGCACATACTTTCATCACTGCTCTATTGCCATGAATACTATTCAATTAGCCACCGCGGGGCTGTTTTTAGCCAATGACGGCGTTAACCCTACTACAGGGTATCGTGTGGTATCCCCCAAACGGGCCAAACGCATCAACTCTTTAATGCTGATGTGTGGCCATTATGATGGTTCAGGTGAGTTTGCTTTCAGAGTCGGCTTACCGGGTAAAAGCGGGGTAGGCGGTGGTATTATGGCGGTAGCACCCGGCAAAGCATCTATTGCAGTATGGGCGCCTGGGTTAGATCCCATAGGCAATAGCAAATTAGGTACCCAAGCACTAGAGTTACTCGCCAGTAAAACCGGGTGGTCAGTGTTTGGGGTTTAGTTTGCAGGTATAGCATGGGCACTCATTACGTTCATTTATTCGCTATGCTCAACTCACCCGTACTATTTTTAACTCACACCTGTGAAAGCTAGAGCCTTTTAGAGATAACAACACAACTATTACTTTATGACCCTAATGCTGTGTTTTCGTGTTTGTTATTAAGTTAGTGTTTTGAAACGGGATCGTGTTTCCAGATGCCTTAATTTATAAGCAATAATCAAAATAGACTTATCAAGCTTAATGCGAACTTAAGTCAATTGCGTATTTCAAAGGACCTAAAACACTTTTGATCGATTAAAAATTATCACTATACGCCACGCCCACATATTGAATGACGAAAGAAATGCATAACATTTTGAACTTATACTGACATAGCGCGTCTGACTTAATAGTTTTTATGTGTGTGTTCTCATTTTTAAGCCTGATTTGTTATCAGGCTTTTTTTTGCCTGCGATTCAATGTTAATCATTAATATGCATCACTAAAGTAAACGCCTTTTTTTTAACATCTGCTTTTTCTACCTTCAATG
>NZ_JBDUZQ010000008.1:0-7762 GCF_039943935.1 Paraglaciecola sp.
TGAAGGCGTAAAATGTGCCGGTAAAGGCTTAGTTGAGTTCTTCCAAGAGCGTGGCGCTACTAGCGTTATCAACTACATCTCTGAAAAAGTATCTAAATAAGCTCAAATAAACAAACTCTAAAAAAGCAAACAGTTAACCCCCTGTTTGCTTTTTTTGTACTTAATCAATATGACTCACGCCATTCTATTATTAGCGTGCTAGATAAAATTATTAAGCAATTAACCACTCAATAATGTAATGATAAAAGCTGATCTCTAGAATAACATTGAGTAGAAAAGTGAACCCCAATAATGCAAGCATCGTTAGGCCCATATCGACATCGGTGATACTGCTTTTAATTGCTGCTGGCGCTGCAATATAAGGTGCTCTAGCAAGTAAACTCGCTAGTATGACAGTGGTACCATCCCCAAGATCTAATACATAACCCGCCGCAACAGCAAAACATGCCAGTATACTAGGTGCTGTCAAAGCAAAAACCAGTAAACGCCACTGTTTAAAAGGTATAGGTTGTAACACACTGGCGACTAATCACATTTCTAATAAGAATAAGGCTAATACAGCTTTTAATGCACCTGTGAATAATTCAGTTACCTCACTACCACTTCGATATCCATACATAAAACCAATGATTACTCCACCTAACAGTAAAATAACTCCTCGATTGGTAAATGATTCATGCCAGAGGTTTTTCATACTGCTACTCACACCGCCTTTAAAGCGGATGTATAAAAGTAGGCCGACTACTATTGCGGGTAACTCAAGTCACACTAGATATAGGCTTATTTCTGGTACGGTCGCCAAATTATTGAGTTCAACATAGGCAAGGGCAACCGCAAAGGTACCCACACTAACTGAGCCATAATGGGCTGCAATACTGGCACTGTCGGCTAATGATAGTCGAATTAATTTGCGTAGTGCTGGAAACAACAATAATGAAAAAAGTGGGCCTAGGGCACATACCACTAATAATTCGGGAACTAAGCCTCAACTAAGGTTGCCGTGGAGTGCCATTTCGCCTTTTAAGCCAATGGTTAGCATTAAAAGTAAACTCATGCTGTCGAAGGCGGCCTTAGGCACTTTTAGATCAGAACGAACTCACTCTACAATTAGCCCAAGTAAAAAACATCACAACAATATCAGGCATCACAATCTCTTGTGCAAGTTTTGGCAAACGGCATTAGGGTATAGATATCTAAGAAGCTTTCAACATCAAAAATGTTGAGATAATCTCAATTTTATTCGAACTACTTTTAACTAAGAATAGAATGTTGGGGGACACATATATCTATCGGTTTTAAGTTATCTTTGTGGGCTTGGCTCATAAGCCTCAACATGAGGAGTCCCATGGCCAAACTCATGCTCCTTGATTTTAAGTATAACGATTCATATTGTGATTAATTATAGAGCAGCTTATATTAGGCTTTGAACTTAGATCAAATTATAAGTGCCAGCGAAATAGAGTTATGATTAAAACAGAAAAATTAGCTTGCCACGAATGCGATCTTTTATTGCATATACCTGAGCACACAAGTGCATGTCATTCTTTAGTCTGCCCTCGTTGCCAGCATAAAATCAGCAGTGGTCATTCAAATGCTTTAGATTCAGTTATTGCCTTAAGTATTAGCGCGTTGATTGTATTGGGTATCGCAATATCATTACCTTTTATTTCTTTTTCAGCTCAAGGGCAGGCACATAGTATTTCGCTGATGCACACCTCAATAGAACTTTACAGTCAAGGCTTTACTAGCTTGGCTGTAATAGCATTGGTTCTGATTGTGTTTTTTCCCTTTTTATATATATTTTGTCTTCTGATGATTACGCTACCGATAAAATTGGGTTTAATCACTAAAGCGCCTGTGACGCTTGGCAAGTTCATAGGGTTGCTGACTCCTTGGTTAATGGCTGATGTATTTTTGATTGGCGTATTGATAGCTCTAATTAAGTTGATACCCATGGCAGATATCAGTATTGGAGGTGCATTTTGGGCTTACCTAATGTTTGTGCCTTTATTTAGTTACGTTGTTTCGATTGTTGATCCGTATCGACTATGGAATTGGATTGACCATGACAGTAAGTGTGCGTATTAGAATGTCAAATAACACAAATTTATCAAGTCATTCTCAAACTACAGCAGCAAGTTGTGATCTAGTCAGTTGCCATACTTGCCATAAATTATCTCCCCTCACTTATACCCATTGTCCTAGATGTAATACCAAGTTGCATCTACGCAAACCAAACAGTATACAAATGACTTTAAGTTTTTTAGTGACAGCCATCTTACTTTATATACCTGCTAACGTTTTTCCTATCATGACCACTGAGGTTTTGGGGGAATCAACTCACAGTACAATTATTGGTGGTGTGGTCTTGTTTTTGAAACATGGCTCATATTTTATTGCCGTTATTATTTTTGTTGCCAGCGTGGTGGTACCTATCGCTAAAATGGCAGCTATTTTTTGGTTATGCTGCGCCACAATGAGCAACCGGCAGCTTCGCCATTTAGAATTAACACGCCTATATAGGCTCACTGAATTTGTTGGGAAATGGTCAATGGTTGATGTATTTGTGGTGGCTATTTTGGTAGCGCTAATCCAAGTGGACAATTTAATGTCAATCAAACCAGGGGTTGCAGCCTTGGCATTTTCTGGCGTAGTTGTTTTTACCATGCTCAGTGCGCAGAACTTTGATGTACGCTTAATTTGGGACAAAATAAAAAATGAATGAGTCAGTATCAAGTCAGCCAATTAAAACTGTGACTAAAACTAAAGTATCAAAAGTATGGTTGCTACCTATAGTCGCTGTACTAATAGGCGCCGCTATGATTTACAACAATTGGCAAAATCGTGGAATTGATATTCAAGTTACATTTAACACGGCTGAAGGATTAGTTGCAGGAAAAACCAAACTTAAAAATCGAGAAGTAGAAATTGGAACGGTCAATGCCATTTCTTTTAGTAAAGATAAAAAAAGCATATTGGTAGACATAAAAGTTGAAAGAGAGATGCAAGATTTTTTAGTAAGTGACAGTCAATTTTGGGTTGTGCGCCCTCGTATTGGACCTGGTGGAGTATCTGGTATCAGTACGTTATTGTCTGGCGCTTATATTCAAGTTGTACCTGGCTCATCAGATAAGTTCCATCAAGATTTTATTGGCCTAGAGCGACCTTTAATCAGTGTAATTAACACCCTTGGTATGCATGTTAATTTGGTGTCTTCGGGAGGCAAATCCTTACGTATTGGAAATCCTGTAATTTATAGAGGGTTTGAGGTGGGTAAGATTGAAGCATACGAATTTGATACTCAAAACCGCCAAGCCAAGTATCGTATTTTTATTCAATCTCCATATGATGAGTTAGTGACATCAAATACCGCCTTCTGGAATGCTGGAGGTATATCTATTAGAACTTCTACTCAGGGGATATCCGTAGACGTGGCAACCCTAGATACACTCATAGCTGGAGGGATTGAATTTGATGTCCCTGAAGGAGTAGATGTCGGCACTAATGTTGAAACTGGATCCAGCTTTAGGCTTTTTGAAAGTCGGCAAAGTATCGCAGAAAGCCGTCAGTACGCTTCTTTTGATTACGCGCTATTACTTGAAGAGTCAATTAGCGGCTTGGAAGCAGGCGCGCCAGTCGAATACCAAGGTATCCGTGTTGGAACTGTTGGCCCTCCTATTTTATTTGATAAATTAAAGGAAATTGCCAATATAAGAGTAGAGGAGAGAGTCCCTGTTATCATTCATATTGAACCAGAGCGTTTATCAAAAAATTCAGATTTCGACCTTCAAGAATTTCAAAATATTTTTGAGTTTTGGGTCCGCGATGGGCTCACTGCCACCCTTGAAACTGCTAACTTCCTTACTGGTAGTCGTAAAATCAGTCTGTATCCCTCTGGTGAAAAACAAGATGACATAGAAACTATAGGTAAATATAGAGTCATCCCAAGCCAAAAAAGCAGTTTAGATAACATCAGTAATCAAGTTAGTAGCATTTTAGCGAAAGTAAATAACTTGCCATTTGATAATACCGTTGAGCAACTGAATGCGACGTTAAAAAGTGCTGAAGAGACAATGACATCAGCAGACGAAGTATTATCTGAACTTCAAACTACATTGAATGAACTGCAAGTTACTTTAAATGGCGTACAGCCAGGCTCAGCTGTGTATCAATCTCTAGAAAAAACCATGTTGAAAGTACAAAGTACTCTAGATGGCATACAACCACTAGTCAAAGAAATAAGTAACCAACCCAACTCGTTAGTGTTTGGCGCTGCTCAAGGTCCTGATATTCAACCTAAAGCCCCAGTAAAAAAAGGACAATGACATGATTAAAGTATTTCTTACCACACTATTGTCGACTCTACTTGCAGGATGTTCTGTCACCGAATCGGTCCCAGAGATCCAATATTACTTATTAGACGCTATGCCCACAGAGCAAGAAATTAAGTTATCAACTAAACAAATCAATATCCCACCTATTGATTTGCCAGATTACCTGCAGCAACCCAACTTAGTCATGAGAGGTGAGCAGCAGCAAATGCATATGGCGCGCTATCATAGTTGGGCGGACAACTTGGGTGATTCAATTAGGCGAGTGATGGCAATTGAGCTTAGTCAACCAACTAGCGATACAAACAAAGCTAATACTTGCTCACCTTGTGTAAACCTGTATTTGTCCATACAACATTTTTATCCTACTCAAGATGGACAAGTCATTCTAAGTGGCGAGTTTACTATTGAACAATCATCACAAATGAAAAAACATACTCAACCGTTTTTCTTTTCGCAACCATTAAAAGCTTCGGGCTATGGTCAATCAGTTGTTCAAATGCGTAAAATGCTGAGCTTGTTAGCCAACCAAATAAAAGAACAAATGGTAAAACAAGTTAAGGTTGAAAAAAATTAACTATTACCCATATCAAAAGAGCTAAAATGCATGGCGCAGTTGTGTCAATTTCTTTTTAAGTTTTATCTCTCTGCGTGCTGCCCAAATTCATAACACGGGGAGAAGTACGATTAAAATTCTCGCCGAAGTAAGTGCTTTTAGAATTATTCTGTCCATTGGAAAAACATCATAATAAAATGATCCCAATAGATATGTGGCAATCACTATGAATGTTATCCAAAATGAGCGCTTGGTTAGCCGTGCAATTCTAATATTGTTTTTGACCTGCTTTTTTCAATTCTGGATAAATTGATTTGTATTTTGGCTAGACCAACCGATTGAGAACCTTCGTAACCAAAGTAGATAGACAACAAATGGACAGATTAGAACTGTCATCACTATAGAGTAAATTAAGGTGTACCTATCAGATTTGTCAGAATTTAAATATAAAAACACCACCGGGAAAATCACACCAAATACATCCAAACAAGCATAGAGCTTTTGCTTTATCTTCATTCTCTACCAAGTTTTACTGGTAGCCTGTATATCAGGGTTATCAGTCGATTGTTTTTGCCAATGCTGATTTAGGGGGTCTTGATTATTAGACATTTTGAATAGCCTCCATCAATTATTTGAGTGCCCGATTCAACATTACGCCAGCATTTGTTAGGTCATTTAAAAAAGAGGGGTATTTTGAACTTATATTGACTTAGTGTGTCTGACTTTATAGTTTTTATGTGTGTTCTCATTTTTAAGCCTGATATGTTTATCAAGCTTTTTTTTGCTTGTCACTCTGTTTAATACACCCACTTTTTTACAAATACCCTTGGCTGCCCCCACATAAAAACCAAAGAGGAACACAAACCTCTACGACCAACACTCCGTCAGCTTGCGTGCCTAAAACACCAACTTTAGATATCTAGATAACAACTACACCAACGCCTCTGAATACTTAACAGTTGAAAATGTATTGCGCCCTTGTTCTTTTGCTGAGTACAAAGCAATGTCTGCCATTTTATATAAACGCATTGCATCAATATTATCGCTCAACGCACCAGTACAAGCCCCCATACTGACAGTCAAGTAGGGCGCAATTGGTGAAACTTTATGGGGTATATTAAGTGCAGTTATTGAGGCTTGGATTTTTTGCATGACCTTTATTGCAGCTTTTGAATCCGTATCAGGCAAGATGCAGAAAAACTCCTCCCCCCCCATTCTGGCTACTATGTCATTAGCTCGTAATAAATTTTGACTAATCACATTTGCTACAGATATTAAACAGTCGTCTCCAGCCAGGTGACCATACTCATCGTTAAACAGCTTAAAATAATCGATATCAATGGCAATTAAAGTTAACGGTGTTCCTTCTGAATTCGCAGCTGCTAACGCAATCTTTATAGACTCATCATACTTACGACGATTAGCTATATTGGTGAGCGGATCAATTTTGGTAAGATCATCTAATTGCTTATTCAATTGGGCAATCATTTGGGTTTTAGTTTCTTTCTCTGTATTTATTGTTCCAATGAGAAGCGCAGTACTACACGCAGCAAAAATATATATTTGCATATAGAAAATGGCGTAACTTAAATCATTAAACATAAAAATGAATGGCCCAAGTTTTACCGTGCTATAAAATCCACAAGTTAAGAATACAATCGTTATCCAAGTAGACGTAATGTAATGGTTAAACCTCAATGCGACCCACATAGCGACAGGAAACAGCAAAAATATCAAACTGACAGTAAATTTATTGTAGTGCTCTCTCCCAAACACTCCAACCAATATCAGCAATGTTGAAGCACACATTACCGCGAGTTCAAATAGCTGTTGTTTGTCTATTCGTAGTGAGAGTGTTTTGTCTTTAATAGAGCGAAAAATATGAAAGGCTGTAAGTGTAGAAGCAAAAATACTTACTGTATTTCCAACGAACCATATAAGTGAGTTGCTTAACTCTGGCCGGATACCTGCAATAAACCAAAGCGCCCCAGCCCCAATAATGACATTAAATAAAGCACTTAGCATGCAAAGCACAGTCAAAAATAAAATATTTTGACGCAAATCAATAAAAGTAATGGGTTCTTTACATAGATAGGTAAAAACAATAACTGCCAACATTACGCTTAACACATTGGCTAATAAAAAACCTATTTGAGAAAACTCAAAGCTACCAAAATGAGTGTACACACCTATAAAATAGGCAGCCACGATACCTAATGCCAAAGGAATCCATCGCTTGGGGGAGCAAACTAAAAATAATGCGATGGCAATACCGTTCCCTAGCCATAAAATGGCGATATTTCCCACCATGAAAAATGCAGCACTCAAATATATCATGGCCATATAGCTCACAATCATCATTGCAAAGACAATTAAATTTGATACTGAGAAGAAAGACTTAAAGCGAACGATTATTTCCATTAATTAGCTCTATAAAGATGATAAGTAAACATATAAATTTTGCGTTTTAGAAAAAAAGGGATTGTCCCATCAAAAAACAGCAGCCTTTTTGAACCTTATAAGTAGAACCATGTTAAAGGTAATTCCGCCTTGCGTCACGCTATGCTTTGCCATAGAAGCAGCAATAGTATCATTTACGTTATTGATTTTGATAGAAGCCCTTTCAATACAAAGAAGGTCAACCTAGAAATAGCCTCGTTAGGTTTATTATCCTAGCAACACGTTATAAGTTATAAATTTGTTGAACTTATACTGACATAGCGCGTCTGACTTTATAGTTTTTATGTGTGTGTTCTCATTTTTAAGCCTGATTTGTTATCAGGCTTTTTTTTGCCTGCGATTCAATGTTAATCATTAATATGCATCACTAAAGTAAACGCCTTTTTTTTAACATCTGCTTTTTCTACCTTCAATG
>NZ_JBDUZQ010000009.1:0-214326 GCF_039943935.1 Paraglaciecola sp.
ATCTGAGCCATGATCAAACTCTTCAATTAAATATTTCGAAAATATGAATTTTTTTTGGTAAACATCCACTAAGTGAATGTCCACACAGATTGTCTTGTTCTAATTGTTAAAGAGCATTGCTAACTTCGTTAGCGGCTTAAGTTGTCCGTAGACCCTCTTAAGCGGGAGGCGTATAATACGCCGTTAAAACTTGATGTCAACATTTTAATTTAAATACTTCAAATTAAATCTCGCTGCATCCCGCTTCAAATATACATCTTAAGTATATGCAACAAACTAAGAAACCCTAATCTATTACCGAAGACCTAAGTTGTATTAACCGGTCTCCTTTGAAGCGAGGGCGCATTATAGAGACAACACATTCCTATGCAACACTTTATTTCGTTTTTTATCTCAACCGTCTACTTTTCAAGCGAAACACCTAAAAAAGCAGCATTTTAAGCCATTAATGGTAAATATATAGGTAAGTCTTCTTCCTAATCGTTTGCGAAAGCTAATTAAATCAGTAACATGTGGTTGCTATTTAATCTTAATCAACCATAAACACTTTTTAGGTAGAGCATATGAATCCCTCTTTTATTTTTAATATTGTTGTTACTATTGTCATTGCTGTAATCATGTACTTTTTATTACCAGTTATCACTGCTGATATTTCCAATTCTTTAGCAGCATCTGTAGGTGTATTAATTGGCGGTATTTTCACTCCTTTGGTATCCAATCTAATTAACTCATCGACTAATGAAAGCGATACTTCGGAAGAGGTAGCCACTTTATATGTAGGTAACCTTCCGTACCGTGCAAACGAGCAAGCTGTACAGGAATATTTTGAACAACAAGGAAAAGTTGTTTCTGTACGTCTAATGAAAGATAGAAGAACTGGTAAAAGGAAGGGTTATGGTTTTGTTGAGATGGATGCTAAGGGAGCAAATAGAGCAATAAAACATTTAAATGACTCTAGTTTCCAAGAAAGGACCTTAAAAGTCAGGCTTGCGAAGGATAAAGTAGAAGGCTAAATCAGATAGAGTTTTTAAACTGTAAAAATATAAAATAACCTCTAATATTTGAAAAAAATATTAGAGGTTTTCTTTATCTATTTCGTATAACCCAATTAACCCTCAGGTTGAAAACCCACTGGTAAGTTATTAACTAGCCTTTGATTAAACTCATTAAAACGATTAATTGCTGAAATCAAATCAGGTGTCGCGACTTCACTTCCCAAGCTGTTAATTAGCTCATTCACTACATTTTCATATGATTCACTATTATCAAACTGCGCTCTAGAGCCACCTAAAACATTTAGTAATTTATCAAGATAATCTGCTACAGGTGAAACCGCTTTAGCGGGTTCACTTTCTGCATTGTCATTATCGTAACGAGAGACTGTTTCATAGGTTTTAATCACTTGAGTGTTTTCAACCTTTGTTAGCTGTAAAGCAAAGCCTGTAAGTTCTTGTTCATCAAACCCTAACTCTAGCGCTTGATTAAAAGCAGTTTCAATATCACCATTAAAAAACTCTTCAGCTAATTCATATGTATCGGCAACTAAATCAGCTATAGCTTCAAGCTCGGCTTTATCTAGCTCACCTTTAACTGAAAAAGAAAGTGAACTCTCTTGAAAGTACACCGCACTTTGTTGAAGGACAGTCGACTCTTCTGGCTCATCAACATTTACAACTTCAGCATCTTCGGTAATCAGGTTATCTAGATCATCTTCAGCATTCTGACTCTGAAGCTCTGTTGTTAGTTGTGGCACAATTGGCGTTATTTCTTCGCTATCTTCTTCAACCTTTTCAAGTATATCTTTTTGACTAATATCAAGCTGCTCTATATCGTCAAACGTAAGCAGAACTTGGTCACCATCTTTAGTGCGAATATACAACTCTCCCTGTTCTAACTTTAGGTTAGAAATATCAGTAGAGACCAAAACATCCGACTTCTCGCTATTACTCAGTTCTGTTTCATTACCGAATACTTTTTTTCTTAATTGCTCAATGCCTTGTTGAATCAAGTCTTTACTCTGACTTATCCCTTCTGCAATGTCGTCATTCATGAAACCAGCTAAATCTTGTTCGGCTAATTCAACACCTCGTAATACTCCGGACAATGCCTGATCGAACAAGGCGTTTAATTCTTCATCGCTAGCCCCCTTATTTTGAGCATTTGTAATCGCACCAGTCACAAAGTTCACTACATTTTTTGTGACTTCTTCAAAGTTAAATAAGGACTCCTCAGATTTGTCCTTCTCAGGTACTGAAAAATTTGGTTTTTGTCTATTCACTTCTAAAGAGCTACCCAGAGAGTTTGAATAAATTCGCACACCAAAGCTGCTACTAGAGCTAAAGGTATCGCTTTGTAATTTTTGTATATTGTTTTGATTACGGGCAGCCTGTTCTAAACCAGAATCTCGCAGCTGGTTTTGAAGGCTATTTTCGTTCCCCAAATGTTGGGGCTTATCACCTAAAAAGGCTTTTAATTGACTAATATTCATTTCAGATACCTCACTATCCTTAACCAATAGTATCGGCAGCTAGTGCCCAACATTTAGTAGTATTAGCATAAAATATCACCAGCTTAGTTTTGTAGCACTTTATAATGTGTTGAAGTCTCTATCAAAACCTATTACCTTGCCGCTTTTACATTAAAGGGTAAGCCAATTCATGCGACCGACAGAAATTAATCCAGACACATATGTCGAACAGTTACAGCAAAAGTATCATTTTGTTAAGCAAGAGTTTGCAAAGTTTTCAATGCCCGAGTTAGAAACATTTGAATCAGATCCATTACATTATAGATATCGCGCTGAATTTAGGCTTTGGCATGACGGTGATGAGCTTCATCACGTAATGTTTGATCAAACTACCAAAGAAAAATATCAGGTACATAACTTCCCCCCTGCCTGTCAATTAATAAATGACGTTATGAAAGACTTAATAGCAGAGCTGAAAATAAACGATGTAGCCCGCAGAAAGTTATTTCAAATAGATTACTTAGCCACTTTGAGTGGTGAAATTGTAGCTTCATTGCTATATCACAAAGCTTTAGGTGATGATTGGGTAACGGAAATACAAACAATATTGAAAAAGCTAAGGCAGAGTTACAAATTAGATATAATTGGCCGCGCAAAAAAACAAAAAATTGTACTTGATAAAGATTATGCAACAGAGACCTTAACTATAAATAAGCAGGCCTTTACATTTCAACAGATCGAAAATAGCTTCACTCAACCCAATGCAAAAGTAAATATCAAAATGATCGAATGGGCCATAGATGTCACTAAGGAAAGTGAAGGTGATTTACTTGAACTCTACTGCGGCGCAGGGAATTTTTCAGTACCTTTAGCACAAAATTTTAAAAAGGTATTAGCAACAGAAATATCCAAAACCTCTGTTTCAGCTGCACAACAGAATATAAAAGATAACAAGATTGATAATTTGAAGATAATAAGAATGTCTAGTGAAGAGTTTGTTCAAGCACAACAGGGTGTTAGAGAGTTTCGCCGCCTTGAAGGTATCGAATTAGAGGACTACGACTGTAAAACAGTATTAGTCGACCCCCCAAGGGCAGGTTTAGATGCCGCCACTGTCGATATGATCAAAGTCTATAAAAACATTGTGTATATATCTTGTAACCCAGAAACATTAAAACACAATTTAGATATACTTTTAAAAACACATAGCGTAATTCGTTTCGCGTTATTTGACCAGTTTCCTTATACTCACCATACGGAATGTGGAGTTTACCTGCAAAGACTATAGGTTATTTTACATGCCTAGATGATTGCTCAGAAAACGCTTGCAACGCTCCATTAGCAACAAATCTGAGCTGTAATTTCACGCGGCGCCCAACACTTTCTTTTTGCTCTTTGGTTGCATCAAGGGCTTCAGCTCCTGCACTAAAAACAAGCTTCACCATTGCCTCGGCTTGCAAGTTTGCAATATTATAAGGAAGCCCTGTCGTGGTAATGGTGTAATCAGTAAGCTCCACAGTAAAGTGCTTTATTTCTCTTAGAACTGCCGCCCTAAAAGCCATAGATGTACCAGTGTGTTCTCTCAATAACAGACGAAACACATTATTGTTTGCAGTAATAAATTCCATAAAGGTATCTACAGAAGTGTTTATAACACCTCCCCCGGATGCAATCCTTAACCTCGCTTGTCGCATTAACTGGCGTAGCGCCAATCCAGCCTCGTCCACCAAAGTCAGACCGAGTTCATCTATATCTTTAAAGTGTCTATAAAAAGAAGTAGGGGCAATACCCGCAGCACGCGCTACCTCTCTAAGGCTTACACTGGATAGGCTTCTTTCTTCATCCAATAAAGAAAACGCAGCTTCAATTATGGTTCTGCGGGTTCGTAGTTTCTGGTCTTGGCGACTTAATGGAAATTCTGTTATAGCTTTCATGTGGCTGATTCTAACGCGAAAAGATAATGAATAGACACTATAAAAGCCTATACATACAACAATTAGCTTGCTTAAGTGCGGGAGCAAAGTAAAATAGCGTACACTTGTAAGCTGAAAATGACACTAAATGAAAAAGCCACGTCTAATCATTACCAACATATTGGTATTTATAATAACCGGACTTATCGCACTAATTTTAGTGCCCCTTGAAGCGATTCAACACGGATTTGATGGGTATGAGATAGTAGCTTGTATTATTCTTATCTATTTCTCTGGGATGTCTATTACTGCTGGTTATCACAGGCTTTGGTCCCATAAGGCATTTGAGGCAAACAGTTTTGTAAAAACTATTTTGTCAATTGGCGGAGCAATGGCACTGCAAAATAGTATTTTACACTGGTGCTCTGACCATAGAATTCACCACAAAAATGTTGACGATAACGAACGTGACCCATACTCAGCAAAGAAAGGCTTTTGGTATTCGCATATAGGATGGATGTTAAGGGAATACCAAAAGCATAGATATGCTGATTACAATAACTGCCGAGATCTAAAAAAAGATACAGTTGTAATGTGGCAACACAATAATTATTTAGCCATTATGCTAAGTGCAAACTTTGGAATACCTATATTGCTTGGTTGGTTGAATGGCGATATTTGGGGTATGTTGCTATTAGCTGGAGTCTTTAGACTTGTAGTGGTTCATCATGTAACGTTTTTTATAAACTCTCTTGCGCATATATGGGGGAAGCAACCCTATACAGATGCAAATACAGCTCGCGATAACGATATTTTAGCCTTTTTTACATTTGGAGAGGGCTATCACAACTATCATCACATCTTTGAGTATGACTACAGAAATGGCATAAAATGGTGGCAATTTGATCCTACAAAATGGTTAATTAGGGGGTTAGCATATTTAGGTTTAGCAAAAAATTTGCGACGGTGCTCTGAAGAGCGCATTGAAAAAGCTAAAGTAGCAATGCAGTTAAAGTTAGCCAAAGAAAAAGTGTCTAAGCTACAAAATGCTGAAGAGGTTTTAATTCGAGTTCAAACAGAATATGAATTATTGGCGCAACGAATGACAGAGTATTACGCAGCGAAGAAGCAATTGATGGAAATCAAAAAGCAGTCATTGCAACGTAGCTATAAGAATTTAGAAATTCATTATAAATACAAAGAATTGAAACAAAAATTAGCGATACAAAAAGAAAAGTGGCTGCAGCTAAATCAGTTTGACTTTATGCCGGGCTGTGCGGATTAACTTTGGAATTAATCCCTTTAAAGGCTTCCTGGGAAGCCTTTTTTATTGAGGAAAGAAATGGATATAGTTAACGCAATTAGCCTCTGCTCAATATGTAAAAATCATCTACCTTTTCCACCTCGCCCAATCTTTCAATTTTCACCTCAAGCCAAGGTACTCATCATTGGTCAGGCGCCAGGAATTAAGGCACATAACAGTCATAAAGCATGGAACGATGCATCAGGTAAACGTTTGAGGGAGTGGTTAAAATTGGACAAAACTCGCTTTTATAACCCAAGCTTATTATCTATCCTTCCTATCGGGTTTTGTTACCCAGGCAGAGCAGCAAGCGGCGACTTACCTCCTAGAGCAGAATGTGCCCCTAAATGGCATGGAGAGTTACTCAAAACTCTTAATCCCAAACTCATCGTATTAGTTGGTAAACACGCACAAGATTATTACTTATCTGACAAGAAAAAACTAACCGAAAGATTACAAAATTGGGAGGACTATCAACCTAAATATATAGTACTTCCTCATCCATCACCGAGAAACAATATTTGGCTAAAAAGACATGACTGGTTTGAAAAAAGAATACTGCCAAAAATGCAGCAAGTGCTAGGGTGCTATCTATAACAATTAAACTGTCTTACCACCTATTAAAGCCTTAGGCACCATTCTTATCTAAGAACTCAAGCAACTCATTGTAAGGCATTGGTTTGGCGAAAAGATAACCTTGCGCTTCATCACAACCTAATTTGAGCATATAGCTAGCTTGCTCTCGCTTCTCAACACCCTCAGCAATTGTCGCTAGCCCTAATTTAGTTCCCAGAGTAACAATTGTTTCAGCAATGAACGCTGTTTTTCCTGGAGTAATTTCGTTCACGAAGGAGCGATCCACCTTGAGCCTGTCTAAAGGTAGTTTTTGTAGATAATTCATTGATGAAAAGCCCGTACCAAAGTCATCAATCGCCACTTTTACACCAAACTTCTTTAGCTCTTGTAGTGCTTCAATCACTATATGCGGCTCGTCCATAACCACACTTTCTGTTATTTCCAACTCTATTTTTTCAGGAGATATGCCGTATTTACTAATAATAGTTTTAACGGTTTCCACAAACTTAGGGTCTCTAAATTGTGGCATAGAAATATTGACGGCCATACGCAAAGAGTCAAAACCTCTAATTTTGAGTTTATTAAGATGCTTACAGGATTCTTCTAACACCCAAATACCAATATCAACTATTAATCCTGAATATTCTGCCAAAGGTACAAAAATAGTAGGAGATACAAACCTTCCTTCTATACTTGGCCAGCGGAGTAATGCTTCCATTCCTACAATTTTTTCTGTCACAAGATCCACTTGAGGTTGATACCAAAGCTGCAACTTTTTCGACTCAAAATCGTGGGTAAGCTGCCTAATCATTTCTAGACGCCAAGTAGTTTCTTGCTCCATTTCTGGACGATAAAACTCGTAGTTTATCTTTAGGTTTTTCTTCGCTTTGTTTAAAGCAATATTGCTTTGCTTTAAAATGTTGATCCCTGATTGAACTCTTCCATCTAGCCGGCAAAACCCGAAAGAAGCGGATACCGATAATGAGTGTTCACCTGCTTTAAAAGGCAAAAGAAACATATCATTCAAAGACTCGGGGTTAACAAATGACTCAGACCCAATCAAACCAAAAACATCCGAGCCTATTCTTGCTATCTGCACATTTTCTATAAATTTGTCTTCTAGGCGTTTAGTTACAGCCATCAAAGTACTGTTACCAACCTCTTGGCCTAAGCCATCATTTATGTCTGCAAAATGATTAAGGTCGATTAGGGCCACGATGAAATCCGTCCCTCTTAATTTTCCTGAGCAACAGTCGTCAAGCATGTTAATGAATTCACTACGATTAGGAAGCTTGGTTAACCAATCTTTAAATGCGGCAGTTCGTAATTGATGAAATAAATTAACATTTTCATATCCAATAGATACACTAGCAAGAAAGACTTCTAATAGTTGCCTATCAATAACATTAATATTGCTACCAACTTGCAGATAAATTGCCGCTTCATAATTTGCACTGTGTAAATAAAATACAGTAAATTCTTTCTCAAATATATGTTCTTTAGTCTCTAGGCAACAATGTACAAACTTAACAGGATCGGCATTTTCTAACGTATTTAATTTTTCATTGATACAAGATAAAAACTCACCGGTCGCTTCTAATATGTATAATTCCTCATCATCCTTATCTAGGACGACTCCAGCCTTTGCACATATAAAACCACAAGCATTGCCACCAATTAAAGAGTTAATTTGCACAAGTACGTCATTGCAAAAACTTTTTATTGAATGCTCTTCCATTAAATTAGCTGAAGCACTAATAATTTTTTGTAAGCCTTGTTTGCTTTGGTTGATTGACAGTATCTGTTGATAAGAACGCAAAGACGCAATAATTGTAGTAACTAGTTTGCTGCGTGTTAGTTCTGTTTTAGTTTTGTAATCATTAATATCATAATCTTTAATGATTTTTTCTTCTGGTGCGTACCCAGGTTGCCCGGTTCTTAAAATAATTCGAGGCTCAATAATCTTAAGCTCTTCACGCATTTTACGAGCGACCGTCAAACCAGCATCATCAGACTCCATGACAACATCAAGTAGAATTATCGCAATGGAAGCGCCCATTTCCTCAATGACTTCTAGCGCTTGCGATCCTGAATAGGCATGAATAAAGTTTAATGATTTATCATTTACAATAAGATCTGATAACGCTAATCGTGTAACAGAGTGGATTTCTTTATCGTCATCTACCACTAAAATGTTCCACATTCCGGCAGGACTATGCATAGCAGAAGGACTATCTTCTGATAGAAAGATTAATTCGTCATTTTCATATTTATTTAAGCTCATCTACTCTCCACCAAACACTAAACTAAGCTAACTCTTATCACCGGGTAAATAAGCTTTTCTGAGCGAAGTAAGCCAAACTTAACATTTTTAATTGCTCATGTAACATGAATTAACGCAATATACAGCCCATGGTCATTTTTTTAGAGTTTAGCGTACATTTTTATGAAAATTGGATTAAATCATTCACCTACACCAATTCAAATTTCAGGGACGAGATCAGGGTCAAATAATACAGCGGTCACCTCCCCTCCACCAGTAAAAAACAAGGTAAATAAACAACACAATCAAAAAAAGATAACAAAATGGTTTTCTCAAGCTGGGATTCAAACCAGCTATAAGAATGCGAAGCCTCAAAGTATAGATGATAAAGTGCGCATCAAAACTCAAATATTAGCTCGTCGTAAAATAGCTAACCTAGAAAACATACTCGGCAGAGCTTTGGACTTTTGTTTAGAAGACGGTAAAGAGGAGTCCATCGATCCAGATTGGTTTTTTAGTTTTGTTAATATGGCAGAAGAAATTTTCTCCCCTGCTATGCAAGAACTCTGGGGGAAAATATTCGCAGTAGAAACAGCAAAACCCGGTAGTTTTTCCCTTAAAACATTGACACTACTGAAACAACTCACTCAAAAAGATGCACATATCTTTCGACAAGCCGTTAACCTAACAAGTTATAAAAAAGGAGAGTCTACACCTAGGCTTCTAATCGGTTACTATCAAAAATCCAATATTTGGTCGTTTTTTAATACCTTTAAGAATAAACAACTTAACTTAGCCGAATATGGTCTGAGTTACCCAGACCTACTGTCTTTAATGGATTTAGGTTTGATTCATCATAGCGAGATTGAGTCAGGAGAGCTAAGTACGAGCACGCAAACAGAATGGCGCTGTGCCGGTACCAAACTAAGACTAGCCGCTAAACATCAAGGCACCACTTTGTTGTATTATAAATTCACACCTACAGGTGCAGAATTATGCAAATTGGTAAATAAACAGAAGCTTGATGCTTACACAGAAGCAATATTATCAACTTTAGGAAGAGCATTTAACATTGAGTAACCCCAGTTAAATATAAAAGGGGCTGACCAATGAAAAGGACAAGGCGTTAGATACCGTCTCCAAATTCATGCAAACCGCACTCTCGCTTTAATCCAAAGAAGCGTGTGTCTTGTTCATTTAAACTTTCTTCTAGTGAACGAGTACTATGCCAATCGCCAATTGAAACATAGCCTTTTTCCCATAGAGGGTGATATGGCAATCCATGCTCTTTCAAATACATGTGCACGGTACGGTTTGACCAATCTATTATTGGATAAATCTTAGTTTGATCTTTCAACTGTTGTAAAACAGACAACTTTTCACGCATATCCGACTGACTACGGCGCAACCCTGCAAACCAACCTCTCACATTCAAATCTTGTAGTGCCTTTTGCATAGGTTCTACTTTATTGAGTGTGTTGTATTTCTCAATACCTTCTATCCCTTGTTCCCACATTTTTCCATACTTGGCTTCCTGCCAACCTGCGGATAGCTCTGAACGATAAACCTTTAAATTTAGGTTAAGTTGCTCTGTCATTTGCTCAATGAACTGATACGTTTCAGGAAATAAATACCCTGTATCCGTTAACACAACTGGAATATCTGGACATTGCTGAGTCACCATATGCAACATTACTGCAGCTTGCGCCCCAAAACTTGAAGACAACATGAACTGTTGAGGTAAGTTCTCAAGGGCCCAAGTAACACGCTGTTCTGCTGACTGCTTTTCTAATGACAAGTTAACTTCTGCTAACTCTTCACTAGAAAAACGTCTAACAGTACTCACACCTAACTCAGATTGCGTAGTTAGGGACATCGTGAAAATCCTTAGCAGAATTAATAACTGGCTTAACTACTTCGGCTCGAATCAAGAAATCACCAAATGCTTCATTGGCTTGGCGCTCTTTAGCCCAGCGTCCAATTAGCACATCTAATTCTTCCATAATTTCTTTTTCATCAATGTTTTCACGGTACATTCTAGGTATACGTGTACCTTGACGATCTCCGCCTAAATGGAAATTGTACTTACCAGGCCCTTTACCTACTAAGCCTACTTCAGCTAACATCGCTCGACCACACCCATTAGGGCAGCCAGTGATACGGTAAATGATGCTTTCTTCAGGTAAGCCATGTTTTGCCAAAAACCCTTCAATTTTAGTAACCGCATCAGGTAAGTAACGCTCAGCTTCAGCCATTGCCAATGGGCACGTAGGAAGTGAAACACAAGCCATTGAATCTTTGCGTTGATTACTAACAGAGTCTTCAATCAAGCCATTATCGCGGGCTATTTTTTCAATTTTCTCTTTCAATTCAGCAGGTACACCAGCCACAATCAAGTTTTGATTAGCGGTTAGTCTAAAATCTCCCGGATGAATTTTTGCAATTTCAGCACAACCTGTTTTCAAGGTTTTTCCTGGGTAGTCAAGAATTCGACCGTTTTCGATAAACACTGTTAAGTGATGCTTACCATCTACGCCTTCCACCCAACCAATTCGATCACCACGTGATGTAAATTCATATGGCTTACTCTCAGAAAAAGTAGCGCCAGCACGTTTCTCAACTTCTGCTTTGAAATTTTCTACACCAACACGCTCAAGGGTATATTTGGTTTTAGCATTCTTACGGTTTACACGGTTACCCCAATCTCGCTGGGTAGTGACAACTGCTTCTGCAACCGCTAATGTGTGCTCTAGAGAGATAAAACCAAAATCATCCGCTTTACGAGGGAAAGTAGACGTATCACCATGGGTCATAGCCAAACCACCGCCCACTAACACGTTAAAGCCAACTAATTTACCGTTCTCAGCAATAGCTACAAAGTTAAGATCATTTGCATGAACATCAACATCATTTTGCGGAGGAATAACCACTGTTGTTTTAAATTTACGGGGTAAATAAGTACTTCCTAAAATAGGTTCATGATCAGTGGTTTCAACTTTTTCACCATCTAACCAAATCTCTGCATATGCACGCGTTTTAGGCAATAAATGTTCACTAATTTTAGTAGCCCACTCGTAAGCTTCTTGATGTAACTCTGACTCAACAGGGTTAGAGGTACACAATACATTTCGGTTTACGTCACCAGCAGTGGCAATTGAATCAATACCCACTTGATTTAACATTTGGTGCATTGGTTTAACGTTAGGTTTTAACACGCCATGAAACTGAAACGTTTGGCGAGTAGTTAAACGAATACTACCGTAAATGCTTTTATCTTCTGCAAATTTATCAATAGCTAACCATTGCTCAGTGGAAATGATACCGCCAGGTAAGCGGGCACGTAACATCACATTCTGTAGTGGCTCTAATTTTTGTTTAGCTCGCTCAGCACGAATATCGCGGTCATCTTGTTGATACATACCGTGAAACCGAATCAGTTGGAAGTTATCTCCAACAAATGCGCCGGTTAGATCATCAGTGAGATTTTCTGCAATAGTCCCACGTAAATAGTTACTTTCAGTTTTCAGACGTTCGTTGTCTGCCAATTTACCTTCAACGACGAAGTTTTTATTATCAGTGCTCATTAATATACATCCTTCTGATAGCGTTTAGCGCGGCGCAAGTCTGAAAGGTATTGCTCTGCTTGCTCTTCGGTCTTGCCACCATGCTCAATCACAATTTTCACTAATGCATCTTGTACATCTTTAGCCATGTGATTGGCATCTCCACACACGTATAAGTGCGCGCCTTTCTCTAACCAGTTATACAACTCCGCACCTTGTTCAAGCATGCGATGCTGTACATAAATTTTTTCTTCTTGGTCTCTAGAGAAAGCCAAAGTAATTTTATTTACTACGCCCTCTTTAACAAAGCGTTGCCATTCTGTTTGATACAAAAAGTCTTGGGTATAATTAGGGTTTCCAAAAAACAACCAATTTTCACCGCTAGCTTCTTCAGCTTCACGTTGTTGCATGAAAGCTCTGAAAGGGGCAATACCTGTTCCGGGGCCAACCATGATCACTGGAGTGTTGCTGTCATCGGGTAATCTGAAGTTGTCGTTTTTCTCAACGAACACCTTCACTTCACCGCCTTCATTTAACCGCTTTGATAAGAAACTAGAAGCCCCGCCTTGGTGTACAGAACCATGGGCGTCAAATTCAACTAAAGCGACTGTAAGGTGAACTTCGTCTTCCACTTCTGCCTGGCTTGATGCAATAGAATACAAACGAGGTGTCATACTACGTAGAGCGTCAACTAATTCTTGTGCTGATAGTTTGGCTGGATATTGACGTACAATATCGATGATTTGACGTTCAGCCAAATACTCTCGAAGTACCGCTTTATCTTCTATCAAAGCGTTTAATTCAACATTATTAGCAAACCCAGTGTAGGCTTGCACAAAACTAGGGTAGCTTTGAGTTAACTCAAGTTTATTAACCAAAACTTGTTTAAGGGAATACTCTTCACCAGAAAATGTAATATTTTCTTCTGGATTTAATTCTAACGTAGCCAACAAATCAGCGACTAATTGTTCATCGTTTTGGAACCAAACGCCTAACGCATCACCTGGACGATATTGAATACCTGACTCTTCTAACGAAATTTCAATGTGACGAATATCTTTTACAGAATCGCGGCCAGTAATTTTTTGGCTTTCTAGTAAAGATGCAGCAAAAGGCGCTTTTTTAGTGTACTGAGTGGCAGCGACTGACTGAGCCCCCAAATTTAAAGAAGGCACAGTACCAGCGGTAGGTGCTGATAACTCATCTTTAACTTCATGATTTAAGCTATCAAACCAAGCAGTTGTTGTTTCATCATAGTCCACGTCACAGTCAACACGATCAATAATTCGCGTTGCACCTAAACTTTGCAGGCGACTGTCAAAATCTTTTGCAGTTTGGCAGAAAAATTCATAACTAGTATCACCTAGTCCTAATACAGCAAACTTTAGCCCGTCTAACTTAGGGGCTTTTTTACCACCTAAAAAGCTATGTAACTCTACGGCATCATCAGGCGCTTCACCTTCACCATGAGTACTTACAACGATAGCCACATGGCTTTCTGTTTTAAGTTGCTTGTGCTTGTAATCAGCCATACTAACTAACTTAGAAGGAAGATTTAGCGCGTCTAATTTCGCTTTATATTCCTCAGCTACACCTTTGGCATTGCCAGTTTGTGAACCGTATAAGATAGTCATAGATTGAGATGGACCAGCCGTCACGCTTGGTATAGTGCTTGCCTGGCCATTTTGCGCCAAACCTGCAAAGTATCCACTTAGCCATGTAAGCTGCTGCGGATTAAGAGCGGCCGAAGCCTGACTAATTTGAGTCCACTGGTTATCATTTAAACCAGCAGCAAACCCTGGGGTTTGATTTATTGGTGAAGTCATAAGATCGCTAACTGTTATTAATACAAGGGTAGATTAGCGATCTATCTGAATAACATGAAAGAATAAAAGCTGATTCGTTATAACCAAATCAGATGAAATTATTACAAAATGTTAAAAGTGTATTTCTAATCCAGCAAAAGGCCCTTTAAATTCAAGATTTGAAAAAATCCTATTATTATCATCACTGTAATCTAATTCTAAGGTCACGGCTCTGTAACCCACCTGAAAAGTTACATCTATGGCAAGGTTTTCTATCAAACTATACGTAACAACTGCTTGATAGTCTGACAATGTATTATCATCAAGACTTAAGTAACTACCTTCAACAAAGGCACCAAATCCGGTAAATGGAACACCAAGAGCTAACCTAGAGTACAACATGGGAATTGGGACTGAAAAGTCTAACGTTTCTGTTCTATTAGGTTCATCTTTTTCAGTTACTATAAACTCACCTTCGAGATATTTAGCATTAATACCAAAATCAAAACTAATTAAATCGTTATCAAAAAATTCATAATACAAAATAATATCAGTGGCAGTTAAATCAACTTCGGTAAACGCATCTGAACTTGCAGAAAACAGTTGACCATTAAATTCAAAATTACTTTCAAAATTAACATCCCCTTCAGTGCTCATGTCGGCTCGCTGCAATTTGATATTAGGGATCAATGGAATTGGGTGCTCAAGAGCCACGTAAATATTTGTATTGGTCTGAGTATCGAAATTAAAATCT
Source organism: Paraglaciecola sp. (assembly GCF_039943935.1). GTDB lineage: Bacteria > Pseudomonadota > Gammaproteobacteria > Enterobacterales > Alteromonadaceae > Paraglaciecola. Next base: position 14,645 of record NZ_JBDUZQ010000009.1, read on the forward strand.
CTATTATCGCCGTCGTCAGAAAAACCACCAGTGGTTTCCATATTCCAACCCTGAGCTCCTGCATACAAGCCTAATAAAGTATCTGCTTGGCTTGAGAAACTGGAGCATAATGTAATAAGCCCTAATGTAATTGCCGTTTTTTTCATGGTTTATCCTTGATTCAGTAGTTCGCTTAGTTCGATTAAAGCAGCATTTGCTCGAGAAATATAGTTCGCCATCACTAATGAGTGATTAGCTAACATACCAAAGCCACTGCCATTCAATATTATCGGACTCCAGATAGCCTCCTGGGTTGCTTCAAGCTCACGTATAATTTGTTGAAGACTAATTTTTGCATTTTTCTTTTCTAAAACATCAGCAAAATCTACTTCTACAGCCTTTAAAAAATGAAGCAAAGCCCAGCTAGCACCGCGAGCTTCATAAAAGTTATCATCTAAACGCCACCAGCTGGTTTTATCAACCAATTTATGAGCTGTTGGGGTTGATTGGCTAGCCTCTGCATCACCGGCTAAATTTGTGTCTATTCGGTCCTGACCAACACTGGCACTCAAACGTTGCGATAAACTACCTAAACGCTTCTCCATTTGCTTTAACCAGTCTCTTAAATTATCTGCTCTAGCATAAAACTGGCCTTGTTGTAATGAGACATCAGCAAGACTTGCGCGATAAAGATAGAGGTTATCTATCCCTTCTTGATATTTTGATTCAGCAGAGGGTAATATCCAACTTAAGCTATCATTATTAAACTGCGGTTGCGCCTTTGTTAGGTAGGCATTCTCTACCGACTGACTTTGTGAACGACTAAAATCTTTGCGCATAGCTAGGGCTAAATCACGAGTCATTTCTAAGGCGCCAAACTCCCAACTTGGCATGTTGTCCATCATCACACTTGGCGGAATGACATCATTTGATAAGTACCCACCAGACTTATTAAGTAAAGCCTCAGCAACGGTAATCAAGCTAGTCGTCATAGTATATCCTGCCACTACCGTTTCGTTTTTTTCTAACGCTTGTTGCTGAGCCAACTCTCTAGGCTCAAAACGGTCTGGCTCAACGCTCCAGAAAATCGAAACTATCCACAGTAAGAGAATAAGGAGCCCGGTTGCACTTAGTAGGCGTTGAGGGGTGATATATTTTTTCATGTCAAAATCCTTAATGATGTTTAGCATGAGACGGACGGGACACAATAGCTTTAAAGTCTACTTTGTCTCCATCTTGAGTAATTAGGCGTAAGCTAACCTCTTGGTTTTCTGTTAGCTTTTGCTTAAGGCCAAACAACATAATATGTAACCCACCTGGTTTGAAATAAACTGTCTGTCTTGGCTCTATTATAATTGAATCTTGTTGCTGCATTTTCATCATACTATTCACTAAAACGTGATTATGAATTTCTGTTTTATTTGCGATACTAGAAGTGGCCGCAACGATTGTTTCTTTTTTATTGGAACGATTTTCAATTGAAAAATATGCTGAGGTATTGGGCACACTAGAAGGTAGTAGCCTAACTGTTGCATTCGATACAACCAATTCTGCCTGGCACCAAAAACTGCTTATTCCTAATAAAATTGAAAAGACTCGAAGCATTAATATTCCATTCCAAACTAATAATCAGACCTAGATTATTCAGCAATCACTAAGACATGCCAAGCCTTGTTTATATATTTCTGCTAGAGCCTCCAACTTACCTTTCGAAATTTAATATGCAGTTGCAGGCTTTTCTCTAACAAGTAAGTAAATCACAATCGAAATTAAAATAACCGGCCAAAACATCCCAAAGCCTGCTACAAACAATCCAATAGCGCATGCTACAAAAATAAGTACCATTGCTGCGATAACACTAAAAGCGACAATAAACCCAATAAATACTAGTAATGCAACGATAGCAGTGGCAGCAATGATTGACGTGAATGACTCAACTTCATAATCGGATAAAACTAGATGGACATCGAACCATTCCGTCACTACATGACCAAAACAATATGTTAAAACCCCTGCAATCAATACCGCTAATAAGAGATTTTTTAACATAGTAATTACCTATTAGGGATTAAAACAGTCGCAGTTACATAAGCTACTGCCGTAACCACTGGCAACATTACCAAACATACAACAGCAACACAGCGAACTAGTAAACGTGACACATTCCAGTGCTTTGCTAAGCCAGCACAAACACCTGAAATTTTGCCATGTACCGAATCCTTATATAACCTATTTACATCAATATACTGTCTCATAATTTTCTCCTTTGAAATTCTGAACTAGTAGCAAATTGAATTGCCACCTAGTGATTATGCTGCTTACTAAGCAACTTTTTTACGTAATGCAGCCAACTCTTCTTCGATTTTATTTTCAACTTCAAGCTGTTTAAATTCGGCATCTAAGCCTTTTGCTTCGTCAACTAAATCATAAGCATCAACTTGAGACTCTAAGTCATCAATCCGACGCTCGTATTGCTCAAAACGAATAATGGCATCATCAATCTTGACTGAATGAGTTTTACTCTTAACTTGCATACGCACTGATACGGAACGTTCTCTTAAAATCATAGATTTTTGTTTAGCTCTTGCTTCCACCAGCTTCTCTTGTAATTTACCCATGTCAGTTTGTAACTTGGTTAACGACTCTTCAATGATTTCCATTTCAGTTGATAAAGCAGTAAAGTTTTGTTGCGTTACATTCTTCTCTGTAAGTGCAGCCCTTGCTAAGTCTTCACGACCTTTATCTAGTGCTAACTCAGCTTTAGCTTGCCAACTTGTCACTTGTTGCTCAAGTTTTGCGATCTGACGTTGAACTTGTTTTTTCTCAGCTAGATTCGTTGCAGCCACAGAGCGCAATTCAACTAAGGTTTCCTCCATTTCTTGAATCAGCAGCTTGACCACTTTAGCCGGGTCTTCAGCCTTGTCCAAAATGGCATTAATATTAGCTTGTACAATGTCTGACATTCTTGAAAACATACCCATAATAACTCTCCTATTAGATTTGATTATTCTCGTGCTGACTGATTTCAGCGCTAGTACAAGAACTATTACAAGTGATATGCCAACTTAACACAACATCGTAAACCATTGTTTTAAATGGGGTTTATTTGCAACAAACAAATGATGCCTTTTCTGTTGAATTTAAAAAAACAATAAAGTGGTCAAATAAACCAAGGAGTTAGTGAAAAATACAACTTGTGGTTTTTAGCAAGAAATGCGTTTTTGGGTAACCAATTGGACAACTCTTTCTTGATTAATAACCTGTCAAAGAACTTTAGTAAAATAGTTAACCTGAGTTCAGGATAAGAAGTATCGTTAAAACTTATTTTAACGATATATTTCAATATCTTGCTACTATCCATCCAAATATCTTCACTTAAAGTCTCACTCGATGACGAAATTATTAATGTATAGCCAGGCGGATTGTCGAACGTATTAACGTGTTATTGCTAGACAATCCAACGCAGATGGGCACAAAAAGAGCGTTAGCGAGAGGTTAGGCTTATCCAGTATTCAGGTTAGTTAGCTTAACTGCTAAGTAAAATTTGCAGTTAATTCATCAATGGCAAGTTCGATACCAAAGCTTAGTTTTTCATTTTGTTAAACGCTGTAACAAAGACGGCAAGTGAAATGTCGGTCACACTAACGCTAACCCTTGCTGACCCTAACCGCCTTACAACCACTTTGCTTATGATGGCCTTACGATTTTGCTTATATGAATAGTGAGAATACTTGGGCAATAATGTCGAGCACAGAGGCTTACTAATAAAAATGAAGATAGAAGGATTAGGCTCAAACGTAAACTGATAGGGAAACGGTCAATACAGCTGTTAGTGACCGTTTCTACATTGGAAGATACTGATATTAAAAGTTGTTAGCACCGAAGCTTTGCTCAATTGTACAACAATGCTAAAAATCAACGCTCCTGCTACATAAGCGATTACCGGTGTTAACAACATAATAAATAAAGATAGTTGATAAAACATAACCTCTTCCTTATTTAGCTTTATTGGCAGTTGCCTCATCACTTTTTACGACTATATCTTTAATGGTAATTGTTGCGTTATAAGATTGGCTTTCGTCTAAGTCAACGTTGTAGGCAACATTCAAAATATTTTCTTGTAACGTATTTTTAAACTCTTGTTGTGCTACTTCCATTACCTGACTAACCATACTACTTACATAATTCTCTAATGACACTTCGTCAGCACTAACAGACGAACTAACCGCTAAAGTAGAGATTAGTGCAACAACGGCAATTTTGGATTGAGTGAACATAATAATTTCCTTTTAGTTAAATGAATGAATAACTATTTTTGTAATAGTTATTGTTTAAGTCGCAGTATCCATTGCGATAGTTGTGCCAAATCTAAAAAAAATTCTATGAAATTGATTTAACAGACATTTTTACGTAAACACTAGAAATCAATTTTACAAGCAAGTTTATTAACTCCTAATTATTGGTTAAATTAACCAATCACAAGGTTAATTTAACCAAGCGCTTCTGATTGAAATATCTTCGCTTTATTTTGTGCTTCTAATAACACATCGAGTGCGTCTGTCAGAAGTTCAATCCCCACCCCAGCTTTGGTACCATTTTCACTTAAATACCTACGCCAAATTCGACCACCGGGTTGACCTTGAAACAACCCAAGCATATGCCTTGCTATATGCCATGGCCTCGCCCCTTCTGTAATTTGTTGTTCAACATAGGGCAACATTGCTTGAACCACTTCAAAACGTGTTTTAGCTGGGGCTTCATCTTGATAAAACAGCCTATCAACCTCTGCTAGAATAAACGGGTTGCTGTAAACCTCTCGACCAATCATTACGCTGTCTATATGTTTCAGATGTTCTGCAGAATCTGCTAGGCTTTTTACTCCGCCATTTATGCCAATATGCAGTTCAGGAAACTCTTGTTTAAGTTCATAAACGCGGTCATACATTAAAGGAGGGACATCTCTGTTTTGCTTAGGGCTTAAACCTTTAAGCCAAGCTTTTCTGGCGTGCACAACAAAGGTATGGCAACCAGATTCAGCGACCGTTTCAATAAAGTGGCTAAGGTCTTTGTATTCATCCATATCATCAATGCCAATACGGGATTTTACCGTAACCGGTATATCAACTTCAGATTGCATCGCTTTAATACACGATGCCACAGTGCTTGGCTCTGCCATTAAGCAAGCACCAAAACGACCATTTTGCACCCGATCAGAAGGGCAACCCACATTTATATTCACCTCGTCATAACCGTAACTTTGTGCTTTAGAACTGCAACGTGCCATATCAACAGGATCAGACCCACCTAACTGTAAAGCAATGGGGTGCTCTGCTTGGTTATAAGCTAAGTAATCACCTTTACCAAAAATGATCGCGCCAGTTGTCACCATTTCGGTATACAGCAAAGTATGTTTTGAGATTTGTCTCAAAAAGTATCGACAATGCTTATCTGTCCAATCAAGCATAGGGGCGACTGAAATAGTGCGATTAATAATTTGACTCATAGGTGCCTCAAAATAATGGGCGCGAATTTTAGCTTATTTTATAATCTAGCACTAGCTCAGTATGAACAGAATCAATTCACCAACTAAATACTGTGTTTAAGGCAATAAAAAAGCCCCTACACATATCATGCAGAGGCTTTGACGAAATTAATTAAGAATGTCTTATAAAGGGTTACCTTCGGCATCCAATTCTACAATTTTATTAAACAAAGGTTGTAAGGTCTCAAAGACCGTCGCTTTATCACCCACAACAACAGTTATCATGTTGTTTACGTCAAGGTACTTTACCGCTAATTCGTTGAGTTCATCTTTGGTAATATTAGCGAGTATCGCGTTTTGCTCATCTTTAAAAGAAGTGTCTAGATCATAATTCATTATAGTTGATAAAAAGCCTAACTTTTGTCTAGGTGTTTCGAAGCTACGAGCATCTCTTTGACCAATAGCATTTTTGACAAATTGTAGCTCTTGAGCAGTCATACCTTTCTCGGCAAATGCTTCAATTTCATTTCTAAATTGCACAATAGAATCCGCTGTTGTGTCTGCACGTACACCCGCTTGAGCTCTGTAATAGCCACGTATATCATTACCACTAAAGAAAGAACGAGCACCGTAGGTATAGCCTTTATCTTCTCGCAGGTTTAAGTTAATCCGGCTATTAAATGCACCACCTAAATTGTAATTCATTAAATCTGCTCGGTAATACTCTCCAGTAGCGTCATACTTAAGAGCTCGCTTACCAATACGAATTTCTGACTGTGCAGCATCGGGTTTATCAATAAAATACAAAGTTCCAGCAGCTAACGTTGGGAATGCCTTAATTTCAGGGTTGTCGCTCGATTTACCTTGCCATAACTCTAAAGGAGATATCGCAAACTTAACACCTTGTTCATCAAGATTACTCACGACTATTAACTCTGATTTTGCAGGGCCGTAGTGCTGAGCGTAAAAGCTCTTAACATCATATAAGGTAAGCTTTTCAACGGTATCAATTATGCCGTTTCCATCGTAAGCAAAACTATTATTTGCACCAAACACTAGCTTGTTAAAGGTATTAGTTGCTGTGGTACTGGCGTTTTTCTTGGCATTTTTTAAGCCTTCAATCTGCTGTTTTTGCAAACGTAAGAAATCGTCTTGAGCAAATTTTGGTTGGGTTAGTTTTTCAATTGCGAGTGCAACTGTAGCTTCTAAATTTTTAGTTAATGTTCTGATATTAACGGTTGTAAACTGGTCTCCTGCACTAAAAGTTACCTGTGAGCCAAGCTTTTGCAATTGATTGGATAAGTCTTCAGCACTAGATTGCAAGGTAGCCTCTCCCATCATGGCTGCAGTTAACGAAGCTAACCCTAAGTTTTCAACAGTTTCTCTAGTTTGCCCAGCAGGAATAAGTAATCGAATTGTAGTGGTTGGCACTTCATTATTAATTGCGCCTAAAACATGAATACCATTTTTAGTTTGTGTTCGATAAATCTCAGGGACACTAATACTTGGATTCTTACCTGAAGCAGGTACAACTGAACGGTCAAAATCAGAACTTCCTGGGCGCAATGCTAACTCAGTTTCTGCACCACTTTTCGGAATTGTACGTTCGTAACGCTGCCAGGTATCAGGCTTTACGATACTATCCCTTCGCCCTTTGGGTACGATGCTCATGATAACGGCATGTTGGCTTTTGATGTATTTTTTATAAACTCTCATCACATCGTCTTTGGTGACATTCTCATAACGAGCTACATCATCACCAATACCATTTGGATCATTACGAAATGTTTGATACGCAGCCAGCTGACTGACTTTACCACTAACACTTTCAAGGCCATATACCATACCTGATACTATACCAGCCTTGACGCGTTCAAGGTCATCATCTTCAGCCCCACGGCTCTCAAATTCCTCTAACGACGCTCGTGCAATCGTTTCTAATTCCGCTAATGATGTCCCTGGTGTAGGCAAAGCGTATAAACTAAATTGGCAACTTAATTCCTGACAAGCATGACCAGCTTGGGCCTGAACTGCCTTGCCATTTTTAACCATGTTTTTATATAAAAGAGACGTTTTACCAGAGCCTAAAATTGACATTAAAACGTCTAAGGGCGCTTCATCAGGGTGATTCAGATGGACAGTAGGGAATGCCATATACATCAAAGGTAAAGAAACATTATCTTCCATTGAAATATAGCGGTCTTCAGAAAAGGTAACTTGAGTATAAGTGGGGTCAATCACCTCCGGACCTCTTGGAATGCCTCCAAAATATTTTTTTACCCAAGCTAGAGTTTGGGCTTCATCCAGGTCCCCACCTATGGTTAACGTAGCGTTATTTGGACCATACCAACGTAAGAAGAATTTCTTTAGGTCATTTAAATCAGCTCGGTTTAAGTCTTCAATATAACCTATTGTTAACCATGAATAGGGGTGTCCTTCAGGATACATTGCCTCATTTATACGCTCTCTCAACAATCCATACGGGCGATTATCATAATTTTGTCCCCGTTCGTTTTTAACAGTTTCTCTTTGATTTTCAAATTTTTCAGTGGTTACCGCATCAAGGAAAAAGCCCATGCGGTCAGACTCTAACCAAAGCATACGCTCCAGTTGATTGGCTGGTACCGTCTCGTAGTAATTAGTACGGTCCGTATTGGTTGACCCGTTTAACGTACCTCCAGATTCAGTAATTAAAGCAAAGTGCTGTTCGTCAGCGACATTTTCAGAACCTTGAAACATCATATGCTCAAAAAAGTGGGCAAAACCAGACTTGCCTGCTTCTTCTCTAGCTGAGCCAACATGGTAAGTCACATCAACATGTACCAGTGGGTCAGATTTATCTGGGTGTAATACCACAGTTAAACCATTATCTAATTCATATTTATTAAAAGGAATAACCAGTTCATCTGCGCTTTTCACCACAGAGGTTATTTTTTTGAAACCAGCAGGAATCACGATATCATTGCTTGAAGCTGAAGAATCGAGATATGACTCTTTCACACTGCACGCGTTTAAACTCAAAATAGCTGCGATACAAGCAGTTAATAAAACATGTTTTTTCACTACGGATAATATCCTTTTAATAAAATTTCAAATGGAATAATGATATACAAACTCTCATATTAAAAGCCTTTCTAGCCATCAGGCTTGGTTATTACCTAATAGTTCCCACCTTGAAGTGTTACAAAACATTTATAACACCTAAATCCCTATCAAGAACTTCTACATATTTGGAATGATTTTAGTTTAAACTTATGCAAGTTTTGGAGTAGTAATTATGTTGAAGACCATGATTTTTTCTTTATTGGGCGCACTGTCCGTCATCATTTATTTTTTTAATACCATTTTTTGGCTAATTCCCATTTTGATTTTTTCATTTCTTAAACTTATTCCCATTGAGATATGGCGTACATTTATGTCTTACTTGTTAGATGGATGCGCCACACTTTGGATAAGCGTTAACAGCTGTAATCAATTTCTATTTAGCAGAACCAAAATTGAGGTCACTGGGTTAGAAGGCTTAAGTCAAAAAGACTGGTATTTAGTCATATCTAATCATAGGTCTTGGGTAGATATTTTAGTGTTACAGAGAGTATTTAATCGCAAAATTCCATTTTTGAAGTTTTTCTTAAAAAAGGAATTAATTTGGGTGCCATTTTTAGGGGTAGCTTGGTGGGCGCTAGATTTTCCATTTATGCATAGGTACAGCAAAAAACTCATCGCTAAAAAACCACATTTAAAAGGCAAGGATTTAGAAAATACCCGCAAAGCTTGCGAAAAATTCAAATACAAACCTGTCAGTATTATGAATTTTGTTGAAGGGACTCGCTTAACAGAAGAAAAACAGCAGCGACTCTCTGGTCAATTTCAACACTTACTTAAACCCAAAGCGGGAGGGATGGCGTTTGTATTAGGTGCAATGGGCGAGCAACTCCATAAATTGTTAGATGTCACCATACATTACCCTCAGGGTACGCCTAGTTTCTGGGATTTTACGTGTGGTAAAGTGAGCTATATCAAAGTAGATATTCAAACTCATTCAATCGAAGACATATTGAGAAATGATATTTATGGGCCTGATTACTTCAATAACCCAGAGCAAAGAGTTAAGTTTCAACGCTGGTTAACTAATCTATGGTTGCAAAAAGACCAACGCCTTCAATCAATGTCAGACACCAAAGGCTCAGATTAGTCCGCAAGTAATATAAGTTAAATATACATCGAGATTAAAATGGAAAAAAGTGAATTCCTCAGTCAAAAATTATTATCACTGATAGAGTATTTTGGCTTTCATGTTTCAGAAAAAAGTTGGCTTTTCCAAGCCACTGCCTTGACAGGTATTTTAGTATTAGCTTGGGGTAGCAATTGGCTCACAAAAAGTATTCTACATAGCCGTATTCGTTTAATCATAAGTAAAAGTAAAAATACCTTTGATGATGAGTTACACAGGCATAACTTTTTCAGAAGAGTAGGCCATATTGTGCCCGCTATTTTACTGTATTTATTAAGCTCTCTTTTAATAGACAACGCTCTATTACTAACGTTTTTACAAAAATCAGCTGTGGTCTATGTATTAATCGCCTCTGTATTAGCTGCAAGCGCCATACTTAATACAGTAGAAGATACTTACAATGCTTCAAACTTGGCCAAGAAAGCTCCTATTACTGGCTTCATTCAAGTTGGTAAGCTATTCATCATTGTCGTGGCTGCACTACTTATTATTTCCAACCTATTAGATAAGTCACCACTGTTACTAATTTCTGGTTTAGGTGCTGTAACCGCAATCTTGCTATTATTGTTTAGAGACACCATATTAGGTTTTGTGGCGGGTATTCAAATTGCAGCTAACCGCATGGTAAATACTGGCGACTGGATAGAAATGCCAAAGTTTGGAGCTGATGGTGATGTGCTAGAAGTAGGCTTAACCACAGTAAAAGTTCAAAACTGGGATAAAACTATTTCTACCATTCCAACTTATGCTTTGATAACTGATTCAGTCAAGAACTGGAGAGGAATGTCAGAGTCCGGAGGTAGGCGTATTAAACGCTCTGTATATATTGATATTCAGAGCATTGCGTTTTGCGATCAAGATACGTTGCAAGAATTTTCAAAAATTCGCTACATCAAAGCCTATATCCAGCACAAACTTGAAGAACTACAAACTTTTCACAAGGTACAAAACATAAAAACAGAAGACTTGGTAAATAGTCGTAGGCTAACCAACATAGGGACGTTACGTGCTTATATGCGCGCATATTTAGAAAACCACCCAATGATCAATAACGACATGACCTTAATAGTGCGCCAGCTACCTGCAACTGAATTAGGGGTACCAATTGAGATATATTGTTTCTGTGCAGACAAGCAATGGCAGAACTACGAAGGGATACAAAGCGACATCTTTGATCATTTGTTGGCTATATTACCAACCTTCAAACTAAGAGCCTATCAACGAGTCAGTGACAGGCCCTAAAAATAGTTTAAGCGACTACCAAAGCATAAATAAATACGATAAACAAAACTAAACCAGAAACACCAAAAAATCCATATTCTACTCTAGACTGCATAGGGTCTTCGCCTTCTTTAACAGGCAAGAAACTCATGATGAGGCTAGTCAGACCCAAAACAAACGCGATTAATGTGAATCCAAATAAAATGGGCTCATACCAGTTACTCATTAGCTAATTCCTAGTTATTACTATCTATATATATTATGCACCAAAAAACCAAAGGACGAAAAGCATAAATAAAAAAAATAGATGGTCTAACTAACTACTTATTAGTCACGTTGGCTAACAAACTTATATTAACTTTAATGGGCAACTAGCAAATCTTATCTATCTTATTGTTTTATATAGAAAATTAATCTTGGCGTAGCCCTTGCTCAAGTGAATAAAAAAGACGTTTATACTTGGAGAACAACATGCGTTCAATTATTTTAGCCGCCACTTTAACTTTTGGTTCACTTCCAGCTTTCGCCAATCAATGCAATATTGAACTTAACGGCCAATTGCAACTTGAAGATAAGGTATTACAAGTTCAAATTGACCATGACAATCAGCTCACCATAACTGAAGACAAAGTCCTTTATGTCAATAACCAGGAGATAGACCTGTCTAACGAGCAACGACAATGGGTAAATCAGTATTACAATGGCATCAATGAAGCAGTGCCACAAGCAGCAAATATCGCAACAGATGCCATAGCTTTAGCCAATAGTGCAATGAGTGAAGTATTTGAAGAAATGTTAGGCTCTGATAGCCAGGTCATGCAAGACTTATCTGATAAATTGAATGAATTAGACCAACAAGTCCAATACAATTTTTATGGGGACAACGGCAATATACAAATAGACTCAGATGGTTTTGAAGACAGAGTGTTTATGGGAGAACAATGGGAGCAAGAATTCGAACAAGCAATTGAAGAAGTAGTATCTGAATCTATCGGACATGTATTGGTAGCCCTAGGCACTCAAATCATATTTGGTGGTGGTGACTTAGAAGAATTTGAACATAAAATGGAGCATTTTGGCCAGCGTATAGAACACAAAATTGAAGCACAGGCCACAGTATTAGAGAAAAATGCCCATGCTTTATGCATCACATTGGCTGAAATCGATATGGCAGAAAATAAATTACAACAAAATATTCAGCAGCTCAGTAATTTAGATGTGTTACAAGTAAAAAACAATACGAATTTGATGTGATAATCTAACTCTACTCAATTTTTATAACGAGAATAACTCTGTGGGAATATCTATCGTAGGCTGTGGTTGGTTAGGCCAGCCGCTGGCTTTAACGTTAAAAGGATTTGGTTACAATATTGTAGCCTCCACCCGCTCACTTCAAAAGTGCACAACCTTAAATGACTTAGGGTTAGAAGCCGTAAAATTTGAACTAGGAGATGACTTAAACATTGCGGCTGTTAGTGCTATTTTTACTAGCAATACATTAATATTAAACATCCCCGTAGGTCGCAAGGCAGTAACCCCGAATAGCTTTATTATGCAGATACATTCGTTAGTCGAACACGCTTCGCGTACTCAAATTAAGCAAGTGATTTTCATTAGTACTACGTCTGTATACGGTGACCAAGACCAAGTAATAACGGAACATAGCCCAACCATGCCTGTCACCTCATCAGGTAAAACTAATCTGATTATTGAAGCCTTGGTCACCGAAGCCTTCCCTAAATGCAGCACAATTATTCGCCTTTCAGGATTAGTTAATCATGATAGGCATCCAGCCAATTATCTGGCAGGTAAATCAAATCTACCAAACCCAAATGGTAAGACTAACTTGATACATCAAGATGATGTGATCCGTGCTATCTACCTTGTTATCACGAAAAACCTTTGGGGGCATACATTACATTTAAGCGCGTTACAGCACCCCACAAGAAAAGACTACTACACTTGGTCAGCAGCAAAACTAGCCTTGCCAGCACCCACCTTTATCGCTTGTGAACAACCAGCTGCGGGAAAGGAAATTGATGCAACTTATAGCCTTGAAAAGCTTGGATTAACACTTAAATACCCAAGCCCTTACGATATGATTAAGGCATAGATCCCTTATAGCACGATTTAAATTACTACTAGCCAATCAGTGCGCTACCAAAGAATTTAAGAGCCACTGTATTTGCAAAAATAACCAATAAAATTAAAGGAATAAAAGTTCCAAGTGCAAAATTTACATAGCGTGCCAGAAAGCTACCTTTAAAATCAGGCGCGCCTTCGTCTAACTCTTTGTTAAATGCATGAGTTTTCCATTTATAGCTAACAAATAGGCAAATCAATAATCCATTTAAAGGCAAAATGGTGTCATAAAAAACGTCATACACTAAGTCAAAGAAAGACTTTGGGGTATCTGAGCCCCCATAACTAATGAATGCCGTAAAAAATTCAAAAAAGCCAAATGAAAACGCGCACATCAACGCAAAAACAACTAGTAAAATGCCACAAATAAATAATGAATTTTTACGAACTATACCTTTCTCGCTCATCAATGCGGCAACAGGCACTTCAAAGATCGAAACTAATGAAGTTATCGCTGCAAAAAAGACTAATAAAAAGAAAGTACTGGCAACTATACTCGCCCCCGTGTAGCCCAAGGACTCTTGCAAAGCTAAAAATATTTGCGGCAAATAAGAGAAAATCATTGAAACTGAAGATTCACTTAACTCACTTGGATTAACAGAGGGATTAAACGAAAAAATGGCTGGAAGGATCATCAAGCCAGCAGTAAAAGCCACAGCAGTATCGGTCAATGCAACTAGTTTTGCAGAAGAAGGTAAATTAGAGCGCTTATCAATATAACTACCATAAGTGATCATGATCCCCATCCCTAAAGACAAAGAGAAAAAAGCTTGGGAAAGCGCACCATTAATCACACTGGCATTAATTTTATCAAAATCAGGAACAAGGTAAAACGATACCCCAGCCATAGCGTTGTCTCGAGTTAAGACAAACACAACCATGCCAAGCAGCATTATAAACAAGGCTGGCATCAATATTTTAGCTGCTTTTTCTATACCTTGTTTTACGCCACCTTGCAGGATTAAATATACAATTGCCAGTACACCTGCCATGTATATGAAGATGCTATTACCAGATATAAAATTTCCAAACGTTGCGGGGTCTGCCAGTAAGTCTAGGTTTCCTATGCTAGATTCAAATAAATAACCAAAAATCCAAACAGTAATAACCAAGTAGAACACCGCAATCATAAAGGGAGTAATAATTGATAACCATCCGGCCAAACGCCACCCTTTATTGCGCCCAGAAAGTGACGTTAAAGCACCAAGAGGATCTTTTTGACTAGCCCTTCCGATGGTCATTTCTGCAATCATCACTGGAACACATATTGCCACTACAAATATGGCATACATCAACAAAAATGCCCCACCACCATTTTTAGCGGCACCAACTGGAAACCCAACAAGGTTACCAATACCAACAGCAGAGCCAGCCGCCGCTAAGACAAAACCTAAACGAGAGCCAAATTGTTCGCGAGGTGCGCTCATAACAAGTCCTATTTTATTTTTATAATTGGAGGCAGATATTACCAGCAGAATTTCAGAATGTCTTTGTTGTTAAGAGATCCATCCCCTCAACCACAAAAATCACTACAAGTATCGTTAAGATTAAACACTACCAAGAAATCCTTTTGCCCTGCCAATCTATATAATAAGGGGCATGTTCTGCAGTTAAGTCTGAAAGTACATTTAACAATTGTGACACAGTAAAATCAGCAGTGAATAATTTACCTTGAGGAACATTGCTCTGGAAAGGCTTAGATAAATTAGTATCTACAGTACCGGGATGGTAACTAACCAATGCGACATTTTTAGCACGCCTTTTCAACTCAACTTGTGCCGTTTTTATCAACATATTTAAAGCTGCCTTACTTGCGCGGTAACCATACCAACCGCCCAACTCATTATCATTAATACTGCCCACTCTAGCGCTCAAAAACACTAGTTTTGCGGCTTGTTTGCCTTTCAACAACTTCTCTAGGTTTTTAAGCCAAATAGCAGGTGTAATGACGTTAGTTGAAAAATAAAAATCTAGGCTTTTAGAGTCTAAATCTTCCATGCGTTTTTCAGGTTTAACTAGATGTTCGCCAACCTGGCCATGTAACGCCCCAATACAACAAACAACAAGTGTAAATTGAATCCCTTGGGAATTAAGCTGTTGGCATAATTCAAAAATATTATGATCATCTTCTGAGTCCACTTGATGATAGCAGACATGGCTTAAAGGCTCAGCAGGTAAACTGCGAGAAACAGCATGTACTTGATGATACACATTTGAGTGTTGTAATTGATTAACTGATGCAGCGCCAATGCCCCCAGATGCACCAATCACAAGAGCGTTAGTTTTTGTCATGTGAACCTCTATTAACTTGCTCACACGGTAAACAACGCTTTTTGCCTGTTAACAAAAACGAAATGGTGTATCGATGCTTCGCGAAACCATTGTAAGCCATATTTGCAAACCACCTAATTACTGGCCATCTAAGGGGTGCATATACCCAACCTTTACCTACCAGCTTCCATGCTACATATGTCACATCTAAGCCACTTATTAACCTGCCATCAGCAAGATAACCATGAATACGGGCATTCAATGCCGCCCAATTCAAGTGAGGGTAGTTATGATTAAAACAGTCTTCTTGGATATCAACAAAAGAAATAGCCTTTGACGTATCTAACTCCTTTAATTTACGCATTTCAGCTAAACATAAGGGGCAATAGCCATCATAAAAAATAGTGAGTTCGTGAGTTAACATAAGAGCAATTCAATTAGATTCATTTAAATTAATAATACGTAGAAACAAAGATGTAGGTTCAATTTTTGAGAGATGCGGCCCTTTTTCGCAATAAGAAGTCTCGCTCGCTACCATTCTTACTTAATTTGATCGCCTTATCTAGTGAGGTATTTGCCGCTACCGGTAATGCTAGACGCCCCTCTATATCGCTTTTCGCTGCATAGTAGGGTTGATAATCAGACAAGTGAGTCTCCAATAATAGTAACTCTTGATACACCTTATCTAACTCTGCTGTATAAGACTTAGCAACCAATAAGTTGAGTAAAACCATTGGTGAGCCGTTGAAATCTAACAATCGTAAATAGAGCAATCTAATTTGGTTCCAATCAGTTACTTCCCAACTAGGTGCATTACAATGTAAGGCACTGATTGCAGCTTGTATTTGATATTGCCCAGCTTGTTTATATGCCAATGCTTTATCCATATATTTATTCGCTTCGGTAATCAGCTTGTCATCCCATAACTGTCTATCTTGATGTTCTAGCGGAATATAAGCCTCAAGGCTATTACTACGAGACGCTCTTCTTGCATCATGAAACAACAGTAATGCCACCATGCCGAATACTTCCGCAGATGGCGTTAGCTTAACCATCAAGCGGCTTAACCTAATTGCCTCTTGAGCAAAATCTTGCCGAGTCAGTGTTTGCCCTTCAAATGCGCTGTAAGATTCATTATAAATCAAATAAATAACTTTAAGCACACTGGCTAAACGAGCGTTGAGTTGTGCATGGCTAGGCACTTCATAAGCGATACCCGCTTTTTTAATTTTTCTTTTGGATCGAGTGATCCGTTGACCCATGGCCACTTCAGATATCAAATAAGCTCGAGCTATTTCTTTGACTGTTAAACCACACAAAGTCCTAAGAGTTAACGCGACTTGTGCATCCTCATTTAATGCTGGGTGACAGCATGTAAATATTAATCTAAGCCTTTCATCTGGTACATCATATTCAAGCTCAGATGTGCCTTCAATAGAGATAATACTCTGCCTAATTAGATCGGTATTTTGTTTATCATTGTAGGTTTTTATTTTGCGTAAATTGTCGATAAGCTTACGTTTAGCTACCAAATAAAGCCAAGCACAACTATTGGCAGGTACGCCTTGAACGGGCCAATGGATACTAGCCTGTTCAAGGGCATCTTGTAGCGCATCTTCAGCTAACTGTATATCTTTAGAAATATAAACCAGAGAGGCAATAACCTTGCCTGATTCAGCTCTAAAAATTCGTGCTATCTCATCCATATGCAAAACAGTCAGTTTCTATCATTCAAATAACATGACCGGTCTCACTTCAACTGTGCCATAACGGGCACTAGGAATTTTAGCAGCCCAAAGCAATGCCTCATCAAGGTCTTTACAGTCAAATAGATAATAGCCTCCCAGTTGCTCTTTAGTCTCAGCAAAAGGACCGTCTGTTAATTGTGATTTTCCATCTCTCACTCTCACTGAAGTGGCGGTGCTTACTGCCTCTAGAGCATTACTCCCCAAAACAACATTTTTTGCTTCCTCTTCAAAAGACTCGTACTGACTTATTAGAGTTTCCATGTCCACATCATCCTTGCCTTCACCAGCATAAATCAACGCTAAAAATTGCATATTAGTTTCCTTTTTTAATTAGTTAGTAAAAAGCTTGCTTATCAAACTTCTCTATTTAATAACGAATCAGATAAGACTATTCAGACACATAATTAAAATTTTTTGAAATATTTATATCTTGAATTTTGTATCAGTAACAACCACATTATGACTATAAAGACATTTTGTTGGAGTAAAAAATGGCAACAATTCAAACCACAACTCTTGGTGGTGGCTGCTTCTGGTGTATTGAATCAGCTTTTAGCAGTGTTAACGGTGTAGTTTCAGCATACGCTGGGTACGCAGGCGGGCAACTTGATAACCCAACCTATGAGCAAGTTTGTAATGGTAGTTCTGGCCATGCAGAAGTGGTGCAAGTGAATTTTGATACAGACTTAATTACGTATCGCGACATTCTTGAAATATTTTTTGCCTTGCACAATCCGACGCAACTCAACCGCCAAGGTAATGATGTGGGAACGCAATATCGCAGTGCAATTTATTACCATGATGAATCACAAAAAGTAATGGCTAGTGAGATTTTACGAGAAATTGAAGAGGAAAAAATTTGGTCTGATCCAATTGTCACCGAATTAACTGAAGTGAATAACTACTATCAAGCTGAAGACTATCACCAAGATTACTTCTCTAATAATCCACAAAACCAATACTGCAATATGGTTGTTGCCCCTAAACTTTTAAAATTTAAGAAAAAATTTGCCAGTAGATTAAAGTAAACACGGTAATCTGTTGTGCACCAATCCTGCTAGTGCACAACTAAACCTAACAATTAACTATTGAAACCACTCAGCTTGAATCTTTAAACTAAACAACAAAGGTGAATAATTTTCATAGTTTTCTTTATTTTCATTGCATTGAATATTCTTAATATACATTTCTTTCCACGGGTCATTAACCATCCAAAGCGTATCATTCATTACCGCAACACCTTCAATCGAAGCGTTATGCATTTTTTCAAAACCTGTGCAGTTTTCACTTCCACTCTTTAATTCAGCGTAAAATGTGAGTGGTAATATACGCGTTTCTTTTTCTCCACTTAAGTCAATAATCCATAATTTTCCATCATTACGGGCGGCGGCAATTAGAAACTCTTGTCCCGCTGGTGCTTGGTAAAAGTCCATTCCATTGATTGGGTGTCTGCCCCCTGAAAAATTTGGTAACTTTAAAGGTAAGTCAGAAACCACAGCAAAATCCTCAGAGCCCCAGAAATCCTCATCCATTTTCAAAGAAAAAATACGAGCTTGTGACTGTTTATCCTTCTCAACCCCCAAGTACAAGGTTCTATTGTTACCAAAGCTTAAGGCCTCAATACCATCGTTAGGAAAATCACCCACCTGCATCTCTTGAGTAAATTTTATTGGACGGACGTGAGTCATCAAAACTGAGCTACTTGTTTGCTGTTCTAACCGTATTAGTAACCTCGGGTACAATGTAGAGCCGGTATTTGAATATTTATTCTGGCAGGATACCGACATCGGCTCAGCGCCACTGGCATCCTCGGTAACCAAATAAAAAATTTTGTCATCATTCGGGTCTATTGCCAGCGCTTCCAAATCTGGATTACCACTGATGTAGGCTGCAAAACAACTTTGCGCTAAGTTATCAGACAAAGATATAGATAAATCAGGGCCATTTAATTGAGCTTCATTAGTTGATATTTTTCGAAGCAGTAAACGCTGAGAAGGAATAGCACTACGATCACTTACAGTTAATAGGCCACCTTTCCACGCCTTTAGACCTGAGGGCTGAGGGTCTTTCATTATAGAACCATCATTCTCCATAACCCAGTAACCGTATACATCAATATTGTCAGTGATAGACGATTTGCTGCACCCCACCATCCATAAACAGCTAGCTAAGGCAAATAATGCAGAGGTAAGTTTCATATATATTCCGTACAAATTAAATAAGTGATTCAATGAAAACCGCTCTCATGTTTTCAAGCACTCGAATATTACCTAAAGAAATGTAAAAGAAAACCATATAGCATCGCTTTATTTTTCCAAACGAGCTTCTCTGAAGTCATAAGGAAATAAAAATCCCGAAGAGTAATATACAATTATAGGTATAATATGCTGCGTTTTTTTAGATTCTGATTAAAATTTCACTAAGGTCAACATGTCCATACAAGCATTAAAGATAGGTTTATTCTATGGTTCCACTACTTGCTATACAGAAATGGCGGCTGAAAAAATTCAAATTCAAATTCACGAATTAGCAAAAATGTCAAAGGTTGACTTATTTGATATTAAAGATACCCACCTTAAAGAGTCAGAACAATATGATGTATTAATATTCGGTATATCAACTTGGGACTTTGGCGAATTGCAAGAAGATTGGGAGTCTAGTTGGCAAGATATTAAAGACTTAAACCTAACAGGTAAAAAGGTCGCTTTATATGGTTTGGGAGACCAATTTGGCTACGCAGATTGGTTTCAAGATGCGCTAGGTATGCTGCACGATGAATTAGCTGTTTTGCAATGTGAATTCGTAGGGTATTGGCCAAATGTAGGCTATGAATTCAATCATTCAAAAGCATTGGTGGCAGAAAATAGCTTTTTTGTAGGCTTAAGCTTAGACGATGAAAATCAATATGATTTAACTGAACAACGAGTAGAAGAATGGAGTACCCAAATATTAGCTGAGCTTGATGCCATTTAGCAATGTCAAGCAAACCGTCACGGATTCATCAGCCATATTATCGAAATGGCCCCTCACATCGAGACGGGGCTGATGTAAGTTTTCAAGATATCGTAAAAATATTCGGGTTTCGCACAGTCACAATTGGCAAATGGGTTACAAAAGAAGAACAACAGCTTGCCGCCAATTTATTTTTTGATGCTTTGTGCGACTTAATGGAAATACTGGAGGTGCCTGAACAGGTCATCTCCCTGAATAATCATTTATCGCTAGCATTTGGCAGTGGTGGCAGAAAACACAGTAGTGCTCACTACGACTCACGAACTAAAACCTTAGCATTGGCAAAAAATGCCGGAGGAGGAGCACTGGCCCACGAATGGTTCCATGCTTTTGACCATTACATTTGCAACAAGTTATTTGTAAATACTAAAAATCATCAATTTGCCTCGCAAAGCTGGTTAAAAGACAACCAACAAATACAACATGGTTTAAATATCAAACTCAGTAGAGTTTTTGAGTCAATATTTTTAAGCAGCACTAAAAGTCAACCAAATGACTATGTTAATCGTTGTGCTTTTGCTGATAAAACACTAAAAATGTACTATTACGCTCAGCCTCAGGAGCTTAGCGCCCGTGCCTTTGAGGCGTGTATCCAAGACCAATTTAGAAAAAATGCATTTCTAGTGCAAGGTACCAAGCAAAGCCCTGAGGCCAAGTTAGGGATCTACCCTGTAGATGAACATAGAACAATAATTTCAAAAAACCTACTGGATTATTTTCGTCATTTGGGGCACGCTATAGGGAAGTGAGAAACACTAACCCTTAGTGGGTTCCGATAATTGTTGAATAACAATTAAGATCTCCGAAGATGAACTGTCTTAATTTAAAGGCAGTATTCGTATTAACCCAATTGGCGATTTATACCGATGAAAAGAAAAAAACACGGCAGCGCAGACGACGAAGCTGCAATTGATATGACTCCCATGTTGGACATAGTGTTCATCATGCTTATCTTCTTTATTGTGACCACCTCTTTCGTAAAAGAGAAAGGACTAGAAGTTAGTCGCCCTAAAGATTCTAATACACCCCCACCACCTACTAATGTAAAGTCTTTATCTATTCGCGTAGAAGAAGATGGAACAATAGTAGTGAATGGTCGTCAGGTTGATATTCGCCGTGTAGAAGCGAATATTCAAAGTTTCTTGGCTGAAAACAATCAAGACTCAGCAGCTGTTCAAGCTCACCCTAAAGCAAAACATGGTGACGTAACCGAAGTAATTAACGAAGTTAAGAAAGCTGGTATCGCAAACGTTTCTGTATTGGTTGGTAAGTAAACTAAATTAGCCATTACTATAATTGAAAAAGCCGTGTTTCTTTGAAACACGGCTTTTTTATAGGCAAATAATAAAGCTATTCAAGGTCGAGGGAGTCCGGAGATAAGATAATGCCAGTTTGGTCCGCATATAGATGGTCTTCAGGGAGAAAAGTTACGCCACCAAAATTCACTGCAACATCTACATCACCTAATTCTTGATCATCAGCTCCTACAGGTATAGATGCAATAGCATGAATTCCGATGTTAATATCTTCTAATTCATAAACTTCACGGACACTGCCGTAACACACAATACCTTCCCAACCATTATCAAATGCGAGTTGTGCCGAAGTTGCGTCAATCAAAGCTCGTCGCATAGAGCCACCACCATCAATTAATAAGACTTTGCCCACCCCTGGTTGCTCTAGAGTCTTATCGATCAGACCTTTATCTTCAAAACATTTGATAGTTGTAATTTCGCCGCCATACGAAGATCTACCTCCAAAACTTATAAACATGGGCTCAACCACGTCAACGCTGTCCGCAAAAATATCGCATAAAGTAGATGTGTTGTAGTCCATGTAAATTCCAAGTTTGCTAGGTTTAGTCTTGAGTATACTGCTAGAGAAATTCAAATCTAGTGTATTTTTATCAATATTCTAGGAATGCTTAAGGGCTGTCATAACGTTTTAGCAAAATTGACATATATGGTTCATGAGCCTTGCTTAATATCATTTTAGCTTTGTAACTGTTCGAGCTACCTTATGAAATCATTACTACAAAGTGACACACCAGACACCATCCGATTTTCTTCAACCCCAGATACACTAATAGACTGGATTGTGAATAGACAATAGAACGATACCAAGGGCTTATACGCGGCATTGTGGCACCAGGTCAAATTCCCTGAGTGGGTATTAAAACAATTAAGACAAGTTTCCCAATAAATTTAAACATTGGTAAACTTAGTTATTTCTTATTGCATAAAATGCCAAATCATCTCACTCTACCCCTTGTTTTTTAGCTAGGTAATGACATTATTGCCAGCTATTTATTTTGCGGTGGTAGTTATGCTAAAAACTCTAAGAATTGCATCACAACTCATGCTATTTTCTTGCCTAGTAGGTATGTCAGCTTGTGGTCAAAAGCGAGCGCTTTATCTTCCAGAAGCACCTCAAAGCAACAAAGTTGAAACTAAAGCTAAAGAAGCCACCGAATCCCCTGCTACAGGAACCAATTAATATGGATTACTTCGCATATAAAAACCAAGAACTCTACGCTGAAAATGTCTCTTTGACAGAAGTAGCTGAAAAATTTAAAACACCTTGTTATGTCTATTCAAAGGCAACAATAGAACGCCATTGGCTCGCGTTCAACAAGGCTGCTGGCGACCAGCCTCACCTAATCTGTTATGCGGTTAAAGCCAACTCCAACCTAGCGGTATTAAATGTAATGGCTAAGTTAGGATCGGGATTCGACATAGTGTCGGGAGGAGAATTATTACGAGTACTTAAGGCGGGTGGCGACCCCGGAAAAGTAGTATTTTCAGGTGTAGGTAAAACAGAGGCAGAAATTGCACTGGGACTAGAACATAACATCAAGTGTTTTAACGTTGAGTCTCGCAGCGAGTTAGCTAGAATTAATGAAGTAGCAGAGCAACAGGGTAAACCTGCACCTATTTCAATTAGGGTTAACCCTGATGTCGATGCAAACACCCACCCTTATATTTCCACAGGCCTAAAAGCCAACAAGTTTGGTGTTGCACGTCAAAATGCGGTTGAAATTTATCAATACGCTAAAAGCCTGCCATTTCTGAATGTTATCGGCATTGATTGCCATATTGGCTCTCAATTAACGGAGTTATCCCCCTTTATTGATGCACTCGATATTTTGTTAGCTTTAATTGACGAGTTGGCTGAAAACGGTATTCACTTGAAGCACTTAGATGTGGGAGGCGGGTTAGGTGTAACCTACAATGACGAAAAAGCCCCTCACCCAGATGAGTACACCCAAGCAATTGCGGAGCGCATGCAA
Organism: Paraglaciecola sp.; assembly: GCF_039943935.1. GTDB lineage: Bacteria > Pseudomonadota > Gammaproteobacteria > Enterobacterales > Alteromonadaceae > Paraglaciecola. The sequence goes on from NZ_JBDUZQ010000009.1 coordinate 38,020, forward strand.
GGTAGGGAAGACTTGCTACTGATCTTTGAGCCAGGTCGAGCCATCATGGCAAACGCAGGGGTATTACTGACAAAGGTAGAGTTTTTAAAAGAAGGTGATGAGAAAAACTTTGCGATCGTAGATGCAGCCATGAACGACTTAATTCGTCCTTCACTGTATTCAGCATGGCAAAGTATCATCCCACTTAACATTGGCGTAAACCGAGTAGCAGCCACTTATGACGTTGTAGGGCCTATTTGCGAAACCGGTGACTTTTTAGGTAAGGAGCGAGAACTTGCCATAGCTCCAAACGATTTCCTAGCAGTAAGAAGTGCTGGCGCATATGGCTTTGTTATGGCGTCAAATTACAATAGTCGAGGCCGCGCCGCTGAAGTACTCATTGATGTTAACGAAGCTCACTTAGTTAGAGAAAGAGAGACCATTGAAAGTTTGTTTGAGAATGAACACATACCAACTTAATTCTTTGGCTGCCTTGTTTATTACAAGGTGATGTTAAAACAGAAAGTTATTTAGATTATTTTTGCCGATGCTAGTTAAAGGCATGGTCAGTCTTTATATGAAATGATATAACTGTTAGTAACGAATCTAACGACCTGCTTTAAGCGGTTAGATAACAATTATAGCTAAGTAGTGACAATGCAAATCCAGTTTTCAAAGATGCATGGCCTGGGCAATGACTTTATGGTCATTGATAACGTCACCCAGAATGTTTTCTTTTCAAAAGAGAAAATACAACAGCTCTCAGATAGAAATTTTGGAGTAGGATTCGATCAACTTTTATTGGTCGAGCCTCCATACGATCCTGAGCAAGATTTTCATTATAGAATATTCAACGCTGACGGTTCAGAAGTATCACAATGTGGTAATGGCGCACGATGTTTTGCGCGATTTGTAAAAATGAAAGGGTTGATTAATCGTAATAAAATAATTGTCAGCACCAAGGCAGGTCGTATGGTTTTATATCTTGAAAAAGATGGCCAAGTAACTGTCAATATGGGAGTTCCTAAATTCGATCCACATATGGTGCCCATAAAAGCTAAGAAGCAAGAGAAAATTTATGTATTGCGTGCTGAAGACCATACATTTTTCTGTGGCGCCGTATCAATGGGTAATCCTCATTGTGTATTATTAGTTGATGATGTTCAAAAAGCTGATGTCGAAGGAATAGGGCCTTTACTTGAACGACATGAAAGATTCACCGAAGGGGCAAATGTCGGGTTTATGCAAATCATCAATCCTAACCATGTAAAATTGCGGGTTTATGAACGTGGAGCGGGTGAAACACTAGCGTGCGGAAGTGGGGCTTGTGCCGCGGTTGCTATCGGACAAATACACAACAAATTGAGTAAAGATGTTAGAGTAGATTTACCTGGCGGAAGTTTAAAAATACGTTGGCAAGGCAAAGATAATGTCTTAAAAATGACGGGAACAGCTGAACATGTATTTGATGGGCATATAAACATATGAGTGAGATTTTGGAGCAATATAAAAATAATACGGATATAAACACGAATTATGAAGAATCTTTATCTCATGAGTCAGTAGCCACTTACTTACTTAATAACCCTGATTTTTTCGTACAATACCCTCAACTAATTGAAAAAATAAAAATTCCTCACAGTTTAAAAGGTAGCGTATCCCTGGTTGAATTACAGAGTGAGCAATTACGTAAAAAGGTTAGGACATTAAATCATAAACTAAACCAATTAATTTCGATCGCTAAACAAAACGAAGCCATATACCGAGTTTACGCAGACTTAAATCTTCGTATCTTAAAGTGTAAAGATTTGGATGAACTTAAGTTTATATTAGAAGAAGTTATCCAAGAGAACCTAGAGCTATCTGCTGTAACACTTAAGCCGTTTAAAGGTCCTCATGCACTTCCTGAAATTCAACGCAGACTATTTATTGAAAAGCGTTTTCAGCAGAATCAATTCTTCTTCGGCCGCTTAAGTGAGCACGAACGTAAATTGCTGTTTAACGATCAAGAAGCCAAGTCAGTGGCATTATTACTCATTGGCGAAGTTGGGGAACTAGGCATTTTAGCAATTGGTAGCAAAGACCCTAGTCACTTTAATCCAGATATGGACACTTTATTAATCACCCAATTACAACAGTTTTTAGGTGTGCTATTACCTAAAATGTTGACCTACTAACAGATTTCATCATTATGTTTTCGCCAAGTTTACAGCCTTGGTTAGACAAATATCTATTATATCTAAAATATGAGAAACACCTTGCGGCTAAGTCTATCGATAGCTACAAAAGGCAACTCAATGCAGCTTTCGAGAACCTAAACATTGCTAGCTGGGAATTGTTTGATACTCAAGACGTTCGGCATATTTTGAATCAAGCCAGAAGAGCAAACCTTAATCCGCGTTCTATCGCGTTACGATTATCAGCAATTAGAGGCTTTTGCGCGTTTTTAATTCAACAAAGTGTCCTAAGTCAAAATCCAGCTACTTCGATTAGTGCGCCTAAGCAAGGTAAGCCCTTGCCTAAGCAACTAAACGTAGACGAAATGCATCAACTACTCGATATCAAAAATGACGACATACTAGCAATTAGAGACAAAGCAATCATGGAGTTAATGTACAGTTGTGGCTTACGGTTAGCCGAACTAGTGTCCCTTAACTTACAAAGTATCGAAGCCGACAACCAGTTGCGAGTTATAGGAAAAGGTAATAAAGAACGTTTATTACCTATTGGTAGAGTGGCCATGGTAGCCATATCGGAGTGGTTAAAACTAAGACCTGAATTCGCCAATGCGTCTGAACCAGCATTATTTCTAAGTAAACGAAAAAATAGGATCAGCACCCGGCAAGTGGCTAAAAGGATGAAGCTATGGGCAGCAAGTCAAGATTTAGAACAGTCAGTCAATCCTCACAAATTAAGACATAGCTTTGCAACCCATATATTAGAATCAAGCTCGGATCTGAGAGGTGTTCAAGAACTTTTAGGCCATGCTAACCTTGCTACCACTCAAGTGTATACTCATCTAAATTTTCAGCATTTGGCTTCGGTTTATGACAAAGCTCACCCAAGAGCTAAAAAGAATAAATAAAGGGCTAACATGTTCATATATAAGACTCCTTAAACACAAATGATTTTCTATAAAAAACTACAAAAAGTTAAAGCTATGACCTTTGACTTAGATGACACCTTATATAACAACTATCCTATTTTAGTAAAAGCAAATCAGGCTCTCTTAGGATGGTTAAAACAAAGTTATCCCGAAGCTAAACATCTCGGTGAAAATTTTTGGAGAACTCATCAAGAAAGAACCCTAAAAAACGCTCCGATGCTAAAGCATGACATGGGGCAGTTGCGTTATACCACTATGCTTTCAGGCTTTTCCCAATTAGGTTTGTCACCAGAGGCAGCTAAAAAAGCAGCTCAACGGAGCTTTGATTACTTTTATTTTCAAAGAAGCAACTTCACATTAAGTGAGTCTACTCACTCTTTATTGCAAGAGTTATCAGAAAAGGTTCCTCTTGTGGCCATAACAAATGGTAACGTCAACCTCGACCAGATTGGTATAGCACCTTATTTTTCAAAAACTTTTAAAGCGTCATTAAACTTAGCCATGAAGCCTGATGCCGCCATGTTTCAACTTTCTCAACAATTTTTAAAATTGCCAGCACATAATATTTTACATGTGGGAGATAATTTACAAAAAGATATATGGGGCGGGTTAAAAGCAGGTTACCAAACCGCTTGGTATGCCGAGAATAGAAACATGGGATTAGTAAATGAAAGGGTCATGACTTTACCCCATATTCAGCTTAATAAACTTGAAGAGCTACTTTTACTTATATAAATTCCTTTTGTTCAACCAAAGCCAAACCTGAGCTTACTTTTAAGCTCTAGTCTTCAAGTATATTTTGATTCATAGTTTCGCAAGGGCTTTGGCAGGTCGGTTTACCCACTACTTTTGCTGGAATACCTGCAACAGTTACGTGAGCTGCCACATCATTTAATACCACACTACCCGCACCGACTTTAGCTCCTTTACCAATAACGATGTTCCCCAGTATTTTTGCACCTGCGCCAATCATCACCCCTTCTCTAATTTTAGGGTGACGATCGCCTGCTTCATTACCTGTGCCCCCTAAAGTAACCGATTGCATTACAGAGACATTATTTTCAATAACGGCGGTTTCTCCCACAACTATCCCTGTGGCGTGATCAAACATGACACCTTGGCCAATACATGCTGCAGGGTGAATGTCTACCGAGAACACTTCAGAATTTCTACTCTGTATAAACAATGCTAAATCATGCCTACTTGCTAACCATAATTGATGTGCCAATCTATGAACTTGAATGGCGTGAAAACCTTTAAAGTTTAATAATACAGTTAAATATGAATGGACTGCTGGGTCTCGGTTATAAACGGCTTCCACGTCGCCCATTACTGCCTCAACTATTGAGGGGTGTAATAAATAACTTTGTTCAAACATTTCTCGTAATGACAAAGACCCCATGACATCGTCCGCTAACTTAGTCGATAAAATAAAGCTCAATGCAGTTTCGAAATTATGGTGGGCTAAAATACACTTATGTACATAGCTTGCTAATAGTGGCTCATTAGCCACTAACGTTTGCGCTTCCGACTTTAAACGTTGCCAAAACTCAATCGTCATATACATCTCCTTGCTTGTTACTAATTATTAGAACCATTTATACATTCAATAACTTCTGGAATGCTTACCCTACATTTTGAGAATATAAAATTATGGCACAGCTCATTTTTACGAATCTATTAAATATAATTGGGGCAGATTTACAATTTTATAGTCTAGTGTAATTAAATACAGTATTACTGATATACTAGTCACATAATTTTTTGACGACATGTAGTGTAATGGACGTATCTCGCCTTCTAGACCAATTAAATGATAAACAAAGGGATGCTGTAGCGGCTCCCGCATCTGACATGCTAATTTTAGCAGGCGCCGGCAGCGGTAAAACTCGAGTGTTAGTGCATCGCATTGCCTGGTTAATGGAAGTCGAAAACATTGCCCCTTATGGCATTTTAGCAGTAACCTTTACAAATAAAGCAGCCAAAGAAATGCGGGGCAGAGTGGAGCATTTGCAGGGCTCTGCCCTTAATTCTATGTGGATTGGGACATTTCATGGCATTGCTCACAGGTTGCTTCGCACCCATTATGCTGATGTTAACCTCCCCGAAAACTTCACCATTTTAGATTCTGATGATCAATATAGATTAGTCAGACGAGTACTAAAAAGCTTGAATCTAGATGAAAAACACTGGGCGCCTAAACATATACAGTGGTACATCAATGGTAATAAAGACGAAGGTTTACGTCCGCAACATATTGAAACCAATGGTGATGCTACTCAGCAAAAGATGCGAGAAATCTATCAAACCTATCAACAAACCTGTGATCGCGCAGGTTTGGTCGACTTTGCTGAATTACTACTCAGAGCCCACGAGTTATGGTTGAACAACCCACACATTTTACAACATTATCAAAAACGCTTTAGCGCTATTCTGGTAGACGAATTTCAAGACACCAACAACATTCAATATGCTTGGTTGCGCTTATTAGCAGCGCCTACAAACAATATGATTATTGTTGGCGACGATGACCAATCCATTTATGGTTGGAGAGGCGCGAATGTTGAAAACATTCAACATTTTTTAAAAGACTTTAAAGGCGCAAAAACCATTCGACTTGAACAAAACTACCGTTCTACTGGCAATATATTACAAGCGGCAAATGCAGTTATTGATAATAATAGTGGTCGCCTAGGTAAGGAGTTGTGGACTGAAGACAGTCAGGGCGAATTGATATCTCTCTATGCCGGTTTCAATGAACTTGATGAAGCGCGTTTTAACGTTTCACGTATTAAAGAATGGAGTGACAACGGCAATGCTTTAACTGATTGCGCTCTTCTTTATAGAAGTAATGCACAATCAAGGGTTTTAGAAGAAGCCTTACTTCAAGAGTCGATACCTTATCGAATTTATGGAGGTTTACGATTCTTCGAACGCCAAGAAATCCGTGACGCATTAAGCTATTTAAGAATTATCAATCAAACCATTGATGATGCAGCTTACGAACGTATTGTAAACACCCCAACTCGAGGCTTAGGAGACAAAACCTTATCTCAGATAAGAGAGCTAGCTAGAGATGCTGAATTATCGATGTGGGATGCGAGTACCAAACTGTTAGCAGAGAAGAGACTAAGCGGCCGAGCATCAAATGCTCTTGAAGCCTTTATGAAACTCATTCAGCAGTTAAGGCAAGACATTGTGGAACTTCCATTAGAGCAGCAAGCTGACCATGTTATAAAGCATTCAGGCTTATATGCCATGTACAAGGCTGAAAAGGGTGAAAAAGCTCAAGCTAGAATCGAAAACTTAGAAGAACTAGTCACTGCATGTAAACAATTTGTTGTTCCAGAAGAAGCAGACAACATGACACCATTATCTGCGTTTTTAGCCCACGCATCTTTAGAAGCTGGTGACACTCAAGCCGACAGCCACCAAGACGCGGTGCAAATGATGACAATCCATACCGCTAAAGGTTTGGAGTTTCCTTTAGTGTTTATGGTAGGTGTTGAAGAAGGCATGTTCCCAAGCCAAATGAGTAACGAAGAGCCAGGCAAGATTGAAGAGGAGCGTCGTCTTTGTTATGTAGGTATGACCCGCGCTATGCAAAAGCTTTATATAACCTACGCTGAAAACAGGCGTGTATATGGGCAAGACAAATACCACACACCATCACGTTTTATTAAAGAAATACCATCAGAACACATAGAAGAGGTAAGACTACGCACCACTATCTCTCGTCCTGTACACAATCGATTTACAGCAACAACTGGACATACTGCATTTGAATCATCGGCTTTTCAATTAGGAGAGCGAGTTATCCATCCTAAGTTCGCTGAAGGAACCGTTCTCAATTACGAAGGCACTGGTGAACATGCACGGATTCAAGTCAATTTTGATGATTTTGGCAGTAAATGGCTTGTTATGTCCTTCGCTAAATTAACTAAAGTGTAAACCTTTCAATGCAACATAAAGTCCTTATTATTGAAAATAGCCAATCAAGTATGATGGTTATGCAACGCCTTATTACCGAGGCTAAATTAGAACCTATCTGTACCAACAGCCTAATAGAAGCTAAGCATGTTTTTTCGGAATCGACACCCGAAGACTATTTATGTGCAGTTGTAGATTTTAGTTTAGCTGATGCCCCTAACGGAGAAGCAATCGATTTTACAATTGATTCTTTTCTACCCACGATAGTCGTCACTGAAAACTTAGATGAAACGACAAGAAAAATTATTCTTGAAAAAAATATTGTCGATTATGTTCCAAAAGAAAACGCTCAAGTTTATGAATACTTAACGCGTTTGTTAAGTCGCTTAGACAAGAATAAAAAAATAGCAGTATTAGTCGCAAATCAATCTAGAAATAGCCGAAATACTATGACAGCTTTACTTAAACGGCATAACTTCATCACTTTTGAGGCTGTAAACTCAGAACAAAGTATTCAAGCTTTGCGCAATAATTCTAATATTCAATTAGTGATTATTGATGAAAACTTATCTGACACGTCTGCGATACAACTCATTTCAGAATTACGCCTCACCCACTCCAAAGAAGACTTAGGGATTATTGGCATAACTGCAGACACTACTAGTGGCCTGTCTGCACGCTTCATAAAAAGTGGAGCCACGGATTACCTTCATAAGTCTTATTCCCACGAAGAATTTTTTTGCAGAGTTATGCAAAATATAGAAAGATTAGAGAATATTGAAACCATTAGAAGAGTTGCTAACTCAGATTATTTAACTGGACTACCTAACCGTCGTTATTTTTTTACAAGAGTTGAAGCAGCACAAAAAATCAATCCCAAATTAGAAGGTTTAGCGATTATTGATGTAGATCATTTTAAAAACATTAACGATACATATGGCCATGATTGTGGCGATTACACCCTAAAAGAAATAGCCAAATTAGTTGCTGAGTACTTCTCTGACTACACCGCAGCAAGGTTTGGAGGGGAGGAGTTTTGTGTATATTTTACAAATGTTCCTAGAGATGAAGTGTCGGAAATAATAGAAAAGTTTCGTATCGCTATGAGCAATAAAAAGCTAACATTTGAAAAACAATCATTGTCTTGTACTGTGAGTATTGGCCTTACTCACAGCAATAACGCCGGTATAAAAGGAATGATACGTAAAGCCGATGAACTCTTATATATAGCTAAAAGCAGCGGGCGAAACAAAGTCATATCTGATTAAACTTTAGGAACGTGTTTATATACTCTAAGTAGGTCGTAAACATAAATTACCAAAGCGGCCCAAACACACATAAAAGTAAAAATTTTCGTATTATCAATTGGCTCTCCATAAATCCCCACAGCCAATACAAACATAATGCTTGGGCCTATATATTGAAAGAAACCTAAAGTAGTATAACGAATACGTCTAGCTGCCGCTGTAAAACATAACAGTGGCACGGTAGTAATCACCCCAGCCAACATAAGAAGGCTGTTTAACTCAATATCATTTATGAACAAATTACTATGCTCTGGCTGTACTAGGCACCAATAAATTACAGCAAAAGGAAACATGTAAAGACTTTCAATAAATAAACCAGGCATAGATTCAACCGCAACTTTTTTACGTAACAAGCCATAACAGCTAAATGTTAGGGCTAACACAAGTGACACCCATGGTAATTGACCATAAGAAATAACTAAATTGGCTACACCAATAAATACCACCAAAACAGCTAGGCTCTGCATTTTAGTTAATGTTTCACCTAAAAATAATCGAGCTAATACCACATTTATAAGCGGATTAATGAAGTAGCCTAAGCTAGATTCAAGCATACGGCCATTATTCACTGCCCAAATAAATAACAACCAGTTAATTGCTAATAAAAAACCACTAATGAATAGCACTACTAAAATCTTGGAGTTTAAAATTGCGGCAGTCACCTGCCCAAGTTTACGCCTAACTAGCAATAAGAAAAACAAGACAGGTACAGACCAAAATACTCTATGCATCATAATTTCTGGTGCTGCCATTTCACTCAATGCTTTAAAATACATGGGGGCTAGGCCCCACATCACATAAGCTGCAATAGCGAACAGTACACCAGATTTAACAGATTTTTGATTCAAAAGTACGCACCAAATAAAGACTAGGATGATTTTGTGGCGCAGTGTGAGTTATGCCTTAAGGAATTGCAATCAAGGAAGAATGAATATTAATTATTTTTTCAATATACAGGTAAAACTTAACACACCTCAATATTCTTCAGACGCAGAGTAACAATTCCTGCCGTTTTGTTTAGCTTTAAATAAATGCTTATCTGCATTGTTAAGAAGGTCAATTGGATTATTGATTATTCCTTTATGATGTTTTGGAACATAAGCAGTTATACCAACACTGATTGTCACCATAGGAAAGTGAGCACCTTTTGCTGCTTTGATATTTCTATTCCTAATGTTAGACGTTAAACTATCAGCCACTTGTATCGCGCCCTCTAGGTCAGTAAATGGTAACAACAATACAAACTCTTCTCCCCCATACCTAGCGGCAAAATCTCCTTCCCTCCTTTTACTTTTAGCAATAATTGACGCCACAGTTTTTAAACACTTATCACCCTCTAAATGGCCAAACTCGTCATTAAATAATTTAAAGTTATCAATATCAATCAGTAAGATAGCGATTGATTGATCACCACGTACAGCGGCATACCATTCTTTATTCAACATTGTGTCTAACTGCATTCTATTGGCCAAACCCGTTAAGCCATCAGTACATGATACTTGAGCTAACCTTTTCTGCTGAGCCACCATGGTCATATGATTTTTAACTCTAAATAATATGGTTTTAGGGCGAGCATTTAGCGCTATATAGTCAATTGCACCTATACTTAGACACTCTTCTTCTTCATCAGACGTAGCATTTCGAGCTAGTAGTACTATTGGGATGTGTGCAGTTAAACGATTACCTTTTACGAATGAACATAACTCTTGACCACTGATAATAGCCGCGTCCACTTTGCTAAGCACTAAATCTATATCTTGTAGCAAAATACTTTGAAGCGCTGCCTTTCCATCATAAGCGACTTCAATACTATATTTTTTGGCAAACAGGGACGTGAGTGTTGATATATTCACAACATCATTATCTACAATCAGCAATGTAAGATTTTTTTGAAAAACCGTCATAACTTCCCTGAAATATAATCTATAACGTACCCGTCACGATTGACCAGTACTAGATTAACTAAATGCACAGTTGCATATTGTCTAAATATTCGGCAACAATAAAGCGTTTTCTTTTTTTAAAAAAAGGCTAATAACCCTTTCAACACTCAAGTTAAGTTAATAATTTCCAGCTACAAGTCTATTATTATTCTACTTTTCAAAGCGTTAGATAACCTAAGTAATGGTGATAATCCCTTTATACAAACTAGATTGATTATTTAAGCTTATTTTACGACAGGCAGCATTATGCTCGTGATATTGTTTCAATGAACCTTCACTCCTTTCCTAGGCCAAAGTAATACCTCCTCATACGTAACGTGATTACATTAGCTAATTCTTGGAAATGTTTTTTTAGTTTGCAAATCACCCACACATGACTTGAAAACGACTAGACGAACAATGGCGTCTAAAGCAGTAATAGTTAGAACGCCATGCGGCATGTTATGTACAGGGTACATATTGATTTTCCATTACACTGAAGAATAATTATCACTTTGTTTCTATCAACACACTCAATCTTAAACCCTAATATTTGATCGCATTTTAACATATACGGAGGCCCACTACTTTTATGCTGTTATAACCACTCACCTCACCACTATAAATTCAAAGTGCTTTTTTGAGTGATAGCAAGTGAACACTCAGTCAAAAACACGTAAACTTGTCGGATATATAACTCCATTGAGAAATCTTTGTCTGAACAAGCATCTAGCCACTCTGCAACTTCAACTACCCTTATAGATAAAGCGAGAGAGGTTTTAAAAAACACTTTTGGATACGACCAGTTCAGAGATGGTCAATCGGAGGTCATTTCTAGTACCTTAAATAAAAAAGATTCCTTAGTTTTGATGCCAACTGGTGGTGGTAAGTCACTTTGTTATCAAATACCTGCCTTATTATTACCTGGCTTAACCATAGTAGTTTCACCACTTATATCTTTAATGAAAGATCAGGTAGATGGGCTGTTAACTTATGGCGTCAATGCAGCCTATATCAACTCTAATCTTTCATACGAAGATATTTACAACATATATAAAGGGATGCAGGAAAACGAATACAAGTTAATTTACGTCGCTCCTGAAAGGTTAATGCAACTTGAGTTTATTACACGCTTAAAAAGTTTATCTATCAGTTTAATTGCGGTAGACGAAGCCCACTGTGTATCCCACTGGGGCCATGATTTTAGAAAAGACTATCGGCTCCTCGGGCAGCTTAAACACCATTTTCCTGACGTACCAATGATGGGCTTAACAGCAACAGCAGATCTTGCAACACGAGCTGATATCAGTTTACAACTTAACTTAAACTCCCCTTTCATTTTTAAAGGCAGTTTCGACCGTCCTAACATTCGCTATAACCAGGTCACAAAATATAAAGCAACTGAGCAAGTAATTAGCTTTGTAAAGCAACAAGAAGGCAGCGGTATTATTTACTGTAATAGCCGTAGCAAAGTAGATGATTTAGCCATGGCTCTTGCGCGTAAAGGCATCAACAGCGCTGGCTATCACGCGGGTTTAGAGCCAAACATTCGAGATATTATTCAACGAGATTTCATTCAAGATAAGATCGATGTCATAGTGGCTACTGTTGCATTCGGAATGGGTATAGACAAATCTAATGTACGGTTTGTATTACATTTTGATTTACCCAGAAGCATCGAATCTTACTATCAAGAAATAGGCAGAGCCGGTCGAGATGGTATGCCTGCAGAGGCCTTATTATTATTTGATGAAAAAGACATCAGTCGAATTAGACAATGGATATCCAGTGGCGAAAATCCAGAACGGAATACAGTCGAGTTACAAAAGTTTGCCGCAATGGAGGCCTTTGGAGAAGCACAAACCTGTCGAAGACAAGTCCTCCTCAATTACTTTGCTGAATATTCAGCAGGCCATTGTGGCAACTGCGATATATGTTTAGACCCACCCAAAGCTTTTGAAGCCACAGTTGAGGCACAACAAGTTCTCTCCTGTATTATTAGACTTAAACAAGCTGTGGCTACTCAATATTTAATTGATGTTTTAAGGGGTAAACAACTAAAAAAAATAATTGAGCAGCAGCATAACGAACTTAGTACCTTTGCTATAGGCAAAGATAAATCAGATGCCTATTGGCACAATATCATCAACCAACTTATCCATCGAGGCTTTATACGTGTGGATATTACCCAAAATGCGGTATTAAAACTCACTGAAGAGGCAAGGCCCATTTTACAACAAGTTCAAAACGTGCAACTTGCGGTACCTAGACTCGACTTGAACTTTAGCAAACAAAAATCGTGGCAAACTCCAGATTACGATCGCGCTCTTTTTGCGAAACTTAAACATTTACGCAAGAAAATTGCAGAGCAAGACGATGTGCCACCCTTTGTTGTTTTCAGTGACGCCAGCTTAGCTGATATGGCCAATAAGTTCCCTGAATCAGAAATTGAATTTTTAGATATCCACGGTGTAGGACAGACAAAATTGAGCCGCTATGGAGAACGATTTATTTCTACTATTTCTGCACATATTAATAAGTAAATGGTCTACATACTTCTATCACTCATGGTTTACTTTTTAACACTTTTTAACGCATACTAATCCCCCATAATTTAGCTGAAAGAACCATGCCTGTAAAAGCAGTCTCCAAGAAAAATTCGGACGACAAAGTCGAGAAACTAAAAGTCCCCCCCCATTCAATCGAAGCTGAGCAATCAGTCTTAGGCAGTATGCTCATTGCTCCAGATTCTTGGGACAAGGTAGCTGAGATGGTAGTTGAGGAAGACTTTTATAATCGCTCTCACCAGATCATTTATGCTGCCATCATACGTTTGCTTACTAAAAATCAGCCAATAGATCTGATTACCGTTTCTGAAAACCTCGAAGAGTTAGACGAACTAGACGATGCTGGCGGCTTTGCTTACCTAGGAGAATTAGCAAAAAATACGCCGAGCTCCGCCAATGTTTCAGCCTATGCCAGTATTATTAAGGAACGGGCAGTTACTCGAGAGTTAATAGGGGTAGCTCACGAAATTGCAGACACTGGGTATAATCCAGAAGGCCGAAATTCAGGTGAAATTCTGGATATGGCTGAAAGCAAGGTTTTTGAGATCGCCGAGAAAAGAACAGGCAAAGACGAAGGACCTAAAAATGTAGAGGCTGTTCTCACTAAAACAATTGACCGATTAGAAGTACTGGTAAAAAGCAATAAAGAAGTAACAGGTGTATCTACTGGATATACAGATTTAGATAAAAAGACTAGTGGTTTACAACCATCTGATTTAATTATAGTGGCAGCCAGGCCTTCTATGGGTAAAACGACATTCGCCATGAACCTATGTGAGAATGCCATGTTGTTGGAAGAAAAGCCGGTTTTAGTATTCAGTCTAGAAATGCCCTCAGAGCAAATAATGATGAGGATGTTAGCGTCATTAAGTCGTGTAGATCAAACAAAAGTCCGTACCGCGCAGCTAGATGATGAAGATTGGGCTCGAATGTCAAATACTATGGCAATGTTGAAAGACAAAGATAACCTATTTATAGATGACTCCTCAGGTTTAACACCAATGGAAGTACGTACGCGGGCTAGAAAGCTGGCCCGTGATAAAGGTGGTATCAGCCTTATCATGATTGACTACTTACAATTGATGCAAGTTCCTGGCTTAAGCGATAACCGAACGTTAGAGATAGCCGAAATTTCACGTTCACTCAAATCACTCGCCAAAGAATTAGAGGTACCTGTAGTGGCTCTTTCACAGCTAAACAGGAGTTTGGAGCAACGAAGTGACAAACGCCCAATTAACTCTGATTTAAGGGAATCTGGTTCAATAGAGCAAGATGCAGATTTGATCATGTTTATATATCGAGATGAAGTTTATAACGAGCAAAGTACCGAACAAGGTATAGCAGAAATAATTATTGGAAAACAACGTAACGGGCCAATTGGAACATCTCGCCTTACTTTCCAAGGACAGTTTTCGAGATTTGATAATTATGCAGGCCCGGCTATAGATGACGAGTATTAATTAAAACCTACAAAAGAGTAATAGGTTATCTAACTACTAAATTTAAAATAAAAAAAAGAGATGCAATTGCATCTCTTTTTGTATTTAAAAGCTTAAATTACTTTTGTAATTTAACACGTTCGCTTGCAGATACGATTGCAATAATACGACGGTTCTTTTTGTTAGCTTCTGCTGTATTTGCAGTATCTAACAATTGAGTCTCACCGTAACCCTGAGTCGTCAATCTATCAGCATCAACACCGTATTGTTCTACTAACAATGTACGGATTGCATCAGCACGCTTCTGAGAAAGGTACATATTATAATCAGCTGCACCAGGAGCAGATGAATGTCCTTCGATAAGAGCATCAGCTGAAGGATAACGATTCATGAAATCAACGAAATCTTGGAACTGAGAATCATTAGGGTTAGTCACAACAGAGCTGTTGTTTGCAAACAATACTTCGATGTTTGAAGATACTTCTTCTTCAATAAATACGCCACAACCCGTTGCATCAACAACGTCTGTGCTTGGAGTATTAGCACATTCATCAAGATCGTCAGCAACACCATCACCATCTGTATCTGTATCAGTTACTACTGCCGCTGGAGCAACATCTGCAACTAGCGCACAACCATAAGCGTCAACACTCGTACCGTAAGCTGTACCAGGACAATTATCTTGACCATTAGCAACGCCATCACTGTCAGTATCAGCGCTTGTTGTAGATGTAGACGTTCCACCAAATGTGTAGGCTAAACCAAATTTAAAACCAACATGTGTATCATTGCTATCATCTATGCCTTGATAAGCAGCTATTTCAGTAATAACTGCAACATCATCATTCACATTCCAATGCTTACCAAGACCAAGGTTAAACATAGAGCCACCATCAACGATTTTAGTGTACTTTACACCACCAAAAACATATAAAAGGTCTTCTGGTAGAAAATACAATGCATCAACACCAACACGGTTACCTGACTCATCAGCAGGTGATGCGTCAATGTTTAAATGAGAGAATTCAAGTCTTGTTGCCCATTCTGGCGCAAATCTATAACCAAACTCAGCACCAATTCCAGTACCGTTATCTAAAAAATTAGGCGCACCTGATTCACTTTCATCAGTTAGATAATACTCAGCAAATCCAGCAACCCATTTGTCGTTGGCCTTATCTTCTGCTTGAACCGCAGTGCTAATAGCAGCAGCTACTAAACTGGTAATTAATAATTTTTTCATTTCAACTATTCCTATGTATCTCTATTTATAACAATGGGCGCGATCATATATATGATTAAAATGAAAGCAACCGCTTTATTGTTTTTTTACCTTTTTTTACCAGAAACTGTCGCAATTAAGTGACGATTTTGGGCTAAATTACGATGTTCACCTAAAATTATGCCCTGCCATGTACCTAAGGCTAAGTGCCCACCAGAAATAGGGATAGTTAAATTATTCCCTAACAAACTGGCTTTTAAATGAGCAGGCATATCATCTGCACCCTCATAGTTATGCATATAATAAGCCATGTTTTCTGGTGCTATTTTATTTATTTGAGTTTCCATGTCTATTCTAACCGTTGGGTCTGCATTTTCGTTAATTGTTAGACTTGCACTGGTATGTTGAATAAATAAGTGAAGCAAACCAACATCAATCTCTTGAATAAAAGGCAATTTCTTTAATACTTCACTGGTAATGAGGTGATATCCGCGAGATTTTTTACTTAATACTATGGATTTTTGAAACCATTCAGACATTTAACAAATGCCTATTTATTAAAACACATTTCTAAAAACATTTTTCCAGAGGGATGGGAAAAAGGCATCACCATTTTTTTACCGTCAACTTGGTGGTGAACACTATGATCTTTACCTGAAACCACAATAGGTGTGGCCATACCAAAATCATAACCTTTCTTGTCTAATTCATTTTTAGCGCCGCCACATATCATATTGGTAATTTCACCCACCATATCTTTTACATCAGAATCAATGGTATCAGGTTTTTCGCCTAACATTTTTTCCATAATTTCAAGCACTAGCTCTTCTTGAAAAGATATTGATAAAGAGCCCTGCACATTATCACCTACCATACCAATTAAGCCTGAAACATCACCGTAAGCTCGTTCATCAGTTTTCTTTTTAGGCTTACCTGGTACCAATTCAATTTGAGCCATAGTTTTTAAAACATTCAGTAGCGCTGCTACAAAAGGGTTGATAAATTCAGCATTCATTTATTTGGTTTCTCTTCTATAGAGGTTAAGTCAGTTATTACACTCGGAGCATGTACCATGCGCCTCAATGGTTTGTTTAACAACATTAAATCCTACACTTGATGCTTGTTTGTCTAATGTATCTTTAAGACCAACAGACTGAATCTCTGTCACTTCACCGCATGTATCACATATTAAAAACTGTACAGGGTGAAGACAGTCAAAATGATGACAGGCAACAAAAGCATTGGTGGATTCAATTTTATGGATCAATCCAAACTCTAACAAGAAGTCTAAGGTACGATACACAGTTGCAGGTTTTGCATTAGATTCGGTTAATTTTAAGGTATCTAACAATTCGTATGCTCCAACAGCCCCACCTTGCTCTAATAATAGACCATATATTTTTTCTCTCAGCAGGGTGAATCTTGCTCCCTTATCTTCGCAAAATTGCCGCGCTTTATAAACTAGGTTATCTATACATTCGTGGTCTGCAGTAGTCACATTACTTCCTTCAAAATGAACAGCCAAATAATATCACTATTTAATTACCGATTCGCCCTTATAGATAATTTAACAACACAAATAAACATTGCTAGTTAATACATATTAGATACTTCACAGACGAACAGGCAAGCATCCATTGTAATAGATATGATAATCTAACCTGAAACCTCTTTTTAGAATAGTGCATGATAGAACAAAATATATCTGTAACATCCGATACAAAAGCCATTTGGTTAATTATAAATGGTGACAAAATAATTCAAAAGGTAGATAGCTCCGAGCTATTATTCAGTACCTGGGGAGCCCTAGATTTTGCCCATGAATATCAAGATCAGATAATTCAAGTAGGAAACCAACAAAATATTCCATGTTTATTGATAGACATGGGCAGTGAACAAATAAGAGATGATAAATATACACTCGTAACCATACGCACCTTATTATTCCAAATAGACAACGCTTTTTTTAGTATTTTATCTAGAGCTTGGCAGGTGGCTTTATTCATACGCACCCACAGGTTTTGCGGTCAATGCGGCAGCGCCATGCAGCAAATTGATTGGGAAATGGCACTACAATGTTCAAGGTGTCAACACCGCTGCTACCCAAGAATATCTCCTTGTATAATTGTTTCAATTCGCCACAATGACACGATTTTGCTAGCTCAAGGTAAACCTCAGCGAGCCAGAAACCTGTTTTCAACACTTGCTGGGTTTGTTGAAAGTGGTGAAACACTTGAGCAAGCCGTCCATAGAGAAGTATTCGAAGAAGTAGGTATAAAAGTCAAAAATTTACGCTACTTTTCTAGCCAACCATGGCCATTTCCACACTCATTAATGATGGGCTTTTTGGCTGATTTTGACTCTGGCGATATAAGAGTGGATGGGAAGGAAATTCTTCAGGCTGAGTGGTTTGAGCCAAAAGCTTTACCTAACATTCCCCCAACAGATTCAATTTCTGGACAGCTCATCCAACATACATTAAAAGAGATTGAACACGATACTGAGCTATTAATAAGTCAGGGAAATTAATCAAACATGTTTACCTCAATTCACTAAAACGGGCTTATTAACGGTCAAGATATCTGTATAACTCCGTTTTCATCTAACTTTTACAAATCGGTGTCTCCCTATAAAGTCAGTTAAGTGGTGTAAATAATTCAATAACTTTTCAAATTTACTCAGCTTTATATTCTGAAAGTCGCTACAATACGGCCGTTTTTAAGCTATACCGCTATAATCAAAAATTTCTTTCTGAGGTAACCTATGCAAGAACTGCAAAACGACAGATATTTACGTGCATTATTGCGCCAACCAGTTGATTTCACTCCAGTATGGATGATGCGCCAAGCTGGCCGATATTTACCTGAATATAAAGCGACTCGTGCACAAGCTGGCGACTTTATGTCCTTGTGTAAAAATGCAGAGCTTGCATGTGAAGTAACCTTGCAGCCGTTGCGTAGGTACGAGTTAGATGCTGCGATTTTATTTTCAGATATCCTTACCATTCCAGATGCTATGGGTTTAGGTCTATATTTCGAAACGGGTGAAGGTCCTAAGTTTGAGCGCCCTTTAACGTGTATGGCTGACATACAAAAGCTACCTAATCCAGATCCAGAAGTTGAATTAGGCTATGTAATGAATGCCGTACGCACCATTCGTAAAAACCTTCAAGGACAAGTTCCTCTAATTGGCTTTTCCGGCAGCCCTTGGACGTTAGCTACTTACATGATTGAAGGGGGCTCAAGCAAAGCCTTTACTAAAATCAAAAAGATGGCATTTAGCGATCCTCAAGCCCTACACTTATTATTAGATAAATTAGCTGACTCGGTTATTTTATATTTAAACGCACAAATTAAAGCTGGCGCGCAATCTGTTATGGTATTCGATACTTGGGGTGGCGTCTTATCTGGGCGTGATTACAAAGAATTTTCTTTGCAATATATGCATAAAATTGTAGATGGTTTAATTCGCGAAAACGATGGTAGACGAGTACCAGTTACCCTATTTACCAAAAACGCAGGCCTGTGGCTAGAGTCTATTGCCGATACAGGTTGCGATGCAGTGGGATTAGATTGGACCGTTGATATGGCTGACGCTAAAAAGCGAATTGGTGATAAAGTCGCCCTACAAGGCAACATGGATCCGTCAATGTTGTATGCGCCAGCAGAACGAATTGAACAAGAAGTACAAACAATATTAGAAGGCTTTGGAAAAGGTAATGGTCATGTATTTAACCTAGGCCATGGCATTCATTTAGATGTTCCACCTGAGAATGCAAAAGTATTTGTCGATGCCGTTCACCGCTACAGTAAACCTTACCATCAATAATTAATCTTTTTTCTCAAAGGTTACTACCTTACCCGAGGCGCACAATTGTTGCGCCTCAACATCTGAACAATCCCCATTTACTTTAAGTAAACCTATACCCGAGCCATTTAATAATGTGCGAACTTTATGATTATTGGGGCGGCGGTGTTTTACCAGCATGTTGCGCCTTTGTGTAAACCAATTGAGCGGTGAGTATTTGCTATAAAGTACTCTATTC
Source organism: Paraglaciecola sp. (assembly GCF_039943935.1). GTDB lineage: Bacteria > Pseudomonadota > Gammaproteobacteria > Enterobacterales > Alteromonadaceae > Paraglaciecola. Next base: position 57,534 of record NZ_JBDUZQ010000009.1, read on the forward strand.
AGGCGGTCAAACCATATTAGTAATTTGTCAGGAAACTGATTTTTAATTCCACTACTGGTTATCTGTGTAATATTAGGTGAGTTTTGTCTGAACCTAAGACTCACATCATAAACAAAGGAATAATGGACATCACCAGATAGAATAACAAAGTTAGGCGGCGTTTTTCGATTTCTGAAGATATTCAGAATGACACTAGCCGTTCCTTTGTGTGCCATCCAATTTTCAGCATCAACGGTTAATGCCTTTCCAAAAAACGTAAATACTCTTTGTATCGTTTCGATTAATTTTACACCAAAAATAGGGGCCGCCGACACCATAATTACCGCTTCTTGGCCTATTAATTCCTGTTGTAGTTCACATAATGCTTCCCAATCCATCAAACCTGAAGGCTTATTCATATTAGATTCAGACCGCCAACGTTGCGTTCTTGTATCTAAAACAAGGAGCTTTGGTGAGCTATCAAGGTGATAATGCCAATGCTCCCAATCTAGAACGTGTTCGACTAATTTATCATGCTCAGTAATGCCAAAATGACTAAAGTGCCCCCCACATTTTTTATATAATTCATCTAACCCTTGGGGATTATTTCCCCAGCCTTGGCATAACCAATAACCAATTAACCCATTGCCAATAATCCGCTTAGCAAATTGATTACCATAAACGGCTTCTTCCCAGCCGCGTGTTAAATTCCAATCATCAGTAATATCATGGTCATCAAATATCATATAAACCGGTACATTAGCTAACGCTCTTCTCACACACGCTAAACCTGTTACGAATTTTGCTATGATTGCTTTTTCTGTTGCAAAGAGGGATCGGTAGGACTCAGGAATATCTTTATCATCGATATCAAGATGACGCCACATTTCAGGTGACCAAGTTAAAATGTACATCGCCATTACTTCAGCAAACGAAATCAGATGGTTGTTAGCATTTACAGAAGTGAAAATAGGTTTCCTTTTGCCACCAAAAAATAACTTTTGAGTATTTTCAGAAGAGGGCTCATCAGGTAGAAGCTCAGGTCTTTGATAATAGCAGTGAGGGTGTTCGAACACCTTATGGCTTGTATCTATCGCCGCTCCGGTTAACGTCTCGTCAAACAAGCCAAGATGAGAAATGGTTTGTTTGATTGCCACTAGCATAGGGCCCGCAACATCATCGGTATAGACTTGGTCGCCAGACAAGATTAACAAATCAGGACCACACTCATTATTGTCTTTAGCGGCTTCAAGCTGCGCATCAACCACCAGCAAACCATCTTCACTGTTATGGTGTGGCTTTCGACATGAACCATGTAAAACACGACGCAAATTTTGTTTAACAACAAAGCTTGGCTGAGCTTGCTTTGCATAAAGTAAATCAGGCATCAAATCCACAAGACTAATGGCAGGCTCGACCTCACTAAGTAGCTTAATCTCATAACTAATTTGAGTACCACATTTTACCTTGGCACTTAAACTTAACGTCAGCAAATTCACAAAAGCATGTTTACCAATTGGGACTTGTGAAACCTGCTTTGACTCTAAAGCACCTTCAAATAATACATCTTGATTAGCAAGATTACGCAGCAAAACGTCAAAACCATATGGGTGTGAGGTGACTAACCAAAACGTTACACTCTGGGTTGTAACCCGCCTAACAATAGGACCAGCGAGAACATTCGGTAAGGTTTGCAAATTTGAGGCGCTCAACGAAATGGCCTAATTACTCGAAAAGTGCGTTTAAATAAGCCGCTATTCTCACGCCGCCCATTTGCAAACGTTCTTTAACGATAGGTAAGTTTTGGTATTTGTAGTCCCATGAGATTTCATCTGAATCAGGGTAAAGTTCAGCCCGTAGCTTAGCACTTTCAGCAATCCAAATATGTGGGTCTACATCCATCCACTGCTGTACTTGTTGTTTGCTGATCTTAGCGAGTAATATCGCACTCCATTCGGTATATGAAAGTTGCTGACTATCAATTAGCCCTGAATCCCACACTCTGTGTAGGTTTGAGTCCTGCCAAAAAAATTTAAGCTTTACGTCATTACCGCCTTTGTCAGTGCCATTTCCGGCGTGGAATGGTTGATGTAAATCTCCAATAATATGGATAATAAATCGTAATGCTAATTGCTTTTGCTCAAAGCTGGTTTGGTCGCTTTTAATCTGCTTTGCAAAAGCTTGCAAAGCACTGAATCCATCACCTTGCGCTGGCGCACCTACCTCTTTATAACTTTTACCATCTGGAACCGTAACATAATGATACGGCCCTGCCGTTTTTTTCCAAAAATGGCTAGGGTTAGAACGCATTTCATCGGGCCAGGTAGAGGCTTCTGCTAAGGTTTCGTTTGGTAATACTTTTGCTATAGCGGCTTGCGCTTTGGGGGTTAGGTAGTGCTCTGCGATAGCGCCCGTCACTCTGTGACCTATTTGCCCCCAAGACAATGCGTGAAAACTCATTGCAGCAACTATTACACCTAAAATTATTGGTTTCAATTTCATATTTATTTCTTCAGTTAAGCGTTTTTAATTAATGTAAGCTGTTCTAATAACACCTTATGAATCCCGCCAAAACTACCGTTACTCATTACCAAAATATGGTCTCCAGGTTGTACATAAGATAAAATTGATTTAATCAATACATCCATATCTTTATACAACATAGCTGTGACATCACTCTCGGCTAATAGATCGTTTATTGACCAAGTTAAATTAGAAGGCTCAAAGATAAAAACATGGTCCGCATTGCTCCATGACTTGGCTAAGACATCTTTGTGTATTCCCATTTTCATTGTGTTAGACCGGGGCTCTAATACGGCAATAATACGACCATCACCCACTTTGGCTCTAAGTCCGTCTATGGTCGTTGCAATAGCACTGGGGTGGTGAGCAAAATCGTCATAAAGTGTTACGTCATTAACAACTCCCTTCACCTCCATACGGCGCTTCACATTTACAAACTCGATAAGTGACTCAATCGCTATAGGGCACTGCACTCCAACATGATGAGCAGCAGCTATTGCCATAAGCGCATTATTAACATTATGCTCGCCTACTAAATTCCACTTTACGACCCCTTGCTTCTCGCCTTTGAACAAAACCTCAAACTCACTACCATCAGCAATCAAATTATTGGCTTGCCAATCTGTCCCTGTAAACTGTACTGGTGTCCAGCAGCCCATATCTAACACTCTCAAAAGAGCTTTATCTGACTTGGGCGATAACACTAGCCCATTGTTAGGGACCATACGAAGTAAATGATGGAATTGCTTTTGAATTGCCGCTAAATCATCAAAAATATCAGCATGATCAAACTCAAGGTTATTCATGATTAAAGTGCGAGGACGGTAATGAACGAACTTAGAGCGTTTATCAAAAAAGGCACTGTCATACTCGTCGGCTTCGATAACAAAAAATGGATGTTTACCTAGTCGAGCTGACACCTCAAAATTTTGTGGTATCCCACCAATTAGAAAACCTGGCTCTAGCCCCGCATATTCTAATATCCACGCCAAAATACTTGAGGTAGTCGTTTTTCCATGAGTCCCAGATACAGCCAGTACCCAACGATCTTTTAAAACATTTTCTAATAGCCATTGAGGGCCGCTTATATAAGGTAAGTTTCTGTCTAATACATATTCTACGGCTCTATTGCCGCGAGAAAGAGCATTACCAATAATGACAACATCTGGCTCACCATATTGAGTATCTGAACCGTCGCTTGAGCTTAATTCGACTTTAAATTGGCTTGGATCCCAGCCTTCAAATAATTCAATACCAAGAGACTCTAATTGAGAGCTCATTGGGGGGTAAACATTTGCATCGGAGCCAGTCACTTTATGTCCCATTGACTTCGCTAATGCAGCGATGCCTCCCATAAAAGTACCGCAAATGCCAAGAATGTGTATATGCATAGTTCGTCGTTCAATATAATCAATATTCTTAGGTTACCAGAACAGCAAAGGTGAACCCAATCTTGAATGTAAAAATATATGCCATTTTGAGCAAACTTAACATTCGGTTATAAAGAATACGTTTAGGTTGCTGAGTTTCTTAATTTTTATAGGTACAATCATTGAAACCCGTGGCAAAAATAATAAGAATAAGCTTGTCACCTACTCTGTTCCTACAACACAAGGCGTAAAAAAGCATGAAAAGACTTAACTCGCAACTACAAGAAGACGGCGCACCAATGGAGCTGATCTTGTTAATAAGAACACTATTAGCAGGATGCAAAGAAATATCCTTTAGGGTCGGTCAGGGAGCATTAGCTGGAGTGTTAGGTTCAACCTTAAGTGAAAACGTTCAAGGTGAAACGCAAAAAAAACTTGATGTGATATCTAATCAAATCCTGAAAGATATCCTAAGTGAATCTGGTTATGTAAAAGCTATATCCTCAGAAGAAGAAGATGATGTAGTGGCATGTAATCCAGATGGTAAGTATTTAGTTAGCTTCGACCCATTAGATGGCTCGTCAAACACAGATATAAACAGTTTAATCGGCACAATATTTTCAATAACCCATGCACCACAATGGATGGACGCCGATGATCCCTCTGCATTTTTACAGCCTGGAACACAAAGTGTTGCTGCTGGGTATGTTTTATACGGTCCTTCAGCCATGCTTGCGCTTACTACAGGTAAAGGCACGCATTTATACACACTAGATAAAACTCACGGTGGGTTCCTGTTAACCACACCTAATATAATGATTTCAGAGCAAACCTCTGAATATTCCATAAACGCATCTAATCAGCGTCATTGGGAAGCACCAATACAAGAATATGTTAGCGACTTAATTGCAGGTACCGATGGTCCTCGAGAGAAAGACTTTAATATGCGTTGGGTGGCAGCGATGGTGGGTGATATTCATAGAGTCTTATCGCGAGGCGGAATTTTCATGTATCCCTATGACAAACGAGATCCGAATAAACCGGGTAAATTACGATTATTATACGAAGCGAACCCAATGGCGTTCTTAGTTGAACAAGCAGGTGGGTTAGCGGATACAGGTGCAGGGCGCATTATGGAAGTCATGCCAACCGAAATACACCAACGTGTCCCAGTATTAATTGGTTCTAAAAAAGAAGTAGAAACTTGCTTAAGCTATTATAAAAAATAGCTAAAATAACGAGAAACATGCCGCTCATATCAAATAAGCGGCATGATTTTAATTGCTACAAACAACTTAGACTTTCATCTTTTCTTGCTCAATCCAATTATCAATTTTAGTTTCTAAGATATTAAGTGGCACAGGCCCATCTTTTAATACTTCATCATGAAACCCTCGAATATCGAACTTATCACCTAAGGTATTGTTAGCTTTGGTTCGTAGTTCCATAATCTTTAACTTTCCGATCATGTAGGCTGTTGCCTGACCCGGCATCGCTATATAACGCTCAATCGCCTTAACAGAATCATTCTTGGGATTAGGGGTATTGTCAATTAAGTAATTAATCCCTTGGTCACGGCTCCACTTTTTAGCGTGTATCCCAGTATCAACGACCAACCGGCATGCTCGCCATAGTTCCATAGCTAAACGCCCAAAGTCTGAATATGGGTTTTCATAAAAGCCCATGTCTTTAGCGAGCTCTTCAGTATATAAGCCCCACCCTTCGGTATACGCTGTAAAGCTTACGTACTTTTGAAATTCAGGGATACCTTCTAACTCTTGAGCTATTGAACGCTGCATATGATGTCCCGGAATACCTTCATGGTAAGCCAATGCTTCCATTTGATAAGTAGGCATATCCATCATGTTATACAAGTTCGCATAATAAGTACCTGGGCGAGAACCGTCTTTCGAAGGGCTCTGATAAAAAGCTTTTCCTGCTGATTTTTCTCTAAAAGGCTCTACTCGTTTTACCTGCATGCGAGCTTTGGGGGTTAGTCCAAAGTATTCTGGTACTTTATCTTCCATTTTATCAATTAGCGCTTGGGCTTCATCCATGTAGCGCTTACGGCCATCATCAGTGGCGGGATAATAAAATTGTTTATCGCTGCGCATAAACTCGAAAAACTCTAATAAACTTCCTTCAAACCCAACTTGTTGTTTAATCACATTCATGGACTTATGAATACGTTGAACATTTTCTAAGCCAATTTGATGGACTTGCTCAGCATCTAAATCAGTTGTCGTAAACCACTCTAAACGGTTTTTATACCATTTTTCGCCATCAGGTAAACGCCACACTCCATCGCCTTCTGGCGAGAGGCTTTGTTGTATTTTAAGCTCTGCAATTAGATCTCTATAAGCAGGCAACACCGACTGTTCAATGGCCATTCTAGCTTCAGCTATTAAACCAACTGTCTCCATATTAGTTAGCCCTAACTCATCCACTTTAGCGGTGAAATCAGCCCAGATAGTTGAATCATCTGGTGATTCTTCGAACGGGTTACCACTAATTACATTATGAGAAGCTTGGATCATTTGATCGTAAGCCCACTTAGGCGGAAACACTCCTAGTTCTTGACGTTTTTTCATTTGCTGAATCACTTGAGCAAATAAAGGTTTTACATTACTCAGTCTCGCCACATAGGCTTCAGCGTCAGCGATACTTTTAACGCTATGGATATTAATCAAAAAGCTCGGAACTATAGTGTGATAGGCCCTAAACTGATGCATTATATAGGTGTGGTTACGATATTCATCATTCGCTAAACGGCGCTGAATATCAGTTTTAGCCACATCAATACTTAATTTTTCTTGCTCTGTTAGCAGGCTTAGGTCAAATTTTTGTAAGTCATTTAAGCGAGCTTTTTGAATCGCAACCGTCTCATCTTGGTGGGCATCGGATATATCATTCCATTTATCGTAATCCCATTTATAACCTAAATAGCTCTGTGTTATGGGTGAGCGTTTTAAATCTTGGTCAAACATATCCGCAAAGTAATGGGCTAATTTTTCAGATTCAGTCTGTGCAACATTTTGCTCAGCTTGCACAATTGATTTTTCAGCTTGCTCGATTGGTTGCGGAGAGCAAGCAGATATTGCAATAGTTAGCATACTCAGAGGGAGAAATTTTAAACTGGTCATCATTAAGTATTCCTATCATATTTTTTATCTATTTCTTGTAAATATGAGAATATAGCTTTTACGGTTGCATCGCTAGAAGGTATTAAAGCTGTTTTTAGGATATAAATAGCAAATAAGATGTTCAAAACATTCTTCTTAGAACAAATATCCGTCAATGCTTGCGAGGCAAAAAATCGAGATTTATTTAATTATTTTTAACTCAATAAGAGCAGTCAATTAAGTAAGTTGTATTAAACAGAAATAAACCTGAAAATAATTAACTGATTTTTGATTAGTTAACTGAACTAAAGATTAATATGACCAATGTCTCTTAGCATGATATTTTATATTACTTAGGGTTTACCAACTGTCTATTCCCCAAGCACTCTTGCTTAAATAACAAACTTGTATAACCCTCTTTATCGTGGGTCAACTACACTAAAACCTAAAACAAATAAGTGCACACCATAGAATGTATAAATTACTGACTCCAATATTGTTATTGATTACTCAAATAAGTTTTGCTGAACCATTAGAATTGTATTGGGAAGATATGGTCCCTAAAGGCTATGTTGATCCTAATATTCCACTTACTCATAATAATAGTATGCAGCAACAAAACCTTGACTCGCCAACAGTGCCTGAACTAAATGGAAAGCTAGTTCAAATACCTGGTTTTATGGTGCCACTTGAAGGTGATAATGAAAAAATAACAGAGTTTTTGTTAGTTCCTTATTTTGGTGCGTGTGTACATGTACCGCCCCCGCCACCTAATCAAATTGTATATGTGAAGTTTTCAAAAGAAGTGTCGATACAAAATTTATATGATGCAGTTTGGGTAACAGGGACCTTGTCAACGAATACTTGGCAAGGTGATTTAGCTACAGTTGGCTATACACTACAAGGCATGGATATTAGTGTATATGACTAATATTTATGAATAAACATGAGATTTAACGACCGTATTTAAGGTTATTGATTACTATATTTACTAGCATCAATATGGATTAATTAAGAATAGAGTCACGAATTAAAAACAAGTGCGGTCACTACTGTAGATACAGACCATCTGAACAATATCGAAATATTCTTCTTTGAAACCCAAAAGCTACTGCAAGGCATCAAAACCTATGATTGATGGCACTGCTGATTGCTCTAAACTGACCAATGGTATATCTATAATCAGAATAATAAAAAAACCGCATAATTGCGGTTTTTTATTATTCTAAAAGATCAAACTCATAACTTACAACAAGGATTTTAGGAATCTCGCGGTATGTGAGCCTTCAACTTCAGCGACTTGTTCAGGTGTACCTTGGGCAATGATTTGCCCTCCACCAGAGCCTCCTTCTGGCCCTAGATCAACAATCCAATCAGCTGTTTTTACCACATCAAGGTTATGTTCAATAACCACTACCGTATTTCCATGATCTCTTAATCTGTGCAGTACTTCTAACAACTGTTTAATATCGTGAAAATGCAAACCAGTGGTTGGCTCATCCAAAATATATAAGGTTTGTCCGGTATCACGCTTCGAAAGCTCTTTCGCTAACTTAACCCGCTGCGCTTCACCGCCAGACAGAGTTGTGGCTGCTTGCCCTAAACGCACATAAGACAAACCAACATCAATTAAGGTTTGTAGTTTTCTGGCAATAGCTGGTACCACGTCAAAAAACGGACGGGCTTCCTCTATCGTCATTTCTAAGACTTGATGTATGTTCAAGCCTTTATATTGAATTTCTAAGGTTTCGCGATTATACCTTTTACCTTTACAAACATCGCAAGGAACATAAACGTCGGGTAAAAAGTGCATTTCAACTTTAATAACGCCATCACCTTGGCACGCTTCACAACGCCCCCCTTTCACATTAAAACTAAAACGCCCTGCTTTATATCCACGAGACCTAGCTTCTTGTGTGCCAGCAAATAATTCACGTACAGGAGTGAAAATACCCGCATAAGTGGCGGGGTTAGACCGAGGAGTCCTCCCAATTGGACTTTGATCAATATCGACTACTTTATCTAACATCTCCATACCCGTTATTGAGGTATACGGAGAGGGCTCTCCTGTAGTTGCTCTGTTTAAATCACGGTGTGCAATTTTATAGAAAGTATCGTTTATTAGTGTCGACTTACCGGAACCTGATACACCTGTTACGCAAGTCATTAGCCCTATAGGCGCCCTAAAAGTAACATCTTGAAGGTTGTTACCAGAGGCACCTTTTAACTCTAACCACTTATCTTCGTCAACTGTGCCTCGCTTAGTAGGAACATCAATCTTTTCACGGCCAGAAAGATATTTTCCTGTTAGTGAATGCTCACTATTCTTTATATCATCTATTGTTCCTTGAGCTACGATTTCACCACCATGAACGCCTGCTCCAGGGCCAATATCCAATACAAAATCAGCAGCTCTTATGGCATCTTCATCATGCTCAACTACCAACACTGTATTACCTAAATCACGAAGATGGATAAGGGTTTTAAGTAGGCGTTCGTTATCCCTTTGGTGTAAACCTATGGACGGTTCATCAAGCACATACATAACCCCCACTAACCCCGCACCAATTTGACTGGCTAATCGAATACGCTGTGCTTCACCACCAGAAAGTGTATCGGCACTACGAGATAACGAAAGGTAATTCAAACCAACATTCACTAAGAAGCTTAGTCTGTCATTGATTTCTTTAAATATTTTTTCAGCTATTTTTTCTCGTTTTCCTGTTAAGGTTAAACTAGAGAAAAACTCTAACGCTTCAGCTATAGACAGATCAGAGACCACATTGATTGGCGTATCACCAATAAATACATTTCGTGCTTCTAATCTTAAGCGAGAGCCAGAACAACTAGAGCAAGGCTGTTGACTTAAATATTTTGCCAGCTCTTCGCGAACAGCATTAGATTCAGTCTCTTTATAGCGTCTTTCCATATTCGGAATAATCCCTTCAAAAGGATGTTTACGCTCCATGATATCGCCACGATCGTTAATATATTTGAACTTTAATGATGTGCCTTTACTACCATACAACACAATATTCCGTGCATTTTCATCTAACTCTTTAAAGGGTACCGTTAAATCAAAGTCATAATGCTCAGCGACGGCTTGCAACATTTGAAAATAGTAGTAACTACGTTTGTCCCAGCCACGAATAGCGCCACCAGATAAACTTATTTCATCATTGGCAATAATCCGACTTGGGTCAAAAAATTGCCTTGTTCCTAAACCATCACAGCTGGGGCAAGCACCTGCAGGGTTATTAAACGAAAATAATCTTGGCTCAAGTTCCGCCATACTATAACCACAGTGCGGACAAGCAAAATTTGAAGAAAAGACTAGTTCATCTTTTTCAGGCTCATCCATATAAGCCACTTTCGCAGTACCACCAGATAAACCTAATGCAGTTTCAAATGACTCAGCAAGACGCAGCTTTAAATCGTCTCTCACTTTGAAGCGGTCAACCACCACTTCAATAGTGTGTTTTTTGTGTAAATCCAACTCTGGAGGATCAGACAAGTCACAGACATTGCCATCGATTCTCGCTCGAATAAACCCTTGCGCGGCTAGATTTTCTAAAGTTTTTACATGTTCGCCTTTTCTGTCTTGCACCACAGGCCCAAGTAACATTAACTTAGTATCTGCAGGCATATCTAGCACGCGGTCTACCATTTGGCTTACTGTTTGCGCATCTAGAGGAACATGATGTTCTGGGCACCGAGGTTCACCCACACGTGCATATAGCAACCTTAAATAGTCGTATATTTCGGTGATAGTACCTACAGTTGAACGTGGGTTATGAGATGTGGATTTTTGCTCAATAGAAATAGCAGGCGACAAACCTTCAATGTGGTCAACATCAGGCTTTTCCATCATAGATAAAAACTGACGAGCATAGGCAGATAAAGATTCTACATAACGCCGCTGCCCCTCAGCATACAAGGTATCAAAAGCCAGAGAAGACTTACCTGAGCCAGACAAACCAGTAATAACTGTCAGCTTATCTCTGGGAATATCTAAGTTAATGTTCTTTAGATTGTGAGTTCGAGCCCCACGTACTTCAATTCTATCCATTGGTTACCAGATGCGCCGCAAAAGAAGAAGTATTACACAATCTGTAAACTAGCTCTATGGACATTAACCTAATGAAGCAAGTTAATTATCAAAATTCAATAAAGATACACTAATTCCCTGTACTCACTTTAGTTTGAGGATTCTTAAATTAATTTCTTCCCCCCGTATTCAAGTTCAAAAATTTATAACTTGCTGATAATCCATTACATAAAAAACACACAATCATTAGCAAATAAATATGCATTCTTCAGGTTTAATTTGGCGACCTGACTTAACGTTATGTGAAATGGATATCAGCCCTTGAGTCAAAGTAACGCTTTAATTCAAGGGCTCGTTATTGCTTAAAGTAAAAAATTCATACTTCTAAATTTGGTAAAACTTACCTAACCAGAAGCTCTATAAAGGGTGAAAACCATGAACATACTTAATAAAATAAAATGCGTAAATCAACTCAGCATGACCTTTTTAGTGACAATATTGTTTGCATGCGGAGGTGGGGGGAGTGGCGAAAACAGCATGACAGCGCCCCCACAGCAAATAGCAGATACGACACCTAACAATTTTACATTTACAGAGAAAATAGATGTTGAGGTCAATGCCTTAATTGAGTCAGATACTGTAACAATAACAGGCATAGACTCACCAGCCGACATCAGTATTGTAGGCGGCGAATATTCTATTGATGGTGCAGCATTCATTAGTTCAAGTGCCACCATTAGCCCAGAGCAAACCATACAATTAAGGCTATTATCATCAAGTGAACCTCTAACTGCTACCGAATCAGTTTTAACGGTAGGCGGGGTTAGTAGCATTTTTTCGGTTACCACTTTACCTACACTCAACCCCCAATTCATTGAGCGTGCTCAAGCTATAACATACGATCAAATACAGATTTATGAGGGCCACGTTACCTTAGACGATCGCACGCTTACCGCAGCTAACCTAGGCTCACTAGAATCTGGAGACTTAGTGACAATCGATATCGGCTTCGAGTTAATTGGATTACAGGAGTATGCGTTAACTGCGCAACTTATCCCTATGTCTTTAATTGAACAAAAAGCCCCCGGGAATACGTTAGGAGAAATGCTTGATGTAGATTTTATCGAAATAGAAGGCGAAGAGGTAATTGACCTTGGGGGCACCTTTATATCGGGTATAGAAAACGGTACAGGGCGGGGCCTAATACACACTAAATTACCCACTCTTGATAAAGATATAGAGTACCGTCTGATGATTGCTCCTTCTATTCCATTTTTAGAAAATGGTACAGCCTCTATTAAACAAGAGCTCCAGAAAATTACCGTTCACTTTTCAGATGAGACATTAGTAATAACTAGGCTAGACGTTGAATTAGTAAAAGTAATCACCCCCCCGATACTTATTGACGATAATGACTTCACCCAATTGTTAATTATAGATAACTTAGTGGAAGAGTTTGCTGATGGTTTTTCTAATGAAGCCTTATTTCAAACATCAATCGCTGTTGATGTTACTAGCTTTAAAGCCTCAGCAGAATTAGTTGTTAGCTTAGCTTGGCATGCACCAGATGGATCAGAATTTCCGTTGGGGTTAGTAAGCTCAGATCTAGAAGGGGAAGCCCAAATTAATACCGCCGCTAAATTTACCATTGCCCGAAATGGCGGTAGTGCAATTAAAGTTCCGGTCGCAGCCTATGCGACTCCCGAGGCTTACCAAGAAATGCTACAACTATCTACTAACATTCAAGACTTAGCCAATACAGAGGCATTGGTTGCAGAATTTATACTTAGTATCGGAATAGAAAATGGTGAAAGTACCACGTTAGAGATCCCCCTCAGTTTACCTTTAATTAACCAAGATCTAAGACCGCAAACTCGTAATTTTGAAGAGTTAATTGGTTTTACTGTACTTAGAGCTGGCACTTCAAACGATGCATGTTTCACCATACCCAGTAGTGATTTAGACATCGACTCAGGACTATTTCCTGTTGACTCGACAGCTGACCTAATCCCTGCAGAATGTAAAGTTCCTGCGCCATCTGAAGGCCCAATGCTATGGCGATACGATACTACTACTAAACAATTCATAAATTTCCAAACAGATTTAAATGGAGACAATTATTGTATTGAAGCTATAGATGTCAGCGTTATATCTCAAAATATAACTAAGACAGCTCAAGCTAACGTATTTGGAAATTTTGCTGAGTTAAGGGTTAAGAAGTGTCGCTTCCAAGAAAGCACTTTAATTAATCCAGTACCTGAAGGCACAGCTGCCGATGAACAACGTTTCAATTTTATTGATAATAAAATCACTTTATTATTTAACGACCGAAAAGTGATTGTAAATGCCATTGACACCCTAAATGCTGATATCGAGTTAACTGATGACCATGATTTAGCTACTGATATATTTAGAGACACCGAGGGGTTAGTCATCGATAACAATGGCAGGTTATTTTATCTTGGTGACGATCGAGAATTATCTGTTGGTGAAGATGGCGTTGCTAAAATAACTATCGGCTATGGTGGCGAAATTTATGTGGATTACCTCCCCGTAATAGGTATCACAAACAATGGATATGCATATTTAACTGCCAACTTATTTGGTGTTAACTTAGACCTCGCATCAGCTGAATTTATTCAAAAACAATACTTAACAAAACAAATATCAGCCGTTTCTGGCAATTTGCATCCTATAACAGTGGGCAATGGCGCATTAGCCAACTTTAATGTACTCGGCTTTCCGTTTACAAAAGGGGAGATGATCAATACCACCATAACTGAAAGCTTTGACCCAACCGAAAACATTAATGACATATTAAATGGAGAAGGTATTAATCAAGATTTATTAGACCTTAACATGGGTAGTGGCGACTTTAATGAAGAGTTATTTTCAGCCACAGTTGCAGTTGCAGGTATCCCTATTACTTTTAAAGGTGGCGCAGCAGGCAAACTACAACTATTAGGCGATTTACGTTTTGAAGGTGTTGGCATAAAGACATCAGCTAGCTCTAACTTTGAATTAGCAGCTACAGTAAGCGCAGAAGTTGATGCTTTTGTTGCATCGGCAGGAGTCGAAGCTGAATTAGAGCTCATTAAAAAGGCGATTTCTTTTGATGCTAGCGGTGGATTCGACTCTGATGTATCAACAGCAAAGCTAACCTTCGAAGTTGCGAGTGAGCTTGCCATAGACATTAAAGTACTAAAAGGAGAGTTATTAGCCTTTGTTGAATATCCACGAATTTGCTTCTGCAGCAGTATTGGAGAAACAGTTAGAAAAGAAAAAACCTTATTTAGCTCTAACTATTTAATTAACTTTAATGCGAGTTTACTTAAAGGTGAGCAAGCTGTTAGCGTAATTGACTTATAAAAATGGAGTTTACATCCAAACAAAGTATTGGTATTAGTGCTGCACTGTTTACTTTAATGGTAAGCAGTGCAGCTATACTATCTAGCAAAGAGAGAAAGGTTAGCCCTAATTTTTGCTATTCAGTTTACCATATTGAACAAACCTTAGACTTAGGTGTTTTTTTGGGCGATATACAAGACGCTCAACAAATAAAAATTCAAAATAATTTACATGTAAAAGAAGTACTACCATTAGTAAGTTCAGAAAGTAACGAACTATTACCCGTTAAAGTCTCGTCTAATCTCGCCCAATATGTGATGCAGATAGAACCTATTGCCAGTCGAATAAACGGAATCACACAAGAGCGAGGAGATCGTTATCAGCATCCTTTTTTAGTGACAGTGGATAAAGACACCGGACATCTTATAGATTTGCAATCTGCAACTAAAAACGAAAGTGTTTTAAAAGAATACATGTCTATATTTGATTTTTTTCAGCTTTCCGCACAACAAGGTAACTACCAATACCTAAATGGCAATGGCCGCTATACTGCCAATATGGCTTACTCTGTTGATAACCCAAGAAAGTTTTATAAATCAAACTTAGGGTACACCCATACCGAACACAACATCAGCCTGCACAACAATGAACAAGTGATCATCATGAGTGACACTGAATGTTTCTATCAAAGCAGTACAGCACAAGAGTCTTATACTATTAACATGTCACCTAAAGCTTATATGCAGGGTGAAGGGCAAGTCACGATTAACGCACAACCACAAAGTCAATGGTCACCCTCACATCAATTTCATGAATTAAGAGCAAACATTACCCGGTGGCCAGGTTACAAAATTAATAAACCCATAACTCAGGCATTAGCTTTTTCAAAAATAAAAAAAATGCTAATCACGCTCCAAGCTAAGCCTTTAGAAACAAAGCAGGCGTTATCGATCATCACAAAAAGCACTCCTAGCTGGCCATTTTTCGGACGTTATCTAATGCAAAACATAGTGCCTGAAGCGTTAACAGGTAAGGTTATATTGGGGCTACAAAAGATCAATACACAAGCTTCCATTAGCGCCCTAATTTCGATAATAGCCAGCCCTGTACAGTCAGAAACCAAACAGGCCTCGATACAAGCTCTAGCAAGAACATCTGCTAGAGTCAGTCATAAAGACTTAATAAAGTTACAACAACTTGTTTCAAAATCCAGTGATAAGATTGAACTATTAGACAATGATGTATTGCTAATTAACACATTAGGCATGATGGTTAACCGGCGAATTTTAATGCCGCCAGACAATATAAAGCAACTTCAAAAATTTCTACTGACACAATTAGAGTCTGCAACAGGAAAGGATAAAATTCCTTACGTACAAGCCATTAGTCACTATTTAACTGAGTTTGATCATCACGAAAAATCGTTATTGTTAGCTCAATTAAACAATAATCTGGATCCGTTGCGACTAGCTATTACTCAAGCACTAAAAAAAATCCCCTATGACGAATCGTTTACCAAACCTGCTTTAAGCCAACTAAAAAAAGAGCCACAAGCAAATATTAGAGCCGCCTTAATACAATTATTAGAACACTCGACTTCACAGAGTTTAGCGGTAAAACAACACTTAATATCAATACTAAGTATCAGCACCAATAGCCACGAAAGAGAACAGGTATTACATAATTTATATAACGCTTATGATAGTTTTACCCCTCAAGAGGTGGCAATACTCAAACACGTATTGACTCGAGAGTATGTGCCTACTAACCAAAGGTTACTCGCAACAATATTGTTAAAACATAATGACAAGGACGCTTACCAAGAAGACTAAATTAGGATAAGACCATCAATATTCAATTTGAGGTTAGCTTAGCTAAAAAAGATGCATATTGTTGTTTGAACTTATTACTTCTGTTTTTAGCCAGCTGATACAAACTCGCAAATTCAGGGTTATTCTTAACACTATCCATAGAGGGACCTTGGTCTATATGCATAGTGTTATAATACCCAGCACTGACTGCCTTTTTATAAGACTGAATACAACGAGCTTCATCTCCCAACATACAATAGTAAAGCGCATTGTAAAAAACAGTTTCAGAATCGGCTATGTTAGTTTGTTCCAGCTTATGTACTGCAACTAAGCCTTGTTCTATTGAGCCATCGAGCTTAGCTTTGTGAACCTTAGCCACCAGCGCCCATAAGCCATTAGGCGAATCAGAAATGACAGTGTTAAAATAATCTAACGCTTTTTGAGTATTACCTAACTTCAAAAGAAGAATGCCTTTCCAACCATATTTAAAGGCACTATCAGGATAGTTTTCTAATTGCTTTAAGGCTTTTTCATGTTGGTTCATTCCAGAATATACAGAGACAACAGACCGAAACATTATATTTTTGGGATCAAGCTCCAGAGCCTTTTCCATTTCTATTAATGCATAATCATTAAGTCCCGCATATCTAAATATATACCCTAGAGTAAATCGAGTTTGTGCGTTATTTGGATTGATTTTTAACATTCGAATGGCCAGTTCCATTGCTTCGTTAATACGGTTTGTTTCAGTATAAACAAATGCAAGATGAGACATTGCACTTAACAAGTTTGGGTTAATAGATAATGCCTTTTTGTAATACTCAACTGTCTCGTAGGATTCACCCGTATTAATCAGTGCAAATTGTTCGACACTTCTGATTCGATTCCCCAGTTGCACATAAACAGGCGCATATTCACTATCTAACTTAATAGACTCTTTCAATAATGAAATTGCTTCAATATGCCCGGACTGTGAGAAAGGTTGCGCTATACTTCGTAAATAAAGTTCAAAGGCGCTGACATTCACACCATTATTTTTGTTAACTTTGCTTTTCGTTGCACTAGGAAAGTTAGGTTCCAAACCTTTTAGAACGCTATTGGCGACTAAATCTTGCAGCTCAAAAGCATCTTTATAATCCACTTCTATTGCACCAGATCGCCATACCAACTTATGCGATGAAGCCTCTAACAATTCCACATTTAATCTTATGCGATTATCAATATTTAAATAATACCCAGTCAATACGTACTCGACATTTAATGAATCTGCTACTTTTTTAATATCGACTCTTTGCCCTGAGTACTTTCTAATCAAGGTGGATGAGCGCACATTAATTGCACTATTATATGTCAGCTGATTAATCACTCTATCAGCAAGTGCCATACCTAAATAATCAGAATTTTTATCAGGCTTAGTGTTAGTAAATGGTAAAACAGCTAATAAATAATTGTTGGGCTCCTTCTTATTTATTAAAAACCAAACGCTAACAACCAAACTTAATAAACAGAAAGTGATAACACCTAAGATAAAACGTCTTTTAGTACTCCTAGTCGATTGGTTATTAACAGGTGATGGTTGCTCTTGGCTGAGCTTGGCAATAAATTGATAACCTCGTCCGTGGACTGTTTTTATTACTCTTTGAGCTTGTCCATCATCGGCCAACACCTTTCTTGCAGATTTTATATGATTACTCAAAGAGGTATCAGACACACTTCTCCCAGCCCAAATTTTCTGAAACAACTCATCTCTAGTGACAAGCCTATCTCGGTTTTCAATCAGGCAAAGAATTAGATTAAATACCTTGGGTTCACAAGATATATTTTGTCCATCTTTAGCGATCACAAATTTACTAGTGTCTAAACTGTATCCATCAAAAAGATAAATCATTGCGCCCACCCATGAGTAAAAATTACAAATTGACAACTCACTCACTAAAGCTAAACTTTCAAAGCTGTATCGATAAACAATCTGACACAAGTAATATCTTAATGCCAATAGATTGATAGTCTATATAACCGCCACTTCTGCTATACACCTTTATAATGGTATTTTGAAAACCCTATAACGGCCTTCGTCATTGCTTTTGATACACTCGACGATTGCCAAACAGATTCAGATTAGACTAGGTAAGATGAATAAGTCATCATATCGAACAACGATTTAGCTAAAATTTTAACCTACTCACTCTTAACAAGTCGGATTTTCAATGACCCAAATATTTAAACCTATTAGCTTTTTTTTGATTTTCAGCACAGTTGGACTATTAAAATCTCACGCTAATGAGCCGTTATCGGAACCGGTTGATTTAACGTCTTTGCCAGCACAAGTTGCTCAGGCCCTAGATAAATTTGCTACACCCGGCATGGCAGTGGGAGTGACTTACAAGGGAAGGGTAATTCATCTAGAAGGTTACGGTAAACGGGATATCAAAGGTGACTTAGCAGTTAAGCCCACAACGCAATTTCGTATTGGCTCTACCAGCAAAGCCTTTACCGTTGCAAGTCTAGGAATATTGGTTGATGAAGGTAAATTAAACTGGGAAGACAAGGTCACAGATCACTTGCCAGAGTTCAAAATGATGGACTCATGGGTAACAGCGGAGTTTACCATCCGAGATTTACTCACCCATAAAAGTGGTTTAGTCAGCGGTGCCGGTGACAGTATGATTTGGCCAGAGCCTTCAGGCTTTTCGCGCCAAGAGGTTATCCATAACCTACGTTACTTAACACCTAAGTATAGTTTCAGAACTCAATATGCTTACAGCAATGTAATGTATATAACCGCAGCTGAGATTGTAGCCAGAATCACTAATATGCCTTGGGAACAATTCGTAGAAACCCGAATATTTGCGCCACTCAATATGAATTGCTATGCCGGAGATATGCCAAAAGCAGCTCTTGAGAATGTATCAAAAGGGTATGGCATTAACTCAACTGATGATTTTTTTGAAATACCCCGTAATGGCATCAATGGCAAAACATTAATGTCGGCAGCAGCTGGCGGTATAGTCTGCAATGCGCAAGACATGCTGAAATGGGCTAGTCATTTATTAACCTTAAACAAACAGTTCAATTCAGAAAATGAAGTCTTTAACACTAAAGTGTTTAGCCCTCAAAGACTCAAAGAAATGTGGTCTCCTATTACCATTCTCCCCTTACCCAAAAGAGAGCAGGAGAACAACCAAACTCACATTAAGACCTACGGCTTAGGTTGGCGATTATTTGATGTTGATGGCCTGCAGCTAGCCTCACATACAGGCACCATATCAGGCTTTCAGGCCTTTGTTACTATAGCGCCAAAATTAGAATTAGGCATTGTTTTGCTTAGTAATGGCTCAAATTCAGGCGCTAGAGCATCGATTATGCAAACCATAATAAAAGCATTTGTGAGTCAAAATGATGCTTATGATTGGGTACAAGATGAGTTTGAGTATCGCGAAGTACGAAAGCAAAAGTACTTAGAAAATTGGCAAGAACCCAAAGGCCCAAACACTGTTTTGTTAGCTCAATCAAACTATGTGGGTACATTTGAAGACGAATGGTTTGGAAAGATAATGATAGAAAAAACTAAAGGTAAATTACGCATTCATTCAGACCGGATGTTGAGCCTTAAAGGAACACTAAAACCATTTAATGAACATAGCTTTAAAATAGTTTGGGACAATCAAAATGCCGCTAGCAATGCATTTATCCGCTTTAATACTGACGTAAACAGTATTGTAACCTCATTCACTTTAGCGCCCTTTAAGGTAGTAGAGCCTGAAAACCACGAGTACTTAGATATGTTTTTTAATAAAATTGACTAAACTGCAACCCAATCAGCAAAGCGCTAATTGGGTGAGTCGTGCAAAAACTTATGTTAGACTATTCGGCCAGTTTTTCCCGTGTTTAACCACACTTATAAATTAACTAATAACAGATACTCTCTACATTGAACTCCATAGAACTTCGCACCGCATTCTCCTTAGCATTTGTATATGTTTTACGCATGCTTGGTTTATTTATGGTGATGCCTGTATTAGCGATTAGCGCCACAAATTATGTAGATTACTCTGCATTTTTAGTAGGCCTCGCCATAGGTGGATACGGTCTAACCCAAGCAATATTACAAATTCCTATGGGGGTACTTTCAGACAAGATAGGTCGTAAGCCTGTAATTGTTGGGGGCTTAATCTTATTCTCATTAGGTAGTATTTTAGCGGGGTTATCTGAAAATTTAACTTGGATAGTAATAGGTAGATTTTTACAAGGGGCTGGTGCAATTGCCGGAGCAATCATGGCACTGGCAGGCGATTTAAGCCGCGAACCCCAACGCCCTAAAGTAATGGCTGTAATAGGTATTTCAATTGGTTTTTCATTTTATCTAGCCTTGTTATTAGGCCCTATCATTGGGGGTAAATTCGGCTTAAGTGGCATATTTATGGCCACCGGCTTTTTAGCTTTAGGATGTATTTTATTAGTGATATTTGCGGTACCAAATGCGGTTAACATTGCCCCAAAGGGAGACACCCTCCCAGTTATTGACGATATTAAAAGCCTATTTACCCACCCTCAACTACTGCGGCTGAATATTAGTGTGTTATTGCTACACATGATGATCACCTTAGTATTTGTCCAAATTCCTATATTTTTAGTGAACTTAAACTGGCCTTTAGCTAGCCATTGGCAGGTGTATTTAGTGGTTTTAGTTGCCTCCATAGTAGGATTACTAGGTTTAATGAGGCTTGCGGCTAGACACCCGGGTGCTGTATTACAAATTAGCGTATTAGGTCTTGCCTTAATATTCACATGTATGATTTTTGGCCATCATTCTTTGGTTTATTTGATAATCTTAATAAGCTTATTTTTTACTTGTTTCAATTATCTGGAAGCCAACTTCCCAGCTATGGTGTCTAATATTGCCCCTGCCGGAAAAAAAGGTTCTGCAATGGGAATTTATGCTAGCTTTCAATTCTTTGGTGCATTCATAGGCGGAGTAACATCTGGTAGCGTGAGCGAATATTTTGGTCTGCAGTGGGTATTTGTAATTGCCAGCCTTGTATGTGTGTTTTGGCTATTTTTAATACGTGGTTTGCAGGCGACTAATCGTTTAAAAAGATATACACTAAAAACACAAAATCAAATCACTGATCTAGCGTTTCAACAACTTGCCAAATTAGAAGGTGTAATGGATATCACCCTAGTACCTAGTGAGCAAGTTGTTTACTTAAAAGCAGATGGTAAATATTTCGATATTCAGCAAGCCAGAGACTTGTTGAACATACCAGAATAATTAGGAGTCATAATGGCGAGTAAAGGCGTAAATAAAGTAATTTTAGTAGGTAACTTAGGTAAAGATCCTGAAGTCAGATATACCCCAAATGGCAAAGCGGTCGCTAACTTGACTTTAGCCACCTCAGAAAGCTGGAAAGACCAAAGTGGTCAAGTTCAAGAAAAAACCGAATGGCACCGAGTTTCAATGTTTGGAAAATTAGCCGAAATAGCTGGTGAATATCTACGTAAAGGCAGCCAAATTTATGTTGAAGGCAAATTACAAACACGTAAATGGCAAGACCAACAAGGTCAAGATCGCTATACCACAGAAATTGTACTCGACCCATTTAACGGTGTAATGCAAATGTTAGGCGGTAAAAGTGGTGGACAATCACAATCTGAAGGTGGCTTTCAGGGGCAACAACGCTCTGCACCACAAGCGGCACCGCAGCAAAACCAAGGTTATCAGCAACAACAGCCTCAATATCAACAGTCCCCAGCTCAAAATCAAGGTTTCAACCAAGCGCCAGCGCAAAATCAAGGCTTTAACCAGACTCCGGCTCAAGGCAAGCCAAATCCAGCGCCTGAGCCAGATTTTGACTTTGACGACGACATTCCGTTCTAGTCAAAGACAAAATTAAAAATCTTGAAAAACACTCTTAAAAGCCGCTATTAAGCGGCTTTTAATTAGCCAAAACTAATCGTCATGAATACTGCTTAGTGAGGGTTGAATTAAGGATTTTATACGATTTTTGAAAGGTATTGTTATAGGTAACCATGTATGGATCAATTTGTAACCATTTTTCAAAAAATCCCCTAGTATTTAGTTCTCAACCCAAGGAGCCAAAATATGAAATTATTAAACGTAGGCTTAATCAGCTTAGTCATTTTCTCAACAGGTGCTTTTGCTAAAACACAATTACCTGTTTCAGCACATAATTGCAAAATTGTTCAAGAAAAACTTGATTCAATGGAAGCTCGCGAAAAAGTAGGTTCATCAACGGCTAAACATGCTAAACGTCTTAGAGCAAACATTGAAATGTTCGAAGAACTTAAAGATGGCTGTTTGAAAACAGGATTAGTTATCAAGTAACTACTTCTTAAGGGCTAGATTTATCTTTCATAAAAATTAGCCCTTACTCTTTGTTAAACAATAATTCTTAATGCTGCACTTCATTTAAATCTCCAATCATATTGTAATCTGATTAATCTTTTCCAAACAAACATTTTAGATTGTTTCATTCTAGTAAAATAACGTAACTACTTTGGGATACTTGTAGTAGTAATTTTTAATAACCACTAAAATCGTCAAACCGAGAGGTTTAGAGTGTACTTTTAGTGGGCGAATACAGGTTGCCCTTTTGGTGTTGTCGTCAACTTGGGGTATATTTACTCCTGTCTAAAATATAATAGTTAGAGTTGAATTAACTCCTGAGCGAACTTATGAAAAAAGATCAAAAGTCAGACATAAATACTCGAAGCTTGTTGTTCAATATTTCCGCAATAGTCATTTTTAGTATCATAATGCTGGGCACTTTAGTTTATTTGTATTCAGGCTCAACAAACATAAAACGTATCGCAATAGAAAATTTAGCTAAGAAATTTGCTACGAATATCCAAAATGCGCATTGGCAATGGCAAGGTGAAGGCAAGCCTGAAATATTAATGTTAGTGTCTTATACGAGTCAACTTGGCAAAAATGAGAAGGTAACCGAAACCTCCCGAAAACCAATATTTATGACTCACGATGGTTGGCCCAAAGCAGACTCTACGTCAAAAGGTTGTGCCAAAATTTGGGATATGGTACTAAATACGCCCATGACAATTGAAGGCTTCAAGGTAATCGCCGAATATTATGATGGATTAAAACTGACAAATAACCCATTAGATTCAACCTGTAGATACAGATTATCTATTGGCCCCTATTTCGAATATAAGGTACATACAGGGCAAGTATCGCAAGTTAAGTCTTAAGTCTTAAGTCTTCATGACATAGATGTTTTAAAGCCATTCCAAACCAATGGATCTTCCTTATTTTCGCTAGAAATAACTTTTTGCCTACTGCCACAGCCGCACAAGCTAATGCTAAAATTAAGAGACTCACCATTTAGTGACAGTCACAACGTCACCCAGCAAATTTGAACCCGTCATTAAACTTGAATATACAGAGGTATAGATAAACTAACTTGTTACAACTCTACTGCGAGTTAAAATAACAACCAACCTGAGATTAGTTTTAATCTGCCCCTTACCTTTGAGATAAAATATGAAACAAAAAGATGGCTTTACATTGATTGAATTCATAATAGTGATGGCCATTTTAGGTGTTGCGGCGGCCTCAGCTACCCCTAAATTTGTTGATATTAAGAGTGATTTACACGCGTCAACCCTAAAAGGCGTGCAAGCTGCACTGAAAGTAGGTTCACAACTCATTTACGCTAAGTCAGTTGTTGCTGGTGAACAAAAAAATCCATCAGCTTTCAACACCTCCTCCCAGATAACATTAGGAAGCAGTCCTATCGAAACAGATTTTGGCTACCCTGATGCTGACGTCGCTACACTTGCCTCAGTTCAGTCTTGGGGGAATATTCATTCGACTCAATTAACTCTCCTTGCAGGTACAGTGTCACATCCCACAAAAGAGGCTCCAGCCAGCGGCACTATTGCTCTTTTTCCGACAGGCTATACTCACGTAGATTTTACAGAAACAAGTGAAGCAGGCCTTAGTTGCCATGCGTTGTACACAGAAGCTGAAAATGAATACACACCGCCAATAATTACAGTTGTTATTGGTAGTTGCTAAATTTCTTTTAATTTAACATGGTATTGTGAGCCACACTTAACGACGAAACATATAAACACCTTGAATTAATTAGAAGGTTTGTAATTCACCGCTTAATTTCTGAAAATGTTGTTGGTTTTATACTCAATTCTCAAAATATTCCCCTAAACCCCCTTTTTTATTGCATGGTTGATTTACACTGCTTGCCCAAATCACAGTGCATTGGTACAGTTAGCGCAATATTTAACTTATCAATAAAAGTGCGGTTTTTTCATGTTTAAAAAGCTTCGGGGAATGTTTTCCAACGATTTGTCAATCGACCTCGGTACAGCAAATACCCTTATCTATATCAAAGATCAGGGAATAGTTCTAAATGAACCCTCCGTTGTTGCTATTCGTCAAGAGCGAACTGGCGGTCCTAAAAGTGTGGCAGCCGTAGGGGTTGAAGCAAAACAAATGTTAGGCCGAACTCCTGGTAATATAAAAGCCATCAGGCCAATGAAAGACGGCGTAATTGCAGACTTTTATGTAACTGAGAAAATGCTTCAGCATTTTATAAAACAAGTCCACGACAATAATTTTTTACGCCCTAGCCCAAGAGTGCTAGTGTGTGTGCCTTGTGGTTCAACTCAAGTTGAGCGTAGAGCCATTAGAGAATCAGCCCTAGGAGCAGGGGCACGAGAAGTTTACCTTATCGACGAACCTATGGCTGCGGCAATTGGTTCAGGATTACCTGTTTCTGAAGCAACAGGCTCCATGGTGGTTGATATTGGGGGTGGTACTACCGAGGTCGCTATCATTTCCTTAAATGGTATTGTTTATTCCTCATCAGTCCGAATAGGTGGTGATAAGTTTGACGAAGCTATTATTTCTTATATACGCCGTAACTTCGGCTCTTTGATAGGTGAAGCAACTGCTGAGCGCATCAAACATGAAATCGGTGCTGCATACCCAGGTGAAGAAGTTAAAGAAATAGAAGTTCGAGGACGTAATTTAGCAGAAGGGGTACCTCGTAGTTTTACTCTTAACAGCAACGAAATCCTAGAAGCGTTACAAGAACCTTTAACAGGAATCGTCTCTGCAGTCATGGTTGCTTTAGAACAATCTCCTCCGGAATTAGCCTCAGATATATCAGAACGAGGAATGGTATTAACCGGCGGTGGTGCCTTGTTGAAAGATTTAGATCGTTTATTAATGGAAGAAACTGGCATTCCTGTAGTAATAGCTGATGATCCTTTAACCTGTGTAGCCAGAGGTGGTGGTAAAGCTTTCGAAATGATAGATATTCACGGAGGCGACCTTTTTAGTTACGAAGAGTAACTTTAAACCGGCTTATAGAACTTAGGTGGTGTCGCACCACCTTACTCTTATTCTAAGAGTCAGTCATCACTCAGCGAGAGTTTACAAGCACTTTATCAAGGCCCATAAATGAACTTGATGTTTTCCAAAGGACCTTCACTACCTAACCGGTTAGTTTTAGGTTTGCTGTTATCCATTTTTCTTATCTTGTTTGACCATAAATTAAATGGGTTTGCGACGACTCGCGTTTACCTCAATTCTTTTGTTAGTCCATTACAATATTTAGCAAATCTACCAGGCGAACTGTTAAGTGTCAGTGCCAGTCGCTTAGTCTCCCATGAGCAGTTATTCAAAGAGAATGCTCAGCTAACTCGCGAAGCCCTTATAACGAGTGGGCAACTGCAAAAATTTAGATTTTTAGAAGCTGAAAATGACCGTCTTCGAAGCTTATTAAACTCCCCTGTAAAAAATAATGTCCGCCGAGAAGTGGCAGAATTAATGGCAGTAGATAACAACCCCTATAGCCTGCAAATAATAATAAACAAAGGCGCACTAAATGACATCTATGAAAGCCAACCGGTTCTCGACGATAAGGGTATAGTTGGGCAAATTATGCAAGTGGGCTCCACCAATAGCCGGGTATTACTGATTACCGACGTGACCCACGCCTTACCAGTAAGAGTGGCAAGAAATAATGTACGTCTAATCGTATCTGGAACTGGAAGCTTAAATGAGTTAATTATCCAACATGTGCCTCATAGTACCGACCTGAATGAAGGTGATTTATTGTTATCTTCAGGCCTAGGCAACGTTTTCCCAGAAGGTTACCCTGTAGCCGAAATAACCTCTATTGTTAGCGATGAAGGTCGCCCTTTTTTACAGGTTAAAGCTAAACCCATCGCGCAATTAGACCGGCTTAAATACTTATTATTGTTGTGGAGTGACATCAATAACAACGAACCTACAGAGGAAGCTAACCTGTGAGTTTGCGCACTTATACCATTCCCCTGAGTATACTCATTGCTCTAGTATTGCAAATAACACCCATGCCATCGGTGGTAGATTTATATCGTCCAGATTGGGTCTTATTAGTATTAAGTTACTGGGCTTTAGCACTGCCAAATAGAGTCAGTGTTGGGGTCGCTTTTATCACTGGGCTAATATTAGATATCTTGCTTGGAACAAGCATGGGGATCCACAGTTTTGCAATGTGCTTAAGCATTTATGTATTGGCTGCAAATTATCAGCGCTTACGAAACTACTCAGTTTGGCAGCAATCTATGATTATTGGCATTATGTCAGCCTTGTATAATCTAGTAGTTTTTTGGTTTCAGCACTTGATTACTGATATTTACTTTCTGTTTGAATACTTATGGCCTGTTGCGAGTTCAATGGTCATCTGGCCTTGGTTATTCTGGCTGTTACGTAAAATACGCCGTCAATTAAGATTAAAGTAACTATGTTAAGTCAACCTACATTAATACTCGCTTCACAATCACCACGACGGGCAGAGCTGCTAAAACAAATTCAAATTCCGTTTATACAAAGGCCTGTCAACATAGACGAAACTCCAACTAAAGACGAAAAACCTGAACTTTATGTGCTAAGAATGGCCTTAGAAAAGGCCAAAGCATCATTACAGATAAGTGAAAGTAAAGATGTGGTGTTAGGGTCAGATACAGTAATTGCTATTGATGGCGAGATTTTTGGAAAACCAAAAGACCAAGCAGACTCAATGCGTATGCTAAGTATATTGTCGGATAATACCCACCAAGTATTAACGGCAATAGCCATTGTCACGGCCACTCAACACAAACATTTAGTGGTATCGACGCAAGTGACCTTTGGGTCTTTGAGTCAAAAACAAATTAAACAGTATTGGCAAACGGGTGAGCCTAAAGATAAAGCGGGGAGTTATGCAATCCAAGGGTTAGGAGGACAGTTCGTGAAACATATTCAAGGTAGTTATAGTGCGGTAGTGGGTCTACCCTTGTATCAAACTAAAACCTTATTAGCTGAGCTAGGGATCACTTATGAGTGCTGAATTATTAATCAACGTCACGCCATCTGAATCAAGAGTCGCGTTAATTGAAAATGGCATTCTGCAAGAGATTCATATTGAGCGGCATACTAAACGGGGATTAGTAGGGAACATTTATCGCGGTAAAGTAAGTCGAGTTCTACCTGGAATGCAAGCCGCTTTTGTTGATATTGGCCTAGACAAAGCCGCGTTTTTACATGCCTCAGATATTGCCTTCCACAACGAAGTAGAAGAAGTGGTTTCACCAAATGATATTGAAAAACCCGACATACGCGAATTAGTCAGAGATGGGCAAAACATAGTCGTTCAAGTGGTAAAAGATCAAATAGGAACAAAAGGTGCCCGACTCACAACAGACATTACTATTCCGTCACGATATTTAGTATTTATGCCCAGTGTTGAACATGTAGGTGTTTCACAACGCATCGAGGAAGAAGAAGAAAGAGAAAGATTAAAGAAAATCGTCCAAGATTTTTGCAGTGAAGATGGCGGCTTCATTTTACGTACAGCCGCAGAAGGAGTAAAAGAACAAGAATTAGTACAAGATGCAAAATTTTTACGACGTTTATGGGAAAAGATTGGCTCGCGACTAAAAAATAAAACTCACATGCTTTATGAAGATCTCCCCCTGGCAAGACGGGTTTTAAGGGATTTTGTAGGCACAGAACTTGACCGTATTAGAGTAGATTCCAAGTTAAGCTTTCAAGAGCTGCAACAATTCACCAAAGATTATGTACCGGAACTTAATAAGTTACTTGAATATTACCCTGGCGATCGCCCTATATTCGACCTGTATGATGTGGAGAACGAAGGGCAACGCTCACTCGAGCGACGAGTCGATCTGAAATCTGGTGGATATTTAATTATCGATCAAACTGAAGCTATGACGACTATTGATATTAATACAGGCGCATTTGTAGGACATCGTAACTTAGAAGAAACTATTTTTAACACTAACATTGAAGCAACTCAGGCTATTGCAAGACAATTGAGACTCCGAAACTTAGGAGGCATGATACTAATCGACTTTATCGATATGACAGTCGAAGATCACAAAAGACGCGTCATGCATAGCTTAGAAGTTGCTACAGTTAACGATAGAGCCAAAATAAACATTCACGGTTTTACAGCCCTTGGTTTAATTGAAATGACTCGCAAGCGCACCCGGGAGAGCTTAGAACATGTACTCTGTGGAGAGTGCCCAGTCTGTAAAGGACGGGGTACAGTAAAAACCATTGAAACCGTTTGTTTTGAAATCATGCGAGAGATAGTTAGAGTCAATCGAGCTTATGATGCTGATAAGTTTGTTGTATACGCGGCACCAAATGTGACAGAAGCTTTATTAGGAGAAGAGTCACATATGCTGGCAGAATTAGAGCTGTTTGTGAGTAAACAAATAAAAGTCCACACAGAATCTTTGTATAGCCAAGACAAATTTGATGTGGTGATGATGTAATTAAACCGAATACAAAAACGCAATCAACTAAAGTGAAAACTAACCATAAATCTGCGTCATTTTATGTCGCATACATATTAAAAAAACTCTGGGGCTTAGCCGCTCTATGCCTTGTATTGGTTGCAGTTTGTCTCACTTTATTGCGTTATTCCTTGCCATACATGAACGAGCAAAAACATCACCTTGAAAGCTGGTTATCTGAAAGAGTGGGCGCAGAACTTACCATTGCTGAAATCAGTGCTCAGTGGAGAGGCTTAGGGCCTGCGATCGTATTACGAAATATAGAGTTGACTAAAAATCAGCAATCTCCCGTAAGCCTACTAATCGATGAAACCGCCATTGAAGTTGACTTTTGGCAATCTATACTTGCCATGCAAATTAAATCAAATGAATTTGATTTACGTAATATGCAGCTCTCATTGGACTTAACAACTTTAAAAACAGGTCAATCCAGCTTCCCAATAGTAGAAGCCCTCGAAGAGCTATTTCTACAGCAACTCCAATCGTTTTCGGTAAGTGACAGTAAAATAATTCTCAATACTTTAAAAGGGAGGCAAGTTGTCTTAATTGACCAAGTTTCTTGGTTAAATAGAGATGAACATCACCAAGGAACAGGCCAATTACAAATCGAAGAAATAGCCAAAAATTCAGCATCTTTCGTATTGGATCTATACGGTAAAAGTAGTGAAATGTATGGTACTTTTTATGCTGAAGGTAAAGAAGTAGACCTTTCTCCATGGATTCAACAATGGGTAACTAGTAAACACGAACTAGTTGAAAGCAGAGGTAGTTTTGTGATGTGGGCCGACATACAAAATAAAGCCATTAAATCTGTACAACTGGATTTAGCTAACAGTCGCTTTGGCTGGAAAACACCAAAGGGCAGCCAGCCATCTAAAACCTTAGAAGCCAACATATTGCAAGGTCAAATTAATGGTAGCCCTATTAATGACGATTGGGTGTTTAATTTTGACAACCTAACCTTGCAAGTAAACGATCAAGTTTCAGTATCCAATTGGAAAGGGAAAATAGATGCTCTAGGTAACGCATCAATACAGCACCTTGCGCCCATTAAACTTGCCACTCTGTTACCGATGTTAGCACTAAGTATAAAACATGAAGATATGCTGCGACTCGAGCAAATGCAGCCAGAAGCTACCCTAAATAATCTATTCATTCAGCGAACACTCAAAGGTAATTTAGCCATAAATGCCGCTATAGGAGATCTATCTTGGCAGCAACATGATTACCTACCAGGAATAAGTGACTTAGACGCAGATTTCAATTGGAATGACGGTAGTGGCAAATTAACAATAAAAAGCAAAAGCGGCACACTCTTTATAGATAACCTATTACCTGAAAACATAGACTACCAAAGACTTTATGCAGACTTATACATTCAGACCTCTCCAGAGGGAATACAGTTTGAAACTGATAATGCTGTGTTTAAAAGTGACCTCATCACCTTCCATCCAGATTTTTCATTAGATACAAGCAATGGATACTTGGCGTTCAAATCTACAATTGATCCTATTCACGTATCTGCACTGACACAACTTTACCCAATAGAACAAAAAGGTAAGAAAACCCGAGATTATTT
Organism: Paraglaciecola sp.; assembly: GCF_039943935.1. Lineage (GTDB taxonomy): Bacteria > Pseudomonadota > Gammaproteobacteria > Enterobacterales > Alteromonadaceae > Paraglaciecola. The sequence goes on from NZ_JBDUZQ010000009.1 coordinate 88,166, forward strand.
AGTAAATGCCATAAAAGATGGTTTTATCAACAATGCCCAATTATTGTGGCATGGTGTAATGTCAGATTTTCCATTTACAAATAACCAAGGGATATTCCAAGCACAGTTTGATGTGACCGACGGACAGTTTAAATTTGCTCCGCAATGGCCCGTGCTAAGCAATATTTCCGCTAACTTACTGTTTAATAACGAAAGTTTAACTATTAAAAGCCAACAAGCTAATTTAATGGACGCAGTTTTAGTAGACTTAACCGCATCCATACCCTCATTTAAAAAAAATGCCACCCTCAAGATTGCAGCAAAAGCGAAAGCCACTGGACAAGAAGCGAGTCTATTGATTTCACAAAGTAACTTGGCGAACACATTAGGTAAAACCTTACAACAAGTTATAGTTGAAGGCCCTGTGACTACAGATTTAGATTTAAACATACCCTTAACGGGCAAAAACATTATCGCAAAAGGCGCTGTAAACCTGCTTGGTAATAGTGTCAGCATTCCAAATTTAAATTTATCTCTGTCTGAAAGTCAGGGACAACTTACCTTTGTAAATAGCAAAATTAACATCGAAAAAATAGATGCGCGGTTATTTGAACAGCCCATTTCGCTTACATTAACAGGAGACCAACAAGCCTCTGGGTATCACACAAATATAGAAATAGCGGGTAATTGTGAAATCACACCTATACTGAAAGAGTATCATCCGCCGCTTGCCAACTACCTAACTGGAAGCGGAGAATGGCAAGCCAATGTAGCATTAACTATCCCTAGTCAAGGCTTTCAATATACAGCAAAGTTAACTAGCGACTTAAAGGCTCTGCAGTCTTCATTACCCAAGCCTTTTTCCAAACAAGCTGAGCAAGCCCTGCCCTTAATGATAACTAGCGAAGGTAACCAACAAGCGTCTACTGTAAGTATTTCCCTTGGAGAGGAAATTGAATTTAACGGTATATTGCCCCATCAAGAAAAACAGTTTTCACGGGCGCACCTAGCGATCGGAAAGAGTGACTTAATTGGGATGGGGCTCGGTTTTAGTATATCAGCAGATGTTGCCGAATTTGACGCAACACCTTGGTTCAACACTATACGTACGTTACTGAGTGAAAACTCACCAAGTGATCATAAACCTATACTTGAAGCCCCGAAAAGAATTTTTATTAATGCAGATGTCGCTACCATCTCCTCCCAGAAGCTGAGTAATTTTGAAGGTATTGCAAAAAACACCGCAGATAGCTGGTTATTAGATATTAATGCCAAGCAAGCCAGAATGGATATTGCATTTCACAAAGATTGGTTAGAACAAGGCATAGATATTAATGCAGACTTTATCGCCCTAGATAGCTGGCAACCTGAAGTGAAAAATGATTATGCCACCACAAGTACAGTATCAATTGAAGATTCAATCAATTCTTTACCACCTATTAATTTTTCATGTCTACGTTGTAGCTTTATGGAAAATGATCTAGGGAAAATAGATATTAAGTTATCCCGTTCGACCACTGGTATGAAGATCGACAATATTAGAGTCGATAATGGCCATGGTTTGTTCTTTGGAGCTGGGGATTGGTTTATAACGAACGGCAAAAGTAGCACTAGGCTACAAGGTGAATTTCATAGTTCAGATTTTGGTGCATTATTAAAAGGCTTCAAGATAAATTCAGGTGTAAAAGACTCAAAAGCACAGTCAACCTTCGATTTAAGTTGGCAAAAAGCCCCTTATGACTTTAATTTCGATACCTTAAATGGACAGATTGATTGGCGCTTAAGTGACGGTTACATCACGGAAATTACAGATAAAGGCTCACGGATATTTAGTATCCTCAGCTTTGAATCTTTAGTACGTAAATTAAAACTAGACTTTAGGGACGTATTTGCAAAGGGTTTTTTCTACGACAAAATTAATGGCAGTTTTCAAGTTCATGATGGTATAGCAGACACCCGAGATACAATAGTGGATGGAGGCGCAGGTGAAATTATTATGAAAGGGTATACTGACTTAGCCGCCAGAGAGCTAAATTATAACATCGAGTTTACGCCAAAGATCACCTCAAGTTTGCCAGTCATCGTCGCATGGATGGTCAATCCAGCTACAGCCATTGCAGCATTAGCCATCGACCAAATGTTAACATCTGCAAAAGTCATCTCTAACATTAACTTTTCACTAACGGGTACCATAGACGCCCCAGTCATTACTGAGTTAGGCCGCGATAGTCGAGAAATCGTTCTACCCGCTCAAAAAATACCTGCGCCTCTCCAACCGACAGATCAAGAGCTCAATGTCCCAACAGATATTGATGTTCCCAAAGAGGACCCAATTAGTGAGTAATCTTGTTGCCATTCAAATGAACTCTTCGAATAATGTTGAAGAGAATTTACTATTTATTGAACAACAATTACAGAACGTATTGGTTGAGCGTCCATGCTTAGTGGTTTTGCCAGAATGTTTTGCCTGTTTTGGAGCAAACGAGCATCAACTTCTCGACATAGCCGAAGATCTCGGTCATGGGCCAATCCAAAGTAAACTAATGGCATTAGCCAAACAAAACGAAGTTTGGTTAGTCGCAGGCAGTATGCCAATTACTTGTAACTTAAAAGAAAAATACACTGCTTCTTGTTTACTAATTGATAGTGATGGACAACTTGTTGAAGAATATCAAAAAATTCACTTATTCGATGTTCAAGTTGCCGATAATACAGGTAGCTACTTTGAGTCTCGTGACACCCAAGCAGGAAACAAACTAGTCGTTGTTAACACCCCTTTCGGTATTTTAGGCCTAGCGATCTGTTACGATATTCGTTTCGCGGCTATGTTTCAGGCAATGGCAGACATACATAAGTTGGATATTCTAGCTCTACCCGCTGCTTTTACACAAAAGACCGGCAGCGCACATTGGGATGCGCTACTAACTGCCAGAGCTATTGAAAATCAATGCTATCTAGTGGCCGCTAATCAAACTGGCGAACATAGGAATAAGCGACAAACCTACGGGCACTCCTGTATCATCTCTCCATGGGGTGAAAAGCTAGCAGAACTCCCAACCGAAACAGGGGTAATTCAAAGCCCAATTGACTATAATTTATTGACTGAAATTCGCAACAATATGCCAGTCTACCAACACAACAAATTCAGGAGTCACCTTGTCTAATCTAGTGGAAACTAACTTATTGGATGCGTCAGATTTAACTCGTTCCAACCTTGAAACAGCACTAGATAGTATATACAAGCACGACAACGATTTTGCTGACTTATATTTTCAAGCCAGCCAACATGAAACTTGGGTATTAGAAGACGGTATCATTAAAGAAGGTAGCTACAATATTGAACGTGGCGTAGGTGTACGTGCCGTAAGTGGTGAAAAAACAGGGTTTGCTTACTCAGACGAGATATCCCCTAGCGCATTATTAAAAGCATCAAAAGCAGCACGGAGTATTTCCAGCTCAGGTGGTACACACCAAGTTAAGTCACTCACCCCTTCCAGCCAGACAGCAAGATACCGTGCAGATAACCCCCTTTTAGGCATGCAAGATCAAGAGAAAATAGCGTTACTCCGTTCAGTTGACGCGTATATACGTAAACAAGAAAATGCGCTAACCCAAGTGATAATTAGTATAAGTGGGGTGTACGAAGAAATTCTTATCGCTGCGACAGACGGTACATTTTGCACCGATATTCGCCCATTAATTCGCTTAAATTGTTCTGTTTTAATGGAAAAAGACGGCCGCAGAGAAAGAGGCAGCGCTGGAGCTGGCGGGCGTTATGCTTATGATTATTTTTCAACAGAGCAGGGTGGTAGACCTAAATATCAACAAGTAGCCGATGAAGCCATTCATATGGCAAGAGTTAATATGCAAGCCGTCGCTGCACCAGCGGGGAAAATGCCAGTAGTGTTAGGCTCCGGCTGGCCTGGCGTGCTATTGCACGAAGCGGTTGGCCACGGTCTCGAAGGGGACTTTAATCGTAAAGGCGCATCAACATTTAGTGGCCGCATTGGCGAGCAAGTTGCAGCAAAAGGCTGCACAGTTGTTGACGATGGTACATTGGAAAATAGACGTGGCTCACTAAGTGTTGACGACGAAGGCACGCCTACACAATACAATGTATTGATTGAAGACGGAGTTCTCAAAGGCTACATGCAAGACAAACAAAATGCTCGCCTAATGGGAGTTGCCCCAACAGGTAATGGCCGACGTGAATCTTATGCGCACTTACCCATGCCTCGAATGACTAACACTTATATGTTGGGCGGTGAACATAGCCCCGAGGAAATTATTGCCTCTATCGACAAAGGCATATATGCCCCCAACTTTGGCGGCGGACAAGTAGATATCACATCGGGTAAATTTGTATTTTCTACTTCAGAAGCTTACTTAATCGAAAACGGCAAAATCAGTACACCTATAAAAGGCGCAACACTAATTGGTAATGGCCCAGAAGCTATGCAGAAGATATCTATGATAGGGAATGATTTAGCTTTAGACAAAGGTGTAGGTGTATGCGGAAAAGATGGCCAGAGTGTGCCTGTTGGCGTAGGCCAACCCACCTTAAAAGTTGATGAATTAACCGTAGGCGGAACGGCTTAGCTTTTATATAAGCAGCCCTAAAATGGCAATTAAAAGGCTTACTCTTTCCCTCAAAATTTAATCTATCTATTAGGAATACATTGTTCATGGCTAACTTGTTTCGTAAAACATTAACGTCGTTTGTTTTTTGTAGTGCATTGGTTGGCACTCCTGCTCTTGCCGCTGAGCAAGTAAGTAATAACCCCTTGCTATACTCTCTCGCTTGGAAGCAAGCGTCTGCTGAATATGAGGCCCTCTATTATCAAGGTTTTAATATAGCGAAAATGCATGTGGAGTTGGCTTTGGCGAAACATAAGCAAGGGGATAAACCTCTTGCTATCGTTTCTGATTTTGATGATACCTTGGCACTACCTCTTGCCTATTGGGGGCATTTGGTAAACAAAGACATCGACTTTTTTGACGATGCTATTTGGGATAAATGGATCCCAAAGAATGAGATGGTCGCCTCCCCAGGGGCTAAAGAGTTTCTTGAATTCTGTCACAGAAATGGAGTAGAAATATTTTATATTACAAGCCGTGAACAGGGTGAGAATACCTTTGAATATGCATTGGGTAATATTCGTCATTTAGGGTTTCCGTTAAAAGACGAGTCTCATCTAACCGTGTTAAGAGAAAGCTCTAACAAAGAGATTCGCCAAAATGAAATAATGAAAGGCTATGATATTGCAGTGTTTCTCGGCGACAATCTGAATGATTTTCGTCGTAAGTACTATATTAAAGGTGATGTTGAAGGTCGTAAGAAAAAAATGAAAGAAGACCGTACCCTATTTGGTAGAAAATATGTTTTATTTCCTAACCCAACAGATGGTCATTGGATGGCAAGCATTTTTGGTGAGTCCGAACCTGAAGCGAGTGATAAAAACCGCGCTATGCTAAAAGAGGCCGCTGCTGGTATTCGATAAACATAGAATGAATGTTAAAAACAATCTTTCAGCCTCAATAGTGGCTAGCTTTTTCATTTAATTACATAGTAATGTGAAATAAAAAAACTAGCCTCTAACGTTAAAAAAGATAAGTCAGATATTACTCACCAATCTCTTGTTTTAAATACTTAAAAAGATCTCTTGAAGCCTTCGGTGGCTTATTTTCAGATTTTTGTTTATTGGCTTGACGCACATACTGCCGCAATTTTTGCCTATCAAGTATTGGGTGATCTGTAATCACCTCTTCTATTTTACTATCGCCTTCGGCCAAAATAGCATCACGAAGTAATTCAAGTTCATGAAAAGCATCATTTAACTTTTTATGAGCAGACTTAATATTTAACATTGCTTGTTCTATTGGTGCAATGTCTTGATGGCGCATAATCTTTCCAATCAATTGTAATTGACGACGATACCCCTCTTTTTTACGCAAAATTTTGCGAGCCAACATCACCGCATCAAGCAGCTCTGCTTCCATAGGGATTTTGGCTAATGATGACTGTCCAAGGTGAACAAGAGACTCACCCAACTTTTGTCTTTCAAGCATTTGCGCTTTGATTTGCGTTTTACTGAGTTGTTCAGCTTCTTCGGATACGTCAAAATCATCTTCAACGTCTTTGTTTTTTTTAGGTGCAACCATGGCTTTGTCTTTAGTGATACACTAACAAGGATTGTAACCCCCAAAGCAAGAATAAACTACAAGCAAAATCATTCATAAGGTCTTGAAACCAGTATGATTACAATAACTGCTTGAAACATAGCCGAAGATTGATAACGAAGGTCTCATGCAACAACAATTAACAGAAATTCAAAATATCGTAGAAGACGTATTAAAACTGGCCAAAGATAAAGGCGCCACTCAAGCAGAAGCCAGCATGTCCAAAGTGGAAGGTATAGCCGTCTCTTCACGGCTTAAAGAGGTAGAAACCGTAGAGTTCACTAACGACGGAGGCCTAGGAGTTACTGTTTACCAAGGCCAAAAAAAAGGGAGTGCCTCAACTGCCGACCTATCACCAAAAGCGCTACAACTGACCGTTGAAAAAGCCATAGAAATTGCCAAACACACTAGCAATGATTCTTGTTCAGGCTTAGCTGAGAAATCCTTAATGGCTTTTAATGCTCCAGATTTAGATTTATATCATCCAGTAGAGTTAGATACCGAGTTAGCCATCAAACGAGTAATAGCTGCCGAAGCCAGCGCATTAAGTGTTGATGAGCGTATTACCAACTCTGACGGTGCTTCGTATAACGCCAACTTAGGGACTAAAGTGTATGGCAATACTCATGGACTTAACGTGGGCTATAACAGCAGCCGTTATAGCTTAAGCTGTGTGGTTATTGGTGAGCAAGACGGAGATATGCAACGAGACTATAGCTACACTGTCGGTCGCGAAACATCATCTTTAGCTAGTCCAGAACAAATAGGAAAAGAAGCGGCTAAATTTACCTTAGACCGTTTAGGAGCTCGTAAAGTAAAAACCTGCAAAGTACCTGTATTATTCGATCGTGAAATTGCTTCGGGTTTATTTGGTCATCTGATTAGCGCGATCAGTGGTGGCAGTTTATACAGACAGTCATCGTTTATGCTAGACAAGTTAGGACAGCAAATTTTACCTGATTGGTTTGAGATTAACGAAAAACCACATATATTAAAAGGTTTGGCCAGCTCTCCTTTTGACCATGAAGGTGTAAAAACTCAAGACATAAATGTAATCAGTGAAGGAATCCTCAATCATTACTTATTGACGAGTTATTCCGCTCGTAAACTAAAAATGCAAACCACTGGGCATGCGGGCGGCATCCACAACTGGTTTATTAAACATACAGGTGAATCAGACCAAGCTTTACTGCAAAAATTGGGTACAGGCTTACTAGTTACCGAACTCATGGGACAAGGAGTCAATATTGTAACGGGAGACTATTCACGCGGTGCAGCAGGGTTTTGGGTTGAAAACGGTATAATTCAATATCCAGTTCACGAAATCACTATCGCTGGCAACCTTGCCGATATGCTAATGAATATTGTAGCCATTGGTGCAGTTCAAGAAACCCGTGGCAGTATACAGACAGGCTCAGTCCTAATTAACGAAATGCAGATTGCGGGTGAATAGATTACTTCAAGAAACTACAATTAAATTAAAGAGATAGCTTTTGAATTATTGAATAGTTTGGCATAATTTTTAAAACTAAAGAGAATATTTCATTAGCTATAACTTTGCTAAGTTGGTTGGCTCAAGACGCACTTAAATTAGTTGAGACCTTAGCTAAATTTCAAACGGAATGATTGCCTAAATATATATAAAATTCTGTATTTGGCAGCAGTGATACTTAGTGTAGGTTAACCCTTTAGTATCTAAGAAACATAACTTACTAAAACTAATAGCTTCAATGAGCACAGTATTTTAAGTAAGACATAGCTGACATGTAGTCACCAGAGGCTTAGTTTGCCTTAGGTGGATGAATTGCACATTTTTGTGCCATATAAAATAGGCATTAAGCGGTTGAAATCTAAATGAGTTGGGTAGACATTTTTGCGAACTATCTGTTCGCGTTACGTTATATAGCCGTTTTCTTGATGGTGTTAATGTTAATCTCCGCTGTCGATGATGTGATTATCGATATTTATTATTGGGCACGTAAAGCTTGGCGCGCTTTATTCATATACCGAAAGCGCCCAATATTTGATGAAAAATCCCTACTAAAAGCCAAAGAGAAACCTTTGGCCATAATGGTACCTGCTTGGCAAGAAGTCGGAGTAGTAGCTAGGATGGCAGAATTTACTGCAGCCGAGTTAGATTATGAAAATTATCAAATATTTGTTGGCACATACCCAAACGACCTAGCAACTCAAGCTGATGTCGATTTAGTCTGTAAACAGTATCCAAATGTTCACAAAGTTGTTTGTGCTCGTCCCGGCCCTACCAGTAAAGCTGACTGCCTGAACAATGTCATCGCATCTATCCTAACATTTGAAGAGAAAACCAAAGTAAAATTTGACGGCTTTATCATCCATGATGCTGAAGATGTTGTATCAGCCATGGAATTAAGACTATTTAATCACCTACTAGAAAGCAAAGACCTAATTCAATTGCCCGTGTATCCATTTTCTAGAGGCCCACTTCACTTCACAACGGGTCATTATCTAGACGAATTTTCAGAAATGCACGGCAAAGACATTATCGTACGAGAATCTTTTGTTGGCCAAGTACCAAGTGCTGGTGTTGGTACATGCTTTAGTCGCCGCGCGATTATCAAACTAACCGAAGAAGGGGATGGCTTACCGTTTGATATTCAATCTTTAACCGAAGATTACGATATTAGTTTCAGAATGAAAACGTGGGGTATGGAAGAAATATTTGTTCGCTTTTCCGTTACCGATAAAAAATATGCTCGTTATGCTGAAAAGTCCATAAGCAGAAACAAGCGAGACGGAAATGTAGTGTGCGTAAGAGAATATTTTCCTAAAACACTAAGCACCTCAGTGAGGCAGAAAAGCCGCTGGATAGTAGGCATTGTTTTTCAAGGTACCCTAGTCCATAAATGGTCAAAAGATTGGAAACTCAATTACTTTTTGTGGCGAGATCGTAAAGGGGTTATCGCATATTTTCTTAGTTTTTTAGCAACCTTAATTTCGCTGCAAGCAATCGTCATCTGGATTTTTGAGCACACAACCCAAGATGGGTATCGATTCATGTCTATCTTCATGGATGATGAGTTGACGGTTTTATTGATACAAATAAACTTCTGCTTTTTTGTAAACCGCATAGTACAAAGAATAATTTTTGTCAGAAAATACTACGGTATGTTAGAAGCCTTAGTGAGCCCTTTTAGGCTAGTTTGGGGCAATTTAATAAACTTCTTGGCTAACTGTCGTGCAATCAAACTGGTAGTAGCGCAAGATGGAAACCCTAGTAGAGTTGCCTGGGATAATACAGACCACGAATATCCAACTGTAAGTGAACGTGTTCATACACAGTCATTAGGAAGTATTCTCAAATCAAAGCATCAGGTAACTGAACAGCAAATAACCGTAGCGCTAGAAAAGCGTTTACCCGATGAAAAATTAGGGCAATCCCTTGTTCGTCTAAACGTTATCAATATGGACACGTTAGGTGAAGCATTAGCTGAACAAGCGAGCAAAAAGTATCAGCGAATTGCGCCGTTCGAAATTTCAGCCAACATCATCCAATTAGTCCCCAAAGGCATAGCACTAAAATACCGCATACTCCCTTTAAAAGAAGAACAGGGCCTACTTATTTTAACCGGGGAGAACAAGCTATCTCCAGTAGCTATGGCTTCTATTGAAAGACAGCTCAACAAAAAAATAGAGTATCAATTGTGTCAACTTGGCGCATGCACCGTTGGCATTAGATACCATTACCTAGGTGATGCAGAAAGTAACCCAACGGCAAAAATCGAGCAAAAAGTTGCAGCAGGCACCTTAGCCAGTGATATGCAGCAAGTCATATTAGACCAATACTATAACTCTCAAATTATGTTTGGTGATGCTTTGCAACAAGCCGGTTTCATAGAGCCCGCAGTTTTTAACCAGATCATTTTGGGGTTTGATTACTCTAGTCACCAGCGATTAGGTGATTACCTAGTAAAACAACAAGTAATCAGTGAGCAAGTAGTAAAGGATATAATTGCGCTGCAAAACTCAAGGCAACAAAACATCGACTCTCTTATCTTCCACTATGAAAACCTGAAAAGGGAGAAAGAATGAGTTTTCAAATGAGTCTATCTTTTACGGTTATTTTATTACTTTTATTTGCTCCAACAACTTTTGCAAAACTGAACGACTATCAGCAGTTTGTATCTTATCCCTACCTTGAGAAGGCTTATCGTTTGCAAGGAGAAGGTAAGTACTCTTCTGCCATTTTAGAATTAAAATCTGCCATTGAATTTGCACCAGAACATCAACCCTATCAAATTTTACTATTTGAGTTGCTATTGGCGAATAATCAAACCAATGAAGCGTTTTCTGTCTATACCGCAATATCAAAAGACTCAAGAGGAACCCTATTAAACCGCCTAATCGAAGCGCAAATTATAGACAATAACTTGCAATTATCTTCTGAACTTAAACAGTTAATTGAAGAAACACCATCACAGCATCGTCAATACCATTATCAAGTCGTTGCATCAAGACTCATAGCAAAAGGGCAAGACGCCTTAACATATGAATGGTTAAGTGAAATTGACAATTTACCTCCAGAGCTACTAGAAGTACAAATGAGATTAGCAAGCAAACTTGGGGAGTTTGGTGAAGTCGAGAATTACTTTTTAGACATTCCATTAGAGAAGCGCACTACAGATGCAGAGCGCCTATATGCATTTACGTTACTCAAAATAGGTAAAACTCAAGCGGCACTAAATTTTGCCCAAGAAAAGCCAAAATCACGGCTTAGCTTTGATATTTACTATCAGTATTTGCAGGCTAACATTGCAAATGGTGATATACCTGAAACAAATGTAGCCTTTGCATGGATTGAAAAATATCATCAGCTCAACCCAAGCTTATTAGAACAAAAATTTGAACATGCCATCCACACCAAAGACAGAGACACTGCCTTTGCTGTCATGCCTCAACTTCATAAAAGCTGTCAAAGGCGTATTGAACTTGCCCTATCTTTTAATTGGACAAGTAGAGCAGAACAAGATTTGGTCCGTTGTGAAAACACCATGGAGCAGGAATTATGGTTAACCTATGCAGCAACACTGTTAAGTAATCAACAGTTACAAGATCTCATTACCAGCGGGGCCAAGTACTCCACATCTATATCAAAAATACTTATTTCAAGATACGTTGCTAAGCAAGAATATCAACTTGCAATCAATCAAATAATCCAAGCCAAATTAGCAGGCAACTACAATGAAACCCTAGCCTTTAGTTACGAAAAATTAGGGCAACTTGATTTAGCAACAGAGCAATTCTTGAAGTTATATGATGCTAGCAACAATGACCAGTATTTAGATACCGCTAGCTTTCTTTTATTAAAGCAAAATAAAAATAAAGAAGCTTTATCGCTGCTTGAGAAGCGGCTGGTTACTGCGCCTCAAAGCATGTCTCAAAATTTAGTTGAACGACTGACTCAGTTATACCAACAACAAACAAACAAACTATCCTCAGTTGCCATAAAAAGCTTAGCCAAAATTAGTTTTTATCAAGATGTTGTCGCAGAAATGCTAAGACTTAATCAAGATTGTAAGAGTGCCGTAGATATTTTGGCGAAAAGTAATATGAATACCGCCCTTAGTTGGACCACTCGAGCGCTGTGCAGTGCTAACGAAGACCCTGTACTAACATTGAAATATTGGCAAAAATCATATGAACAATCACCCAGTGATGAAACATTACGAGCCATAGCCTATGCACACGGTAACTTAGGCAATCCGACTGCTGCCATAAATACTCTAAATAAACTGGGTAAGTCAAACTGGACTCAGCCAGACTTTTTGAATTTAGCGCAATTGTATTATCAACAGCAAAACTACCAAAAAGCGGAGGAGTTCTGGCTCTTAGCAGAGAGTGATACTGAGACTTGGTTAGATTTTGGTATTGAGCTAGCAATTCAACAACAGAAATACACAAAAGCCCAAGCTCTATCGACTCAGCTTATTAACCAAAGAAATCAGTTCAATGAACAGCAATGGGCTAGGCAAGCCATAATTTATCAGGGTACAGGGCAAAAAAACAAAGAAATACGAGCATGGCAAAATGCCACTAAACTCGCTCCAGAACAAGAAACCTATCAACTGTCTTTAGCATATAGCTTAATTGATTCACAACCTCAACAAGCCTATGAAATCCTCCAAAATCTGACTGAGAGAGAAGCTGAAATAGACACCATAATATGGCAACAATTAGGCTATATCGCAGCTAAAAATAACCAACAAGATGCCGCCATCCATTATGTAAAAAAAGGAATAGAAACTAACTCCCAAGGTAGTGCGCCTAAAACAGCAGAGCTAAACTGGAATCTGCATCAATATTATCGAGATTTATCCCAAAACTGGCATTTCACCGCTAGCTTCTCTCAAGGTAGTGGAGCCATATTAGGAGATGTATTTTACGAAAATAGTGACTTAGGGCTAGCTTCACTTCCGACCAACAATATAAGCAGCCGAGCTGAATACTTTTTCAACACCACTAATAAAAAATGGTCTGTATACGCTCAACTTTCAGCCAACGGTAGTAATTCTCACCCCTTGAGTGATTGGAGCCAAGAACTCGGAGTGAGTTACAAAATATTTGATGAATACAATATAAAAACAAGTCTAGGAGCGCAACGCTTTGTGTCTGGTGACTGGGAAGCCATAGTTCGAGTAAATGGTGGCTTGTTCGATCAAGGAGGTTGGCGCAATGGCTGGCGCTTTGAGGATGCTTGGTGGCAAAGACTGTTTTATTTCGATTTTTTATACCTTCCGAAATCAGAACAATTGTTAGGCTTAGGTAGATTTGATATTGGCTATACTGAAGCGCTAAAGACCTCATCCAAACAAACTATCGGCTACTATGGACTAGCTCAATATGATTTTCGTCGACTACAAATAGGTCCATTAGGCAATCTATCTAACTATAATCAAAGTTCATTAGGTTTAGGATTAAAATGGAACTTGTATACCACTCCCGAATTTTACTACGATCGAGTGCATTCATACAGCTTAGCTCTAGAGTGGCGATTAACAGTTTCAGGAAACCTGACCAATGACAATCATGGCATATTCTTAATTGGTAGTTACTTTTACTAGGATGAAATCCACAACCCGCAACTTGCTTTTCTACTTTAGCAAAGGCCTGCTTGTGCTGTTAGCATGCTGTAGTTTGCATGCACCTAAAATATTTGCTGACACCATATTTTATCAACCCTTAAGCCAGGATTCGCTCATAACAGTTCCTCAATGGAATGCATTATTAGATAAGGTTTATGAAGAAGGTTACCGAGAAATCGTAATCCAGTGGACCCAATACGGCCCCACTAACTTTGCGACCAAAAACAATTTTTTAAAAGAAGTACTGACCATGGCTGAAAATAAGCATTTTCGTATTTGGTTAGGGCTATACCTACCTGACGACTACTATCAAATAATGGGTAATAATAAGCCTGATTCTAGAGAGTATTTCCAAAGAGTATTATTAGAAAATAGCAGACGAGTTAGCTTGTTAGAGGTTTTATCTTTAATTAATAAGGACAACTTTGCTGGCTGGTATCTCCCAATGGAACTTACCCATGAATATCTCACATCTCCCCCTAACCAAGGTCGGGCAGACCTGAACCATGCTTTACAATCCTTTATTTTGACCATTGATGAAAATATAGCCGTTAGCTATTTTCTTTCTGAGACTACACCACTGAAAGCCGCTCTTTTTGATATAAACCAATTAACTAGCATGGGATTCAAGTTATGGTTGCAAAAAGGCAATGGATTAACAAAAGACACGATTGCCCATCAAGTAATCGCAAAAGCGGGATGTAATATCGGCGTTATTTCTGAAAACTTTCTGCAAACATCGGCAAATAATGAGACCTTTACAGCTAGAAAAAATCCCAACTCAGGCCCTAGTGAGAACTCAAAACACTGTCAAAAACCTCTGACGTTTTCACTACGATATTTGCCATATAGTCCATTACCCTTAGGCTGAAAGTTGCTTAGAGGCCTAGCATTGTGAAACAATGACTTCGGTAATTATTTTACAGGCCCTGCCATCACCATAGGGGTTGTGTGCAACTGACATTTTTTTATAGGCTTCTTTGTTATCTAACAAGTTGACAGTCTGCTCAACTATACAAGCTAATTGAGTCCCCACCAACTTCACAGTATCAGCTTCAACCGCTTCAGGGCGCTCAGTGCTATTGCGCATCACCAACACAGGCTTACCTAGAGAAGGGGCTTCTTCTTGGATGCCACCAGAGTCAGTTAAAATTAAATACGACAAGTTCATCAAATAAACAAAAGGCAAATAGTCTATGGGTTTAACCAAAAACACGTTAGTCACATTACCAAGAATACGCTCAACAGGCTCTTTCACATTTGGGTTTAAGTGCAGCGGATAAACAATTTGCACATCATTTCTATTCGCTAGTTGTTTTATGGCTTGGCAGATATTTTCAAATCCCTGACCAAAACTCTCTCTTCGGTGCCCAGTTACAAGAATCAGCTTTTTAGTTGGGTTCAAAAAATCGAACTGCTTAGTTAAACTTTCATTAAGCTTAGTATCGATTTTTATAAGGTTGACAACTTGTAACAAGGCATCAATAACAGTATTACCCGTTACAAAAATAGTATCTTCGCTGATGTTTTCTTTTAATAGATTTAATTTTGACTGCTTTGTAGGGGTAAAGTGCAGCTGAGTCAAAGCGCCTGTCAATTTACGATTTATTTCCTCAGGCCATGGGCTGTTTATATCACCAGTTCGCAATCCAGCTTCAACATGGCCAACTGCAATTTTTTGATAGAATGCGGCCAGAGAAGCAGAAAAGGTAGTGCTTGTATCACCATGAACTAGCACTAAATCTGGTTTAGCCTCAGCATAGACGGTTTTTAATCCTTGCAGTGCCCCGATGGTTATATCGAACAAATCCTGTTCAGGCTGCATAAGATTAAGATCGTAATCAGGTTTAATTGCAAATAAATCAAGCACCTGATCAAGCATTTCTCTATGCTGTGCTGTGACACATACTTTAATATCCAACTTTGAATGTTTCTTCAGCTCTAGTACTAATGGAGCCATTTTTATGGCTTCTGGACGGGTACCAAATACCAATAATATCTTCTTAAATTTCATTTTTTTAGAAAGCCCTGTGGTACGGCAATGAGAGCCTAAAATAAAGTTATTTCTATTACACTTTTGAGGTTTTTAGGTAAAGAACTAAAAGGCAAGTAATAGTTCTAACCGAATGGTTTTTCATAATCTCACGGGAGATAAATCAACTAAATGAGGAATCATGACAACCATAAAATATTTGAACGTCGAAACCATAAAGTTTATCAGGGCACAATTAACATTACTCGATTAATATCGACTAACAACCTGTAGGATCCGCAATTAAATCATGGATTTCATTTAACGAAGGTAATTGATGAGACTCTTGGTAAAAAAGTCGATTTAGTCGTCCTAACAGATTAACAGTCCGTGATGGGTCATGGGCTTTACGTCTATGATCACTTGCTGTTTGTAAAAACTCCCAGGGTTTCAAATCTAACTCTCTAATGTGTTCATTTGTAACTTGTTGGTCACGTATAGTACTTAATATACGCTCTGTTTTGCTTTCATTGATCGCTAAAGTCACATTTGCATAATTATCACCCATTGGCCCACCAACGGCTTCAATAGCGTGATTGATAGCAGACCACACTTGGTCATGTTCCACTCGCACACCCGCAGGCGCATAATATCCCATAACCTCCCATTCCAATTCAGCATTCCCAACTGCAATAGAACTTTCAGTTAGTGGTGAATAGGAAAGGTCAGGCATTGAACCAATATTATAGGCATCTACCGATAGCCCAATATTAATAGCAATATCTCCCATGTTTTTCTTATCCTGATAGATGGCTTCAAATGCAGCTCTCTTTACTCCCATCCAGCCATGAACTATCGGTTGTTCTGCTGCAAACAAACGAATATCATCGGGTAAGTCTTCACCATACTTATCAATAAACAATGGTGACGGGTCTTGCTGTAAATTATCATCGGCAACCCAAACTTCGTATTCTTGACGATTATCAGCTTTACCACGGCTTTTAATGCCATATGACAAATTCAAAGGTCGACAAATACTTCTATCTTCATCAATTTTATGAAAAAATTCTGATCGAAACCGTTTAATAAATGGAGCATCTAACCCAGCAATTGCAGCGGTTGGATAACGAAACCCAATGTCACTATTACTAATAATATTCAAGCCTTGAATCTGTCGCTCTAGAATATGTCTGACGCCACGTAAATCGCGATAATCATTCACAACAATACTACGCTCAGGTTCGATAGTAAGCCTACGGCCATCCTCAGTAACAAATTTAGGGGTTTTATGATAATCATAATGAGCTAATCCCAAACTATGGGCATAGGCGTTTCTAACAACTGCCAACTCTGCAAAAAGGATGTCATGATTTCTAATATGTTTGAATAGAGGTCTGTGTTCGGCCATTTAAAATATCTACGATTGTACTTTCAATAAAAGAGCTCTTACGTTTATATGAGTTTTACCACTTAAATACAAGAGCCAATAACTTAAATATATATCAGTACATTGGGTCTATACTCAGATATCAAGCTAAGGAATTTTAATTTTTAGGTATATTAATTAATACCAAGTAAATTCAAAATTTAGCGATTTAAAACAGACGATGATATTGTAACTATAATAAGACTCATTCTTAGCAGTTAATGTGTTCGACCAAGAGAGATAGATGAAACAAGGCCTAATGTTAATTCCTAACGTACCCATTAAAGCTCTGCAGCTTATGGCGACTATAACTGCTGGGGAAGTCGCCAAATAAAGAAAGATAAGTAACACTTTTGATAAACCAGAACCCATTATCAAAGACATCAAGCAGAGCTAAGTGAATGCGCTTTATGATAAATTTTTATTTAGTGTGTACGAATTTAATAATTTTAGCTAAGCAGCTAAAATTTATATGGTATTAATGTAATCCTACCGATGTAAATAAGGATAAATAGTTGGCTAGAAAATCCCTTAACAAAAGTATATTTCGGCTCGTTGTTGGTTTAATTGTTTTCACTTCAATTACGCTATTTTTAATAGTTTGGCTGGCAACAATAAACCAAACCCAAAAACGCCTTGATGCGGGATTAGAAATTGGTCAAAACGTACTAGAACGAGTTTTAAAAAGTAGAGAGGATTTACTCTTTACTTCAGCACATGTGTTAGCCGCTGACTTTGGCTTTAAGCAAGCTGTAGCCTCAAAAGATAAGGCTACTATAGACAGCGCTTTGGAAAACCATGGTTCGAGAATAAACGCAGACCTTATGGCCCTTATCGCTCTAGACGGTAAGACGATTACCAGTGCGCCAGATATATTACCCCCAAACAAAGACTTTCCATACACTTCTATATTCAACGACATTTTGAAAGGTGGAGGGACTAGCGTACTAATGATGCTAGATCAGCAGCTATACCAAGTCATCATGTTAACTGTAAATGCCCCAAGACCTATAGCATTAGCATTAATTGGCTTTAAACTAGATATAGTCACCCTGCAAGAGTTAACCGCAATAACCAAGCTAAACACTAGCCTTCAGGTATTTAACAATAAACAAGAAACCTATCAGATTAGTACCCTTAGTCCCCCTAATATGGAAAAAGCCTTGTCTCAAATTGAAACACGGCCCTCTTGGTTATCTATCACAGTTTCTCGGGATATTCCCTATATATCTAGACAGTTCATCCTCGGTGATGAATTAGGCCATAAGACCGTTTTAACCTTATCCGAAGATGTACAGAGATTATTCTCAGATTTTACAGACTTACAACTAAGGTTATTTATAACAGGAACCCTAGCTATTTTATTGGCAAGTTTATTGGGCGCATTATTTTCAAATAGAATAGCTAAACCCTTGG
This sequence comes from Paraglaciecola sp., assembly GCF_039943935.1. Taxonomy (GTDB): domain Bacteria; phylum Pseudomonadota; class Gammaproteobacteria; order Enterobacterales; family Alteromonadaceae; genus Paraglaciecola. Next base: position 106,257 of record NZ_JBDUZQ010000009.1, read on the forward strand.
CTTTACTAGCAATAAAAGCAAAAGAAATTTCTGTAGGGAATTACTCTAATCCAATCGACATGCATTGCTCAACGGAAGAAGTGAGTCAGTTATCAGAGGCATTTACTTCGATGCAAGGTAATATTCAATTGCGGGAAGAAAAGATCACCTTTCAGGCTCGCCACGACAATTTGACCTCACTATATAACCGCCAATTCGTGGAAACCTTAATTGAGAAAAAATTTGAGGCCGGTAGCCCTTTCTTAGTGATTGGTATCAATATTTTTGGTTTTAGGGGTATTAATGACATCTTTGGCTATCACAATGGGGATAAATGTTTAACTGAACTTGCTCTTAGGCTCAGTAGTTTTGGCGGTATATCAGCTCGGTTAACTGGAGGTGAACTCCTATGGTTACCTGATGGCATTCCTAGCGATACTTTTATAACAACTATGAAATCTAAGTTAGAAGCCGCCGTGAACATTGGCGAATTCAACATTGATCTTAAAGTAGCACTAGGCTTAATGACATGTCCCAAAGATGCCAAAACCCCTGAAGAAATATTCAAAAGTATGAATATAGTATTAGATGAAGCACAAATAACAAGGCAATTTATTCTACCTTTTGACCCAAGCTTAGAAGCTAGATATTCAAGACGCCTTGCTATCATTACAGAGCTCAAAAATGCCCTTAAAAATGCACCCCATGAGCTTACTCTTAATTATCAACCAAAATTAAACATCCAAACAGGAAAAGTCACCCATGTTGAAGCCCTAATTCGCTGGACCAATCCGCGCTTAGGGTTTGTATCACCTGAAGACTTTATAGCCATTGCTGAACAAGCGGGCTTTATTCAACATGTCACTCAGTGGGTGATTAAACAGGCCATCAATGATGCTGAAAAATTCTATCACGCAGGCTTTCCCCAATCGGTGGCTATTAATTTATCAGCCAAAGACATAATGAACGCTTCTTTACTCACACAAATTGTGGAGTTAATAGACGCCCGTAATCTCCCCAGAGATTGTGTGTCTTTCGAATTAACTGAAGGCGACTTAGTTAAAGACCATGCTAAAGCTATTGCACATATGCAGGCCTACCAAGATGCTGGATTTAAGCTTGCCATTGATGACTTTGGCACAGGCTATTCATCAATGGCATACCTCCAAAACTTACCCGTTAATACCTTAAAAGTAGATAAAAGTTTTGTAATGAATTTACATGAGCAAGAGGGCGATAAAAAGATTGTACAAACAGTTATCAATCTCGCCCATAACTTTGATATGAATGTCGTTGCTGAAGGCGTAGAAAATCTAGAATCGTTGCGCCTTCTCGCCAAGTGGGGATGCGAACTAGCCCAAGGTTATTATATTTGTAGACCAATCAAAGCAGATGACTTACTTGTTTGGTTAGCTGAACATAACCAAAAAGAGTGGTTAATGTAGCGTGATCAATTGTATTTACGTCACTAGTTCATCCAAGCGTAACTTAGCTTCATAGATATCAAACGCTGATCTTAAGCCGATGCACTAAGGACATCATCCTCGTAAGCAGAGTAAGAATAACCTACAAATACTTTAGTTAGAGGATTAATTTTATATGAATACCATAGACACAGTTTCAAGCTTGTTCCCACTTCATACGTAATTTGAATGGTAGAGTAGCGACATATCAAAAACACTTCTATACATTAGATCAACCAGTTAGTTGGACAAACTATGGTTCGTTATTTTAAGTTTAAGTCTCGAGTCATATTTTCATTCTTATCTCGATGCACAATAATATTATCTTCAATTCGAATACCGCCATAAGGCCTTAGTTGGTCAACGATATTCCAATTAACAAACTGAGATTGTTGAGTACTTTTTAAATCGTTTAATAAGCTATCTATAAAATACAAGCCGGGTTCTATAGTAAACACTTGCTTCGATTCAATAATTCGCGTGGTTCTTAAGAATGGGTGCGCTGCAGGAGCAGGGTTTGGCGTGCCTCTATCATCAGAAACGTGTCCTGCAACATCATGTACTTGCAACCCTAAAAAGTGGCCAATTCCATGGGGGAAAAACGTACTGACAATACCTTGCTCCAAGATACCTGCTGCATCTAAATTCACAATATTAAAGTCTGTCAGTAGCTGTGCAATTTTGTCATGGGCACTTTCGTGAATTTTTGCGTATGGCACGTTAGGCTTAAGCTCGTTAGCCAAAGTAGTCGTTATATTGTCCATCGCCTTAATAAGTTCTGAAAACAGATTATCTTGCTGGCAATATGTTCGGGTTATATCTGCTGCATAACCGTTAAAGCTAGCGCCGGCATCAATTAAAAATGAATTAAAATTTGTGGGAGGGTTAGTGGCAAGTTCGGTGTAATGTAATATTGAAGCGTTTTCATTTAAGGCCACAATATTATTATAAGGCACCTGATTATCTCCCTGCCTAACGGCACATAGATAAGCTAAATTAATATCAAATTCACTTAGGCCCTGTTCAAATGCCAACTTTGCAGCACGGTGCCCATCTACCGCAATACGATTGGCTTCACGCATGCACAGCATTTCATAATCTGTTTTATAGGCACGCTGATAATGCAAATAATGCATCACTCTATCCGGGTTAACCAACTCGAACCCAAGTGCTTTAGCTACTTCTATATACTCACCAATGTAGGCATATTTTTGCTTATCAAATGGTAGATGTTTTTCAACTGCATTAGCTTGGGTGAGCAAAATAATATCAAAATGCTCAGCCCAAAAATCATTAGGTTCATCAGGTACTTTATGCCAAAAATCTTTTGGCCGATAAAACACAAGTTTAGGTTTATCGATCCCATTTACAATCAACCAGCAATTCGGGTTATCAAGAACGGGTAGCCATGCTTTAAATTGTGGGTTTACTTTAAAAGGATAATTATTGTCATCTAAAAACAAACGTTTGCTTTGACCGGAATGAATGACTAACCCATCAATACTTTCTCGTTGAAGGGCTTCCTGAGTTCGATTTTGTAATTCAGCTAGATGCTCAGGGTAAGTCTGCGCCAATAAAGACATAAGTTACTCTCGACAATAAATAATAGGTAGATTAACACACTGTACTTTATGTCAAAACTACCTTGTCAGATAGGGTAGTGATGACTTGCCATAGGCTAAAGCTTAACTTTTGGGGGCTATTTGCATTTTCACCCAATCTCGAAACATATTATCTTTGTTTCCGAGATGCTGATGATAGATTTGCTGATAAGCCAAAACAGCCTTCACATAGTTTCGTGTTTCTTTGTAGGGAATAGTTTCAATCCAGACATCTAGAGGCATAGTACCCATCTCAGGTTGCCATTCTTTAACTTTACGCCAGCCTGCATTATAAGAAGCGGTTGCAAGTACTGGGTTATTATCCATTTTGTCTAACAAGTAACGCATGTACTGGGTCCCGAGCTCTACGTTTTGCTGTGGATCAAATAACACTTTTCTATTTACTTTTTTCTTAGCCAAATAATGAGCTGTACCCGGCATAAGCTGCATTAAGCCTAATGCCCCAGCACCGGAGGCTGCATCAGCCATAAAAGAGCTCTCGCGCCTAGCAATGGCGAAAGCCCAAGCAACGTCAACATCATTTTTTTCAGCATTAACTTGAACTTCATTATCAAAAGGCATTGGAAACCGTTTATCTAAGTCATCTAGATAACCTACCCTCGCAAAGCCAAAAATAGCTTGGGCATGCCAACCTTGTTGATCAGCCAATACTGCAGCGGCCACTTTCTGCTGTTCATTCAAGTTACTTTGTAAGTAATACCACTCTCTTCTAGCGCTTAAATTTCGCTCTAGTGCTCTAAACTCAAAAGCCCGTTGAGCCGACGGCTCTGACATCAGCACATTAATCTCTGCTTGGGGGATGTGAACTGGGTTATTGTTTAAGCTGGTGTTCACCGATAATTGGGCACTGGCTAAAAAGCCATAGTAATGACGTTGTTTGGCTAAGTATTGAAACCCTTGCTCTGCAAGTTCGTCAGCCCCTAATTCCTTATAGGCTATGGCTTGCCAATATCTAAATACATTGTCTATGCCCCCTTGACCAATGGCATAATCAGCCACATCCAGAGCATGTTGCCAATCTTGTTTTCGAATCATATGGGCTAAATGCCAACGAGATAATTCAGAGTCGACCCCAAACTCAATGGCTTTCTCAAGCCAAAGATCCGCTTGTTCATGGTTGCTAAGGGCTAGAGCAACGGCAAACCTATGAAATATTTGTTTCTGCTGATCTTTAGTAAAAACAAGTCGTTTACTCAGTTCATCCCAACTACGCAAGGCTAAATCCCTATCTTGCCAAACCAAACGTTTTAAACCATAAGTAGCAATCTCGGTTTCTAAGTTAGAGATTGTATTTGGAAAGTTAGAAGGGCGACTCACCTGACTTGGATGTCGACGAACTTTTAACCAAAGGTCAGCCAAGTACTTTTGCTCTTGGGGCAATAAGGTTTTTAAATATGGAATCAGGGTTTGCTTGCCTCCCTTAGCCACTTTAACTAATCGTTTCCACACAAGTTCTGAAGTACGTTGCCCCTGCCCTTGCCATTTTTTAAAAAGAGAATCGCAAACCTTAGGTTGTGACTTTGCAACCACCCAAAGTGCTTCAGCCAGCTTTAAGGCTTTAGCTCTAGTATCTTCATCTTTCATCAGAAGTTCAGCATAACGACAGGTTAACTTTGTATCACCGACGTCACGATAAGAAGCAACAAACAATTCATCATGATTTTGCTGCTGCAAATAATTAAGCCACTTTTTACGCAATGGTCTATCGAGAGGTGAAGATTCGTACTTTATTAGAAAGGATTCAATTTGAGCTTTATTCGCCATAATAGGAAATCTAGCAAGAGTATTAAGCTCAAGGTATGGCTTTAATGGATACCCATCTAACTGCTGCATATAACTTTGATACGTTTTGCTATTAGGCTTATCGGTGAAAGCTTCGGCCTCAATGAATAACGCTCTTTGCTCCACCAAGGTCAGTTTTGTTGCAGCGAAACTGACCTGAGGCTTCAAGATAATCAATACGACTAACCAATATAAATAACGAGTAATCACAGGTTCCACAGTTATTAAGGAAAACTAAACAAAGGCGAGCAGTAATACTAACAAATTTACCTAAGTCTTTTCGTTGCTAATTTAAGAAAGCTGAAAATTTCACAAAAACAATCAAGTTTAACTGGAATGACCAGTTGAAATCAGTATAGTTGCCCTCATGTAATTATTCTTGGTAAATATTGTTAAAATTAAATTTCAGGTGAAACTTTTTTTTAACAACACTGCCGCTACAATTTAAGAACGAGAGTGCGCGCTGCATCCTGCGCTCTGGCTCATAGGAGATGATAATGATATACGAAGGTAAGAGCCTCTCGGTTAATTTACTGCAAGATGGTATTGCTGAATTAGTATTTGACGCACAAGGCTCAGTAAACAAGTTTGATCAACAAACTGTTGCTGAATTCAATAATGCCACTCAAGCGTTAACAGCCAATGGAGATGTAAAAGGGTTGATTGTACGCTCTGCAAAGTCCACATTTATTGTAGGTGCTGACATTACAGAGTTTACGGGCTTGTTCGATATGCCTGATAAAGAAGTATTAACCTGGGTAGCTAAAACCTCGCATGTGTTTGATAGATTTGAAGATCTACCTTTCCCTACTATCGCAGCAGTGAACGGCTTTGCCCTAGGCGGCGGCTGTGAAATGACCCTAGCCTGTGACTTTCGTGTGGCCGATACAACGGCTAGCCTAGGTTTACCTGAAGTCAAATTAGGTATTATGCCTGGTTTTGGCGGCACCGTTCGTTTACCAAGGTTAATTGGCTCTGACAACGCACTAGAGTGGATGACTACCGGTCGCGATCGCAAAGCAGCTAAAGCCTTAGCAGAAGGTGCAGTGGATGCAGTAGTTGCTCCAGAAAAACTAGTAGACGCCGCAGTCAGCATGCTTAAAGATGCCATTGCTGGCGAGTTTGATTGGCAAGCTCGTCGTACTGAGAAAACATCCCCTCTTAAACTCAACAAAAACGAAGCTATGATGAGCTTCTCAACAGCAAAAGCTATGGTGGCAGCGCAAGCAGGTAAACATTACCCCGCCCCTCACATGATGGTCGATACCGTAGCGAAAGCAGCAGGCCTTGATAGAGAAGGGGCACTTAAATTAGAAAACCAAGGGTTTGCGACCCTTGCTAAAACCGATGAAGCTAGAGCTCAAGTAGGTATCTTTTTAGCAGATCAATTAGTTAAAGCTAAAGGAAAAAAGCAAGCTAAAACCGCCACAAAAGCAGTAAAGCAAACTGCTGTTTTAGGTGCTGGCATAATGGGTGGTGGTATCGCATATCAATCTGCGGTTAAAGGTACACCTGTTATCATGAAAGATATCAACCAAACTGCTTTAGATTTAGGGTTAAAAGAAGCCGCAACCATACTAGGTAAAGGCATGAAGCGCGGTAAAGTGGACGCGACTAAAATGGCCACCACCCTAAACAACATCACTCCCACACTTGAATATTCAGCCATAAAAGATGTCGATCTTGTGATTGAAGCGGTTGTAGAAAACCCTAAAGTTAAAGGCATAGTGTTAGCAGAAACAGAAACACATGTTGCTGACGATGCCATTATTTGCTCTAACACCTCTACCATTTCAATCAATAAATTAGCAGAGAGTTTACAGAAACCTGAGCGTTTCTGCGGTATGCACTTCTTTAACCCTGTGCACAAAATGCCTTTGGTTGAAATTATTCGCGGCGAAAATACCACTGAAGACACCATCTCTGCCGTCGTTGCTGCCACCTTAAAAATGGGTAAAACCCCAATCGTAGTTAACGATTGCCCAGGCTTTTTAGTGAATCGTGTGTTGTTCCCTTACTTTGCAGGTTTTAGCAAGTTAGTGATGGACGGTGCCGATTTTGTTGCCGTTGATAAAGTCATGGAAAAAATATTTGGTTGGCCCATGGGCCCAGCATTTTTGCTAGACGTTGTAGGCATGGATACAGCAGATCACGCATCTGGCGTGATGGCTGATGGCATTCCAGAGCGTATGCAAAAAATTGCTAACGACCCGGTCACCTTACTATACAAAGCAGAACGTTTTGGTCAGAAAAATGCCAAAGGCTTTTACAACTTCAGCCTAGACAAACGCGGCCGTCCTGTTAAAACAGCCGCACCAGAAGCCTATGAATTGTTTGCACCACATTGTGCCGCAACACAAGCGTTCGACAAAGATGAAATCATCGCACGTGTGATGATCCCTATGGCTAACGAAGCCATTCGTTGCCTTGAAGAAGGCATAGTCGCCAGTGCTGCCGAAGCAGATATGGCCTTGCTTTATGGATTAGGTTTCCCTCCATTTAAAGGCGGTATATTCCGTTACATTGAAACTATGGGCTTAGCCAACTTTGTGGCGTTAGCAGATAAATACGCAGACTTAGGTCCTATTTATCAAATATCAGATGGTGTGCGCGAAATGGCCGCCTCTAATAAATCATACTTTACACAATAGCCTAAGGAGAAGATCATGAAAGAAGTCGTAGTCGTCGATTGTATTCGTACACCAATGGGTCGCTCTAAAGGAGGCATATTTAGAAATGTCCGTGCAGAAACCCTATCTGCACATTTAATGTCAAAATTAGTAGAACGTAATCCAAACCTTGACCCAAGTGAGATAGAAGACATCATTTGGGGATGCGTACAACAAACCAAAGAGCAAGGCTTTAATATCGCCCGTAATGCACAATTACTGACTGACATTCCACGCTCAACGGCTGCAGTTACTGTAAACCGTTTATGTGGTTCATCTATGCAGGCCCTACACGATGCCACCAGCGGTATTATGTCTGGCCGTGGTGATGTTTATATGATTGGTGGTGTAGAACACATGGGCCACGTACCCATGGATTTCAACCTAGACTTTCACCCAGGGATCGCCAAACACGCAGCAAAAGCCTCTGGTAGCATGGGGATGACAGCTGAGTTACTAGGTCGCCAAAATGGCATTACCCGTGAGATGCAAGATGCATTCGGGGCACGTTCACATCAACGTGCTAACCAAGCCACCATTGAAGGCCGCTGGGCAAGTGAAATCGTAGCCACACAAGGCCATGATGCAGATGGCGTATTAAAATCTATTACCGTAGATGAAGTCATTCGTCCTGACTCAACTGTTGAAACTATGTCGGCCTTAAGACCCGTTTTTGATCCGGTTAACGGCACAGTAACAGCTGGTACATCATCCGCTTTGTCTGATGGTGCCTCAGCTATGTTAATTATGTCTGCCGATAAAGCTAAAGCCCTTGGATTAACACCACGAGCTAAAATTCGCGCCATAGCGGTTGCGGGTTGTGATGCCGCAATTATGGGCTTTGGCCCAGTACCTGCCACACAAAAAGCGCTAAAACGTGCAGGCTTAACCATGGCTGATATCGAACTAGCTGAGTTTAACGAAGCCTTTGCAGCTCAAGCGCTATCCTGCATTAAACAGTTAGGTTGGATTGATAACTACGATGACAGAGTCAACTTAAACGGTGGTGCCATTGCGTTAGGCCACCCACTAGGATGTTCTGGTTCGCGTATTTCAACCACCTTGATTAATTTGATGGAAGCTAACGACAAATCAATTGGCTTGGCAACTATGTGTATAGGGCTGGGACAAGGTATCGCGACAGTGTTTGAACGGGTTTAGGAAACAGCAAACTAATTATGAAACTAAAAAAGCTCCTGATGGAGCTTTTTTTATATCTGCATAAGCTAGATATCTAGGCTAAATGCTGTTTGAAAAAGGATAATGTACGAGACCAAGCAAGCTCTGCCATTTCTGGACTATAGCGGCTTGTAGAATCATTATGAAACCCATGTTGGGTACTAGGATAAACATTAGCTTGATAGGTAACTCCGTTAGCTTTTAAAACCTTTTCATAGGCTGGCCAGCTGGCATTCACCCGCTTATCGTTTTCAGCGAATTGCAACATAATCGGAGCTTTTACGTTTTTAACCAACTCATCTTTAGCAGGCGTTCCGTAAAAAGGTACGGCAGCATTAATTAACTCTGGTGCTGCGGCTGCCAACATATTGCTTATGTAGCCACCAAAACAAAAACCTACCACTCCTAATTTATCCGTTGTAGCCTCATGTTTTTTCAAAAACTCAGCTGCAGCAATAAAGTCTTGTTCTATTTTAGAACGGTCCATTCCCCGCTGCATAGTACGACCTTCATCGTCGTTACCTGGGTATCCACCAAGGGGAAATAAAGCATCAGGAGCAAAAGCAATAAAGCCTTGTTTTGCTAGACGTCGAGCGACATCTTTAATATACGGATTGAGACCTCTATTTTCATGAACCACCAAAACCGCTGGAGCCTTGGCTTTTAGCTCAGTAGGTAAAACCAAATACCCCTGACCAGTACCGTGCCCTTTCGTAGACTCAAAGGTTTCATAAGTTGCTTTAATAGCCGAATCATTAAAAGATACTTGCTCAGCCAATACGTAGTTAGGAGTGAGTGCACCGGCTACCGCACCAAATGTTAGACCAGCAATAGGCAATGTCGCTAAACGACTCATAAAAGTACGACGGTCGATATCACCATGTGCGTAATCATCGTACCAATCAAATGCTTGCTGGGGGATCTGTTCGGTGGAAATGTGTGTCATCATTCTGCTCCTTATAGTCATTTCTCAGAGTTGAGAAACATATCATGGCTTTCTAAAATTTATTGTTACTGGAGTTTCGTCAACTTAAAATATTACACATAAAGCCCAAACGTATATTTCTATCTAAGTCTTTAAAATAAAAACGTAATTCAAAGTCTATCGAATACTCCGTTAACATCCATTAGATACAGAAACCTGAAATTTACTTTCATTTTTATTTCAGGCCCCCACGATATTTCAATTGCGTTTGTTATTGTTAACAAAGACATATAAGTAACAGAATACAATGTGTATTTAATCACACACACTTTTTTCGATTTAATACCTGTCGTCTAATCCAAATATAGGTTGTCGTGTTAACCATTTACCACGGGTGAAATCAGGAAAGTGCATAGGCTTACCGCCACTAGCGATAGACTTTTCAGACATACAAGTGACCGCAGCCCAAGACGCATGATCGTATACATCCATCGGCATAGGCTCATTCCTTTTTAATGCTTCAACAAAAGCATGGATAACAAAGAAATCCATGCCACCGTGACCTGCACCCTCAGCATCGCCTTGATATTTTTTCCATAATGGATGGTCGTATTTTTCCATATAGGGAGCATCTTTTTCCCACTCATGGGCGGGGCTCATGCCCTCAATATGTATACTTTTATTCAAGTCCATCCAAATACCATCAGTGCCTTGTACCCTAAACCCTAAAGAATAAGGTCGAGGTAAGTTTGTATCATGGGTTAACACTATGGTTTCACCTTGAGCACATTTAATAACGGTAGTAACTATATCTCCCAGCTTAAAATCAACAGAAGCATTCGGATGGGATTCCCCACCCTTTGGGTGCTCATCAATGTACTCATTCAAACCACGGGCTTTTGTAGCCGTTGATGTGAGGTATTCAAAGCGATTACCTCTATTATTATTAATACAATTAGCTACCGGACCTAATCCATGAGTAGGATACAAGTCGCCGTTGCGAAGCGCCGAGTGATTGGTTCTCCAACGCGCTTCACTGTATCCTTTTTGACCAAACTCTACGCCACCGCCATACAACTGCTTACCATTATTAAATTTAACATGACGAAGGTCATGTTGATAACCACCTTGGAGGTGAACAATTTCACCAAAAAGGTTTTGTCTAACCATATTTAAAACAGCCATCACATCACGGCGATAGGCAACATTCTCTAAAATCATGAAAGGCGTTTGTGTTCGTTCATAGGCGTCGACCAATGCCCAACACTCTTCGATATCAAATGCGCCCGCTACCTCAAGGCCGACTGCTTTTTTAGCTTCCATTGCATCAATCGCCATAGGTGTATGCCATACCCAAGGTGTTGAGATAATCACCGCATCAACATCATCTCTGAGCAAAAGGTTTTTATAATCTTCATTGCCTGCACCGAACATGGCAGGTTTAGCCATGCCTGCGCTCTCAACCATTTTTGCGGAGTTTTCGAGCCTCTCTTTGTCTACATCACACACGGCAGTTACGACAATATCTTCTCTTTTTAATGTAAGGGCAAGTTGTCCTGTTCCTCGCGCACCAATTCCGATAAAACCTAAACGTAATTTAGTAGAAGCCGTTGATGCGCCATAAGAAAATGGCGAAGTTGAAAGCGCTAATGCTGCACCTGCAGCAGTGTTAACTAAAAATTTTCTTCTATTCATAATCAATATTTATCCATTAAGAAATGCGCAAGGCCAATGCCGAACGCAGATTAAAAACAAAGCATCTTCTACAGAGAACGACAGGTAAGTCAGTATTATTCTTAAGTTAAAGGCAAAAACATTATGCTCACTAGCTAGAGTATCTCTGGCCGCTAACCCAAGTGCCCATTACATTTTGTTCCTCATCTAGTTCGACAAAGTTCGCTTGATAGCCTGATTTAATGCGGCCAAATTGATGTTCCAAACCGATAGCATGAGCTGGATAGAGAGACGCCATCCGAACCGCTTCAGTCCAATTAATCCGAGCAAACTTCATCGCGTTTTTAATAGCTGCATTCATATCTAAATCTGAGCCAGCAAGTGATCCGGCTGCATTAGTACAGCGCCCATCAACTGCATGAATAGTTTCACCATCTAGCACGAAAGACTTATCAATCGCCCCCACGGTTGACATAGCATCAGTTACCAACACCGCCCCGCCAGTTTGCTTAGCTGCTACAGCCACACGAAACGCCGCAGGGTGCATATGAAAACCATCGGCAATAATTCCGAACCAGCTACTTTCATCGTTAAGTGCAGCTCCAACCATACCAGGCGCACGGCTTTGAAGAGGTGTCATTGCGTTGTATAAGTGAGTAAAGCCTGTTACACCTGCAGCTAATGCATCACATGTTTGCTCGTAATCAGCTCCCGTATGGCCTGCACAAATCGTGATGCCTTTATTGCTGATTCGCTTGATCATATCTGTCGTAGTTAACTCTGGTGCAATTGTGACTATGGTCTTTCCTACATTTAATGAGCTAACTACCTCTAAGCCCTCTTCATCAATCAGGCAAAACTTTTCTTCTGCGTGAGCCCCTTTTCGCTCAGGGTTCAAGAATGGCCCTTCTAAATGAATACCCAAAATACCAGGCACCCCCTCATCAATAGCTTGCTTTACCGCAGAAATAGCCTGTCTCATGACGTCAAAACTGTCTGTAATTAAAGTCGGCATTAAGCCTGTCGTACCAAATCGTCGGTGGGCACTGGCGATAGTTCGCAGTCCTTCAACAGTTGGGGCATTGTTAAACATCACACCACCACCACCATTAACCTGAAGGTCAATAAACCCAGGAACGAGATAACGTCCTGACAAGTTATATTGGATTTCTGTTGTAGCGGGTAGTTCACTTTGAGGTATTACCGCAACGACTTTGTCGCTATCTACAATAACGGCATGGTCTTGAAGTACGGATTGACCTGTAAATATTTGAGCATTGATAAGTGCTGTAGTCATAGCTTGTAATCATCTTTTATTAATTTTTATCTAAGTTATTTTCTTAAGCGCTGCAAGCTTCTTAATTTGCACATTTTCCAAGAAACGCTGCTCCTCTAACACCACTAGAGTCTCCAAATTTAGGGGCAACAACATCAGGAGCCGTAACCCCTTTAAACAAGTATTGTTTCATTACTGCAGCCAAAGGAGGGTATAGTTCATTAATATTTGATAGTCCCCCTCCTAAAACGATGGTGTCAGGGTCATACATCAAGGTTAGTTGTGCCAAGTAGCAGCCCAAGCAGTCGATATAAGCCTGAAAGGTTTCTTGCGCTTTGCTTTGACCCGCTTGTAAACCTTTGATGAGAGCGGGTACAGATGTATAACCCGCCTCAAAGTGTGAGCACATCCACAGTAGCCCTGGACCTGCAAGATATTCTTCAACACAACCCAATAAGCCACAACCACATTGACGTAGCGAGAACTGATAACGTTGCTGCAGAATCGCGGGCAAAGGAATATGTCCAAATTCACAAGCCACATTTTGCTTACTACGGTAAAGCTGTCCATCAATGCACAACCCACCTGCGACTCCTGTCCCTAAGACTAAGCCCAATACGTTTTGCTTGTCTTGACCAGCACCACCATTAGCCTCAGATAACACAAAGGCTTTAACATCATTCTCAAACCCAACAGGACGATTCAAAATGTTCAGGGTATCTGCCACTAAAGGTCGGCCATTTATACTAGGAATGTTGGCTGAAACAGCACATCCATTTATATCAACAATACCCGGAAACCCGATACCTACCGACCCTTGGCAACCAGTTTTGTCATCAGCTTTGTTTACCATTTCAGCTAGGGTTGCTAAAAGCTGTTGATAATTATCTACTGGTGTTGCTACTCGCCATGAGTTGTTTAGTGTGAAGTCGGCATTAAAAATCGCCAATTCGATTTTTGTGCCCCCTACGTCCAGACCGTAATGCATATAATTTTTCTAACCTATATTTTTACAATATGAGCAACTGAGATAGCCAACTCATTATTCACTATTATTTCTCAAAGCCTATTCGCTTTAGGCAATTAACTAGCTCGCCAGTATTTCAATTTATGTCCCTTTATTGCATAAAATGCAATAAAGGCATAACAAGGCAGCATAATCCAATAAGGGCTTTGCAAGTCACCCGAACCATCTGCGAGATAGCCATAAATCAACGGAACAATCGCACCACCAGCAATTCCCATAATCAATAACGCAGACGCCGTGCTGGTATCTTTTTGGTTTAAACCAACAAGAGCTAATGGCCAAATGGCAGGCCAAACTAAAGCGTTAGATAAACCAAGTAAGGCGACATATAACACCGCATTTGGAATAGCTGAAATTCCAGTCCAACTAAAAAGTACGTCCCATAAGTCTGTTGAAACAGTACTCGCATTCAACAGTAGTACTGTAAAAGTCACCCCTGCGATTGCAGAAATTGCTAAAGCAAGGCTTTGACTGATCATCCGTGGGATAAACAACATTCCTAACATGTAGCCAACAACCATAAAACCCATAGTGTAGGAGGTTAACTCACCAAAATTAGCGACACCTAACTCTTTACTAAACAAACCAATTGTATCACCGGCAAGCACCTCGACACCGACGTAGAAAAATAGCGCAATTGCACCCAGTATGACCCGCGGCTTTTGCAAAATACTGCTGTCGTCATCTTCATTTGCTTCTTCATCTGAATTGATATCAGGCAAAGGAACCGATTTAATAAACAAGCCAAGTACGAATAACATCCCCGCCATAATCAAATAAGGCGTGATCAAACGTGATGACAACTCTGCAAGTTCCACTGCTCTTTGCTCAATGTCCAATGAGGCCAATCTAGTTTCGGTAAATTGAGACATATCTGTTAGCACAAACGCGGTAAATACAAGTGGGGCAACAATACCTGCACCTTTATTTAAAATACCCATAATACTAATGCGAACAGCGGCTGTTTCTCGTGGACCAAGTAGTACGATATAAGGGTTAGAAGCAGTCTGCAGAATCGTTAGACCGGTACCTAACATAAATAAAGCCACTAAAAAAATGCTATACATTCTAAAATAAGCAGCAGGTATAAATATTAAGGCCCCCACTACCATCACAAATAATCCGAGCACCATACCGTCTTTGAAACCCGTACGGCGTAAAATATATGACATAGGTAACGCCATCACGGTGTATGAGATATAAAAGGCAAATGTCACTAGCAAAGCTTCAAAATGACTCAATTCACACGCGACCTTCAAAAACGGAATCAAAGACCCATTGAGCCAAGTCACAAAGCCAAACATAAAAAACAATATGCCGATTATCAGCATAGGGAGCAAACTACGAGAAGAATGATTATTTGTGCTTGTCATGTAGAACACCGGTTATGTTATAAAACAAAAAAGGGGCAATATATTAATAATTACCACATGTATAAAGAAACCTTACCACCCTTCATTATCTTTCACAAGATTGAATAATGAAAGAAAACGAAATCAATTATTTACCTGTATACTTTGAAGTAGCGAGTTATACCCTTTTTGAGGCTGCCATGTACCTTGATTCGCAAATTGAATACTGTACTCAGGGCGATGACTTATTATTCCACCATTACTCACGTCTGCTATGTGCAGCGATAAATGGTATTGGCCTCTCTCCATAGAGGCAGGCAGTTGCAAATTCTCTTCAATTCTAACGTTACTTTCTGGACGCCAGCTTCGAATATCATAACGTTCAGAGTCGAGCACAACTGCATACTCTTGCCCGCTAGTATTATGAGTAAATATAACCCTCAGCTGCATGGGGAACATTGGAGACGTAAAACCTAGATTATCTATATCTAACGAGAAAATCATAAGTCCACCAGCATTCGCAACACTAGAGAACTCACCCTTCACCATGGCTAAACGATAACCAAGACGACGTTTGATATCCGACATACAGCCTTCGTCTTGCCAGTCATTATTAACTTGATTGTTATACGCTGAGTTTAAATAGGTATAGTTAAATCGATCTATAATATCGACTACGTTATGACTACAGTTGTTTTGAGGAGAGTAGCCGTCATCACAAGTTTCTCCGCCCACAATAGTATAACGACTGTGCTGAGCTTGATGAGTTTTTAATGCATTTACCACTTTGTCGTTATTAACTGGGGCTTTAGCAGATGATCCGTAGTCTGCAAATGTTCCCCAATCATCTGATGTAGCAAGAAAACAATCATTGTATAAACCTAACCTAGAAGCATCAGAGCCATTAAATGCCTGCAATTCGTGTAATGGGGCGGCAGTGACTGGAGCCTCAGGTCCATGCATAAACTTTTGAATTAATTGAGGTTTTCTAACTTGTACAGTTATATCTTTTGGTACAGAGTCTAATATTGCTTTAACCATTTCAACTCGGTCATCCCAATTTTCATTGTAAATCCTACCTTGGGCATCAAAGTCACCAAAATGATCAGTAAACATCATCTCTCCCCATGTTCCTATAAAACCAGCCTGCCAAGTCAAAAGTACATCATGGTTTTTACTCAATACCTCTGAGACTTGCTCTATATGCGCCAAGACAATATCTTTACTAGCATCACCATAAGGAGGGCATATCCAAGAGCCACAATCACCCGTTGGTGGAACATTGTTATAGGAGAATCTAACAATAAATTTAACCCCAGCTTTTCTGGCTGTATCAAAGTCATGTTGTAACTGCTGTAAAAAGGTCTCAGACAGCTCTTTAGTGTTAACAAAGCTATCTAAAATGTACTGCCTAAGAAAAAGTCCATGTCTGATTTGATAATTTCCGCCTACAGGCGTGGAGTACGTATTACGCAACCTGAGCAGCTCCTCTTCAGTGACCGCCTCAAAACTGCTAGCCTTCGTTGCATAAGGATAGTAGAAGCCACGACCTGGGTTCATGATATCTTCGTCAGAAACAGTATATTTAACCTGATGGGTAGGGCCGGTACTGCTATTTAAGCTACAACTGAACAACACCAAGCACAGACCTAACACTAGAAACGATTTGGTTAGGCAAGCAGCGTTTATAACTGGGCCGTAAAATTTTTTAAACATAGAATACCTATTTTTGATATAAAATTTGAGAACATGCTAAAGGTCACCTCATCCCAAATAAGGACTCGACGATTTTATTTTTAGATATATTCATCGAGTGATTTGGTCTGATATTATTTAAAGGTGTATGTTGCCATCGCCTTATCTGGGCTTTCATCGGTCGCCCAACCTTCTCCTGTAGATACAAATTTTACTTTAATAGCAGTACCTGTAACGGGTGAACCCAATTCACTTAAAGGAATTCTTCCTTTAATTTGCCTAGGAGTATCAACAACACTTGAAGTTAATGCATTGCTTTGTAGGGCAGATGACCAGCTACCAGACTGAGCCTCATAGCGCTCAACCACCCATTGCATGCTATCGTTTGTCATAAAACGAAACCCATAACTTGCATCTAACTGTTTAAGACTCGTAGCTCCTGCGGGTAAAGGATTGGCAGTGCGCCCCTTAGTATCCATGCTGAAATACAATTCATGACGGTGCCAACTCGAAATATTGTCTTTGTTATCAAAAGAGAAGTACAAAAATTGACTGTCATTCACTAGGCGATTCTTTAACAGGTTATTGTATCCTTCAGCAATATCGTCACCATCTGTATAAATCGACCAAAACAGACTCTGAGCTGAACTTTTAGCTGGAGTTTGCTTTGCTTTCACTTGATAAGAAGCCGCCAACGTAACAATGACAGCTAAAGCAATGAAGATTGGAAGTAATAGTTTTTTCAGGTTAAAAAATGACGACATAATATTTACTCTCAGGAAAACAATTAACGTTTATGTTTCTTTTATTTCTTTTTAAATATTATAATCCAAAAATTCAATAAAACGCAACCAAATGAAACCACAAAAGACTAGCAAAGCAAAATAATTGAAAGGCACGCTCGCTCAAAGTGAAACATAAAACCACTATGTCTAATTTGAAAGGGCACTACGTTAACCAGTTACATCTGTGAAACTAGCAATAACCATGGCTACAGAGACTGATTCAAACATAGGGAGTGATAAAGGTGAAAAAGAAACATTTACAGCTGATTTATTTAATCACATTGTTTTATCAAGGTTTTTTATATGGTACTGAAAACACCTTTAGCCCAATTCGATTGTCGACATCAATCAACAAAGTTCAACCCATGACGGGTATAGCCTTTTGGGCAAGCAACAACAAAGCTCTTGAAGCCCTTGGAGACACTGTTCAGCTAGAGTTCTCTTACTTAACTTATAGTGATGTCATTGAAACTAAAGGTCATTACAAATGGGAAGTCATAGACAATTTACTCAATGATATTGCCAGTCGTAAACATCAAGCAATATTACGTTTTCACTATACATATCCTGGTAAAGTCAAAAGATCAGTACCTGCTTATATCTTTAATGATGAAGATTACGCCCGCACCTCAGCAACAGTCGAAAATAAAAAAACCTTTGTGCCTGACTGGAGTTTTAAAGAACTAGAGACGTTCACAACACAATTTTTTGCCAATTTTGCCGCTCGCTACGACGGTGATCCTAGATTGGCCATGATTCAAGTAGGCTTTGGGTCCTACGCAGAATATCACTTATATAATGGGCCGAGAGTGCTCGGTAAGACCTTTCCTACAAAGAAATTTCAGACGTCTTTTTTTAAAACAATGAATGACAAGTTCGATACAACACAGTGGTCCGTATCTATTGACGCTGCAAATTCTGACTATGGTCCATTTTCTAGTAAAGCTGAACATGCAAACCTTAACTTTGGTTTATTTGACGACTCTATGATGCATAAAACCCACTCAGTTACTGAAGATGAATACAACCTCTCATCTTGGAAGTTTTTTGGAATTGAACGCTACAAAAAAAGGATGATGGGCGGTGAATTCAGTTACTACTCTGATTATGATCAAAAAAGCGTACTTACCTATCCCGGTGGTGCTTGGGGCAGAAGCTTTGAATCCTTTGTCGATCAATTTCATCTTAGCTACATCATTGGTAATGATCAGTTTCGTTATCAAGCACCAGAGCGAATTAGAGAAGCTTCTATGTCAATGGGCTACAAGTTTCATGTTAACAGCTTTGAGGCTTCTAACGAGCAAAGTCGCATTAGCATTTCGAATATTGGCGTCGCTCCTCTCTATTACGACGCCTACCCTGCTGTTAATGGTGTGCGATCGAACTTATCATTAAAAGGGTTACTCCCAAATCAGACTATAGAGTTTCTCATAGATTCAGGGGGTGACAAACCCAGTTTTGCGATAGAAAGCGACTATCTGGTTGAGGGCCAAGTTATTGGATTTTCAGCAGATTAACGGGCGTAAATGGCCGTACGAATAAGTTTTAATTTAAAATAACACCCTATTTAGACATCTCTGAAGGTACTCTGATTGCTCACTGATTGATTTCAATCAGTGAAAGGGAAACTATAGGCCGACATGACTTCATTGGCCAGCGGTAACCGTGATTGGACCTGCCACATAACATCAACATCATTTACCCCGATATTAATGCTCGAGTTAATGGGGTCAATATCGCTCTGTTCTATACTTAGCTCAATAAAGTTAGTAGCACTGTTAGCTTCAATACTATGTGTATTTTGTGGCTCCCAGCTCCAATCTGAACCCGTTGATTTATATAAAGTAACTATGCCACCAGTGCCTTGTTGAATTAAATAATCAGCACCTGATAACGCCCAATCAGATGATTGAAAACCTGTAGAATTGTCGCCGTCAAAGTTGATAAACAAGTCAAAATAAGGCCCCATCTCGTTACCCGCCATCGCTATATATAAATATGTTTCATCAGCAACCACTTTTAATGATGTGACTTGTTGATTTTCGGCACTAGCGAGTAACGAAATACTATCCCAATCATCAGCATTACCATCAATTAAAATATTCACAACCTCGGGCTGAATGGACGGTTCTGATTCAAACTCGATTAAAGGCTCTGTAGGCTTTGTGTTTTTATCCTCTCCCTCCACGTATGCCGCAACAGTAATAGTTTGCTCGAGATTATTATAACCGTTTGACTCATCCCATAAGCCAACATTAGCGAGTTGAATGCTATATTCAGGGCGTGTGGCTATCTCACCATGATTCGACACGTCTGCGATATGTAAGAATAAATCGTAACTACCTATGGCCAAATTATCAGGTAGTTTAATGTACTCACCTAATTCTGTGGTGCCTGATTGCCAAGTGCGTATATCATGACCTACAGCCTCCAAAACAATAGTCGTTTCTAGTCCTGTGCTTTGATGCTTTAATATAAGTCGTAACTCCATGGCAGTAACAACAGACGTAAAACCATCATTATCAACAGTCAACAAAAACGGTACATAATTACCAGCATTGGCTGTAGTCACTGCAGTAGAGCTAGTCATCGCTAGGCGATATCCTAATCTATTTTTAATTTCGTCCATGCAGGCATTATCACCCTCGGTCCAATCGTTATTGACGGAATTATTATAATCAGTATTAAGGTAACTATAATTAAGCTCATCCATGGTATTAACCACATCATCACTACAATCATTTGCATAAGACACTGGCGGAATAGCCCAATCCTCATCCTTACAAGTCTCTCCTCCCACAATAACAAATTGACTATCGTTTTGGTGGTAACTCTTTAAAATGCCCACTGCATTACCCTGTTTTTCTCCTCCGGCAGTACCATAATCAGCATAGGTACCCGTATCAGAAGCATCGGTTAAAAAGCAGTCGTTATGAAAACCAACTCGGGCAATATCTTCATCGCTAAACGCGCTATCGGCCGTTAAGCTACCTTCTGTTCCACTCAGTCCGGCAGTAATTGTCGCATCAGCGCCGTATATAAGCTTTTGTTTCGCTTGTGGTGTTCTTACTTGCGCCATAATTGACTCGGCAGTTGCTGCTAACAATGCTGATAATACTTCACTTCTGTCATTCCAATTTTGGTCAGTATAGCTAGCACTAACGTCTCCGGCGGGACTAAAGTTATCGGTGTAGTATTGCTCGCCCCACGCACCAATGAAACCTTGTTGTATGGTTAATATAACATCAGCATTTTCGGTTAAAATGGGTTGTAGTTGCTCAATATGAGCTAGAATTGTGGCTTTATCAGGATCGCCATAAGGCTCACTAGCATTTTTATGATAATAAAAACGTACCACCATCTTAATGCCAGCTTCTCGGGCGGTATCAAAATCAGTTTGAATTTGGCTTAAGGTCTGGCTCGACAACGTTGCGTTGTCAACGTAGTTATCTAAAATAAAAGCTCTTAAAATAATGGTGGCATTAACGCTATAACTCGCATCAGCTGCTTGATAGCCATTTCTATTGGCGACCAAATCGTCTTTATTTAAAGGTATAAACGCACTGGTTTGTGTTTCTGTGTGCTGATAGAAACCTCTGCTAGGGTTAGCAATGTCTTCATCAGATTTAATATAATATTTGTTCGTTACAGAGAAGCCCGCTAATAATTCAGCTTCGGGTGCTGTTTCTGGCTCAGAAACACTCGGAATAGTTGGCGTCTCATTGTCGCCTACATTTTCTTCAACACTACTGCTACTGCAACCTAATAAAACTGCGACCAGCAAAGTAAGTGCCAATATATTTTGAAAATTTATCATAAGTTCCTAATGTACCCTGTCTAAGTCAGCTTTATCCTGAACACAGAAATAATGTCGACAAGCTTGCCAATGAAAATGAGTAGATAAAAACCTTATATGACGCTAATACGAACAGGAGTCTTTGTTGTTGGCATGTAACCTTACCTCTTCCACAATAGTGTGAATTTTTGACGCAAGAAGAAGGTTCACATAGAGAATGTTTTGAGAAAAACGGCACCTAACCAAGGCACCGTTTTATCTAGCTTAATAGACAGGTTTAAGGTGCTTCAGCAGTATAATCATACATACCAGCATCAGGTATTTGATCTGTTCCCCACCCAGCTCCTGTTCCTACAAACATCATTTTAATTGTCGTTATATCTGTAGGATTACCAATTTCACTTAGCGGAATAGACATGGTCGTGTAAACAGAATCACCGCCCTGTGCAGCTGCCGTGGTTTCTGCTTCGACCCAAACGCTTTGATCCACAACCTTCTGATAAGAATTCCAGCCTTCTCCGGTATATTCAAAGCTATATCCATATTCAGCAACTAAGCCTGTTAGGCTTGCCGCACCGCCAGCCATAGGTTCAGTAGTGGTATCACTATCATCTGTGTTCAAATATACACTGATCGTATGCCAAGCATCTTTGGCAGCTTTATGCTTTTGTGTAATGACTAAGTCGCTGTCATCTATATTAACGGTGACTGACTCAATGTTATTACCAAGAGGGGTAATATCATCATCTGCTTCCTCAATTTCAATGGTTATTGGTTTATCAAATTGAAACATTGCATCATTGGGGGCTTGATCTGTTCCCCACCCAGCTCCGGTGCCTACAAACATAATATCGAATGCTGCGACGTCCACTGGTTCGCCAATTTCACTTAATGGAATTGTGATAGTCGTAATTACAGTGTCACCACCTGTCGCTGTTGCAGTTGTATCTGCATCAACCCAACCACCTTGAACCACGTCTTTCTTCGAAGCGTTCCAGCCTTCTCCAGTATATTCAAAGTTATATCCATATTCGGCAACTAAGCCAGTTAAGCTTGCCGCCCCGCCCGCTATCGGCGTACTTGTGGTCTCGGTGTCATCGGTATTTACATATACTCGAATGGTATGCCATGCGTCTTTAGCAGCTTTATGAGCTTGTGTTATGACTAAGTCAGTATCGACAACTTTATAAGACACATAGTCAATATCATTTCCAAGTGGGCTAATATCATCATCGGTTTCGGTAAGTAGTGCGACTTCTGCACTTGCTGCGGCTTCTTCTGCGGCGGCTAAGGCTGCGGCTTCTGCAGCTTCGGCTGCGGCAATGGCTTCTGCTTCCGCCTGTGCAGCGGCTTCTGCTTCTGCTTCTGCAATAGCAGCGACAAGCGCTTCATCAACTGGTTCTACATTACTTTCTAGCTCTTGCTCCCAGCAACCGCTTAACGTTATAGACAGTAAACTCAGTACAAATATATATTTTAAACTCTTCATAAGAAATTGCTCTGCTGTATATGTTTATTGATGGGCGCCTAATATATAGACGCCAACTTTTTATGGGTGTCCATCATGATTTTTAAGGGATCGGGTATATTGATTAAAACTTATAACGTACACCGGCTTTTGCGGTTCGGCCCCACTCAGCATAACTACCCGGTAAATTAGTGGTGCCACTGAAACCATGCCAGCCTTCATCTAATAAGTTATCTAGTTGCACGTAAGCTTCTAGACCTTCAGCCACATAGAAGGTTGCCGATGCAGATGCCCATGTAGTTGGCGAAGCCATACTTTTATAGGTATCGGTAACACTACCATCTGCATCATAAACATTGAGTGGAGACCAATGACTGGTTACAAAAGCCTCTGAATGATAAGCCGATAAATTTAAACTCATCTTATCGTTGTTATACAGTAGGCTGAGAGAGTAAGAGGTGTCTGGTATATTTTCTAAAACACCGACTGAAAATCCACTGACGATAGACTCTGTATCGATATAAGTATAATTAGATGTAATACCAAAACCTGAATCAAAGAAGTGTTGCAAGGCAAATTCATATCCTAAGATTTTTGCTTGGTCTAAATTTCTTGGTCCTGCAATCGTAAAGGCCACTTCTTCATACATACCTGATGGGGCCCAACGTACTGGGTTTTCCACAAGATAAGTAGGTTTATCTTCTGGATTATCTTGATAAAGATCTATACCTGATTGCACAAAGCCTCTAATGTCTTTTTGAAATACAGCGGCACTAATCGAAGAACCCTCTTTGTAGTACCATTCAATAGATATATCGGCTTGCTGAGCGGTTACAGGGCTTAAATTGGGGTCACCAATATTAGTGATGTACCATTGATTATAAGTAAGCGCGTCATGATCTACCTGTGTTGATAGCTGGTCTATGCCCGGCCTTGACATCACTTCGGCGTATGACAAACGTACAAGTAACTCTTCTGAAAATTCGAACTGAAGATTCATAGAAGGCAATAGTTTGTCGTAATCATTTTCGACCGAAATTGCAACGGTAGGCCCATAATCAACTACAGAAGCCCAAATAGTCTCAGGCGCCTCTGATACGCTTAAAATGGGTCTATCCCAACCAGTGGATGTCACATCAGTTTGCACATACCTCACACCTAGATTACCGGAGATATTCACAAAATCGAATTCGGTGCTAAAGTTAGCTTGTACAAAGATAGACACAGTTTCTTCTTCAACAGCGCCTGACAAATTAGAGTTAAAAACGGGAAACAATGCATCCGAGTAGCCATCGACATAGGGCTCACCGGTAAGAGGGTTGATAACATTAGTATTCCCATCTGCTGACTTGATAGCTTCAAATGCATTGGCAACATCAAATATCGCAAACTCGCGAGGAAAATCTCCACTTACGCCATCAAGAAAATTATCAAACGGAAAAGCTTTTACTACATCAGCATCAACATCGTCCCATGTAAATGGCGCTCCGCTATACAATGACATGTTGGCGCTATTGTCATACTGCTCACGTTCTTTAGTTCGTTTGTTGTATACCACACCGTATTCGACACTATTTATAACGTCCAAATCCAAAAAAATCTGGTGTTCCAATGAAGCTCCTATCACTTCATCGTCAATATTAATGCCTTCTAACCGAGTAAAATGAGGACCAAATTGACCATTTCCAACAATGTCACTGACTTCAGTGATCCCCCCCTCATTATCAGCAAAATCTAAGGTAATGCTTGGTAAACCGCCATCTGTTAATTCCATCCTAGCGGTTGTCTCACCAGCAACTACAGGCACAGAAACAACAAATCTATCTTTGCCACCGGCTTCGCGAGTTGCATTAGACATATATACATCACCGGTTAACACTGAGTTTTCAGTCACGTTATAGGTAAAGTTTGCCCCCAAATTGACAGTGTCTACAACACGATGCTCTTCAAGCGTCACCAATTGCGGTAAGAGATTTTGCACGGTTAGACCGGTAACTAATGTGCCTAGCGGATTCAACTCAGTTTTTATTCCACCATATGTAGCATCTGTGCCACTTGCGATGACGTCTGGGAAAAAATAAGATTCGGTATAGCCTTTACTGGGCGTGTCTAAACGAGTCCATAATGCGTCAACAACAATATCTAAATCACTATTAGGTCTGTATTGGAATGCGGCAGAAATCGCTGTACGCTCTTTGTTTTCTTCACGAGCGGTATAGGCAATGGTACCTGGGAAAATTAACTCGTTATCCGCAGGGTCGTTCGTTAGGCCATCACCATTTCGATCCCAAGACCAATTTGTACTGGTTGAAGGCTCCCACCAATTATCTGACAATTCATCAGTTCGAGTTGGCGCTCTGCTATATAGTGCAGAAACTAAAATACCCATAGTGTCATCATTAAATGTATGACTACCTACGCCTGTTAACTTGTAGCCATATTTATCTGCCTGTTCTCGATATATACCTTCTGCTCCGAAAGCACCATGAGTACCAGCGTTGTCAAACGGTCGAGCAGTTTTAAGATTGATAGCGCCACCAATACTGCCTTCTAATTGCGAAGCGGTAACTGATTTATGCACCCAAGCTTCAGAAATAACCGAAGAAGGTAAAACGTCAAAAGCAAAGTCACGACTTGATGAATCTGTTGCCATAATACGATTATTGATTGTAACAATACTAAATTCTGGCCCCAAACCACGAATACTCACGCCTTGTCCTTCACCACCAGATGTTCTATCTATGGTGATACCTGTGATGTGTGATAACGAATCTGCTACGTTAGCATCAGGAAAAACACCTAACTCAGCTGCTGTAATGCCATCGACAATAGAATCGCTCTCACGTTTCACATCCAACGCCTTGATAAGACTTTTCTGAGAAGAAGTCACTGTGATGACTTCATATTCATCCTCCATGACTTCTTCATCAGCAGCATAAGTAAATGCCGAACTACATAGCAGGCTTATTGCCAGAGTCAGTCTTGTTTTCCTAAATTTATTATTCATATTTTCACCACTCGATTTAGTTTTTTATTATGTGTAATCAATATGTCATAAACTTTTTATCAAAAAGAAACACTGAAATCAAATGAAATCTCAAAACATTATCAAAACGAAACATAAATAGTCAAAAAAAACATAAGTGAAACAAAAAGTGACATTAAAAAATGATTTTTTATATAGAAAAGACATGGTAAATTTCATTTTGCAGCAATTAGGGAATATCGTTAAAGTTAAGGTTAAATCCCATTCAAGAAACGTATCATCACTGCAGGTTTATTGAGGTTTCCAAACATACTCCGGCGATAGAGCGGCTCATCGGAGCGTAACGCAAACCACCCTAAAAGCGTGGTTCATATTGGATGGGGTTAATAGAATTAGATTCATCTTGATAAAATCAGATGTCAGAAATTACCTATGACCATTTACTATGCTTTTCTGACTGTTACTTGATTGGCTAGCATGACTCTGAATTTAGAGGTTTTGCAACTTATGTAAGCATGACTTAGAGGCAGTTTCACCTGATAAATGCATAGCATACAAAGCCGAACCAATTACAGGGCTATACAAAGGTGATGAAATAGAAAAACGCAATGTAGTTTGATTAAGGGCGTCTTTCATTGGCTTAGAAACCAATGAGCCCGAGCGAAACACACCGCCCGAAAATGAAAGGTTAACATGCTCATTTTCAGTAAAACCTAGCACGTCACGGGTACTGAGTACAATTTTAGCTAGCTCTTTGCCGGCTTCTTCCATGATCCTCAAAGCTTCATAATCCCCTAAACCCGCAGCTTTGCTCACCAAAGTTGATACCGCTGCAATCCGGCTACGCTCGCCTTGCCACTTAGACAATACGAGTCCGGTAATATCTAAATCTTGCCCAATAGCTAAGTCTTGTTTAATGACTTCGTATAAAGGCCCTTTTTTTAATCTACCGTCAGACATTTGTGAGAATGCACGCAACCCCTTTATGGCAACCCAATATGCTGAGCCTTCGTCACTAAACAGTTCTCCCCAACCACCACAACGAGCACGCTGATTTTTTCGCACGCCGTAAGCAATAGATCCAGTTCCAGCTACAATATTAATGCCGTCCTGCCCACCAAATGCAGCTGCCCAGCCGTTCACCATATCATTGTCACATTGGTATTGCTTTGCTGACAATATACTACTGGGCAACTCGGAGATGCGGTTATCGACTTCACTATCTTCACCGAAAGCGGGTAACCCAAAGAAAGCGTAAGTAAGGTCATTAACGTTTTTTTTAGCTAAATGTAGCGTCTTTGAAATGCCACTTTCAATGACATTCCTTGCTCCATCAAGTCCCACTTGGATGTGATAGCAGGTTGGCTCTGAATGTTCAGCTAAAATGTGACCATTTTTATCAATGAGCACAAACGCGGTTTTTGTACCCCCGCCATCAACACCTAAAAACATGAGACTTACCTCTTCTAACCATATCTCACTTACAAAGCGTGGATATGCACTCCTTGAACCACACGATTAATCGTACCCGATGAACTTGGATTATCTGGCGTATTATTTATCGCCAAAGAATGTTGTAAGGCATACACCTGAGCTGACGCAATAAATGGGAATATTAAATAAGTATCGTCAACCTCAGACATACTATCCAACATCACACACTCACCTTGTTTAAACACTGGGTCACTTTTAGCCGTAATTGATAAAATCTGCCCAACTTCTTGATCATTCTGCAATTCTGCGAGTAACTCTAGGTCATATTGTCGAGTGTATGGATCGTTTGAAATAAAAATAATCACTAAGGTTTTATCATTAACCACTGCTTTCGGCCCGTGGCGAAACCCTAGAGGTGAATCAAAGGTAGACAATGCTTGCCCGTCTGTTAGTTCAAGTAACTTCAAAGCTCCCTCTTGAGCCAAGCCTTTAGATACACCGCTACCCAAATAAACCACACGCTCGAACTTTTTCATTGCCACACTTTTCAACATCATATTGTAGGTTTTCAATAATGCTGAGGTCGCATTAATCGCTGCAGTTAAGTGCTGTTCGAAAGCATCCGAGGGGCAAAACACGTAAAGAGCAGTCAACAACATACAACTAAAACTTGAAGTCATAGCGAAGCTCTTATCATTGGTCTCTTCTGGCATAAGCAACGCAAGTTTATTGTCACCTTGGCAACGTTTATACAAGGCCCCTTCTGCATTACAAGTAATCGCAATTTGAGAGCAGTTTTTTACCAGTTTTTCTGCACACTCAAATGCTGCAACACTTTCTGGGCTATTCCCTGAACGAGCAAATGACACTAATAAAGTGGGTACATCCTCTTGAAAGAACTCATGGGGATTAGACACCAAGTCTGTAGTTGGAATGGCTTCAACTCGACCACCAAAGCTTTTTAAAATAGCAGGGGCAATACTGGCACCTACAAATGCTGAAGTACCTGCACCAGTCAAAATTATGCGAATATTTTTGGTGTCTAACACTGGCCTTAAAAACGCTTCTATTTTGCCTTTGTTAGCCTCTAGCATTTGATAAGTTTTTTGCCATGTCGCGGGTTGCTGCTCAATTTCTTTGGCAGTCCAATAAGCATCCATACTTCGTAATGTTGCTTCTGAGTAATCTAAATAGGTCATAATTTTACACCTCCTTCGTAGTTCGGCTTAATTGCTATGACAAGCAGCTGAATATTGTGCTAACACTTCTGATATTTTATGAAAAATCAGTTCTTGAGTACTGGTACCTATCTCTCCATTCACTATAGCGCCATACTGATTAGGCAAGTACTGGCTCACTAATGTTAGAGGTGGAGGAGTGTTATCTAAGTTTTCAATCAGTTTATTCAAACTAGCTGTGACCTCCGGTTGTGGCCAGTAGTAGCGAATACGGTCACTCAAGCTATATTGACAATCCAATGCCTGTTCTTTGGTGTCTTGTGAATAATACTTCTTCCAATAGACAGGCTTGTCCTGCATGGCTTGCAGTAAAGTTTGTTTCAAATTTGCACGGTTTGCCTGCTCAATCCACTCTTGCTCGATTAAATCTAGCGCCCAACATGCTTCACGTAAAGCATAGGTTAACCATGGTCCAACCTTGAGAATCGCAAAGTGTCCTTTAACCAAATCAGCCAAGTGCTCAGCAGTTTGATAGTCTGTTGAGTGCGCTTCATAGATCATAAGGGGATCATTTTCAATATTTTGACTAAGTGCCTGGGCTTTTTCTGGCTTAAACGCCATCACTTTATGATGATCGAATTCAACACCTGGCTGCACAACCAATGCAATGATCCTCGGCCATGTTAATTTAAGGCCTGCATCAAAAAAAGCGTGTTTATGAATTGCAATGGTTTCGGTTGCCGCCTCTACTGAAGTGGGAGTCAGTTCATCTAAACCTTCCTGAGCACCACCAGGAACTGGCACTTCAGTTCCTATAATATACACGGGTGTTTCGCCACCCACTTGTTGCCACGTTTGTTCTGCAACCGCACAAAGCCTAGCCGCTCTTAATGCAACCAAATCATCACCTAAAGGCACAGGGTCATCACTGCATGACATTGAACAGTCTAAGTGAATTTTTCTAAAGCCTGCCTTGATATAGTCTGCAATTAATATATCTGACTTCTGCATAGCTTCTTCAGCAGTTAAATCTTGCCAGCAGTTTGGACCTAGGTGATCACCACCCATGATGATACGGTTTCGCGGTAAACCTACTGTATCTGCTATCGAAAAAACCAGATTACAGAAGTCATTAGGGCGCATCCCCGTGTAACCACCATCTTGGTTCACTTGATTAGAAGTTGCTTCAATAACTAAGGTTTCGCCTTGCTTCAACGCATGACGCATTGAAGCCTCAATGACTAAAGGGTGAGAAGAACATACCGAATAAACACCGGTTACCTCACCTGCTTTGTGCCTTTGCACCATTTGTAATAATGCTTCCAAATCTTTTACCTCTTATCTAACGATTAAACTCCACCAAAGGAATAAAGTGAAACAAAAACGAATAGAATATAACACAAAATGTTTCATATTCTTATTTATTTTAAGTGAAAGTATAATAAAGCTAAATTAAAAAACAATAAATGAAACCAAAAAACCTAAACGCTTCATTTTATTTCTTATTGCCTTGACTTAAATTTCATTTAGCTTCATTATCGATTGAAGCTTATCAAATTTTGTTTGACTACTAAAACAACATTACAAACTGAAATAAAAATGAGAGGGTGAAGAGATGATAAAAATACTGGAAAGAAAGTTTAGAAGAACAGCACTATCTATAGCGGTTGTATCCGTTATGTCAGTTCCACAGGCTATTGCACAGGATGATACAGAAGTCATCTCAGTCTCTGGAGTGAGAAGTAGCTTGGCAGAATCTTTGTCTAACAAAAAGGAAGCAAAATCTCTTGTAGACTCAATAGCAGCTGAGGAGTTAGGACGCTTTCCAGATGACAATGTCGCAGACTCTCTTTCTCATATTTCTGGTATTACAGTAAGTAGGACCCGTGGTGGGGAGGCTCAGTACGTTAATATTCGAGGCTTAGGACCAGAGTTTAGTATCGTTACCCTCAACAACCGAATTTTAGCGACCGACGATGGAGGGCGTAATTTTGCTTTCGACGTTATCCCTTCAGAAATGATAAGCGGTGCAGATGTATGGAAAACAGTTCAAGCTAAAAATGTTGAAGGCAGCATTGGTGGTGCGGTAAACCTCAAATCAGCCCGCGCATTTGATAATCCAGGCATGCAGGGAGTTGTATCTGTCACAGGCGATTACAATGACCTTTCTGAAGAGGTAGGTAAAAAATTCAATGGTGTATTCAGTAACACTTTTGCGGATGACACTCTTGGCTTTATTGTCAGTCTTAGTTCGTCATCAGGTACTGAAAGAGCTGATGAGATGATAGACAACTATGTGTTTGGCGTAAATGATGGTTTGAGTTATGACGTCAACAATGATGGCACGATTAGTTCAGATGAAGAAAATTTAGTGATCCCGGGGTCATACGCTCTAGGTGCTTATGCCACAGACTTCAAACGCAATGGCCTAACCTCTTCATTACAGTGGCGCCCAAATAGCCGTTTAGAAGTCACTGCAGATATGATGATAACTCAATTAGAAGCGGACTCTACAGGCTACACTCAATCATTTTATATGGTAGATGCAAGTGCTGCACAAGACCGCCTTACCAACATTGTATTAGATGGTAACGTAGTCACTCAAATGGATATCGCAGATGTGACTATGGAAGTAGTAACATTAGATGAACACCGCACAGTAGATAGTAGTATGTTCGCGTTAAGTGCTGAGTATATGGTAACTGATGATCTAACCATTAAAGGTGATATTTACCGATCTAGCTCTGAGCGTGATTCAGGAGGAAAAAACACCTTTGTAGTAGCGGGTGCGCCTGGTGCGCACTCAGGTACCTATAGCCTAAATGCGGGTGGCTTACCAGATTACATCCCTAACTGGACCGAAGGCCGTAGCTCCGATGACTTTGGAAATGATGACTTTTCACCTCACTGGGCAGCAC
Source organism: Paraglaciecola sp. (assembly GCF_039943935.1). Taxonomy (GTDB): domain Bacteria; phylum Pseudomonadota; class Gammaproteobacteria; order Enterobacterales; family Alteromonadaceae; genus Paraglaciecola. The sequence goes on from NZ_JBDUZQ010000009.1 coordinate 137,465, forward strand.
GTGATGGCAGTGATATAGAAGATGAAGTCACTGGTTATACCTTGGATGGTGATTGGCAATTCAGTCATGACTATTTGGTGAGTGTAGACTTTGGCATTGCATATACCAGTCGAAATAAAACAAATACAGCCTATGATAACTACAGCGCAGGAGCATGTAATTATTGTGGATACCCTTTTACTTTTGGTGAAGTGGGCGCTGATGTTGTATTACCTTTTCCTTACGACAACCTTTTCGACGGCGAATCTGGCAACTTTCCTAGATCGTTCCCTATTTTCAGTATTCCTGATTATGCTTTAGGACTTGCTGCATCTGACGGAATGACACTAACAGACTATAACGGCAACACTCGTACATTTGGCGAAAATGAATCAGCTCTTTGGGAGCCAGTCTACAACCCAGTTAATTCTTATGACATAACAGAAGATACAACAGCCTTATATGCGCAAGCCAATTTAGAAGGTGACAATTGGTACGCAAATATTGGCGCAAGGGTAATAGATACCGATGTGACTGCCGCATATTCGTATAACAACATTCTGTCGATAGACGTTGTTGATCCAGACTCGTCAAATCCTTCATGGGATGTAGAATATTCTGATGGTTCCGCGCAAACTGCAAAAGGAGGTTATACAAAGTTCTTACCTGCGGCCAACTTCGGCATTTACCTGCAAGAAGATTTATTATTTAGAGCAGCTGCTGCAAAATCACTATCTCGCCCCACAATTGACCAAATGGCTCCTTTAACAACAGACAATGCTCAATCAGGATTATTCACTATGAATATTAGCGGTAACCCTGACATTGAGCCCGTATACTCAAATCAAATCGATGCGGCATTAGAATGGTATTTTGAAGAGAACAGCTTACTCAGCGCCTCTCTATTTTGGAAAGATTTAGATGGTTTTATCACCTTGAATACCACCAATGTAGTTATTGCAGGTGAAAACTTTACAGTGACTCAGCCAATTAATGGCGATACGGCTAAAGTTAAAGGGTTTGAATTAGGTATCCAGAAGTTTTTTGAAAATGGTTTTGGTGTAACTGCAAGTTATGCTTATACCGACTCTAGCACAGTAGTCGATGGCGTTGATGCCGGAGCACTAGTTGGGGTGGCTGACAATTCTTATTCATTATCTCTAATTTACGAAAAAGACAAAATCAGTACACAAATAGCATTGGACTACACAGGTGAGTTAGTTGCAGATTCATTCAGCCCTCTTGGAGATGACTATCAAAGTACGACGAATGCCGTATCCATGGTAAGTGCTTCTTTTAATTATAACGTAAATGACAATGCCCAATTGTTCGTTGAAGGAAACAATCTATTAGGCGAGTCAAACCGCACATTCCAAGGTCGCAACGATCTGCCAGGCAATATTCAAGTCTACGGTAGAACGTTAAAATTCGGCGCTCGTTATACTTTTTAACAACAATAGCTGGCAGCAAAATGCTCACCCATTTTGCTGCTATTTGAGTTAATCAATAAAAGTTTCTTCTTTTGTCATGAATAAATCAGTCAATAACATAGTCATTGTAGGTGGCGGAACATCAGGTTGGATTAGCGCAGCCATTTTGGCAAAAAAATTCGCCTCAATCCAAGGAGCACCTAAAGTCACCTTAATTGAGTCAAAGAATGTGCCTACTGTAGGAGTGGGTGAGGGGACCTGGCCCACCATGCGCAATACGTTAAAACGTATAGGTATTACTGAAACTGATTTAATCACCCAATGCGATGCTACCTTTAAACAAGCCAGTAAATTTGAGGGATGGGTAACGGGTGATAAATCAGATGTTTATTTTCACCCATTCAATAGTACTAAGGGATACCCACGTATTAACCTGGCTAATTTCTGGGGGCAAGATAGTGCGATTGACGCCTCATTCTCTAGGGCTGTAAGTTGCCAAGAATCATTATGTGAACAAGGTTTAGCGCCCAAATTAATTAGTACCGCAGAATACAAAGATTTGGCTAATTACGGGTACCATTTAGATGCGGTGAAATTTGCCTCTCTTTTAAAAAAGCACTGTTTAACCAAGCTTAATGTCAAACATATTGAAGACCAAGTCGTTGACGTAAAAACCTGTATAGCAGGAAACATTAGTGCAGTAGTTACCCAGCATCATCAAACTGTGCAAGGAGACTTATTTATAGATTGTAGTGGCTTTTCAAGTATTTTGTTAGGCAAGGCACTTGATGTGCCGTTTATCTCTAAACAGCATATCCTTTTTAACGATAGCGCGATAACCGCCCATGTTCCCTATGCAAGTGAAGACCAGTCTATTCCTTGTTTTACTCGTTCTAGCGCCCAACCTGCAGGCTGGATATGGGATATCGGTTTACCCCACCGCCGGGGCGTGGGGTATGTTTATTCAAGCCAGCACTGCTCTGACACACAAGCTAAAAAGCAGCTACAGATGTATATAGGTACTCAATCTGTACCCACTGAATTTCGTAAAATTTCATTTAAAGCGGGCCACAGGGAGGTATCTTGGAAAAATAATTGCGTAGCCATTGGACTATCTGCTGGCTTTCTCGAGCCTTTAGAGGCATCGGCATTAATGTTTGTAGAAACCGCAGCCACTATGCTCGCTGATCAATTTCCGGCTACGTATGAGTCTATGCCGAGTTGTGCCAAGCGGTTCAACCATGCTTTTATCTATCGATGGCACAGAGTCATTGATTTTCTCAAACTACATTACGTTTTGAGCCAACGCTCAGAACAATATTGGCGTGACAACCGCGAAGCCAGCTCAATACCAACCTCATTGCAAGCGCTACTAGAAGACTGGAAATATATGCCTCCCTCAGATATTGACTTTGCTAGTCAACTAGACATATTTCGAGCCCCAAGTTACCAATATGTACTCTATGGTATGGGTTTTAAAACTAACTTTGCCGCCGCCAAGCACACATTAGACAATTCAGAACTTGCGAATAAATTTTTTGACTTGAGACAACAGGAACAACAAAAACTTTCTATTAGGCTACCTAAACACAGAGAATTAATAGATAAAATTCATCAGTATGGATTCATGGAAATTTAAGATGGTAAATTCTCATATACAAGCCCTAGATCCTAGCACCCACAAAGACTTAAAATTAAATGTCGACCCTCTATTTACCTACACTAAAACTATTCAGTTTACTCCATTAAATGTAAATGAATTTGCTCCAGCCAGCACCTGTTACCCAATTTACTTCATTAAGGACAGAACAACAGGAAAGCTCTTTAGTGTGGCTTTATTTGGGCTAGAAGAAAAAGAAAACCTGTTCTACAGCGATACACAATGGCGTGCAAGTTATGTTTCTGAAAGTATGCAATGTTGGCCTTTTACTATGGCAAAAACACCTGACAACCAATGGTCACCCCATATCGATATCAGCAGCCCGCTGTTATCCAATGATCAAGGGCAACCACTCTATAATTCCGGTCGCCCTAGTGAAACACTAAACACCACCTTACAGCGTTTAAAGCAAACCTATGAACAAAAATTACAGAGCATGGCATTCATTGAATGGCTTTTGGAATTCTCATTGCTGAAACCTGTGCGTTTAGGTATGAAATATTCATCCGGTGAAAAAAGTATCATTAATGGGATGTACAGCATCGACGCAAGCGCTTTACAGCAACTCCCACCAGACGCACTAAGCTTGGGACATCAGCATGGCTACCTTGCACCTACGTATACGTTACTTGCATCTCATTACAACTTATACGACTTAATTCGTCTTAAAAAAACATTTTCAAAGCGACCTATTAGCACACTTCAGCTTATTGAGAACGAGTGAAAATTTTATAATAAAACAATGTTTTTATTTTCTAACGGATTATAAATAGCATGTTATGGAGAAAAAAATGAAATCAAAAAAGTGGCTAATGTTTGCCTTGATCACCACCTTATCTTGGGGTCTATGGGGGGCTATGACAGGCTTGTTCGCTGATGAAACCATCCCTTCTACTTTGGTCTATTCAATATGGGCATTAACGATGATCCCACCCTGCCTTATTGCTCTAAAGCTCATTGCTTGGAAATTAGATTATGATAAACGCTCAGTGATACTTGGGTGCTCAATTGGTTTACTTGGCTCCGGTGGCCAAATGTTGCTATTTCAAGCCGTCAATGTAGGCCCTGCTTATTTAATATTTCCCATTGTTTCTCTTTCTCCCATTATCACCATCGCCTTATCTTTTGGGCTATTAGGGGAGCGCACCGGAAAGCTTGGAGCATTCGGTATAGTGTTAGCGCTCATTGCCTTACCTTTATTTGAATACTCTGCTGGGCCAGCAGAGTCTCAGAGCCAAGGTTTGCTGTGGTTTGCCTTAGCTTTATTTGTGATGGCTGCTTGGGGATTACAGGCATTCTTTATGAAATTTTCGAATGAAAGCATGAGTGCTGAAAGTATTTTCTTTTACATGACAATCACCGCACTAGCGCTTATCCCTATGGCATATGCCATGACGGACTTCACTCAAGAAATAAACACTAGTGGCTCGGTATTATTAACCACTGCAGGCATCCAAGTACTAAATTCGATTGGCGCGCTTTGCTTGGTCTATGCATTTAGACACGGCAAAGCTATTTTAGTGTCTCCCCTAACAAATGCGGGTGCTCCCCTTATATCAGCTGTGCTGGCCATTATATTAATGGGTGTCGTTCCCTCAGACGCAAAAATGCTAGGTATAGCCTTGGCAATCATTGCCGCAGTTATTCTCGCCATTGAACCCGAAGACAAAGACAAAATTGAAAAGCACTAATCTTTCAATTTTACAATAGGACGTATTATGAAGATGACTCTGAAAAAACATATGGTAATTTTGTTGTTCAGCAGTTTGCTGACATTAAGCATAATTGGTTGCACTCACACCAGCCAATCATTAGTAGAGAAAAATCACGATAGGCCACAGGCTACTTACATAGTAACGAACGAATTAATTAGCATTGAGTACGACCAAAATTTACACAGCAGAGTCATCTCTAACCTAAACGGCACTATACAGAAGCTTGGCAATTTTCAAGCCAGTGAATATGTAATCTTGGAGGGGGGTAAGGTCGTAAGTGAGTTTGCTTTTATTAGTCGTTCTGAACATGACATTAACACTGAACTAGGCCCAGGAAAGCAAGTTACTATACTTGGAGATTCGACTTCAGGGTTACGAAAAACAATCTCAATAAGACGTTTCGATGCATACCCTTCGATGCTATTTTTCAGCCTGATTTATGAGAATACCTCAGAACAACCGATGCAAATTATAAAGTGGGTCAATAATCACTACGCACTGACTAGCGACTCAGATAGTACGTCACAACAAGCTGCATTTTGGTCATACCAAGGGGCTTCATTCTCTGACAGACGTGATTGGGTTATGCCTTTAAAACCAGGCTTTTCGCAACAAAATTATATGGGCATGAATGCTTCAGATTATGGTAGCGGTACAGCAATTTCGGATATATGGAGAAAAGACATAGGGCTAGCTGTAGGTCATAGTGAAGTGGACCCTAAACTGGTAGCGATTCCCGTTAGCTACCCAGAAAATAGTCACACAGCGCAGTTACACATAGAGCTAGAGCAAACCGTTCGGCTGGCACCAGGACAATCGATTCAAACAATTGAAACCTTCGTGAATGCACACAAAGGCGACTACTACGCCACTCTCAAAAATTATCGAAACGCAATGGCTGATAAAGGCTTAAAAATGGATGACATTCCCGATTCAGCCTATGAGTCCATATGGTGTGCATGGGGTTACGAACGAGATTTTAGTGTTGACGAAGTGCTGGCCACTCTGCCTAAAGCCAAAGAAATGGGGCTAAAGTGGGCTGTATTAGATGATGGCTGGCAAACAGCAGAAGGTGACTGGTATTTACACCCAGAGAAGTTCCCGAATGGCGACAAAGATATGCAAGCCTTTGTAAAAGAAATAAACGACCAAGGTTTAAAAGCTAAGTTATGGTGGGCGCCATTAGCAGTGGATCCAGGTACCGACTTATTACATGAGCATTCAGACATGTTACTCCTTGACGAAAAAGGTGCAGTGCATGATGTGACATGGTGGAATAGCTTCTACCTCTGCCCAGCCTATGAAGGCACCATTGAATATACCAAAGAACTGGTTAAAAAAATGATGGGCACTTGGGGCTTTTCGGGGTTAAAAATTGACGGTCAACATTTAAACGGGGTGCCACCCTGTTATAACCCTAAACACAATCATAAATCACCGAATGAGTCTGTAGAAAAACTAGCTGAATTTTGGAAAGTGGTGTACGACACTGCCCTTGAAATAGACAAACAAGCTGTAGTTGAAATATGTCCATGTGGCACTTCTTACGCGTTTCATAACTTACCTTACATGAACCAAGCTGTTAGTTCAGATCCACTGACATCATGGCAAGTTCGTCTCAAGGGCAAAACATTAAAAGGGTTAATGGGAGACTCAGCCCCTTATTATGGTGACCATGTCGAATTAAGTGATAATGCTAGTGATTTTGCATCGTCACTAGGAATAGGAGCTGTAGTAGGAACGAAGTTTACTATTCCTTCAGGGAACAAAGCTGCAGAAGCCTTTCTATTAAATGCCCAACAAGAACAAGAGTGGGGTAAATGGATTGCCTTATACAACGAAAAAATGCTGCCTAAAGGTGAGTATTTAGGGGAACTTTACGATATTGGGTTTGACCTACCAGAAGCTCACGCTATCGCCAAAGGTGAGCGCCTTTACTACGGGTTTTATGCTAAAGAGTGGAATGGTGATATTGAACTGCGCGGTTTACAAGCCGGTCACTATCAAGTCTATGATTACATCAATGAGCAAGATCTAGGTAAAGTCAGTGGGCCCAATGCAATGTTAGAAATAGCATTTAATGATTACCTGCTGCTCGAACTCACTCCCATCACTCAATAGATAATCAGGGACTATGGCTATGAAGTTAGTTATCTTATTAATTATGTTTACTAGTGCAGGACTTAGCAAGCAGGTGAATGCGTTGGAGGCTGGTGATCTCGCTCCAAATTTTTCTCTATCATCTATGCATAATGAAAATGTTGTTAAACTAAGCGATTTTGCAGGAAAAGTGGTGTATCTGGATTTTTGGGCCTCTTGGTGTGGCCCTTGTCGAACATCTTTCCCTATTCTGTCTGAGCTTTATCAAAACTACAATGCACAAGGGTTTGAAATTGTATCGATTAACCTAGATGAAGATCCCCAGCTTGCAGAAGCTTTTTTGCATCAATACCCTGTGTCTTTTGGGCACCTTAATGGTTTTGGTACCAGTGTTGACAAAGCCTACGGTGTTAACGCCATGCCAACTGGTATATTTATTGATGCCAAAGGAAACGTAAGACTTATACATAGAGGGTTTAAACCAAACCATAAACCATTTATTGAAGCAGTTTTACAGAAACTAATTGCTGAAATGTAATTTAACGTTATAAACCTGAAAGACAGTTAAGCAAAGTGAAAGCATTTATTGAATAAAAGTTTCACTGTGAGTATCATATCGACTAAAACATATAACATCGAAAGAACCATAAGGAGTTTTAATGCGTGATACTAGCCAAAGACGGGTAGAAATCTCTAAAATGCTTAAAGATAAAGGCAGTGTTCAAGTGCCTGCCCTAGCTAGTATATATAACGTGTCGACTGTCACCATCAGAAAAGATTTGAGGTTTCTTGAACAGCAAGGCATTGCCACTCGTTCATACGGTGGTGCGATGCTTAAAGAAAACGGCATAATTGAAACAGAAGTCACTGTTAATGATAAACAAACTTTACACGCTGAAGAAAAATCATGCATAGGAACGGTAGCAGCAGACTTAGTTAAAGATGGCGACTCTATCATTTTAGATTCTGGTTCTACTACGCTACAAATAGCCACTCACTTAGCCAATAAAGAAAATGTAACTATTGTGACTAACGGCTTAAACATTTTGAATGAATTGTCTCATCATGAAAAGCTTAATGTCATGCTACTTGGCGGCACCCTTAGACGTAAGAGCCAGTCTTTTTTTGGAAGTTGTGCTGAGAACACCTTAAGAGACTTGCATGTTGATAAACTATTTCTAGGAGTAGACGGCTTCCATATGGAACGAGGGATAACTACTCATTTTGAGGCAGAAGCTCTACTTAACAAGCTAATGTGCCGGGTAGCGAGTGAAGTGATCGTTGTAACTGACTCTTCAAAATTTGGCCAAGTTTGCCTTCATAAAATTTTAGAGCCTGCAGGTGTTCGTCGGATAGTAACAGATCAAAACATTCCTCAAGACTATTTAGATGGCTTAAAAAGACTAGGAATAGAAGTCACAATTGTAGAAATCTAAATTCTTTAAATGGCAAACAGGGAGCATTTAGATGGTTAAATGCTATCAGACTAAAAATCACTTTAGTGCCACTATTAACCAGTAATTCGTAAAGAAAGTTATACACTTCAGCTAAAAACTCCCTTACCTATCTCTAGGGGGAGGCTATTCAACCACGACGCTTTGTGTAAAATCCGCGCCCTTAAACATCACTCCAATGAAAGGCAACATGATGAATTTTCCAACACATAAGTTTTATGAAGATTTAATCGCATTGTTTTGTGCGGGTGTGTTGGTATCTTTTGGGATCATGTTATTTAGTAAGCATAACTTACTTACCGGAGGCACCGCTGGTATAGCGATTATTACCACCCACCTTACCAACCTAAATTTTGGTGTGTTATTTTTTTTAGTCAACCTACCTTTTTATTACATTGCTTGGACTCGTTTAAGTAAACGTTTCACTATCAATACTTTTATATCTGTCGCTGTCGTATCTGTAATGACAGAGCAAATGGATACTTTCATTGATATTTCAAATGTAGACCCGATTTTTTCAAGCGTGGTGGGAGGGATCATGATTGGTATGGGCGTACTCATTATGTTCAGGCACAAATCAAGTTTGGGAGGGTTAGGAATTCTCGCCCTATATTTGCAAAATCGCTTTAATGTTCGCGCAGGAAACTTTGGTTTGATAGTAGACGCCACAATTATACTATCCTCAATGCTTCTATTTAGTTTTGATTTGGTGCTTTTATCCATTTTAGGTGCGATTACCTTAAATTTATTAGTAGCCGTAAACCATAAACCTGGCCGCTATCAAGCCTATACGTTACCTAAAAAAATGAATAATAAGACAATTCTAAAGTCAGAAAAAGACACCGCCGTTTCTTCTACACAATAACTAGAATAGCTTGATGAAATGGTCGCCTATTACATTTTTAGCTATAGCAGTTTTTTAAGAAGTGTAAATTTACTTGATGTGAAAGGTGGGTACCTAAGCGGGATATCAAACCAAAAGCTTCGCTTCATAATCGTTTTTAAATGACTAAAATTATCAAATCCTGTTTTACCATGGTACGCCCCCATTCCACTCGCACCTACTCCCCCGAAGGGTAAGTTAGGATTAGCAGCAAACATAAAACCATCATTGATACACACCATGCCCGCACTGGTTTGCTTTAGTACAACTTGCTCAAAATTCTTATCTTTTGTATATAAATATAAAGATAAAGGCTTTGCTCTTTTAGTGACAAAAGGTACAGCCTGCTGAATGTTTTCAAGGGTGATAATGGGCAAGATAGGGCCAAAAATTTCCTGCTCCATTAATGGACTGTCTACAGCAGGATCAAGCACAATGGTAGGCTGGATATAGCTTGAATCAGCATCGTTATCACCGCCATAGACTATATTTTGCCCTTCTAGATAGGTAACAAGACGAGAAAAATGTCGACCATTTACAATTCGCCCATAGTCATTACTTTCAGAAATATTAGCGCTATAAAATGCTTCAATTTTTACCTTTATAGCCTCAATTAACTGAGGTGCAAAACACTTTTCTACCAATACATAGTCAGGCGCCACACAAGTTTGCCCCGCATTCATAAACTTACTCCACACAATTCGTGCGGCTGTGACCTCAAGGTTTGTATTGCTGTCCACAATGCAAGGGCTTTTACCACCAAGTTCAAGGGTAATAGGGGTTAAAAACTCAGCTGCGGCGCGCATCACAACTTTGCCTACGAGCTCTCCGCCGGTGTAAATAATGTGATCAAATTGATGCTTCAGTAACTCAGAAGTTTCATCTACTGCACCTTCCACAACTGCAACGGCTTGTTGATCCAAATATTTAGGAATTTGCTGTGCTATTAAAGCTGATGTATTGGGTGATAATTCAGACGGTTTTATTAATGCACAATTACCTGCACTCACAGCCGCAATTAAAGGCCCCAACGCTAACAATATTGGATAATTCCAAGCACCAATAATAAGGACACTTCCCAAAGGCTCGGGCAACACATAACTACTAGCAGGCTGTGTCACGACTGGAGTGGAAACTTTACGGGGTTTCATCCACTTTTTTAAATGCTTTACCGTATGCTCTACTTCGCTTATCACGCCTCCTAGCTCTGCCGTCCAAGACTCCATATCACAGCGCCCTAAGTCTTTTTGCAACCCAAGTAATATTGCCTCTTGCTGTTCAACAACAAGTTTTTTGATCTGCTGCAACTGCGTAATACGCCACGCTATATTTTTTGTATGGCCTGCAGCAAACGTCTGACGCAAGCCCTCAATTTTTGGGCCTATTAGAGATAAATTTGTGGTGTTATTTCGAGAAGAAGAGGCGGTCAACATAGCTAGCTTTTGTCTCTAGTGCATTTAAGAAACCATGTTAACCCAAATCGTTAGGCAGATAAAATTCAGCTTTTACAGGGCTTCTGCCTGACTTAAAATAGGTAAAACTAATAAAGCTAAAAGCAGGTATTTCATCTTTATCCTTGTTTATTCTCTAATTGTTCCATAAAAAAAGTATAACTGCGTAAAAGCTATAAAGTGCTAGGGATTTTTTGAGCTTATTGATTAGCTAACTTAACTAACATTAGCAAATGTTTTAAATGATAAAAAATTCATACATTCCTATCGGTATCGGGGCATCAGGTAAACCTGCTAATCACTGCCACGCAACGAGTGAATTGCCGGACGGTTGATGTATTGACGCAGTGGCCAATAGCAGGTAAAAAGTGACAGTAAAATGATAAAACCCACCGTTAGGGCGAACATCCCTAACAACTCCAAACCGATATAGTTACTAAGTTGCTCTTGATAAATAATATAAAGTAATAACATCACCACTATGCTGCTCGTCACACCTATGACAATAACCCAAGCATTGTCTTTTAAAATAAGGCCAATAATATGTTTACGCTTTGCGCCCAAAGCCATACGAGTTCCCAGCTCAAATTTGCGCATTTGCGTGGAATAACTCAAAACTCCATATATTCCGATACCCGCTAGAACCAATACAATAAATGCTAAAACTAAGGTTGTTACAACGGTGGTGATGTCTATAAATAACCTTTTGGTAAGAGATTCTGACGCTATAATGTAATCAAAAACAGAATACCTTTTATCCACTTCTCCAATAACTTTAGCCAGTGCTTCACGGCTTAAGCCTTGGCCTGATTTCAGTTTCAAAATAAAGGTCTGCTCACTCAATGTGTTGGGTGCGTACATTCGTGGAACGCTAGCATCGCCACTTCCAATTGTGGTTTCTCCTGGGATATTGATATCTTCTACAATTCCAATTATTTTATACTCAGGCTCATTTATTGACGTTAAGCGCATTCCAATAACATCTCCGTGTATTTTGAGTTGATTAGCAAATGCTTGGTTAACTAACATTGAACGACTGTTGTCTGAGCGATCAGTTATACTGAGGTTGTCTCCTTGTACTAATCGCTGTTCTATCAAGTTGAAGTAATTCTCATCTATCATTTTACGGTATGGTGTAAACTGCTCATTATTAACAGTAAGAGCTTTAAAACTAAATCCATCCAACGGCGTGCTTCCTTGGGCTACCGACTCGACTTGTTGCAATGATCTTAGCCTTTCCAATATCTCAGCCATTATCGGCATTGCTTCTTTTTGAGTGGGGTGTTGCGGTGCATTAAAATTCAGGATCAACGTTGCCAAGTTTTCTGTATTAAAACCGATAGGCGAATTAATTTTTTCTAGAGAATCTTTAAATAATGTAACGTTGGCAAAAACTAAAACAGTTGCAAGTGCGATTTGGCTAGTAACTACCCCTTGACGATATTTTTTGGATACTTGTATACCACTCCCTTTACCACTTCTTGCAGAGATTTCTCTAGTTCTTTGTAGTTAACCAAATTGGAAGACAATTTGGAAAAAATCAAAGCTAGCATTATGCATAAAATTATCGCGCTCCCAAAAGTAACTATGCTTAATGTTAATTCTTCAATACGAGGTAAAACTGCATTTAAATACCGCTGCATAATATTAAAACCGATTTGAGAGACAACAAGAGCAAGAAATATTGACATAAACAATAAGATGCTAACTTCGGCGAATATTGCTTTAAATAAATGTCCCTTAGTCGCACCTAAAGCAGCTTGAATAGCCAATTGGCGTTGTTTTTCCGCTATGCGAGCCATAAATAAATTGGAAATATTTAGACAGGTTATTAGCGCTAATCCGATAACACCAATTAATATCATGATTGATATTGAACTGCTATTTCCTAGCACGACATCCTTTAGTTGCCTCACTTCAACTATCACTGACCAATTTTTAAAAAAGGCCATATGCGCAACGCCTTTTTGCCAACGATCACTCACTTTAGGCATTAACACCATCTGTGCTTGTTCCTTAAAAAAGCCTTCTTTCAAAAGTCCAACATACCGATAATTCTCAGTAATATTAGTAAAGCTCTCCTTGTCTTTACTGGCAGCATGGTTAAAGTCCCAAGGCAACCAAACATGCGTTTTTCTACCAATTGCATACAATTCTGGTTCGACAAACTCCTCAGCCAAAACGCCTACAATACGATAACTAACACCACCTATGGTAATTTTATGCGCCAAAATGTCCTTGCGACCATAAAACTCTCGTTGCCATGTGTTGTAATTTAGTATCGCTACTGGGTTGTCTTTATTCAGCCCCTCAGACTCTTCGAAGGCTCGCCCAATAGCCATTGAAGACGAAAGAAATTGATGTAGTTCTGGTGTCGTAAAAGTGACATTTACCAAAGGTTGCTGTTCTGTCGATGTAATGACATCTTGCGCAAAGTACATCATGGCCGATTGTTCAAAGGCTTCATTGCTCTTATATAAATGCACTAAACCTGGGTAACTAAAAGCAACCTTTTTCGTTGTTTTTTCAGCATTCACAATTCGATGTTCGACGACAACTATTCGCTCTTGATCAGGGTAAGTAAGAGGCTCAATTAATAACAAATAGTTGAGTGTTACTGCGCATAATAATGCACCTAAAGTTACTCCTAAGGTTACAACTACACTAACCACAAAGTCCGATTTTGTCTTAAGGCCTGCCCAAGCTTGTTTGAATAAATAAGGTATTTGATCCATAAATAAGTCCTTAATCACTACCACGTAGCGTATAAATAGCCGGTTGATTGATATATTTGCGTAATGGCCAATAGCAGGCAAATAAAGACAGCAAGGTTATGGGTACAACGGTCAGTACAAATGCGATGATTAAGTTGCCACCGAGGTAATTATCTAAGTTATCGTTAAAACCTAAATACAGTGCCAGCAATACCAATACACTTGTTAATATTCCCAGTAGAATCATCGATGCGTTATCTTTAACGATAAGTTTTACAACATCACTACGCTTGGCACCTATGGCTAGCCGAGTGCCAATTTCAAATCGGCGGATTTGGGTGCTGTAACTTAATATTCCGTACAGCCCTATACCAGCTAATAGAAAAGTAATGACCGCTAAAGCACCTGTCGTTATGGCGGTGGTGTATTGGCCAAACAAACGGTCAACACGATGGGAATCAAGGGTAGACAAACTAAAGAGTTTCAACTCGCTGGATACTTGTTGTAAAACGCTCACCACTTGCTCTGGTGTAATGGCCTGCCCTACTTTGGTTTTCACTAAAAACATGTTTCGTGTGGGTGATTCAGGGAAATAAAAACGAGGGGGAATGTAATTTTGTGCTGGTACAAGTATACCTTTCACCACACCGATAACAGTGGCACCGTTATCAAAACTCAAACCAACGGCACTGCCATTAGGCGCAAGTTGCTGGGCAAATACGTCATTTATTATCATGACCTTATTACTACCTTTAACATCTGCAGCCGTGAAATAATGACCTTCAAGCAACGGCTGGTTAATCAACTGAAAATAAGAGTGATCGACATCCTTCGCTTTAATTGAATAACGCTCTTTACCGCCCAAGCGACTCAATGCCCGAGTAAAAAAAGGCATAGGTGCCATAGACTGACTTATTGCATCTACTTGGGGCAATGCGGCTAATTTACTCTTTACATCAGCAACATGTGCCACCAGTCCGGCTCGCTCAGCTTCACTTACCGATGGTAAAGACAGTACGATAAAAGACCTATCTTGTGTCTCAAATCCAGAAGGATGATTAATGGTGATAACCGCCTCTTTAAACAACACGATATTAATAAAGACTAATAGAGTCACTACAGCGATTTGACACAAAACCAAACCCTGCCTTAAGCTCTTCGATACTTGCACACCGGTGCCCTTTCCTGTGCTTTGTATCGATTGATTTAAAACACGGTAATCAATCATTCGCATGCCTAAACAAGCAAAAAACAGGGCAAATCCGACCAACAAAATTGAGGCGCAAGCAAGGGTACTGAAATGTAATGACAACTCGTCAATTCTTGGTAAGTAGTGGTTTAGATAAAGCTGCATGCCTTTAAACCCTAAAGAGGCAATATACAAAGCAATTAAACTAGATAGCCCTACCAGCAAAACTGATTCCGCTAACAACATGTTAAATATATGCCGACGAGAAGCACCGATTGCTGCGCAAATAGCGATTTGCCGGCTACGCTGTACCGTTCGCGACATAAACAAATTGGCAATATTTGTGCTGGCGACTAACACCAAACCAAACACACCTGCAATTAACAAATAAACGGTGCTCTGACTATTTTCCAGAATAATCGATTTTAGAGAGTGGAGTTTAATGCCTATGCTCCACCCATTAAAAAATGCGTGACCTACCACCTGTTGTTGCCAGTTATCACTAACTAGCATAGTGAGTTGCTGTTCAACTTGAGCTAAAGGTTGATTAGGTTTTAGCTTACCCATAGCCATCAACCCGCTATCATCATTACCCCATTTTTTACGTTCACTTAGACTGACAGAGTTATAATCAAACGGTAAAAAAACACCGGATTTATTGCCCACACCATAAATATGAGGTTCAACGAATGTATCGCTGAGCACACCTATAATTCGATAACTGATGTCTTTAAATTGTACTTTTTTTGACAAGATATCGGTATCAAGTGCAAATTCATTTTTCCAAGTTTCGTAACTCAGTACTGCGACGGGGTTGTGAGTATTAAGGGCTTCTGTTGACTCAAACCCTCGCCCTAGTGCCATATCGGCGCCCAATGTTAGGCTCGTAGTCGTCACAACAGCTGCAACAAACCCAGGTTTGCCTTTAAGGCTCACCCAAGCTTGTTTTAGCCAATGTAGATACTGGCTCACGTTTAGTCACTACCACGCAACGAGTGAATTGCCGGGCGGTTGATGTATTGACGCAGTGGCCAATAACAAGCAAAGAGTGACAGTAAAACGATAGATAATACGGTTATCATAAACAAAGGTAACGCATCTATATTCATATAAGCAGACAATATATCTTTGTAGCCTATGTAAACGCTCAGTATCATCACCACACTTAAGGCAATACCGAGTAAAATTACCCATCCATTATCTTTAACTATCAGTCCCACTAAAACCTTCCGCTTAGCGCCAATAGCCATCCGAGTGCCTAGCTCAAAACGGCGCATTTGAGTGCCATAGCTCAAGATACCGTATAGGCCAACACTGGCTAAAAACAGAGTGACAGTAGCCAACACAGAGGTAGTAGCCGCTGTAGTATACTGGGTAAATAATCTGCGTTTTTTCTGACTATTTAACGTTTGTAAACTAAACAGCGCATACAAATTACTCACGCTACTAATGGCCGTCACCACTTCTGTGCGGCTCACACTTTGTCCATCACGTAACTTTAATGTCATTTGAGTGCTGCTTAACCTAGCTGGGATATATACACGCATTGGTATGTCACTTTGGGCAGGCATTCTTACCCCTTTTACCACACCTATAATTGTAAATGGATCTCGTCCGGCTCCAGGGGAAAGCTGCAAACCAATCGGGCTCCCATTTGGGTTTAGACGTTTGGCAAATTCATCGTTAACTATCATCACACGATTTTGGTCTGACACATCAGCTTTGCTGAAATAATCGCCTTCTAGTAGCTCTTGACCAATCATGGTAAAATAGTTGTAACTTGCACCTGTCGTCTCAGGTGTGAAATTTTCTCCTGTCGCTACTGCGGTTAACGCCCATAAACCAAAACCATCTAAAACCGAGCCTGAATGTGAAATACTTTCTACTTGAGGTAATGCCAAAAGCCTCTTTTTGAGCGCAATCATTGTGGCGGCAACTTCTTCTTGCGCAGGAAGTTCTGGCGCTGACACTGATAAACTCATTTGTGTCATATTGTTTACGCTGTATCCAGCAGGTTTATTGATCGTATCAATGGCTTCTTTAAACAGGGTAATATTGGCAAACACCAGTACTGTTGCTATCGCCACTTGACTCACAATAAGCCCTTGCCTAAAACGCTTAGAAACCTGTACCCCTGTGCCTTTACCACTAGACTGAAGAATAGAATTTAGTGCTCGGTAATTAATCATTTTGCTGCTGAGAAAAGCAAATAACAGTGCAAATAAAAACGCCAAAATGATCGATGCAGCAAAGGTAATAAAATCTAACCCAAGTTCATTGATGCGGGGTAACTCAGACGCCAAGTTGGTTTGTAGTAAAGAAAACCCCAAAGACGCAATAACGAGTGCCAGCAATAACGAAAGAAACATCAACAATCCTGACTCAGCCAGCAAACTACGAAACAAATGAGATTTTTTAGCGCCTAGGGCTGCATAAATGGCTAGTTGCCTTTGCTGCTCTGCTGTACGAGACATAAACAAATTTGCGATGTTAGCAAAAGCAATGAGCACCAATCCCATGACCCCCGCTAATAATTTATATGCGGTATTTTGACTGTCTCCCACTATGGCAGTTTGGAAAGAATCAAGCTCTATATTAATTGACCAGCCATTGAAAAACGCAACAGAAGCAACATTTTCAACCCATGTATCGTTCACCAGTGGTGTAATAATTTGTTCTGCTTGTGTTGCACTTAACGTACTTTTTAATTTACCCACAAAGGTCAAGGCACCACTGATATTCCCCCAGCGTTCTTTAAAACTCACATCAAGGTTATAATCCCATGGAAACCATATACCTGCATCACGCCCAGTTTGCTTTATTTGAGGCTCAACAAAGTCTTTCCCTAACACGCCGATAACCCGGTAACTTACTCCGCTAAAAGAGACTTTTTTATCAAGTATATCAGGAGCCGATGCAAATTTTTCTTGCCATGTTTTATAACTCAGCACGGCAACAGGATTAAATGTATCTAGTGCTTCTGTACTTTCAAAAGGTCGTCCCATCTGCATTGTCACGCCTAACAATTGGAACCACTCTGGCGTAGCGTACCCCGTTCTGAGTGTAGGTTGGTCAGGCAAAGATGTGAGTACATCTTGCCCATATTGGATAAGCGCAACGTTATCAAAAACATCTTGATTTTTGTACAAATGAATAAGTCCAGGGTACGTAAACGAGGAGGCATTTGTCTCACCGCTTTTATCACCAATATGATGTACCACGTTATATAATTTATCTTGCTCAGGGTAAGGCAAAGGCTCGATAATCAGGAGGTAGCCTAGAGTCAGCACACATAATAATGCGCCTAACGTGGTGCCCATAGTCGTTACCACTGTGGCTACAAAGCCTGTTTTCTTCTTAAGGCTCACCCACGCTTGTTTTTGCCGGTAGAAGAACTGGCTCATACTGCCTCCTTCAACTCAGGTGTGGTCAATATGGAACCGTCTAATAACTTAAGCTGAATATTCGCCATATCCGCATAACGAGGGTCGTGCGTCACCATACAAATAGTGGTGCCGCTGTCGTTTAGTTTTTCTAGTACGTCCATCACCTGATCGCCACTTTTAGAGTCCAAGTTACCTGTGGGCTCATCCACCAGCAAAATTGCGGGGTTGGCCACAAGCGCACGAGCAATAGCAATACGCTGTTGCTGCCCACCAGATAGTTGGTTTGGCTTATGACTTGTACGGTGACTCATATCGACTAACGCTAGGCACTCATGCACGCGGTCTGTGATTTCTTTATTGCTGGGCACTTTCGTTTTATAACGCAGTGGCAAGGCCACATTGTCGAAAACTGATAATTCATCAATCAAATTAAACGATTGAAAGATAAACCCAATTTTACTATTACGAATTTCTGCGGCTTCATCGAGAGACAAATCGGTCACGTTGGTTCCTTCAATGAAATATTCACCACCAGAAGGCATATCCAATAAACCTAAAATGGATAATAAAGTCGATTTACCACAACCAGAAGGGCCCGAAATCGACACATAATCGCCAGATTTAATAGTGATATCGACATTTTTTAAAGCATGGGTTTCAAGCTCATCTGTTTCAAAAACCTTAGAGATGTTTTTCATTTGAATTTTAATATCGCTCATAAGTGCTTTCCTGTAAGTTTCTTAATGGTTAATTTATTACGTTAATGATTAAAATATTTGAACGGTTTTAATTAATACTCAGTGTTTCGCTGATCGTTTGCATATTAGACAAATCCGAAATAATGAATTGTTCGCCAGCCGATGCGCCAGATAGAATTTGAATAAATTGCCCAGCTTGCACGCCAAAACGTAAATCTTGTGAGGTGGCACGTTGTGGGGTATCTAAGCGGTATAGTGATGCTCCCGTATTTGATTTAGCACCAGCTGGACGTTTGATGTAATTAACATTTTGCAGAGTGTCAGCAACAATAACGCCATCCACACTAAGTTGTGGCCGAGCACTGGCGGGGAGTACATTAGGTAACGCAATTTCGATTTCTACTGTGTTATTTTCTACAACAGGATTAATCCGGCTTACCACGCCTTCAATTTTGTCGCGGCGGGTATCAATGATAGCTTCTTTACCTACAGTGATAAGCTGTGCTTGGCTTTGTGGCACCTGAATAAGCGCAATAAGACTTGTCACGCTGCCAATCAAAGCCACCTCTTGACCTGCTGTAAGGCTTTGTCCTAATTCTACCGACAAACGCTGTAACACGCCGTCAAACCCAGCTCTTACCGTTAATTTATCCAAACGTGATTGGGCAATGCTTAAACGCCCTTGTTGCTGCTTAACTCGCTCTTGTTGAATATTGACCGACTCTTCATGTACCAAATCAAGCTGTTCGGTGCGTTCTTGTAAAATGGCAATACGTTGTTTGAGTTGTTTTTCATTTAACACTGTTTGCTGGAAGGTCAGCTGGGAAACGATACCTTGCTCAACTAGCTTTTCTTCGGCCACTCTTCTTAGCGTAGCTGTATCAAAACTGGCAGTGATCTCGGCTAAATTCGCCGATTCATTGAGTTTTTCTCGCTGATTATTCAACTTTAATTGGCGTAAATTAGCTTTGGTTTGAATTAACTCTTGCTCAGCATTCTCTAGCTGTTGTACCAACTCTGGATTTTCTAGGCGAACAATTACGCTGTTTGTATTCACTGTAGCGCCCGGCTTTAAGACAATTTCTTTCACAGTAGCCGCTGAAAATGACGTGATTAATTGTTGTTTATCTGATGTTAAGGTGCCGTAACCTTCTATCAAAACGGCTAAATCCCCCCGTTGAACGGACTCAATTAGCACATTTTCACGGTCAACGGATACACTACCATTTTTGCCCATAGCAAAATATACAAGTACACCAATCACAACACTTAAACCGATTATGATGTTGCCTTTACTTAACGGTAAAGAAGACGATTTTTTGGCCTTCGCTATATCCATTCTATTCCCCTAACTGATTTTATCTCGATATAAAAAATCGAGTGATGCTAGGTTATCTACAAGATCCGCGCCAAAATATTTAATCCATATATATCATGTAGTTAAGAATTAAATAGAATAGAATCAATATCAATCAGTCCGATATCGGACTAATTCAGTTCGATATCGAAACACGTCATTAAAAACGAGACGGGAAAGTATGACGTTACGAAGACATAGGTAATACAATCGATACCGTCATACCTGTTGCAGGCAGTGCATTATTTTTCATATCGATTACGCCTCCATGTTGTTCAATGATATTCCGGCAAAACGTTAAACCAATACCTTGCCCTTGCTGCTTAGTTGTAAATAACGGCACAAATAAATTATCGGTATTAGCCAAACCATGGCCGTCATCAATAATGTTAATAAGAGACGCTTGGCCTCTTTCGCTGATTTCAATTTTGACTTGTGTGGCATCTGCTTCAAAAGCATTCTTTAGTAGATTGATAAACACTTGCTCAATAAAAGTTGGATCAGCCCATAACCACTTTGATTTATGAAAAAATGTTAAATTATTTTGAGTAAATAAGCCTTTAAGACGGGATACGAATGTGGTCACATCAATACGTTGTATGTCCAAATTAAGAGTTTGCGACAAAGACGAGTAGCGATTAACAAAATCTTGCAAATGATGGCATCGCTGTGAAATAACCGCTAATGCTTGCTTTTCCCGAGGGGATTTAGAATGACTCTCGAGGCTTTCGGCTAAAGAAGAAACAGGCGTGAGAGAGTTACGGATTTCGTGCCCCATCACGCGGATAATTTGTTGCCACGCATTAATTTGGCTGGCACGGATTGCTGAATCAATGTTAGTAAAAACTAACAGCTGATGACGCTCCCCCGAGTCAATAAAGTCACTTTGACTCACATGCCATTGCTGGCCTTTGTTGGGCAAAATCCAGCCTTTATCCGTTTGAACTAACCCCAATAATTTGGGCGAAGCAAGTCGTAACATTTGCCAAGGTTGTCCAAATAACGGTGAAAAAGCGGCATTAGCGTAAGTGAGTTTTTGCTTTTGATTAAACACCAGCATAGGCGTGTCTAATTGGTCAATCAGTTGATACAACAGTAAAGCATGTTGGTCATATTGTGATTTATGGGTCTGCATTTTTTCACTGAGGAGGGTCAACTCATTATGAAAATGAGCCGTTACGCCCTCTTTGAATTCAGATTTGGCGTATTGGTTATAGTCTTCCACTTTCACCGCTTCGATATGCAAAAGAGCGCGGTCGAAAGATGACATCACCCGGTGTTTAAATCGCAATATCCCCGTAAATAACAATAAACCAATAACCACTAAAGCTAACCCAATATTCCACAGTTGCCAGTGTGCAACAACAAGTAAGCAAGCGATAAAAAATAAAAGTAATACGGCAAAGCTCCCTAAAATAGTAGAAATATAGGTGTTTAAGCTTTTACTTTTGAAGATCTGCATATTTTTCTAATCTTCGATAGAGTGACGACTTAGTGAGCCCCAATAAGTTGGCCGCTTTAGGGACATGCTGATTCACCTGATTAAGTGCTTGTGTGATAAGTTGCTTTTCGGCATTTTCTAAGGTCATCATGGGTAAACTAACACCTCTTGAAGGTGCTTGCTGATCTGTTTTAATATTCAAATCACTGGCCGTTAATCTATCATCTCGGCAAAGTAACACCGCCCTTTCCATCAAGTGGCTCAGCTCCCGAATATTCCCGGGCCAGTGATACCCCAGCAATGCATCAACGGCCTCAGAACTGAGGGTAACCAGTTGCTTCGAATACTTGTTACAGTTCATATTAATGAAATGCTTAGCTAAAGGCACAATATCCAATGAGCGTTCTTTTAAAGATGGCACTCTAAACTCAATCGTATTGATCCGATAAAATAAATCTTCGCGAAATAGCTCTTTTTCAATTAGCTCTTTGAAATGACTGTTAGTGGCACTGATCAAACGTATGCTAGAAAATTGTGTCTGGCTAGAGCCTAACACTTCATATTCACCTGTTTCTAATACCCGCAATAACTTAGCTTGCTGTGATAATGGAATATTAGCAATTTCATCTAGAAATAACGTACCATTTTTGGCTAATTCAAAGCGACCTATACGACTAGACTTAGCATCAGTGAAAGCTCCTTTGGTGTGCCCAAACATTTCACTTTCAAATAAAGTTTCTGATATTGCCCCCATGTTTACCGCAATAAAAGGGCCGTTGTCGACTTGCGATTGTGCATGAATATACTTTGCTAACTGACTTTTTCCTGTTCCATTATCGCCTGTGAGTAAGACTGAAACATTGGCTCTGGCGACACTCTTTATTTGTAACATTAACTCATTCATACAGGGCGATAGCCACTGATATTGGTCTTGTTGGATATTGTTATTATCTAATCGTTGCTGAAGTTTTTGATTTTGTTTTTTAAGGCCATTGACTTTAATTTGCTGCGCAACAACTTGTAAAAGACGCTGATTTTTCCATGGTTTTTCAAGAAAATCACCTGCTCCAAGTTGCATAGCCTTAACTGCCAGTTCCACATTCGACCACGCTGTCATCGCAACAGCGGGGATACCCAACTCTTCTTTTTGTAACCAAGCCAGTAGCGCTAAACCTTCAGCTCCTGATGTGGTATCACGGGAATAATTCATATCCAGCAGGACCAAATCAATGCGGGTTTGTTTAATTAATTCTTTTGCCATTTGTGGGCTTCCAGCTTCATGTACTTGGTATTTATTATCTTCTAATGCAAACCGTGCTGATAAGCGTACGTCTGACCTGTCGTCAGCGACTAAAATACAAAACTGAGAAGAACGTTTAGAGGGCATGTGTAGTCTTAGTTAATTACAAAATTTGAATTTAAAGACAAAAGTCTACCTTATTTTTTAAGATTGTCCCGTAAAAATCAGAAGCCATTACAAAGCTAGATATGCAGAATATTGCTATTAAATAAAGTGGATTGTCTAGTTACCTCAACTGATCTAACTAGATTAGATAACAGGGGTGTTTCAACATTCTTGCAGGCACAAAAAAGGCTGCGTATGGCAGCCTTTTTTCAAACAGTGAATAACGACTATTTATGCGTCAAACGGATGACGTAATACAATAGTTTCGTTTCTGTCTGGACCAGTAGAGATTATATCGATTGGCACGCCTGTCAACTCTTCTAGGCGCTTAATATAATTCTTAGCCGCTTGAGGTAGCTCATCATAATCTGTTACCCCGAACGAATTTTCACTCCAGCCAGGCATTGACTCATATACAGGTTCAATTAACTCATAACCGTCTGCAGCCATAGGTGGTACATCGCTGATGTTACCTTGCTTGTCTTTGTATCCGGTACAGATACTTAAGCTTTCAAGGCCGTCAAGTACGTCTAACTTAGTTAAACAAAAGCCTGTAATTGAGTTGATTTGTACTGCGCGCTTCATAGCTACCGCATCAAACCAACCTGTACGACGTTTACGACCTGTGGTTGCGCCAAACTCATGACCTTTAACACCAAGGTGTTGGCCAACTTCACAGTCAAGTTCAGTTGGGAAAGGGCCAGAACCAACACGCGTAGTATAGGCTTTAACAATACCCAATACGTAATCAAGGTTCAGCGGGCCAAAGCCTGCTCCGGTAGCAACGCCACCCACTGTCGTATTTGATGATGTTACATAAGGATATGTACCGTGATCTATGTCTAATAATGTACCTTGTGCACCTTCAAACATAATGCAATCGCCACGCTCACGGGCTTTGTCTAAAACATCTGTAACGTCTACTACCATAGCTTTTAAAATATCAGCTACTGCAAGTGCGTCTGCTAGAACTTTCTCGTAACTTACAGGCTCTACTTTGTAATAGTTAGTCAGCATAAAGTTATGATATTCAAGGATTTCTTTTAGTTTTACAGCGAAATCTTCTGGATTAAACAAGTCACCCACACGCAAACCACGACGAGACACTTTGTCTTCGTAGGCAGGGCCGATTCCGCGACCTGTTGTACCAATTGCTTTATTACCGCGAGCTTTTTCACGGGCAACATCAAGTTCAATGTGATACGGCAGAATTAGCGGGCAAGCTTCACTGATACGCAAGCGTTCCTTAACTGGGACACCGCGCTCTTCGAGCATAGCCGTTTCTTTAAGGAGTGCTTCTGGACTAAGTACTACTCCGTTTCCGATAACACATGTTACGTTCTCACGTAAAATACCAGAAGGGATTAAATGAAGTACTGTTTTTTCACCGTCTATTACCAGAGTATGACCCGCGTTGTGGCCTCCTTGATAACGCACTACATAGGTTGCCTGATCTGTTAGTAGATCAACAACCTTACCTTTACCCTCGTCGCCCCACTGGGTTCCGAGTACAACAACATTTTTAGCCATGGAATTGGATGGGTCAGAAAAATTAGGCGGGGATTCTACCAAAAAACATCCAGCAGCTAAATAGCTAAATCGTGCAGCTTATAATCAATTTAACAGAAATATGACTGGATAAAAAAGGGCTATATAAGATACAGCAAACTTACCAAGCCAATTGTGACTAAAACACCTCCTGAAGTTTTTAAGTGGTTCATAGGCTGTAGTGACATTAATAACAAATACTGCTGCCATTTCTTTGTAAACAACATAGGCCCAAAACCTTCAATTACTAACACTGCAGCCAGTGCAATTAATAAAGATTCGGTTAGGGTATAACTCATAATAACGTGCTCAACGACTAAAGACTCACACAGGTTAACCTATAGTGAGTACCAAGCCCAAGCTACCATTGTTAGTTAGTATTGAGCACTACTCCTTCAGGGTTAAACTTATATCCCACCCCCCATACGGTTTGCACAATTTGTGGGGAGGTAGCATCTACTTCTATCTTAGCTCGCAACCTATTAATATGTGAATTTACAGTGTGCTCGTAACCACTATGATGATAGCCCCAAACTGTCTCTAAAAGCTGACTACGATTGAATACTTGATTAGGGTGACTCGCTAAATGATGCAGTAATTCAAACTCTGTCGCGGTTAATTCAAGGGTGTTATCTGCCAGTACGACTTGGTGATTTTTCTGATTGATTTGTAAACTACCAATGGTAAGTATTTTTTCATCTGAAACAGGGGCAACGTGAATATTTGCTGTTTGCATCACATGTACTTTACGTAACTGAGAACGAACCCTAGCCTGTAACTCTCGAGCACTAAAAGGCTTAGTCATATAATCATCAGCCCCAAGTTCTAAGCCTAGCACACGATCCATCTCTGACGTCTTAGCAGTTAACATAATAATAGCTTGAGAAGGCTTTTTATCCCGCACTTGACGACAAATATCTAACCCACTTACTTCGGGTAGCATTACATCAAGTATTAGTAGTGAATAATCATTATCTAAAGCAAGGGATAAAGCCTTAGCCCCATTTTCTTGAATGCTAACCTCGACTCCCAATTCTTGTAAATTAACACGAATTAGCTCTGCAATATCTCGATCGTCTTCTACTAACAATACGTTGTCAGACATATCATTCACTCCTACTACATGTTATTTGTATCAAAAACCAAAAAACGCTCAACACCATAGTATTGAGCGCTTTTTAATTGACTCAACACTTTATTCTGTACGTGTTACTACTATACGTAAAGCTGGGTTATCAAACTTATGTTGTACAGTTAACACAGAAGAGCTTAAGCCGTCATCATTTGTAACAACACCTGGGTGCATAGATACATACCCTGTGTCGGTACGAGTAGCTGAAAAACCTTCACCGCCATCCGCAGGGCCAGGTATAGTGCCGGCTGCTTCTGAGTTTACCTCAGTACCTGCATCATATACACCAGCTAGGCCAGTCCACGTGTCGCCTATTTCAAATGTACTCAAATCCAATGCATTAAGACCACTAAACCCATCATTTGTATTCACTAGCATAGTTAAAACAGATAATTTAGCATCAGTAACATCTTGAACAGTGACAGTGATAGTTTCGTTACCACCCGGGCCAATTGGTGCAGCACCAGAAGTAGATGCCATACCTAGTGCTAGTAACCCATCGTTCATTCCACCTTCGGCCATTTTTTCTAGTTCAACCGAAGCAACATCTCCAATAGAAAAAAGATTTCCATCAGCATGTAACACCGCTGCAACAGGAGAAAGAGGCTGAGAATTCGTTAAGTTAGTAACAGTTATCTCGTAACTGATGTCAACTGGAACGGGCTCTGGGGCCGGCACTTCTACAATTACCTCAACCGGTACTTCAACCTCTCTAATATCATCACTACAAGCGCTGATGGCCAGAGGTAATGCAAGTAATAAAGCGATGCGGATGGGCTTATTTTTAAATTGATTTAACATCACAGCCTCCTTAGTTAACGGTTACTGTTACTTTGGCAACGGGGTTCAACCAGCGGTGAATTGAGTTAGTAACATCACTCGCGCCATCTGTTAAAGAATCATCCCCAATATTACCTGGATGTATATGTACTGTAGCATTGGCCTCAGTAGTTGCTACACCAGAACCCCCTGTACCTAACGTTAAGAAAGGTGGAGCTGGCATACCCGGCATACCTGGCATACCACTGCCTACCAACTCATCATTGGCTTCGGTACCTGCATCGTAAGCATTTAAGTAAATAGTATAAGTACCTACTTCAGTTGGGATTTCCCAATTATCTAAACCGATAAAACCATCATTAGAAGGTAAAATCATTGCCACTATAGATAGTACGCTGTTGCCATCTGTTGTCATAAAAGTACCAGCAACTTTTTCAGTTGGTGCTAACGGTCCAGCGGTAGGCTCAGCTAACATGTCAGCCCCTATTGATGTGGCCACTGTAGTAATACCGGCTAGACTGCCGCCTTCTGCCATTTCTTGAATCTCTGCACTGGCCATTTCACCCACTTCAAATAAGCTGGTGTCCGGTGTATGTGCAACAGCAGCGATAGGCGTAAAATGAAGACCTTGAGTGATGTTTTGAATTTCAACAGTAACGTCTGCGGCTAAAGTAGGTAGTGCAGTCACAGCTAAGGCAGTGGCTGCACAGAATTGTTGTAATTTTTTCATTAAAATTTCCTCGCTTAATCATGTTTTTTGTTAGAACAAGGAGAAGTTTCACAGATAACTATCCCGAAAGTATCACGAAAACTATACAAATTTCTAAAGCAGGAAAATGTTTGCAAAAACCTAGCTCGTTATTGAAAACAAACTTAGTAGCAAGATCTAAAAACATGCGATATGCTACATTTCACTACAAAATATATATCGCGGCTATTAATGGGTATCGTTAAAATCTCAAATGAACTTCACGAAGAAGTGCGTAAAAACAGTGCTGTTATGGAGCGCTCTATCAACTCACAAGCTGAATTTTGGTTAAAGATTGGCAGACTTGCGGAACAAAATCCCACACTGACCTATGAGCAGATATTAAGCCGCGAAATGAAAACTCAAAATGTCACCCAAGTCAGGCTTATAAATGAGTAACGCCCTCATAAAAACACCACAACAAATAGCCTTAATGAGAGAATCAGGCAAACTATTAGCGCAAGTTTTTAGTGAGCTAGACAAAGTAATCAAAGTAGGCATGTCTACTATGGACATCAATGACTTTGTTGAGGACTATATCGTAACCACATTACAATCTAGGCCTGCAAGTAAAGGTCAATATGGCTATGAGTACGTGTTGAATTCGTCTATTAATGAAGTGATTTGTCACGGAGTACCTTCTGCGGCTAAAAAACTAAAAGAGCGGGATATTGTCAATATCGATATCACACTAGAAAAAAACGGATACATCGCAGATAGCAGCAAAATGTACACTATGGTCAAAGCCTTACCTATTGCAAAACAATTAGTCGATGTTACCTACCAAGCGATGTGGAAAGGAATAGCGTGTGTGAAGCCAGGCACCAGAACCGGAGATATAGGCCACGCAATTCAAAGCTATGCCGAAAAACACGGGTTTAGCGTGGTACGTGAATATTGCGGCCACGGCATTGGTAAAGAAATGCATGAAGAACCACAAATTCTGCACTTTGGGAAGCCTCACACTGGCTTAACTCTAAGAGCAGGTATGACATTTACCATAGAGCCAATGATTAATCAGGGTTCTTATCGCACCAAACAAAAGAAAGACGGCTGGACCGTTGTTACCCGAGACAAGAAGCTATCAGCACAATGGGAGCATACTATTCTTGTGACTGACTCTGGCTTCGAAGTCCTAACGTTAAGAAGTGAAGAGGTATTATCAGAGCTTGTATAACGTCGTGACTAGCATTTGACGCTAAGCTGTATTATTTTGATTTCAGCCAGAGTAACTAAGCTAATACTTAAATATGCCAAGCACCATATCTATACGCTCTTACAGTAGACAAAAAGTCAAACATACCCACGATTTTCATCAGATTGTATTACCACTTCGAGGGGTCATAAATATTGAAGTGGGACAATTCAAAGGCAAGGTTGCGCCGGGAGAATGTGTAGTCATTAAAGCCCACAGTCTGCATCATTTTACTGCTGAAGCACAAGCAAGGTTTGTGGTGGCAGATATGCCCACTCTGCCTGCCAACATTTCCTTATCAACCTCACCAGCCTTCTCAATTAATTCCCCTTTATTACATTACCTTAGATTTATCGAATCGCAATTAGAATACCAAGTAAACCGTGATATCGAGAATATTTGCTACCAAAATTTTTTTGCTTTACTTGGCGAACAGCGCCCACTAAAGCAAGTTGAGCATAGAATTAGAGCTGTACTTGAATATATAGATGCACACATCACTCACGTCATGCCCATAGCAGCACTTGCAAAAATAGCATGCTTAAGCCCAACTCAATTCAAAAAGCTATTCAAAGTACAACTGGGGATCACTCCCATGCAATATGTCATTAAACTGCGTATGGAAAAAGCCCAAGCCCTAATCATTCACACAGACTACCCTACACAGATTATTGCAGAGCAAGTGGGCTATTCAGACTACGCCGCTTTTAGTCGCCGCTTTACCCAACATTTTGGTTTACCTCCTTCTAAAATCACGAATTAGGCGATTTTCAAAATAGCTGAATATAATTGCGTCGAGCCAGCACAAAAAAGCGTCTTTTCTGCAAAGTTAATGTGATAAGAAAAGGTAAACTAACTTTATTGAATTTTAGACACCATAAAGCTCTAACGTGTTTTTTATATAGGGAGTTAACCTTGAGAAGTAACGCCACCTTTGCAGTTATCTGTATAGTTACCGCATGCGCATTATGGGCAACCACAGGTACAGCCGCCAACTTTGCTCCTGCCATCAACCCGTTAGCCATAGGTGCTTTTTCCATGGGTGCCGCAGGATTGTTATTGTTAGCAACCGCCTCTAGAACAATCATTAAAGAGCGCATTCAACTCACACAGGTTCCGGCCTTTTTAGTGCTTGGTGGTCTATCCATAGCGATCTACCCTCTAGCATTTTATAGCTCGATGAAACTCGCCGGTGTGGCGATAGGCACAGTCGTGTCGTTAGGCTCTGCACCCTTTTTCTCTGTTTTATTTGAGCGTCTCGTCAACAAAATTACCATTTCAAAACGCTGGGTGGTGAGCTTTGTTTTTGGCGTGATAGGAGTTACTTTAATCGCTACGGGTAAGCAATCACATGGGCAGCCAACGCTTATCAACAATACAGAATATTTAGGGTTAAGTGCTACGCACTTTGGCTTAATTTTAGGGCTTGTTGCCGGGTTAACCTATGCCGCGTATGCATGGGCCGCCAAGCAAATAATTGACCAGGGCATTAGTTCGAATGCCTCGATGGCGAGTATGTTTGGCCTTGCATCGGTGTTATTGCTGCCTTCGTTACTCATTACAGGTGACAACTTGTTCGCCACCCCAACCAACACAGCTGTATCTATCTATATGGCCGTGGTACCTATGTTCATTGGCTACTTATTATTTGGTTATGGTTTAAGACATATTGAAGCCAGCAAAGCGACCTTGATCACATTATTAGAGCCAGTGTTAGCTACGTTGCTGGCGGTAATAGTGGTGGGTGAGAAGTTTAATAGCTGGGGCTGGTTGGGTATGGTGCTAATTCTAGTGTGTTTAGTGTTACAAATAGTGAGAATCCCAATAAAGCTAGGCGGTAGGCAGGCTGTTTAGATACGCTGTAGGGACAATGAAAAGAATACAAAGAACCTGTAAGTTGGGCTTTAACCCATCAACATATTTACAACCAACTTCATGATAATTTTAAATTTATTACTACAAAACGCTAACTACCATAAAGCGTGATTAAAACATCTTAAGGCGCTTTTCCTAACGGTAATTCATAAGGGTGTTAAGCTATATGTTGAAGGTATTTAAGCCCAAAGTAATTAGCCAATAATAAAAAGGAGATGATTTTGATGGATGAAAAACAAGTAGATAGCATTGGCACCAAAATAATATAGCTATTATTCGCGTTTGTATCACTTGCATTTTTGATATTAGGGGGGCTTTTTTTGAGTAACTCTGATGCTCAAAGCGAGATGGTAACCTATATTGCGGCATGTTTAACACTAATAAGTTTGGCAGGGATTGTGGGTGTGGTTATTTTTTATTTTAAAGGCACAAAAGCAAGTGCCTAATCAGCATAACCACTACCTATGGCTCTAAAGGGTAGTTCTAATTCAAGTTCAGGTACTTGCAACCCCACCCACTGTGGGAAGGTATTACTATTTGGGCCAGGAAATAGCGTATATTCATTCGCCCATGGGTAACGATTTATCGCTGCGGTGACTTCGGGTATCAGCTGTTTAGCTTTGTCACCCTGAATAGATAACACTTTATCGGGCTTAGCACCGTACCAATAACGGTCTGGCGTTGTGGTTTGATATTGCTTTAGGGCAGGCAACCCCTGCTTTACTCGCCAACCGACTACTTCATAAACGGTATATTCAGTTGCGTTTTCAGGTTTAACGGCAATCCACGTGTGCACTGCAAACCAGCCGCGCCAACTAAATGCGTCTGCAGCATAAAATTCAATCACGGCATCTTTGGTGATGGCAGGATTTACCGCCAAGCCTGCAGGCTCACGACTGGCTTCTCGCCAATTAGTGTTTGAACAGGCAGCTAACACTCCAATCAACATTATAAAAACGCCTATTTTTCTCACACATACCCCCAAAGTTGATGACATTAGCTAAGCTAAATTTACATTATTTAGCTGTGTACCTGTACTAAGTCACCTTATCTAATAAAAGATTACTCGACCATATAAAGTTTACACTGCCCCGGGAAAATTGATTACTCCCCCCTATATGAATTGTCCAGAATACCATTTGATACAGCAAGAGAGTAATGTGCATTTTCTGCGTTAAATAAATAAGTACATACTGCTTATTAACTTCCAACTCGCATTAACTTATGTATTTCAGGCTCTTTCTCCAGAGCAAATTCATACTCAGCGAATACGTATTTCACGTAGTCTTGATTATAATGAAAATCTAACGCCTCTTGACTTTCAAACGTTTCAACTAGCACTAGGGTGGTACTGTTTTCGGTAAACAGCTCAAAACGCTGGCAGCCTTTCTCTAGGCGGGTAGGGGCTAAGATTTCTGTTATTAGGGTACGGCAATGGGCAAATTTTTCTGGTTTAGGGTGAATAAATGCAACAATATCGATCATGAGAACCTCAGTTTTGTAGTGGTATAAGCCGTAACGTTAGATATGGGCTTAGTTAAAATAAGCGCCGCGCAAAAAGCGGCAGGCCATGCATTGATAAACGCTATCATCCAGTAGTTTAGAAAATCAGAAACGAATCCGAGATTGATAAAAGTTACCCAGGCAGACATCAGCAAAGACAGGCAAAACGAAAATAAAAAAGTAAAAATCAATCGAGTCATTACTCGTACCAATTTAGCGATAGAATAAATGCTAGGTTATAGAGTTTAGAATTTTCTAGAACAAGGTTTTTGGAAACTTAAGTATGAGGGATTTGCCATGCTAGATGATTTTTTATTGTTTGTAGAAGTCGCCCGTAGAGGCAGTTTTTCAAAAACTGCTAAAGCACTTAGACTAACGTCACCAACATTATCAAAGCGCGTTAGCTTTTTAGAAGACCGCTTAGGCACGCCTTTATTTATTCGTTCTTCACGGGGCTTATCATTAACCAGTTATGGCCAAGATATGTACGAAAAGCATGCCAACGGCTTACTAGAAATAAATGATGCGTTGCTCGCAAAAGATACATCGTTACCTAGTCGATTTATACTACATTGTCCGCAAAATTTAATGCAAGGCCCATTTTATAAGGCCTTATCTCAATTTATTAGCTTGCCGGAACTTATGGTAACAAACATTACCTTAGAGCCTTCAAATGCCAATGTACTTCTCAGTCAAACATCATTTGATATGGCTATCCGTGTTGGTAAACAAAAAGACTCTGCCTACTATCAAAAAGCCATAGGTGAAATAGCTGTAGCCTTAGTTTGCGCAAAGGATTGTTTATCAAAAGAGGTATTAGTCACGCCATACGATAAATTTTCTGAGCACGATCGGGCCATAACAGATAGTCATAACTCTTTCACCAAAATGATAAAAACCAACGACATCACGGTTGCCAGATTAATGGTACAAGATAAAATGGGAACCGGCTTATTGCCCATGACTGAAGTACAACAATTGCTTGAAGAATCTGAATGCGAATATGAATATAGGTCTGGTGTATTGTTTACACGCCCTGTGTATGCGCTATGGCCAAATACACAAGTGCCATCTACGCTCGCCTCTTTGTTGTTAAAAGCCTTACATGAAAACAAGACACTAGCTTTAAACGGCCAATTGTTAAAATTGTAAACACTTAATTCACCCGCCATGGTGGGTTGAGTCTGTTTTCGCCAGCCCAATACAACTTAATTTTATTACCCGACGGGTCAAATAAGATGGCCTCGCGCCACAGGTAGGTTTGGTCTGTGGGTAACTGTTTAAATTCAATCCCTTTAGCTATTAATTGCTCTACCCATGCATCTAAACCTTGATGCTCAAAGTAGATAACCGCGCCATGTTCAGCGCCTACTTCTAATACTAACGAAAAGGTAGCCTCACCTTCAGGACATTCAAACCGTGCATAGTGAGGGGTATCAACAATCAAGTTGAATCCTAGAATTGTATAAAACTCAACAGCTTGAGGTATGTTTGTAACAGGTAATGTAACTTGATTTAGATTCACCTTTAACTCCTTAATATTATTAGGCTTTATCAAAAGAGGTTGATTGCTTAAGTCTATGCTTGGACACAGACAACACGTGTTTTCGTAATGCTTTAAGTTGTGGACTTTCAGTATTCCAATAGTGCCAAAATAATACCGTGTTGATAACGTAATTAGGTTTTAAGTCTACTAACTCGCCATTATCTAATGAGTTGCCTATTTGTAGCTC
The DNA here is from genome assembly GCF_039943935.1 of Paraglaciecola sp. Classification (GTDB taxonomy): domain Bacteria; phylum Pseudomonadota; class Gammaproteobacteria; order Enterobacterales; family Alteromonadaceae; genus Paraglaciecola. The sequence goes on from NZ_JBDUZQ010000009.1 coordinate 170,841, forward strand.
TGGTAACAACCCGTACCCGAGCCCAGCTACAATCATTTGTTTAAACCCCTCTGAAGATGGGCAAGAATGAATGTATTTAGGTTCGTCGTACTTAAAATCTTCTAGAAATTGATGCTGCAATGAATCGTTTTCGTCAAATACTAAGCAAGGCAAAACGGATAAATCGGCATCTACCCCATAACGCTCTACAAAAGCAGGGCTAGCCACAGCTTTATAGGGTAACGCCCCAAGCACATCTACCAAGCCACCATTAACTGGCTCAGGATGAGAAGATATACATATCATCACTTCTCCAGCTTTCATTCTATTTAAGGTTACAGATTGGTCCTCTACCACCAGCTCAAATTTTAACTTACCCGCCATAGCAGAATCAGGAACCGCTAAAGCCTCTGGCAACCATGTGGCCAGCGAGTCTGCGTTAGTAGCCAGTCTTACTGTTAGTGGTTTATCGTACGCCAAATCTTCAGCAAAATTTGCCAAGCCTAGTGACACCTCTAACTGCATAACTTGCTGTAGGTGATTCAGTAAACGTTGACCGGTGAGGGTTAATTTAGGAGGGTGAGAGCGCACTAAAACAGGCTCACCTAATGTTGACTCAAGTTGCCTTATTCTTCTGCTGACCGCTGATTGGGTAATAAAGAGTTTTTTAGAGGCTTTTTCAAACCCTTTTTCAGTGATCACAGCAGCAAGGGCTTGTAGTAATGGGTAATCAATCATGAGTTTTATTCATGTAACGATATTTATATTCATTATACTACTAACAAAACAAAAGATATCATTAATGTCATTGATACGAGAGACGAGTGCATCACGTTAAGTCATGAGTACTGCACTGAACAACTAAAAGTAGGATAAAAATGGGATCTTTTTTCTCTGGAATTATGCTTGGCTTAAGCTTGATAGTCGCTATTGGCGCACAAAATGTATGGGTGTTAAGTCAGTGTATGTCAGGCGCTAACCGTTTAGTCATTGCCCTTGTATGTATTATTTGTGATGCCTTATTAATTGTTGTTGGCGTGTTTGCAGCTAACGAAATCAAATTACTCATGCCTTCACTTATACCTTGGTTGACCTACGCAGGTGTAATGATTTTGTTATACATAGCATTTGGCTCGGCCATGCGCGCAATTAAAGGCAGCTCTGGGTTAAAGATAAATGACAGTAAAGCTAAAAACTGGAAGGTGACAGCCATAGCGGCTTTAGCTATATGCTTACTTAACCCCCATGTTTACCTAGATACGGTAGTGCTACTGGGTAGTTTAGGGGCTTTACAACCTAGCCCAGCTTACTTCGCAGCGGGAGCTTGTGTAGCTTCAGCATTTTGGTTTGGAAGCCTTACAGCATTTGCCCCCAAGCTAAGAGTGTTGCTAAGTTCACCTGCCCGCTGGAGATTATTCGATAGCATAATGGCCGCCATATTAACCCTTATGGCAATACAATTGTGGACCATGGCATAAGGCAACGTTTTAGATGCTTAATGCTTAGTCACTTCAAAGTCAGCAAAGCGAATTATATCTTTTTCATTTTTAAGCATTTCCTTGCTTTTAAGGGAGCGATAAAAACCCCATTTAGGCCTTACAAAATGGTCTTTTTGGGTGCCACGCCACATGTCTATGTTTTCTGACTTAAAAGCCAATACCGTTTGTTTATCAGGCATGCGTTTAACACTAATTTCTAACGCGCCATTATTTCCATAAATTACGGTACACTCAGCCTCTAACCATACATCTGCAACCTCTGACCAAAGAGTCTTATCTAATATCACGGCTTTTTTTATTGGCGCATGTGACAAAGCTAACCATCTGTCACCTCGGTAACTCCTCGCTGAAATCGTTAAAATAGGCATACCAATGCCATCATCTACCGACTTTAACTGAAAAAAGTGACTAAAATTTTTAGAAAGTGACATCTCTGGTTCTAGCTTAAATTTCCAGCGGTATGTCATGGTTTCGCCTTCAAGGCCTTTTAAACTCGATTTAGAGCCACCGTAGGCTTTTATCTCATTGCGTTGCCTATCAGCAAATTTGACGTATTTGTCTCTATCTTTATCAAGATCGCGATGCAAGACAAAGACAAAGTGGTTGCCAACTATATCGTCGCTATCTTCATAAATATGCTTTTCACTAGGGTGATTGTCTGGATATAAATCAGGAGATTCTATTGACCGTTTACCACCAAAACTCTGAATTAACTCGTAGGCCGTTAACCCTTGATTAGAACCGTCGGCTTTTAAGATAGAAACCTGTTTAGCGACTGAGCATGAGCTAAATATTGAGATAAGTAACAAACAAAATGAGCGGATTATCGTTAACAAATAATAATGCCATTATAAAATCAAGAGTGATAAAAATGTAGCATGTTATTAACGCAATATCGTCTAATATTTTGGAGAGATGTGAGCTTAATTTTATGACTTATTCTAAGTCAACATAATAATCAAACAAAAAGATGAAAGTACTTTAATTCACATCTATGAACCAACTAAAGAAGCACAACAAAAAATTAGTTAATACATTACAATTTAAGATGACGCTTTGAAACACCCCATTTCAATAGCGTTGATCACCCCACTACAACTACTAACCAAGTTGAAAATTTTGTCCAAATCAGAGTGTCGAAAAGCCATGTTTTTCTACAATAAATAATAGTAAACAAAACTAGTCCAAACATATAAACAGGGTGAATTATCTTTTTCGTATAATAATCATAACCCATAGCAATGATTATTGGCGCAAGCCAAATGACAAGCTTAGCCCCATGCATCGGTATATACGTCACCCTAACGAGAGAAACAATGGTCATGACTAAAGTAGCTAAGAGCATTAAACGTTTATGAATTTCTGGCTTTTTACGATAATAAAACGCTGCAGATACCAAAGCAGGAAATACTATCATATCCGTTAAGGGCTGCAGTAACCAATAACGAGCAAGATGTTCACCAACATTACCTATACGAAATTGAAATGTTGTTAGCGTGACATAAAGCCCATTTGCAACGACTAAAATCGCATAGAAAAAAGCAAACTGCCCTAGTTTTATATGCAGATCCAATCTACCAAACGCGGGGAGTATTGCTTGTATGGCAAAAAGTACAAACCAGCCTATAAATATAATGGCATGGATATGCAGCATTAGGCTTTGATGGAAACCGCCCATGACAGACATATAAAAATCAGGGCCAAATCCCATAAGTATGAATAAAAACATCAAAATAGAAATCAGCAAATAAAGCTTCAATTTGGATGAGCTCTTAATTTTTTGATATGCAGTCAATTTTCCATTACCTATAAATTATTAAAAGTACCAAGCCCATTTTGTATGTAATTCTCACTACATTCTATGAAGCTCTAAGCAATTCAAATTAACTTGTATTGTACCCTACACACTAAAATTTCACTGTGTTTCGATAAGTATATATATAAATTAGTAATCGATATGACTTAAAGCTTTAAGTCATTTTTTAAAACTAGCACGATTATAAATATTAGAGCCAAAGGGGGAATAAGAGCAGAAAAAATCTACTACCGCAGTCAATATTGGCGTTTTAATTTCCCTTTTCTCTATGTCATACCTCAAAACAGCCAAAATGATTAGACCAAAGAGAGTCGCATTTAAAATGCGTGATTAATTCCCTTTACTTTAATCTTAGAACTTAATGTACAACAGGTAATTTTTTTATTAAAGCGTTAATTAGTAACGTTTAATCAATGTCAGCAATAGAATACTTTCATGCTCTCAATAAAGTAAGAATGACGAGATGAGGCACATTTACCTGCCATTATTACTGTGAGGACGTTGGCTCATGCTATGTAATACTCAAAATAATAGCTTAAAAGAGGTTTCTCATAATGTAGAGATAACACAAAACTCTGCTAAAACACGAACCTAGCAAAAAGCGCCAACCATACTAATCTTTTTTTAAACCCAGCTTCTCTACCCTAGACATTTAAATTTGAGAAGTTACTTACCACAACACTTCTTATATTTACGACCATTGCCACAAATGCATGGGTCGTTACGGCCAACTTTAGGAGTGTCACGTACTATAGGGTTTTTAGGGGGGCAACAACTAGTGTTGGTGCAACCAGAGCTTTTATTTTCTTCTACTAATGCTTCATTATTATCATTCATTTCTATTGTCTCAATCTAATTTTAAATATCTATTGTACCAACAAGCTGTATTAACAGCGCCTAACCTGACGTGTTAATACAACAAACTATAAATTTTTCGGCGATATTTTGATTTTAACGGGTCGCCATCGGGCAGTGCATTAATCATATCTAAGGTTAGTTTTTTCGCTTCACCAAAGTTTAAGTCTGTTAGCAACACAGAAACAATAAGCTCTAACGCCTCTTCGGTTTGATTGGCCTGATGTAATTGTACTGCTAACTTTACTTTAAGCTCTAGGTCATCAGGGTTAGCTGCAAGTTCAGCTTGAAGTGCTTTTATTTCGGGTGACTCGGCAGCTTGTTCGGCTAACTCTATTTTACCTAAAATACTATTATACAGGGCGTCTTGATCAACTAAACCGACTGTCTCTAACAAAGCTTTTGCTGGTTTAATTTGCCCCAATTCAACTTGACAGTCAGCAAGTAATAATTTGATATCAGCGCGGGTGGCATCAAGCTCATGAGCTTGTTTTAGCAGCGTGTACGCTTGTTGATAATCACCATTTGTTACCAGCTCAACGGCTTGTTGGTACAAACCATCTTCTGGTTTGGGTAAATGCTTTTCAAAACTGGCAATAATTTCTGCTTCTGTTTGCACCCCAGCAAAACCATCAATAGGCTGACCTTCTTTTATCAACATAACCGTTGGCAAGTTTTGAATACCAAACTGCCCCGCAATTTCCTGCTGAGTCTGGCAATCGACTCGGGCGTGAATAAGGTTGTCACTAAATTTAGCCGCTACATTTTGTAACACAGGTGCAAGTTGCTGACTTGGCTCATAACCTTCGGCCCAAAACTCCACCATCACAACCTTAGTTTGTGAGTCTTGCAAGATAACCTGCTGGAAGTTTTCTGGGGTGATGTTGATAACACTATTCATATTGGTATCCATAGTAATTCTGTTGAAAAGGGGATGGGGCCGAAAACGCTGATTTCAAGGAACAACAGCAATCCTTTTATGGAGCGTAACTTTGTCATTTTGACGAAATATAAACCAACCCATTCTTATCTCTAAATGAAAAAAATACATTTTCAGTGCTAACATTACCCACAAAGGTGTAGTGTATTAAATAAATGATTTATTGATTCGTTGAATGAAAATAACTAATTAGTCTTTCACATCTATATATTCCACTATCAAATAACCTCATAAAGTTACTAAGGGGCAAGATATGTTTGATCGTTGTATAAATACATATTACATTTTTGTTGCTGCACTTGCCTTTTTATTATCTTCGTGTACCTCAAAACCTGCTCTAATGCCAACACCCAATGTATTTCTCAACACACCGTATTTAGAAAGCAAAGTACCTGTTGCTCTACGCAAAACAAGTATGAAGTTAATTTATGTCACCGATCGGGCAGTCTCGCAGAAAGTTGGCCAAAAATATAATGCTAAGCGGTCATCATCTATGGCTTACGGCATAGCAAAAGTTAATTTTGAAGAGCCTTCGTTACCATGGAACGAACTGGTAGCTCAAAGCAACGCTCCTAAACGGTCTGTTGATTTGGGCTATGTATTAGAAAAAACAGAGGAATTAGGCCGCTACCCAATGTCGCCATATAAGTTTACCCAAGTACAAGGGCGGCTAAGTATTGATAAGTCTGTTCAAGAAAAAAAGCAATTCCATGAGAATGAACTTAATAAAATAGTTAACGACCAATTAGAACTCTCTACAAACAATGACGTTATTTTATTTGTACATGGGTTTAATAATACGTTTGAAGACTCTATTTTTACACTTGCAGGAATTTGGCATTTTCTACAGCGCCAAGGGGTACCTATTGTTTACTCATGGCCAGCCGCTGCTGGTGGTATAACTGGTTACTTTGCTGACAAAGAATCTGGCCAGTTTACCATTTTTCATTTGAAAGAAACTTTACGGGCATTGTTCAACAATCCTAAAATAGAAAACATGCATATAATTGCCCACAGCCGCGGGACTGATGTAGTAACAACTACTCTGCGAGAGCTCATTATTGAAAATAGAGCGGCAGGGGGAAATCCAAGGCAAGATTTGCGTATTGAAAACTTAATACTCGCAGCCCCAGATTTAGATTTTGGCATTATCAAGCAAAGACTTATGGCAGAGCAGTTTGGGCCTGCATTTGGAAAGATCACCATTTATACCTCTCAAGAAGATAGCGCGCTGGGGTTATCACAATGGTTAACGAATACGATTAGTTTTGGAAGGTTAAATACCCAAGATATTAACGTGAATGAACGAGAAATATTTAAAGCAGCTGGAAATGTAAGCTTAATTAAAGTACCTACATCTAATAGCTTTATTGGCCATGATTATTTTCATAGTAACCCAGCAGTAAGCTCTGACTTAATTAATCTCATATTATATAACGCACAACCAGGCTCAGAAAGAAGGCCTCTTTTTAAGATTGAAAATAATTTTTGGTTACTCAATATGGACTATCTAATTGCTCATTAGATGAAATGAAGAGACAGCCGCTGCCAATGAGCAACTTTTAGCTGAAAAACAAAATTAATTAGCAAGTCAATTTATTCATGTCACAATGCTTCAAATGTAATTTAAGACTCAAACTATCTATAGTTTTTGCCAAAACTGCAACACTTGACCAAACAGTTCAACTTATCTAATCTCATGAGTTTTAATGATTCTCATAGTCTTTAAAAATTTAGCCGAAACATAAAAATAAACACAATATTTAAGAGAGAAGAACATGTTAAAAGCTATTCCAACTTACTTAGTTTTGGCTATTTTGCTTTTAATTTACGCTGAAGAAATAATTGCTGAGCAACATTTAAATGAATTCGCAGAAGAGCCAATAGCAATAGGTGCATGTCATGCGACTGATTCTGAAGGCTTCCAATATATAAGCGCCGTTCAAGGCACAGGTACCAAGTCTCCTCTAAATGGTTCACCAGTGATCATTGAAGGGGTGGTAACTGGTCTTCGTAATAACGGCTTTTTCATGCAAGAAGAAACAACTGATGAAGATGAAGACAGCCGAACCTCAGAAGGAATTTTTGTTTATTACTCAGACAATTTACCGACGATAAATACAAGTGTACGTTTACTGGGTACAGTAGATGAATATCACGATTTAACTCAGGTTAAAGACGTAACAAAGGTACTAGAATGCGGAGAAGCTACTGCAACAACCCCAGCTACAGTCAATCTGCCATTAGATGAAGGTGATGACTTAGAGTTTTACGAGGGCATGGTAGTAAGCGTTTCAAAATTGACCGTATTTGATACCAAAACACTTTGGCAATATGGAGAGTTAGGACTAAGTGAAGGACTTAAACGCCAACCAACAGACCTTTATGCACCGCTAACCACCGAATATAAAAAGGTAGTTCTAGATAATGCGGCCACAACGATTTACGTTGAAGATAATACCTCTAACAGTTACCCAAAAAGCTTAAGTTTTTATAATAACTTTAGTTACACCGATGCAATTGGTGTGGGTGATACCGTATCTGCAAGTGGTCCACTTAATTATTACTCCGGTAAGTACCGCATAAACGCCACAGAACAAGGCTTTACGGTTCAAAGCGCGCGTGAAGCCGCACCAAGCATTGATGAAGGAGACGTGAAAATTGCCACCTTCAACGTACTGAATTATTTTAATGGTGATGACGATGGTCATGGCGGTATTACATTCGACTACGACACCAACCGTGGAGCTGAAAACAAGACTGAATTTGTATTACAACAAGCTCGCATAGTAGCCGCCATTACCTCAATGGACGCTGACGTTATTGGTTTAATGGAAATTGAAAACGATGGTTTTGATGACACTAGTGCTATTCACTCACTTGTTGATGCCATCAATGCAGAACAAATCGACACTGATGCATACAGTTTTGTTGCTACCCAAGACGAAAGTTTAATAGGTAGTGATGCAATTGCCGTTGGCTTAATTTACCGTGCATCTGTTGTTACGCCATCAAGCGATGCTATTAAAATTGATATGCCATCACAGTTGTTATCTGATGACACTAGTTATGCACAGATGCGTGTATCTTTGTTACAAAGCTTCACCCATGACGAAAGCAATGAGTCATTTGCAGTAGTCGTTAACCACTTTAAGTCTAAAGGCTCAGGATGTTATGAAGATTCTGTAGAAACAACAGATACTGATAGCATTCAAGGTAGTTGTAATGCGCTACGTGTATCAGCAGCCGTGACTTTAGGTGACGCCTTAGAGGCCGCTGATTTAACAGACAGAGTGATGATTTTAGGTGATTTGAATGCATACTCAGCTGAAGATCCTCTTGCCGTATTAACTGATTACGACCCTGCAGAGCGTGGATACACTATCACCACAGCAGCTCGTACAGAGTTAGATGAAGGTGCTTCGGTAGACGTTACCACAACTTATGGTTATGAAAACGTAGCCGAAACCTTTGATCCTGAAGGCTTCTCTTATTGGTATTACGGTTCTATGCAGGTGGGGAGTTTAGACCATGTTTTAGCTAGTAGTGCATTTATGGATGACATTGTTGATGCCACACACTGGAACATCAACTCTGTTGAGGTTTACCAATTGCAATATGACCAAGCACTAAGTTACTTCAGTGTTAAAGATGGTTATGCCTTTACTGACCTTGGCTCATATAGAAGTTCTGACCACGACCCTTTCATCGTATCTGTAAGGTTTGCCGCTGACGAGCCAGAAGAGGAACCTGAAGACGATGACACCTCATCTAACAATGGTTCAGGTGGTTCAACTGGCCTAGGATTCTTATTACTAGGCTTAGGAGCCTTGCTTTTCCGTAGAAAAGTGACTCATTAAGATGTTGTCATATAAAGCATCTATAGAAAACCACATCAGCCAAACTGTCTGATGTGGCTTTTTTGTCTCATTATTACTTAAATTGTCGTTTATTAGACACCTGATACACTTCTCTAGATGGGGCTAGTTGCTTAGGGCATACAGGATACCTATTGGTTTTCGAAGCAGTCTAACAACTCATATTGCAGCGATTTTGGGTTGCTCGGACTCAAAAGAGCACCACTATTCATTCAAACACCTTGATTAAGCACATTTAAACTCTCGCTGAGTAACGACTTATGAATGGGGGTTGGCATTAAGCAAGTTTTCCCACTTGGTAATCACTAAATGCTTGATTGACTTCTTCCTGAGTATTCATCACAAAAGGTCCACCACGGGTGACAGGCTCATTTAATGGTTTACCAGCAATGAGCAAATATTTAGCATCCTTTATCGCGGTTATATCAACCGAATCACCATCTGTCAGCACGGCTAGTTGACCATGGGTAATAGTCTCCTCTGAGCCATGTAGTAGAATGGCTCCTTCGTAAACATAGATAAAAGCATTGTGTCCTAGAGTGACAGTATTAGTAAAATTCGTACCTACTTGCTGATGAATATCCCAATAAATCGGTTCAACAAATGTATTATTTACTATGCCTTGGGTGCCATTTTGTGTGGTGCCCGCAATAACCTTTATACTTACACCTTGACGCTCTTCGATAAGAATTTCATCATGGGTTTTCTCTTGGTAACTGGGTTCGGTCATCTTGTTTGAGCTGGGTAAGTTTACCCACAATTGAAACCCAGACAACAAACCTTGTTCTTGCTCTGGCATTTCTGAGTGAATAATTCCTTTTCCTGCTGTCATCCACTGCACCCCACCAGCTTCTATAATGCCGTTGTTACCTGTACTGTCTTGATGTCGCATCTTGCCTGCTAGCATGTAAGTGACAGTCTCAAAACCGCGATGGGGGTGAGGCGGAAATCCTGCGATATAATCTTGAGGCTGGTCAGAGCCAAAGGCATCTAACAATAAAAAAGGGTCAAGCATATTGATATAAGGAGTACCAATAATACGAGTCAATTGCACCCCAGCGCCATCTGAAGCAGGTAGCCCTCTATACACCTGTTGTATATTTCTAAATTTAGCCATTTTGGGGCTCCTTTTTTCAAATTAAAAAATATGCACGATTAAGTTCATTGCGAGTTGGTAAGTATGTTATCGCTGCCTAAATCTATTTTAGTCGCATCTACGACAGTAACGTCTGTGATCCCGATAAAGCCCATTACCTGCTTTAAGTAGGGAGTCGCTAGATCCATTGCACTGCTAATTGGTACACCACCTGAAGCCATAACCAAGTACACTTTTTTATTTTTTAGTAACCCTTCTGGACCATTTTCGGTATAACGAAAAGTGACGCGAGCACGAGCCACTAAATCAACCCAGGCTTTGAGGACAGCAGGAACACCAAAATTATATATTGGGGAACCGATGACAATCTCGTCTGCATCTTGCAGCTCTTTCACTAACACATCAGAAAAAGCTAACGCTTCCTTCTGAGGCTGCCCTCTTAGCTCAGGGTCAGTAAAGTTTGCGCCAATCCACTGCTCATCGATAAAAGATAAACCTGAGGCTATGTCCCGTTCATTTATTTGTAAATTTGTATGCTGACTTTTAAGTTCTGCGATTAACTTTGCAGACACTTGTCTGGTTAAAGAATCTTGGTAACGACCGCTGGAATTAATTGATAAAACTGTTTTCATTTTTATATTCTCCAATAAAGTTTAAGGAATGATTCTGAACTGATAGCTATATTACTGTTGATATAAAAAAGAAAAATAACCTAAAACTGAAATCATTGTTCTCCTGTTGTGAACAATAATACTAAATGTTAGGCTCTTCGCTAGAGGTAACTGAAAAGGGGCGGACTAAAAAGCGAATGAATCAATTTGAAGATATGCAAACCTTTGTACGTATTGTTGAGGCAGGCAGCATTACTAAAGCCGCAGAACAGCTAGACATAGTGAAATCGGCGGTAAGCCGTAAGTTAACCGAATTAGAAAAGCGTCTGGGTGTAACATTATTGACCCGCACGACTCGCTCGCAAATATTGACTGATTCAGGTCGCAATTATTACCAAGAATGTATTCGTATCATAGAAGACTTAGCCGAAGTTGAGTCTAGTATAAAAGATGAGCACTGTTCATTCGCAGGTAAAATTAGACTTTCAGTGCCCTTTTCCTTCGGGCTTAAACACCTAGCACCCGCTCTACGCCAATTTAACGATGCGCACCCCAATATCTTTTTTGATGTGGACTTCAACGACCGAAAAGTGGATTTAATAGAGGATGGGTACGATTTGGCCATCAGAATTTCTAATTTGGCAGACTCTCGCCTAATTGCCAGAAAGATAACCTCTATGACCCCTGTTTTATGCGCTAGCCCCGCTTATTTAAAAAGGTATGGTGAACCTAAAGCCCCTAGCGATTTAAACAATGGACATGTTCGCTTGAGATATAACCTCATCCCTGATGCTTGGCGATTTACTTCAGGTGATGGTGCAGAAGTGACAATCAAAATCCCCGTTACAGTGAGCTCAAATAATGGCAGCTACTTATGTGAAGAAGCCATTGCTGGCAGAGGCTTACTGTTAGGGCCAGACTTTATTTGTTATCAAGCCATAAGCGCCGGACAGTTAGTACCACTATTTTGTGAACAACTAACAGGTAAGGCAGTTAATGCCTATGCTGTTTACCCTAAGACTCGGCACCTATCACAACGGGTCAGGGGACTTATAGACTTTCTAGTAGCTTATTTTGGTGACACGCCATATTGGCGGATCAATTAAGCACTCCATTGATGGCCTTACAGCTACCTTCACGTTTATCACCCATTTATATATTGTTTGAATTGTCGCTAAGTAGACATTTCCATAAACCTCACTATGTTACCGTTTTGAACAATCGCTGAACGGAACGTTAATTATGACCACCACAAGCCAACAAACATTTACAAGCTTTGCTGAGTTTTACCCTTATTACTTGTCAGAGCATAAAAATAACACCTGTCGACGCTTACACTTTGTTGGTTCAGCATTAATTTTAATATTAGTTGCTTACACTTTAGTAACCGATCAGTGGTCACTGTTATGGTTATTACCCGTTTTAGGTTATGGCTTTGCTTGGGTAGGACATTTCTTTTTTGAACACAACAAACCCGCTACGTTTAAACATCCTTTTTACAGCCTATTAGGTGATTGGGTCATGTTCAAAGACATATTACTTGGAAAAATTCCCTTTTAGCTGTACTGTAATATTTAAGACTGAACATACAGATTTTTTATTATTAGGAGGTTTTATGAAATATTTATTATGTGTACTTATAGTTTTGATTTTTAATAGTTGTGCAAAAACTTCTAGAACGGCTAGTGAGCCAATACCAGCTTCAGAAACTCAAGAATCTGATCGCGGAAAGTGGGGCTGGAATCTAAAAAGCCAAAAAGAAATAGATAGACAGCGACAAGAGCGTAAAAATGAGCAGCGAGCTCCATATTAAATATAATAGTATTTTAAATAAATCCCCTTTTAAAATTTTTTGAAGTTGACCGTTTCTACAGTCAACCCATCTGCAAATCGAAAGAATCCCTCAAAAAACCTATGTTTTTTTAAAGTCAATATGGTTTGACTAAAAAAAGTACAAATATCTTTTATTTGGAGCCTTTTCAAGCTCACAAAAAAACCGTAAACTTGCGCCCCTTTTTGACATGACGAACATTTTTTGCACGATTTAAATAAAGGCAAACAACTCCTTATATGATGCAGATAGGTCCGCATACGTTAGAAAACAATTTAATGCTCGCGCCAATGGCTGGAGTAACTGATCGCCCGTTTAGACAATTATGTAAACGTTTAGGTGCGGGCCTAGTGGTATCAGAAATGCTTTCTTCTAACCCTAAGGTTTGGAACACAGATAAGTCCAAACAACGAATGGATCATGAGGGTGAAGAAGACTTACGTTCTGTGCAAATTGCCGGGTCTGATCCCGTACTAATGGCACAAGCGGCACAATTTAATGTTAAAAACGGGGCACAAATTGTTGATATCAACATGGGATGCCCCGCTAAAAAAGTAAATAAAAAGTTAGCCGGTTCAGCTTTATTACAAGACCCAGCTCTGGTTGAGAAAATCATTCAGGCCGTGGTTGCAGCAGTAAATGTTCCGGTTACTTTAAAAATACGCACAGGTTGGAATGTCGAAAATCGCAATGGCTTATTAATAGCTAAAATTGCACAAGACAACGGCATTCAATCATTAGCGGTGCATGGTCGCACCCGAGCCTGTATGTACAAAGGCGATGCAGAATACGACACCATTAAGGCTATTAAACAAGCTGTGTCTATTCCTGTTGTCGCCAATGGTGATATTACAGACGCCCTTAAAGCTAAGTACGTTCTGGAATACACCGAAGCAGATGCTGTAATGATTGGTCGAGGCGCCCAAGGTCACCCTTGGATTTTTCGAGAAATCTTACATTACCTGCAAACAGGTCAAATACTGGCTGCCCCCAGCATTGAAGAAGTGAGTAGCGTATTGCTAGAACACGTCGCCAATGTTCATCAATTTTATGGTGATTTTATGGGATGCAGAATTGCTCGCAAACATGTGGGTTGGTATTTGGCAGAAAAAGATCAGCAACGGCTGTTCCGTGCAAAGTTTAATGTTATCGAAGATGCAAGGCAGCAACTCGATGAATTAGCGGTGTACTTTGATAAATTGGCAGATGAACAAGCTATAACGTCTTTGGGCGCGCTTACTTCAACTGCTGTATGATAACGACTAACTTAAAGAGCAAGATTTCTATATGTTCGAACAAAATGTAACTTCTCCTTTTACCACTACGGTAACGACTCCTTCGCAAACTCAGGCTCAAAAGCCTCTTCGCGACTCTGTAAAACAAGCTGTAAACAAGTACCTTAAGCAACTTGATAACACTAACATCGAAAATTTATATGAGTTAGTTATGGCTGAAGTTGAAGCACCTATGCTAGAAGAAATCATGACCTTCACTCGTGGTAACCAAACCCGTGCGTCAATCATGTTAGGTATCAACCGTGGTACACTCCGCAAGAAATTAAAACAGTACGGCATGAACTAAGCCAGTCTGTATAGAAAAGAGCACCTTATGGTGCTCTTTTTGTTTGTAAAGACTATGACCAAATAGTCAAGTAAACCCTATCTTCGTATTTTGGCTTTAATTAATAGTGGAACCAGCATGCAAAATGATTCTCCAGTAACACCCATCCGAAGAGCACTTCTCAGCGTATCTGATAAAACAGGTTTGTTAGAGTTTGCACAATTTTTAGCAAGCCAAGGTGTAGAGTTGTTATCTACAGGCGGTACCGCAAAGCTACTTAGCGACAACGGGTTAACAGTTATTGAAGCCTCTGATTATACAGGTCATCCTGAAATCATGGATGGCCGCGTGAAAACCTTACACCCTAAGATCCACGGTGGAATACTCGCTCGTCGTGGTCAAGACGAACAAGTTATGGCAGACAACAATATTCAGCCAATCGATCTAGTGGTAGTCAACCTATACCCGTTCGCCGCAACAGTTGCCAACGACGACTGCAGCTTAGAAGATGCCATTGAGAATATCGACATTGGCGGACCCACTATGGTGCGCGCCGCAGCCAAAAATAATAAAGATGTGACGATTGTTGTAAACGCGAAAGATTACGCACGTGTAACTAAAGAAATGCAGGCCAATAGTAACACCGTTACCCAAGCAACACGGTTTGATTTAGCCATAGCCGCCTTTGAACATACTGCAGAGTACGATGGCATGATTGCTAATTACTTTGGCACAATGATAGAAGAAGCGGAGTCTTGTGAGCCTGAGAGCAGCCAATTTCCACGTACTTACAATATGCAATTCACTAAAAAGCAAGATTTGCGTTACGGTGAAAATAGCCATCAAGAAGCAGCATTCTATGTTGAGAACAACATTCAAGAAGCCTCGGTTGCTACTGCGACTCAACTTCAAGGTAAAGCGCTATCATTCAACAATATCGCCGATACCGATGCTGCCTTAGAATGTGTTAAAGAATTTGATGTGCCTGCATGTGTTATCGTTAAACACGCAAACCCTTGTGGTGTAGCATTAGGCGACGATATTTTAACCGCTTACGACCGCGCTTTTAAAACAGACCCAACCTCAGCCTTTGGTGGCATTATTGCCTTTAACCGCGAGTTAGATGCAGCAACAGCCCAAGCTATTGTTGACCGTCAATTTGTTGAAGTGATTATCGCGCCAACGATTAGCGATGCAGCTGTTGCAGTAGTCGCAGCAAAGAAAAATGTACGTTTACTTGCATGCGGTGATTGGCAAGGGCAGCTAACCGAAGGTCATGACTTTAAACGTGTTAATGGTGGTTTATTAGTGCAAGACCGTGACTTTGGTATGGTAGAACAAGACGAACTGCAAGTTGTTACTAAGGTAAAACCTACCGAACACCAGCTTAAAGATCTAATGTTCACTTGGAAAGTCGCCAAATACGTCAAATCTAACGCCATTGTTTATTGTAATGACAGTATGACAATCGGCGTAGGCGCTGGTCAAATGAGCCGTGTTTACTCTGCCAAAATAGCGGGGATCAAAGCTTCTGACGAAGAGTTACAAGTTGAAGGTTCGGTAATGGCATCTGATGCATTCTTCCCGTTCCGTGATGGTATTGATGCCGCTGCAGCAGCTGGTATAAGCGCTATTATTCAACCTGGCGGCTCAATGCGTGACCAAGAAGTGATTGATGCAGCGGACGAACATGGCATTGCTATGGTCTTCACTGGTATGCGTCACTTTAAGCACTAAGAACCGTTTCTCTATAAATAAGCATTAAAGGCTAATTTGATGAAAGTATTGATTATTGGCGGCGGTGGTCGCGAACATGCTCTAGCTTGGAAAACAGCACAATCTAGCAAAGTGACCCAAGTGTTTTTAGCTCCGGGTAATGCCGGTACTGCCCTTGAAGATAAATTAGTCAATGTTAATGTAGGGGCTGAAGACGTACCTGCATTGCTAGCATTTGCTAAAGAAAACCAAATGGACTTAACCATAGTTGGGCCAGAAGTGCCTTTAGTATTAGGTGTGGTAGATGCGTTTCAGGCTGAAGGTTTAGCCATCTTTGGTCCTTCTCAGGCCGCGGCTCAACTTGAAGGGTCTAAAGCCTTCACTAAAGACTTTTTAGAACGTCACAAAATACCCACTGGCGACTACCAAAACTTTACTGAAATAGAGCCGGCTATTGCTTATGTACAGCAAAAAGGCGCACCTATTGTTATTAAAGCTGATGGTTTAGCAGCGGGTAAAGGCGTCATAGTTGCGATGACACTAGATGAAGCCGAAGATGCGATTCGCGATATGTTAGCGGGTAACGTATTTGGTGAAGCCGGAAGTCGTGTGGTGATTGAAGAGTTTCTTGATGGTGAAGAGGCCAGTTTTATTGTTATGGTTGACGGTAAAAACGTTTTACCTTTTGCCACTAGCCAAGATCACAAACGTGTAGGTAATGGCGACTCAGGTCCCAATACAGGCGGTATGGGAGCTTATTCTCCAGCACCCGTTGTGACTCCAGACATCCACCAGCGAGTGATGGATGAAGTCATTTACCCAACCGTGAATGGTATGGCGGCTGAAGGCAATACATACGTAGGCTTCTTATACGCCGGCTTAATGATTATGGCCGACGGCACACCTAAAGTAATTGAATACAATTGCCGCTTTGGTGATCCTGAAACTCAACCTATCATGTTACGTTTACAATCTGATTTGGTTGAATTGGTTGAAGCAGCCCTTGATGGCAAGCTTGACCAAATTCGCGCAGCATTTGACCCAAGAGCATCTGTTGGTGTAGTACTTGCCGCGGGTGGTTACCCTGGTAGCTACAACAAAGGTGATGTGATATCTGGCCTAGAGTTAGGTAATAGCGAGGCTAAAGTGTTTCATGCTGGCACTAAAAACATTGATGGTAATGTCACCACTAATGGCGGCCGTGTACTTTGCGCTACCGCATTAGGTAACACAGTGACCGAAGCTCAACAAAATGCTTATGAACTTGTAAAAACTATTAGCTGGGACGGCATGTTCTATCGTGATGATATTGCTTATCGTGCTATTGCCCGTGAGCAAAGCTAGTATTTAAACAAGCTTAGTTAACAACTTTAAAAAAGCGCTGCGGCGCTTTTTTTATAGCTGTAATACAACCTCTAAAAACCTCTCCTTAAATGCAAACATACTTTTTATTCTCACCTTTAATAACAATCATTCTTAAAGTTTAATAATGCGCAATAAAATTACCGTTAATATTTGTTTATATTGAATTTTTAGTTAAAGAACGTATATTTCCCCGAGGCAAAAATACTATCGTTATTCGGCAAGTTATGGCGATAGCCAATTTCCATTTTAAATCACCATTTTTAACTCACTAAAAAACGTAAAGGTTAATCATCATGCAAAAAATAAGTCACATACTGTGGATGGTATTTATTGCATCGTCTGTAGTTTTTTCTGACTTTACCTCAGCGGCTATACCTGCAGGTTATTATGATTCGGTCAACTCTCAATCAGCAGAAGCCCTTCAAGAGTCTTTGCATCAAATAATTAATGACCATCAAAGATTTCCTTATACATCTAGTGCCACCGATACCTGGGATATACTCGAAAAAGCCGATGAGAACCCTAGCGACCCAAGCAAAATTATTAGCATTTATACCAACAAAACCTACCCTAAAGCAGGCGGCGGTAATAGCCATTACAACCGCGAACATGCATGGCCAAAGTCCTATGGGTTTCCTGATAACGGCTCTGGTAATTATCCATATACAGATGCTCATCACCTATTTTTGGCTGACAGTGGCTACAACTCTAGTCGTAATAATAAACCCTATGCTGAATGTGACTATGGCTGTGCTGAAAAAGTAACCACAGCAAACCATAATCGAGGGGGCGATGACAGTGAATCTAATTGGACTATCGGCTCAGGTTTTACAGGAAGTTGGGAAACATGGAGCGAACGTAAAGGTGACACCGCTCGCGCTCTTCTGTACTTAGCCGTCAGGTACGAGGGGGGCACACACTCAGTCACAGGCAAACCCGAACCCGATCTTAGGTTAACAGACAACCGAGCCTTAATTGGCCAGTCGAATACTGGGGATAATTTATCCATCGCCTACATGGGATTAAGAAGTACCTTAATTCAATGGCACAAAGACGACCCAGTTGATGACTTCGAGCGCCGCCACAACAACGCTGTTTATACTTACCAAGGTAATCGTAATCCCTTTATCGACCATCCCGAATATGTCAGCTGCATATTTGAAAACAATTGTTCTGGAACGAATTCGGCTCCTGATCTCACAGCTCCAAGTCTAAGCAATGCATGGATAAATGAACTTCATTATGACAATAGCGGCACAGACCAAAATGAATTTGTTGAGATTGCAGGTATTGCCAATAGCAACCTAGATGGCTGGATATTAGTGGCCTACAACGGGAATAACGGTAGCCCTTATAAAACCACATTCTTGTCTGGCACTATCAGCAATCAACAAAACGGATTTGGCACTTTGGCATTCAATATCAGTGGCTTACAAAATGGTGCAGCAGACGCCTTAGCCTTAATCAATGACAAAGGTAGCGTGATTCAATTCTTAAGTTACGAAGGCACCTTAACCGCCACCAGTGGTGATGCTAATGGATTAACTTCAATAGATATTAACGTCAGTGAAACTAGCTCTACTCCGATAGGCCATTCATTACAACTTTCTGGGAACGGACAATCCTATCGAGACTTTAATTGGCAAGTTGCAACCCCAAACACGACTGGTTCTATCAATAAAAACCAATCATTCTTAACACCTCGTTAAACGCACCATTAACCTAAGGTAGAGTTTGTTTATAAGCCAAACCATTGATTAAGCGCTCTACTTCAATGGGTGTAAAACACAAAGAACGCTTGATTCGATCACTGCCTGTATCCTTTTTTGTCGTCAATAAATGGCTGCGATGATTTTCGTCATTATGCCAAATAATTTTACTCGACACGCTAATATGTAATGCATGGCCACTGTACCAATCACAAAACAACAAGCTTGCAAGCGGGTTTTCTATTAAGTTACCCAGCGTATTAAAAAAACCATTTCCAGGATAATCATCTATCAACAATTGTCCTTTTGAATTGATAGATACAAAACCAGCACTGCCACCACGATGAGAAATATCGGCACCACGATTATTACCTTGCTGCCCATCATCAAAATGACTCGCAATAAAAAATGCATCGGCGTTAGATATAAAGTCTTTATCTGCCTGATTAAGATGTAGGTCTGTGACTAAAGAAAACTCACCGTAATGATGATTATGCAGCAACGTTTTAGGCTGTATATATTTAGGGCAATTGCCATAGCTTTGCAATATCGTTAAACGGATGTTTTTTTGATTAATATCAGTAACTACAGCGTTAGCACGATTACGTCTTTTGGTGTCAAATTCAATACCCAATAACCCCACTCGGTCACCGACTTTGATGTCATCGTTAATGAAATCTCCTAACGAGTTTTGAGTATTGATAACTAATTCAGTACCTGACGGTGACTGGATAAAATTCGGTACCCCAAACAACAAACTCGCCCGTGTCTGCATACGATGATCCATATAACCAATATAAATCATGGTCAAATCGCTAAAAAAGTCTCGATGCTGCTGCGGCATAAACTCACGGATAAACTTAGGCCCAATATCAACCATACGCTGGTAAGTGCCAGCCCTTTTCTGAATATTCTTTTCACCCTTATGCCAAACTGACAGCAGCTCATTACTCATGGATACTCCTTAAGCCGTAATAAGTTCGAGGCGGATCCCACCAGGAATAAAACACATCATATGCTGAATAGGTAAATCACCTAATGGCTCGGGAGCAAATTCAATTTCAACGCTATCAAGCAACCTAAGTCGTTGATACACACTATTTAGAGCCTCTAAGTTTGCCACCTTAAGTGCAAAGTGATGTAGGCCAACATTTTGTTTGCGATTAAAGGAGACCATATTACTCACATCAGCAACCTGCCAGAGGGTGAGCATTACCGTACCATCAGAAACAAAAATCGCAGGGTAATCGGGCTTTTCACCGACTTTTTTAAAGTTTAATTGCTCAATAAAAAACGCCGCAGTTTGTTTAATATCTGGCACGTTTAAGCCTAAATGATGAATGCCTGACGTGGTAATTGAGGTTGTATCAACATTAGCTTGAGTAGATGAACTGCACATAGAGAGTGACCTTAATAATAATGTTATTTACAGGAGGTGAACAAATCTGTACACCCATAATAGGTGAACAGACTTGTTTACGTCAAGGCAAAAATGTTTATAATTTATAAAAATTAGAAACACTAAGACCAAATAAAATGCAGCCTCGAAAACAACATTTAGTCGACACCGCATTAACCTTATTTAATCAATATGGCTATCACGCCACTGGTATCGACTTAATTTTAGCCCAATCAAAAGTGTCAAAAGCGACACTCTATAAACACTTTCGCAGTAAAGATGAATTAATTTTAGCGGTACTAGACCAGCGCCATAATCAAATATTATCCATGATCAACAGCAAGATTGAGCACACCGCTCTTAAAAGCACGCATCCAGTCCTTGGAATATTTGATGCACTAGATGAATGGTTCAATAGTGATGATTTCTATGGCTGTAACTTTATAAATGCTAGCGCTGAATATGCCGCCTCCCTAGACCCTATTCATGTGTTTGCCGCGCGACATAAACAAGCAGTTGTGGACCTTATCAAGACACAGTTAGCTGCAACAGATACAAGTCAAGCAGAGCAAATTAGTTTGCTCGTTGAGGGGGCTATTGTCATGGCACACACTAGAGGTGTTAAAAATTCTGCAATAACAGCAAAAAAAATGGCTCAATTTTTACTTAACGCTAGTAAGAAGTAAACACTTACAAACATTTTAAAAATATCATTACGAAAATCTTAGTGAATAAACACCAGCTTTAGTAATATGGGGTAAAAAGGGTCCAGCCCTTAACGTGGATGGTGCACAAGCCGACTTAAAAGGTTACCTAATGCAGAATTACACTTGTTAGATTTAGTGCATTTTACAGTAGAAGAAAAACCAGTCGTTGTAGCCAAATACATAACTAATTTTATGGTTGCCCCTGTAGCTCAAAAAACCTCAAAGGCAAAATTAAAAAACGTAAAGGTAGTCTATGTATTCACCACACCTATGCTGCTTATTAACTTATGTTTGAAGCTTGTAATGCAAATTGCTCACTTAAATAAGAATATAAATTCTGTATATCGAAGGGCTTACCTAAAAAGCCAGTGAACCCTATGGACATATACTCATCTATATCTTCTGACATTACGTTTGCGGTTAACGCAACAATTGGAATATTTGTGTCCTGTTGTCGAATAACTTTAAAGGCCTGCTTTCCATCCATGATTGGCATTTGAATATCCATAAGAATGATATCAGGATGACATAAACTAAACTTACCAACGGCCTCTTCTCCGTTTTCTGCAATATGAAGCTCTGCATTCGTTTCATCTAACATCGACTTTATAATCTCTTGATTGATTATATTATCTTCTGCAACAAGAATTCGCTTACCGCTAAAATCAGGAACTTCAATAGGCTTCACTTCAGCTTTTGGAGCTTCCACCTTTGTCGATTTTGTTAGAGGTAAGAAAATAGTAAATGTAGTCCCTTTACCTTCGGTACTCTTAATACTAATGTCACCTTCCATTAAAGACACCAAATCCTTAGTAATCGACATACCAAGTCCAGTGCCACCGAATTTTCTGGTAATCGAAGTATCAGCTTGAGTAAACCTGTCGAATAGGCCACCTAGCGCTTCTTCAGACATGCCTATACCTGTATCTGTTAATTCAATTGCCACACCCAGCACAGTATTCTTTTGAGTATCACTAAGGCGAATAGTCACGCCACCTTCTTCAGTAAACTTAATAGCATTAGAAACCAAATTAAGCAGAACTTGTCTAATTCTGACCGGATCACCGACCCAAATTCTAGGAAAATCTTCCTCAAAACATACGTTGATGCCAATATCTTTTTCAAGTGCGACGGGTAACATATCAGAGATAACAGACTCAATTATGCTTAACATAGAGAACTCAATTTTCTCTACCGTTAATTGGTTTGCTTCAATCTTGGAGTAATCCAGAATATCGTTAATTATTCGCAGCAAAGAATTTGCAGAAAAAATTGCTTGTGGAATTAACCTTTGGTTTTTAACGTTACTTATATCGTGCTGTAGTAGCTGTAATATCCCTAATATGGCATTTAATGGGGTGCGTATTTCATGGCTCATATTTGATAAAAACATGCTTTTAGCACTATTAGAACTTTCTGCTTGCTGCTTTGCTGCTCGAAGTAAACTTTCTGTTTGGTGCCGTTCGCTTATATCCTGAATCACTGACCAGGTATAATCTCTGCCATCCTCACCTTCAATTTTAACGCCTGACATCTGTACTGGGTAGCTATACCCTGATTTATGAATATACTCTTTTATGTAAGGCCCGTAGCGACCTGTAACTGTTAATAAACGATGTTGTTCTTCGTCTAATTCTCTATATTTTTCTGGAGTGAGCTGCCAATAAGACAATCCATTAAGCTCTTCTAAATCATAACCAGAAAAACGAACTAATTCTTGATTGGCATAATCAAACAGACCATCTTCTACTCTATTTATGGCTACCCCAATAGGGGCTATATTAACAAATTGTTTAAATTTTTCTTTTTCTAATAAATATGCCCGTTCAAAGTGTTTGGCATCAACATTAGCATCAACTAATTTGATCTGAGTTTTCACTAAATCAGACACATCTCTAACTACAGCAAGAACAAGGGATCTGTCTCCTACAGGGATGGCAGTTAACGACACCAAGCTTGGAAATGTTGAACCATCTAACTTAGCGTGCAGCCACTGAAAAACTTGTGGCTCACCACCAATAGCCTTTTCGATATATTCCGCTGCCATATTTTGAGATTTTCGCCCACAAGGTTGAAGCTCTGGAAATATGTCAGCTAGTTTTAGATTAAGAAAACTCGCTTCACTATCAACCCCGTGCATAGTGACGGCAGACGAGTTACATTCAATAAAGTCACCAGAATTCAAGTCTATGATTGAAAGGGCATCAGCAGAAACATCAAATAACTTTCTATATTTGTCTCTTTCAAAGCAAGCGTCATTAAGCTGACTCTTTAGCTTCTTATTTTCATTTACTAACGCCCTATACTCGGACTCATTCATCTTAATACATCCACTTATGTCGTCGTTTTAGCAAAATATTAATTGTAAATTATCCATTAAAAAAAACTTTAATAAAAACTATGCCGATGCTCAATGCTGTAACATTTGGGCATCAACTGCCAGCATAGTTGGCACAATAACTAACTATAAAATTTAGCTAAACAGATAAATAGAGATCTTATAGGCATTGCTCTCGATATTATACATCTAGTATCTGAAATTAGTTTACAGGTGAACAACGTAGAGTAGAAGTCGTAAGTATTATTATCGGGTAATGTACCTTGCACAGCATCATATCGGCCTATTTTACGCTTTATTGAATATCAGAGTAATCAATAATGTACTAGATTCACAGCACAACTTAACTAGGGTATTAATATTCATTTGATATGCACTTAGACACATTTTCTAACTCAGCTATATTTTGCATCAATCTTTTTCAAAGGCCGTAAAACTAGTCCTAAACCTCCCAAGGCTAGTATTAAAACCAATATGAGTTCAAAAAAAGCCATAGTTCTTAGATTAAGACGTACTGACAAAACCACGCCGAATATCAATGCGGTGATTGACCCTAACGTTAGCAACCAACCCAGCATAATTTTAACATTGAAAAATACCAATTCAATGCCAAATATAAAGAGGGCCATGATCAAACCGCAGGTAACACTGGGCTTATTGCCCCCCAAATAAACGTGAATTTAAACTGAAGTTAGACGATACCGCCGGAACTACCACCTGCACCATTTATACTTAAGACTCTTTATTCTTAATTTATAACACACCTTGGTTGGCCCACTTAAGGTTTGAAACTATTTATTCTTTTTAAATTGCTTTAATTTCTCTACAACATCATTTGCAAATTCTTGTGAGCGTTGCTTTTCATTTACTATGAATTCAAAAACAGATGGAGCAGATTTACCACCTATCGAATAGGCTTCTAACTTAGCACCGCGTTGTATGAGCTTTTCTGCATTTTGATAATGTTCCATCAAAATAGCAAAAAGAAGTGGAGAGTATCCTGAGTTATTAATCTGATTAACTTGAACGTTTTTAAAATCAAGCAAGTAATCAAGTGTAGTTTCATGTGATGCTGCAAGGTGGAGCACATTTGAACCATGTTGAATTGTTTGAACTAAAACCTCTGGTGAATCTTCTACAATTACCTTTAGGATATCTAACCTCTCCCAATCTATTGCAAGAAGCGCTTTTTCAATATTGGATACACTCATTTCTAAAATGTCTGGAGTAAAATCTATAACGTTTTCTACTTCATAATCTTCGATAAAAATAAGGGTACTGTTAACAATTTTATGAGGGGGGATTGTGAGTCTTAAGTGTTCATACCCTTTATGGGCCTTGACTTTTCCAGCAAAATCAAACCGAATGTTGTTACAAGGGTCGATGAAATCAAACTCTTCCATAAAGATAGCACACCCCAGTACGGGACTCACTTGACTATAAATTCCATATTCGGGAATTTCACTCATATACAGGTTATTTTTGGCGATATAATTTTCAGTAAACTGTCTGATCGCACTAGCAAATACATTTCCTTCTTTGCGTGCTATCGATTGGTAGGCTAGAAAACGCTGTTTTTCCAAAGGTGTATTTTTAAAGGATTGTCTAATTGACTCTAATTGCACTTCAGTTCTGCGATGTATGATCACAGGAAACCCTTTCCAAATTGTTTTTTGTATTGAATTTATAGGCGCGTTTATCAAATCGACATCTTTTGGCTGTAAGTAAGTAGCAACCGCACCAAGAGGTAACAATATTAAACCTAATGATAGTAATACAAAAATATCGATTCGAAACCTAAAAGAAGTTTTCATCTATATTACTTATTTTTCTTAAAATCATCTTCATTAGCTCCAGACCACACTTTACTTAATAAATGCATGGCAGTGGCGACCCTATTAATAGGCTTAATTAAGTCAGTGGTATCGGATTGCTGCATGTCTAGTTTAATGGCTTCTAACGAACTCGCCATTTGGCCAAGTTGTTGCACTGCTTGCGAAGTGGGGTCTCCTTCTACTTTTAAGGTTTGCTTACTGCTAAAGGCACTACAAATATGTTCCCAACGAGCAGTTTGCTCTGCATTCATTACGCCCCTTAAGATTGCCAGTTTAAGTAGGTTTTCTTCTGCACCCGAGGTGAGTGTTTGTGCTTCACCCGTATAGTGGTCGCCAATCAATTGCATCAGTTCATCGTGATTCATCACAGCCGAGACTTTTTCGGCCATTTTGTTCATATTTCGATAGCTACCCTGCAATTTAAACGGGGGCTCTTCGCGATAGTCCTCTGCGGTAGCCGCTGATTGAATATATTGTAAGTTCACCTTCAAAATCACATCTTGAATTGCGCTAAGGTGCTTTAACACACTGGTGATTTCGTTTACTTCTGCGCCACTATATTGATGACTTAAATCACTGCTACTAGACTCTCCATCTTGCGCCATAACAACGAATTTATATACGTCTTGCATATCTCTTAATGCTAAGGGTGCAAGAACAGGATTAGATGTCAGGGCATTTTCGATATAGCTCAGTGCAAACTGCTCTTCTTTGCCTCCTAGTACATCCCCTAAGTTGTAAATGTCAGCGCGGTTTGCCAACATATCAGGCACTTTAAATACATCCCCAGACTCTGTGTAGGGGTTACCCGCCATGACCACACAGAACTTTTTGCCGCGCATATCATAGGTTTTCGACTGGCCCTTCCAAACTCCTTCGATGCGTCTGGTCCCGTCACATAAAGAAATGAACTTTTGTAAAAACTCAGGGTGAGTATGTTGGATATCATCTAGATACAGCATGACATTACTACCCATCTCTAGGCCCAAATTTAGCTTTTCAAGTTCCTGACGAGCGGTAGCATTAGGGGCATTTTCTGGGTCGATAGATGTCACATCATGACCAAGTGACGGGCAGTTTATTTTCATAAACACCAAACCTAAGCGGTCGGCTACATATTCCATCAAGGTGGTTTTACCATAACCGGGAGGCGATATTAATAATAATAGCCCCATTAAGTCGGTGCGCTTATTGTCACCTACTGTACCCATTTGTTTCGCTAAGTTATCGCCAATAATGGGCAAATATACTTCATTGATTAATCGGTTACGTACAAAGGAACTTAACGGCTTAGCCTTATAGGCATCCAGTTGTAACTCTTGTTTGCTTAGCTGCATTTGTTGCTGGCGTAACTCATGATATCGATGAAAGTTTGCCACATGTTGCACATGATACTGATTAAGCCTTTCACTATATTCATCTAAAGCAATGTTTAACTGACTATCTTTAATATTTTTATGATCGCTAAGTAACCCATCAATGGTGATATTTAAGTCTACTTTACTTGGCCGAGTACTGAGCTTATCTTGGCAAATAATAAGTGCCGCAGCCTCTGGTAAATAATGGCCTAATTGAGCCTTATCATTTTCTGACAAAGTAGCGGACAACCATGCATTAGTAAGTGACCACTGCTCCTCTAAACCATGTATAACAAAACTATTTGACGAAGCGCTCTCAATTAATTGATTAAACTGTGCCATGGCAGATTGGAATTCATGACCATGGCCTAGAGTGTCTAATTGCTTGGCAAAGTTTGCAGCTAACCCCTTGGCAGGCTGACTGCTGATAAACGCCAATTTAGGTTGCGCTAATTCAGCGCTTAAATAATGACTACTTTGCTCAATTTCGTTGTGGGCGAAGGTTAAAGCAAATCGCTCACAAAACTCTTGTAGCTTATGTTGCAAGCTTTGTTGTAATTGCTCAAAACCCTTAAGGCTATTAAAAGAATTAGCCAACAGCTGGGCGCTAAAGGCATGGCTTTGCCAGATTTTTTCTTGGTTTTTGTCTCGACTAGAAAATCCCCAAAACATCATTGCCAACGCTCTGGATTTTGGTGAGTAACGTAATAAATCGGCTTTTTGATGCACAGGCAAAATAGCCTGTAATACCTTTACCGTATCCGAGTCGTGAACACCTTTTTCGTAGCCTTCTTGGTAACGCTCAGACATATAGCCGCGTACTAAGTCTAATAACGCTTTTGAGTCATTAGCTAACTCGTACAAACCGTTAATAGACTGTCCACTCTGTTGCAGCTCTGCATCACGAATAATTAAAGAGGCGAGATACTCAATACGACTGACTTGGTCATTTTCAGACACTAACGCCTGTTGCCAATACGGCTTGAGTTCGTTTAATTCTTGACTGTCGAGCGGCTCAAAATAATCCGTCCCCACTAAGTGACGATATAACCCATCATCACGGGGCAATAAAGTTAAGTCTAGATTTTGTGAATTCACACTAAACTTATGCTTACCTAACTTGATGACAGCACCGCCATCTTCAAAGATATCCTGTTTATCACGTAAACTACGAATACCTTGTTCTTTAGCCGCTTTAAGCTGGGCCTCTAAATCATCAGCTTTAACCGGATCGTTCAAATCACGAAGCTGTGCAACTAAGTCAGCAAGCTTCATAACCATAGGATCAGAAGCAAAATAAGTATTGAGCTGATCGGCATCGTTAAACCCCGCAGCCCGCCTAGAAACACCTTTTAAAATACGCTCAGCAGCGCCAAATAAGTTTTGACAGCGGCGCTGTTGGTCTTCAATCAGACTTTGTTTACGGCTCTCAAATACGCTGTGAAGTTCTTCTCGTTTATCCATAATGTCGGATAAAAACTCGTCATACTCACTAAATTTAGACTCTAACTCTTCGAGCTGAATCATTAGCCGTGATAGTTGTTCGTCAGCTTTTTCGGGTGTATCTACCATAGCTATTGCGCTATTTATACTTTGAGAAAACAACCTAAATTGTGCAGCAAACTCGGCAGAAGATTCGCCAGACCCTAATTCTTTACGACGTTTTTTGCCTTGGGCTTTAACTTGATTTAACTTGGCGTAAATTTCAGAAATATCATCAAGAATCTTGGTTCTTACAGTAGCATCATCAACTTTTAAGCCGTTTAATATTTCGGTTAGTAAATTTAAGCCAACAGATAGTCCATCTAGTTCATCAATAAGAGGCTTGATATCTACGACTAGAGCCACGACTGCCACGTTACCTTCTAAAGCGGAGATTTTGTCATGGTATGGTTGTAACGCCTTATCAGCTGCTAAAAACGCTACGGTAGCACTGCTTACCTCTTCGAATTTTTCAGTTACTTGAGTATCTAATTCGGCGATGCGTGTTTTATTTATATAGCGCTGGTCTTTCAAAGTGATTAAATGGCCCCGCTGCTGACGTAATGCAGTCAAGCAGTCCACGTATTGTTCGGGCGATTGCCAATCACTAATCTTAACAGTAGCTAACACATCAGCCTGTTTTTGCTCGGCTTGAGCTAGGGCTTTGTCAGCCTGTAAGCGTATTTGCTCAACCTTTATAAACTCATCAATTACCAGCTCAGCGGTAGCAGTAATACTGTGTACAACCTCACCTAAGCCGTTAACTTCTGGCTCCGATAACCAATAATAACTGTCGAACATAGTGCGGCAGGTTTTGATTAAGTCTTCGTATAAATTACGACTGGGATTTGGGTTAGCCACAGAACGATTTATGGCAATCAAATCTGAAATACCCCGTACTAATTCTTTATTGCCAATGCGACTAAAAAAACTATCGGTTGTGGGTTGCTTAGCGGCATGCTCTTGGCTGAAGTAGGGGGTTTCCCATACTTGCATAGGGTGTACGCGAGTTGCTTCGTCTTCAGCCACAAACACCACCATAGTGCCATTTTCAAACACGCTATAACCATGTGCATAAATAGGGTTTTGTAACTCTTTACGAATAAGATTGTAAGAATACAAGCCAACCAATCCAGATTCTGGTTCGTAAAATACGTAAAGCACATCCTCGCCATTAGGGGAGCGAATGGTACGCTTAAAACGTAAACCTTCTATTTCATCTGGGAAAGACTTAGTTTCACCATTTTGTAGGTAATAACCACCGGGGAAAATAATGCCGTGGTCTTCTGGCAAAGAAACACAAGCCAGCCCAATAGCATCAATTCGGTTAATTTGATTCGTGCGAGTATTAAACACCAAAAAGCGGTATTGTTTTTCACGATAAGGCTGAATTTTTAGCAGTATTAGCGTGCCAATTTTTGCGTATTGAATATCGGCATCAGCAAGACTTTGAGTCTGATCTTCTACTGGCTCATTATAAATGCCTAAGCCGTCTTCTGTATTATTTTCGACCTTGATAGTGAGCTGGCCGCTTAGGGTTTCAACAAACACAGAATCAAGAATATTAACATGAGGATGCTGGCCTGTTACGTGTTGCTCGCGGCCTACTTTCAACCATTCAAAATCATGTGATGGCGCGGTTTTTATGGACCGCTCACCGCGATTATCTATGTAGGTAGCACTACCGTCTTTGTTTACTCGCCATTGAAATACTCGGGTGTCTTCAATTTTTCGGCCAATTTGAAACACAGCAAAAAGGGTTTGATTTTGTACTTTAAGCTGAATTAATCGAGCTTCTTTGTAATAAACATATAGCTCACTGAACTCTTTAACAAAGTTAGTCTCCGCTAAAAAGCTACCTGCTAGGTCTTGGGCTTCAAGATCATATCCTGCGTCACTTTGCTTGAGCTTAAACAAACCAAATACATCTTGTACTTTGGTTTCTTTTTTAAGGCCAATGAATACGTTGTAGCCAAATAAAATATGCTCACCAACTGGTACTATATCTCTGGCTACACAATTGTTTTCAGTTCTGACGCGTACTCGGCTAAGTACATCCAATTTCGCTTGACCAAACTCATCAATACGAGCTTGATTAAGGGCATCAACTTTTTGTTTAAGAGCTGACGCTTGCTCGTTTAAGCGAGCGCGAATAACTTCATAAGCCCCGCCCTCGGCAACCGCTTGGTCAACTTGGTTTTGATCTGTTGTAGCCTGTTCTGCCATAAAGCCTCTCCCAGCTAATGAAAACGAGCAGCGATATCACTGCCCAAACACTGTTTATTAGCTTGAAGTGCTGTCGTTCTTTTTACTTAAGGCATTGGCAACTAAATCCATAATTTGGGGATTGTCTCCGCCTTCTTTTAGAAATTTAGCAACCAGTGCGGTAATAGCCGTGTCTTTAGCATTACCACTTGCACCACCAAACCCAGCAATTAACTCTTTGGCGTCTTCTACAAAGCTGGCATCGCCATTGAAGTGATCTGCAAAGGCTGTTTGTAGCGTTTCACTTTTACCTATGGTGCCATCAATAGACTTGCCCACAGACAAAGATTTAACAAAGCTATCTAGATAACTGGTATCGCCACCCACAATGTCGATGTTTGCTTCTTTTAAGGCTTCAGATAACACTAGAGCTTGTTGTTTAGCAATTTCAACGTTGGTAGTAATAGACTCCATGTTTTCTTCGTGATGTTTGTCTAGGCGCATTCTGAATTCTTCGTGTGAACGCTGACTGTCAGACATAGTCCCCATAGCTTCAAACTTCTTAGTCATACCTTCAGCTTCGGCAGCAGCTTTTTTGGCCATGACTTCAGCTTCTGCCACACCGGTTTTTTCAACAGCATCGGCTAAGGCTTCTTGTACTCTAACCTCGGCCATGCCCTCTTGTTCTTTAGCAATGGCTTGTGCTTCCATCACTTTAGCCTCTGCTAACCCAGTAGCTGCAGCAAGCGCTTCTTTACCTTCTGCTTCTTTACGTTGTGACAAAGCTAGTTTCTCGGCCACATCTAGGTCAGCCATCGCAATCACAGATTTCTCTTTGGCAATGTACTCAGCAGATTTCTCAGCGGCTTCGGCGGCTTTAATGTCTTTCACTAAGGCTTCTTCAGCTTCGGCTTCGGCGGCAATTACTCTGGCTTTTTTCAAGCGCTCTGCTTCAGAAACCACACGTACGTCGTTAATTTCTTCTTCTTTTTCAGCTACGGTTTTATCTACTTCTACTCGGCTGCGAATAACATCGGCAATTTCACGCTTTTCATGCTCTAGGAGCTTTTCGTTAGCGATGCGTTGTAACGATGCTTCTTTCTCACGTTCAATTTGCTCTAGCTCGCGGGCTTTTACAACACGCTCTTCTTCAATGGCAACGGCACGTAAGCGGTTATTCTCGGCCACTTCAACTTCACGTTGTTTGTTTTGTTCTTGCACTTCAATTTCTTGTTCTGCCTGTACTCGTGCCTGTTCAGATTTGAGTTTTTCTTCATGCTGAACGCGTTCTGTTTCCGCAGTTTCTCGGGCAACCACAGTTTCAACTTCACGTTTTTGTTTCGCTTCAGCATCAGCTTGCTGGCGTTCTAGCTCTAAAATGGCTTCGCGGGTTTCGACGTCTTTACGCTTGATTTTCATCTCTTCATCACGTTGAAACACATTGGTTTCTATGTGTTGCTCTGCTGTAAGTTGCGTGATTTTACGAATACCTTGCGAGTCTAAGATATTATTTGGGTCAAGCTTTTCTAGGGGCGTTTGCTCTAGGTAATCAATAGCAACATCTTCAAGTACATAACCGTTTAGGTCAGTGCCAATATTATCGATGATCATGTCACGGAACTTGTCACGCTTGGCGTATAAGTCTTCAAACTCTAAAGACTTGCCGACGGTTTTTAGGGCTTCTGAGAATTTGGCACTAAACAAGTCTTCTAATGTGGCAATGTTAGACGCTCGCTCACAGCCAATAGCTTGAGCCACCTTCATTACGTCATCACGGTTTTTGTTCACCTTTACAAAAAAGCCCACTTTGATATCTGCACGAATATTATCGTTACAAATCAAACCATCAGAGCCGCTTCTGTCAACCTCAATCGTTTTTAATGAGATATCCATAATTTCCATTTTATGAAATACCGGTATCACAACACCACCAGTAAAAGTAACCGTAGGTTCGTTACCCATTTTGTTAATGATCATGGCACGGCCTTGCTCTACTTTTTTGTATAAACGGGCAAGCATAAGCGTGATCCCCATAACTAATACAAAAATGCCTACGGCAAGAGAAATCCAAAAAATCAAATTACTTTCAGTATTCATTCGTTGACTCCATTAACAACTAAAATTTGGGGAAAGGGTTATACGCTTGCAGATGACATCGCCATCACCTCGGCTTCGCTGGCAACCGTATAGCTATCAGTGCCTTCAGAATACTCTAACAACACAACACGGCTGCCTTTACTTAAATCGTTAGGAACGTTAGCCATAATGGTGTACACCATGCCGTCGTCAGCTGTGGCTTGACCAAAAGACTCAGTGACAGTTTGTGTGGTAACTGTACAAATCACACCATCTAGGTCTTTTTTCGAGACGGCTTCGTGGGTGTGAAAAACTTTACGCAAAGGTTTACAACATATAGCGGCAAACGGAATCGCTATCACCACAGCAAACACTGCCACAATAAAACCAACCGCGGTAGCAGTGAGCACGCCATCGAATAAGGGCATTAAATATTTGCGGGCTAAATAGGTAAAGGCGAAGGCATATATATCTACTAAGGTGAGGACAACCGTTAACGGCACACCATCTAACCCTAGGCTTTCTATCCACGTGCCACTGGTTGCTTCAGCATCGCTGTCAGTATCAAAATCAAGAATTTCAATATCAATCAAACCAGCAAAAGCCGTTAGCCAAAACAGCATTAATACAATTAAAGGAATGGTAAATAATATGATGGGAAAACTAAATATTTCGCTTAAAAAAAGCTCCATTTTTAAACCGCTCCGTTACTTCTTATGAGAATCAAATTAACCAATTCGAAGGCAGATAAAACTACGTTGAAATTCTCAGGTTGTCAATGCGACTTATTCTTATCGATACTAAGCAGATGTAACAAAACGCATTGATTTTTATAAAAAATACAGTCTGCTTTACAACACTACAAGCGCCCCAGCTCTATACTACTCCCTTAAAATAAGCCTATTGTTCAGACTAAAAACTACTTTCTACGCGAATACTCTAATTTTACTCTGTAAAATCTGGTTCTTTCTTTGGGCTACAAAATTAAATTGGCGGGTGATACACCAAACTCTGCTTTAAAGCAGGTACTAAAATAGGAAGGGGAAGAAAATCCAACACTATAACTGACTTCTGTAATTTGACGACCTGCTATTATTGCTTTTCTTGCTTCTTCTAATCTGTATTTTCTCAAAAATTCCGAAAAGTTATAATCTATGAGCGCTCCCAGTTTACGATTGAGCTGCCTCTCACTGATAGCTAGTTTTTCCGCAGCTATTCGCCGATTGAAATTCTCGTCTGTATAGTGTTCTTTAATTAACGCAGTAAAACGATTATAAAACTTCTGGTCTTGAATATTCTGGAAACTTAACTCATTTCCCTCCGTTATAGTTTTTTCTGATTGCCCAAAGGCTTCTCGAGAATAGCGTTTTTTCAATATTTCTCTTATGGATATTAAGCGAGCAACTCGCAAGTGTAGTTCACTTACGTTAAAGGGTTTTACAATATAATCATCCACTTCATTTCTCCAGCCACTAAGCCGGCTATCCTCATCTCCTTTTGCGGTAAGCAGTATGATAGGTATATGAGAGGTTTCTTCATTACCTCTTATATTTTTGGCTAACTCAAAACCATCCATCACAGGCATCATGACATCAGAGATAATTAATTCGGGTATCGTCTCAATGGCTAAAGCTAAGCCTTTTTGGCCATTTTCAGCGCTTATACAATGGTATTCATCCTCAAGGCAACTCATGATAAAGTCTCGCATATCATTGTTATCTTCTACCACGAGTACAGAGGCTTTCTCTGTTTTTTCAGCGATTGACTCTAGATTAGACCTATCCTGTTGTAACTCGACAGTTGGAACAAGCACCGAAGGTTTAAAAGTGGTGTCTACTAACTGTTGCGTTGCATCTTTTTTCGATATCGGAAGTTCTACAGTAAAAACAGAACCCTTACCTTGTTCACTTTTGACACTAATTTTGCCCGAATTGGCTTTTACTAATTCTTTTACTAAAGCAAGACCAATACCCGTACCGTGAACAGAAATCGTACTTTGCAGCCTTGTGAATCTTTCAAATATATTTTTCAATTGATCCGCTTCAATGCCCATCCCTGTATCGCTTATTTGAATATATAACCACTCATTTTTATGTTCACTAGTGACACTAATTGTGCCTCCTTTAGGTGTATATTTAATAGCATTAGACAATAAGTTTGAAATGATTTTTTCAAATGAATCCTCCACCAGCTCTAACGTCACAGTGTCAGTGGCGTCACATATTAATACTTGCTCATTAGAGATAGCGTAAGGTGTGAATGACTCGACTATTAGTTTAAGAGCATCTGGGTATCTGTAGAGTTTTCTACTAGGTTGATTAATTGTTTCCAATTTCTCTAGTTCAAGAATTTGCTCCACCAGATTTTGCAGCCGCTTAGCATTTCGGTTGATTAATGAAGCCTGCCGAAACATATTTGGTTCAGATATTTTATTTAACAACAGCTCTAGTGGGCCAATCATAAGAGAAAGTGGAGTACGGATTTCGTGAGATACATTGGCAAATAAATGTTGTTTTTGCTTGAGTAGGCTTGAGACTTGTTGGTTGCTTTTCTGTAATTCTGTGGTTCGCTGTAATACTGCTTTTTCCAATGCCGCATTCATTTTTTTATAGTGGCGAGTTCTAAGCCAATAAATAAAAACTAAAATAGAAACCAGCAAAGTGAGATACAGCGCTTTAGCCTGCCATGTAAGCCAATAGGGCGGATGTACTTTGATGGCAAGGCTAGTGATGGGTTGAACAGCTTGGCTTTTAGGGTCGAATACCCTCACATGAAACTCGTAATCCCCTGCTGGTAACGTAGTATAAGTTGCAGAGTTTTCTCTTGCTTTGGCGTTTATCCAGTCGTCATTTAATCCTTGCAGTCTATATTCATACTCGAGCAGAGCTCTTTCATGATAGTTATCAACCGTAAATTTTATGGTTAAGAGGTACTCGTTATGATTAAGTTCTAAGGCGGGTTTTGTTTCATTCTTATTTAAACTTAAGCCTCTGTTTTTTAGTTCTTTTTTGCCACTTTCTCTATCTGAAACGACTATGTCAGTCACAATAGCTTTAGTTTTTCTATCTATACGGTTATCTAGGTACACATTTAACGCACGCGTATCGATAACATAGCTTTTGAGATCGCCCCCTATAAAAATTTTGCTGTCTAATAAATTCAAAGCAGTCTCAAATTGAAAGTCTGTATCAATTACCCCTTCTTCCATGCCGATTTTGATGGAGTGCTCTTTAATATGGTCATATCTAACCAGACCTTTATTGGTTGTCACCCAATAATAGCCCTGAGTATCTTGCACTATGTCATGAATCATGTTTGCATTACCGGTTAAATTTGACTCAATAGCTTTGTATTTTGTACTTCCCTTTTCTAACACCTTTAAACCATCATTTGTGCACAACCATAAGTTCTTTAATTGGTCTTCGTATTGGCACCTTCCCATTAAGTCTTTTAGAACTTCATTATTAGCAATGGGCCGCACAGTATCACCTGAAATTGCAAACTGCCCTTGTCCAAATGTTGCAACTACAAGCTCACCAGCATGATTGAACATACCCATGGTAGGGTGAATATCTATAATTACTGGCACGACTAAACCTTCAGGCGTGACTTTGTACACGCCTGGGGCATTAGTTCCATACACTAAAAAAATTAGGTTTCCATCAGCGTCAGCTACTAATCCTGTAGTAGTACTCCTAGGCCCTTCTAAAAATGTCATATCGTTTAGTTTCAGCTCTTGAACTGACATATCACTTTTCGTAACAACAAAAAATCGCTTATTATCTGTCGCGACGTAAATTTTATTTAACATTTCTGATGTAACTGTGACTTCACCGATATTAGTTTTTAAAGGTTTTAGTTGCTTAGTTGAAAAACTATAGGAGTAAAGGTTATTTCTCCCCCCTAATAAAATATGCTCTTGGTCAACGTAAGCTGCAGTAAATAAACGTTTTAACCCACCTTTTTCTAGATTGAGATACAATATATCGCTTCTCGTTGCTGGTAATGTTGACAAACCAATATTAAAAGAAGCAATAAGTAACTCCCCTTGATTTGATTCATCAATAGCAAAAATATTAAGCAGCTCGTTTTGTAATTGAGAAGAAATTGCAACTGCAAGTTCAACAGTTTGATTTATATGGTTTACTGTTAATAGTTTCTTTGCCCCAACCCACAACACTCCAGCACTATCTTCAAAGATGCTGGTGATGTTAGAACTTGCATTCTCATAATGCTCAGAGCCGCTTTTTGGTTGATAAGGAAAATGAGAAAACTGGCTATGATCAGCATCCCATTTATTTAATCCTAATTCAGTACCTACCCAGAGTTGGCTTTGTCGATCAACATATATAGTTTGCACTTGCACACC
Organism: Paraglaciecola sp.; assembly: GCF_039943935.1. Classification (GTDB taxonomy): domain Bacteria; phylum Pseudomonadota; class Gammaproteobacteria; order Enterobacterales; family Alteromonadaceae; genus Paraglaciecola. The sequence goes on from NZ_JBDUZQ010000009.1 coordinate 207,465, forward strand.
GTGCAATTGAGCGTTGTCTGTATTGTAATTAGTAAGGTTATGGTCTGCGTTTGAATATACAAACACACCACTATTACCTTGAGAAAACCAAATATCATCATTTGTATCGATTGCTAAACTATAAATAGAACTCGGCTTTAACGTATCTTGTGAAATATGAGCTAATAGGTTTTCGGTTTTAAGGGAATGGATATCTATTGAAGCTAAACCAGTTTGACAGGCAGCATAAACCTTGCCCTTGCCTGACATTGCCAAATCAAAACAATTATCTGACACCAAACCATCTTTCGTACTGATGTTAAGCATTGCCTGAGTGTAAGGATCAAAAATATAGATACCCCCGCCATAGGTGGCTAACCAAACTCTGCCAAGTTCATCTTCAAGTAGAGCATAAATTTTCTCTTCACTTAAGAAACTATTAGTAGAGTCATACACTGTTTTTTGTGAGCCTAATAATCCAACCAAGCCATTTTCGGTGGCTAACCAAATAGTGTCTTTTCCTTGATGTATTGCATTGATTACACCAATTGATTGGTCCGAAAAAACATTCTGAGAATTAAGGGTAGAGGTTGAGCTATAGGAAAATTCACTTAAAAGAAAAAAATAAAGGACAATAGTTCGCAATCTAAAAAATATCACTTTGGAAATTTACTTAATGTTTTGGAGGTTGTCATTTTACTCATTTGTCTCAATTTTTGATTGTGATGTCCTAAAATTAAACATGAACAAGCTACTGTCCCATATTTAAATATAGTCATCTCGATTTTACATACAATCAGCCTGTATTAAATAGGTATGTTTATTATCCTTTTTAGCATGCTTACCTGATAAGCATATTTCCATTTTTAACGCGGGGGCGACATGCTAAAGAAAAACAAAACAATTAAACACAGAGCGACTACTTCAGAACATAGTATTAATAAGTTTATTAAGCATCAATACCTATGCTCAAGATTACCAACACACGAGAAGATAAATCCGTTAATAAAACTAACTAAGGCGTTTTCAATCGTTTTAGTTCTGTTAACAATGTCTACAGGCATTGCAGCTGATTTAATAAACAAAAGCCCAGCAGACTCCCGTACATACGATACGTTTACATTAAAGAATGGCATCGAAGTGATAACAGTTAGTGATCCATCACTAACTACTTCGGCTGCTACCATAAGTGTTGGAGTCGGCCAATATCAAGACCCAGAATCACACCAAGGCTTAGCTCATTTTTTAGAGCATATGATTTTTATGGGCTCAGAAAAACACCCCAAACCAAATGAGTATCTTGAATTTATAAAAAATAATGGAGGTAATGCTAATGCCTTTACCGCACCACAACAAACCACTTATTTATTATCAATTAATGCTGAGCAATATGCACCCGCACTAGATCGCCTGAGCTCAGCCATAGCGTCTCCGTTGTTTGACAAGACTATGATTGAGAAAGAAATAAACGCAGTAAACTCAGAATGGTTGTTACATTATCAAGCTGACCAATTTATATGGCAGCGGGTAGCAGCACATACAGGTAACACTGCGCACCCAAGATTCAAACTAGGTGTGGGTAACAATAAAACACTAAACAAAAAGGGGAGTGACTTAGTAGCAGCACTGAAAAATTTTCACTACCAACATTACTCAGCCAATATTATGAAATTAACCTTAGTTGGCAAACAATCTTCTGAACAACTAAAAAAATTAGCAAAGGAATATTTTTCTAGCATAGAAAACAAAGAGATAAATCGCCCAGTCACTTCAGTTAATGCATATAACGCTGAAAATTTAGGTCAACACATCTATATAAAAAGTAAAGTTAAACTACCAATCTTAACTATAGAGTTTCCTGTTGCAAACAACCTATCGGATTGGAAAAACAAACCCAATGAATATATAACTCATTTGTTAAATTCTGAAGAAGAAGGCTCGCTATTATTCACTTTACGAGAGCAAGGCTATATCCAAACAGGTAGAAGTATATTTGCTCCAAACATCTGGGGCCATACTGGTTCTGCCTTCTTAGAATATGTACTCACTGAAAAAGGCCAGAATAACCAAGATGATATATTACGTAATACTTTCCAATATATAGAGCTAATTAAGCAATCTGGAATAAAGCAAGCTTACTTTGATGAGCTCTCAGCAATAAAATCAATGCAATTTGAAGACTACAGAGCCCTTCCTGCACCTAACTTAGCCATGACATTGTCTCAAAGAGTTTTTGACTTCCCCGTTAAGAATATTATTGATGCTGACTACTTAGTTGATAGGTTCGAAGAAGAAAAAATTAACAAGGTACTGTCTCAATTAACCGTTGATTCTGCTCGCATTTATCATATAAGCCCAAATGAAAAAGCAGAAAAAAAATTAGAATACGCTGACGGTGAATATCGAACAAAACCAATATCTGTAAAAGAAAAAGATAGTTGGTTATCAACCGAAGTCGCTTTGAACTTACCTACTCCGCAAGTGTTAGGGCAAGAAAAAGAGGTCATAGTTAAATTAGATGGAGATTTTTCTACTCCTCAAGTAGTTTACAGTGAACCAGGTGTACGCGCATTTATGTCAGAAAGTTTGCATCATAAAGGGAAGGATGGAGTGCTAAACCTTTCACTTGTATCAGATGTTCCTGCTGAAAATGCAGACAATTTAATAAATGCATATATCTTAAACACGATTTATTTAAAGAAGAATCAACGTTTATTTCAGCGAGCTCAGCAAAGAGACGGTGTAATGATAAGTACCATGTTAAACGGCGCGGGCAATGCTACTTTTCGTTTGTTTGGCCGAAGCAGAAAACAGATAAGCCTTACCAATAAACTAATTGATGGTTTTGTTAATATCGAAATAAATGAAAAGAACTTTCTAAATGCAGTAAAACTGTATAAAGATAGCTTAGAAAGTATTGGTGACCAAAAGCTTTTAGACCAGCTAAATTATTATGCAATGAACGCAACACATCGCCCTCCATATCTTTTTGAAAAAGATGTGATTCTTGAAGCATTGAGCAAAACCACCTTAGAAAGCGTTAAAAAAATGCACGCAACAATATTGAAAGAAAATTATATCGATATTTATTCTCACGGTAACTTCTCTCCCGAAGAGATAGTTGAGTTTTCTAAGTCCGTTAGGGAAAAATTAGGAACTAGCCAAACCAAGCCTTGGCATCTTGGCTCTAATTTTAAGATGCATAAAGGCAGAGCGCTTTTTAAAAATGTAGTATCAAACAAAGATGGGGTGGGACTTGTTGATACCTATATTTACCCAGAGAAGTCCGAACAGGTTTTATCACAATTACATGTTATTAACCGTTTAATGACGACACCTCTTTTTAATGATTTGAGAACCAATAAGCAACTTGGCTATATTGTAAAAAGTGCTGAAGAGAACATACATGGCTTCCCCAGCCTCAGTATTTTAGTCGTTAGTGACAATACTGAGCTACAGAAACTCAAAGAATACATTATTGATTTTCAATATCGATTTTACTTAACATTAAAGAATATTAACGAAGACACTGTAGAGACACTAGCAAAAGCGCTCGCTGATGAGTTACAAAAAAAACCAGTAAATATTTTGACTGAAGTCGTGCCATTTTTACAAGATTGGGAGCAAAACAAGCTAGACTTCGCTAGCCAAAATCGCTTGATTAACTTTGTTAAGTCAACCACTAAACAAGATTTAGTCTCGTTATATGAAAAGATGTTTATTGAGGGGAGTTACATGAATGTGTTGACGCAAATAAAGGGCGAAGACTTCAGTGATTCTAGATATTTTAGCGCTAAAAACATTGCAGCTAAATAAAAATTATATAAAGCAATTACAGGTAAATTTGCACTCATCAATCGAGCTCTGGTAACAATGTTGTTGCGTAGTCTACGCAACAACATTTATTCAAAAAACCTATTAACAGAGAGTTAAAATAGCTTTTTTTCTACAGCACAATACCATCTAAAATGGCATGAATTCGCTCGGCATTTTTACCTAAATCACTGCGACCTATACGTGACTTACTGCGTACATCTAATAAAGTCATATCACCTGCAGATTGAATTCTAACAACCACATCATCTATAAAACCAAACCAAGTTGTTTTATCAAAGGCCTCAATCTGCCCGGTAGCTTTATTTGCTGTTACCACTTCAAAACCTAGATTCTCAATAGAGGCAAGCGCTGCATCAAAAACTTTATCACTAGACTCTTTATAACTTTGAGTTTGTAACTCTGGGTAAGCGCTGCGTTGCTGGCTTGCAATTTCTTCACCTTGGTAGGCCGCAGGGTTTGGTGCGTCTGCTCGTAAAGCTAGAATGGCATTAAACTTAGGTGGATTAACTAAATCAGTAGTAATGTCATGAATTGCAGGTACTGACTTACCTTTATTCATCATACTTAAAGGCAAACCAATCGCGACCACAGCACACAATGCAGCTAAACCTGTCGATCCCCAACCGATATTTTTACGCATAAAGATAAGTTGAATCACAATCAACACTAGGGTAATCCCACCAATAATCAACGCCACACGAAACCCCATAAAGGCCTGCCTAAGCTCTAAAACTTCAGCCTGATACAAAGGGCCTGACAGCAATAATGCAAGTACAGAAAAAATGCCTGCAATTAAGGTAGTAATTTTCATAAATAATACGGTCCTGTGATGTGATGATAAATAGCAATTCGAATCGATGATAATATACAAATAATGACCACAAAACGAATTGTTCCATAAAAGGTTAGGACATAAACAAATATGATAATTAGTAGCACAACCGAAATGTGGGTAAGACTCGGTGTTTTTATTGGTATTTTAGCAATTATGATGTGTTGGGAGGCACTCACACCTAACCGAAAATCTCCGGTACCTAAGCTGGCTCGTTGGTCGACTAACTTTGGATTAATATTTATTGGTTCATTAGTCGTGCGCTTGCTTATTCCTGCTGGTTTGGCGGCGGTAGCTCTGTGGGCACAACAGCAGAATATAGGTTTATGGAATCAATTTTCTGTAGGTTTGTGGTGGTCAATACCTATTACTGTTGTGCTATTTGATTGCCTAATTTACTGGCAACATAGAGTGTTCCACCGCGTACCTTTACTATGGCGGCTTCACCGGGTTCACCATGCAGACCCTCATATTGATGTATCCACTGGCCTTAGGTTCCACCCAATTGAGATAGCTTTAAGTATTGCCATTAAGCTCATTGCGGTAATTGTATTAGGCGCACCTTTGTTGGCAATATTGGTTTTTGAAGTACTTCTCAATGCCACCGCAATGTTTAGCCATGCTAACATTGCACTCCCTAAGCGTATTGAACAACCACTGCGTAAAATCATTGTCACTCAAACCATGCACCGTATTCATCACAGCCAAATTGTGAGCGAAACAGACAGTAACTTTGGCTTCAATTTATCAATATGGGACAGGCTATTCGGTAGCTACACCGAATCAGCAAACAATGGTGATGAAGGCATCAATATTGGTTTAACAGAATACTCTAGCGCAAAATCTAACAGCAATTTGATTAACTTATTATCCATGCCATTTAAAGGTGACACTAATCATTATAAATAAGGCAATGCCAATAAAATAACCAAGGCAATCCAAATCGTTTCTAGTAATAGCAGTAAAATAGGTTTTACACCTATAGTTAATATTTGTCTTAAGTTTGACTTCATGCCTATGGCAGCAATCGAGATAACCAAAGCATAACGAGAGACGTCGGTTGTTGCTTGGGTCACAAAAGCAGGGATCTCAAATACGCTGTTTAATCCCATAAATATGGCAAAAAAGATTAAAAAAGCAGGAAATTTAGGGCTTTTAGCCTCAATGCCTTTATCTAAGTTCAACTTAAGCAGCAATAATATACACAGTACAACTGGCATTAAAAAAGACACTCTAACTAGTTTAGTTAATGTGGCTAAATCTCCAGTTTGCTCTGAAACAGAATACCCAGCACCGACTACTTGCGCGACATCATGGATGGTCCCCCCTAAAAAGATACTAGTTTCTGTTTGCGTTAATCCAAGTGCATCTGCAATAACAGGGTATAGCACCATAGAAACTGTAGATAACGAGGTGACGCCTATCACAGTTAAAAGAGTGTCTCTGCCTTTATGTTTATCATTAGGAAGAATAGCTGAAATAGCCATAGTAGCCGAAGCACCGCAGATTCCCACAGCTCCGCCAGTTAAGACACCAAAACGTTTATTTAAACCAAGGGCCTTGGATAACACAACCCCTATAGTAATAGTGCTAACGATCACAAACGCCAATAGTAAAGCAGTCTTCCAGCCCAAAGTAAGTAAGTCACCAAAGGCAATCCTAAACCCCAGCAATGCCACACCAAACCGTAAAACATGGTTTGCAGCAAACTCAACACCTTGCTGACATTGAGTATCTTCATATAAAAATGACATGGCGATACCCAACAACAATGCAAACAACATAGCAGGTGCGCCATAATGCTCGCTTAAAAATAGCGCTGCCAAACCAACAATAATCGAAACAGACAACCCAGGAAAAACAGCTCTTAAAGATAAAAAGTTCGACATGCTATACAAGCCTAAAAATTGAAACTACCTCAGAGACTCTAACCTAAAGTAACAAGTGGTGTAACCCATTATGAGAACAGTAGTTTTTTGCAACTAAAGGAGAATGTGAATTGGTGAAATTTGCTATTAAGACATAAGCGGGACTAACCAAGTATTAATTATAACAAGTGGTTAATGTTAAAACATGCTCTTCCCCCGTTTTAGTGGACACCTCCTCATCACTTTGAGGAGGCTACAATGCCCAAATATACCCAACCTAGAAGGACATGGTTTTACCCTGTTAATTTCAAAATCAAAGCCGTCGAACTAAGCTTACGAGACGATG